>NZ_CP013476.1:2125000-2622031 GCF_001543345.1 Turicibacter sp. H121 | reverse complement strand
GTTTGTAACCTTGGGGGAGGTTATGCAACGTCTAACTCCACCGGCTCATGATAAATTAGAACAATGCCGAAGTTTAAATGTCACGTATGGGGGAGCGAAGCAAATATCGCGATCGCTTTAGCGAATTTCGGCCATGATGTTCGATTTGCGACAGTATTACCTGATAATCCATTAGGAATTGCTGCTTATCGTTCACTCAGACAATATGGAATGGATTTAACACCAACTAAACTTAAAGGTGACATATTAGGAAGCTATTACGTTGAGGTAGGTTATTCGTTACGCGCTTCGAATGTTATTTATAACCGAAAATATTCAGCCATTGCCCAGATGGAAGCAAATACGCTTGATATGGATGAAGTTTTATCAGATCGTACTCATTTACATGTCAGTGGAATTACCCTAGCTTTAGGAAAAGAGATTAGAGAATTTACACTTGAGTTAGTTAAAGTGGCATTTGAACGTGGATTAACGATTAGTTTTGATTTTAATTATCGTGCAAAATTATGGACTGTTGAAGAAGCGTCTACGGTGATTCGTGAAATCTTACCATATGTTCATATTGTTTTTGGAAGCTTATATGATATTGAAACCATTGGTGGATACCGCTTAGAGCAAGCCTTTGAATCAGTAGATGCTAAGCGTAAAGCTGTATTTCATTACTTCATGGCTAACAGTCACTGTCAAGCTGTTTTTGGAACAGTTCGTGAACAACAATCCACTCATCAAAACTGTTTAAGTGCGTACTGCTATACCAAAACGGGTGATGTGTATACCACCAATCAAACGTATCAATTTGAAATTATTGACCGTGTCGGAGCGGGAGATGCGTTTGTGGCAGGCGTGTTAAATGAATTAGATTTAAACCGTCAAACATATCAGGAAGCATTAAATTACGGATTAGCATGTGGGGTTCTAAAACATACGATGAATGGAGATGTTTTATTAACTCACGATCAAGAAGTCAAAGATTTAATGAGCCAAACGGGTTCAGTTGGAATGAAACGATAAAATGAAAAGGGGAATAGTATGATTTTAGAACAATTTAAGTTAGATGGAAAAGTAGCAATCGTTACAGGAGCAGCTGTTGGACTAGGACAAGGAATGGCAGTCGGATTAGCTGAAGCAGGTGCTGATATTGTCGCTGTAGGAATTAGTTCAATGGATGAAGTTAAGGCAGCCGTTGAAGCAGTTGGACGCCGTTGTTTAACGATTGAAGCAAATTTAATGTCAACTGATCCAATTCAATCCATTATTGATCAAGCAATTGCTGAGTTTGGACATATCGACATTTTAGTCAATAATGCAGGAATTATTCGTCGTGAGGATTCAGTTAAGTTTTCAGAAAAAGATTGGGATGACGTCATTAATTTAAACTTAAAATCTGTTTTCTTCTTCTGTCAAGCGGCAGCCAATCAATTTATGAAACAAGGAACAGGTGGAAAAATTATTAATATTGCATCGATGTTATCATTCCAAGGTGGAATTCGTGTGCCATCTTATACAGCGAGTAAGTCAGGGGTAAAAGGGATTACAATGTTAATGGCCAATGAATGGGCAAAACATGGGATTAATATTAATGCGATTGCTCCAGGATATATGGCGACAGCTAATACAGCACAACTTCGTGCTGATGAATCTCGTAGTTCAGAAATTTTAGGACGTATTCCAGCTGATCGTTGGGGAACACCAGAAGATTTAAAAGGACCTGTTGTCTTTTTAGCAAGCTCAGCAAGTGATTATGTCAATGGATATACGATAGCTGTCGATGGTGGTTGGTTAGCACGTTAAATAACAGTAAAAACAAAAAGAGCATCAACTCATGGTGCTCTTTTTTTGTATCGACGAAACAAGGTAAAATGTCATTTAATTAATTTTTAATGTGGCATAAGCTCATATCGTTTTGATGTGAATCAAACTATAATAGGTGCTATTTATTTATTTCAGTATTTACATCATTTGCTATGGGGGGGACGGTTGTGGTCGCACAATATGTTGGGCGTAACGATTACGCAAAAGCAAATGAGGTTACGATGCAAGGTAGTATATCAACAACCTTTATTTCCATTTTTATTATGATATTGTTACTCGTATTTAATCGACCCTTAATTCAACTTGTTTATCACGGAGTAGAACCTCAAGTGATGGAGTATGGAATTACTTATTTTAGTATTGTATTATTTAGCTTTCCATTTATGGCCTTAACTTTAATGGCTAATGGAATTTTAAGAGGTGCTGGGGATACAAAGATAGCAGCGATTAGTAATGTCGTCGCTAATATCTTTAATATTCTTTTAACTTATCTTTTCTTATATGTGTTTAAATGGGAGATTGTCGGTGCAGCCTTAGGAATTTCTTTAGCTCGTGTGATTGGAACCCTTTATGTGATGTGGATTTTAATAAAGGGGAAGAAGGCCATTCAGTTTGGAAAAATCCAATTGTATCGTCCACAATTTAATTATTTACGTCAGATCTTTTATGTAGGGGTACCTGCGGGAATCGAATCTATTATTTTCCACTTAGGTAAATTACTGACACAAGTGTTTATTGGGGGGATAGGGGCCATTGCCATGTCTTCGAACTCAATCGCTAATTCTATTATTAATTTGATTAACATTCCAGGAAATTCATTAACGACTGTGGCAACCACAATTGTAGGGCAAGAAATTGGTCGTAAAGAAACGGCTTTAGCAAGAGATACTCTTCGTTTTATTACCCGCTTCGGGGTTGTTTGTTTAGTTATTTTGGGCGCTTTTTCTATTCCGACTGTCTGGTATTTTGTTGCGCTTTATACGGATAATTCAGAGGTGTTAAGTTGTGCCACTCGCTTGATTCAACTTAACGCACTAGCTACACCAATCTGGGCTTTTTCTTTTGTTTTACCTGGTGGCTTAAAAGGAGCAGGCGATGGAAAGTATACGATGATGACGGCCATCATTGGAATGTGGATGTTTCGAGTAGGATTGGGTTACTTATTTGGAGTGGTACTAGGTTGGGGAGTGGCAGGAATTTTTATTGCGATGTTCGTTGATTGGGCCGTTCGAAGCATCCTTTATGTGATTCGTTTACGTGGCGATCAATGGCTCAATCATCGTTTTATGGATGAAGAGGAAACAAAATTAAACATAACAGTTACATAAAAAGTCAAACAATGGCGATTGTTTGACTTTTTATGTAAAGTTTAGAGGGATTTAATCATATGATTTATTAGTTATCGGTATTTTTAACGATAAGATTCATAGTTAAGAAAGGAAGGTTGCTATGAATAAAGAATTAACATCCATGATGGAGTTAACTAGTTTTTTAGATTTACATGACGGGGATCATCTACTGGAGTTAACAACAGGACATGACTTAATAGCACCGATTTTAAAAAGTTTAAATCCTAATTTAAATTATACGATTGATCTGTGTCAATTAGAAAATGTGATGATTAACTGTGAAGCGATAGGATATTATCATCGTATTTTTTTTATGAATGGATTAGATAGTTTAGCATTTGAATATGATACGATTTTTATTTCAATGATATTTAACACGTTCAGTAAAGAGGAAGGATTAGCCTTATTAAATAAATTAGTCAAACAAATGAAAAAAAATCTTTATTTTATCATTGAGGAGGAATTTCCCCAAAATATTTGGACTCTCCAAGATTTTAAAGATTTTGACCTTTCTTTTTTTAATCTAGGTCAATCCCAACAGAAACTCATTAAAATTTATCCCTCATCTGCCGTTTCAGAAGTCCGACCTTTAGAGTGGTCAACGTGTCATCAGTCACTTTCTATTTTATATGTTCTTCCGCATCGAAATTTAACGGGTGGACTGAAGATGTTATATGAACAAATGAAGGCTTTACAAAAAAGAGGCCATCAGATTAGTGTGATGATTCGTGGAAATTATGAGAAAGTAGTTCCAGATTGGGTAGAAGACTTTGTCCCCGATCAAGAGTTCATTCTTAAGCCACATGAATCGTATGAAATGTATTTAAAAGATATCGATGTTATTTTTGCTGGTTTTTATAATCAGGTTGAAGAATTGAAAAATGATAGAGTTCCTGTGGTGTACTGGGAACAAGGGCATGAATATTTATACGGAGATGTGAAAGATAAAACGCATGAAGCAATGATTCGAGAGTCACTGAAGCATCAATTTAATCAAGATATTTGTTATGCTACAGATTCTAATTATGTTCATGATATTGTTAAAGCCCGATTTCATAAGGAATCATATGTGTTACCCATCTTTATTGATACGCACGTTTATTATCCAAAAGAAAAAGAACCAGATGATTTATTAACTATCTTATTAGTTGGAAATCCACTGTTAGCGTTTAAAGGATTTACCAAAGCGTTACAGGTTCTAGTCAATGCCTGGTCACAAGGATTACGTTTTAAGGTGAATTGGGCATGTCAAGTTCAGCCGCAAACGAGTCCGTTACCTTTTGAAATTAATTATTTTGTGAATGTCTCTCAGACTGAACTTGCACGAATTTATCGTGAATCAGATATTTTACTCAGTTGTTCTTTGTATGAATGTTGTCCAATGCCACCTCTTGAAGCGATGGCCTCTGGTGTGGCAGTGATTACTACTGATTGTGGTGGGATTCATCAATATGCTATTCATCAAGAAAATGCCTTAATTGCAACGTCAAATACTATTTTTGAATTAACTGCGCATTTAAAAGAATTACTAACTAATCATGAGCTACGTCATCAATTAATTAACAATGGGATTCAAACCGCAAAAAAATTAAATAATGACCATGGAGCTGAGTTACTCGAAAACATTTTAAGCAGCAGTATTCATCAATTTAAAGAGAAAAAGAACGAGTCTAGAAAGGTTAGAGTTTTATTTATGATTGGAACCCTACTTGGAGGAGGGGCGGAAAAGGTTCTTTTAAATTTAGTTAAGGAGATGGATAAAGATATTTTTGATATTACGGTACAAACCATCTACCATCAAGGGATTTATATTGATGAAATTAAACAGTATGCGACGTATAAAACGATTTATAAGCAAGTGGCAAGTAGTATTGAAGAAGCTGAGCAATTAAAGGCATATTATCATTATTTAAGCACACTTAATCATGAAGAATTCAGTCAAGCGGTGATTAATGAGGTATATGATATTGAAGTTGCCTTTTTAGAAGATCACTCAACGCGGATTATTGCTTATTCACCCAATAAGCAGGCTAAAAAAGTGGCCTGGGTTCATACGGATTTAATTAAACATACAGGTGCCGATTTATGTTTTAAAGATTTTGAAGAGCATAAGGGATGCTATGAAAAATTTGATCAAATTGTTTGTGTTTCTGAAGGGGCTAAGGAGGCATTTGTAGAAAAGTTCGGCATCAAAGATAATGTTTTTGTTCGATATAATCCAATTAATGAAATCGAAATTCAAGAGAAGGCCAACCAGGCTTATCTAGGAGATTTAGGAGAGGAATTTAAAATCGTTTCCGTTGGACGATTAGCACAAGAAAAAGGTTATGATCGTTTATTAATGATTCAAAAGAAACTAAAAGAATTAGGCTTTAAATGTCGATTAATCATCGTTGGTGAAGGTCAGAAAAGAAACGAATTAGAAGCATTGATTAATGAACATGAGTTAAATGACTGTGTAACGTTAGTGGGTTATACCGATAATCCGTATCAAATCGTGAAACAGTGTCAATTATTTGTTTGCTCATCGTATGTTGAAGGATTAAGTTCGGCGGTGATTGAAGCTCTTATTTTAGGATTACCGGTTGTTGCTACGGATTGCGGGGGCAATAAAGAGCTTTTAGAAAATGGAAAAAGTGGTATTTTAGTTCATAATGATATGCAATCTTTATTTAATGGAATTTATTATGTGTTATCAAATACAGTGATGTATTTTGAATTAACGATGCGAGCTAAACAACGGGGAAAAAATTTTTGTTACAAAAAACAAGTCGAAGCAATTCAGAGTCTTTTACTGAGTTAACGATGAAAGGAGAGAGTGTCTTGGGATATTGTCAAGTAACGGTTTTTACATCGACTTATAATCGTCGGTATACGTTAGAAAGATTGTATGAATCCTTAAGAGGACAAACAGTCAAACCCATGGAATGGATTATTGTTGATGATGGATCGAGTGACGATACTTATCAGTTGATTTTTCCTTGGATTGAAACAGAAATCGATTTTGAGATTATTTATTTACGAGTTAAAAATGGTGGAAAGCATCGGGCGATTAACAAAGCCTGTGATTTAGCGCGTGGCGATCTTTTTTGCATTGTGGATTCTGATGATTATTTAACTAATGATGCGATTGAAAAAATAATAACTTGGGAACAATCGATTCAAGGAAAGCCTGGATATGCGGGTGTTGCTGGGAATAAAGGATTTAGTGATCATCAATTAATTGGGAGAACGTTTGAGAGCGAATACGTGGATGCCACGTCACTTGAACGTGAAAAATATCAAATAGAGGGAGATAAAGCAGAGGTGTTTTATACATCTGTTTTAAAAAAATATAAGTTTCCTGAAATTCAAGGAGAAAATTTTATCACTGAATCAGTGGTTTGGTTTCATATTGCGAGTGACGGCTTAAAAATCAGATGGTTTAATGATATTATTTATATTGCTAATTATTTGGAAGATGGATTAACGAAGAATGGTGATCAATTAATTCAAAAGAATCCAAAAGGAACCCTCTTAACTCAATACTTACAGGCATCCTATTACCAACAGTTTATTTTAAAAGAAAAAGAAGAAGTGCGGCATTATATTCACGAGGTCTTAGTGAGTGGAGACTTAGAAGCAGGGATTACATATCTAAATGGACTCATTCCCCGAGTCAAAAATGACATTGACATTCAGTTAATGTTAGCTCAACTTTATCTTTATCTAGGGAAAATCTCAGTAGCTAAAAACATCCTGAATGATATGACGATGGTTTATTCAAAAGATGCAAGGCCTTATTTAAAGTTAGGAAAAATTGAAGAGCGCCAGCAGCAGTTATCATTAACAGTATCACATTATCAAAAGGCGTTATTATATTTGGATGAATCAGCTAATCAATCATTAATTGAAAAGTTAAAAAAGACCTATCATTTCACATCAAACCAAATTGATAGAGTCTTGTTAATCAGGGTGAAAGAACATTATAAAAAAGGTGAACTAGAAGAAGCTAAACAATTAATCATTAAAAATCCAGCCATCGATGAAAGTTATCGATTAGAACTTGGTTTTTACTTTAATAACGAACGCTTTGTTTATTATATTATTGGATTAATTTTAGGCGTAGATGATATTTCGAGTTCACCTGAAGATTTGGATTATGTTAAGGCCCATCAATTATTTGATCAGTGTCAGTATGACCAAAGCTTAGTTTATTTATTTAAAGTCTTATCTAAACAGTTAACGCCACTCAGCCTTTACCGTTTAAGTTACATTTTAAAACAAAAAGGTCAGTTAGGATTAGCAACTAAATATGAGAATTTATATCGGTTAGTAAGTAATCAGATTAAATCTAGTGGACGAATTTATTTTATTGAAGAATCAACAACGCCACTTCATAAATTTAGAACTGATATCAATACAATCTTTCATCAGATGGGCTTTCATTCCTTGAATCGGGAGTTAGAACTTGGAAACTTTAATTTTTCTATTTTTGATACCGTTTTGTTTCAGTATCCATTTAGCTCGAATGTTGAAAAAATTTTCAATAGTTGTTGTACGTTAAATTTAAAGACGATTTTAGTCGTGCATCAAGTGGAGGATTTAAATGAAATGATTCAGTTAAATCAAGCCTCAAGGCTGATTGTGATGAGTCACGATCTGAAAACTAAATTAATTGAACAGGGGTGTTACTGTCAACTACTTGTACGAGAGCATCTTGATTATTTAATAAATCAAGAACTAGTAGTTCCCACATTTTCAAAAAACGTTATTCTCGTCGAAGATGATGAAATACTTGATGATTGGAACGATAATCATTCATTCACCTTAAATGTATATGGGAAAAAAACAGTACAGGAAAGAACACACTTAATTTATAAAGGTGAGTTTGATCTTGAACAGACTCCACTTAAGTTAGAAGGAAGTTTTGGATTAGTATTCCCTCATACAACAATAGATTCATGGCAGGTATCTTTATATCTTTTAACTAAACGACCTCTCATTTGTTTTGAAGGAACAGAGCTAGCAACTTTTGTATTAGAGCATGAACTTGGCTTTGTCATTTCAACATTAGATGAAATAGAAGCTAAACTAAATGAAATCTCAAATGAAGATTATGCATACATGGTTGATCATATGACGCCATACTCGATAAATATTGCTTCAGGCGTTTATTTTAAACAAGCCTTAGCTACTGCTTTAAAATAAGTAAATATGATAAAAAAGCAGTTCTGACAGAGTTGAAGCTTAAATTCTTATGAGATCTTTTATTTGTTTAAATGAGATAAAATATAAAATTTGATAGATATCGATTAATCCAGGTGGAAGAGGTTGTGATGAAAATTTTGATTTTAGCGGAAGGATTCAGATACTGCATGCCAAGTATCTTAACATTTAATCGATAGTAGTCGAAGATCTCTCGTGGAAACTTTCCTTTTTCACTCCTCGTCATAAAATTTTCCTTAAATTCTTTCGTATAAGTAATCCTTTTTTAGACACTGACTGAACCTATTCGTTTTGTTTGAGTTGTTGAATCTCTTACGGTGTAAATAACTTCTTGCTCATCTGACATCTTCTTAAAAGCTAATGGTTTAGATTATACTCAAAAGACCTAGAGATATTTTAATCGCTTGTTTGGCATTGTTTATATAACGTTTATGATGGTCCCTTCATACTATATAATACCGGCGTTTAATTTATAGATAGAAAACGAGGATGATATCCTGTATGAATTAAAATAACATATTCAATAGATGGATGATTCCAAACAACAGTAATAGGACCAACGGTGGTCTGAAAGAGAGGAGAATCGAAGTTGAGTCTTTATTATATTGAAGAGATGTTTTATCAAACGCATACCGCTGGAAGTAAACCTAGAAATGACTTTAATACATTTTTGAAAAAATTGGGTTGTCATTCCATTCAAGAGTTGTTGCAAAGTCCAGGTGCAACCTTAAGGATGGATGATTTAGTTTTTATTCAATATACTTTTACGCATCTATGGAAAGAACAAATGTTTCACTTTTGTTCAAGCCATAATATTAAAACAGTGTTATTTATTAATGATATTTCATGTTTGCATGATGGAGATGACTCTAAATTAGAGCCCGAAATACGACTTTTTAACGAAGCAGATTTTTTGATTGTTCATAATGAGAAGATGAAAGGCTGGCTTAGGGAGCATGGAGTCAAGAGTGAAATGATTGTTTTAGGATTATTTGATTATATCGTTGACCCTTTCATTTATGAGACTATTCCCGATCGTCAATTCAGTCATGATGTAGTGTTTGCAGGGAATTTAAATCCAATCTTACGACGATTCTTGTATGATCCTTCTTATCTTCATGAGTATCAATTAAATTTATATGGTCCAGAAGTTTACGGAACCCTTCAATCTCATCATACCACTTATTTCGGAAGTTTTTGTCCAGAGGAAATTCCAGCAAAATTACAAGGAAGCTTTGGGTTACTCTGGAATGGGGAAAGTCAAGAGACTTGTACTGGGCATGTGTCTTATTATTCAACCATTGCAACACCACATAAACTATCCTTATATCTCCTTGCTAAGTTACCATTAATTTGTTGGGAACAGGCTTCGGAAGCTTCATTTATTATTGAAAATAATCTTGGATTTACAATTTCTTCTTTATCTGAGATTGAGCATAAATTAGAGTTAATTACTGAAGAAGATTACCGCCAAATGGTTAAAAGGGTGGAAGACTATTCTAAACGCCTCTATTCTTGTTATTACTTTAAGCAAGCGATTAACCAAATTTTAAAAAAGCTTCAGATGAGTGAAAGTTCAAGAGATGAATGATAATCTTATACTTTTTCAGACTTTCGGGTGGGCATAAAACTAAAGTAGGAGATTAATAAGCTTTTTAAATCCTAACTTAAACCAAATTTAACTCGTAAAACAAAATGATCTCCGATTAGAATCTGGTGTCCTTTTTTTAAGAAAATAAAATGGATGATAAATTTGAGAATTTAACTTTTAGGTAATATAGCTAGATGGTCTAGAAGGGATGAATGAAGTTTTTTTCTAATTTGTAAACGATTGTTGTTTAAACTAACAAAGTTTGAGAATAAGGAGAGCGACAGAAATGTTTAAAGACAAGGTGTTATTGATAACCGGTGGGACCGGATCATTTGGAAACACAGTTGTAAAGAGCTTTATTGATAAAGGTTTAAAAGAAATCCGGATTTTATCCCGAGATGAGAAAAAGCAAGATGATATGAGAAAAAAATATAATAATCCTAAACTTAAGTTTTATGTTGGGGATGTTCGGGATGAAAAGCGTGTCAAAGAAGTTATGACAGGTGTTGACTATGTTTTTCATGCGGCGGCATTAAAGCAAGTGCCTTCGTGTGAGTTTTATCCATTAGAGGCAGTTAAAACAAATATTATCGGAACTGATAATGTGTTAAATGCAGCGATTGAATGTAACGTTAAAAAGGTTATTTGTTTATCAACCGATAAAGCAGTCTATCCTATTAATGCTATGGGGATGTCTAAGGCGATGATGGAAAAAATTTTCGTCTCACGCGCTCGTTTATTAAATGAGAATCAAACCGTTTTATGTGGTACCAGATATGGAAACGTCATGGCATCTCGGGGATCGGTTATTCCTTTATTTGTCGAACAAATAAAGGCTAGCCAACCCATTACAATTACAGATCCCAAAATGACCCGCTTTCTTATGAGTCTGGAGGAAGCCGTTAAGTTAGTGCTCTTTGCTTTTGAATACGGAAATAATGGCGATCTTTTTGTTCAAAAAGCACCTGCTTGTACAGTTGAAGTTTTAGCTCAAGCTTTACAAGAACTATTTGGCGTAGAGAATGAAGTGAAAGTTATTGGGACGAGACATGGTGAAAAGTTATATGAGACACTCGTTTCAAGTGAAGAGAAGTTAGTATCGGAAGATTTGGGTGATTATTATCGAATTCCATGCGATCATCGTGATTTAAATTATGGTAGTGGAGTGAGTTCGGATAAAATCCTACATCAACAAGAGGCATATACTTCACATAACACGACGCGATTGAGCGTAGAAGAAGTGAAAGAAAAATTATTAACCTTACCATATATTCAAGAAGAACTTAAAAATATGGGGAGGGTGAATCCATGAAGTTTCTGATTTTAGGGGCAAATGGAATGGCAGGGCATATGATTTCAACCTATTTATTTGAAAAAGGGTATACTATTACAACTTTAACAAAATCGCCTTATGAAGTTGGAACTAATATCGTATTAGATGCACGAGATTTTGACACTTTAAAAACGGTTATTCATCAAGAGTTTGATGTTATTATTAATGCTATTGGTGTACTAAATCATGCGGTAGATGAAAATTTATCGGATGCTATCTTACTAAATAGTTATCTTCCGCATTTTCTTCAAGAGCAAACACGGAATTCTAAAACCAAAATCATTCATTTAAGTACGGATTGTGTATTTTCAGGAGTAACAGGCGGTTATACAGAGACTTCACCTAAAGATGGGTTAAGTTACTATTCAATGACTAAAAATCTAGGGGAAATTGAGGGACCAAAAGATTTAACTATTCGAACTTCAATCGTTGGTCCGGATTTAAATCCTAGCGGTATCGGCTTGTTTAATTGGTTTATGAAACAGACTGATCCGATTAAAGGATATGATCATGCGATATGGACAGGTGTCACCACTTTAGCATTAGCTCAAGCGATAGAAATCTTTAGTAAAGGAAATTTAAGTGGGATTTATCATTTAGTGAATGCTCAAACCATTTCAAAGTATGAACTCTTACAACTTTTTAATCGATTATTTAAAGATGATAAACTCATTATTTCACATGATGATACGTATTACAGCGATAAATCGTTAATTTGCACACGAGCAGACGAGTGCTTTAAAGTCCCTAGTTATGAGCAAATGTTATTTGAAATGAAACAATGGATCGATACCCATTTAGAATTATATCCTCATTATTAATCTCCCATTGATAATAGGTAATTGTAAGCATACCTATCCAAAAAGGAGATCTCGCCTGCATACTTAAAGGATAGATGAGGTCTTTTTTATTAGATTCTTTTACAATTTTTGCCCATGATAAAAAATCCTCTAAGAGGTTTGGTTTCACTAAAAACTCAGGTGTTTTAACTCATTTATTTACCTTACGCAATGCTTCACTCTTTAACGGTAAAATTAATGTAGTGAGAATACGATTAGATTATTTATCATGTGCAACAAATACGGCAAATTTAACCCAGTTCTTTATTTTGACTGGAGCTACGTTAACAGGTGGAACGTTTACCCCAGTTAGTGCTGGACAAAGTGTTGTTGAAGCTTCAACAGATGCAACATTTACTGGGGGAACAGTTTCATTATATCAAGGCGTTTCTGAAGGATCTTCTGCTGGACTCGTCATTTCATCATTGGATATGGTGTTAGCACCTGGAGAAATCTTAGTCATTCGTGCTCAATCACAAGGAACGGGAGAGGTGATGGGGTTTTTAAACTGGGTTGAATACTATGAAGAAACAAAAAAGAACGTGCTCACTTGCACGTTCTTTTTATATTATTTTGCTAAAACCACTAATTCGATTGCATCAACTGTTAAGTGATTGATAGTAGATTGTTCGTTAAGTACGCCTGTTTGGTTAGCGATTAATTGGTAGTTATCGTTTAATTCAATGTGAAGTGGTGTGTGTGTTGGGTTGATGAAGATTTTAATTTCTTCGTATGGTCCATAAGCTTTAACATCAGAGATGGTGTACTCAATGATACGATCCTCTAATTTGTTAACTGTGACGTGTTGTTTGATTTCTTCTGCTGTGTTTAAGCGTAGGGCTTTAAGTTCTTTACGTAAGTTAATAAATCCTTTGACGAATTCTACCGTTTCGATGTATTCATCTTTGCGGTCCCAGTCGAATTGATTAACGCTATCTGGTGACATGTAAGAGTTATGATCGCCATCTTTTGTGCGGTTAAATTCTTGTCCTGCATGTAAGAAGGCAATGCCTTGAGAGACCAGAATTAAAGCCGTAATCATTTTTTGACGTTTTAAACGTGTTTCTAATGATTCACAACGGTTTGATAACATAATTTTATCAAACAATGTCATATTATCGTGACATTCAACATAGTTTAACGTCATCGTTGGCTCGACAAATAATGCTTCCATTCCGATGTCCGTACAAGAACCTGCTACGACATTCATCGCACGATTAATGTCTCCTGTATATCCTAAACCATATCCAATATCAGACATTTCATATTCAAATGGAGATCCTTTAATTCCACGTCCAAAACGATCGTTGAAGTGGGCGATTTTTGGCATTTTTTTGTTATTATACATCATCGCTTTTGCTTCTTCTGGCATGATGGATGGCATGTTCCATCCTTCACCATAAACCATGACTGAAGCATCAATGGCCTGACACTCATCAGCGATTTGATTCATTGTTTCTGTATCTAAAATTCCCATTAAGTCGAAGCGGAATCCATCAAATCCATATTCTTTAACCCACATTTTACAAGAGTCGACAATGAATTGACGACACATCGGGCGTAATGAATCCACATCGTTTCCACAGAATGAACCGTTTGAAATTTCACCATTGTCACCAAGTTTGAAATAGTAGTTTGGCATGATGTTTTCAAAAGATGATGTTTGACGGTCAAACATATGGTTGTAAACAACGTCCATGATGACTCTGAATCCTTTTTCATGTAATTTAGCAATCATTTGTTTCATTTCAATGATGCGTGAGTAAGGATTATGAACATCTGTTGAATAACTTCCTTCAGGAACATTGTATTGAACTGGATCATATCCCCAGTTATAAGTTTCAAATTGGTTAAGCTCATCCACTGATCCGAAATCATAAGTTGGTAATAATTGAATATGTGTGACACCCAAATCGACAAGGTAATCAAGACCTGTTAAAGTTCCACGACTTGTTCTTGTTCCTTCTTCAACCACGCCTAAAAACTTACCAACATGCTTAATTCCTGAATTTTTATGGACAGAGAAATCACGAACATGCATTTCATAAATAATTGCATCAGTATATGATTTAACCTCAGGTGCTAATTCACGTTTTGAATCCATTTTGATTTTTTCAGAATCAACGATCACCGTGCGTTGATGATTAGGTGTAGAGGCAATAGCATACGGATCCGTCGCTTGATTCCATGTTCCATTCACTTTAACAAGATAAATATAAGAGGCAAGCTCTAAATCTTGAGAAATTGTAATCGACCAAACTCCTTTATCTCCCTTTGTTAAATCGTAAGTTTCAATCCCATCCTTTGTTTGAACTTCAACTTTAACTTGAGTTGCGATTGGTGACCAAACTTTAAAGGTACTAGCTTCCTTCGTATAGGTTACACCTAAATCATGTCCATCATAATAAAAGGCCTCATCAAATTCCTTTGTTCTGACAACATATCCATATTGTAGTGGCACAGCTAGGTTATGATCATCAGTCACCTTATAGTTTTTTCCTAACTCGAGAATAGGAGTTTCTAAGATATATTTCATATACTCGCCTTCATCGACTGTTTTTAAGATGTTCAGTAACGTTGTCGTTGATGTTTCATCTTTTAATCGAAAGGACTGACTTTCCCCCTGGTAATAACTCTTATTTAAATAAGCTGTAATGGTTTCAAATGTGTCTAAATAAGCTTCAAATGTTTGAAGTTTACGCATAAAAATCCCCCTCATCTTAATGTTCACTTCATTATACCGAAAGAACGCTTAATTTGAAAGGGTTTTTATTGATTGTTGTGCTGTAACGCTTTACATGATGTTCGTTTAAATCGTCGTGGAGTACGGGGCAATAGTTGATGTCGATTTCCTAATTATAAAATGGCACTATCTGTCACATACTAATCTTAGGTTTTGGAAAAGATGAAGTCACTGTCTCTCGTTGTTTAATTTTAAAAGATATTCAATTGTCATAAAGGATACGATGTCTGTTCATTAAATGACGAGTTTTCCAAAATTAGATCATCATGTTGTATTGCAAGAAAAGAGAAGTCATCTTGCTCTAATAAATGGAGAAGGTGATATGAAACGATGATGTAAGGCATTTGAATAGAAAGGAGTCAAGATATGACGACGTATTTAGAGAAGATGTTTATTATTGAAGGGATCATTTTTGCTATTATTGGATTATTATTTTTTATCTTCCCGCTTCAGAGTATTATTAGCTTGAGCACTCTTATCGCAGTACTCTTTATCATTGTTGGGGTTTTAACAATTATTCGTAGTGGGACTCGCGAAGGAAAATGGTTTTATATCTTTAATGGTGTCATTAATATTTTATTTGGACTGGTATTATGGTTATATCCCATTTCAACCTTAGATCTTCTAGTCTTGATTTATGGAATATGGGTTCTTGTTCGAGGTGTTTATTTAATGTTTATCTCGATTAGAAATGGATATTTTGGATTCAATATTTATACCGTTTCAAATGCTATTTTAGTTATTTTTGGTGCCATTGTTGTCTTTCAACCTTTTTCAGCATTGATAACAGCGCCTTATTTTATTGGAACGGCTTTAATTGTGACTGCTTTAGGGGAAATCTACCTTGGCGTTAAATTAAAAGATACTTTTAGATAAAAGAACCTGGAAACCTTAAAAAGTAGATAACTAAAGTAATCTATTATAAAACAAAGCCTGTATCGCAATTTATTAAGTAATTAACGATACAGGCCTTTTATTGCCTAGTTATTTAAAATTTTAGTCACATACTTCAAGTGGATGATGTTCAAAACTAACTTCTTTTATTGTTAATGGATTGAAGTCAGTTATATCATAAACTGCTATATTTTCGTCAAAGGGGGAACTATGTGCTTGAGTATAAGTTCTGAATTTAATCGTGATACGATAGTCGAATGGAGAAGGATAATAGCCACGTTCAATTTCTAGAATCTCATATTCATCCATACCACGTTGATTTTCACCATAGATTCTATTCACTGAATCGATTATGTTAGGTAATAGAATGAGTTCGATTATCCTATCATATTGCGAAATTAGTTCATATGCTGAAAGACTGCTGAAGGATAAATTTTTATTTTCTGCTAAAACATAAGTAATTTCATTAACTTTTAAGATAGGTATACAATATACAAAAGATACAAGTGTTAATAATGTTACTAAACCATAGAGATATTTTTTCATTCGATAGTATCCTTTCTAATTAAATTATACTCTAATAATCTTCTATTTAATTAATTCTTTCATGTATTTAATAGTTTCTAAATTACTATTGAAATAAAAGAGTGGCTTTTATAATTTTGACAGTTTTGCTAATGGTAGGGCAGTATTTTTTTTATTTCTTATTTTCTTCTTCTAACGATTGAAGTCGTCTTTTAATGATTCAATCACTTTATCATGGGATGACTCGCTAAAACTTTGTTTTGGAGGTATAGCAGTTATCCTTTTATTTTGCTCTTTAATAGCTTCATTGATTGGTACTACTAATTCATTTGGATCACTATATAAAAAAGTTTTGCTAACCTTCTTACCTTGCTTTATGTATCTGAACTATCTATGTTTATTGTGTTAGATAGCATAGAAAAACCACCATAGATTTATGGTGCTTTACTTAAATGATCTCATTTAGTTATCTCTATTTAAAACACTTAGGTTCTTTTTAATTGGTCAAATTTGTGTTATGATAGGAATACTATATAAACTGATAAAAAATCTAGATCGTTTAAAATTTTGACTTAGATGAAACAGAGATGGTGAAACGTAATGGAACTAGTATTAACCCAAAATCGAGCGGTAGGTGAGCGACAAAAAACTCATTTTATTCGCCATTTTTTAAATTTAAAAGGAAGTAGTAGTAAATATACAGTTATTTCATATGAACGTGATATATTAGACTTTTTTCAAGTTGAAAAAATTGAGGAGATTACGATAGAACAAATTGTGGCTGTCAATATGTTTGATGTTGAACACTATTTATTAGATTTAAAAGGAAAAGGTTGTGCCTCAGCGACGATTAACCGTAAAGTGTCCTCTTTAAGTTCACTTTATAAATGGCTGTTAAAATATCAAGATAACCGAACGGGAACGGCTTTATTATATTTTAACCCATTTGGAAATCTTCGTGATGAAAAGCCGAAAGTGAATTGTAAAGAAACTGAGTTTCTAACGTCTGAAGAATGTGTGAAGTTATTAAGTGTCTTTGATACGAAGAAGATTTTAGATCTTCGTAATAAGACTATCATGTATTTAGCATTGACGACAGCACTCCGTAAATCAGAACTTATTAATATTAAATTAAAAGATATCGCAAAGTATGGGGAATATGATGTCATTCATGTCATCCGAAAAGGAAGTAAAAAGGATATGGTTAAGATTCAACCCATAGTTAAATCGCTCATTTATGATTACGTGAAGCGAACGGACCGTAATTTTAATGATCATGCAGAAGCTTATTTGTTTATTGGTCATTCAAGAAATAAACGAAATAATGAGAAGTTAGACCCAAGTTCATTAAATTATATGATTAAAGCTGCCTGTAAAAAAGCCGATATCAATAAGCATTTAAAGGTTCATTCGACTAGGCATACGGCGATTACCTTAGCGATTACAGGTGGGGCAAGTATTGAAAAGGTTCGTGATTTTGCAGCTCATCAAAATATTGCCACAACTAACCGTTATGTTCACTCGATTGATAAGTTAAAAGAGAATGCAGGAGATTTTATTCGATTAGATGATATAGAATTTAATATGTAAAAAGCTTGGAATACCAAGCTTTTTTTATTATTCATCATTTTAGTTCGAATTTCTTTCAATCTAACATACCATTAACTATGAGTCTAATGAATGAGGAGAGGAAGTTATGAACAAAAAATATCTATTTACATTATTTAATTTAGTTAGTTATAGCTTTTTATTGATTACATCGATTTTAGTTAATGGAGCAACAGTGTTTTCAGTCCCAGATGCCCAACCTCTTATTACACCTGCTGGCTATGCATTTTTAATTTGGGTACTTATTTATTTTCTTTTAGGAATCTGGATCATTAAGTTTGGATTAAAGTCAACCCCGTATGATGAGGGTTATATGAAAGTGAGTCGTTTTTTACCGATTAGTCTTTTATGTGCAGGGGGATCTTTATTAGTGCGACAACCTTTTGCGTCTTTATTTATAGTAGGAGCTTTCATTAGTGCGATTGGTTCCTATGTTTCATGTCAACATGCAAAAAAGACATCTTCATTTTTTCGAGCACCATTCTCGATTTATTTAGGATGGTTATCTATTGCCACTATTCTTGAACTCTCAATTGTTTTAAAAGCAGCGGGATTTGCAAACTTATTTGGATTACCTGAAGTCTTTTGGGCTGTTTTTATTTTAATGTTTGCTGGATTTATAGCGATTACGTTTAATATTAGTCAGAATGATTTTTTATATCCATTAGTCTTTATATGGGCCTATATCGCGATTGGCATTCGAAATTTAGATCAGCCAGTGATTTTTACCATCTGCTGTGGGGTCATTTTATTAATTGGATGGATGCTCGATCGAAATAAAAATCTATCTTCAAAATGATCAAAACATTTTATAATAATTTTTTACTCTTGTGAATAGAATGAATTAATCGGATAAACATGAGGGTGAAGTTATGTCTTTAGCAAAAGAAATTTTAGAACTATCGGTGCAAGCGTTACAGGAGGACTATCCAACTTATCAATTTATGGTGCAACGTGATATTGCCTGGATTTTGCAAAAAAAGATGATTGAGCTTATTGAAAAAAAGGGGTATGCGCTAGAAGTTTATCAAGACTATCCACTAAAAAGAGGGTGTAAAGAGTATAAAGAGCATGAATTAGTCGTTGTTTCACAAGGAATGAATTATCGTGACATGTTTAAATCGTCTTCTCAAGTTGAGTTGGTCGTGCGTGTCTTATTTGAACCTTCACGTCATCGCCGTGATATTTGTGAGTATCATTTACCTCGGGTCTTAATGCCACAGTTTTTCTCGCAAGTGAATGAATTAAAATCATTAGTTGAAATGAACAAGGCAAAAGATACGAAACTCATATTAGTTGATGAATATTCAAGACATCGACATCAACTGAATCAACAAGAACAAATGGATTGGCAATCTTGGGGAAGTTATGATGATCCAGGATTGAATGTTTCTGTATTAGTGATTTAATATTTTTATGAGCTTAGAAAAAAGCGCTAGTTTTCTTCAACTAGCGCTTTTTTGATCTCGTGAACCGTGGTGAGTACTTTTATACGTGACTAGCGGTTTAAAGATGATGTTCCACTAGAGGTATAAATTATTGTCTAGCTGACTCAAAATAGCAATCAAGATGATGACGATTAAGGTTACCTTCTTTTAAAAGGACTTATTTCTCAAACTCTTTTTCAAGTTTATTTATCTTTCACCCGTCTTCATACACTCATTTTATTAGCTCTGTTATCCATGTTATTCATCATCAAATCCGTAACTCTAACCACTATAACATTTCTTCCGTTTGCTGAATTCTCATCTTCCTCTAATAGAGGGGGGGCTTTTATCTTTTTGAGGAGGAATTGTTTTACTAATGAGTAGTTCGTTGTCTTTTAAATGATAGACTAGTTTATAAAACCCGTTGTTCAACAGGAATAGATCCTGTTTTAAGTTGAATGATTTCGTAGATTTTTGCTCGTTTAATCAGCCACCGATTTTTTGTATGTTTCACGTTGCATTTTTTAGTTTCCATTCGATTTATTGTTCATCTCCTTTTTCTTCTCTTATTATTGGTTACGTTTTACTTATTAGTAATTGTTCATATCTTCTGTATGTTCTTATCCTTTCAGTTTAATTTCTTCACTTTTTTTCATTATTTTTATTGTCATTTTGCGTTATTTTTTTGTTTTCCATAATTTAACTCATCTCTTCGCTTTTTTTATTCTTCATTTTTCTTTGTTCAACATTTTTTTTGCTTATTTTTGATCCCCTCAATTATATTCAATATAATAAAAGTTATATTGAATATAATATTTTGTAATTAGTTTTGTATACATTTGTAAACATAAGTAAACTCGTTGTATATGGATGTTTTATACTTTGTATACTGATGTATACTTTTTGAAGGTGTAAACATGTAGGGTGTAAAAATACTAAAAAATATGATATAATAGATAAAAATGTAGCAAAAAAGGTGAGAAAATGGCAGATGCAGTATTTAGTGTACGTATAGATGAAGAATTGAAGAATCGATTTCTCGAATTGGCACAACAAAACGGGATGAATAATAAAGATTTAATGCAAATGATGTTGACACAGTTTGAATTAGGACAAATCGGGACAGGATCTGATCAGTTCACACAAGATATTGATGAACTACAACGTTTAACAAAGCGTATGGCCGACATTTATATCAATATGGTGGAGCGCGTACAATTACGTGAGTTAGAAACTAAGAATAAAGAAAATCAACAACTTTATGAGCAAGAAGAAGAAATCGCGCAATTAAAAGAACAACTTTCACAATTAGAAGAAAAAGAACGACAAATTCAACATTTAAAAGATCAAGTTAAAGGTTTAAAACAAGAAGTTACTGTTCAAAAAGAAGAGCGACGTAATTTAAAAGATTTAAATGATTTATTACGCGAGAAAAATAGTGAATTAGAAAAGAGACTTGTTGAAGTTGAAGTCAAAATCGAAACAGCAGATGCAGCTTTAGAGGAGTTAACTAAACTTCGAGCGTTAATTGAAGACAAAGAAGAGGAAGTTAAACGTTTAAATCGTCGAATTCATGTGATCGAAGATGAGAAAGAAGAACAAAAGAATAAGTTTTCAGAAAAAATGAATCAAAATCAAGTGGCAATGGATCAAGAGTTTGAGTTGCTAAAACGAAAACAAACGCTTGAATTACAAGAATTGCGTCTTTTATTACAACAAGACCACAGCGAAAAGATTGAAAAGTTAAAAGAAGACTATGAATCAAAGGTCATGCAATTAGTTCAAGAAAATGAGGGATTGAAAAGGCAGTTAGATCAACAGTTATCAAAAGGAGGAGAATCAGAAATCTAACAATAAAAGGGGACAGACAAATGTTTGAAACAGAATTGATTAATGAAATTCGTGAACGATTAAGTATATTTATTGGATTATATGATAGTATCCGTATTGTGGATCTCATTAAAAAGGAACTGATTAAAGAAGAAGGGGGTCCAGCTCACTCGAATTACCTAGAAAAGGGCGCCATTGTTACGATTTTTGGGAACAAGATACCGTTTGTGGGAATTGCGTGTCTTTTATGGCTTATAAAAACAAGGAATCTACTTTTAAAATCGAACGCTATAAAGATGGGGCGTATTGTATATTTGCCTTGCCAATCGAACGCGAAGGTCGCTTATACATTGTAGAACTACTGAAAAAAGTGACAGCTGATGATTTCTTTTCTGATTTGTCTTTTAACTTAGCGTTACCACTCAATACAACAACAACAACTTTGACGGAGTTAGCTAACACGGATGAGTTAACAAAAGTTTATAATCGACGCTACTTTGAAACACAGTTAGCTAAAGAAATAATGTATAGTAGCTTTTATGAAACGAATTTAGCGATCATGATTATTGATATTGATCATTTTAAACAAATTAATGACTTACATGGACATTTAGTCGGTGATGAAGTGTTAAAGCAATTTGTTGAAGTGATTCAGTCAGTCCTTCGTCATGATATCGATTGGATGAGTCGATATGGTGGGGAAGAATTTGTTGTTATTTTAAAAAATGTGGATTTCTCTCATGCGAATAAAGTTGCTGAACGAATTCGCCAGTCTGTTGAGCGTCATTTGTTTAAAATTGGGGATCATGTTCACCGCTTAACGTGTAGTATTGGACTTTCAATGTGTCAAGCAGGTAATTTAAAACAAACTGAATTATTACAACAGGCGGATCAAAAACTATACGAGGCAAAAAATAACGGTAGAAATCGTGTCGTTAGTTAACAGCATGGAAAATCATTGTTGATACATAGGGTGGAGGAACTTTCTCTGGAAGAGACTCAACAAAAGTAGACTGTTGGCAGCTTAAATGGTACGTTTCATTGGTAAAAATATTGTTGCGAATGGTTTAGCTGAAAAATGTGAGATTCAATTATCTTATGCCATTGGGGTTGCTGAAACAACATCGATTTTAGTTGAAGATCTCCCAACTGCAAACGTTTCAAATGAGCAATTAGTTAACATCATTAAACGCAATTTTAAGTTACATCCACAAGGAATTATTGACATGTTACAATTACGTCAATCCATCTTTAAACAAACAGCGGCATATGGTCACTTTGGACAAGCCAACTTACCTTGGGAACAAGTGATCGAATTAGCGGTATAAATCTCTATATAATATAGAAAGAAAAAAAGCTATCAATATTTCAATTGATAGCTTTTTTTGTCATAGTGTCTAAAATTATGTCATACACTTATTAAGAAAGAGGAAATTCTTCCTAAATGGAATCCTAGGACGAGGTGATAAGTATGATTTATAAGTTATTTAACTATTTAAAATCAGTCTCAGTGGAGGGGGAACATGGAATTGAATATTTAAGACATAACTCTCCTTATTTTGAAAGTGAACATGTATGTATAGAAGTTAAAGAAGTCTCTCATAATGAGATTCAGGTACAAGTGATTCGTACCGTTTATCCTCTTTATAAAGTGAGACTCGAGTTTTTAAATCCAATGGAGAATGTTAAAGCGCAATTAGATTCGACAGGGGAATCTACTCCGTTTTGTGAGGAAGCAAAACACAATCAATGCTATACTTGTTCTGATTGGGGAGTATATGCTTTAGGAATTGAAAAAGACTATGGAAATGATGCGTCATTTCTTGTTAGTCCACACTATATTAAAGTAGAAATTCCATTAAATGATTCAAATGATTCTTGCTATCGTCTTTTATTTGAAAAATATTTAACCATTCATCCGAACCAAGAAATTGTCTCACGATTTAATCAGCTATTAGGGTATTCAATCGCTAATTAGATTGATTAAAACCTTCAGGGATTTATTGTAAAATATAACTTTTTTATTAAATAGAAGTAAAATATGGATTTTATCTAGAAGTTTGTCGAACTTAAGAGTTTTTTAAGGTAACTTATGGTATAGTGATGAGGGGATGATTTTAAATCATCAAATCATTAATTGGTGATATTGGGAGGATTTATGAAGAATCAACTACAATTAATAGCTTTAGTAAGTATCCTCATGGTGATAGGTGGATGTTCTCCCCAACTCAAGGCATTAAATGTTGTTCCAAAACCGGAGATAGAAACAGTAGAGTTAGAATCATTAGAAGTAGTGAGTGAAATAATTTCATCTAATTATGAGCCATTGGCTGAATCGTTAGATGCCTATTTACTTGATCAATCATTTAATGGTGTAACGTTAGTCGCTTCAGGTGATGAAATTATTCTGTTAAAAGCGTATGGATTAGCTCAAGTGAATGAGCAGGAAGAAATGACAGTCGATCATCAATTTCAAATTGCTTCTGTTTCAAAGTCATTTGTCGCTGTTAGCATTTTACAATTAGTTGAAGCGGGAAAATTAACATTAGATCAGACGATTGATAAGTATTTTCCAGATATGCCAAATGCAGAGTTAATAACGATCCATCAATTGTTAACGCATACATCAGGCTTATACTCAGGTGATGATTTAACAAATTACAGTCAGGTAACAACTGTTGACGAAATTATTGCACCTGCGTTTAAGTCTTCGAATTTATATTATGAGGAGCCAGGAACGTATTCAATTTATTCAAATTTAGGCTATGATGTCTTAGGAGCCATTATTGAACAGGTTAGTGGTCAAACTTATGCAGACTATATTGAAGAACATGTTTTGATTCCTGCCGGAATGACTCAATCTGGTTTGAATATGGAAGGATTAGTATTAGAAAATATGGCAACAGCTTATAATGGGAATATTTCGGAGGGTGATGAAGCTAAAGTCTTACATCCATCCTTTGGTTATTCCTCAGGTGGGCTTCATTCGACAGCCATGGATTTATATAAATACGATCGTGCGTTACATTCTAATCTGTTAATTTCACAGGAGAGTTACGATTTAATGACTCAAGAGTCTTCGAAAGTTGGAACTAAATCATATGGTTATGGTTGGTATGTGAATGCGGGTGTAGAGGATACAGTTTCTCACCCTGGAAATTTAATTGGTTGGCATTCGATGTTACTACGTCATCAAGAGGATAAAGTCACGGTCATTTTATTAACAAATCATGATGAAAATGACATGTTCATGGCTTATAATCTGGCTCGTTTAGTTTTAGCGGAAGTGGAATAGTAAAGGGAACTCTTCTTAATTGAAGAGTTCCTTTTTATTTAGCCCTTTAAAGTTATCTAGTATAGTGGCTAGGTCAGTTAAAGGAAATGAATTAAATTAAATAGTTGATTAAGAGACGATGCTATGATAGTAGGTAAAGATTCATAAGAAAGGGGAAAATTAAATGAAATTTGGAAACAAGCCTCTCATCAGTGGTATAAAGAGAAATAAGGACGGAAATAATGAATCATAGACCGAGGAAATCGCAAAAATCTTACACCATTTAACAAGAAATCAAAAAGGAAATGAAATCATGACGAAATATATGAAACCATCACCAGAAGAATTAAGAATGAATTTGACACCTTTACAATATGAGGTGACACAAAATAATGCAACCGAACAACCGTTTTATAACGAATATGATCAGCATTTTGAAGAAGGGATTTATGTCGATGTTGTCAGTGGGGAACCCTTGTTTTTATCGTGTGATAAATTTAATTCGGGTTGTGGGTGGCCTGCTTTTTCAAAACCTATTTCACGCCAAATGATTAAGGAAAAGGCAGATTGGTCACATAACATGCATCGTATTGAGGTTAGAAGTGCACAAGCAGATTCTCATTTAGGCCATGTGTTTAATGATGGACCGATTGAACATGGAGGATTACGTTATTGCATCAACTCAGCGGCTTTACGATTTATTCCAAAGGAAGAGATGCAAGCAGCGGGTTATGGGGAGTATTTACCGTTATTAGGTTTGAATGAATAACTTTATTGAAACCTAATAAAGATTGTCAGACAAGCAATACGAGAAGTAGAAAATGAGATTTCATCACGAATAGGAGATCGATTGTTTTCTAGTCAGCTTATTTCAATAGTTCCTACCACTTTAATACCATCTAATTAATCATTCCACAGCATTGAACGGAGTGAAGAAAGCTTAAGACAGATTAATCAAAATACGATTTTAATTTTATTCTAATCAATAGTTTTAATAAAAGAGAGTCTAAATTTAAATGTTAAGGCTTTCTTTTTTTATGAGGAATAAGGATAGAATAATGTTAAAAAAACGTCTATTTTATCTCTTGATTTTCTAATACGGTATGCTAAAATAGCTATTAATTACCAAATTATGTAATTAAATTCTTACTAGAGGGGGAAATCTAGTAAGGATCTAATTAAATAAATCATAAGGGGGAATCCTATATGGCACGTCAACAGTGGAGTTCAAGAAGTACTTTTGTCATGGCTGCGGTTGGGTCAGCTGTAGGGTTAGGAAATGCTTGGCGATTTCCGGGAATCGCATATCAAAATGGGGGAGGAGCATTTTTAATTCCATACTTTATTGCCTTATTTACAGCCGGAATTCCATTACTAGCTTTAGAGTTATCAATTGGTAAAAAGTTTCAATCAGGTGCACCAGGGGCGTTCGCTCAACTAAATAAGAAATTTGAATGGTTTGGATGGTGGGGAGTAGGAACCGCATTTTGTATCGCGGCTTACTACTCTGTTGTCGTAGCTTGGGTGATTGATTATGTTGCGTTATCTTTTAAAGTACCGTGGATGGATAAAGCTGCAGCTGAAGTGTTTACACAAGGGGTGTTACAAGTCTCAAGTGGGATGTTTGATTTAGGAGGATTTAGTCCTGTTGTTTTACTTGGGCTAGTCTTTGCGTGGCTAAGCATTTGGTATTGTATTCGTCATGGCGTAGCATCTGTAGGGAAGGTTGTAAAATATACTGTTATTTTACCAATTATTTTACTGATGTTTTTAATCCTCCGCGCGGTGACTTTACCTGGTGCTTTAGAAGGATTAAGTTATTATTTAGTTCCTGATTGGTCTAAATTATTGGATATTAATGTTTGGGCCGCAGCTTATGGTCAGATTTTCTTTAGTTTGAGTATTTTATTCTCCATTATGGTGGCCTATGGAAGTTATTTGGGGAAAGATGCAGAAGTGACTAAGGATGCAATGATTATCGGTTTAGCTGATGCTGGAATTAGCTTTTTATCAGGGTTTGCTGCCTTTGGAACACTTGGATATCTAGCTCAAATTAGTGGAACACCGATTGCCGAGATGAAGCATACTGGAATTATGCTCGCCTTTGTCACTTATCCTGAAGCGTTAGGACAAATGCCTGGTGGAAGATTTGGAGTCATTTTATTCTCATTAATTTTCTTTATCATGTTATTTACATTAGCGATTGACTCGGCATTTTCTATCATTGAAGCGATTATTACAGCATTTGTTGATAAATTTGGATGGAATAAGGAACGTACAACCTTCTGGTTTTGCGTGGTCGGATTCTGTGCAAGTTTAATTTTTGCCACTCGTGCTGGACTATATTGGTTAGATATTGTTGATCATTTTGTGAATGATTTTAATTTAATTGCCATTGGATTGGTGGAATGTATCGCATTAGGCTGGATTTTTGGGGCTAAAAAGCTTCGTGAGTATCTCAACTCTAATACAAACTTCAAGTATGGGGTTTGGTGGGATGTTGCGATTAAATACATCTGTCCAGTTATTTTCTTATTTATTAGTGTAACATATCTCATTACTAATCTTAAAAATCCATACGATGGTTATCCCGTGGCACATTTAGTTACAGGAGGATGGGCCGTTGTCGCTTTAACCGTTGTTTTCGGTATCATCATGAGTTTCATTCCTACAAAAGATCAGTCAAAGTCTGTCGAAAATGAAAAAGTGACAGTTTAATAAAGGGAAGATCAGTCTTAATTAAATAGACTGTTCTTTTTTATCACTAAAATACAGGTAATTATTAAAAAAATATCAGAAAATTGATTTTAATTCGCACAAAAAGTAATATTTTGAGGGTATTTTTGCGTAGTATTAATAGGTAATATTAGGAAGGGATTAGGAGGAGGAGGCATGAAAAAATTCTATATGAGTCTCGTAAATCATCGGAAAACGATGGTTATGATTTTTACGATGGTTTTTGTGGTGTGTTTATTACTTGGGAATCTAGTTAAGGTCAATTATGATATTAATGACTATCTGCCAGAGAGTAGTCCCTCTACAGTATCCCTTGAGTTGATGCAAGAAGAGTTCGATGGGGGGGTTCCTAATGCGCGTATCATGATTTCTGATGTTACAATTCCAGAGGCTTTGGAATATAAAGAGAAGTTGGAAGCTGTTGATGGAGTCACAGCTGTTACTTGGCTAGATGATGTGGTCAGTATTTTTGTTCCTCTTTCAACACTAGATACTGATACTCTCGAAACTTATTATAAGGATAATAATGCATTGTTTACAGTGACCATTGAGGAAGATCGTCGTATTGAAGCGGTATCTAGTATCCGTGAGCTCATAGGTGAAGATAATGCGATGACAGGAAGTGCTGTTTCAACCGCTATTTCAACGACTGAGACTGTTTTAGAAATCAATAAAATTTCAATTTTTACAGTTTTGTTCGTTTTAGTTGTCCTAGTGATGACGACAAATTCATGGATGGAGCCACTGATTGTTCTGATCGGCCTTGGTCTTGCTATCGTCATTAATAATGGAACGAATTTGATTTTTGGTGAGATATCGTTTGTTACGAATGCAGCAGGAAGTATTTTACAACTTGCAGTCTCGTTAGACTATTCGGTATTTTTGCTTCATCGTTTTGAAGAATGCCGTCAAGAAAATCCAGACGTTAAAGCTGCGATGACGGAGGCACTTTGTAAGTCAACATCCTCGATCCTTTCTAGTGGATTGACAACAGTTATTGGTTTTTTGGCACTGGTACTGATGCAATTTAGACTAGGACCTGATCTTGGCCTTGCTTTGGCAAAGGGTGTGGCAATTAGTTTGATTACGGTATTTGTTTTCATGCCGTCATTTATTTTATTGACCTATAAATGGTTAGATAAAACAAGACATAAAGAATTATTACCTAAGTTCGATTTATTTGGAAAGATTGTGAAAAAAGTTACAATTCCTATGGTTTGTATTTTTGTTATCCTCATTATACCTGCTTATTTAGCTTCTAATGCTAATGATTATTATTATGGTTCATCTAATATTTTTGGTAGTGAAACCCAACTAGGATCAGATACAGCTCTAATCGAATCAGTGTTTGGCAAAAGTGATACCTATGTGCTGATGGTGCCAGTAGGGGATACAGCAACTGAAACAGAACTTTCTCAGGAATTAAATAGCCTACCACAAGTCACAAGTATTATTTCTTATGTGGATCTGGCTGGGGCAGAGATTCCACTGGAATATCTAGACGAAAATACACTCTCACAGTTGATATCAAAAAATTATAGTCGAATGGTGTTATCAGTTGATGTTCCTTATGAGGGAGAAGATGCCTTTTCTTTAGTTGAACAAGTTCGCGACATCGCACAAAAATATTATTCTGATACGTATTATTTAGCTGGTGAGGGTGTCAGCACGTATGATTTGATGGAGACTGTAACCAATGATATGGTTAAGGTTAATTTGATGGCAATTGCAGCCGTATTTATTGTTCTCTTATTATCACTACGATCAATTTCTTTGCCAATTGTTTTAGTACTTAGTATTGAAACAGCCATATGGATAAATCTTTCTATCCCATACTTTATGGATACTACTATTTTTTATATTGCTTATTTGATTATCAGTTCTATTCAACTGGGTGCAACCGTGGATTATGCTATTTTAATGACTGATCAATATAAGGAAAATCGTGAAATGATGAACAAAAAAGCAGCAGTTATTCAAACAATTTCTGATGTGACTGTTTCTATCTTGACATCAGGAAGTGTCTTAACGGTAGTTGGCTTATTACTTGGATATATTACGACAAATCAGCTGTTAGGACAGCTTGGTATTTTTATTGGACGCGGTGCTATCTTATCATTAATCATTGTATTGTTTGTGCTACCGGGACTTTTATATCTATTTGACCCATTAATTATTCGGAAAAGGAAAATCAAGCAGATACAAATGGGAGCTGATTAAGAATGTTAACAGGAGGTCATCTGAAAATGAAAAGTGTCAAAGGGAATGAAAGTAAAGTGATTGCCACTACATTGGCTGTATTGATGTCTATTTCAATGCTACCAGTGATGGCACATGCCGTATCTGAAAATACACCCAAAGAAGAAGTCGTATATATTAATCTGAATAACGATGGTTCAGTGGAGGAAATTAATGTTGTCAATATTTTTGAGTTGAATGAAAATAGTGAAATAGTTGATTACGGAAAATATAAGTCCATTCGAAATATGACAACAACAGATGAAATTAAAAATCTTGATGATACAATAATAATTGATGCACAGGCAGGAAAGCTTTATTACGAAGGGAAACTTGATAGTCGTGTGATTCCTTGGGATATTAGTATTCAGTATTATATGGATGATAAAGAATATACCGCTGATGAAATTGCCGGTCAGAGTGGAAGTTTGAAAATTAAGATATCTGTAAGTAAAAATGAACTAGGGCAGTCCGATTTTTTTGATACTTATGCCCTTCAAGCCTCTTTAACATTGGATACAAAAAATTGTGCAAATATTGTGGCAAATGAGGCAACTATTGCGAATGTGGGTAGTGATAAGCAATTGACTTATATTTTGCTTCCTGGTCAGGAAGCAGACATTACGATTACGGCTGATGTCACTGATTTTGAAATGGGGGGCATTTCGATTAACGGGATTCCACTTAATCTGAATATTGAAGTGGATGATGAAAAGCTAATAGAGCGAGTCACTGAATTATTAGATGCGATTGAACAGTTGGATGATGGAGCTAACGAACTAAAAAGTGGTGTAGCTGATTTGCAAGAGGGTGTTAAGAATGATTTACAAGCGGGGGTTAACGATTTACAAAATGGTGTTCAAAATTTGTATGCGGGGACTAAAAGTTTAAAAGATGGTGGGAGTTCATTACAGAGTGGCGTGGCAAATTTACAAATTGGAGCAGAAGCATTAAATGAGGGACTTCAGTCGTTGAATGATGGGATTGTCCAAATTCAAACGGCACTTCAGTCTTTGAACGGTCAATCATCTACTTTAACGGAGGGTTCTTCTAAAATCAAATCAGCATTGTCACAGATTTAAGGCGCTCTTAACAGTGTATCAGTAACAACAGATGATTTTAAAGCATTAATCCAAGCCTCTAGTGAACTTAAATCAGGTATAGAGTCTTTGGTGTCTAATGTGTCTTTTTTATATCAAAACGTAAGCTATGAGTCTTATAAATCTGTCATGTTACAAAATGGTCTGGATATTGAGGCGTTAAAACAGAGTAATGATTCAGCGATTAATGCGTTACAAGCCACTATTGTCTCTTTAAGTGAGCAGATTGCAACACTGCAAGCAGCTGGAGTAGATACAACACAGCTTCAATCCCAAGTAGCGCAACTCGATAATATCATTTCACTATTTGGAGCTAATAATGCTAGCATTAGTGGGACAGAAAGCTATCTCTCTACTATTCATGAAAATCTCTCAGCATTGTTAGAGGCGGTAACAGCATTACAAACGAATTATACAATCTTTGATGCAAAAATAGATGAACTTGTTAATATGCTTGGCGGTCTAGCTTATAAGCTCACTGAGTTATCGACGGCAATTAATACTTTAGTGACTGAGTATGAAAAACTTGATTCGGGAATTAATGCTTATACAGAAGGGGTGTCAGAAATCCTTGCCGGTTATTCACAGGTATCTGATGGGGCGACTAAGCTAGTAACAGGTAGCGGGACGCTAAAAAATGGAACAGAAACACTTTATAGCGGAACCAGTGATTTACTTTCAGGAATTGTTGAAGTTTATAATGGGACAGGGACATTAACAGATGGAACTGGCACATTAGATGAGGGAGTTGCTAAATTGTTGACTGGAATCGTTGATCTTTACGATGGAACCGGTAAATTAAAGGATGGAACCACAACAATGCGTGAAGAAACGTCAGGCATGGATACAGAAATCAGTGATAAAATAGATGAATTGTTAGAAAGTATCACTGGAGGAGACAGAGATATTGTTTCATTTGTATCAGAAAAAAATACGAACGTAAATGCGGTACAGTTTGTCATTCAGAGTCAGGCGATTGAGGTATCGGAAGTAGAGGAGAATTACTCACAACCAGTAGAAGAACTTAATTTTTGGGGTAAATTGTTAAAACTATTTGGCATTGAGTAGGCTGAAATATCTTTTATACGAATACTTGAGAATGTTTAAATAATTAAATTCGGTTTACTATAGAAAAAGCAACTAGATGGCAATACGCTACTGAGTTGCTTTTTTTATTAAGACACTAATTTAGTATTTGAAATTAATAGTAAGTATTTAATAGGCTAGATTGGACTTGTCGTGAGAAGATTGAGTTGATTAGATGTGCCAGTGTTGTACGGATATTGAGAAGAACAGGATGGAACGATTAGCTGAAAAGTGGGGATAGATAGTCATTGAAGAGGAGAGCGCACGTTGTAATTCTAAAATCGTGAGCGAATCGAGTTTGAGTATTATCAAATTAAATTCGTAGCCATAAGACTGATTCAAAAGTTGCTAAAATATTAAGTGATAACTTTCTCTTAATTTCAGTGTGTAATAAGAAACCAGATATGAAGGGTGTCCAGTGGATTAAAGCGGACATGTCTAACTTTGTTAAATTCAAATATGACTTTGATCGAATTCTTTCTATAATGTTAAATAACTAAAAAATCGAATCTGTTTTGACTCCGTTATTTTTAAAAACATATAGAAATAACGGAAATAATGAGGTAAGAAAGAGTGTAATATCAAGGGTTGATAAGAATTCATATATAACTTCCTATAATATATATTATGTAAACTTATAAGTTTACATAATGAGGATTATTGGTATTTTAGGCACAATGACTATATAAGTCCAGATAAGTTTTTTACATCGTAAAAACTTTTAGCTGGACTATAGTCTGCCTTGCACGGCATAACCATCTCATATTTCGGTTGATGTATTAAATGTAGAAAACATTTCTGTTTGTATATAGATTTTTGTACATATTTCAGTTTTAGTGTTTAAAACTAAGAGTATCTTAATTTTAGGAGGTTTTTTATATGCGTGTTCCTTTATGGTTAGATACGGTTTCGGCACCCAATTATCCGACACTTACACATCCTCTAGATGTTGATGTATGTATTGTTGGAGCTGGGATTACTGGTGTGACGTTAGCTTATTTACTCAAAGATACTGATTTAAAAGTTGTTTTAATTGATTCCGATCATGTTTTACATGGGACGACGGCTTATACAACAGCAAAAGTGACGGCCCAGCATGATATTGTTTATGATGAAATTATCCATTCTTACGGTGAATATCAAGCTAAGTGCTATGCGAATGCTCAAACAGATGCCCTTTATTTCATTGAGCAAACCATTCAGCAATTAAAGATTGACTGTGATTTTGAACGAAAATTTGCAGCCATTTATACGCAAGATTCGACGTATGTTCCTGTGCTTGAAAAAGAGTTTAAAGCTTATCAAACGTTAGGGTTAAAGGGACATTTGGTAGATGAATTAGATTTACCTTTTGCGATTGAGAAAGCATTGATTTTAGAGGATCAGGCACAGTTTCATCCCTTAAAATATACACTTGGCTTACTCGACTCTATTGCAGAAGCTTCTAATATTGAAGTTTATGAAAATACGCCTGCCACAGATATAAAAAAACAAGATTCTGCTTATGTGATCGACACAGCTTCTCATGTCGAAATTCGTGCTCAAAAAGTGATTCAAACCTCACACTTCCCTTTTTATGACGATCTTGCCCTACTCTTTGCTAAAATTGAACCTTCTCGTTCTTATTTAATTGCTTGTGAGGGAGCACAAAATTTACCCGAAGGGATGTATTTGTCTTACGAACAGCCGACGCACTCCGTTCGAACCTATCAAGATTTATTACTCATTGGTGGTGAAGATCATCGAACAGGAAATCAAGAAGATACAGTGGCTAAGTATGAGGCATTAAAAGGTTTTGCTCATCAGAATTTTCATGTCGATGATGTGATTTATGAATGGTCAACACAAGATTATGAAACGGTTGATAAGCTTCCTTTTGTCGGTCGGATGCAAGAGAATGATAATATCTTTGTCGCAACAGGTTATCGAAAATGGGGAATGACGAATAGTACGGCAGCTGCCCTACTTTTACGTGACTTAATTTTAGACAAAGAAAATCCATATGAACCTTTATTTAGTCCACAACGTAAAAATTTAAAAGCACAAATCAAAAATCTAATCTTTTATAATGCTGAAGTCGCGTTTGAATTGTTGAAAGGAAAATTACAACACGTAGAAGGAGTAACCTCACTTAATCCTGGTGAAGCGACAGTTATTTCTACAGATGAAGGAAAATATGGCGTTTATAAAGATGAAAATGAGGAGTTATTTGTTGTCGACATTACGTGCCCTCACTTAGGATGTGAGTTGAATTTCAATCGTGCAGAATGTACATGGGATTGTCCATGTCATGCCTCACGTTTCTCATATAAAGGTGAGATTATTTCGGGACCTGCTCATTATTCATTGAAGTCGACGAAAAATAAAATTGATCCGAACCTCTTTTAATTTATCTACAAAATAACTCATAAACAACAACTGATGCTATAAACGTTATGTTTTTAGTGTCGAAACTAGTGGTAAATCGTCAAAAAAGGATGTTAACGACTCCCCTATTTCATTTTATTGTGTTTCATTGAGGGGATTTGGTTGAAGGCAATTCAAATAGAACGTATAATAGATTTGAGCCTGTTGTGCTCACACTCCTTATCTTTACCTACATTCCTAAAACACCATTGACCGGCAATGGTGTTTTTTCTTGATTAAAAATAAAAAAATGACTATAACATTGTATAACTAATCATAAATAATCCATACTACTAATGAGCACAACTTAGACATTCAACTAGAGCTCACCTTTCTTCTCCTTCTCATACCTCTCTATTTGTAATGATATATTATTAATCTAAAAGACACTGATTCAGTGTTTTTTTATTATTTATAGAAAAAATTCGATTTTTATTTTGTATTTTCTTCTAAAAAGGTGTAACCTTAAATGGTAGCTGAAGGAGGTCTGAAGATGAAAGAATTTAGTAGTTTAGATGTAGCTAAAGCGGCTGTTAAAGTTTCAATGACCGCATCGAGAAGTGAAGAAGATCAATTAGTTCGTGAATTAAGATCGCAAGGTATTTATGCCACTGCAGTGGATATCGGGGGAAATTTAATTCAATCCATTCCTAAAATTATTGAGCGTGCGATTATTGCCTCACGTAAAACAAATGTGACAAAAGAATCTTTTATTTTAGATGGAGCTGTTGCAGGTGCAACACGTGATGCCATTATGCAAGTTTCAATGAAAGCAACTGGGTTAAATGCAGGAGGTAAAGTTGCCATTGCTCGCTGTGGTGAAAATTTAACCGTCTGTATTTTCTTAAGTATTGGGTTACTTCATTTAGATGATGTCGTCATCGGTCTCGCCCATCGTTCAGTACCTGCAAATCTGTAATTTTATAAATAGATAAAAAAATCTCTATATCCCTTTTGACATTTATTACCAAAACTCATATAATAATCATAATTTAAAACTACTCAATAGTAGGAAAACATAAATCAACGGTGATTTATGAGGTAGAAATTATATGGGGATTTTGTAGGTTCGTAGAATGGTAGCTCAAGTAAATTAAACCTTTATTTACATAGGGTTTTTAAAGTCTACCTACAACTCTCTTTATAAGAGAGTTTTTTTTATTTCCATATAAGCAGGTGATGTTTGACTCATCTGAGTTTAACAAGATCAAAAATGAATATAGGAGATGATCGTATGAAAGCCAGCAAACTGTTAAAATTTGTAGGTGTTGGGATGGTTTTTAGTAGTTTTTTATTCGCTTGTAGTCATAAAGACTCAGATGTAAAAACGATAGGTGTTTTACAGTACATGGAGCATGGTGCATTAGATGCAGCTTATGAAGGTTTCATCGCAGGATTAGCGGAGGAAGGATATATTGAAGGGGAAAATATTAAAATTGATTTAAAAAATGCTCAAGGGGATCTTACAACCGCTCAAACCATTGCTAATCAGTATGTAAGTGACGGTGTGGATATGATGTTCGCAATTGCAACACAAGCTGTTCAATCTGCCTATAATGCAACAAAAGAGATTCCTATCTTAATGACTGCGGTGACTGATCCTGTTGAAGCTGGAGTCGTAAAAGACTGGAACCAGTCAGGGACAAATGTGACAGGAACGAGTGATTTAACGCCTGTTGCTAAACAAATGGAATTGATTACCGAGTTAGTTCCAGAGGCAAAAACAGTTGGTGTGATTTATACAACGAGTGAGATCAATTCGGAAGTTCAAGTCAAGATGGCAGAAGAAGCCGCATCTAACTTAGGGTTAGAAGTGATTCGCGTGGGAGTCACAACGGTTAATGATATTCCTCAAGCAGTTGCATCTGTGATTGATAAAGTTGATGCGATGTATGCCCCAACGGATAACTTAATTGCAAGTTCGATGCCAGTTTTATGGAATGTCTGTTTAGATAAAAAAGTTCCGATTGTTGCTGGAGTGGATACGATGGTCATTGATGGTGGCATCGCAACTGAAGGAATTGATTACTATCAATTAGGATATGAGACAGGTTTAATGGCTGCCCAAGTATTAGAAGGAAAAGATCCAAGTACGATGCCAATTAATACCCTTCAAAATACAACGTTAATCGTGAATCAAAAAAATGCAGAAGCCATTGGATTATCGATTCCTGATTCGATTTTAAAAGGCGCTGAAATTGTAGGAGGTGAATAATATGGGAGTTTTATTAACAGTCTTAGAGCAAGGACTCATTTTTGGGATCTTGGCTCTAGGTGTTTATTTGACTTATAAAGTGTTAGATTTTGCTGATTTATCGGTTGAAGGAACCTTCCCACTAGGAGCCGCTATTACAGCCTTCCTTCTGACACAAGATGTCACTCCCCTACTCGCTGTGTTGATTTCTTTTTTAGGTGGCATGTTAGCTGGCGCTGTGACAGGAATTTTACATGTTAAGCTTAAAATTACGAATTTGTTATCAGGGATTTTAGTGATGAGTGCTCTTTATTCCATTAACCTACGTATTATGGGAAAAGCGAATATTCCACTGTTTAATGAAGAACGTATTTTTTCAGGTGCGATTCCTGTTTTATTAACCATTGTGATCATCGTAGTGTGTGTTAAAATCATCGTCGATTTATTTTTAAAAACGAAGTTTGGATTTATGATTAAGGCCACAGGAGATAATCCCCAATTAGTGACGACATTAGGGGTGAATCTAGGATGGGTTAAAATTGTCTGTTTAATGGTTTCGAATGGATTGGTGGCTTTAGCAGGATCATTAAGTGCTCAGTATCAAGGATTTGCTGATGTTGGGATGGGAACAGGAACGATTGTCATTGGCTTAGCCGCCGTTATTTTCGGGGAAGCGATTTTTAAAAAAGCATGTTGGATTCTTCCAACAACGATGGCTATTATTGGAGCGATTTTATATCAAGGATGTACAGCTATTGCGTTACAGCTAGGATTCCCTGCAACAGATTTAAAATTATTAAGTGCGTTAATTGTTACATTAGCTTTAGCGTTAAATAATCATAAAATTAAAGCTTTTCCTACCCTATTATCTAAAACTTCGAAACCATCTAACATTAAAGGAGGGATTGCGCGTGCTAAACATTCAACAATTAAGTAAAACTTTTTATCCGAATACCGTCAATGAAAAGAAAATTTTTCAGGGGTTGGATTTAACGATTGAAGAAGGAGAGTTTGTGACGGTGATTGGAAGTAATGGTGCCGGAAAGTCAACCTTATTAAATCTAATCTCCGGAACGTTAACACCCGATGCAGGGGTTATTTCCTTACTTAATCATGAGATTACCCAACTAAAGGAATATCAACGGACACGCTTTATCTCACGCGTCTTTCAAGATCCAACGCTCGGAACTTCACCTTCTTTAACCATTCAACAAAACTTATCCTTGGCTCGTAATAAGGGAAAACGATTTGGTTTAGCATTTTTAGAATCTAGAAAAGATATTGAAACATTTAAAGCAATAGTTGCTCCTCTCCAACTTGGGCTTGAAAATCAATTGCAAACTCCAGTTGGTCTATTATCAGGAGGGCAACGTCAAGCGCTCTCTTTAATTATGGCGACTTTGGTGAAGCCCGATTTATTACTGCTTGACGAGCATACGGCAGCACTCGATCCTAAAACATCCGCTAAAATTATGGATTTAACGAATCAAATGGTCCAAGAATCAAAGATTACGACGTTAATGATTACGCATAATTTAACGCATGCGATTAAATATGGATCTCGTTTAATCATGCTACATGAAGGACAGATTGTTCTTGATATTAGTGGCCATGAAAAACAAGAACTAACGCCTGAAAAATTATTACATCAATTTGAAAAAAATGTGCATAATGGATCGCTCAGTGATGAATTATTATTCTCATAAAAAAGTGATGTCACGTAGCGACATCACTTTTTTTATGAATGGAAAAGAGACGATTCGATCTCTTTTATAAAACTGATCTAATATCATGATATCGTCGTATCTCCCCTATTCTACGATTTAAAGACTTTATTTTTAGTCGTTGATAGCTACGATTTTAAATACGATAGGCTACTTTTTTAAAACGTATTTAAAAATACCTTTTTGGAAAAAAATAGAAATAAACGTTTGACTTTTATTATTTAAGCTCATATAATAATCATAATTCATTGAAATCCAACTTAATCAATAGAAAATAATCCATGAGGTTGGTGTCTTTAGTAAATAGAGAGGTTTGAGAGACAACTCCTTTATTCTCAGCCAAAAGGTAATGTGATGTGAAGATAAAGAGGATGGTTTTACTCATTATGAGTTGAACAAAATAGATAATGATAGGAGGATGATCATATGAAAGCTAGTAAAGTATTAAAAGGTCTAGGGGTTGGGATGATTTGTTGTTATTGTAGCTTTCTAGCTGGTTGTAGTCAAAAGACGGATTCAGATATGAAAACGATTGGTGTTTTACAATATACAGAACATGCTGCCCTAGACGCTTCTTATGAAGGATTTATTGCTGCTTTAGAAGATGAGGGATATGTTGACGGAGACAACATTCACATTGATTTTAAAAATGCACAAGGACAAAATCCAACGGCACAAACCATTGCCAGCCAGTTAGTGAATAGTAACGTTGATTTAGTTTTTGCCATTGCGACACCAGCGGCTCAAGCGGCTTATAACGCGACAAAAGATATTCCAATTGTGATCACAGCGGTAACTGATCCTGTGGAATCAGGGTTAACAAAGGCATGGGATGTGAGCGGAACAAATGTGACAGGAACGAGTGATTTAACACCTGTGGCTAAACAAATGGAACTGATTCAAGAACTGTTACCTGAGGCAAAGACAGTTGGGATTTTATATACAACGAGTGAAGTGAATTCGGAAATTCAAGTGGCATTAGCAGAAGAAGCTGCGGCTAAGCTAGGGCTTGACATTATCAAAGTTGGAATTACATCTGTCAATGAGATTCCAAATGCCATTGCTTCTGTTGTTGATAAAGTTGATGTGATTTATACCCCAACGGATAATTTAGTTTCAAGCTCAATGCCAGTCGTTTGGAATGCCTGTCTTGAGAAAAAAATTCCAGTTGTCACAGGTGAAGAAGGAATGGCTAAAAAAGGTGGCGTTGCAACCGAAGGTATTGACTACTTCCAGTTAGGTTATGAAACAGGTTTAATGGCTGCTGAAGTATTAGAAGGAAAAGATCCAAGTACCATGCCAGTTAAAACGTTAGAAAATACGTCTTTAGTTGTGAATCAAGAACATGCCAATGCGATTGGTTTAACCATTCCGGATAGTATTTTAGAACGAGCTGAAATTGTAACGAGTGAAGAATAACAGGCTGGATTCCCCTACTCTAACATAAAATGATTAATTGGTTGCTAAAATGTATATCAAAGAAAGAGAGGTCTAAAAATTAGACACCTCTTTCTTTTTTTTGTCAAAAGGTTGCATCAAAGAACTGGAATGAGTAAAATAATTACGTAGTAAGATTAAAAAATAAATAACGTGGAGGCTTTTTTATGGCAAAAAAAGTAGCAGTAGTATTTACAGGTGGAACCATTTCAATGAAAGTAGATCCACGTCTGAAGGCCGCCATTCCGTCAATGTCTAGTGAAGATATTATGTCAATGGTCACAAACATTGATCAAATTGCTGAGCTTGATATTGTAGAGTTTGGAAAACTTCCAGGACCACATATGACACCTGAAAAAATGATGGAGTTAAAACGTGTGGTGGAAGAAAAATTAAATCAGGACGATATTGTAGGTGTTGTCGTGACACATGGTACGGATAACTTAGAAGAAACAGCTTATTTATTAGATGTTTGTTTAAATACTGAGAAACCAGTCGTTGTCGTTGGAGCGATGCGCAATGGATCAGAACTTGGTTATGATGGGCCAAGTAATTTAGCAGCTGCTATCTGTACAGCGGTTCATCCTAAATCACGAAATAAAGGAGTCTTAGTTGTCTTAAACAACGAAGTCAATGCAGCCCGTGAAGTGACTAAAACTCATACGATGAGCCTGGATACATTTAAATCGTTAGAATTTGGTCCGATTGGTATTGTCGATCAAGATGATGTCATCTATTATCATAAACAATCGATTCCAACTAAGCATGTGCAGACGGATCGTATTGAAACAGATGTTCATTTACTGAAGGCTGTCTCAGGAATGGACTCTACCCTTTTAGATTTCTTAGTTGAAAAAGGGGCGAAAGGAATCGTCATTGAAGCGATGGGACGAGGAAATGTTCCACCAATGATGATGGAAGGAATTAAACGTGCCGTTGCTCATCAAATTCCAGTCCTTATCGTGTCGCGTTGTCCAATGGGACGTGTCCTTGAATCGTATGGTTATGACGGTGGTGGTGCTCAATTAGTTGAAGCGGGAGCTATTTTAGCAAGTAACTTAAATGGTCAAAAAGCTCGTATTCAATTAATGTTAGTTCTAACAGTTGCTAAAAACTTAGAAGAAGTCAAATCATACTTTATAGATTAATTAAAAAGCGCAAAAGGAGGAAATTTCGCCTTTGCGCTTTTTTTCTATTAAGATAATTCTTCAAGTAAATATTGTTTGAAGTCTTCTATCAGACCTTCTTTTTGAGTTAGCCATTGATCGTAAGTCGTTATTTGGACTGTTATATCACGCAACGTATCCGCAATGACAGAGGCAACTTTGGTAATATTGTTTTCATAAATACATTCAACGTCATCAATAGAAACAATGGTATGAGCGACGGTTTCCATGAGGGTCTCCATGACTTCATCAGCATGCTCTTCCAGTTGTGAATATAAAATCTTTTTAAGTCGTGTGATTGAAGATGAAGTTTGATACGCTTGTTCGAGGAAGCCTAAGAACTTTTCAAAATCATCGACGCTATCTTGAGGTTCGATTTCAAATAAGATTTTAAAGAAGAGATTCCAATGGAACTCTTTATTCATTACATCTCTAAAATACGGCCCAACAATCTGCGCGAACTTATTCGTATAATTGGGTTCGCGTGAGAAAATAATTGGAACGTTGAATTCGACTTGCTCATTTGAAATTTGAGAAATACGTTCGAGTGCCTTAATAAGGGAATCACTAATATTTTGAATTTCTAGCATCCCATTTGGAAAGAATGTATATTTCATGATGGTTTGACATGCTTTTTTAATATTAACGTTCATTCCCAGTTGCTCTTTTAACTGTTTAGCAAAGACATCATTACACATTTTAGCCATCACGTCTTCTAGGTTACGACGTTGATACTCTTCATCCGTTTGTCGTTGTTCAACATTTCGGTAAATGGTTAATAATTGTTTATCGAGTAAAGCTAAGTTATTTTTAATCGAGTGCATCATTTCAATTAATAAATCATCGACTAAAAGGAAGTTATAATTTTTATAAATAATTTTATGTTCAATTTCACCCCAGAATGAGTTAACAAGTGATTTAATCTGTAACTCAAAGGGTAACTCATTATTCGTATCTGTGACAATTCCATCAATTCTGAAGATTTTGAATCCATTTTTCTGTTTTTGTGGTTGACGCTCGTCTAAGCTTAATTTAACATTTGGATTCATTTCATTGTAATAGTACCCATCATCATTTCTCACATTAAAATGTTTTTTTAAAACTTTATAAATCGCACGTTCATCTTGTTCAAAGCGACATTCAATACGTACTCCAATTAAATCGGATAATTGATAAATCAGGCGGATGGGGTCATTGTATTTTTTATAGTATCCTTGGCGAAGAATTTTTTCTTTTAAGCTGTCTCGTCCTTTCACACGAGTGGTAATATTTAAATACTCCATCGTATGGAGGTTCATAATTTCAGTGAATTCCATCTGAAGTAATTTTGAAATGACTTCTAGTTGGTCACGTTCTTTATCAAGTGTCGATAATGCTTTTTCAATATATCTAAATTCTGCTAATGGCAAGGTTAACTCCCCTTTTTGCTTAAAATCTTATATCTTTATTTTAACTCGATTTTTAATGTGATGCTAATGAAAAATTAGTATAAATTAAAAACCTAGCAAAATATCATTGCTAGGTTACCAAGCGCGTTCGGCTGAAAAACCATAAGATTCAACTTCATAAAGGTATTGACTTTGACTAATATCTTTTGGAGTGACCAACCAGCCACCATTACTATCGATATCCACGCCAATAGCATTAAAAACTTTCCAAACAATATCTGAACAATGCGTGAGATTCATGTTTGTTTTAGTTGCAATCAGATTATAATTAATATCTAAAAAATCTGACATCGCTCGTTCAACGAGTTCACTGATGGTTTCTTCAGTGCGGTTTTTGAGGCGTAGCACCTTCACAGTCGGATAATAGTTCCATTTTTCAAGTGATTCTAATCGCGAACTGGTTCCATACCCTAAGGCTTCAAGGACTAGTCCCGCTTCTGCATCGACCACAATTCCCGCATGTCCATGGCGATAGAGTAGCGTATGATTGGATTTGGTGATTAAAATATCTCCATTTTGAATATCTTGAAGCTGATGGCACTTGACTTGTTGATTCTGCTCATCGACACAACGCTCTTCTAACGTGATAAGACTAATAGGATAATCTACGACTTTAAAGTCTTCAGTTGTTTGCTTCATCACTGAAATAGAATTCTCAGCATGATTTGGCGTATAAGCATTCAGTTCAACTAAAAAATTTAGCATGGAAATGATTAAAATAAAAAAAAGAAATGTAATGAAATAATAGTTTGGTTTCATTTGATCCTCCAAAAGTGGTATAAGACAAAGTAGTTTCTCTATTATAACATACATTTCTTTCATTTATACAAGATTTTCTTACTTGATCCACGATTCATACCATAAAATAAAGGTCATTAAGGTCCAAATTTTACGACTATGATCCCCTCTTCCTTTAGCATGGGCTTCTAAATAGGAAAGCGCCACCTTTTGATTGATGAGATGCTCACAACTTGGCGCTAAAATGATGTCCCGTGCTTCGTCGAAAAGTTCGTTTTTAAACCATTTTTTTAAAGGGACCGGATAGCCTTTTTTCGGAGCCTCAAGGACATGAGCTGGGATAAAGCCTTCAAAAGCTTCTCGTAATAAAATTTTTGTTTGAACCCCCTCTATTTTTTCACGATGTGTTAAATATTTCGCTAGTTCGAGTACCTGTTGATCTAAAAATGGTACCCGAAGTTCTAGAGCATGTGCCATCGTTAGTCGATCTGATTTCACTAAGAGATCACCACGAAGCCACGTTTTTAAATCAATCATTTGCATTTGTGTTAGTGGATCGAGATTCTTGATTTGATCATAGATCGGATGGGTAATCTCCGTAAAGGAGTGAGATGGCTCATAAAAGGATAGGAGCTGCTCTTTTTCTTGCTCGTTAAAGACGAAGGCATTCCCAACATATCGATCTCTTAACGGAATACAGCCGCGTCTGATAAAGTTTTTCCCTTTCATATTCGGCAAATGATTCGCCACCCATAGAAGTATTTGTTTCATTGGTTTAGGAATCGGGTTAAACAGTTTTAAGGCATCGACTTCTCGATAAATTCGATAGCCACCGAAAAGCTCATCGGCACCCTCACCTAATAAGATGACTTTGACATGTTTTCTTGCTTCTCTCGCGATGCTATAAATGGCAACACTTGAAGGATCAGCAACGGGGCTATCTAAAAACTCAATGGCTTGCCTAGCTTCTTTCATGAATTCATGAGCATTTAACGTTTTTGTCGTTAAATCTAGCTTTAATTTTTCTGCTGTTTTTATGGCCTCATTGATTTCGCTATAACCCTCTTCTTCAAAGCCGATTGTAAAAGCTTTTAAATCCTCTTTAAACGCTTTAGCACATGTTGTAAGGATAGTAGAGTCTATGCCCCCTGATAAAAAACAGCCAACTTCTACCTCACTTTGTAGGTGAGATTTGACGGAAGAAACAATGGCTTGCTGGAGTTCTTCCTTTAAGACATAGGACGTTTTTTTAGTCGGTAATAATTCTACTGTGGCATACGTCTTTATCCTTAGTCCTTTCTCAAGTGAATAAGTTAAATAAGTCCCTGCTTCAAGTGCTTTAATATCTATGAGGCATGTATCAGGCTCGGGAATGTATTGAAAGGTAAAGTAATGCTGGAGTGCTTTAAAATCGAGAAACTGTTCTTTATCGTATATGGATTTAAACACTTTAAGTTCCGATGTTAGGAAGATTCCATCGTCAAGGTGGTAATAATACAATGGTTTAATCCCAAACCGATCTCGAACAGCAATTAACTCTTGTGTTATTTCATCGTATAGCACAAGGGAGAACATCCCTCGCAGTTGAGACATGAATTCTAACCCTAATAACTGATAAAGAGTCACAATCACTTCCGCCTCACAAGAAGTTTCAAAACTGAATCCTAATTTCTCAAGTTGAGTGCGAAGTTCTAAATAATTATAGATTTCTCCGTTAAACACAAGGTGGCACGTCTTATCACTTGAATGAAAAGGCTGTGATCCACCTTCTAAATCAATAATACTTAAACGATTGAATCCTAAAATAAGTTGTTCAGATACATATAATTGTTCATCGTCTGGTCCACGGTGCTTTATTTGTTGTAAAGCATACTGCATGAATTGGAGATCCTCAATCGTTGTTTTATTTTTCATCAAGACAACTAATCCACACATGGTTATCACCTATTCAGCTAACTTATAAGATAGTTTACGAACTGATTGTCTTAGAAAGAACTAAAAAACAAAATAATTAACACAAACATTTGTTCGTTCCTTGTTCGAACGGTGAGAAAAATAGACTCAGCTACGTGTATTTTTTGCTAAATGAGTGATAAATGACTTATTTTCATGCAATGATAACGCTTAATCAGGTCAGGTGCCATTTTGCCACCGTCTGGATAATCTTAGAACGAATGTTCGGAAATATAAAAAAAGATAGCAAATGCTATCTCTTTTTAACAGTTAATAATCGTTCCACCATTGACATGGATGGTAATACCAGACATATAAGATCCTTCATTAGAAGCTAGCAACACGTAAGCACCTGCTAATTCTACGGGATGTCCCATACGTTTCATTGGCACATTCGCTCCATGTTGAGACACTTTTTGAGCATCAAATGACGCTGGAATAAGTGGTGTCCAAATGGGACCTGGTGCCACTGCATTCACGCGAATCCCTTTTTTAGCTAAATTAGAAGCCAGTGAACGAGTGAAGGCTGTTAAGGCTCCTTTTGTAGATGAATAATCCAATAAAGTTTCATTTCCTTCATAAGCAGTGACTGATGTTGTGTTAATGATGCTATCTCCTTCAGTTAAATGCGGCACCACAGCACGCGTTAAATAGAAGGTTCCGAAATAGTTGACCGCAAATGTTTTATGAAGGTCTTCATCTTTAATTTGAGTGATTTCATTTTGTGGATATTGAACAGCGGCGTTGTTTACTAAAATATTAATTTGATTAAATTTTGCTAATGTTTGATTAACAATGTCCTGTGCGAAGCTTGGATTCGTCAGATCCCCTTGAATTAATAAGCATTCACCGTGCGCCTGCTCAATAGCTTGTTTAGTTTCATTCGCATCTTCTGTCTCATCATAATAAACAACAACCACTTTTGCTCCCTCTTTGGCAAAAGCAAGCGCAACAGCACGCCCGATTCCGGAGTCGCCACCTGTAATAATCGCCACTTTATTTTTTAAGCGTCCAGAACCATTATTGTATTCAGGATGATCATAGATCGGTTTGGGATCCATTTGTGATTCAATCCCTGGTTGTTTCGTTTGAGTTTGTGGTTTTGCGGTTTTGGGAAACTGACTGCATGGGCTAGTCATTTAACAAATCCTCCTTTTGATTAAAACATTCATTGATAGTTTTCACAAATGTCCTATTTTTATAAGAAAACCTGGAATGAAAATATGAACAAAAAGGCCATTAAATGTCTCTTGTCGAACCGCAAGACACATGCTATATTATAAGGTAGCAAAGTTCAAACTTTTTAGAGATTTAGGGGGACATGAGATGGATATTAAGCAACATGTTGGAATGAGAACACTAAAAACAGGAATAGCTGTTGTCATCACCGCCTGTCTCGGAAATACCTTTTTAATTAGTAACCCTTTTTATGCCGTGATTGGGACGGTGTTTGCGATGCAAAATACAGTGAAAAGTTCATTTGTTGCAGGAAAAAATCGATTACTTGGCACCGTACTAGGAGCTATCATTGGTTACCTATTTGCACTGATCCATTTTGATCACCCGCTTCATCTTGGTTTGGCCGTCATTGTGACAATTATTTGTTGTAATGCTTTAAAAATAAGCTCATCTATTATCATTGCAGCAACCGTCTGTATTTCGATTTTAATGGGGATTACATCCGACCAAAACCCACTGATTTATTCTCTGCTACGCACGACAGATACTTCAATCGGAATCATCGTGGGGATTTTAGTCAATTATTTTATTGCACAGCCGAATTATTTAGGGCGTTTAACGGATGAGATTGAAAAGATTGAACAAATGACGATTGAACTGGTCAAAAATATTTTAATTCATCAAGACTTAAATATATCTCCTTTAAATTCTGAATTAAGTCGTTTAAATGCGTTATATCATAATTATTGTGCTGATACAAAATTTCATAAGAATCCTGTTTCCTCTAAAAAATTAAAGAAATCCATTGATGCGTGCCACGACATTTATTTTCATGCTAAGTGTATTGCTAAACTGGAATTAGAGCAAACAGAGATGACGTTTGATAATAAAATGGAGATTATTGAGTTTTTTAATCAAGGCTGTCAAGAAAAAGTCAAGCTTAGGGAACCGATTCATCCTATTTTTGAATATCATATTCATAAGATGTTAGACCAAATTTATTTATTAACGTCTACCGTTGAAGATTTAACGGAGCATTTGAATCCAACACAAGAATAAAAGGACTAATCAATGATTAGTCCTTTTATACTATTTTTAAGGTGAATCGGTTGATGACGTGATGTTTACCACATCCAGGCATCTGCATGGCAAAGATAAGAGCTTCTTGTTTCGTTTTCCATGCAGAGTAATGACAGATTTTTACGTTATTTTCGGGAACAACATAAAGACAAAGCCAAAAGCATTCTGGATGAGCCAACACCATTTCTAAGTCATCAATATCAATGATGACATCTCCATCTAGTTCTAAAATTAAGATAGCTTGAGCTAGTGTATATTTATTAATATCAATATCTCCTTCATTCCATTTATCTTCGATGGTTTGAATGATATCGTTGATTTCTTTAATTAACTCATGTCCTTCAAGGGTCAAATCTAAGACATAAGGTGTGAATTCAGTCTCTAAATGACTGTAAATGCGATACAGGGCTTTTCGAACTTTTGTTAGCTTGGCACACTCCTCTTTGAGTTTGTGATAAAGCGATCGATTAATCAAGATGATAATGTTATTGTTTTCAAGCAAACTATGACAACATTCTAGAATTTCATCCATTTCGGATAGACAAGTTCCAATATTTGTCTTAATTCGTAACATTGTTTGACTTAACATCGCCTAAACACCCCCTTTTCTATAATATATGACAGTACCTCCTTCCGTGAGAACATAAAAAAAGAAGGCAGTTGCCTTCTTTTAAATAAACTGTTTTAAGTCACCCAGTGTATGGACGGGGGCGTGACAGCTTCCACCTTCACAGACGTAAAATGAGGGATCTTTTGATAAAGGATAGTCTGTTAAAAATGGAATTAAATCTGCTAATTTATTGTCATTTTCAGGGGTTTTTAAGATAACGGTTAAATTAAACAATGGAGATAAGGAAAGAAATGTTTTAAAATCTTCGATTTGACTGTCGTTTGTAACGATAGCGATGAGTTCTTTACTTGATTCGAGAGCGAATTTAGCAGCGATTAAGTAAAAGGCATGACTAATTTCATAATGGGTCGCATGAGCCGCCATGAAGTTTAGTTGCTCCATCGCTTCTTTTTCTAATGTCGCGTCTCCTGTTAACCGAGCTAAACGAATTAAGTTATAAGCTGCGACTGAATTCCCTGATGGCATAGCCCCATCGTACGTTTCTTTTGGACGGATCATTAAATGCTCAGCATCACTTCCGTATAAATAATAGCCTCCCGCTTCACCATCCTTAAACAAGCGAATCATCTCTTGCGTTAGTTCGATGGCTTGTTTAAGGTAGTCTGGGTTAAAAGTACTTTGATAGCTTTCAATTAAACCATAGACATAAAAAGCATAATCATCTAGATAACCTGGATAATGACTTTTTCCTTCACGGTAACGAGCGAGTAATCGTTTTTCTTCAAAGAGATGTTGGTTAATAAAAGAGATTGTTTCCTGAATGAGGGTCTCATACTGCTGATCTTGTGTCACATGGTAAGCTTTTGCTAGAGCGACTAGCATTAAACCATTCCATGACGTTAGAATTTTATCATCTTTATGTAAATGATAACGTGAAGCACGATACGTTAAAAGCTTCTGTCTTAACGGTTCGATGTGTGATTCGTCAAGATCAATGGATGCATGGAGACGATTGAGAATGTTCTTTCCTTCAAAATTTCCAAGTGAGGTGACGCCATAATACGTATTAAAGAGCGCCCCTTCTGTTTCACCGAGTACCTCAATGATTTCTTCTGGTGTAAAGAGATAGTACTTCCCTTCTTCGCCTTCACTATCAGCATCTTCAGCACAGTAAAAACCACCGTCAGGATGATGAAGATTATTGAGGACATACTGAAGGGTTTTAGTAGCAATCATAAGATATCGTTTTTCTTCGGTGACTTCGTAGGCTTCTAAATAAGTGATAATAAGTAGGGCATTGTCGTAGAGCATTTTCTCAAAGTGTGGAACGAGCCACTCATCATCGGTGGAATATCGGGAAAACCCAAAACCTAGATGATCGAAAAGACCACCTTTATACATTTGATCGAGTGTCTTTTTCACCATTTTGATGGCATTTTGATCACCGGTACGTAACAGATACATGAGACGATGTGGGGTTGGAAATTTTGGAGCATCTCCAAACCCACCGTTTTCAAAATCATAACTCGCCTTAAAATGTTGCATGGCATGGGCAAAAAGTTTTGAATCGACTTCTTGATTAGAGTTTCGCTGTTCATTCATTTGTTCAAGATGTTCTTGAATGCTAGTTGTTACTTGCTCAATTTTTTCACGATTTTCAGACCATGTTTTAACAATGGCTCTTAACACATCTAGTAGTCCTGGTCGACCATAGCGACTATTTTTAGGAAAATAAGTCCCCGCATAAAACGGATGAGCTTCTGGCGTCATTAAAATGGTGAGCGGCCATCCACCCTGCCCCGTTAAGCTCTGACAAACGGTCATATAAACACTATCAATATCCGGGCGTTCTTCGCGGTCCACTTTAATTGAAATAAAGTGCTCATTTAAATAAGCCGCCACTTCTTCATCTTCAAACGATTCATGTTCCATGACGTGACACCAATGACACGTCGAATAACCAATACTTAAAAAAATTGGCTTATCTTCGGCTTTTGCTTTTGCAAAAGCTTCTTCATTCCATGGATACCAATCGACCGGATTATACGCATGTTGCAATAAATAAGGGGATAATTCATGAATCAAATGATTGGGGTGTTTACTGGTTGTCGTCACAAAATCAACTCCTATTCCTTTCAATAGCTCTAGTGTTTGAAAAGATCGGGCTTCCTATTCCATTTCAGGCAAGGTTAATTGAAAACGTTCTATCGTTTCAGGATAAATTTTAAGTGGCTTGAAACTTAATCGCTTAATTTCTCCCGCATTATCTACTGAAAAATAGAGTTCATAATCACCAATGGGATGATGAGCGCCAATCATTGGAGTGATTTTTAGGGTAACGGTCGTTGGTTTATAAGGTTCAGCTGTTAGGTCAAGTATCGACATTTCATAGTTATAGAGTTCCACACGCTTACCTAGGTCTTCTCCATAATACTTCACCATTTCTTCTTCAATAGCAGGTTGTAATAAATTGATAATGAGTTTTTCACAAGATTCAGGATTAACATTCATGGCATGAGCAGTCTTAGGAACTAAGTTGAAGGTAAGAACAAGAGAGAACATGACTAAAAACTGTCTCATTCGGTGAATTTTCATCCATAAAACCTCCTATTTACATGAGCTTTCTCATATTATTTGTCATTCAAGGATTAAAAAAACACGACGTTGAATGTTTTTGATTTTATTCCCCTTCAGTCAGGAAGAATTGATTTAATTTTCAACATTCATTTATAGACTGGCTTCAATTATCAAATATAGGGATGTCGTCTAATTCTTTGGTCTCTTGAAACGTTTGGGTTTCAATGTCTCCTAAAGAATCAATCAAGTACGTGGCGATATAATTAGCATAAACTTTCTCTTCATTTAAAAAAGAGGAAAAGGCTAATTTAATGGAAATTTGTGTTTCATTGATTGGTTCAATGTGAAGAAGATTGATCTCCTCTGAGTTGACTTTTAAGGGTGTAACGGCTCTTTCTTCTCTTATTTTTGCAATAATTTTAGGATATAACAGGTTAATAATCAGTTGACTTTTTAAGTCCATCCTTGTTATGTTTTCCTTTTCCTGAGATTTCTGTTTAGAATCTGGTGGGATCATTAAACATAAAAACATCATACTGATGATTAGAATGAGACTATAAACGAATCGTACATCCATACTGGCTTCCTCCCTTTTAACGCTTAGCTTAATATTTGAAAGAAAACAGTGACTTATTCAAAAAGTGATGATTAAAATGCTAAATAGCCTTACTAACTCATCCGTTCATCCCCAAAGACATAAAGTTGATTTTTTTAGAGGGTCATCATCACTCATGGGATAAGACGACCTTTAATCGATTTAAACAGCCAGTCAAAAAAACAAGCAAGCCAAGGCCTATAAAGCCTTTACTTGCTTGTTCATGATTGCTATGGATTAAAAACTAAGATGATTTATTCTAGAGGAACGAATGGTCATCACGCCAAATGATTTCCACAGTGAGGACAGTATTGGTACGTGGCGTCTACCACTTCGTGACAGTGATGACAACGTCGTTTATTTTCTGATGGGGTATAAACGATTTCTTGATCCCATAAGGTGAGTTCCATCTTCTCATCCGCTTCAAGTGCTCTCCCCTTTTCTAATGGGATTTTAGCAATGGTTTGGCAGGTGTCACAAACAATATAATATTCTAAGCGCCATTTCCAGAGTGGAATAAAAAAGAAATGGAATTGATGATAGTGTTTAAATAACGTGAATTTTTCCGTTCCACGACAGTGTTTACACATCGTAGCCGGTAGTGGTTTAAGTTCAACGTTTTTTGTCTCTATTCCAAAAATACCAATAAAAAACATAAATCAAAAATCCTTTCTTAACATGCTCTTTCTTTTATTATAATGAACTTTTCGTGTGTTTTAAATAAGAACTCATCAGAAACATTCCAACTTTTAAGAATTTTTACAATCAAATATAGGAATAGAAACACCATCTTTTTGACTTGTTTTTATATAATATAGTAGTTTATAGAAAAGGACGTGAAAAAAGATATGGGTAATACGTATCAAACAATGCCTTTAGATCCCACGACAAATTATCTAAAATATGGTCAAAAATTTCCCCCAACTCAAATGACTTATGATCAAACTTCAAATAATGTAGCAGCCATTAACCAGCGTAACGATTTATCACAGTTGAATGATTTAATTAATTTAAGTAACGCTGACCTAGATAACAATTTTATTTCAACGTTAACTAGTATTTTTCATGTGGGTGATACGATCATTATATATGAAAGTATTTCCGGTTACATTTCTTCTGGAGCCCTTCTTTCAAATATAACGATTAAACCCGGGACTTATGTTATTTCTAAAATAGTAGAAGGTAGTCGCCATCCTATTCGTATTTCAAAAACTGGTAAAGCAGCAGGGGCGTGGATTGATGGCATGACCCTTTATAAACCTTTGTCAGGCTTCTTTGTTGAAGATAGTATATCTACTAGCCAACCACTTGTTCCTATTTTTACTGATACTAAAACACAAGGTTTTTGGGGTGATGATTCAATCGGATTAAACCTTCCCAATCTCTTTATTGAAGGTGAGAAAGTAATTGTGACAAAAAATATCGTAGGTTACAAAACGTCAACCTCATTGAAACGAGCCAAATTTATAAAACCCGGGACTTATTATATTTATAAATACGTTGAAGATGCTACTCATCCTCTCAATATTACTTCAAATCCTGGAATAGCGGGCACTTGGGTTGATACAACTTACATTGAAAAATAAAACAAAAAGGATATGCAAATTTTTACGCATATCCTTTTTGTTTTGATAGAACTGAATTAAACGATAAAAAGTAAAAGTCACAGAAGTGCAATTATGAATCCATTGTTGTTTCTTACTGGGACGATGGGATGTAGAAGATTTATGTGTCTATATACAAAAAAGAGAGAAACTCTCTCTTTTAAACTAATTGATTAATCCATTTTTTCGAGCGCACACGGAACATTCCGAAGAAGACTTTTACCACTTCTTCTAATTGAACGATAATAGCAACAATCAGAAGTGGCGCATGGAAGAATTTAACCGCGATAAAGGTACCTAAAACACCAACCGTCCATAACACCCCTAACTCTAAAATCATCGCATATTTCGTGTCTCCACCCGCGCGGAAAACACCAACGATATTAATAATATTAATAAAACGGAACGTTAAGCCTACCGCAAAGACAATTAAAACGTGTGACATGAGTGTAAGTGTTGATGGTTCGAAGTCCTTATATAATTGAAGCATCACAGGAATACACATGACAAGCATTAGTCCTGAAATAATTCCAAGGACAATCCCTACCTTTAAGAATAAGATTGCATCTTGATAACTCTTTTCTTTCTCCCCAGCTCCTAGTTTCTTACCAAGCATGACCGTCGATGCATTTCCAACCCCAATTGCTGCAATAAAGAAGATATTAAAGATTGAATTGACAATATTCATAATGGAAATCGACTCCACATTAATCATCCCGTAAATCACCATGTAAGCCGTTGTACCAAGTCCCCAGAAGCATTCATTGATCACGACAGGTAAACTTGTGACAATCAGTTTATTAATGAGCTCACGATCAAACGCTAATAACACCGATAACTTAGGATTCATTGTCTCTGTTTTTAAGTAAGCAAAGCCAATCACTAGGATAAACTCAACGATACGTGAAACAAGGGTCGCAATGGCAGCCCCGATGACCCCTAATTGAGGGAATCCCAATAATCCAAAAATTAAAATTAAGTTAAGGATCGTATTTAACGTTAGGGCAATGATCGAAGCAATCATTGAGAATTTAGGTTTTTCCACTGCTCGTAACCCCATACTAAATCCAAACGATAAAATCATGAACGGATAACTTAAACAAGCAATACGTAAATACTTGGCACCGAGTTCTTGAACCGCGACATCTTGAGTAAAGATACGAATAATCTGTTCTGGAATTAATAGAGCTAAGCCCGTAAAAATCGCAGCTAATCCAATCCCTAAGACTAAAGTAAATCCTAGTAAGCGGTGAATGTTTCGAATCTCTTTCTTTCCCCAAAACTGAGCAAAGTAGACCATTCCTCCACTATAAATTCCGAACATCACCATATTTAATAAAAAGTAATATTGGTTTGAAACCCCCACTGCGGCCACTGCATCAACTCCAACTTTTCCAACCATCAGTGTATCAACCATGTTTAAGCTTGAGGTCACTAATTGCTGTAAAGCGATAGGAAGCGCAATAATCCATAAATCTTTGTAAAAGGCAGCATTTTGTTTAAAATGTTGCTTCAAATTCATCATATCACATCCTTATTTTTTTCCATTAAAAAGAGGAAGACTCAACGTTCTTCCTACGATTTACTTCTCTATAATCTATCAGATTCAATTTCCCTTGTCAATGACCGTTTCGTGTTCTGCGATTAAATTAATTTCATCACCTAAGACTTCATGGCGACGACTGAGTTGTTTTAACGTGAGTGTGTCAAAAGTTTTACATTCAATCGCTGCCATTAACTCCGTATCACTAATAAAAATGGTCTCAACTTTACGCTGATCAATATATAATTGCGAATCAATATTAAAGCCCGCTCCATAAACCATGAGCCCCGCTTCCGTCCAATGATAATCCTCTAATCGTTGTTCATTTAATCCAAAATGAAGTGTTGTTTGATGGGTAGTAAACACCTGATTCGTCAAATAAGCCTTTCCTTCTAGCTGATCATATTGCGACAAACGTAAAATATCTTGATAACATTCATGGTCTTTATAGGTAATATGAAGCTGTTGCATGATCGATAATGGGATATTCAATGTTTTCATCAGCCAAGTCCCTAATTGATAGCACTCCAATTGTTTCGGAAGTGGATAGTCAAAGCTTGGATGAAAGTGTGAGATAAAATAAGGGACTTCATACGGATTATAGGGATACATCGATTCATCATTTAAAATTGGAAGATTAGGTAAATGATCAGCAAACATCATGAGAATTACCTCTTGCTCAGATGCTTGAAGTTCCTGAATTAAACGATGAATTTCTTGATCCAGCTGATAAATACGTTTCGCATAATCTTGTAGGGCATATTTCATCTCTATGGCGATAGGTCCTTCCACTTGTATCAAGGGATGATCATCAGGCGTCTCATCATAAGGCTGATGAGTTCCAGCCGTAATCCCGTAAATAAAGGCTGACTGATCAGTTACTAATGTTTTTAAAACATAATTGACTAAATCCGCGTCATTCATTTGAGATAAATCATGGGGTATCCCTACTCCACTCATATATTCGATTGGAATATAGCGTGAAAAGCCAAGGTTTTCATATGCTAGATGTCGATTATAAAAATTTCCTTCATAATTATGAATTAACGTTGAGCAGTAGCCCATTCGTTCTAATTGAGAAGCCAATGACTCAACGGGTGTATGTTTTAAAAATGAATGATGCGGAATTTCTCCTGGTTTTAATAGCTCTGCATTCATCGACGTCAAAATAGAGAACTCCGTTTTAGCTGTTCCTCCCCCAAAGGTCGGGACACGCATGACGCCACTTTTTTCTTGCTGCATCAACTTACGAAAAGTTGGAATGGGATCTTGGCTAAATGAGACCCCCTCTAACCTTAATGGATCAAAAAATGATTCGAGCTGTAAGAGAATGATTTGCGGGCGATGCACGGGCCCCTTTGAAGGGGGATAAGTGATCCCTTTCAAAATTTGAGTCATCATCTCTTCGTTATAAGTATCTGGTTTACGGTTAAGGTACGGATAAATCGAGTCTGCCATCGCATAGGCAAAGCCTATCTCCTCATCCTCAACGGAAGACGACTCAACAGGCTGCCCTTTCTCGATTCGATTAAAGATGAAGGCAGCAAGTGTCACGTAGATCGACGCTAATAGATAATCAAGAGATTTCACGGAATATTGGATTTGATACCAGCCATATCCAATATGGAGAATGATCGCAATTCCAGCAATAATAAGAGCAATCACCCATGGTTTAAAATAATGTGAAGATAAACTCAGTCCGTCTTTAATCAGGAAGATATCCGAAAACATTAAAGGGTATCCTCGTAAATGGGTCACAATGGCATTCATGATCGCAAGAAATAACCAAAAAAACGTCATAAATCCAATAAAAAAAAGTTTACGTGAAACGAAGAATGAAAAAACTAACGTTGCAGAGACAATTAATAAATTAATGGCAAAATAACCTGGCCGTTTTCTAACAAAGTTGAAAGTCTTAATGATGGATTGAAATTTAATCATCTCCATGATTAAGGTTAAACTAATTGATAAGAATAACCATCCGATCCAATATTCCATATTCTCCCCCCATAAAAGAACATCTGCTTAAAAATAAAAATTAACACAAAATTTGGTATCTTTCAAGTATCTTCAAGATAAATGGGTTCTATAATATTTGGTGTGGGTGATTCCCACACTTCTTTTATTTGGAATAAAAAAATAAGTATAAAAAAAGAGACATCACGTCCCAAATTCTATACCATGTAATTGACCAAAAAAAACACGAAAGGATTGGGTTTATGTCTCACAATAATTGTATCTTAACTTTACTCGATTTAAAAGATAAAAATATTACTTTTTCAGAAAATTGGATGAAAGATGTTCAGATTAACGGGATCCGCTCTAAGGTGATTTCTGGTATCCTCTCTTTTCAACCGACCCATTGTTACAACTGTGGTCATCTCTTTGACTCACAAATCATTAAACACGGCTTCAAAACCTCTCGTATTAAGATGATGAAACTCTCTGGCTTTGATACCTATCTCGATTTAAAAAAGCAACGCTATAAATGCCGTCATTGTGATCGTACCTTTACGCTTAAAACCTCTCTCGTAGAATCTAATTGTTACCTTTCTAATCCCCTTAAACAAGCCATTTTCCTAGAGGCTAGCCATAAAAAATCCGAGTCAGATATTGCCCGTGAACTCAACGTATCCCATTCAACGGTCAATCGGATCATTCATACATCGTACGAGGAACAACCCCTTCATTTTAACTCTCTTCCAAAGGTGCTTTGTTTTGATGAGTTTAAGTCGGTCAAATCAGCGGAAGGGGCTATGTCATTCATTTTTTGTGATGCTTCTAATGGGAAGTTAATTGATATCGTTGAAGACCGTCGTCTAAGCACTTTAAAACCTTATTTCATGCGATTTTCTAAGGAGGCCCGTGAAGGTGTAACTCACGTTGTTATTGATATGTATGCTCCGTATATGACACTCATTAAAGAGGTGTTTCCCAACGCTAAAATTGTTTTAGATAAGTTCCACGTCGTTCAACTTTTATCTCGTGCCCTCAATAAAACTCGTATTCGCTTCATGAACCAAAACAAAGAATTCTACAATAAATTCAAACATTATTGGCGCCTTTTATTAAAAGCCCAAGAGGATATCCATTCTACCCACTACTTCTATTCTAACTGTTTCAAAAAGCAGATTTCTCAACAAGAAATCATCGACTTTTTACTCGCTTTAGATCCTGAATTAAAAGCGACTTATGACTTCTATCAAACCATCAAACAGGCCATCAAACTTCGCAACTTTGATGCTTTTCATCATGCCATTCAAAACCCCTCTGACTTACTTTCACCTGAAATGAAAACAGCTTTAAAAACATTAACTAACTACCAAGATTATATCAAAAATACGATTGAAACATCTTATACCAATGGAGTGCTTGAAGGGATTAATAACAAGATTAAAGTGATTAAACGCATGGCCTTTGGATACCGTAGTTTCTATCATTTCAAAGCTAGAATTTTGATTATCCATAAGTACACCTTTGAACAAAAAAATAAAAGGAATCAAACTGCTCAATGAGCAGCTTAATCCCTCACGATTACAGGTATAAAATTTCTTCACCCACACCAGTTGACAAAGAGCCGATAAATGATTGTATAAATAGAGTGAAACCCCGATGAGTTTGCCTGTCTTTCAGAGTAGAAAGCATCACCCATCGGGGTTTTCAGTTTATGCATGGGTTGAAATTGACTAAACAGATTCATTCGCAACGTTTTATAGGCTAGATTAAAAATAAACCTTTAACGCTCAATAACTTTTATAATTTTACCTCGGACACGTCCTTCCTCTAAACGAACTTGATTAATTCGAAAGGCGACTTTCATTCCTTCTTTGACCGTGAAAAAAGTTGGGACTGGACAAATGGCGTCTAAATTTGGTGCAATATTCACAAAGCAAGCCCACGGTTTCACGCTACGCACTAACCCATAGACGACCGTTTGTGGTTCAAAATCTTCGATAGTGATTGAAGAGTGACACTCATATTTAGTCACTGCTTGAACGTTGATTTTGAGATTATCATTCACTTTCAACAAACAAACTGAAATTTGATCCCCTTCTTTATACACATCTGAAACTGTCGTATAATCATTGGCAAAATCTTGATTTCTTAAAATCACAGAGACACCGTCAATACTTAAGTAAGCGCCAAAGTAAACTAAGCGGGTAACTTTAGCATCAAACGTTTCTCCTGCCTTTAGACGTTCAATCAGTTCTAATCGTTTTTTATGTTTGATCTCTCGACATGAACCGAGATAAACGTGACGATTAGCATCATACGCTGTAATGATATATTGAAGCCTCGTCCCGATATAATGATTTAAGCCGCCCTTAATCTCATATAATTCGAGTTCTTGACGCGGAATGATCACTTTGTCTCCATCTAAATCTAACCAAACGGCATAATCATTTAAAATGATATCGTATTGAACGAGTCTAACAATGCCTTCTTTAATTTCTTTCTTTGTTTTTAATGGAATCATTTGTTGAGAAAATTGCTCCATTATTTATCCCCCCCACATTTAATCAAAATGATTAAGCGTTATAAAAGCTCGCCTCCTAAAAAGAAAGCGTTTCTAATGATATTTTACCAATAAGTAGAGGAAAATAAAACTCTCATTTTCATAAATAACGGGTATTTATTTTACATTTTTCGAAAATGAGCGTTCTCTGATGAAAAGAAGAGATAACAATCAAAAAAACCTACCAACAGGTAGGTTGAATCATTCATAATGTTATAAAAAAGAACACCGAAGGCCATTTCGGTGTTCTACAAGTAAAAAGGATGTATGATGAGGACATACAAATTTTTTACCTGTAGTCCACGAGATAATCGGTCGTGGGTAGAAACTAGTTAACCATACCTTAACAATTATACAAGTAAAATATTATAACTATTTGGAGTAGGAAATAAATTAATTATTCATTTCCAGGGGTATATAATATCATCATCTCACATCATTTGCAAGCGGTTTTTATCATTTTTTTGAAAAAACACACTAGAACATTCTGGTAATAAGACATATTTCTAGATTATTCTAAATTTACAAAAAACATGAAATGAAATGAATGATGTTCTTAACATGAGCCTCACTATCTGAATGTATATATCGAAGTGGAATGAAAATAAAAGCTAGTGGGATGCTATCATTTTCAAGGTGATTACAATCAACCATCGGTACCAGTCTGATCAAGTGTAACTCAGTCTGGCAAAGGGATGTTTAATTCTTAGCTAAGGTCGTTAACTGTTTATTTAAAATATTAATAATGATTAAATGACACGAATAAGGAGCAAAAGATGAAACACCCAGTTTTATAAATAAACGTTCTCTGATCAAAAGAAGAGATAAAAATCAAAAAACCCTACCAACAGGTAGACTGAATCATTCATAATGTTATAAAAAAAAGAACACCGAAGGCCATTTCGGTGTTCTACAAGTAAAAAGGATGTATGATGAGGACATACAAATTTTTTACCTGTAGTCCACGAGATAATCGGTCGTGGGTAGAAACTAGTTAACCATATCTTAACAATTATACAAGTAAAATATTATAACTATTTGGAGTAGGAAATAAATTAATTATTCATTTCCAGGGGTATATAATATCATCATCTCACGTCATTTGCAAGAAATTTTTCTCGTTTTTTTCGAAAAAGATCATAGAATATTTTGGTAAGGAGAAAGATTGATAGAATCTTCCAAATTAACTAGAAATTGTGCGATTAATTCAATGATTTGCTCAACATCTTTGAGGGATCCCACTTCACTACCTGAATGCATATATCGAAGTGGAATTGAAATAAGAGCTAGTGGAATCCCATCATTTTCAAGATGAATTCGGTCTCCATCTGTTCCAGTACGTCCGGGTGCGGCTTCGTATTGAACAGGGATGTTTAATTCTTTCGCTAAAGTCGCTAATCGTTCATTTAACAGGTTATTAATAATTGAGCCATTAGCTAATACCGGTCCGCCACCCACTTCAATCTCTCCGATCGCTTCGGCATTCGCATCTGGATAATCCGTCGCAAAGGTCACGTCAACGACTAAAGCTAACGTTGGTTTCACACGTTTAGCTGCCCAAACCGCGCCACGCATCGTTGTCTCTTCTCCAACGGTTGTCGCACTATAAATCCCAACACGTGCCCCTAATTCTTTCGCTCGTCGCAAGGCTTCAATCACAATAAATGCACCTAAACGGTTATCTAACGCACGCCCTGAAATGCAGTCATTCATTAATTCACAATAATCCGTGGCTGCTACAACATAATCACCAGGTTTAACAACCTTTAATGCTTCTTCCTTTGAACTTGCCCCTAAATCAATGAACAAATCAGTTGCTTCTAACGATTTATTTTTAAGAAGTGAGCGATTCACCCCAACCACTCCATTGACGATGCCAGATGACGTTAAAATTTGAACTTTCTGTCCCAAATAAAGAGCTGGACGAATTCCACCTACATTGGTTACTTTTAATAACCCAGCATCTGTAATCATGGTTACCATGAGTCCAATTTCATCGACATGTCCTGCTAATAACACCTTACAAGGTGAATCAGGATTTAAGACACTAATCACATTTCCTGTGACGTCTGTCTCAAAGGTGTCAACAGTCTCTTTCATGTAATGGATGATTTTCTTTTGTAAGTCAAATTCAGCCCCTGATGGAGAGGGTGTTTGAATCATTTCATATAAAAAGTCTTTATTCATTTCGGTTACTCCTTTATTAAATTAATTCCCAAACAATCGTGACGTAATCAGTGGCACTGATATCTTGAGGTTGTAAGTCTATCATGGCCATTGAATAATTAGCACTCTCACTTAATAGGAGTTCACGTGGTTGATAACTGATGGTACTCCAATCATAATCAATTGCTTGAATCGGTCCTAATGTCACACCCGCTGCTTGTGCTAAAACATTCGCCTGCTCAGTTGCCTGCTTAACGGCATCCTGAAGAATTAACGATTTTAACGCGGATTCATTTTTTAATTGATACTGAATGGAGAACTCTGGATGCGCTGGGCAATTACTAATGACTTGAATGACTTCGCCAAGTTTTTCATGATTAAAATCAAATCCAAACGTTAAACGATGTCTGACAATGTAACCGCGAAAAACACGAACATAATTCCCCTCTTCGTCTTTCACTTGCTCATAATCCGTATCAACTGTAAAACTACTTGTTTTTAAGTCTTCTTTTTTAAAACCAATCTCCTCAAGACAATGCTGTAATTCTTCAAGCTTTTGACTAGCCAACTCGATGGCTTGGTCATACTGTTCATCTCTCGATTCTAAATACAGTGGAATCTCAATATAATCTGGCGGTAAAGACGCTTGCCCCGTTCCTTTCACCGTTATCGTCCGTTGTTTCATCCCATTCCCCCTTCTTTATGATTTATGCCTATTATAGCATACCTTACGTGGTTTAACCAAAAATGACTAAAATAAAAATGATATCCAAAAGGTAGGATGGATATCATTTTCGCAAATTCGTTTAGATGATTGATTCTCTCTCATAATCGCCTAGTTGAAAATCCTTTTCAATATAATAACTTCCCCACTCTACGTTTACTACCAAATCTGGGCATTTGCAGGCGATCGTCTCCGGCATAGGATTAAAGGCACGAACTAATTCAGGATAAATGGCTTGATCATAATCTTTTTCATTTAAATCAAATTCAATCTCATCCGAAAGATGGTGTGTGCCGTAATAAACCATATAATTCACTCGGTATTTGAGTACCTCTTTATTCAAGCGTTGGTATAAGCGAGTTTTATGCTTTAAATTTGAACTAGAAAATTTCCAACACTCATGACTTTGAACCTCTGGTGTTAGAAAAAAAACAGGATCACCTTCATTTTCATCAATTCCCATGGAATAACGATACTCGCCAGATTTTTGAATCCAGTCTAAGTAGACCTTCATTTGTTCTTTTGGACCACTGACCCGGACCTCTACACAATTTTCAATTTCTCTCATAGTCTCTCCCCCTTCATCTCTTATTTATATATTATACTCTATTTTATAATAAAAAAGGTAATTAATACCAAACGCGTGTAACGTTAGTTAATTTTATTAAGGATTTAGATTTAATTAGAACATCTCCATCTTTAACTAGGTCGAATAAACAAAAAAGCTATCGTAAATGATAGCTCTTTTGTGTTATATGCTCTAATCTATTTAGATTCTAGTTTTTCTAAACGGTTCTTATAAAACTCTTGTTTTCTAAGTTCGATGGCATCTTTGATGTGTTGAATAAATAACAGATTCTCTTGGTATGGGGCTGAAGAATTAGTTAAATACATAAACTCCTCATCCGAACTAAAGAATTCAGATTCACTTTGGCACAAGAAGTGTACTGGATTTTTGCGTGCTAGTTTAACGTATTCTGCTTTTCCCCACTCCTTAAACGTTTGGCTGTTTTTGTCACGTAATAAATCGACGGCATTTGATCCATGAGAATAGAAATCGTTAAATGATTCATATAAATCATCATCATTAATTTTTAATTCTAAGCGCCCGTTTTTAATAAATGCAAGTATCGTTGGTAACTTATATGTTTTTGACATCGATGTTTTCTCGATCATATTGATAAAGTTGACAGCTGGAGTATCTAACCAGGCTATCTCTTCGTCACTTAAATCATTCTGATTCTTTAAGAAGTTTAAGTAGTTTTTAAACGGATTGATTTTAGCTTTGGATTTGATATTTAAATAAATCGTTTCATCCATATAGGTAAATAGCTCAGTACGTGAGGGACGATGACCTAACTCGGCTTTGATTCGTTCATATTCTTCAACTAAAAGCTTCTCTATTTTAATTGATGAGCGATCCATTTTCTCAAATAAGTCAATTAAGCGGAAATCAAAATCCATGATGCAATCTTCTGGTAATAAGGAGTCTTCTTTAATGACATCACTTGCTTTCTTGAATTGTGACTTTGATGCACCAGTCATTAAATAAGGTGAAAAGTTTGCTTTTTTATAGTTTCCAATAAAATCAAGAACATTTAAATAGTGCTTATCCTTATATAAACGTAACCCACGTCCTAATTGTTGTAAAAAGATCGTTGGTGATTCTGTTGGACGTAACATCATGACCATATCTAAAGAAGCAATATCTAGCCCTTCATTAAACATATCCACCGAAAAAATCACATTAATTTCACCTTTAACTAGTTTACTTAATGCTTTTTCTCTTGCTGTATTATGAACTCCTTCATCTCCACTGTACACAGCACAGGCGCTTACCCCGTGCTTCACAAAGTAATCTGCCATAAATTCTGCATGATGTTTACTCATACAAAATCCCATCGCACGTGTTGAACGATACTTTTTATAATGACTGAAAATTAAATCAGCGCGCTTATGAATACTTAATGCTTCTTCAAGTTGAGTGGTTTGATATTTCCCATTACGATAGTCAATCGTCTCATAATTTACTGTTTCATCAAAGATAGCATAATATCTAAACGGAACTAACCACCCTTGGTTAATAGCTTTTTTAAGGGGTGCTTCATAAACTAAATTATAATCACAAATTGCTAACACATCTTTACTGTCTAATCGCTCAGGTGTTGCGGTTAATCCTAAAAGGAATTTTGGTTTAAAATATTGAATAATATTTTGATAGTTTTGAGCCACCGCATGATGAAACTCATCCACAATGATATAATCGAAGTAATCAGGTTGAAATAGTTTCAAACTATCATTTTTACCTAAACTTTGAACAGATGCAAAAATAATGTCTTTAGTTGTATCTTTTTGATTGCCGATAAAGAAACCACGTTCACTCATGGGACGAACATTTTTAAAACTCTTTTCTGCTTGTTTCAAGATTTCCTCACGATGCGCCACAAATAAAATACGTTTATACTCACGTGAATCAAAGGCAGCTAAATACGTCTTCCCAATTCCAGTTGCAGCAACGACAAGCCCTTTATCAAACCCTTCTTCTCTTGTTTTCTTTAAATGATAAAGAGCTTCTATTTGAGCACCACGCGGTGAATATAAATCCGTCACATATGATGGTGCCTCATCAGCTGCAACTTCTGTAAAGTTTGTATTTGGAAACGGTGTTGTTTGATAGATTTTATTTTTCTTCCAATTCTTTGAATAGAAATCCAGTTCTGCATCGGTAATTTTAATGGAATGATTATAAAATAAATCTTCAAATACTTGATGGTACCGCTCATACTCTACCTGATGCGTCAGTTTATCAAGTTTGAAATTCCATTCTACCCCACTTGTAAAAGCTGATTTTGATAAGTTAGATGATCCAATATACATGTCGGCTCCATCTTCATATTCGAAAAAATAAGATTTTGCATGAAAACTCCGATTAGGCTCATTAAAAAATCGTAAATCAGCACTATCACCGAAAATATCTTTTAATCGATACAACGCCGAAGGCTGTGTAATATTCAAATAATTCCCTGTTAAGATTCGAATCGGAATATTTTTCGTTTTAAGTTCTATTAAATCTTGTTCTAATAGTTTAACCCCTGATTCCATTAAAAAAGAAACGATAATATCGATTTTTTTAGCTTTTTTAAAACTCTCTTTCATATGATGATACAGATAATCATCATACCCTGTAATACTTTTAATTGTTGTCACCATTTTCACCCTACCTTACACTTTGGTAATATTTTATCATTCTTTTGAAATTTTTGACAGAATTTATCCCTTGAAATATAATAAAACTAATTAAAGTACAGAGGAGAATGATCTATGATTCAATACGATAAACTAGTCCGTGATTTAATTCCCGAAATCATCGCAGCATCGGGAAAAACAGCAGATATTGAAATTGTTAATAATGAGGTTGCCTTTAATTATCTAGTTAAAAAACTAGATGAAGAAGTCACAGAATTCAAAACAGATAAAAATCTAGAAGAACTAGCTGATGTCATGGAAGTCTTATTTGGATTAGCTCATAAACTTGGATACACAGAGCAAGATTTACTAAACAAACGCCAAGAGAAAAAAGAAGCACGTGGAGGCTTCGAAAAAAATATCATCTTAAAATCAACAAAATAAAAAGAAACCACCCGTCCAACGGGTGGTTTTTACTAAGTCTATAAAATCTTATTACCAGCTAGTGTCGCACTAATCTAGCTTTCACTCTGTTCAAGTTGCTTCCCTTTTGCTATTCCTAAAAGAGATCTTTTATTAATTGAATCCTTATTCTGAAACAGAAAATAGTATAACACATTGTCATGATTGATAATTTAAAACACACAAGTACCTATCAATGTGAAAAGTTAGGGTGCTCTTGTGTGTTTTTCCTTATATAAAATTATGAATTTAAGTAGAAGTAAATTTTTATGAGAAACTAACTATTTTACTTCTCATACATCTTCAAATACTCAAAAAACAATGGCTTTAATTCATCCTTACTCAGCATTGGGAACAAGACAATTGGGTAGCTTTTATTAAACTCAAATAATACACGGCGTCCAACACGCTCATCTTTTCCTAAATCATCACGCCATGTAATTTTTTGTTTCAAGATACCTGATAGGTCATACTCATCAATAATATCTAAAATATTGATCATAAATTCTCCGTTACGGAATACTGGATACTTTAACATATAGTTAAACATATCTAAATTGTCAGCGATTAGGCGGAAATAGTGATCATGGCGTGTTTGATCATTCACATGATCGACGACATATTGGGCTCCAAGAATACATTTATAAATGTAGTTTTCCCAGTCGAATTTCTTTAGAACCACATTATTAAATTCTTTTATACTAGTTTTAACTTGAGGATAGTTTTCTAAGATATAGTCTCGTTTTGCCGTACATAGCAAGGAGTGCCAGAAGAGTTCATCAAAATGCGTATCACGATCAGTGTGTAAATAATGATGAGCAATAACTGTAAATGCCTCGATGAATTTATTTGTACGTTCAGTTTCATCTGATATATTGAGATAGATTGGAAAGTCTGGGGCAGATTTTAACTCTATTACCTCATCGCTTAAAAAATCTTCCATATTATTAGTCAGAAAGGCATTGTAGAAGGCTTCGTTATTTTTATAGCCCTTATCTAATAAATTAATCTTCATTTTTATACAGCCCCTTTACCGCACTAGTAAATTTGTTTAAGATTTTATCTGAGATTTTAGAAATAACTTCATCTATATTTTCAGTATTGAGCTCCGTAATCATTTTACTTTTCATCAAGTTATATAATTTGAAGTCAAGTCCATCTTCTGGATATTCGATATCATCTAAATAAACTTGATCATCCTCACCATATTTAATAATAAAGCGATAAAGGGCTTTTTGAAGACCCATATAAACGTATGGATTGTTTAAAATTCCACTCATGCTTGAATCATTAAATTGTAATTCGTCACTTTTATAATTAATGATAATTGTCTCGCTACCAAGGTCAATTGCAATTTCTGATTTTAAATCTGGATTTAGTTTCTTTTCAAATAGATCAAAAGGTTTGTTTGTACTTCCATCAAAGATGACACAATTTGAGAATCCAAGAACTGAGTGTTTAGGTACTGTAATACCTTCTTTTATGTCATCGTAAAAACTTGCTAAGTCATCATTTGCTGCAAAGTTTACATCCTCTACTGCCTGAATAAACAATTGGAGTGTTGTTCGTTTACTTAATGAAAGTCGTGTTTTTGGAATGATAATTTGATCTTGGTTTAACTTTACATCATAAAATTTATTGTCCTTTGACTGGATAACGAGGATAAGTTTTGCTTGTTTTGATTGAATTAGCTTTTTAATAAAGGGTGATTCAATTTCTGATGTAACATTGAAGTGATAATGCTCTGTGTTTTCTTGTAGATTGATATCTAAAGTGAATTGACATTGTTCATATGAGTCTGAGGTGTTGGTTAAGAGAGGGTATGGGAAATTGGCTTCTTTTTTATAAATCATTTCTACACCTCCACATAGTACACGAATTTCAGATTTTTGTTCAGATTATTAACACTTGATTGTAGTTTGAGCTGAGCTATCCCTTTATTTAACCCCACATCTTTAATGATACCACCTTCAACTTTTAATGTCTTACTTGTTGTTAAATCGGTAATTTGCGTATAGGCTTCATGAAGCTTTAATTCATTAGGATATTCTTTCCCCATCCCATCAACAACAGCAAGTGAAACATCACACGTACTTACGTTCTTAATCTCAGGACTTGTTGAGAAATCAAAGCGCAAAATTTCAGCATCACCAACGATTGCACGTTGCACACGATCAGGTTGTGCTTGATATTTAATTTTACCTTCCGCCTCATCTTTAGCTCGAGGTTTACGTTTTAGCGGTGGTTTTGGATTCTGCTCTTCTGATTCTTTATTTTTAGGTTTCTTCTTTGGAACATCTGTCTTAACCTTCACCACAGTTTTTTCTTTACTACCTTTTTTCAACTTTACAGGGGAAGCAGCTTTAGATAGCTCTTTCTTAAACTGTGTTTCAACCACATATAAAATATCACTAGTATCCATTTTCCCATCTGTTGGATTGTTTTGTTTAATTGCCGCCTCAATTACCTGACTAATTTGTCTGTTAATATTATTAATAAAACGTTTAGCATTTTTTTGAAGTTCTTGATCCTTAATATGATCAAAAGATAGCTGCGTATGTGATTCATTTTCTAGCGACTTTAAATATGCATCCTCTTTCGAAGACACCGGAATCAAAATCCCATTAAACAGTTTATTAATATGACCACTAATTTTCTTATCCTCAATCTTCATTCCAATTGTACGAATAATCCCAATGCGCCCTTTTGGAATAGATAAATCGTATCTAAAATATAAATTAAATTCATAGGCTTCTTTTTTATCTCTAATCGTAATGCGTTGTGGTTCATGTTCTGTATACGTTTGATAATAAAATGGTGTAAAATTCAAGTCTTTAGATTCTACATTATCTGGATAATAGATAGGATCAGACATATATTGACCAATTGTTTGAACATTCAAGCACTGATCATTAATGTAAACTTGCAATTTTCCTTCTAAAATAGACAAGAAGAAACTATCACAAACAGCCTTTACAATTTCGATCTCATTATTGAACTCAGTACGTAAAAACGGCACAATAATTTTCAAACCACGCGTCTGTTTTTGAAACACCTCGTGATAATGATTTTCAAAGGGATAAAATTTACCATTTTGTATTTGTGTAAAATAGCCTGTGGCACGATAACATTTGGTATTTAACTCATGCTCTATTAATTGAATTGTTCCACCGAGATGCTGATCCCCAAATTCATCACAGTTCGCAAAATACATTAGATATAAATCAGATGCTGCATTCGATGCGATTTTCCCTATTCCATGAGAACCTCCACGCGCCTGCTCTGTTGATTCATCCGCTTCAACTGTGTGTACCCCTTTGTTGTAGGCGTAAATACTCCACGTATCCTCATTAGAATTGGTTTGTCCATTCCTTGCGCCACGTAATCCTTTTGTATTACTATCTTCAAAAGAAATATAATCAATTGTTTGAGCGTGCATCTTATTTTGCATATGCGCAATTGTTTCTTTTGTATATGTATTACGCCCTTGTAAACTCAAAATACGCTCTTTTATTTCATGTAACCCAGGTATATGTTCTTTATCAATGGTTCCAGTTTTAATGGTTACTGTGACAGGATCATCATTTTCTTTTAACTTCCCATCCAACGAGTTTTGTATATTTTCACGAATCAGACCTGATATACCATTCTTATAAAATCGCTCCAAAACAGGATGAAAAGTCGACTCTTCAATACGATCAACTGGTGTAAACTGCCAGTATTGTGTCATTTTTATCTCTCCCTATTCTAACCAAATGTCACTTTATCGAAAAATGTATTTTTTTGTGTTATAATATTATTCTTACATATATTAGGATAGAGATCAACATAGAATAATTGTTATTTTCAATATTCTTAAGACAAAAAAATCATCTTATGTATTTTTATACATAAGATGATTTTTTATATCTTAGAATTCAATACATTGAAAATACTAAGGTGTAGCTATTTTTATGCCATGTTTATCACGATCATGTTTAGATTTGTATGCGGTATGTCCTTCGATTTAATTAAACTCAATGTTTCTTCATTTTTTAAATCATAGAAAATATCAATTGATCTTCAGTTCATATCTTAAAAATTTGTTGAAATCAGAATTGTTGACTCTGTTCCTACAACACAGATGGTAACGTATTCATGATCTCTGCGCCTGACATATGTCCGGTATGAGTGATAACTTTACAAGTTAAATAAGAATTATTGATCTTAGCCACCAACTCTTCAACTAGTTTTGTGGGACCAAACCTATCCGTATCTCCTTGTCCTATGACATATGGAATTTGAACCTTACTCCATTGATGAGAAAGATTAATCATCCATCTTTCATTTATTATCGGCATAAAAACAACAATTTTTCTGTCTATATTTTCTGTAGTAATAATAACTATCACTTATCATATTTGGCTGTTTATGACCGATTGGCGTTCGTTTTTCAAACAATTCAAAACCACTTTTCTCCGCAACTTTACATGATGCTATATTCTCACAATCAATTGTTAGTATCATATAATCTAAAGTCGACACATCCATGCACCAATCAAACAATGCAACTAAACTTTCTGTTGCATATCCTTTTCCCTGATATTCTTCATCAATAAAATAGGCCATTTCGACTTCATTTAAAGTATCCTCAAATCCCATTCCTACTGTTCCAATTAGTAAATCATTCTCTTTTAGCGCAACTGCATATCTTTTACACTCATACATATCTGTAGATTCTTTTTGTGCTTGATGCCAATCAACATATCCAGTTAATGATTCTGCAGAGGGTATATGTTCAGACCAATCTCTCATAAATCGAATCACTTCCTTCTGCCACACAATTTTAAATAGTTGTTCTTTATCTTTTTGTTCTAAATCTCTTATGACTAATCTATCTGTTTCAATTCTCATATCTGTTTCCCCGCTTACTTTATTAAATTATTACTTCCCATCAAAAAATATAATTCATAACCCGCTATGCTATATGAATTGACATGTTTTTAAATCCATCACTTACATTAACATCAGATGTGCCTTTTGTCAGATCAAGTATGCCATATTGATTGTTCCATGGATCTGAAACGACTGCACCTTTTCCTATAGCTGTATCAAAAGGTCCATTGATAATGTGTCAGTTGAATATCTAAATCACATGGTGTGGTATCTCCTGATGGATAATGATGGAATGTCATAATACTAGTCGCATTTGATAGAATTGCTGTTTTAAAGACTTCTCTTGAATAAACAATCGCTTTATTGAGTGGTCTAGTGATACGAATAGTGGGTGGTTCATGTTTAGTAGTCAAACAAGCAATGATGAATTATTCTCTATCCCAATCTTGAAGTTGCTTCTTTATCTAAAAATCTTAACTTTCATATCCAACACAACATGCGTCTGATTTAAAGAATATCTGATTTATTGTTATGCTGATTACTTTAATTTAAACGTTAATTTCACTGGATTGTGATCACTATACATAAAATCAGCATCAATGTTCTCAGCATTCGCTACAATATTATCTGAAATAATAAACCCATCTAATATCGTCATGTAATTAACGCCTTTTATATATGGAATATCAGAAGCCCTACATGTTGCAACTTCTAAATTATTACTTGCATTAACAATCTTCATTCCATCAGGCAATTCTTCATCACTTAGACTATTTACCCAACTAGGAACTAATTGTTCAGATGAAAAAGCCTCTTCATCAATATTTAAAACATGATTAAAATCACCACCTACAATCACATAATTTCCTTGATTGTATTCTTGCTTCATCATTGTATTAAGAAGTTCAAGTTGTTTAGCACGAATTATCCCATCTTTATCATAAGCAGACATATGATTATTAATTAAGACTAACTCTTTGCCATTACCAACTTCATACCGAGTAATAACAAAACATCTATCTAAATCAAAAAATTTAGCCAAAAAGCTATTATCTACTGGATAGCTCATTCGTTTTGCTGAACTGATCTGATATCGAGATAACGTCAGTAATCCCGATTCTACACTTCCATGAGGTTCATAAAAAGGATACAACATATACGGTGCATGAAAATTAAGAGCAAAGACACGACCATAATGACTTAACGAATTTTCAATCATTTCTTTTTGATTAATCTGATAACTACGTGTTGCCTTTACATCAACTTCCTGCAATAAAATAAAATCTGTCGCTAATTCATTTATTAAATGAATAGACCCTTTCGTATTTTTTAAAACATTTTCTTGACTCATTCCTCTTGAAGACTTCCCCGTCATCACGGTTCCATCTTTCATAGTTCCTACATCCATGAAAAATGAATACTGTTGATCATACGCTCCAAATCCAATGTTATAGGTCAGTATAGAATACTCGGTATCTTTTTCTAAAATAATCTTTTGATTATTTATAACTTCTAATGACAAATCATCTTCTATCCGATAATATGAGTTATTGATATAAACCATATAACTACACACTAAAATGACAAGTAATAAAAATAAACTTAAAACAACAATCAGAAACTTTTTCAGAACTTCTCTCATCCCTACTCTCCTAATACTTTTTGCCTATTCAATGTCAATTATATGAAACAGAATAATTATAAATTCTACATGATCTTAAAAACTGTCTAATTCATTTCAACCTATCCAAACCTCGCCATACGACAGTATGTGAGTGGGCAGATTGACTATTTAGTGATCATTCTGTTCTGAGATAAAAAATAGGTTAATGATGGGTTGACATGATTAGCCTTTCTATTAATGATTATGTTTCTTTTGGCATTAAAGTTTGATTAATTCTTATAGCAGAATTGAACCTGATGATGAAAAGACCTGTGGTGACATAAAGCACTCTAGGTTGTTTAAAACAGATAATTTAGATTTAAATACCTTTTTTTGAATAAAAATAGAAATATAACCCATAACATAATTGTAAGTTTAAAACTTGCTATTCCAAAAACTCCTTATGTTATAAATTCCCTTTCATCAAACAACTGATTCCCCCTATCAGTTGTTTTTTTATGTCTTTTATTCTTAATATATCCCGCTACGGCAATCACCTAAAACGTTTGGGATTGGTACTGCCCCCGCTACGCCAGTAGTCAAGGCAAGTAACAAGACCATTAGTTTTATGGTTGGGATTGAAGAAGGTGTTTTCTTTGTAGCGGGATGATTATGATTATTAAAATATCTGTTGTGACATAAAGCACTCTAGTCTTTTTCAAAACAGATGATTTATCTTTAAATACCCTATTTCTGAATAAAAAAACAGTCAAAAAAGCTCATCAGAATTTATCTGACGAGCTTTTGTTTATTCGATTACTTTAATGGTATTACGAATCATTCCCATCCAGCATGAGTAGGTAAATGTTCCTGTTTTGGTTGGGGTAAAAGTGACTTCATTATTTCCATAATCTAAATTCATCTGAATATTAAACTCTGGAATTTTCAAACTACGATTACAGCCGTTTAACATTCGAGGCGTCGCTTCAATTTGAAGTTTGACTGGAATTCCTTTTTTCACAACGATATCTCCATAATTACGTGACTCTAAGTTTAAGGAAACGACCTGTATGTCCCCGTCCATTTGAGCCTCGATTCGTGAAGATGACCCGAATGAAAAATCAGCGCCAATTCCTAAGGTTGCTAATCCACTCATGGTCATATTTAGTCCTAACACGATAATTAACGCTCCTCCAATTTTAAACACTAATGTTCGAGCGTAAATAGACATTCGAGTTAAAAAGACACCTAGTCCCAGCATCAACGGCACGGTTCCTAAACTAAAGAAGAACATCGATAAGGCACCTTGCGTAAAACTTCCCGTTCCTAGTGCATAAAGTTGCATCAACTGAAGCGGACCACATGGCATGAATCCATTTAATAGTCCAACAAAGAAAGGCCCATGATTCGAACCTGCTTTTCGCTTCACATGTCCCAACGTTCGATTGACACTTTTCCCCATAATCGTTGGCTTGAGTTTAATAATCCCTATCTTACCAAGCCCCATGAAAACCATCGCAATTCCAAGACCAACAGGTAGCACCTTAAAAACAGCTAAATCCGCCGTTATAAATGAACCGAGTGCTCCAATAATTCCACCTAATAACGTATATGAAATGACACGCCCTAGATTATATAACACTGATCGTTTCACATTATTCCCCTGATGAACGAGTTGTGATAGAACCATTCCACCACACATCGACACACAATGAAATGATGTCGTCACCCCAACAACCCATAACAATACAAAACTGACACTCTCACCCGTCGCTAAAACACCACTTAAGTCTGGAAGCACTCGTTCGAGTAACACATATGAAATCAGCGCTAGCCCAATAGCCCAAATCACTTGAATTTGATGGTGTTTCTGTTCATCCTTCGTCCATAATTGATACCCCTTTTTTTCAACAACACGCTTTAGTGCTTCAAGTGTGACCACTTTCTCATCATACTTTAGCTTCAATAACTTCTTTTCCACATTCACTCGGGCAACTCTCACGCCGTTTTGTTCTTTTAACGCCTCTTCAATGAGATGCTGACACGACTGACAGTGCATCCCTTCAACAACTAACTCGATTTGCTTCATCTTCTCACCTCTTCGATATCTTATCAAAAAAATATAAAGGAGTTATGAAGAATAGCGATGAAAGGTCAAAATAAACGTACTTCCTCTCCCTACTTCACTTTCTACCTCAATCAGCGCCCCATGGAGTTTGACAATTTTCTTTACAATAGTAAGTCCAATTCCACTCCCTTCGGTTTGATGACGGCTAGGATCAACTCGATAAAATCGGTCAAAAAGCTTAGAAAGATGCTCTTTCTCAACTCCAATTCCAGTATCACAAATACTGACTTGCACCGTATTTTGACTAGATGTTAAACAAATTTGAACTTCCCCGAACTCAGGTGTAAATTTATAGGCATTAGACACTAAATTAATAAACACTTGTTTTAATTGATCAGAATCCCCTTCAATCCATGCCTCTTGTAAATCGACAGTTAATTTTATTTTCTTTTGCCTAAGTAACGTTGTGAACTCTGGGACTTGCTGTAAGATAAGTGGTTTTAAATCAAGTGGTTTTAGTTCTAATTTCATGGTCTTCGTATCAAACTGCTTTAATACTTCTAAATTACTAATCAGTTTTCCAAAACGAACAACTTCTTGATGAAGAGCTTGAAGTCTTATTTCATTAACTGGGATGATCCCATCAATCATTCCTTCTAAATTGGTTTGCAAAATATTAAGTGGCGTTCTTAATTCATGTGATACATCTGATACAAGTTGCTTCCGTGCCTCTTCATGAGAGGTCAATGTACTGGCCAGAAGATTCATACTTTTTTGTAAACTATCAAGCTCTTCAATGTTAATCGACTCGATCATCTCTTCTTTGAAATCACCTTGCGCTAAGCGAAGCGCCATTTCTGACACTTTTTTAATCGGTTTTGATAATGGTTTGGAGAAAATAAAACTAATTCCCCCAACTACAGCGATTGTAATGACTGCACTCATCACAATACTTTGATTGATCGCTTGTTTGAAATAGATATCTTCTGTTGATAAAAGCAGTGGTGTATGTTGTCCGATTTCTAAATACCCAATCGTTTCATCGTTAACCATTAAATGATAGGTCTTTGCCTGATAGATTTCTCCCGCTTCTAATTTCATCTCATCTGGGCTCATACCCCAGATGACGTTAGAGTTAGCATCCATCAAAACCAAGCAATAATCATTCATGTAAGCTTCATGTGCAAGCTCTGCCCCTGCTCGCTCATCAAACGTTCCATGTGACTGGTAATAATCTTCAAAATACGTGATGAGGCGCTCATTACGCTTCGCTTGATTGTCATGCATATACTGCTCAAATTGATGTTGAATGGTTCGATTGACAAAAAAGGTAATAAGAACAGTCGTTAAAAGAGCACAGCCAAAAAGTAAGAGACCGAGTTTTCTTCGCAATGCCATGTTCTAACCTCCAAACTTATAGCCGACTTTCATGACGGTCACAATGTAGCGGGGTTGCTTCGTATCGACTTCTATTTTCTTACGAATATTTTTAATATGAACATCAACCGTACGATCATAACCATCAAAATCAGCACACAGCGCCTGTTCAATGAGTTGCTCCCGCGATAATACTTGCCCTCTGTGCTCAATTAAATAAGCCAATAACTTAAACTCTGTTGTCGTCAAGGAAATGACTTCACCGTTCACTTTGACCACATGCCCAGCCAAATCTAAACTTAAACGCTCATCAATTTGAAGTTCTGATGATGTAGGTTTCAATCGACGAAATAACGCATTGACGCGTGCCACTAGCTCACGTGGACTAAAGGGTTTCACTAAGTACTCATCAGCTCCCATATTTAAGCCGTCGATTCGATGTTCAAGGCTTCCTTTTGCCGTTAACATAAATAGATGAACATCAGATGTTTGACGAATCTCCTGACAAATCGACTCCCCGCTACGATCCGGTAACATTAAATCTAAAATCACAAGCTGCACCTCATGCTCATGAAACAGACGCATCCCCTCACGTCCTGTTGTCGCTGCTAACACTGAATAGCCTTCCTTTTCAAGGTAGGCACGCAAAACATCCAAAACCATCACTTCATCTTCAATCAATAAAATCTTAAACATAACCATAGCCTCCAAAAAAACAAACTAACATTAGTTAGGTTAAATCATACTTCCCCTATTATACAAAAAAGATATGAAGAACAAATAAAGAAATCATCAATAACTTTCAGGATGAGGTTTCGATTCCCCCATATCCACAAAAAAATAATCGTACGTAATGATTACAAATAAAAAATAGTTATCTATTGTTAGAAAAGTTCTAATTTAAGATAACTATTTTTTTATTTATTATCGAGCCTGTCAAGTTAAGCGTGTAAACTAGTTTTTAAAATTTATAGGTAAGGTGTTAAACGATCTGGGTATAAGATTAATAATTGATTTAATATTTGACTCCAATTTGAAAGTTGACGTCGCCACTTCTTAGTGGCTTCCATGGTTTGAAGATAGATTAATTTCATCACCGATGTTTCATTTGGAAAAGCTCCTTTTCCTTTTAGAACTTTTCTTAATTGGCTATTGTAGCTTTCAATGGCATTTGTCGTATAAATCATTTTTCGAATTTCTTTAGGAAAATTAAAGAGTTGATAAACTTCTTCGATGTTATTTTCCCACACTCTAACGGCTAAAGGTACCAGGGGACTCCATTTATTTTTAAAGGTCTCAAAGGCTTGTTCTGCTACTGATCGATTAATCGCTTGATAGATTTGTTTTAAATCATAACAGAATGATTTTCTATCTTGATAAGAAACAAATTTCGTTGATTGTCGGATTAAATGAACTAAACAACGTTGAACGAGGGCATGAGGAAAAACAGCTTGAATGGCCTGTTTAAAGCCACTTAAACCATCCACACAGGCAATACAAATATCTTGCACTCCACGAGCCTTTAATTCATCTAATAAACTCATCCAATAAGAGGCACTTTCTGCTTCTCCGATAGAGAGGCTTAAAACATCTTTGCGACCATCTAAAGACACACCTATGATACAGTAAACTGCTTTGTTTGAGGCACTCATTCCATCACGCACTTTGACATGAAGCGCATCTAAATAAATGATAGGATAAACAGGCTCTAAAGGCCGTTGTTGCCAATCTTGAATCAGTGGAATCACTTTATCAGTTACAGCAGAGATCGTTTCATGTGACGTTTCAAAGCCATAAATCTCTGCTAATGTTTTAGAAATATCACGCGTTGATAAACCTTTAGCATAAAGCGATAGAATCTTTTCTTCAATTCCGATGACATTGGTTTGACGTTTAGGCACGATTTGAGGTTCAAATGAACCTTGCCGATCTCTGGGAGTCTGAATCGTTGTTTCACCAAGACGCGTTTGAATGGTTTTAGATTGACGTCCATTTCGTGCATTTGAAGTTGATTTATTACGAAAATCATATCGGCTATATCCTAGATGTTGATCTAATTCAGCTTCTAATGCTTGTTCAATAAAGCCTCCAAACATGTCTAATAAAACAGCTTCAATATCACTAGCAGATTTAATGTTGTATTCATCTTGGAGGAGATTAAATAATTGGTTCATCGTAGCTTTTCTTGTCATAAATAATAAACTCCTTTGAAATAGTTAACTTATTATGGGTCACCTGGCGATTATCGAAGATAATCTAATCCTCAACTGCTAGGGAATGGTAACTGTTCTAAGAGTTTACACACTTTATCTTACACCCTCATTCTTAGCCATTTAAAGCATTGCATATAGTTTGAGATATATTTACTTGCAACACCGTTAAATCTACCCATCCATTTCTTCAAATTACTATGAAGGCTATTGATGTGTTTACATGATTAGCCTATCCATTGATTATTAGCAGGAATTGAAGTTGGAATAATTCTTGGTAGCGGGATACTCATGCTTATTGAACATTCTTTTTATATCTCTATCACAACAAAATCATGGATACCAACACCGTATCATACCGTGTTGGTTTTCTTAGTCCACTGTTGATAATTGCTACTTCTTTAATCAGTAGATATCGGTTAATAATCTGAGTAAATAACCGTTCATTTTTGAACCGTTATTTACGTCCTTATTTATAATATGGTTGATAATGATAAAACCCCAATCGTTGCATAACAGTTGGGGCTTTATCAAATTCTATGTACTCAGATTTAGTCTGTAATTAGAAAGAACACTCTCCCGCTACTAAGAAGCCTCCTCTATTAAGCAACACCTAAACATCAAGCCCTAAAGCTCCCAACATCAGCATGATGTGGGCGTATAAAGGGATTGGTGGTTAGTGATTGTCTTGTTCTAAGATAAAACATCCAATAAGAAAAGGCTAATGATGTGCAAACATGACTAGCCTATCCATTTACTTGTTGTTATTAGAAAGCCTTGAAGTTTAATCACACATGGTAGCGGGATGCCTATGATTATATAAATTCATATTTTATATCCTTTTTTAAGGTTTCATTCTCCTTTTATAAACGTAACATTTTTTGCTTCATACGTCTAATTTCCTCTAATGCAATCTCAGTATTATCAATTGTGGCAATTAGAGAAAACTGTTTGATCTATTTATAGATAGTAACTTCTGACACACCATATTCACGACTAAGGTCTTTGACTAAACGTCCCTTTTTATAAAGTTCAACAATCATTGATTTAAATTCAGTATTATATTTTTTGATAGCGACACATTCTTTGATTAAGTCTAGTATAACGACTTAACTTATGTGTGTCCATAAAAATATACTAGAACCACATACTCAAAATATAAAAAATAACTTTCTATAAATCTTTTAATAATCCTTCAAACCACTTAATATTTACTAAATGATGAGAAACTGAATTTTCCATCATTTGTCTGAAATAATTAGGAATACTATCATTATTTTCAAGAGATTTTTCTAATAAAAAAATTCTCTCCTTAGTTTGTTCTATTTGTGTTTCTATTAGCTTTTTTAATTCCTCGCTTCTATACTCATCAGCAAATAATAGTGCTCCATAAAAAGATAAATTTACATACTCAGTTTTAGCTCCATACTTTTGCATTAATCTTTCAAATTCTTTATCACCTAGTTCGGTTATAATATAATTTTGTGTATCTCTAGTATTATCTAATTTTTCAATTCTTTTAATATACTTTTTCTCTTCTAATTGTTGAAGATTATAATAGAATGACCCTTTAGTAAAATTCACTATGTATTTATAGTGTCTCTCTTCCATTAAGGATAATAATTCATATCCGTAAGAACCTGGGTTTTGTTTTAATAAACCTAAAATTAATAATGGTATCAAAAAAATATCTCCTTTACATTTCTAAAATTATACAATAATTATTTTGTCATTATAAGATTTAATCATTATTAATTTTCATAACCTGAGCCATAAATTCATCATATGATATTTTTCCTAATGCAAAGTCCATGCTGTTTATATACATCTTTTCTGTCTTTGTATATGTTCTTGAATAACTTAATTCTAATAATTCATTTTCATTAATTAATTGTTCTAATATATGTTGTTTCTTAGAAAAGGCCTCAAAATATCTTAAGCCAAATTTTCTTTGAGAAACTGCATCAATATGAATACCATCTGGATTAGAAGTTAAACCTACTGCAGTAACAAAATAACAATTATCTTGTTCAAAAGCAAACTTCTCTAACTCTTTATTAACCAAAGCATATTCAGTACAGTTTTTACCAAACCCTTCTTTTCCTAAAAAGTCTGGTAATCCACCAATAATAAGTGGAATATCTGGAGTATTTAATTCTTTTCTAAGTGTTTCAATAATTACAAGTAACTTTTCATAATATACTTTATAGTTACCATTAAAACTATCACTTTCTCCTTGATGCCATAGAATGCCGACTAATTCGCTAGTTTGCATAGCGAATTTAGCTTCACTTATGGCATGTTTAAAAAGTACCTTATCTATAGCCCAATCATCTAGTGAACTACCACCTTCAGCACAAGGAATTAAGCCAATAGTATCTTCTTGATTTTCACGACACCAGGCATCTGCAAAAGAACCAGCTAGACTGACTCCTGAAACAGGACGATCATAATTTATTGGTTCAGTCATCATTTGCCATTGTCCATTACGTAACATTTGTATTCTTTCATTGTAAATAGGAGGGACTTCATCAATAAAACCCCTTCCAGCCATGTTTGACTGTCCTAACATTAAAAATGATTTAATCATTTTTTTCATCCTTTCTTTTGTTTAATATTTTTAATTTGAGCAAATTTTATTAAATGACGAATCGTCAATACAAGTGCGGCACTTGCTCATGAAATAACTAAATCTATCATTAGTCTAATTAGACTAATGTACTTAAACAGTATAGTCTAATTAGACTATACTGTAAATAAATATTTTCATAAATTCAATAAAAAACCACACCTATTTATGATACGGTTCTCCGTTACACCTCCAAAGGAGCACGTTTTACTTTAATTGTTCTAAAGCCTTATATTTTTTAAGCTCTTTCATAAGTTCTTTCTCTATTTCTTTATCTAAATATCTCCTTGGAATTATATGAGCTACAAATCCACTTATATATAAGGATCATATCTTCGTAAACTTTTACATCTTTTATACTTTCTAACGATACTGTTTCTGATATAGAATCCCCTTTTACTACTATTGTCCCATCAATAATTTCTAAAGTCTTACTTCCAAATATTGATGAATTATCTCCTTAACTTATGAGTTTATCTGGATAGGTTACAATTAATTAGACAGTTTTTTTAAGGTCATGTAGAATTATAAATAATATCAATCTAAAGGAGCTTTAACATGACCCAAACTAAAACTCGTAGACCTCGCCGTACGTATACAGATGAATTTAAAAACCAATTAGTCCAGCTTTATTTAAATGGGAAACGTAAATGTGATATTGTTCGTGAATACGATATCTCATCGTCTTTACTCGATAAATGGATTAAACAGTCAACTTCTACAGGTTCTTTTAAGGAGAAAGATAACCGCTCAGAAGAAGAACAAGAGTTAATCCAACTTCGTAAAAAGGTTAAACAATTGGAAATGGAAAATGATATTTTAAAGCAAGCCGCGCTGATCTTAGGACGAAGATAAATGTGATTAAAAACAATACACACAAATATTCAGTTTCAGCGATGTGCAAAGTCCTTAATGTGCCTCGTAGCACTTATTATTACGAGTCTAAACCGAAGAAAGATGAAACTCAACTGGTTACTGATATCATTGAGATTTTTCGTCGAAGCCGAAATAATTACGGGACTCGAAAAATTAAGCAAGAGTTAAAAAAGATGGGACAACAAGTTTCACGTCGTCGTATTAGTCGTATCATGAAACAAGAAGGCCTTGTATCGAATTATACCGTTGCTCAATTTAAGCCGCATACAGCTAAATGTAACGAAGATAACACTGAAAATATCGTGGATCGTAACTTTGATGAACAACCACATTTAAACGTTGTTGTCAGTGATTTAACGTACGTTCGTGTAAAAAATCGCTGGCACTATCTTTGTGTGCTTGTAGACCTGTTTAATCGTGAAATTATCGGTTATAGCTCTGGGCCTAATAAGGATGCAGAATTAGTTAAGAAGGCGTTCAGTACAGTCCAAACTAACCTAAGTCAAATCAAGATTTTCCACACGGATCGAGGTAACGAATTTAAGAATAAAATCATTGATGAGATTTTAGAGGTATTTGAAATTGAACGCTCTTTAAGTATGAAGGGATGTCCCTATGACAACGCTGTTGCAGAAGCGACCTATAAAGTAATCAAAACAGAATTTGTAAACCATCAGATATTTGAAACCCAAGAACAACTAGGTTATGAATTTGCCGACTACGTTAACTGGTATAACAATCATAGGATCCACTCTTCACTAGGTTATTTGTCCCCAGTTGAGTATCGTAAAAACACCCTTAAAAAAGTTGTTTAGTTTAGTGTTGACAATCCAATCAGTTTCTTTAGCTACTAATTTTTTGTATTGCTTAGGATATGTTAAAATCCAAATGACTAAAAAAACTATCGCTACTATAATCCAATATATACTCGGTTGATTAAATATCCCCGTTCCTGTAAAGTAGATTGGTATAGAAAGTATTATGGGTACAGCATATCTAAGTATGTTAAATGTACTTTTCTGTGATTTCGAGTTTTCTAAATGATGTAAATTGAAGCTTATATAGTCATCTTTTGTTATTTTAAAGTCGATTTTCATTTGTGCCGTCCCCTTATTATTAAAAACTTTATTTACATTATATTACAAATTTCAAGCACTTACAATTAAGCATAGTAACATGAAAAAAGGAAGGGTCTTCATCTTCTTCAGACGACCCTTCCTTTACTTTTAGGCTTTGAATGTCTTATATTTAAATCCTACATATAAAAATTTAACTTATCTATTTAAATTTAATCTCTAATTGCGTTTAGTTTATGAAGCAAATACTCTTTTTTATTCAATGGATCATACGTTGTTTTTTTGCGTGCTTTTGAAAATTCAGCTGAAGCTTCCTTATACCCATAAAATTTTGTCACAAACATTCCTCTACCTTCTGTATATGAAGCTATTTTCATTTTATATTCTTTTGAATTTTCTACTGGAATTAATCCCTTTATTGAGAATTCATCCCCTATAACAATAGGATTATCAAAGGTTGCCCTCATAGTTTCTAAATCCCATACCGCTTTACTTAAAGCATTTTGAGGAATCTTTAACTCAAACTCATGTAATGGCTCTAATAAAACAGTTTGTGCTTTATATAATGCTTCCATGAATACCATAGGTGTCACATTTCTAAAATCTGCTGGAGTGCTGGCTGGACTAAAAAATTCACCACAGCTAAGAGTGACTTTTACATCTGTAACCTCCCATCCAAATAATCCTTGTTTACTTGTCTTAATAACTGCTTCTTCAATTGCATTTTGAAAAGATTTTGGCAATGACCCTACTGAAACATTAGAAATATACCTAAGACCTTCGCCTCTCCCTGCTGGTTCTATTTCTAAGCCTACTGTCGCCCAAAATGGATTTAAGTCTTCCTGCATATGCATTATTGACGCTCCAAAACCTTTAGGTGTTTCCTTATAGATAGTCTCAATATTCGAAAACTCTACTTTTATTCCATATAAATCATCTAACATGGAACTTAGTATTTCCGTTTGAACTTCACCGAATAAGTTGACATAAATTTCTTTATCTATGTCATTCATCTCTAATTCTAGTAGTGGATCTTCCTCTGCAAGTAATGTTAATGCTTTAAATAGCTCTGGATTTTTTTCTTTATCAATTGCAGAAATTGTTGTTTTTAATGCTGGTTTAGCTATAGATATATTTTTAATTTTATCATTTGAAATTCCAATAACATCTCCCACTTGGAAACTTGTAAGTCCATATAAAATACCTATATCCCCTGCTTCTATCCTCTGTGCTTCAACAACTCCCCCATTTTCTAACCTATTAATTTTCTTTACTTTTTCTGCTATCTCCTTATTAGGTACTTGAATTTTATCTCTTACAGATATTTTTCCTCCAAATAATCTTACATAAACCTTCTTTTCATTTTTACTTGTTCTTTCGATTTTAAATACTACTCCAGATAAATCACTTTCACAATCATCACCTGCAAATGGAAAATAACTACAAATTCCATCTAATAAGTCTTCAACTCCAAGTCCAATTGCTGCCGCACCACAAAATACTGGATATAGACTTCCTTCACTTGCATATAATGAAAGCTTTTCTTGTATTTCTTCTTTATCAGGTTCTATTCCACCAATATATCTTTCTAAAAATGCTTCGTCTAAGTCTGATAAAACATCAATAGCATCATCATTTATCATGCATGTATCAAATAGTTTTTTTATATAAACAGCTTTGCTTCCTACATCATATACTTCTTGTAATCTAACTACTTTATTGGACATATTCTTCTTTATATCTTCAAATACTTTATTGAAATTTGCCCCAATTCTATCTAGCTTATTTACAAAAATTATTGTTGGAATGTTTAACTCCTTTAATGTCTCAAATAATATTCTTGTTTGTGACTGAATACCCTCTACTCCTGATATAACTAGTATCGCTCCATCTAAAACACTTAATGAACGTTCAACTTCCGAAATAAAATCCACATGTCCTGGAGTATCAACAATATTAACCTTGACATTATTCCAATTAAAAGATATGGTTGATGATTTAATGGTAATCCCTCTCTTACGCTCAAGCTCCATAGAATCCGTCTGTGTATTGCCTAAATCAACTCTTCCAACTGATTTTATAGCTCCACTATAATATAATAAGTTTTCTGTTATAGTTGTTTTTCCTGCATCCACGTGTGCTACGATTCCTATATTAATTATTTTCTTCATAATCAATACCTCCAACTCTATCAACCACCTTTTTATCCATTATCATAGCAACAATATATAACACTAATACCGGTGTTACTAATAACGAAGTACATGCTATACCCATACTCACTGAAATATTTGTAGCTATGATTCCTATAATTGGTCCACCTAAAATTTGACCTAAGGAATTTATTTGTCCATTTATAGAAAGTACAGTAGATCTGGCCTTGTCATCTATATGTCCATTAAGCCATGCACTAAATATAGGTTCATTTATAGTTCTAAAGGTACTTGTCGCTAAATAAGCTATTAGCATTAAGTTAAATCTTTTTGTAATAGCAAATATGAACATAAATGATATATAAAATATATTTATACATAATAACAGCTTTCCATTTTTATTCTTATCATCATCCTTAAGCTTCTTTTCCATAAAATGCATTACTATAGCACTCAATATCATTCCTGCAATTCCAAAAATTCCGAACCAAGTCACTGGTTTAAGGTTTCCAAGTTTAGGAAGCATAGTATCTTGTAAAAAATGCATATTAGAAAGTCTATCATAACCTTCACTGGATAATCCATAAAATAAAGTTACTGAAAGCAAAATTATAATTATAGGTTTATTTTTTATAAATTTAAGACCAGATTTAAAGGTATATCCCATCTTTTTAAAAGTATTTAAATCCTCTGGAGCAGATGATTTAAAATTATTTTCTGGCATATATAACCATAAAAATAATGCAAGAATTATAAATAAGACTCCACTAACTATAATAGGTAGTCTTACAGATAAATTAGCTATTACAGTGCTTAGTACTATTCCAATAACCGATCCTATCTGTCCTGCTTGTGCTCCCTTTATATAAATTTTATCCAAATCTTTATCTTTCTCTTCTTCCGCAATCCAAGCTTCAACAGATCCACTAATAAAAGTAGAACCTAATCCCCATACAATCTGTGCTACAAGTACGAAAACGAAACTAGAAATAGAACCTTCTAAAATAAATCCCACTCCTGTTAAAACTACACCAATAACAATAGATAGTTTACGACTGTACACATCTGCAACTATTCCTGTAGGAATTTCAAATATAAAGCATGCTACTTCTAAAGTAGTTCCAACAAGTATAAGCTGAAGTGGATTTAAATGCACCGTTTCAATGTGATACACTATCATAACTGTAGCTACTAGTGAAAAACACATTGCTGTAATAGCTGAAAATAATAAATAAGTTTTATATGCTGAAAGTTTATTAACCATTAATAATCACCATCCTAGTATTTTTAAAAAAATTTATTTGTTTTTCATAATCTTCATATTTAAATATATAAATCATCAAAATAATCTCCTTAAATAAAAAAAGCTGTAAGTGAACATAATTCACTTACAGCCTCATAATTATATAACCTAAATATAAACATGAAATATACAACTTTAATTTATATAACTTATGATTAAGCTATGCAAATTAAAGTCTTATATCATATCTATAAATATAGTAAAAATAGGCATAAAAATACCGTGTTTAGAACACAGTTTTCCTATTCTTCAAATAAAGATGTAATATGCTCATTATAATACTGATTATTTTTAGAGTACACAAATAGACATGGTAATATCAATATTATTGGCTCAACACCAAAATTGGTTCTTGACACTTAATTCATCTATAAAAAATCGTTCATTACATTCCAACAAGATTCTATTCTCATAGATCGTTCGATTCGGAAGAAAATAACTTCTTCGAATTAATGTTTTAATTTTATTATTTCGTCCTTCTACTGAACCATTTGTGTAACGACACTTATGGTAATTAGAAATTTCTTCTGTCCAATTTTCAAAAGGTTTAAGTGCTTCAGTTAATTCAGGAATATTTAGGGCTTTAGCTCGAGCAATCCATTGAATTAAACGTCTATAAGAATTTGTTTCATCACTTAATTCATACCAATTAATCAGTGATTCTTTAATGGCATACACTTCCGTCAGTTCTTTTGAATAGCTTAGAAGTTTTCCTAATTTTCGTTCTTCTTTCTCGCTCAAAGAATCATATCGTTTACCGATAAGGTTTTTATTTCGTTTCAAATATTTACGACTTTCCGGTGTTAGCGATAAACTAATCCGTCTTCTCACAGCCTGTAAGGCATCTGTTAGATAACGATTCACATGAAATCGGTCAGCAATTCGGATAGCATCAGGAAAAACTTCAGCAACAAACTTGTGATAAGAACGTGCTAAATCCATCACAACAGCGTAGGGTTTCAACTCTTTGAGTTGCTTCATTAAGACTTGATTTTGAATTAACGTTTGATAAGTTCTTCCCATAACTAATGTTAACAGGTTACCATTTCTTAGGTCATGAAATCCTGTATTATAAGTATGACCTTTTCGAATCGCAAAATCATCAATGCCTAATATGAGCCGAGTTGATCCTTGAGCAGCAGCGATCACTTTTCTTTGAATAGACGGAATTAAATGAGCAAGATGTTGCTTAATGAAGCGTTCACCAGTTGAGTAAGGGACCTTAAACGTATCTGTTAATTGTTTAACAGTGGTACCGACTAACGGTTTAGAAAGTTCACGTTTATAATCGTTTGTATAGCGAGTTTTCCCTGTCAAAAATGCATATTGATAGGTAAAAGAAACTTCACACTGTTTACAGAAAAGACGCTTCATCGGAATCAATAAAATGGTTTCACGATTGAAACAACGTAAATGTCTAACTTGACGTAGTTTTTGACGGCTACCTTTACAAATAACAAATGCTTGAGTATGGCAACAAGGACAAGGTTGTTTACTCTTTGTTGGACACAGGCTTAAAACTAAAACATTATCTTCAGAAATATGATAGTTACTGACTGTAACATCTTGTAATTGAATTAAATCATTGATATGATGTAAGTGCATCTAAAATCTCCTAACTTTAGTTTGGTCGCACTTACTAAAGTACAAGATTTTAGATGTTTTTTTTATAGGTAAATATAAGCATTTATTTAGTCAAGCACCATTTCTGGTGAAGACTCATATTATTAATAATTGTTTCTACCACAAATAAACCTTGAGTTATCCAAGATTTTTTTCATATACTTTTTAAAATAATCCTTATTCAGTTAGTTTAGTTAAAAACTACCTCTTTGCGCATATTTACATCTCCTTTACATTTATATTTTTCATGTTTATATTTTAGTATAATTACATTATATATAAACTTTTATTTTTTTCAATACTTTTATATTCATATTTATCCAAATTCAATTGAAACTTTATTACTTCAAATAACTTATATACACAAAAGAATAACTACTAACTTTAACCTAAATCTGAAATGAATATAAAAAATATATTTGTGGAATGTTTTACAATTTCTTTCAATACTATAGATTAGAAAAAACAAATTCTAATTTGCTGAAATAGGTGAAAAACGAAGAACCTATGAATAAAACTACAATAACCTACAAAAATTCAAATTTTAGATTTTTGTGAGTTTCATTGCAGAATTAAAGCAGACCTACCTTTCATTTATATATCCAATTTTGGTAAAGTTCGCACTTACTTGTGATACGGTTCACCATCTCTTATGCTAAATCACATCTCTATTGAATTAAATGTTTCTCTAATTCTTATAAGCTTTATTACATATCTTTTGATTTATGGCATATATAATTTTTTAATATCATATATCTTGAAAATCACTTGTAACATGTATATGAACGTGGATGCTAACCGAAACACCCCATCTCTACCATGAAATTCCCCTGTAATAAAAATACACTATCGTCATACTAGAATAAGACTATCCATGCTTTATTATATAATTTTATATGGTAACTACGAATGAATTGTGATATACTATTTATGTAACGAATTAAAAAGTTATAACCCTTATTGTTATTTCTCTTTTAGTTAGTTTGTTTTGTTTGTTGAAGAACAGCCTAGTCAACTGTTCTTCTTTTTTTATTTCTGAAAACTGAAAGAAAAAGCCTAGCTGTCATTAGCTAGGCTTTTTTGATAAATTAACAGCAACTGTTCTATCGTTGCCTATTGAATATCATGACACGATATGCAAAAAATACCGTTTAACTTTTTTAGTCCTAGTTTTATACGTGGATATTTCCCGCTACTTAATGAACTTTGATAGATAGAGTATTTCATCAAGAAACACGTGCATCTTGTATAATAAGTATCTCCCTCTCCTAACAAAAAAACGCCTTAAAAACGTCACCCACACGCCGTACATCGTAGGCGCACGGTGACGTTTTTTAATGGCGTTCATTTTAGTTATAGGCTCTTTTTTCTTGTATGAGAAGATTAATTTGATAAATAATAGCCCCTGTTAAATAAAGAATATAAGATGATCTTCCATCCCCAATCGTTGCCTTGCAACCGTTTGGGATGGAAGGTCCTCTTTGTACTAAGGTTATATCTAAGTATCGTAATCCCGCTACTAGGAATTATCTTTGTTAAGTGGGCAACTAAACATCAAGCCCTCACTGCCCCACATCAATAGGATGGGGGCGTAAAAAGGAATTGATGCTTAGTGATCATCTTTGTTTGTAATAAAACATCCAATAAGAAAAGGCGAATGATGTGATGAACATGATTCGCCTATCCATGCCTTATTGTGTTTCTTTAGGTGAAATGCAATTAGATAAATTCTTGTAGCGGGAGGCTTGTGGTTATTAGGATAACTGCCGTTACAGGCGGCGCTTTAAAATCCCGCTACGATGAGTTTTTCAGATTAAATATAAAACTAAATAACACATCCACTTGGATGTAGGCATGAGTGGATTGATATTTAGTGATACTGTTATTAGGGATAAATGTAGTTAGAATGCTTCATGGTAGCCGAATATTCCATGTTTATTTCTAGCATGTTTTAAATCTATTACAAAAGATCATGGATACCAAAACCACATGAATTCATGTCGTTTTGATTTTCCTATTTTTCTTTTTATATCAATCTCTTTATTAATAAGAAGATACTATTTAGTGGCGGGAGTAAATAATAGTTCAGTTTCTTCAATACTGAACCGTTATTTACGTTCCTTATATTCATAGTTCTGTTGATAATGATAAAAGCCCCAATAGTTGCCTTGCAACCGTTGAGGCTTTTATTAATTTCTTGGTACTAAGGTTTATTCTTTATCCACAACGAAAAATCTCCCGCTACGATGAATGACCTTTATTAAATACAATACTAAACATCAAGCCCCACGCCCTTACCATACGCTAGGATGGTGGCACTGGCGGATTGAATGTTTAGTGATGACGCTGTTTAAGTATGGATTTCCACTAAGTGCAAAAATCGTTAGATTTGAGTCTTAGCATAGGATAAGAAAAGGCTAATGATGCACTTGCATGATTAGCCTATCCATTTACTTATTGTTATTTGGAAGCATTGAAGTTTCATCAGGCATGGTAGCGGGATTACACATGATTATGAAAATACCTGTTGTGACATAAGGCACTCTAGTTTTTTAAAACACATGATTTATCTTTAAATCTCCTGCTTTTGAATAAAAGCAGAAATATATTCCATAACATAATGGTAAGTTTAAGACTTGCTATTCCCAAAACTCCTTATGTTATAAAATCCCTTTTATTAAACAGCTGATTCCCCTCATCAGTTGTTTTTTTATGTCTTTTATTCTTAATACATCCCGCTACGGCAATCACCTAAAACATTTGGGATGGGTACTGACCCATCTCCACGATAATATTCACATCCGGAAATTTTACAGGGAATTGATAAAACAAAAACCATTATCTGAGTTCAGATTAAATGTGATTTGGGATAATGGTTTTTTCTTTTCCTACGTTATCAATTTAAATCAGACAATTAGTTATCACAAATTAAGTCATTGATTTTTGTTTACTTTATATTAATGAATATCTATTAAATAACTTAAATTTTATAGCTTGCTAATTGTTTGATCATAACTGGATCTGAATGTGAGAAGAACTGGCTTGAACCAACGTTTAATGTTGCGATTGCAGTTTTATCTTCATCTGTTAATTCAAAGTCAAATACATTGATATTTTCAGCCATACGTTCTGGTTTAATTGTTTTTGCTAATACTATGACATCTTGTTCAACTAACCAACGAAGGATAACTTGTGCAACTGATTTTCCATACTTTTCACCGATTTTTGTCAGAACAGGATTTGTAAAGATTCCATTTTGTCCCTCAGCAAATGGTGCCCAAGCTTGTGGTGCAATTCCTTCTTCACGTAAAGCGGCAATTATTTCTGTTTGTTGTTGAAATGGATTGATTTCAATCTGATTAATAGCAGGTGTTACTTCATTAAAAACAGCTAAGTCAACTGCACGATCAACTGCGAAGTTTGAAATACCGATAGCACGGATTTTTCCTGCTTTATACAATTCTTCCATTGCACGCCACGCACCGTAAACATCGTTATATGGTTGATGAAGTAATAGTAAATCAACATAGTCAGTGTCTAATGCTTCAAGTGATGCTGTGAATGATTTCATAACCCCTTCGTAGCTAATATTTTGAATCCAAATTTTTGTTGTAATAAACAACTCTTCACGAGCCACATTAGATTCTTTAATCCCGATACCCACTTCACGTTCATTCATATAGCTTTGCGCTGTATCGATATGACGGTAACCTGCTTTAATCGCATCTTTAACTGCTTGTGCCGTATGTTCTGGTTCAATTTGGAATACACCGAAACCTAAAATTGGAACATCTACCCCATTATTTAATTTTACTGTTTTCATCATTTATTCGCCTCCTGTAATTTGTTTCAATCAAATTTACAAGTATTACTATAGACTATAGAGTAAACTCTATAGCAACTAATTTTTTCTTAATTCCCATAATTTTTCAATATCTTCTTCTAATATCTTACCATTTTTAAATTTTGCAAGATGCTCATCATAAGTCTCGATTTTATAAGCAAGTAAATCACGAGCTTCTTGAATTTCAGCTAGTTTTTTTTCTACTTGTTCAAGCTGATCAATTAAAATCTGTTTTTGTTTTTTCTCTACGTCAGGGTTATCCGCCTCATGCTCTTTTGCAAGACGAGCAAACTCTTGTAAAGAATCAATTGTCATTCCAGCCTTTCTCAAAGTTTTGACAAGAAAAATCCAGTTTAAATCGCTCGTCTGATAGTCACGATATCCTTGTTTATTTCGTGTAACTGCTGGAATGACGCCAACTTTTTCATAATAGCGTAAGGTATCAATCGAAAGATTGAACATTTCTGATACTTGTTTTGAGTTCATCTGTTTCACTTCCTATCATTTACTTCTGTATTATAAACACTGGAGTGAACTCCATAGCAAGCGAATTATCTATTATTAATCATATTTTACACGTATATCCAAAAATTAACAACAATTGATCTATAAAGGCAATAGTGATTGAATTAAATCACTTTTACTAGTTCTCTATCTTAGATGATGATAAAAGCCCCAATAGTTGCCTTGCAACCATTGAGGCTTTTATCAATTTCTATGTACTAAGATATATTCTACATTTACAAATAATAATATCCCACTACTATAATCGCCTTCTCTTAAATAGCAACTAAATATCAAGGCACCTGCCACCACCATTCCCTACTAGTTGAGGATACATTTACTCCGTAAATGGCAGGTGACCCATCACCTCATACAACCTTTTGACTTCATCAGGCAATTCCTCTCTTGCACTGTAAGCCAAGTCACAATTTCCTCTTAATTTGTTTTCCATTTTCACTTCCCCTTTCACATTGATCGTTATAAAAAAGCCATTCAATTGAACGGCTTAAAAGAAAATATAAGAGATTTTACTTGAATTTTTAAAAATAGTAATGAGTATAGGGTAACGGTTTATCTCGTTACATTAATGATTATATCCTGATTTGTGCTTTCATCCCAGTAAGATTCAATCGCTTAAATTATATATCAAATCTTTATTTGACTGATTAATTGGTTGTTTTATTTGCTTGGCCGTTGGAGATTAGATATAACAAATATTTAGAGTATTGTCTAATTTTTTAATAATCTTATTCCAGTGCGTTTAAAAAAATACCCTAGTAACAATTGATAACGATAAGATCTGATCCTAGAAAACTAAACAGTTCATTCTCTCCTTATATCCCCTTGTATGTGTATAGCACATCAACAGAACACTAAACATCATTGCAAACTCGGGGAGTTTGCCACGTAACCTAAAACAAAGTGGACCCCCTGCCATTTACGACGTAAATGTATCTTCCGCTAGTAGGGAATGCGTACAGACCAACTATAAGTGTCAAACAGTTCAAACATTTACCGAGGTCCAAAGCCTGTATACAACGTTTGGCGATGATATCCTTAAAAGATATATCAACTATTCTTGAAATGAATTTGAGTGCCATCTTTTTTATCACGAATTATCCCCTAAAAAGGTAAATCATCATCACTAACGGAAATAGGATTCATTGCCCTATTTAGACTGCCAGCCAAAGTTGTAGCGGTTGTAAAGGGATTGTTGTAGTTTTGACTGGTGGGAGAGTAATTAGGATTTGAGAAGTTCGGATCATAAGGATTATTACTTGTTTCAGTAGTGGGATCATGTTGTGCCTTAAAGGTGTCTACTGATTCTAAGGCATTATTACTTTTCTTCGATTCCAAGAATGTGAATCGATTGACTAAAACTTCTGATAGATACTGGCGGACTCCCGCTTTATTCCCTACCAATTGAGGATGGCTAAGAGCTTCGCTACTTAGCGCAGGGGACCTATTCTCATAATTTCTCACTTGTAATCGCCCTTCTATCCCAATCATCTTTCGTTTAGGACATACCTATCAATGGTTTGAGCCGTTTTATTCCAGGCTATACAGTTAATAAAATCCGCCTGGTTCCTTTGATGATCTAGTTAAAAAACTAGAAGAACTAATCGATGTCATGGAAGTCTTATTCGGATTAGGTCATAAACTTGGCTACACCGAGCAAGATTTACTAAACAAACGCCAAGAGGAAAAAGAAGCATGTGAAGGCTTCCACAAAAATATCATCTTAAAATCAACAAAATAAAAAGACACCCGCTAACGTTAGCCATTAAGTCTAACAATGGAGGTGTCTTTTTACTTAATCTATTTTTTTCATAATCACGTTCAACCAACTAACGTTCTCACGACCTGGAATCATATCTGTTGTGACTTCTACTTCTTGAAGTTCTAAATTAGGAAACTCTTTCAGTAAGGTACTGAATGAAACTTCAGTAAAGTCATTAAAGTATCGTCCGTCACGCTCACCTTCAAAATCACCGTATTTGAATGAAGCATAGAAATAGCCATCCTTTTTTAACGCTTTCTCTACTCTCTTTAGTGTCTGTTTTAATTCATTAGTTGGTAAATGTAATAAAGAGGCGCATGCCCATACTCCATCAAACTCATTAACAGCATCTAGTTCATTAAATAACTGACAAATGACATCTTGCCCGATGTTTTTGCTTGCAATTTTGCATAATTCTTTAGAACCATCTACGGCAGTCACTTTATAACCCTTTTGAAGGAACCCTTTACTATCTCTTCCCGATCCACACCCTAAATCTAAAATATGCGCATTCGGTTGAAGATATTTTAACAGCATCTCACGCTTACTATCAAACTCAATATTTAAAGTTGTTTCATTGTATGCCTCAGCACACTGATTATAATAATTTAATGTTTTAGTCATCGTTGCCCTCCTAAAGTTCTTTTCTACAGTGAATGATTTAGCCATGGTGTTAAGTTAATTTCTGTTGCAACGCGAACGTAGACGTTTTTTGATTTTGTTGAATGTTTTTTATCAAATTGAAAAACACCAAGAAATCGATAATAGTTTTGTCCTAGATTATTTTTACTTTTAGCAAATATAATTCGATATTGATTTGTTTCACCTACTGCATAGCGAATATCGCCTTTTTTATGATTTTCTTCATATATATAGTTCCAATCGCTTGATAACGTATTAATCCATCCATTTGCGACGGCTTCTGCTTTTCCTTCTACCATTACTGCAAGCTTAGGACACCAAACAGAGTATCCCTCACCGAGAGGAATTCCACTTTTTTGATATCCTTTATAGTTCTTGCCAAAACATCGTGCAATCATTGTAATTTTATCAAACTCTAAATGATCCTCTACTCGAATGATTTGTTTTTTAATACTTTCCTCTGCTGCATCGAGCTTCACAACCCAAGGTTTAATTTGACGGTTAATTAAAATTGTCTGACTTTCATGAACAATGTCATTAATTTGATTTTCAATCGAATCAATACTTTCATATGCTTTGACTCTCCTTAAAATAAACCCTTGCGTTTCTTCAACCGAGTCTAACATTTCTTCTATACTTAACGTTCGAATTCTATCTTCTTCATCATGTTCAAGATGGTATTTTTCGTCACATTCAATCCCATAATTGATTTGTGGAAAATATAAATCAATTAATGCGTATCTCCCATCTGACCGCTTCACATATTGCTGCGTTACAGGTTTGACATCTAGACGATTTAACTTATGATAAATTCGATTAATGATGTAATTTTCATAATCTTTACGTTTCGTTCTGGATAATGTCTTAATTAAATACTCTCTTTTTTATCTTCAATAGACTTTGATTGATTACTTAATTTGTTATACATTTTTACACTCATCCCACTTTTTACATGATTTAAACTAAGTTTATTTTAACAAATTACAGAAAAATATGACATACTTTGGAGATAATTTTAATTTAATAAGCAATCCCATTGATTGTTTTTTAAAAGACCTCAGTTGTATATTGAATATACAACTGAGGTCTCTCATTTTTAGGAAGATTAACTGTTAAAATAATAACGCTTCTTGTACTGCATCTTCCACGTAGACGCGCGAGGGAATCACCAGGTGGGGTTCGACTTCGCCTTTGATGTGTTGGCTTTTTAAGTATTCACAGCCTTTTTTGAAACTTGATGGAACGAGACTTAAGGAATAGATGTTTTCAAATCGACTATAGATGGAGTCCCCCCCTAGCCCGGATAAACAAATTAATTGAGTGTTGTTTTTCTTTGCGAGTTCAATGAGTGGTTTTAAAAGGTGAGCTGCATTCGTCTGGGCAAATGGGTTATCCATGAGTAAAACTTTTCCTTCTTCAAAGCTTGAGAAGATATCTGTTTCGTCTCGACGCATGAAAGAAAGTAAACTTGTTAAAATAACGAAGGCGGATAAGAATCCTTCCCCTCCTGAATTTTTCGCCACTTGCTCCCATGTGATTTGATATTCACGTTGCTCTTCAATTTTATATAATTTAATCTCAACATTTGACGTTCCAACAATTTGGTCATAAAGTTGTTTGGTTGTCACTTGATGGCCAATAAACTCTTCGATATTTTCATTATTTTGCATGAGTTGTAAGCAATGTTGCGTTAATGAGTTGACAAAGTCGTTCATTCGCACGTGATAAACATTGGCATTACTTTGCCAATCAGGTAGCTTGATGCGAAGCATTTTAATGTTTTTCCCACGAATCGGAATACTTGAATTTTGATCAATTAAACCGAGTTGTTTATGAATTTCTCCGACATAATCAAGTAACAATTGAATGACATTGCTTTTCTCTTTTTCACTCATTTCAATATCAACATCTAACTTTTTCATTAGGCTGTTAAAGACTTGATGCATCGTGTCGTACTGCTCGATAAACGATTGCGGGACATGTTTGCATACAGCAAATCGCTGTAATGGACAATTAAAGAAATCCTCTTCAAATAGAGGGAGGCGACTCATTCGATTAAACTCATCGCTAATTGAATGTTTTAATGTTTCGACCATTTTTTGTTGTTGTCTATAATCACGAAGTAATGTTCCTCTCTCTGTTTGCCATGCTTTTTCATCATAGCTTCGATAGCTTGAATCAATGACAACGTCTGTTTCAGGTAACTCTTGATTATATTCGACTAAATTCGATTGCTCACGGGCGTATAACGCTAATGATTGCTCGAGCGTATGAAGACATTGCTTCACCGTTTTAATTTGTGCTTGATTTTGTGACAGCAATATAATGAAATCCCGCTTCACGACTTCAGATTTATCTAAAATCTCGGTTTCACCTAAATCACGTTTTAATAAATCATAGGCATTTTTCTTCTCAGTTTCATATTTTGCAACTGAAATCTTTAACTCATTAATCACCTTTTCTTGTTCACGAAGTTCATGCGTCAATCGTTCAATCTCATGTAACACCTCTTCATGCGCAAATTTATCATAGGTTATGTGTTGGTAATCAGCATCTGAAAGTCCATAACGTTGCATGAGTGTATGAAGTTGCTCTTCTTCAAAGTTAAATCGCTTTTTCGCTGAAATGAGGTCTTCCTCGCTGCGATGTAGCACCCCATCTAATTGATCTTTAATGGCCTCATACTCTGCTAATAAATCCTCCACATCTTTTCGTAATTCTTCTCCTTCTTCATAATGCTCAAAGCGTTGAAGAACTGCTTGTGACTGGGATAAACGCGCTTGTTTTTCACGCTCACTGGCTTTTAATCGATCGTATGATTCATGAAGTTCTGCTTGCTGTTGCATCGCCTCATCAATCTCGCTTAACGTTGTATTTAATTGCTCACGGACGTCTAATAACTCCTTCAGAAACTGAACATAACGCTCATAAGCAATTATAAATTGTTCAAAATCTTGAAGTTTCAATTGAGTAAAGTGAATCTGTTCTTGACGTGTCGTTAACTGTTTCAAGATCGCGTCTAATTCTCCACGAAGACGCTCTTTTTCCGCTTGAAAATGAAGAAGTTGTTGTTGTAATTCATCTTGTTGTGTTAAGGAATCAGAGAGTTGTTTTTTAGCATGATCATATGTTGTGGCAGATAGTTTTTGATATTTTAAGACACCTATTTGCTCCTCATATCGTTCAAGATGAAGACGTTGTGTGGCACACTTATCTTGAATCTCGGCAATTTCTTTTTCTTTAAGCAGTAACAATTGTTGCAAACGGTGCTCGTCTAATAATTCTTCATTAAACCAAACATAAAAATGAAGGGTATCTAATTGACAATAACCAGATAAATACGTTGTGGCCGGTGCTTGTTCTAATTGTTCCCTCAGAATCATCGGTACAGGGAATGGCGTTTTAATTTGAAGGTCAATACGTTTTAATCGCTTCATCTCTGTAGCATTTAAAATCAAACTGTAGGGCAAAAATGGATTTTTCGAAATAAGGAGTTGATTTTCTTCGGCTGAACGTTGATTTCGTTTTAACCAGTCTATTCCTTGGATATATTGAATCCCTTCATCCGCTAGACGTTGTTTTAAATCATCAGGAATCGGCAAAACTTCTCCCGATTGAAGTTGTTGTTTTTCTTTTTGTAAACGATCCATTTCACGTTCAAACTCACGTAGACGTCCTTCAACGGTTTGGCGCTTTTGGTGTAGCGCCTCTATCATGCCATCTGTATCAAGAACGGCTTCTTCAGGCCAAGCAATGTAACTACGAATACGATGACGAACTTTCAATTCCTCTTCTAATTGTTGTAGTTCTTGTTGATAGGCGTTGATCATCATTTTTAACGACCCAAGTGCTTCTTTAGCATCTTCTGAATCACGATTCACCTTATGCTGCAACTCTTTTACGTGAAGCTCTTGTTCTAAGTCTTGTTTTTTTTGTTTCTTGAGTTCTCCAAGCTGATGTTTGATCGAGTCGATTGTCTCCTTTAACAATCCCGCTGCATAAAAACCTTCTAAGTTTCGTTGAATAGCTTCGTCATACTTAGAAGATAAGCGTTGTTCGTCTTGATCAAATTGTGAAATAGCTTGCTCAAGTCGCCCTATTTGAGTGGAAAATTGCTGACGATCCTCTTGCTTGATCTCTAATTGCTTGTGAATGTGTTTTTGTTGTTGCATCACATCTTTTATTTGCCAACGAACATGAGTTAAGTCAGCTTGTTCACGTTCGACTTGCTGTTCATACGCTAAACTTAAACTATATCCAAGATTTTGTAAACGTGGGAGTAAATCTTCTTGACTTTTTTTCGCAACGGCAAGTTCCGATTCACAACGCTGAACATCTTCTGACGCTTGCTTATACGATTGATAACGATTCGCTGCTTCATAGATGCGTTGTTGTCTCACGGTTATTTGTTGACGCTCTTCTAATTGAGTTAACCGATGTTCTTGCTCACCTGTTTCCTTAAGTAAGGTTGTTATCTGATCCATTAAATCATAAATGACAAGGGATTGTTGTTCATAAGCTAGACGATGTTGTTGTTGAGTTAACTGCTCTAATTGCTGGTTCTGCTGCTCCTTTGCCTGTGTCGTTTCTTGGTGTAAGACATCTAAAATGGCATATAATTTAGCCAATTGATATTCATACTCATGCACTTGAGTTTCATTCTTAAGTAACTGTTTTTCAAGCTCTAAAATCGGCTGCATTTCTTCTTGAAAACGTAAAATTCCTTCTTTTTTTTTGAAATTTCCTTCGTTCGCCTGATACTGTAAGATATATTTTTTTATTAGTGTTTCAAAGTTTTTCATGCGGTCTTGCTGCTGATTGAGCTTATTTTCAATCGCTTCTAAAAACCATTTTTCTGTGAGCCCTTTTTCATCTTTTGCATCCTTAAATAATTCAGATAATCCCGACTCTTTTAAATTGACCTTTTTGATGATGGACTCCCATTCTTTATAATAAATTTGAAATTCTTCTAATTTATTGAAGTAGGCACGGCTACGTGCCGGCTGATTCATATCATAGTAATCAAATTTAAGTTGTTTATCTTGTTTACATTGCTCAAATAATTGACGACAAACATGAAACCCTTTTAACGTCTTACGCTGACTTTCTTGAATCAGTAGCGGGAAGTTTTGAATATCGTAATCATTTTCTGACGTATATTCATGAATAAAGTTAATCATTTCAAGGTCAAAACGATGATCCTCGTCCTCTTTCAGCTCTTGATTTTTACGAACCATCATTCCCGTTAACACATACCCAGCCTCATGATCTAAACTCCATTCCACTAAAATAAACGTTGGCTGATTCGTCGTAAAATAGCTAGCAAATGGACGATCACTCGTATCACGGTAACGTTTATGAACAAACGGAGCGGTTAACATTTGAATTAACACCGATTTACCGCCCCCATTCCGTAAAGAAAGTAGCGTATTTTCATTGACTAGTTCAAAGCATTCATCATCAATTCGAATGGCGTTATTATTGTAATTTAAGTTGACAATACGGATACGATTAATTCGACTCATTTTCGGCCTCCTTTAGGACGTGTAATACTCGAGTATAGTTGTTTTGATTTAATAAATTAAAATCCATCAGTTGATCGAGCTTTTTCGTTGTTGTAATCATTTCATCAGCTTCAATGTATTCAATGAGTTGTTGCTCTTGTAAAAACTTAAAGATTCCATGTAAAAATCCTTCTTTTGTTGTTTTTTGTTTTGAACCTCGATCATCACTTCGTAGCGCTTCAAAGGCTTCTAGCATGTTACTATAGGCAATGCCAAGTTGCTGTTGTTGTTCTTCGTCATAGTAGGTTGCGCCTTCTTTTAAACGCTCGGCAATGATATTTTGTAACTCTCCCACACGCATAAAGTCTCGCCCTTTTGCACTTTGTCCTTGTCCATCATAAAATTCAACAAGTAAGGTTAAAATGACAAATTGAGATAAATAATAATCTTTATCTGTTCCCGATGATTTACAAAGGACTTTTTTTAGTTCACGTTTTGAAAATCCTAGAACTTCATTTTCCTCTTTTGGAATTAAGTAGATGCTACTTCCATAACGTTCAATGACACAATTGGCAATTTCGCCTTGGCTTTTGACTAAATTCATCACCGTTTCATTTCCAGTATAGGCGTAATAAAGAGCTTTGTCTTGTTGCTCATTTAATTCACGCTGTGAAAGTAAGTGATAAAAGATTTGCTGGCTAAGTTTTACTTCTTCTATTTGATAACTCATGTTACTTCACCTCTAATTTAATGTTAGAACATTTAATCGTCTTTTTACGCCCTTCTTCATCTTGAACGTGCTCAAATGTCACCACTTTTTTTGTTTCTGTTCGAGTGACCGTCAGCGTTTCAATTCGTTTTAATGGAAATTGTGCTTCCAGTACATCAAGCAAACAAGTGCTCAGCTGAAATTCAAAGGTTTGTTCACTAATATTTTCGGAACGTTCTTGTTTTAAGCGTTGGATATCGAGTTCTTTCGCTTGCAATAATTCAATCATAATTTCTTTAAAAATTTCAACGGTTGGAATAAGCTGTTGTAATTGAGCGTCATTCAGTTGTCGCTGGATCTCATTTAGTTCAATACTTCCCGTTTTAAAAACAAATGACAGTAAAAGGGTTAGACTATCCCGATAACGCTGAAGTCGTTGCTGCTTTTGTTCAAGGATAAAGGTTTCCATTGATTCTTCCTCAATTGTGGTAAAAAACTCTTCTTCTTTTTTCTTTTTTGAAATCGGGCGTTGTAACTCAATACTTTTATTAAGGTTATACGTCTTTTCTAATGGTTTCATAAATAACGGACGTAAGAAATAATCCATAAAATCCAAGGTATGTGGTTGTTTTAAGACTTCTTCATAAAGTTCAGTGCGTAAGTTAAATCGTTGAATCATCCCCATTTGCGTCAAACCTTCAAGTTCTTTGGTATACAAACTTTTCAAATCAAAATGTAAGTTTAAAATTCGCTGATGTTCATCAAGGGCTTGATTTAAATAACTTTCAATCGTTTTTAAATGCCCTAAGTTTTCACGTTCATCTTCTGCAAGCTTTTGAATCGTAATATCTTTTTCTTCTAGTTCTTGCATTCGACGTTTAATATTCTCGCGATATCCTAAAAATTTCTCTTTGGTTTCTTCAATAATGCTTAAATTTTGTTCAACAACTTCTTTATAGTCATCCACTGAATATAGCAAGGCATTTTGACGGATTTTTCGCATGGCTCCCTCAATTTTTTGAAATTGAATGCGCAATAAATTAAAGATATTTTTGACATCATCCACCGCTTTATCGTACGTTGCCTTCTCTAAGTGCAGTTTAAAGATCATCTCTTGAATCGTTAATTGTAAATGACTGTCGACTTCAAGGGTAGATAACATCAGTTCATAACCTTCATCGGTTAAGTAATACGACGTTCGTTTCAATTCTTGATCGATGTAAACCACTTTGTTTCCGACGAAACTGATATAAATGGACTCATACTGGCTTTCTTCGTAATTATAACTCTCAAAGTACATCGGACGTCCTTCATTACAAAGGGCTACATCAACAATAAAAATAGCCAGCTCTTTTGCTTGTTCATAGGACAGTGACTTCTGATAAGCTTGCATGTTAAGTTGATCAATGAAATTCGCAATGTCATCCATCGTGCACACCTCTTCTTTGAGTGAGCACTCCATAATATAAAGTAAGACTGAAAACATGAGGTTGACTTGTTCATAAGATTCATCATACCCATAACTTTTCCATGTCGTTTTGGCTAAACTGTTCTTAAACAAGACCGCATAAGCACCCACTTTTTTCATACGCATTTGAAAGTGTCGTAAAAAATCGTACTGCATGTCCTTCCCTCCTAAAAATCTTCCATCGTCAATATTTCTTGTGGAATATAATACTCATTCTCTAAAATGGCTTTCATGGCTGACACCTCATTAAAATAGCTAAAGAAAACGCCTTGTTCGTGACGGTTTTGTTTTTCTTTCGTCTTTGGTAATGGAAGATTGGCTGCTTTTTGAAGCATCGCCTCATATGCTGACACCAATGGCTCACAGTAAAAATGGGCGCATAAACTTTCATAGATAATGATTCCTTCATAATCTAAATCTCCAAAATAGTAAAATCGATTGTCTTGGTGCAATAAATACGGTTCAACGCTCGTGTGAAAATGTTGAAATCCTTTAACGCCCTTTTTACCGCCTCCATAAATTAAGGTACTGATTCGACACCCAAGAATCTCTTTATGCCCCTCAATTAAATATTTACGCAAACTATAAAACGTATCTTTGTTTTCAATAATTAAAATATTTTGAGGCGTCTCTTTACAAGCACTAAAATACGCCAGGGGTTCTGCTGTTTCATAAATATTTAAATCAGTCATTGATAGGCCAACATTTTTTAAAAGTCTGTTTCCTTCTTCTAAGAGAAACTTCTCTTGTTGCCAAATCTGAAAACTGCGTTCATTGATTGCAGTGGGATGTTCTAAATCAGATGATTTCGTTTGAAAAAAAGAACTGAGCTTCAATATGGCTTGACGATCGTTGCTATATTGCGTTAAATGAGTCAGGTAATAATCGTTTTTTAGTTTGGGATGAATTAAATAGAGTAACTCCTCACGAAGAGTTGCTTCATTTTCTATCGTGACTTGAATTCGGTAAGTTTTATACAATGCTGGTTTTTTCCCATTACTCCCACTACTTTTGATTGGGATGATGACTCCTGTTTTTAGTGCCTCTTGTATAAAATGATATAACTCTTGATAGTTACCTAGCTTGTAATGTTCCTCAATAGTTGCTAAGTCAATCTTTTTACGAGGATAGTGTTTAAAAAAGTCCATTATATTCACCTCTATTTTTATCTGACAACTTTTACGATAATTATACATGAAATATAAAAAAGAGTCCGCTTTTTATCGAATAAAAGTTGAGTGAACTCTGAATTTTATCATTTAAAATAAGGACACAAACTGAAATATTAGGTGTCATCGTAAATCATTTATCGCTGTTATCCTTAAAATTCGATAAATTGTTGTAGTCGTGAATTTTTTCTCATGTTAAAATGGATAAGATATTTCAGATAAGGAAGTGTTAGTATGAAGCAAATGTCTTCTAAGTATTTAAATTTAAATTTATTATCTGCCATGGCTAACTCTGGTGATGGATATGTTATTTTAATCACTAACTTTGGCCATGTCATGGGACGTTTATATTATGCTGGAGATCAACTAGATGAAACGATGGCAGGAATCATCTCGGCAGCAAAAGATGAAGTGATTAAAAACATGTGTGAAGAGGACATCGAATTTATCGGGGATGGCAGCATGATCTGTGTCAAAGAGGCTATCGTCACTTATGCAGCGGGACATACACTAAGTTTTGATGAATTAACGCTTCATTGTGATCAAATCGTTGGATTCTCACCGATTGACCGTGAATCATACGTTGCAAACTTAGAACAAGAATAATTTAAAAATTAGTCTTGATAAAGATTGAGGTGTTTTTTTGTTTAACTAAGCACTGTTTCTCCTATAATAAGGTATTCGAGGTGATGAAAATGAATATCTTAGATATTTTACATACACTTGGCTGGAAAATTATTTCAGCCGATAATTTTAGACAGATTTATGTGATTACTCAGAGTAGTGAACGATTAGCTAGAGCACAAGAAGTGGCTAAAACTTATCAAGTCACCATTGATGAAATGTGCTTTGATGAAACTGGAAACCTCTACATTAGCTTTATGGATAAAAAAACAAAAGAATTTGTAGATAATTATTATCATAATGGAATGGATCCCCATGAACTTTATTAAAGACAGATGTCAAACGACTAATAAGAGATTTTAAAAATTGATAACCGAATAAAAGAAGTCTGATTAGTCAGCAGTTCATAAAGAGTCAAAAAAAGATCATAAAATCCAGCATGAATCGAATAAATTACCAATTACATGCTGGATCACGACTAGTCTTGTCAATTTAATTCATCTTGCTTTGTTTTCTGTGCCACAATTAAAAAACGATGGCGTGTAAAATCGATATACCCTTGTTGATCAATCACAGCTTGTATCGCTTCTAAACGATCAAAGTATTTTTCCACTGAAAAATCAGGGATTTGCCAACTGATCGCTTTTAAATAATAAACAATGGCTCCCACATCATAAAAACGTGTGAATGAGACATCATCCGTTGCCTTTAAAATCGTTAATCCTGCTTCTTTTAAACGGTTCACAGCACAACGTAAACTCCAATTGGAAAAGTGACTGGGTTCTGCATTTAACCAGATATTCAACTCACAGTCATTTAAACCACCGACTTGTTGAGTAATGAAGTAACCATCTTCTGATAAAAGACGTGCCACTTCATCTGCGTTAAAGGATTCATGCTTATTCATGATCACATCAAACGAATCCTCTTCAAATGGTAAATGATCATCTGATTCAATTGGAACGACAGTTACTCCAAGTGGTGCTAAACGATCAGCAGCAATCGTTACATTAGGTTCATACCCTTCTGTTGCAAAGGTCACCGCTGGAAGTGGTGCGAATGAACTTAAATATTCACCGCCACCTGTGCCCATATCTAATAATCGGTGACAATTTTCAAGATATGGCTTTAAAACATTTGAAAATTTCCACTTTAAAGGAAACTCTACCATTCGACCACTGTCTTCTAAGTAACTAAAATCCCATCCTGAAAATGGTTGTTGTTCTTCTTTAATTAATGTTTCAAAAAGCCCTTGACTCATACTCACTACCCCTTTACTCCTTTATTTCTAACGATCGTCTTTCCCCAACGAACGTTAGCATTCACTCACCTACTCACTCACGTCATGGTGATAGGACTCTATTTGAAGATCAACGTCTTCAAATTCAAACTTTGCAAAAAAAGAAAGATCAATAAGTTGCTTTAGCTGATTTGAAGTCTTACAATGTCTTCCCTACCTATATGGGCCTTCAAATCATGACGTTCAATGATTATGATACACTGTATCAAGTCCTTGAATACTAGCCTTACATGACTGATGCCACTGATCATTATCTAAAAAGCTTTCGATATAACCCACTTGACCATCATTTATGATTAATAACGGATACCATTTGAATGGTACGTTTGAAATAGGTTTCAGTCATTCAACTTGTTGCTATGTCAATTCATCTAGGAATAGCGATAGCCATTTGCTTATATAACCTATCATCTTCAACATTTTTACATCAGCTTAAAAAATTAAATGGCCTCGTTCTAAGAATCGATCCCCATCCTTTGAGACGCTAAAGTGTGCCATCTAGATCTAACATAATTCACTCATCAGCCTAAAGCATTTTAACTTTTCTTTTTTGTTAAATTAAGAATATTATACACTGTTTTTCAAATAAAATGTAAAAATTTTTCAATATTCCCACAAATTACTGTAACGGTTGAATGATGCACTCAGAATCTTTCCAATTATCAGGTGAATAAAGTAAGTAAAAAGTCGTATATAAATCGGAATCTTCAAATAATAAGTAACCTGTGACACTTTCTTGTGGTGCTAAGGTGCCACTCGTTAACTCGGATTGATTATCAATTAATAAAAGACTTGGCATCGTTAAACGACCTTGCTCATTCATTAATTTAAAATCAAAAGCGGTATATTCTTGATTTTCAGCCGAGTGATTTGTCAACTCAACACGAACAGCAACAAATTGATGATGTTCTTTAGCTTGCGTGTATTTAGTTTCTTTGATTAACTCTGTTTCTAAAACTTTGAGTTGTCTGTTATTGAGTTCGTCCACTGACTTCCATTGTTCACTTAATACGACTTCAGATTGTAGCGGTAGGGACTGGTTACTTGTTTCCATTAAATTGATTTCAAGGGTTTGTTTTGTAAATAATGAGGGTTCGTGATAATAAAGCTTTAAATCCGTCGCTCCTTTAGGAACTTCAAATAGTAAGGTGCCCGTCACCATTCCTCCGCTAGCTAACTCGGTTATTCCTAATGTTTCTACTTCAGATATTCCCATAGCTGATTTTACCCGATTAGGACTTGAACTACACTCTAACTCAAAATGAAAGGGATAGTACGTCATCGCACGATTACTTGGATTTTTAATACTTAATGAGACTTCAATATATTCAAATCCAGCTTTAGCACTCTGATTCATTCGCCTCACTTCATGAACTTGAATCATCGTTTGTTTTGTCTTGATGATTTCTCCAATTTTGCTAACACTGACTTCTGTTGAGGCTTCTTCATTGGATTCTGCTTCTGTAGCTAGTGGTAAATACGTTAAGGTCAAATAGGATTCGTCAATCGGTTGTAAATAAACTAGGGATAACTCAATGGTTTCTTCTCCCGCGAGATCAATCCTTGTTTCTGTCGTATCCTCAATGGTTGGTGTTAAGACTTCAAGCATCCCTGTTTGTAATTGAAGTTCACGTGTATCAAGTGTATAGGGCTCATTCATTTTATTTGTTACCCTTAAATCTAATTGAACAAACTCATATCCTTCAGGTGCATTATAATTTTCATTACCTAAAGAGGTCTGCTGATTCAGAATATTAATCTCTAAATGATTGGTATAGCCGGTTTCAGCAATTTTATAAATTTTCATTCGCTCTCCTACCTCAATGGGAGAAAAGACAAAAATATTAGACGGTTCTTCCTCAGGATTAAACTCAGTATAAGTCTTGGGTAATGATTCACCGATTTGTGTGATGATGACTAATAAAAGTGTCACACTTCCAAAAAGTGCAAGCACACGTCTTCTAGTTTTAACGGAAGGAATTCCCCATCTAATGATGACTTCAGGGCTAAAAATACCGGTGATAAAACATAAGAAGCAGCAAAGTAGTAAGATTGATTTTATGTCTGGCATATGAATCCTCCATTTCGCCTAGTTAATATGAGTTATTATATCGCATGACGGATGGTAGCATTTGATATTACTCATTCTTCGATAAAAAAATCATTCATTAAACGTCTTTAAATAGAGAGGAAGTTGTCTCAGTCCGTCACATTCTCATTTCTTCTGTCAAAGGAAAACAAAAAAAGAACGGAAACCCGTTCTATTAATGGTTCAGTAATTTAGCAATGAGCGCATCAGTAAACTGTGTCGTTGTCGCTGTTCCACCCAAGTCTTTGGTTAAGTCCTGCCCTTGCTCATATACCGCATAAAGGGCGGCCTCAATGCGATTGGCTTCATTTAGAAGGTTTAAATGTCGAAGCATCATGATTGCAGATTGAATCAAAGCTGTTGGATTGGCCTGATTACAACCGGCAATGCTCGGTGCACTACCATGAACAGCTTCAAAAATAGCAATCTCTTCTCCAATATTTGCGCCCGGAATTAATCCTAGTCCACCTACAAATCCGGCACATAAATCAGATAAAATATCGCCATATAAATTCCCCATCACTAAAACATCTGAGGATTCAGGATGCAAGACTAAATTCATACACATCGCATCTACAATTTGTTCATCATATTCAATGTCAGGATATTGTTTTCGAATGTCACGAACACACTCTAAGAATAAACCATCACTTAATTTCATAATGTTCGCTTTATGAACGGCCGTTACTTTTTCACGTTGTTGTTGATTCGCGAGTGTAAAAGCATACGTTGCAATGCGATCACTTGCTTTTTTAGTGATGACCTTAATACTTTCAGCCGCTACATCTCCGATTTTATGTTCAATTCCAGCATATAAATCTTCTGTATTTTCACGAACAATAATTAAGTCAACCTCCTCATAACGGGAAGGAACCCCTTTAATACTTTTAACGGGACGTACATTGGCGTATAAATCAAAGTATTGTCGTAAGGCCACATTGACACTACGAAAGCCTGATCCAATCGGCGTTGTAATTGGGCCTTTGAGCGCTACTTTGTTTTTTTGAATAGAATCTAAGACGGCCTGTGGCAGTGGAGTCTTTTCTTGATCCATCACTTTCGCTCCCGCTTCAACGATTTCAAATTTAATCGGAACCTTGGCAGCTTCAAAGATTTTGACGACAGATTGACTAATTTCTGGTCCAATGCCATCCCCTGGAATTAATGTGACTGTTCTCATTAAGCTTCCTCCCTTTGACGAATTAAATTAATGATCCCACCTGCTAGAATCGCCTCTTTTTCACGAGGACTTAATGGTAAATGAACGGTAAACGTGCTTTGTTTACTCTGATTTGTCACTGTAAGCTGTGTTTGATTCAATTCAATGGCCTCTTTTAAATTTTTGATTGATAATCGATCTCCTTCTTCAATCAAATCATAATCTGAAGACTGTTCAAATTCAAAAGGAAGGATTCCTGAGTTAATTAAATTTGAGCGATGGATGCGTGCAAATGACTTAGCAAAAACAGCTTTGATTCCTAAATACAGTGGAACAAGTGCCGCATGTTCACGTGAGGAACCTTGTCCATAATTTTCTCCTCCAACAATAAAGCCTTGCTTCGCCTGTTTGGCGCGTGAAGAAAAAGTAGAATCAATCGTTTCAAAGCAATGGTTCGATAAATATGGGATGTTTGAGCGATAAGGGAGAAGCTTAGCATTTGATGGCATGATATGATCAGTGGTAATGTTATCTTCTACTTTCAATAACACCGAGGCTTCTAAATCCTTTTTAAGTGCCTCATTTAATGGGAACGATTTAATATTAGGTCCTCGAACGACGTCTTGTTTTAGTTCGTTTGGTAAAATAATACTATTATCTAACACTTCAAACTGATGAGGGAATGAAGGGTGCTCAAACGTTGTTGCTTGCAATGGACTAACTAATGTCCCACTGATTGCTGAATAAGCCGCTGTTTCAGGTGAACATAAATAAACTTGTGCGGATAACGTTCCACATCGTCCATAAAAATTACGGTTAAATGTTCGTAAACTCACGGCATGACTGGCAGGAGCTTGTCCCATTCCAATGCATGGACCGCATCCAGATTCTAAAATTCGCGCCCCACTAGCAATTAAATCTGCCAATGCTCCATTTTGAGCTAACATCGTTAATACTTGTTTTGACCCTGGTGAGATGACCAGACTGACATCTGGATGCACCCTTTTCCCTTTTAAAATAGCAGCGACTTTCATTAAATCAAGATAAGAACCGTTCGTACAAGACCCAATGGCCACTTGATCGACTTTTATAGCTCCCACTTCTTCGACGGTTGAAATGGCATCTGGTGAATGAGGTTTGGCCACAAGTGGCTCTAATTCATCTAAATCAATTTCATAACATTCATCATAATCAGCATCCTCATCTGCAACTAATGCTGTAAAGTCTTGTTCGCGTTGTTGAGCTTTTAAAAAGGCGTATGTTTGCTCATCACTTGGGAAAATGGATGTCGTAGCTCCAAGTTCTGCTCCCATATTAGTCATCGTTGCGCGTTCCGGAACCGTTAATGTCTTTACCCCTTCTCCACTGTATTCGATAATTTTACCAACGCCACCTTTGACACTTAGTAGACGTAAAACTTCTAAAATAATATCTTTAGATGAGACACCCGTTCTTAGTGCCCCAGTTAGTTTGATTTGAACCATCTTGGGCATCTTTAAATAGTACGGTTGACCTGCCATAGCAAGTGCAACATCTAAACCACCTGCCCCAATGGCTAACATGCCAAGCCCCCCACACGTTGGCGTATGTGAATCACTCCCAATTAACGTTTGTCCAGGTACTCCAAATCGTTCAAGATGAACTTGATGACAGATCCCGTTGCCAGGCTTTGAAAAATAAATCCCATATTTATTAGCGACCGTTTGAATATATTTGTGATCGTCTGCATTTTCAAAACCAACTTGTAACATATTATGATCGATATAGGCAACTGAGCGTTTAGTTTTGACCTGATCAATATTCATCGCTTCTAATTGTAAATAAGCCATCGTTCCTGTTGAGTCCTGTGTTAACGTCTGATCAATGCTGATTGCAATTTCTTCTCCTGCTTTCATCTCTCCATGAAGCAGGTGTTTTTGAATAATTTTTTGTGATAATGTTAATCCCATTATAAAACGCCCCCATTAGATTTTAAAAACTCGACATAATTGGCTAACTCTTCATCTGACATAATTCCAATTCGACCTTGTTCAAATTCCTGATCGACAAATCTTTTTAATCGACAGACGAGTGCTGAGTTTTTATCTACAGCCTCCTCTTCTTTTAACTGATAATAGTTATTCACCCAATGAGCAATTCCAGCTAATCCTGAATGAGCAGAGATTGAGACAAGGGGTGGACGATTTAAAAATTTATCCGTATCAAAAATATTATAAATTTCTTCATTTTTTAAGAGGCCGTCGGCATGAATACCGGCACGAGTCACATTGAAGTTTTTTCCAACAAAAGGAGTATTAGACGCCACTTTATAACCAATTTCATGCTCATAATAAGAAGCAATCTCTGTAATGACAGTAGGATCCATGCCATCTAGTGTTCCTTTCAGCTGGGCATACTCAAACACCATCGCTTCAAGAGGCGTATTTCCAGTTCGTTCTCCAATCCCAAGCATCGTACAATTTACGCCACTAGCTCCATATAACCAAGCATTCGATGAGTTATTGACGGCTTTATAAAAGTCATTATGCCCATGCCACTCAATTTGTTCACTTGGAATTTGAGCATGATGATTGAGTCCAAAAATAATTCCTTGAACCGAGCGTGGTAAAGCCGCTCCTGGATAAGTAACCCCATATCCCATCGTGTCGCAAGCTCTCACCTTAATAGGAACACCACTTTCATTACTTAATGCTTTCAGCGCCATGGCGAATGGGACTACGAATCCATAAAAATCAGCACGGGTAATATCTTCGAGGTGACATCTTGGAATGATACCAACTTCTAATGCTTGTTTAACGATGCCTAAATAATGATCAAAAGCTTCTTTACGTGTCATCTTTAATTTTTTAAAAATATGATAATCCGAGCAAGAGACTAAAATACCCGTTTCTTTTAATCCCATCTCATGAACTAATTGAAAATCATCCTTATTCGCACGAATCCATGCTGTGATTTCTGGAAATTCATAATCTAATTCTAAACATCGATAGACGGCTTCTCGATCTTTTTTCGAATATAAGAAAAACTCACTTTGACGAATCTTTCCTTGGGGTCCACCAAGACGATGTAGCATTTCATACAGTGTTACCATTTGATCAACGGTATAGGGTGCGCGTGATTGTTGTCCATCTCTAAATGATGTATCTGTTATAAAGATATCATCTGGCATACGTATAGGAACCCGCGTATGATTAAATGTCACCTTTGGAATTTCATCATACGGATAAACATCGCGATAAAGATTTGGATCTTTAACATCATTTAATAAATAATTAAATTCAATCGCTTCCATTAAATTCGTTCGGTTATTAAATTTAATCATCAAACTCATCCCCCTATCTATGACTGACTTATACCAAAAACACAACTTTTACCAATTAATGGTATTGTAGCATGCTTTATACGAAATATCAGTAACTTTGAAAATTGTTTTACTATCTTTTTAAAATCAAACGTTCCTTTAAACTCATCCTCATTATAAAATGGGATAAAGTAACATAAAAAGCGTTTTTAAAGGTCGGTTTTTATCATTTTTTAGGTTTTCATTATTTACATTGTAAAAATCTTGTGTTAAATTAAATAACGTTCGCCAAAAAGTGTAGCAATGGAGGTCAATATGAGACTACAACAAATGATATTTGCAGCTTTTGCAAGTACTGTTTTACTGATTGGGTGTCATGACACACCAAACGTGGTTGCATCTTCAGAAGTGACGCCAATCATGAACGTACAAAGCCAAATGAACCTTAATGAAACCATCGAACCATTAAGCCTAACTCAAGACATGACATTAATGCAACATGTTAAATATATAAAAGAAGAAATTAAACACGTCGTTTTACAATTTACCCAATCTTTTTCATCAGTTCAGATGAAAACTGTGTTCCAATCATTACAAGACATGATCGATTCACAAATCGCTTTTATGAATGATTCCTCACATTTATTTATGAGATTAATCGAATTTGAGGATTTTTATCCAAGCTCATATAAAGGAATTGAATCATATATAAAAGAAGAACAAATCATTATTCATGGTGAATTAAAACCCTTAAATATATAAAAAAAGGTTAACTCCAATGTCAGAGTTAACCTTTTTTTATGCTCCTTTAATCAGCTTCGCAAACGCATGCTTCTCTTGATGGTTTTGAAATAATTTAAACCAAGCACAAATTTCTAATGTGAAATCTAAAAAAGCAATGCTTTGTGCCGTGATAATATGTCTGTCACGTACGAGTCGCTTTTCAATACAATTATCGCGCGGGAATGGATCTTGGATTCCATAGACATATTGGTATTTCGTTGACCACTGCGTTAAAGGTGTTGTATAAGTCGCTTCATCTAAGACACCTGATTTAGCTAACATGATGGTTCCAGCTGTTCCAATCGCTGCTAATAGTTTTCGCTCACCATGATAGCGTTGAATTAATTTAACTAGTGAAGGTTTAATATCAACCTCTCGTCCCCCACATAATATAAGTCCCTCAGTATCTAAATCAACGACTTCAGCAAGGGTACAGTCAGGTTCAAAGTTGAACCCTGATTGTGCCTTGACGACACGATCCTCATAAGCGACCGTTATAATATCTTTCCCTGCATCTGAATGTAAGATATGGCAAATAAACGTGATTTCATAATCCGTCATCCCATCAAATAAAAAAACCAAAACTTTCCCCATATTTAGCCCCCATCTAACTCATCTTGCGTTCAAGTTATTCTCATTTTATTTGAAATTGCCATACCTTGTCAACGCTTTCCCCAGTAATGTTCAATAATAGAACTAAACTGTCCTTAAGTCCGAATCTTCGACGGAAAAAGTTGCTAAGAAGCGTGCTTAATGGATTCCTCAATCAAAGAAAAAGGATAGCTTTTCTGAGCTATCCGTTCTAAATGATTATTTTTTGCGACCTAATCCCATTTTATGTTCCACTTTTTTCACTTTTTTGAATGCCAGTTTATTCGCTTGTTCTGCACCACGATCTAATACTTCATCAATAATTGGTGAATTTAATAATTCTTTCATACGATTTTGGATCGGTTCTAATTCAGCCACGACTACTTCAGCTAAATCAGATTTAAATTGTCCGTATCCGCATCCTTCATAGCGAGCCACGATTGAATCAATTGATTCTCCAGTAATCACTGAGTAGATTTCTAATAAGTTTGATAATCCTGGTTTATTTTCACGGTCAAATGCGATAATTCCATCTGAATCCGTCACAGCCGATTTAATTTTTTTACGAATGACATTCGGTTCATCTGTCATTAAAATGAAGTTACGTGGGTTATCATCTGACTTGCTCATTTTCTTTGTCGGTTCTTGTAATGACATAATACGAGCCCCTGTCTTAGCGATTAATGGCTCAGGAATTTTGAAAGTTTCTCCAAAGCGGTTATTGAAACGCTCTGCTAAGTCACGAGTTAACTCTAAATGTTGTTTTTGATCATCTCCAACTGGTACAAAATCAACATCGTATAATAAGATATCAGCTGCCATTAAGACTGGATACATGAATAATCCAACACCGATTCCTTGTCCTTTAGCGGCTTGCTTTTGTGATTTATCTTTAAATTGAGTCATGCGCTCTAATTCACCCATGGATGTGTTACAAGTTAACATCCAAGCTAGTTGCGTATGCCCTGGTACTTCTGACTGAACGAAAATCGTTGCTTTTTCTGGATCTAATCCACAAGCTAAATATAATGCGGTTAACTCTTTAATTTTTTTACGTAATTCTAAACGATCTTGTGGGACTGTAATCGCATGTTGATCAACAATGAAAAATAAACATTCATGCTCATCTTGTAATTTCACGAAGTTTTTTAATGCCCCTAAATAATTTCCAATAGTTAATGTTCCTGATGGTTGAATTGCAGATAAAATTCTTGCCATAATTTCGACTCCTTTATTAAGTTTTATCATCCTTTTATTGTTTATCTAAATAAAAAAACGTCCTCTATCTCAATCGATAGAGGACGATAAAAACCGCGGTACCACCTCAATAGAATAAATCCTTGTTTATTCCACTTCATACTCATAACGGGAGTTTACCGGGTTCCTTACTCTTTTTATTCAGGTTCCACTCATGAGCCCATTCATTTAAGACATTTATCGATTCACACCAGCCATCGACTCTCTTTAAAATGACACTTAAACTACTATTTCTCAATCAAAGGTTTATTATTTACTATCATTGTATGAAAAGCATCTCACTTTGTCAATTAAAAATCATCATCAGTTTCAAAAAGTGCGGTTAACTCTTCACTACTTAATTGAGTAATAAAGGTTTCTCCTTCTTGAACGATTGCTTCAGTTAAATCACGTTTTCGCTGTTGAAGACGTTCAATTTTCTCTTCAATTGTATTTTTAACGAAGAGTTTAAATACTTGAACCGTTTTTTCCTGACCGAGACGATGTGCACGGTCTGTTGCTTGATTTTGAGCACTCATATTCCACCATGGATCATAATGGATGACGACGTCTGCCCCTGTTAAGTTTAATCCCGTTCCACCCGCTTTTAAAGAGATTAAAAAGACAGGGGTATCATCTGAATTAAACTGTTCCGTTAAAGCTAAACGCTCATTCGTTTTCGTTGAACCCGTTAACATTAAATGTTTGATTTCTTTAGCCGTTAACTCTTTAGATAAAATATCTAACATGGATGTGAATTGTGAGAAAATCAACACTTTATGACCTGTAGAAATACATTCATCGACTAATTCTAAGCAAAGTTTTAATTTTGCGCTTTCCCCTTTATAGTTTTCTAAATATAACGATGGATCACAACAAATTTGACGTAAGCGCATTAAAAGTGCCAAGATTTTAATACGGCTACGTTCAATGCCTTGCTCTTGAATCTCTTGATTCATTTCTTCTTTCATTTCATAAACCATTGCGTGATATAAGTCACGTTGCGTTTTATCCATCTCACAGTACATACTAGTTTCAATCTTCTCAGGTAATTCTTTTAAGACGTCCTTTTTCAAGCGTCGTAAAATAAATGGAGCCACTTGTTGATGGATCCGACTTAATAAATTCAGATTCTGTTGCTTCATGATAGGCACTTCATACTTTTTCCTAAACTGTGCGTATGTTCCAAAGTATCCTGGTAAGATAAAATCAAAGATCGACCATAAATCCGATAATGAATTTTCAATGGGGGTCCCAGTTAAGGCAAATCTAATTTCACTATTTACTTTTTTCACAGCTTTTGCACTTAACGTCGTATGGTTCTTGATATAATGTGCTTCATCTAAAATACAGTATCTAAAGCTTTGGGATTGATAACTCTCCACATCGCGACGTATTAAGTCATATGACGTAATGACGATATCAACGTTAGAACTGTCTTGAATCAGTTGCCTTCTCGTCGCTGGATCGCCATGAATAATCATGGTTGTTAACCCGGGAGCAAATTTATGAATTTCACTCTCCCAGTTATAAATGAGCGAACTTGGTGCCACAATGAGTGATGATTTATTGGATTGACCCTTCTCAGATAATAAAACAGAAATGACCTGTAATGTTTTTCCAAGTCCCATATCATCGGCTAAAATTCCACCCATTTGATATTTTGATAACGTTTTAAGCCATCGATAGCCTGTTTTTTGATAACGACGAAGTATTTTTTGAAGATTAACTGGCACGGTAAAGTCAGCATCTTCCACCTGTTTAAATTCACGAACCATCGATTTAAAGGAAACATCGCGTTCGACATGTAAGGACTGACTAATTTTGGTTAATTGATCTAAGTACAGCGCTCGATATTTTGGAATTAAAACTTCTTCCTCGTCTAATTGGTCATCATTTAGATTTAAATCATCTACAAATGAAGCAAGTGTATCGACATACTCATTCTTTAAATTTAAGAATGAACCATCTTTTAAACGGAAATATTTCTTATTTTGACGATACGAGGCTAGAATCTTTTTATACTCAGATGGTCCAAACTCTAAATCTTCAAAATTTAAGCTCAGCCAATCATTTTTCAAACGAATACCAACTGAGAATGATTTAGGCTCTTTTATTTTAATCGCTTTAAACGTATCAGAAGCATAAACTTCTCCTAACTGCTTTAATTCAGCTGTTCCATCATGTAAAAATGAATAAATCGCTTCTTCTTCCGCTAAAAGATAAGTTCCATTAGATTGCTTTTGGAATTGGTATTGTTCTAAGAGTGCTAAGATTTGAGCTTCTTTGTTTGCATCTCGTAAAATAGAGGTACTGTGTTCAAAGGAATTCGGATCATTTGCCTGAATAACCGTATCACCGTAGCAAAATTGAACATTCAATCCAATATTTCCTCGTTTTAATGAGTCTAAATAAAATTTAATCACTAATGGATAAACTTTAAACCGTTCATAAAGCGCATCTAAAGATGTGTCCCGAATGTAGTTTTTAATTTTGGGCATGACTAATGATAAAAATTTTCCCATATAAGCTTCATTCATACGCAACTCAAAACGAGGTGACTGAATGAGTGTTTGTAAGATTGGGAGCATTTGATCGATGAATTTACTTCCACAGCGATAGGCTTCTCGTTCACAAAGAAGATACATGTATTTCTGCCCTTGAATCATTCTAAAAGCTCCGAGATTATGCGATAAATAATAGTCTTCATCCTCTTGTGTTAATCGAAATTCAATCGCTGGTTCATAGGGATGGAGGGTTATCATTTCACTTGATAAATCCTCGATGTCACATGCAATCGTTTGACGTTGATATAAGTCATAAAACCGATCAAACCAACTAGGGGTCAAGATTAACGTACGAGTTGACTTCACAGGCCCTAGTAATGGAAGCTGTTTTGCATAAATATCATATTCCTTGACGATTTCACAGATAAAGCTCGCAAATGGACGTGAACCCTCATCAAAATGTTGAATTGAGTGTTTAAATTGAAGCTCTTTCCCATAGCTTACGACATTTTCATTCCAAATATCGCTGGCTAACTTATAAATATCCCGAACAACATAAGGACGATGAATCCCGACAGAGACCTCAACTGAGGCTTCTTGTTGTGATTTCATGATTAATTTTGGATAGATCATGACATCTTTTGCATACATCTCGTAATTCATCTCTGTTGTTAATTGTGATTCATAAGCCGCTAATAACTCGTCCATGAGGCCTTCTTCTTCATCTCCTGTGGAGTGAATAACAAGTTTATTACGCACTTGATCATCATAGACCTTCAACAGTGTCGCAATCACATGCTTACATGAACCAAAGTTTGATAAAAATGTTCCGCAATCACATTGATCATGAATCACTTTACTCTTTTCATCTAAATTAATCAAAATATGATGTAATTCGTTATCATCTTCAACTTCTGCAAAGATTTGATAGAGATCGACTGGATCGTAAGTTACATAGTATTGAATTTTTCCCCCACTGTTATAAAAAGATTGAGCACGCGAAAAAACAGCAGGGTTAGCTGCTCGATTTTTAATCATAGTTTGGTTTAAATTCACGCTACTCACACTCCTATTTTCCACTTATCTCTTCATTTTACCATAAATTGCTCATATAAGAAACGAGAGACGCTTGGCTTTTTGTAAAGAACTGTCAAATCACTATTAATTTACCCGAACCAATGACATTTTATAACCTTCAGATCTAACGTTTTCTTGTCTTAGAATGATATCAATATATTCTTTTAACAGGACAATCTGCGGGGTCTGATAGTTATAGTTCGTGTAGTCACAATAAAGCTCTAGTAGGTGGGTTGCTAACTGAATATATTTTGAAAGTTGCTTAAAGGAAATCACTTCCGTTACTTTCGATGGAGAGTTGATTAAAGCATTAATGTCTTGTAATTCGTCTACTGAAAAACATACTCCAAAATAGCTCAACCACTGGACGAAATGAACAATCGTCCATTCAATACAAAATTCTGGTGACGATAGTGTGAAATAAAAAGGTTGTTGCTTAATCAACCGGCATATTTGAAGAATTTCTTCGTAAAAATCGGAGACTAACGCTCGAAGTTCAACTTCTATTGGAGGTTCCTTCCATTGTCCAAAGTTCATCGCCTCAATTCGAATTCGCTCCGATTTAATTAAGAAATCACGATCAATAAAAACAATTATTTTAGATTGTTTAAAAAAATAGCTCTTTTCATCATTTTTAATAAAAATAAATTGGCTGCTCCATGCTGTTTTAAAGATGATACAGCAATTAAAATAAATATGACTGCTTTGATAAAAGAATCGTTCTTTTTCGATATGACCAACAGGATCAATTTCATTAACCCAATTTAAGTCTATAAAGAAACTGGCAGGATCTGTACAAATTACGATAAATTTATAACCTAAGTCAGTGTCTTCCTCTTCAAAGTCATAAAGAAGAAGTGCTCTAATTGATTCACGATTACTGGCCATTTGATAAACAGACCATAATTGCTGATTTAATAACATCCCACCTCTCCTCTCTATCTTTTTAATACAGTTTATGGAGAAATTTCAGTCATCATGATAGTTTTTAATACAATACATGCGAAAATTATCACAAATGGTTATATTTTTTATTGTTTGACTTTATTGTATCGGCGATGTTTTATCATTTTTCGTTGGATTTTTTTATGGTCAATTAATTAGAGTATTGTCTAATTTTATAATTACTTTAATTTAAAATATAAAAAAAGGTTATCGTGGCTCTTATTGGCGGTCACGATAACCTCTTAATCTTGCAAAATACGTTTTTCTTTTTTGTTCTTGATCCGTCATTTTTAATTTATACGTGTGATGAATATTTGAAGGAATCGTTCGTTGCTCTGGTCGAAGCGATGGACGCTTTAGTTCTTTCATAGCTAATCACCTCATGTCTTATTCTCTTATTTTATCATATGCATCCAGCCTTTAATTGGCATCGTTACAACATGATTAATCGGTAGATAAAAGAATGCCCCAAAAATCAAGATGGGCATTCTTCATCACATTTTTATTGTTGGTAAATAATAGCTAAATTATTCAACATCTTGACTATTTTGTTGATTATTTTCTGCACGTTTAGGAAAATGTGGGGCCTTAAACCCGATAAACTGACCTTCACTTCGAATTTTTTCTGAAACGTCAGACATATGTTTTTGAATGGACTTTGCCTCTTCATCTGTCATTAATCCTAGTTCCACATACTTATCTAATAATTTAATTTTTGCAACATTAACCTTATCATAGAGATCATAAATTTCTTTTTTCTGTTCATCTGTTAAAGCACTAAATTTCTCTTGCATTTGTTTATACTCAGCCTCAAATTGTTTTGCCTTCTCTCCTTTTTGCTCTTCAGTTAAAGCAGGTGGCGTTGGCATCTCTTTTGTTGATTCTTTTGCGTAACCCGTTAAGCTAAGTGTGGCTGCTAAAAAGATAGCACCTAATGTCATATTTATTTTTTTCATCTTAAAATCTCCTTTCGAATAAACTGACTTTTTTAGTTTTCACCACTTTATCCAAAAGTTTGTATTCCAGGTTTTTGAAAATAAAAAAAAACATCCTTAATTTATTGGATGTTTCTAACGACAATATAAACCTGTTTTAATTTCGTTGATATATGCTTCTTGATCAGGAATCTCTACTTTCATGGCATCACTAATGGATTTCATACGATCATATTTAACACGATAGAATTGAATCGAAAAATCAGCCTCTTCCCGACGATGAAGATGCCCCTCTAAGATTACATAAGCTGCCATTGGAATTGAATCACATGAATTTCCAACACTTCCGACATTGAATAACACGCGTCCTTGCTCTAAATGTTGCAAATATCCTTCATGAATATCACCATACCCAATCATATCAGCGGCTTTTGAACTGCTTTCAGTCGATGGTAATTTTGGGACTTCAAATAAAGCTAAACGTTTTTCAAGTGGAGAGGTCGCATAAACCCGATCATATAAACTATGTGGATTCGCATGAAAAAGACGAATATATTTTCCACTCATCCAAAAACCTGTCACCGAAGGTAATTGTCGAATATAGGCTAAACGTTCTTCCCCTAGTTGATTTCGATAAAACTGAATAAAAGGTGTCGCTTCCGTCTTCGGATCTGAAATAAAATCTTCCCAATTCCCTTTGACAATTCTTTGACACCTGATTTGACACACTTCTAATACTTCTTTTGAATGAGGGCCTTTCCCGATCATATCCCCTAAACAAATAATCTGAGAAACTCCTCGTCTATCAATATCCTTTAAAACGGCTTCAAGCGCTGGTAAATTCCCATGAATATCTGAAATAATTGCAATTTTATCTAACATTACCATTTTCTCACTCCACTCTTACTTCGGATAAATCTCGATAACGACAATATCTGGGCGATTAAATAAACGCAAACGTCCAAGCCCTCGACTGACAATCATCTTCATTTTTCCAATTTGATAAATACCTGCGCTATATTTAGGAAACAACTTTCGCTCCGGTGATAAGACTCCACCGATCAACGGTAATCGAAGTGCTCCACCATGAACATGCCCACAATAAACATGATCAAATCCATGTTGTTCATATAGATTTGCTAAAAATGGATTATGTGCTAATAAAATATTAAAATGTCCTTCTTCTAAATCAGAAAGTACCTCCGATACTTGTTTAATCTCTTTGACACTCACCTGTTTTTGAATATGGACGGGAACGGAATAATAATGCGCTAATGGGACCGTAAGCCCATAGATATACAGCTCATCCTCATTAATCATGACTTTTCGAGACTCATTATTTAATAAATGAACCCCTAAATCTTCTAAAGACTTTAAATAGGCCTCATACCATCTCGTCTCTTGATTTAAGGTATCATATTTAGCCGTTATCTCATGATTGCCTTCAATATAAAAAATCGGATATTTTGATGAGCACGCGGTAACGACATCTAAGAAAGCATTGCCATTTGAATCCGTAGAGGTAATCATATCACCCGTCGTCACAATAAAATCAGGATTTAAACGTTTAATTTTTTGAATCAAACGTCTATTTTGACGACCAAAGGATTTCGAATGTAAGTCTGATAATTGGACAATACGAATTGGACCCTTTTTTAAATTTAGTTTATCTGTTTTTAATTTATAAAATGAGGTTGAAAAGACTTCTTGCTCAAAGTAAATGAATAAGAGAGTCACTATAAAGAGTAAGATTATCATATGTCATCTTTCCAAAACATTGAAGTTTAATCTCTAAGTCTAAGGATATCAAATCGTTTTGGTAAACGTCCCTCCTTTCTAAAAAAATTTATTTCTCCTATATTATAAAATCATGGATACTAATCGGTAAACCTTTTCTTCCAGTCGGACAACCCATGATTTATTTTTTTCGTAAGATTCATCCACTAATAAACAATTTTCTAAGTCTTTATCAAATTGATGTGAGACGCGATGCGTCAAAAGTTGATCATAGATAAAGGCATTCACTTCATAATTAATCTTGAAGCTTCGTTGGTCAATGTTTGTCGATCCAACGGTACAAATCTCATCATCAATCACTAAAATCTTAGAATGTAAAAAACCTTTATATAAGTAAACATCAATATTGGCTTCTAGTAACTCATGAATAAAAGAAGTAGTTGTCCGATAAACATAATGATGGTCGGCAATTGTTGGAATCATTACTTCGACTTTAACACCGGAGTAAGCAGCAATTTTTAACGTCTCTAAAAACAACTGATCGGGAATAAAATACGGTGTTTGAATGCGAATTGATTTCGTTGCTGTTTGCATCATTTTCACAAAAGCTAATTTAATATCGTCGGTCGGTGTATCTGGACCATCTGACACAATTTGGATTGGACAGATGGTCGTCACTAATGAAGCAGTGAAGTAATGATCTAGATTTGATTGAATGTGCACTTCATCACGTTTATCTTCACAAACCATGAAGTAATCTCTAAAAAAGCGATGTTGCAAATCCCAAACCGCATCGCCTACTAACCGAAGATGGGCATCACGCCATGGCGAATAGTTAGGATCGAGTGACATATACTCTTTCCCAACATTCATCCCACCTAAATAACCAATTCGTCCATCAACGACAACAATTTTTCGATGATTTCGATAATTATAATTTAAACCAATGGGACGTAAAGTGGGAGGATGAAACTTATAAACATGACCACCTGCTTTAATAATTGAATCAAAAAATTTTAAAGTTGTACCAAAACACCCCGCACTATCGTAGACGAGTCGAACTTCAACCCCTTCTGCTGCTTTTTGGGCTAATAACGAGATTAACCTCTGTCCCACCTCATCTTTACGGACAATAAAATATAATAAATGAATGGATTGTGTCGCCTGCTCAATATCCATAAATAATTGATCATACTTACTCTTTCCATCCGCAAAATACATCCAGTCATGATACATGAATAAGCGACTTCCATTATAAATTTCATTAAACGCAATGACCGATGCCACGCACTCACTAAATTGATAATCAATTTGACGTTCCAAACGTTGATCAGTATATTCTGTTAAAAACAACAGCTTCTTTCTAGAAACTGGTGTTCGTTCAAACAAAAGGTACATAACAAATCCGACTGGAGGTAAAAATAACAAAAGCAGAATCCAAGCTAGCAATAGGGCTGGATCTTTTCGTTTATAAAAAATTAAGATTCCGATTAATATCAAGTTAATCATTCGAAATATCGCAAAACACCAAGTAATCATATAGACAGCCTCCAGTCGTTTAACCCAGAACCCCTCTCTCCTATTTTAAGAAAAAATAGCCAAAGGCATATCCCATATAAATAAAGATTAAATTCCAAATGGTTATTCCAAACACCGAATAAATCGTGAATGTTAGAAAATTCATACGTACGGTTCCTACCGTTAACGACACTAACGTTCTTGCAACCGGAATTAGCCGAGCAATAAAAACACCTTTACTTCCATGCTTATCGGTATAACTAATCGCCTTATTAATCGAAGGTCTGATTTTTTCATATTTTTCATAAAATTTATCTAAAATGGGCTTTCCTAGAAAATAGCCAATAAAGTATAATACATAACTTCCAAATAAACCGGCAATGACTGAAATAACTAGCGCTGTAATAAAATCCATATCATTCCCTGCGATTAAGATTCCTGCTGCAGGCATAATAATTCCCGCTGGTAACCCAGGTAAATTCATATACTCTAGGAAGACGATCAAAAATAAAAATACTAAACCATACTCCGAAAAATAATTTAATACAATCTGAATATTATCCATTTATGTCCCACCCTTTTACTATCTGTTCACTTATTATTCCACAAATTAATCAAACCATTCTATCACAAGAAATGGAAATAACAGTATAAATTATGTAAAAAAATAAAGAGGGTCTAAGAATAATCTTTAGACCATCTTTACTTAGATACGATGTGTAAATTCATAAAACCAACCAAGAACATCTCCGATTACCGTTGTGTTTAACGTATATACAACAAATTGTCCACGCTTTTCACTTTGGATCAAATCAGCATTTTTTAAAATATTTAAATGATGTGTAATCGAGGGTTTACTCATATCGAAACAATCGGCAATTTGACCGGCTGTCATTTCACCTTTATTTAATTTTTTTAAAATCGTACGTCTTGTTGGGTCCGCTAATGCTTGAAATGCTTTATTCACAGCTTCTTTCCGTTGCTAACCAATCAGCTAACGGCACACCTCCTTTATGTTATAACTTAGTATCCAGCCTGCTTGTATTTTTCAAGTTCAATATCTTCGACTTTTGTTAAATCTTCATGATAATTTTTAAACTGCTTAACCATAAAAATGATAAAGCCAATCGCAATTAATGTTATGAAACCTTCGACGACATAAATATTAAACATCCTCACTTGCACTAAAGCTGCTGGAACATCTAATATAGCATGTATGAACACAGCTAACACATAATAACAAATTTTTTGCTCTCGAACACCTTTAAAAACGAGAAGACTTAGTCCAATTTGAATCATGATCGTCATCAACCGTTCATAGCCGGCCAATCCAAAAATTATCGGAGAAATCTGTGTGAGTTGCGTCACAACGGTCTCTTCTAATTCAGCACTTAATCCAAGTTTCTCAATCCATCCTTGATTAATGAGAATTGAAAAAATCAAGTTATTTAAATACGTTGTTCCAACAATGAGCATGGCCTCTATTCCCCCATGTCCAATCCCATAACTGACTCCATCTTGGATTCGATTTTCTTTCTTCAAAAACCACTTAAAGCTAAAATAACGTCCTGTTTCTTCAAATATCCCTGCCATTAAACCACCATATAACGAGTAGATGATAGGTTGCATGAGCCAAATTGATGTTGTTTGATTCACTTTTAATAAATAAACGTGAACAACAGCTTCTAGTATTTGTGTAGTCACAATAAAAACAATCAGCCCAGCGAAAAAACTTTTAATGGATGCTTGATAGCGTCGTCTAACAAACCAAAATAAGCCAAGTGGAACCCCAAAACAAATCATAAGTGTCAAACACATCATCATCATTGAACTAATACTAACCATATTCTCCCCCTCAGTATAATTAGAAAAATATCTAATTATTAAGTTAATTATAAATCCCCTTTAAATGGGTGTCAATGCGCTTACTTGATGATTTTCTCGTAAGACTTCTCAGTTGCATTTTCCCCTACTTTTTTGAATCCACATGATTCAAATAATCGCTGTGATCCGATATTATAATGATAGATAGCCGGAACTGAAATTTTTGTCATACCAAGGCTTTTTGCACGTTTTAATAACGTTTTTATTACTGCTTTTCCAATGCCCTGTCCCCAATATTCTTCATCACCAATTGCAATCGGTAAATTTTCTTCCCATAGTGTCACATCACCAATTGCATACCAATTTTCGTTTTCCTTGACCTCAATAAAGTATAGCTCTCCCCGAGTACTTAGAAATTCATACATATTATAAATTTGTTCTAATTCGTATGTCTTATTAGTCACTCCTTCTGACAAATACATCACGTTTGGATTCTGATACCAAGGATATGCTAAATCCCAATCGGATTTTTTAGGAGTCCTTAAACGTAAAGCTGAATTAATTTCAATGAATTCAGGTTGTTGCATCTTCTTCACCTCACTCTTTTTAAGTATATCATATTTAAGACTTCATGTTTCCCTCATTCTCATTAGATGTCAAAATTTGACTTTGACCTTTTTTAATGACTTGCAAAATCATGATAATCTCATTAAATTCATCTTCACTCAGTTCATCAAAATGACTCAATTTCTCAATTAATTCTGTCACATACTGAGATTGGTGATCGGTTATTCGTCGATTTAAAAAATAGGTAGAAATGGTTCCCGTAAAAAGACCTAAAAATCCAATTCCGCTAATCATAACCATCCCCGCAATCACCCGACCAAGCCCTGTTTTTGGAACAATATCCCCATAACCAACGGTTGTCACTGTTACAATACACCACCAAAGTGCATCTTTAAATGTCATCCCCTCCACGAATGATAAACTGCCTGCGCCTAATAAAATAACAATGAGTGTCACTCCAGCAACATAATGAAAATTATTTGTTTTAAAAAAAGAACCTACTCGCTTAGATAGACTACTTAACATAGCCGTCGCCCGTAAAACCTTTACAAAATGGAACAATGGCACTACTTGTGTCACACGAATTACTCTTAAAATACGAAAGAATGAAAAATAGGGGATGATTGTTAATAAATCAATTTTGTTATTTTTGACAAACTCTTTCTTACTCTCACTTTTTATTAACCGGCAAGTATAATCAATTAAAAAAAACAACCAAATTAAAATATCTAAAATATTAAAGACTCGATTGACTGACGCACTTAAATCTAGTGTTAATTGCATTATCGTCATCACAACCACCACCAGCGAACAAACGATAATACTCCATTGATACAAACTAATTTTAGTCATAATCTACCTCACTCGATTCATTTATGTTTATTATGAATCAAAGTGTTAATTCTTATCAAAAAAAGCGATGACTCTTGATGAATCATCGCTTTGATTATTATTTTGATGTCTTTATTTTTCTATAATGATAAATTCCCATGCCAACACTAATTAAGCAAATAACCAAAATGAATGAAAAACCTAAAGTGCTATAGGTTGTTTTGAACTATCCACCTGTTCCCCTTGAACCAGTTAGATATCTGAATAATGAATTAACCCTTCATAATATTTAAGCACATCTAAATGTTCCGTTTTTGTCAACCTCTTATGTAAGTGATAACCTATATACAGTTTTATACCTTTAGACATTACAACATAAAAAAAGAGCTAAATGCCCCATAAGATTCATTTGCTCTTATTGTAATAAATTTGAGAAGACATCTCCTACCGTTGTTTCGTCTGGTGCTTCTTCTGCTTGTGGAAACTTCTTTGCAATGAGGTCCTTCATCCACTGATAGATTATACTTTCATCTTCATTTGAAAAATAATGAGCCGAGTTATCTAAAATGAGCACCTCTTTTTTAGGGGCTTGTAATTGTTCAACCCAAGACTGTAATAATGAAACCGAACAAATATAATCATCAACACCTGTAGCAAAATAGACAGGAATTTTCACTTCTTTTATTTCCTCAAATAAATTGACCGCTTGCAACTGGGACCAATATTGACTCTGCTGTAAGGTTTGATGGGAGGCTCCAATTAATGTATCATACGCTTCCTTCAACGTTAAATCAGGACAAGCTAAAACTTGACCCATCCAATTTAAAACATTAACATTTGGTAATCCCTCCCGCCATTTAACATACGCATTACTTTGGTTTAGAATTTGCTGAAACGTTTCTTGACTACTTGCTTGTTCATAAGGTGGCTGACCCAATTGCTTTAACGATGAAACAAGTTGATGATGACCTGTTGATTCAAATTCATCTAAGAGCCAATCATATAATACTTGTTCAGATTGAAGGGGATGAACAACTTGAGATAAGCCAAAATAAGCATATAACTGCTCTGGAATTTCATGGACAAGTCGCATACCTAAAACACTACCCCATGAATATCCGATTAAATAGATTTGATCTACCTCAAACTCACGTCTTAAATAGGTAATTAACTCTTTAGCATCTGCCTCTACTTGTTCATAAGTAAAAGACACGTCTGAGGGATTGGTACTATAAGTTTTTCCGGCGCCTCGTTGATCCCAATAAACAACCGTACAATGTGAGCTAATCGTTTCCAACTGATGCCGACTACTGATTCCATAAGGCAAAGATAAACCTGGGCCCCCATGTAAAAATAAGCAAACCGGATTATCCATGTTCTCTCCCTCAATAGCGATATATTGTAACATATCACCTAGTAGCACTTCTCGTACTTCACTGATTCCACCAGTGTGATTTAACTCATTCGCTGATGATAAAATAGACTGTCTAAAGAGTTGACGCATGACAAAGAAACCACCACTAATAAGGAAAATCATTAAGCCGATCGATATTAAGCATCGAATCATCATTTTTAATACGACTTCTTTCAATCTTCTCTCTCCTTTTGATGAGTCTCTTTCAAAACTATGAGTCACGTCCTTCAAATATGATAAAAGCCGTCATTTTATTTAATGACGGCTTCCTTTTTAGTCGTTTATCTTTGACCAATCCAATTCTTTTTGTTTTAAGTTTTTAAATTCTCGTAAAAGACAAATCAAAGTAATGACAATCGCTAATATATCAGAGATTGGTTGTGCGAGCCACACCCCATCTAGTCCAAATATTAGCCGTTGTTCCGATTCCAACCAACATGCCACATGCTAGGATAATTGTAGAAATTGGCATAGTCATCCCAACTCCTGTAATAGCAAGTGGACCCTCCCCTAGATATTCCCGATAAACATTCGATTCACCACATTATAAAGGGCATTAACCATCATCCCAATGATGGCAGGAACAGAATATTGAATAAGTAATCTTGTCACGGGTTTTATTGCTCATTCATCTTGATGCTTCAAACTTTCACCTTTTTTTCTATTTTGATAATGTTGTTAAAAAATGCTCAATACGCGCTAGCGCTTCTTTAATATTTTCCATTGATGAAGCGTAGCACGCACGAATATACCCTTCTCCACAGTCACCAAACGCATTTCCTGGTACAGTTAGTACTTTCTCACTTAATAGTAGCTTCTCACAAAACTCATCAGAAGATAGGCCGGTTGACTTGATACAAGGGAAGACATAAAACGCTCCAAGTGGTTCAAAGCAGTCTAGACCAAGTTTTCTAAATCCATCGACTAATACACGACGACGTTGATTATATTCCTTAACCATCATCTCGACACTAGTATCTCCATTTTTCATCGCTTCAATCGCAGCATATTGCGATGTCGTAGGTGAACACATGATAGCATATTGGTGAATTTTTTTCATAGCATTAATTAAAATTGGATGTCCACACACGTAACCTAAACGCCATCCTGTCATCGCATAAGCTTTTGAAAAACCATTAATAACAAGAGTTTGATCTTTTACTTCAGGGAAACTTGCAATTGAAACATGTTGCGTCTGATAAGTTAGTTCGGCATAAATTTCATCTGAAATAATAATAATTTCTTTATCTTTTAAGACATCGACAATTTCTTGAAGCTCTTCCTTTGTCATAATCGCCCCTGTTGGGTTATTGGGGAATGGCATAATTAAAACTTTTGTTTTTGGAGTAATCGCTTCTAATAATTCCTCTTTTGTTAATTTAAACTCATTTTCGGCTTTTAATTCAATCACCTTCGGCGTCGCTCCTGTAAAAGTTGTACAACCTTTGTAAGCAACAAAACTTGGTTCAGGAATAATAACCTCATCACCCGGTCCAACTAAGGCACGTAATGCTAAATCAATCCCTTCACTTCCACCGACAGTCACTAAAATTTCATTTTCTGGATGATAAGATAGATTAAAACGGCGATACAAATAGCGTGAAATTTCATAACGCAACTCTAAAAAACCAGCATTTGATGAGTAATGGGTATGTCCTTTTTCAAGTGAATAAATTCCCGCTTCACGAACATTCCATGGGGTTACAAAGTCTGGTTCACCAACACCAAGTGAGATAACCCCTTCCATTTCATGAACCATATCAAAATATTTACGAATCCCTGATGGGGGCATATTTTTTACATTTTCTAAAATCATATTTTCTAGCATCATAAGAAGATTACCTCTCGATCATCAAATTCTTTTTCCTTAAAGATCGTTCCATGATCTTTATATTTTTTCAAGACAAAGTGTGTCGAACAGCTTAAGACGTATTCTTGAACAGCTAATTTCTCCGAAACAAACATCGCCACTTCTTTCATCGTTTTACCTTCTACAATGACTGTGAGATCAAATCCACCAGACATTAAATAACACGCACGAACTTGTTCAAAATTATAAATACGCTCTGCGACTTTATCAAATCCTTCTCCGCGTTGTGGGGTCACTTTTACTTCAATTAATGCCGTCACGGTTTCTTTCCCTGTATTTTCCCAATTGATTAAGGTCGTATATCCGGCGATGATGCTACGCTCTTCATAGTCACGAATCGCTTCACGAACTTCTTCAACAGTTTTTCCAGCCATGACTGCAATTTCTTCATCTGTATAACGACTATTTTTTTCTAAAATCTCTAAGATTTCTTCCATTTATTTAAACCTCCTGTATCAAATAATAAAAAAAACCTTCATCCCAAAAGGGACGAAGGTTTAGCTTCGCGGTACCACCCTCATAAGCCACATCATAGTGATCTGACCCACTCGAAACTCGTAACGTGAGTTAACGGCTACACCTACATTAAGAGTTCTCTTAGTTCTCAGTGCGCGATTCAAAGACTGCTTCAATTTAACGATCCTTACTGAATTTCCACCCTCATCAGCTCTCTAAAAAGTTCGTCTAAATTTACTCTTTCTTCTCGTTATCTTTGCTATTTTTTACTATTATAACGGGAAATTGTGTCTCTGACAAGCTATTTTTGTAATAATACGTTTTTAAGCCATATCTTTAACCATATTATTAATCCATTTATTTGATTTAAAACGACGTCGTAAAATAAAGAAACGTAACACTTCTTCAAATGTCGATAAAAAAATTACTGAAGAAATGGACCATTTAAACACATAGGCTGCAATGAAAGCAAGTGGAATTCCGACTAGCCACATCGATAATCCTTGAGCAATCGAACCATACTTAGCATCGCCCCCTCCGCGTAAAATTCCGACGATTTGAACCCCGTTATAAACACGCGGTAACATAAAAATAGCATAAATCATTAGAATCTTCATCGCATCGTTACGAACCATTTCAGACACATTATACACTTGAACAATGAACGGAGCTAACACGGCTAAAGTAATCGCCATAATAATTCCAACCACCACAGCTAAACGAATAATTTTTTTCGCATAGGTAATTCCTTCTTCCTCACGATTAGCTCCAATTTCATTCCCAATGATAACGACTGAGGCATGTGCCATTCCAAAGATGACAATGGTAAATAAGTTGATGATCGTTGATGTAATTTGCGTCGTGGCAATAGCATTCACTCCAATATGACCATAAATCATCGTGTAGGTAATATTCGCCAGCCCCCAGCAAGCTTCATTTAAAACAACTGGTAAAGCTGTTTGATAAAGAAGTTTCACCATCGGTATTTCAATGTGTTTAAAATCTTTAGATGACAAACGAAGCGGCTTAACTTTTAACGTAACGACCGTTAAAATAATTAAACATTCAACAATACGTGCAATTAATGTTGCAATCGCCGCTCCAGAAACACCTAAGGCAGGAGCCCCTAATAAACCAAAAATTAAAATAGCATTTAAGACACCATTAATCACTAACCCAACTAAACTCCCCCACATGGGTAAAGCACTATTTCCAATACTTCGTAACGCCCCGGCGTAAACAAACGACAAGGCTGAGACAAAATAACTAAAAATAGAAATACGTAAGTAGTCACTTCCTAGACGAATAACCTCCGTATCTGAATTAAATAATCCAATAATCGTCTCTGAAGCAAAGAAGCCAATTATCATAAAAACAAGTGCAAAGCCAATGGCTCCGATTAAACCAAGTTTTAGAACCGAATGTATTTTCTCTTCATCTTTTTTCCCCCATAATTGGGCAATTAAAATGGAACACCCGGCACCTATTCCCATCACAAGTAAACTATATAAGAAATAAAATTGATTGGCAACTCCAACAGCAGCTAACTGTACCTCACCAAGATTACCAATCATTAAGGTATCTAACATATTTAATGAGGTTGTAATTAAGTTTTGAATGACGATTGGTAACGTTAGAATTAACAATCGCTTATAAAATCGTTTATTTTCTGTCATAAAATCCCTCTTTCTAACATACTGATTTTCTTAAAAATTGCATACAAAAACCCCCAATTTGAAGTTTGTTCAAAGTGGGGGTTCAACACTTATAGTAAAATATCTATTTTTTACAATATCCATCACATTATATCTAATTTTCTTGAAAGAATCAAGTTTTTTTTATGAAGAAGACTAGTCAAAAACATCATTTTTCGATAGAATGAAGATAAAATGTGTTAGAAAGGAGCATCTATGATGAGTCAAACCAAACAATCAATTAAAGCATTATTAGAACAAAAAAAACAAGCGACAGCCAATCAAAAGGCACAATTATTACCAAGTCGTGAAATGGTCAAAGGACAAAAAGGAAAAAGTAAACGACGTAAAGCAGGTATTTTAGGTTAAATCATTCGCCTCTGTTACATCTTAAAGTTAAAAAAGCGATAGACATTCAATGGGTCTATCGCTTTTTTTCACTTTAAATACAGAAAAATCGAAGCCTCTTTCATCCTTAATCATCAGAATACTAGTGACTCAATGACATAGTTGATCATTTCTAACGACTATTTGCCTATTGTCCTTACCTCTAAAAATCATTAGTGCTTCATATCTTCTTCATTTTCTAATTAATTGAATCCCAACACTATTAGAGAATTATCTAAATTTTTTATTATATAATTATATTGTTTTTGTTTATTAAAACGCATAACTTCTAGACTAGTCATCAGTTACTAAAAGTTATGCATTTAACCTACTACTGGTATTCTCTGAAGGAATTATCAAAGAAGCAGGAATTTATACTGCTTCTTCAAGCGATTCCTCTTTTTGTTTTTGAGGGGACAGATATAACTTCTCATACTCTTGATCAATAAATTGAGTAAAATAAAGCTTAATCACCCCCATGATGGGTACACCTAAAATCATTCCGATCATTCCCATCAATTTTCCACCGATTGTCACAGCTAATAGCGTAAGAAAGGGGTTAAGCCCCATCTTTTGTCCGACAACTTTAGGGTCAATAATTAAAGTTTCTACCTGTTGAACAATTAACAAAAAGACGAGGATCATTAAAGCCACGAAGGGACTATAAAAAAAGTTAATTCCAACCGCAATCAATGTCCCGAAAATAGGTCCAATAAAAGGAATCATATTCGTAATTCCAAAAATAACACCGAGTAACAACGCATATTTGGCTCCCATTAAAGATAAACCAACCACCGCACAAATCCCAACAAATAAAGAATCAATGGATTTCCCTATTAGATACTTACCAATATTTGAATGAAATAAGTAAGCCATATGAAAAACATGCGTCGCTAGCTTAGGTCGACAGATAATACTAACTAATTTTCTTGTGATTGAACTAAACTTTTCTTTCTCAAGTAACACATAAATACTAATAATAAATGCTAATAAAACGTTACTTGTCCCCATGAGCGCATGATACATCACCCCAATAACAGATGTTAAGGAGTTCGTTAAAACATCCGTTAATTTCGGAATAATTCTTAAGATTTGATCCTGAATTGCAGCTAAATCACTAACATCTATCTGTTTAAACTGACTTGTCCAGTTGGTTAGCCAAATCTGAATCTCACTGGCAAAGCCAGGAATTTGTGAAACTAAATCTTTTGAACTTTGATAGATAACTGGAAATAAAAAACTCGCACCCAGATAGCAAAAAAGTAATAAACCAATATACGTTACTGCAATACTTACTGTTCGCTGACACTTAAACTTTTTTTCTAAAAACACAATGATGGGATTAAAAGCATAAGCCAAAACAAAGGCAAGCAAAAAGGGCCAAATGGTTGCCAGCATTCCATTGATGCCATTAAATAAAACTTCATAATGATCAATGACTTTAATCAAAAGATAAGCCATTCCAACAAACAATAATCCCTTAAAAAAAGAGAGCGAGAGGTTATTCATTCGATTCATACAGCACTTCCTTTAGTACAACATAATACAACAAATTATACTATCTTATACTAAAGTTTACAATTTAAGGTGCCAAAATTCTACCGTTATTCTACATTATAAAATATCAATTTGTATTTCATCGATACTTACCTCATAATTTGATTCAATAAAATTAATGACCTGATCCAAAACAGATTGAAGCTGTGCTGTTGAATTCGAACCGGTCGTAATGCCTAAAACAATCTGTTGATGAACATCATGATCATCGATTTCATGAACCGACACATTAAACGTATTTCGAATTTTAGCCACTAAACTTCTTACAATCATTCGCTTTTCCTTTAAACTATGGACCCAAGGTGCACCTAATTTAATTTCTAAACAACCAATTTTCATTAAAAATACCTCGCATTCTTGAAATTACCTTTACTTTTTTCGACAAATCGATCATGAAGAATAGATAAAACGTCTTAAATATTATAAAATAAGAGAGTTAATAAAATTTTAACATCATTATTTTATGTGTAGGAGAACAAATTATGGCAACAAATATGGATTTAATGAAAAAAATCATTGAAGAAAAACGTCAAAAAACGAAACAACAAGATAAATTAAAACGCCCTGACAAACAAATTGGTGAAGCACGTAAACGCATTAAACAACATAAAGGTGGCGGATTATTCGATAAATAAGACGAGCCAACCTTTTTAAGCCAACCGTCAAATGACACGATAAAAGGAGGATGACTATGTCTTTATCATTTGAAACTCTTAATCTAAATCCTTCATTAATTGAAGGTTTAGCCAAACAAAACATTACAACACCGACAACAATTCAAGCGGAAGCCATTCCCGTTATTTTATCACGTCAAGATGTGATTGCACAATCACATACAGGAAGTGGGAAAACATTAGCTTTTGTTACGCCACTTTTCCAACTGATTGATAGTAGTAAACGTGAAATGCAAGTTTTAATTTTAGCTCCCACTCACGAATTAGTCATGCAAATTGATGCTCAAATTAAATTACTAGCTGCTAATTCAGGTGAACCTGTCACATCAACGACAATTATTGGGGGAGCAAACATTGAAAAACAAATTAAAAAGCTTAAAGAAAAACCTCACTTCATCGTGGGTTCAGCAGGACGTATTCTTGAATTAATCAAAAAGAAAAAAATTACAGCCCATACGATTAAAACAATTGTCTTAGATGAAGCGGACAGCTTATTAGATAATACGAATACGAAAACGATTCAAGATATCATTAAAACAACATTACGTGATCGACAATTATGTCTATTCTCTGCTTCAATTAGTGATAATACTTTAGAATTAGCCAAATCATTGATGAAAGAGCCGGTGGTTTTAAAAACAGCTGAGACAGTAGAAATGAATCCTAATATTGAGCACTTCTACTTAAAAGGTGATCGACGTGATAAATTTGAATTACTACGTAAATTAATTGTCGCTGAAGAACCACAACGTGCTTTAATCTTTGTTAATCAAAATGATTCAATGCAAGAAATTGCAGAAAAATTAAATTATCACCAAAAAGAAACATTTATGATGCGTGGAAACATTAAGAAAGAAGAACGCAAACGCGCCTTAGATGCCTTCCGTAGCGGAAAAATTAAATTATTAATTTCATCAGATTTAACGGCTCGTGGTCTAGATATTCCTGAAGTGACCCATATCATTCATTTAGATTGTCCATCAAATCCAAATGAATATTTACATCGTGCTGGACGTACAGCTCGAGGAAACGCCTCAGGTAAGTCAATTTGTATCGTAACAGATAAAGATTTAAGTACGTTAAAAAAATATCAAAAGAAATTTAAGATTCAATTTGAAGAAATGAAAGTGAGCCATGGAAAGTTTATTTCTGCTGCTTCAAATTAAAAAAGATGACCTTGGCGTCATCTTTTTTAATTGATAGCTTCTTCAAGCGCATACGGATTAAATTTTCGAACTTGTTCATCTGTTAAATTCGCAATAAATTGGCGCTTAATTTCAAGCAAATGCATCACATCATTCAAATATTGAAATAGCATCGCACGATTTTCAAACTCTTCACGAGTTTTTGGTAACTCTTGATTTCGACAACTCGTTAAGACTGCTTTTGTCTTTTTAATCAAGTCATCTGCTGTATTGAATTCATGTAAACTCATTGCTATATGTTCAGTTAAATCAGCTAGCATGATTGACTGTTCAAGTGTCATGACTACTTTTCCAAGCGTTTGTCGCATATTCGTTAAGACGTGATATTGCATCGTGCGCATCTTCATATACTGTGCGTAATACGTCATCTCATCAAATAAGTAATTTTGACGATTTTGTTCTGCACGAAGCCGTGCTATTTCTAAACGATTCGCTAATGATAAAAATAAAGCTTCTTCGTCAATTGACACCGATTGACTTCTCGTCGTATTTGCTAAACAAAATAAAACAGTACGTAAGTGTTCCTCAATGTCATCTTGATCCTTCTTAATTTGATGTATCATTTTTGGCATATATAAGTTAAAAATTAAGGCGATTCCTGCTCCAATGAACATCAGCATCAATTCATTGATTAAGAGCGACAAATTAACATACCCCTCACCTAGTAAATGCGTGACTAAAACCGAACTCACAACAATCCCATCGCTTAATTTAAAATGAGCAGCTATTGGAATAAAAATTAATAAGTAGATACCAAAGGCAACTGGATGAAACCCTAATAACAAAAATAAAATACAACTAATTCCTAACGCAAGCAGCGTCGAATTTAATCGTAAAAGAGCAATTTCTAACGATTTTTTCTTGGTATTTTGAACACTTAAGACGGTAATAATCCCTGCTGATAAGGCGTATTTTAACCCTAATGACTGGGCCATTAACATTGCAATGGTCGCACCAATTGCCGTTTTAATCGTACGCATACCTAATTTATGTTTCATTTTTTATCTCCTTTTTTTCTCTCTTACATTAACATTGAAAGTAGTCGATAAACAGATTCTTCTGCTTTCATAAACCATGATTTACTTTGTTCGTATTCAAAGTCTAAGCGACGACAATCTTTTTGATCAAATTTAAACTGCTCCACTAATTGTTTAGCCATCGTATCGTTATAAATAAAAGCAGCTAATTCAAAATTAATACTAAAACTACGAACGTCCATATTAACTGACCCCACCGTTGCCATTTCTTGATCAATGATAATAATTTTCGAATGTAAGAATCCTTCGTAAAAGTATACCTCAATTCCCGCTTCGAGTAACTCTTTGATATACGATGTTGTCGTTCGATGAACAAAATGATTATCCGGAATGACGGGAATCATAATTTTAACATCAATTCCTGAATGGGCAGCTATTTTTAAAACATGTAAAAATTCACTATCTGGAATAAAATAAGGTGATTGAATCCAGATACTTTTTTTTGCCGTCATAATTAATTTAATATAGGCAGCACGCATATGATCTGTTTTTTGGTCAGGACCATCACAAACCAGTTGCATAAATGTCTCATCTTCATCCAATGAAACGGAGCGGAAATAACGCTCAATATTTGATTCCACCTCATTTAAATCAGAGACATCTTCAATGACAGCCGCATAATCTTTAAAAAAGCGTAGCTGTAACAATTGGACGACTCCCCCTGTGACTCGCAGATGCGCATCACGCCAAGGCGTAAATTTAGGATTTTTCGATAAATATTCATCACCAATATTCATTCCTCCTAAATAGGCAATGGTCCCATCAATCACGACAATTTTCCGATGATTTCGATAATTCCAATTTAATGTAAAGATCTTAAATTTAGCGGGATAATGTTTGACAACAGTTCCTCCAGCCTCCTTTAAAGGTTTAAAAACTGATGAAGGCGTCATAAAACTTCCTCCATCATCATAAACTAAGCGAACTTTAACACCTTCACGAGCTTTTTTAGCTAAAGTCTTAATTAAAGCTTTTCCACTTTCATCACCACGAATAATAAAATACAGGACGTTAATCGTATCCTGCGCCTGTTCAATATCGGATAGTAAACGTTCATATTTATCATTCGCATCGCTAAAATACTCTAGCGTATTATGGCGCGTTAAAATGCTACGATTATAATTTAAGTTAAATTTTATTAAAGACATATAGGATGATTGTATTGTTGACACCGAATCCATCATTTCAAGTTGTGAATCAACGGCTTGTTGATAGTATTGTTCTTCTATCGCATCTAAAAATGTTCGCTTTTCTTTAATAATCGGTCCATGTCCAAATAAAAGGTACAATAAGAAACCGATAAACGGAATAAACGTCATAATCATTGTCCATGCAATAATATAAATAGGTTCATCTCTTCGACGAAAAATCATAACTAAAATCGTACATAAGTTAAGAACTTGTATCACCATAAGTGATAACGCAATAATCCAAGCAATCATGAACAAACCTCCAATCCCTCACCTCTTCGTATCCAATCTCAAAAGATGAGCATTTTCCTTCCTTTGCGTGATTTTATCATGATTCATGAAAAAACATAAGCTTTCCTATTATACCTTAAATTTCGACTTTTGGTAAGAGGGCTAATGTGACTGCCCTTCTTGTATCGATTTAAGAAACTTGGTTAAAGCTAAGATAAATTGTTGCGTATCTTCTCTCGTTCGTTTCTTTGGTCCTTTTAAACGCTGACCTGATTGACGTAACTTCGACGAAAGATGGCGGGTAAATAATAGCTGATCAATATTCTGATCCTCATACCTTTTTCCATTTTGATTCATCGCATAACCTTTTTTGGCCAATACAAGCGCACCTAAGCCATAATCTTGTGTAATGACTAAATCACCCGGTTGTAATCGATTAATAATTTCATAATCCACCGCGTCTGAGCCTTGCATGACCGTAATCGTCTGAACTCCCTTATGCATAAAATAATGAGCAGCATCACAAACAATAACGACGGGAACTCCAAATTGCTTAGCCACCTTAATCGTTTCTTTTACAACGGGACACCCATCGGCATCAATATAAATATTCATTTCTTTCACTCCTATTTCACAGCTTTAATTCGATTCATTTCTTCTATATTCAAAAAATTAATGGGAAATTTGTGAAAAACCTTATTTTTTTAGATCACATCGGATATAATTAACCTTATCAATAAATCCTATTTAACATAAACATGATTGGAGGCCTCATATGTCTGTTAAAATTATTACCGATAGTACATCATACATTCCTGAATCCATTCGTCAAAAACTCGATATCACCATTATTTCTCTTAATATTATCACGAATACCTCCTCAAAACGAGAAGTAGAGATAAATCTAGATGAGTTTTATCAGGAACTCCCTCACCTTTCAGCCATTCCAACCTCTTCTCAGCCAAGTCCAGATGAAATGTTAGCTTCCTTTGAGCAATTAACGAACGAAGGACATGAGGTACTCGGAATTTTTCTTTCCTCTAAAATGAGTGGAACGTATTCAAGTGCACATTTGATTAAAAATTTAATCCTCGAAACAAATCCCGATGCAAAAATTGAACTTTTTGATTCGTTAACGAACTGTATGCAAATGGGGCTAATCGTGATGGAAGCTGCTAAAGCAGCCCAATCAGGGGCATCTTTAGAAGAAATCTTATGTCTTATTCACACCGTGCAACATAACAGTCGTTTTTTATTCACACCACACACGCTAGATTATTTAAAGAAAGGTGGCCGAATTGGAGGGGCTTCTGCTCTACTTGGAAATCTATTTCAAATCAAACCAATCTTAACGGTTGAAAATGGTGAAACGACAGTATTTACAAAAGTGAGAACGAAGAAAAAAGCTATTCTAAGCATGATTACCAAATTAAAAGAAGACCTTGAGGGTCATGAACTAGGAGGTCTTTTCGTGCATCATATTAGTTGTGAAGATGAAGGTCTAGAATTGGCCAAACAAATTGAATCTGAACTAAATACGCCGATTCAGATTCAATCCATTGGACCGGTCATTGGTTGTCATGTAGGACCTGGTAGTATAGGAATTGCATATTTTGTAAAATAATGATTGCGACGACTCATAATGAATGATATAATGCAAAAGCTAAGAAAAACTATTAGAAATGCGAAGTGAGATTATGAAGAGTTCAGCTATTGAAAAGCGTATTGTAAAAATCGATCAAGAAATTCAAGCGATGAACATTGCTAAGAAATATTTAAATAACCATGAAGAAATTAAACAAGTGATTTTAGAGTTAAATCGCGAACGTCAATTATTAGTTAATGATTTATATCGTGATGATAAAGCGTCTTATGCCATCGTACGTGATCACATGGAATCATTAGTTGACGTTGAATTAGATGCCACACAACAAAAAGAATTATTAGAGTACATTAAAGAAACATTCGGTCGTCAAGCGGCTACAGATGGAAAAACAGCCACAGGATTAAATGCCTGGTTAAAAAAATTAAACGTTAAATTCAATTGGCAAACAACAGATAATTCTGATTGGGCAACGTTAATTATTACAGGATTCGAACCATTTAAATGCTAAGGATGAAAGACCTTTAGAACTTTTTTCTAAAGGTCTTTTTTATTTTTCCATTTTTTTTATTCAGCTTCACATTTATTCCATTATTCTACATTTTAGAGTATACTTATCTTTGGAGTGTCAAAAAATGATGAAGACATAACAGATAAAGGAGGATAATTATGGAAAAATTACAACTTATTGGAGAACGTATGTTAGCATTCCTAAGCGATTTGATTAGTTTTGGGAATACGTACATTGGAACATACTTATTAATTATTTTATTATTAATCGCTGGTTTCTATTTTACTTTTAAAACGCAATTTGTACAATTTAGAATGATAAAAGAGATGATTAAGCTATTAGGGGATGGCGTTGGAAAATCATCAAAAGATGGAAAAGTTTCATCTTTCCAAGCCTTTTGTATTAGTACTGCCTCACGTGTTGGAACGGGAAATATTGCAGGAGTTGCCTTAGCGATTGCTGTTGGAGGGCCTGGTTCAGTATTCTGGATGTGGATCATTGCGTTAATTGGTGGAGCTTCAAGTTTTGTTGAAAGTACATTAGCGCAAATTTATAAAGTGAAAGATGCGTCAGGAGCTTATCGTGGTGGACCCGCTTATTATATTGAAAAAGGATTAAACAAACGCTGGTTAGGATTACTGTTCTCAATTTTAATTACAATCACTTTTGGATTTGTCTTTAATGCCGTACAAGCAAATACGATTACAGAAGCATTCCAAACAGCATTTGGTATGGATAAATTATTCATGGGAATTATCTTAGCCATTGTAACAGCTGCCGTGATTTTTGGAGGAGTTCAACGTATTGCTAAAGTCTCTGAAATTATCGTCCCAGTGTTAGCCGTTGCTTATGTGTTAGTAGCTCTCTTAGTGATTGCGTTAAATATCACAAAAATTCCAGCAATGATCAGTTTAATCGTTTCTAATGCCTTTGACTTCAGCTCATTCGCATCAGGTGCTTTTGGGGTCATGTTCATTCAAGGGGTTAAACGTGGATTATTCTCAAATGAAGCTGGGATGGGATCTGCCCCAAATGCAGCTGCTACAGCAGAAGTTAACCACCCTGTTCAACAAGGTTTAATTCAAACACTTGGAGTCTTCACAGATACCATCTTAATTTGTAGCTGTACAGCCTTCGTTATTTTATTATCAGGAATTTATGCGGATTCAGACTTAACAGGAATTCAGTTAACACAAGCAGCTTTAACCTCACAAATTGGCGTAATCGGTAACTACTTTATTGCCTTCTGTATTTTATTATTTGCATTCAGTTCAATTATTGGGAACTACTACTATGGTGAGTCAAATATCGAATTTATGAGTGCAAAAAAATTCTGGTTGGTCGCTTACCGTATTATCGTAGTTGGAATGATTATCTTTGGTTCATTGACAAAAGTCGCAATCGTTTGGGATTTAGCTGACTTATTTATGTCATTTATGGCGATTGTTAACTTAATCGCAATCTTACTATTAGGTAAGTTTGCATTTAAAGCCTTAAAAAATTATACGGATCAAAAGAAACAAGGAGTTAAAAATCCTATCTTTAAAGCGTCTGACATCGAAGGTTTAACAAACGTTGATGAATGGAAGTAAGCAAAAAAAACAGTTCTAGTCTATCTAGAACTGTTTTTTTGTTTAGGCTAAGGCAACAAATAATGACCCCGCCGCAATTAAAATAACACCGATGATTCCTTTAAGTGTGATTTCTTCTTGGAAAATTAAAATAGATACGATGACTGTCATCACAACAGATAATTTATCAATCGGCGCCACCTGCCACGTCTTTCCAGTCTTTAGAGCAATATTTAAAAACAACCAGGATAAAGCTCCTGAAATTCCTGCTAAAATTAAGAAACAAAAATCTTTTTTGTAGATCCCCAACTCTTTTAAGTGTCCGAAGTCCCCTTTGGTTGCAGAAACAATCACTAAAAAGACGGCCATAATCATCGCTCGAACTGAGGTTGCTAACGTAGGGGTTAAATGGTGAATCCCGAGTTTCGTAAAAATAGTAACAAAACTGGCACTAACCGCTGCAAGCAAACCGAAAATTAACCACTGAGCCATATAAAACCATCCTCTCTCACGCTACGGGATGATTATACGCTATGAATCCTCTCTTTTCAATCACTCGATTTAGATGTTAAGATTGAATCTTTCTTAACACTTGAATGAGCGGTTGGTTTTGGCTATTTTTCACACTAAGTTGTGGGAAAAATAACGCATTATGTTGCCCATTAAAATCATAATGAAATAGTAATGGACCCACGACACAACGACAAATAAATGGATTTCCACTTTCTAATAAAATAGTCACGTAAGGTCGTGTTTGACGAATAAATGAAATTCGTGCCTCAAGTTCACTTAATTCATTATCCCCCAACTGTTCAGATGGTACTCCATGAGAGGTGGTCACATACCAATTTATTCGAGAGCCTTTACGAATTAAAGGTAAAATAAAGTCATCTGATGTGACAAATTTCAGGTTAGACTGTTTTGTTGGTGTCATGACCCCAAATAAGATGCCATGTGCTTTCATTCGATCTAATGAAGCCAGAATTTCTTGATAAGTTGAAGGTTCTATATATTGCTTAATTTCATCACCTCCACCTTCTAAGGTGACTAACGGCAAAACATTTCCTAATTTAGATAAGGCAAGACAGCGTTGTTCATTCAGTAAAACGCCATTTGTTAGAACGATAAATTCCATATCATCATATTTTTCATACACTTTAAATAAGCTATCGTTCATCAATGGATCCCCGCCAGTTAAAACGATAATGTGAATGCCAAGCTCTCGTGCTTCAGCCACTAGTCGATCAATCTCTGCTAAAGGCATCGCTAAACTCGGATCTGATTTACATAAGCACCCTTTACACGCTAAAGAACAATTCATCCCAATATTGATAACGAGAGCGTGAGGGACATTGACTGAATATTTTTGTGACATTTGTTCTCGGATAGAAAGCCCCTCCCATAATTCTTTAACTGCAATATTTTGTAAAAAGTGATTTAAACACGTTTTATTCGTATTATATATCATATTTTTAACATATCGCTTAATCGAAGGATGGCTATCATAATAGCCTTTAATTTGTCCAATAATTGCCTTTATCTGAGGATCAGTAATAAAAGTTCCCGACATTTCATATAATTTCTCTACTCCATTATCAGGATCCTCTTTTAGCACTTCGACAATATTAGCCACAATAAAATTTTTCGGCAATAAATTCATATTATTTAAAAAGTTCATCATGTTCTTCACCTCATTTTTTTAATTCGATGAAACTTTACCTCATTTCATTATATTGTCGATTTTTATTATTCATGACTTTTCTTTGATGCTTTTGCACAAAAAAAGAAGAGACTCACTCTTCTTTTAATAAAATGTGACGTTATGATAATCGATATCGACTAAAATAGGTTGGGTTTTATTTTGTAACAAGAGGGGCTTTAAAAGTTGATAGACATAGGCGCGTGCATTCCCCTCATCCGTATCAAAAAAGATAAAAACATATCGTAATCGTTTGCCTTTTAATTTTTTCAGTTCATAGGACGTTGAAGTATTAAAATGATTAACCGCCACAACATAATTCACTTCATCTTGCTCATCATTGAGCGTCGCTAAATGATGAGCAATAATACAAGCTTCATTGATTCCAAACCAATGCTGGTATAAATCATTAATCAGATCACTACTGGCGCCTTCTTGATAGTAGCGAACTGCTGAGCTATTTCGTCCAAATTTTTCAACAGCTTGTTGTTTATGATTCAAAATAAGAACTTCAATACGGTTGATATTCATGACACTTTCATCCCCTCTCTCTCATTTGGAGGGCATGCTCACTAGACTCCCATCTACTTCTGCTCTGCCTTTAATTAACACTTTATTATATGCATCATTAGGCAGAAATGGAACAACTCTATTCTGTCACTGAAATAAAATCAAAGATTGTCACATCAAATAAACCTTTATCCGTCAACTTAATACTTGGAATAACAGGTAATGTTAAAAAAGATAACGTTAAAAATGGATTAAAACCTAGATTCGGTGATAGCTGTTCTAGTGCCTCATGAAGTAAACTTAATTCAGAAACGACCTCATGTGCTGGACGAGCAGTGATTAATCCAGCTATTTCAAGCGCGATTTGAGCTAATACTTTTCCATCTTTCACCACAACGATTCCTCCACCCATATTTTCAAGTTGTTTTGCTGCTACTAACATATCGGCATCATTTGTTCCACAAACGATTAAGTTATGTGAATCATGTGAAATCGTTGTTGCAATGGCTCCTTTTTGGAGTTTTAACCCTTTTAACATCCCTAAACCAATATTCCCTGTTAGATGATGACGCTCAATGACTGCCACCTTTAATAAATCTTCTTCGATACATGATCTCACGTCGTTTGTCATGTTTAAAGCTTTTAATTCATATTGACGATGAATCGTTTCTAGCTTATTTGGAATAATTTCAATGACATTAAGCTTTTGGCAGTTGCTCGCCTGAATTTCAAACGATTTTTCACTTAAGTTTTCTGGTAAATGAACCGTATTTTCAACGATGAAACGTTCGGTCTCACGATCCTCATCTAGTTGAAGTTGTCCTTGTCTGACGACACACTTACCATTTTTATAAACCGAATTAATTTTAAAGGTCTCTAGCTCATCTAAAATAATAAAATCAGCAATAAATCCAGGTGCAATCGCTCCTTTATTTTTGAGTTGATAACATTCAGCTGTATTTAACGTACTCATCTGAATCGCTGTTTCAATTTTCAATCCACTATTAACGGAAATTTTAATGGCTTGATCAATACTTCCTTCGCGAATTAAATCATCAATATGTTTGTCATCGGTGCAGAAACAAATACGACGACTATTAGAAATACTCGCTACCTGAATTAAATCTTTTAAATTTTTAGCAACACTTCCTTCTCTCATTAACACATACATTCCACGACGTAAACGCTCAATCACTTCTTCAGCCGTATGACATTCATGATCTGTTAAAATCCCAGCTGTGATATAGGCATTTAATTGGTTCAAATCAAAACTAGCCCCATGTCCATCAATTCGATAACCTTTGGTTGTGGCATCGACTAACTTTTGTAACATATCGTCATCCCCATTGAGGACTGCTGGGAAATTCATCACCTCAGCCAATCCAATCACTTTTTCATAACAATACAAGGGATTTAAATCCGCGGCGAGTAAGGTCGCTCCTGAATTTTCAAAGGTTGTTGCTGGAACACACGACGGTAACATGACATACATATCAAATGGAATATTCTTTGATAAGTTTAACATTAACTCAATTCCTTTAATCCCTAGCACATTAGCAATTTCATGTGGATCGATAATCATCGATGTAATTCCATGTTTTAGCGCTTCTTTATAATATTCTTTAGGTGATACAAGAGATGATTCTATATGAGCATGCGCATCAATGAGACCTGGACAAATATATTGATTGGTTCCATCTATTTCATTGATTCCCTCATATGACCCTATTCCGATAATATATCCTGCTTCTATCGCTACATCAGCCATAAATCGATCATTTTGAAACACATCAATGACCGTGATATTTTTGATAACGAATGAGGCCTTTTGTTGATTTGAAGCACATTTAATACGCGTTTTTAATTCCATTAACTTCTCTTTCATCTGTCTCACCTCATGAAGTTTTTTTCTATTCAATCATATCCTCTTTAAAAAGTCTACTATTTGAACTTGTTTTTTATCATTTTATGTCCAATTTCAGTTTTTTATCCTAACCAATTACTACATTTTTACTTTTTTGATATAATAAGATAACTACTTTATGACTGGAGAGACAGAAAGAATGAATTCCTATAAACGACAGCTATTATGTATTGGATTAGGGATTGTTATTGCTCTTTTACGAGCTCTATTATCGGCTTTCCCTACTGTGATTGACACGTATTACTCCAAAGGGATTAATAAATGGTGGATTGAGCAACTAAGTCGTTTGAGCGCTCTATTTCCTTTTTCAATTTTTGAACTTCTCATCTATATCGCGATCGTGGTCTTCGTAGCCGCTCTTATTTTTTATTCGATTAAACTCATTCAAAATCATAAGAAATGGGGCTCTCTCATCCTTCAATATTTATTAAATCTTCTAGCAGCTTTCTCGATTGGCTACTGTATTTTTATCCTCTTTTGGGGACTCAATTACGACCGTCCGTCATTAGAGGCTGATTTCTCGTTGGCGAGTGAAGGACATGACCCAGAAGAATTAATTGCTCTTTATGAGCAATTAATTCAACAAGTCAATGAGGCCCGACTGAATACCCGTGAAAATGAACAAGGTATTTTTATCGCTAACGGATCTTATCATGACATTTTCAAACGAGCACCCATTGGTTATGAGCATGCCGCTCAAACATATCCTGTCTTAAGTGGAACATATGGGCTAGCAAAACCCACCCTTACATCCAAACTAATGAATTATACGAATATTACAGGAATCTATTCCCCCTTTACAGCAGAAGCCAATGTTAATGTGGCGGTACCAGATTCCACACTTTTATTTACAACAATGCATGAAATGGCTCATCAGCGAGGTTATGCGAGTGAAAATGAAGCAAACTTCATTGCTTTTTTGACCTGTATTCATCATCCAGACCCAGACTTTATTTATGCAGGTTATCTATCGGCGTTGAAATATACGAACGTGGCGCTTGCAAAAGTTGATTCTGAGTCATTAATCGAGCTCAATGCACAGTTAAGTGATGGCGTCCGGCGAGATATGCGCTATTTAAATCAATTTTGGGCGCAATATGAAGGGAAGGTCGAGGAAACCTTTAACTCTATGAATCAAACCTATCTCACACTCAACGGTATAAAGGATGGTGTTAGAAGCTATGGACGAGTGGTTGATTTATTATTAGCTTATTATGATCATGAATCGTAGGATAGTCAAATTCATTGAAATATGCTATGTTAAATTCAGGAGGGATTCAAATGAAATGTAACATTTTTGGAAATGATTTACCAGGTGTCTCAATTGTTCTAGATAAAGGCGAAAGTGTCTATACACAGTCCGGCGGAATGGCCTGGATGGATGAGAAAATTAAAATGGAGACGAATGTAAAAGGGGGGCTGATGAAAGGAATTGGGCGAATGTTTTCAGGCGAGTCACTGTTTATGGCAACCTATACTTCGATGGCCCCCGCACAAGAAATTGTCTTTGCCTCGACTTTTCCTGGTCAAATTCTTGAGTTTGATTTACTAAAAGGAGATGAGTGGATCTGTCAAAAAAGTTCATTTTTAGTCGGTGAACCTAGCATTCATTTAAATGTGGAGTGGACTAAGCGACTTTCTGCTGGCTTATTCGGTGGGGAAGGATTTATTTTACAACGTATTAGTGGACAAGGCAAAGTCTTTTTAGAAGCTGCAGGAAGTGTCGTCAAGCGAGAGTTAAAACATGGAGAAATTATCAAAGTTGACACTGGAAATGTCGTTGCTTTTAGTCGTGGGGTTAATTACGAAATTGAAACCGTTAAAGGATTTAAAAACATCTTCTTTGGTGGGGAAGGATTATTCTTAACTAAATTAACCGGACCAGGAACCGTTTATTTGCAAACCTTAACAATGCAAAACGTTGCCACTCGATTAATTCCATATATTCCAACAGGTGGAAAATAAAAAGCATAGTGGAGTATGGTATGACTCCACTATGCTTTTTATTTATTTAAATTCACAAAGACTGATTTTTTAGCCTCAGTTTGACAAATTAATTGATGATTTAAACGTTCGAATGAAACAATATGATTTAAAATGACTTCTTTTTCTAGTGTAAACAGATGGAATCTCATTAGTTTTGTGTCAGATAAGTAGTAAATATTAAATCCTACCACCACAAAATCTGTTGCATCTAATGAATGACGAGCCATCGGGATTCGCCCATTTAAGACAAATACGTCACCTGTCTCTTGATGGAGGGCAAACACTGTATCATTTTCACAAACAAGTTTTTTAGCAAGAATTCCATCAATTGGACCATTCTCATCTTCATTTTCCTTGTCCATTGCCATCAATTGATGCGTCTCCGTTTCAATATAATAAACATGACGACGATCTTCTAGGGCGATATAACTTGAACTTGCTTGCCCTTCTTTTTGATTCCCATCATCCATCGTTTCACGATCACTTAAACGCATAATTTTATCTTCAATTGCTGTTAAACGCTCGAAGTACTCCCCGTTAAATTCATCAACATGTAATAAACGTTCATACGTCTGCGAAATTTGATCTAAATTTTGATTTAATAATTGGATTTTTCGGCTCCCCTTTTCAGATAACTCTACAATCTCCTCGAGATGTACCATTTCTACAAGCTCATCTAAATTTTGGCGTAACCCCTCTACCACATCCTTGAAGTTTAAAATCGTTGTATCTAATGTTTCCAGTCGTTTAGCTGTTTTTTCAAATGTTTTTATTAAATCTAAAAATTCCGTTTCCATTCCTCTCATCCTTTCAACTCGTGTATCGTTTCAATCATTCGATCAATGACCTGTGCCTGTTTTAGAAGATGTCTTGAATATAGCTTATTAAATCGCTTCAACCAAGTGACACGTACGTCTTGCTCATAAACAAAAGTTAAAACATCACTTCCTTCTTTCTCAAACTCTTGTTGGATTTGAGCAAAGGGTAACTCCTGAAAGACCAATGCCTTTAAATAGTTGAGTCGGTCATGTCCTTGACGATAACAAAGCGCTGCTTTTTCATACTCTTTAAGGTGCATTAAGTCATGTCCCGCTTCAATGTGATGGCCCTCTTTGTTCTTCATTAATGCACGGCATCTTGCAATATCAGTTTTTGCTTCTTCAAGTTGTGATAGTTCATATTCCGTAATCGCTTGCTCATAAAGCTCACGACGCTCATATAATTGAGCTTCTTTATAAAATTGATTATCCGTTGATAATTGATTCAGCTTTAATTCGGTTTCATCAAATGTATCAAAAGATAAAAACTCACTTTCAAATTGCTCATAAAGTGACGGTGGCATATCTTCTTCAATGAAACATAAATGATGACGAGCTCGTGTCAATGCCACGTACAATAAGTTAAAGTAATAACGATATTGATTTTGATACATCACATCTTGATTTATGATTGTTTCCCACGCCGTTTTATACTTCGTCATGACATTATAGCAAATGATATACTCCTTTTCGATTCCTTTAATCTCTTCAACCGTAAAGACAGCTCCCTTTTGTTGAGTGAGTCGTTCAAAGTTTTTCTTTTCTTCTTCATCTGGAACAACAATGGCTACATAATGTCGATTGAGTCCCGTCTCAATTAACTTAACCATCTCAAGGGGATGTTTCGCATCAAAATAATAAATCGGATGCTGTTCTCCTCGAATTGGAATTTCATGATAATCATTTTTTTATTTAAACCTAAACGCTGAATTCGCAAATTAACCACTTGATTAGCTAAATCGACAACTTCTTTCGTACTTCGATAATTTTTAACTAATTGATGTTTAATAAATCCTAAATGCGTATTTGACGTTTTTAAGATACTCTCAATTCGTCCTGTATGAAAATAAGTCGGGCGAATGGTTTGATTGATATCTCCACTAAATAATAAGTTATTTCGATTTCTGGCCAGACGAATTAAACAATAAATTTGAATTTCTGTTAAGTCTTGAATTTCATCAGCAATGACAAAATCAAATAAAGGAACCTTTTGATTCATTAAACGATTGAGAAATTGTCTTGCCATGTCATTCTCGTCCACTTTTCCTTCAGCAGATAAGAACATTTGGTATCTTAAGGTTAGTTCATATAGTAATTCACGCTGAGACGATGAATATAAACAATACTGCTCATCTAACTTTAAATAGATTTCTTTTGGAATTAGGGCATGATTGAGTAAATACTGATCGAGAATTTGATGCATCAGTAAAACTGCTTTGAGTTCATATTGATCTAAAAATCGAGTCTTTGCTTCATAAAGTTTTTCGGCATGAAGCACGAGATCTTCTCCATCCACATGACCTAAACCTTTTTAACAATCACCTCAACTAAATCTGATGCAAGAGACCACTCATTCATATTCACTCGATAATCTATCCATTCTTTTGGAATCATCCCTTTAATAATTCCTCGAATTTCTTTCCAAATATCATAAATTCCGAGTCCTAATTGTTTTAAAAGCAAGGGCTGACGTTCAATAACCCACGTGCGAAACTGTTCATAACTCACCGTTTGATAAATTGAAACTTCTTGAGAAATATAATCGTTCAAATGATAAAAATGAACACGCTTTAATAATTCATCTGCACGATACTCCGGTGACTCTTCCAAAATTTTTTGAAATAACTTCTTCGCATCTTCGACAAGATAAGAAGAATAAGTAAAGTAAGCAATCTTAATGGGTTGCATCGCCAAAATAAACGCTTTATGAATATTAATGGTTGTTTTTCCGCTTCCGGCACTACCAAAAATAAAGGTAGGGGCATCTGTTGGTGCCAAGCATTCAAACTGTTCATCATTCAAATAATAAACCGCCTTATCCTCACGTTCATCTAATAACTGTCCCATGGTCTCGACATTGATGACACGAGTAATCACGCGATTAGGATCGTAATCAAAATTGATATATTGCTGATCGATGAATTCATCAATCGACTCTTCGGATGTCAAATATTCCTCAACTTGTTGATTTGAAACTCCAATCATTCGCCCTCGCATCGCTTGATCATCATGATGGCAATAATCTAAAAACAAAATCGCTTGACGGTATTCTGAACGTACCCGATCCGTATCAAACGTAAACAAAATCCGATCTCCTTTATTAATTCGGAGTTTAAAAATGCGTAACCCATTTCGATTATTTTTAATTTCACGGACGGATACACCTGCACGCATAGCAGACATATTAAACTTTGAAGCAACATATTCATGAACAAACTGACTCATTTTTTGTAGGACAAAGGATTCTTTCCCTTGAGGGATGTGACTTAAAAATAATTCAGTAACTAATATTTTCATAACCATATCCCCTTTCTACATAATCTTATCTCTATTCTATCAAATTAGACACTAAATGTATATTAAAACGTCGATACGCTGTCGTTAGTTGATAAGAATTTCTTCAAAAAATTCTTGTATGAACGAAAGAAATCTTTTCATCTACACTAAATCTTTCATTTCCTTTATTTCTAACCTTTATTCTTTAAGTCATCCATGCTCGGTCATCTAAGTAGGAATAAAACGAATAGTTCAAAAGATTAAAAAAGCCGAATAAACGCACAGGCGCTTATTCGACTCTAAAACAAGACTAAGATTCGATTAAAGGAGGACTACTTTCTTCAAAATTATCCTCAGTATCGAGATCAAACTCTTGCATATCGTATAACTTTTTTCGTTTTTGTAAATAAAAATAAATCACAACTAAAACAATTCCCTTTGCCACACTGCTTAATGAAATAGCCCACCAAACACCATTAATTCCTAAAAGCGTAGGTGTTGCAATTAAATAAGCAAGGGGAATACGAGCAGCCGTTAAAATAATCCCCACTGCAGAAGGAATATACGTTCGACCTAATCCATTAAATAATCCTTGTGTTGTAATCTCAATACACATAAACAATTGTGAGTACCCTAAGATTTTTAAGTAATCTGTTCCTTGGTGAATTGCCTCTGCTTCAGGTAAAAAGAAGGTAAAAATAGGACGACCAGCAAAGATGAGTAAGGAGGTCGTAAATCCCCCTAGTCCTAAGGCTAACATTAACGTGGTACGATAACCTTTCTGAATTCGCTCATATTGTTTTGCACCATAGTTTTGACCGACAAACGCTCCTAAGGCTGTTGAAAAACCACCAGCTGTCATCCAAGAAATCGATTCAATCTGTGATCCCACTTTTTGAACCGCAATTGGAACTGCTCCATAAACCGCGACTAATCGTCCTAAAATCATCGCAATTAATGTAAATGACCCACTTTGGACAGCCCCTGGAAGTCCGAGTCTACAGAGTGTTTTCATGGATACAATATCCGGTTTCTTAAAAAGATCCACTTTTAAATCATTCACTTTACTTCTAATCATTACCACTACAAAGCAAATTGTGACCATAATTTGTGCAGCAACAGTAGCTAACGCGGCTCCTAATACCCCTAAGGCTGGAATAGAACCAAATCCTAAAATTAATAATGGGTCAAATATAATATTGAACAATAACCCAATCGTATTAATAATAAATGGAGTTTTACTATCCCCTGATCCATTAAATATAGCAGTTAAAACAGGATTAATAAAATAAAAAATCATTCCGAATGCCATCACCTCTAAATAGGTATATGACATCTGAATAATCTCAGTATCACCTAAGTTAAAGAAACTAATCAACGGTTCTTTTAAAATAAGTAAAACTAGCATATAGATTATGGCAAGTATTAAGTTAATTTGAATGGCACTTCTAACATACATTTTCGTTTCATCAAAACGCTTCGCTCCAGTTGATTGAGCGACCTTAATCTCAGCTCCATTTTTTGAAATCATGATAAAAGCCATCGCAAGCCACGTAAAAAAACCAGCCGTTCCGATAGCAGCCACTGCCTTACTTCCAACTTTACCAATCCAAATCATATCCGTCAGATTATAAGCCATTTGGATAAATGATGTTCCCATAATTGGCAATGCTAATTTAACTAACGTTCTCACAATGGGACCTTTGGTTAAATCAATACGCTTCTCCAAACTATAACACCCCTTTTAAAATTCATCTCTTTTAATTCTTCCTATTCATCTTTAACATTCCAAACTGAAAAAAACAAGAGATTTTTGATGTTTTGAATCAACTTTTGCTACTAGCTTCTAATCATTCATCTCATTTTAAACCTCATTGACAATTAGCGCATCATGACTCAATCATTGTTTTCTATAAAACATTTTACTAGATTCTCCATCTTCATTTAATCTTTTAATCCATAAGAAAAAAGCTAGTGATAAAATGATCACTAGCTCTAAAAAATGTTATGAATGATTATAATTTAACAACGTTAGAAGCTTGAGCTCCACGGTTTCCTTCAACGATATCGAAAGAAACTTTTTGTCCTTCTTCTAATGTTTTGAATCCTTCACCAGTAATTGCTGAGTAATGTACGAATACATCTTCTCCGCCTTCAACTGAAATGAATCCGAATCCTTTTTCTGCGTTAAACCATTTAACTGTACCTGTATTCATAATAAATACCTCCGAAAACAAATAAAAATTTGTTACTTAATACTATTTTGCTACCCACATCATTACCCTTAGTTATAAACCCCAAGAAAATTTATTCATTTGAACCTGTGAAAAATACCAAAAGAATTATTAAGTACAGGTTAAATATAGCACGTTTTTCAGAAAAAGACAACCTTATATATAATATAATTTGAAAATCATTTCAAAAATATTCCTCTTCCCCCTCATCTTTTTTATTTTTTTGTTGGAAAACAGTGGTTCATGATGTTTAATTAACCCTGGATTAATTACCAAAATTTACGTTTCATTATTTTCAAAAAAACATTTGCAGTCCATCTAAGAACATGTTATATTATGTTTCGGCAATTCTCGATATTTTTCGTTTTTTTATTGAGTAAATTCTCATTAAATTCGGTTCATTAGACTAAATTCAATGTCAATAAACCATCAACATAATTGAGAGGAGAAGAGAGAATAAGATGAAACAACAACGAAAAGCAACACTATTTGAATCATTGATTCCTATCGTATTTTTAATTATTATTTTAGCGTTATCCTTAATGGTCTTTAAGGTGGATCCTCAAATCCCACTTTTATTAGGAACAGCTGTTGCTTCCTTAATCGGAGTCTATCGACTTGGCTTTAAATGGTCGGAGCTTGAAGACGGAATTATCGAAACGATTAAAATGGCTATCCAAGCCATTCTGATTTTATTAATTGTAGGAACACTAATTGGAACATGGATTTTAAGTGGGGTTGTTCCTTCAATGATTTACTGGGGATTAAATATTTTGTCACCTAGTATTTTCTTAGTGGCAACGTTATTAATTTGTTCAATTGTTTCTGTTTCAACAGGTTCGTCTTGGACAACTGCGGGAACAGTTGGGATTGCTCTATTAGGAATTGGTCAAACATTAGGAATTCCATCACCCGTTATTGCAGGAGCCATTATTTCAGGGGCTTATTTTGGTGATAAAATGTCACCTCTTTCAGATACAACCAATTTAGCACCAGCTATGGCAGGTGCAACTTTATTTGATCATATTAAGCATATGATGTATACGACTGTTCCGGCTTATGTCATCGCAATCGTCATCTATGCGATTCTTGGCGTTAAATATGCCGGTCAATCATTAGATATGGCTCAAATTAACATCATTAAAGAAACATTAGTTTCAAACTTTAACACCTTATCTCCAATTCTTTTATTAGCTCCTGTCTCTGTTATTGCCATGGTTATTTTAAAACTTCCTGCACTTCCAGCCTTATTAACAGGAACATTAATCGGTGGTGCTTTTGCAATCATTTTCCAAGGAGCAAGTTTAGGTGATGTCATGTCAGCCATGCATTACGGTTATCAGTCACATACAGGTGTCGTAGCGGTTGATGACTTATTAACTCGTGGTGGATTAGATAGTATGTTATGGACTGTTTCTTTAGTTGTATGTGCACTATCATTTGGTGGAGTCCTTGAAAAAACAGGTATGCTTGAAACGATTGCAACACGTATCTTACAGTTTGCTAAAGGAACATTCGGTTTAGTTTTTGCAACAATTATCACATGTATCTTTACAAACATTGTAACTGGAGATCAATATTTAGCAATTGTCATGCCTGGACGCATGTATAAAGACGAATATGCGAAACGTAACTTAGCAGCTAAAAACTTATCACGTGCGATTGAAGATAGCGCAACAGTAACATCAGCTTTAATCCCATGGACAACCTGCGGTTCATACATGATTGCCACATTAGGGATTAATCCAATTGCCTTCTTACCATATGCTTTCTTTAACTTATTATCGCCTATGATTTCATTAATTTTAGCAGCCACAGGATGGACAATGGAAAAACGTCAATCAACAGAGCAAAAATAGAACTTAAAAAAACTCTCGATTTCGAGAGTTTTTTTTATTTCCTTAGTCTACTAAGATTAATGACGGATGAAAAAATGTCACCCCAGTAACAATCCCCTTAAACCCCCAGCCAACTCTAACATAACAGTTATCTGCAGGAATAGGATAGGTCACACAAATTCGTTTAAAATGTGGAGTCACTTCAGAAGCAACATTATGACAACAAACATCAATACAAGAATCAGCTTCATTATAAAACGCAACTTTATAATTGATTTCATCCACATCATTTCCCCGAATAATCAATCCAATGGTCAATTGTCTTTTACCTACCGTGTTAATTGTTTCAGTATAAACTAAGCGCTCATAATCCTCTTTACTAAAACTAAGGCTACCAACCTTATAACCATCAATCTCTGTTTGATCAAAGTGAAGTTGTCCATCCGTTTTAAAATATCGGGGAAACTCCCCTTCCCTTTCACACCACACACTATTTTTAATGCTATTCCCTTTCATATTCACTCCCCCAATATTTCATACGATTGGCTTAAAGAAAGCTGATAAATATCTGTATTAAACCAATTCGGTGCTTGATTTTGCTTGTAAATCATTTCAACTTGAAATCCCACTTTTTGATAAAGCATCAACGCTCGGTGATTAGTTGAAAACACACTCAATCTTAACGTTTTAAGATGCCAATTGGTAAAGCAATCATCAATGAATGCTGTAAGAACCTTTGTTCCTATTCCCATGCCCCACCAAGTTGGCTTTATACCTATACTCATCCAAGCCTCACTTTGATCCTCATTAAAGTCAGTTAAACTAATAAAACCTATCCATTCTTTACCGCCTTCCATCCAAATTGAAAAGTAATACTCATCCAAAGAATGAATAGAATGCTCATACCAATCTTCTAACTGTTGTTTTGTCTGTCTGTCTTCATCTATTTTTCCGTATCCTTGAATAAATAATTTATCCTGGTATAACTTTAACAGTTCTTCTAAATCAGATTGATTTAAGGCACGATAACTAACGCTCACTGACTCTTCTGCTTTCAACATCTTAAAACTCCTCTAGACTTAACGTCCTTTAAATAAGATAATTCTTAAATCTAAACAAATAAACACCGTAATGATAAGGTCAATAATCCATAATAGATAACTTAAAAATAAAACAAAGCCTGGAGTAAAACACCAGCTAAGAAAAAATCTATAGATAACGATTGAAACCAAAATCCCAATAATCAAAGCAGCAATTAACGTCACCGGAGTCAAACATTTATAAAGAAAATGCATATCTCCAAAAAAGAGCAAATACACAATCGCCACAAGGGCTGCTCCTGTGAATAAAAAGTATCCGACTCCCCATAGCCAGCTCTTATAGCAAAACTGAATTAAAACTTGTGAGACTAAAAATAATGATAGAATACTCGCTAAACTTCCGAAAAGATAGCATTCTTTCATGACTTTCCGACCTTTTCCTAAATTAGAATTCATAAATAGTGATAAAACTCCGATAATAGGTAAAATTAGAGCAAATAATTCGATTAAACCAATACTAAACCGTAGTGCCAGAATACAAATTAGCGTGACTATAAAACAAAAGGCATTAATCCCACAATGAACCTGTAAAATGAATTGTCGTTGATATTGGATTGGACCTCTCATCCTCACCCGCCTCCCTCATAAAGTCATCTAGTACAGTGTATTCTCGATGACTTTAAAACATGAATAAAGAAAGGTTCTATAATCAAACACATTTTGATAAGAAAAAACAGCTAAGAAAGGATTCTCTCTTAACCGTTTTGATCTTATGACTTTTTACTAGTCACCACTCCATAAATCGCTGCCACTGTAAATAAAGCAACCGTTCCATAGCCCATTGTTTTTTTATGTTGTTCACTGAAAAAATACTGATCTCTTTCATCACACTTTTCAACTTTAATGGTTAATTCTTTTAATAATTCAATTAACTCTAACTTTAATTCATGAGCAATATCATCACGCTTTAGTAATTTCATAATCGCTTTTGACACTTTATAATAATATTTTTTCGTTCGTTTACTTGATTTCATGGCCTGTTTCATCGTTTTATGACTTGATTTAAGGACAAGTTTACTTTGTTTCACTAATTGAGGAACTTTTTTAACAGCTAACTCATAAAGTTCAGCATCCAGTTCTGCTCCCGATATTAATAACTCTAAGAATTCAGTTCCCTCTAAATCTTTCCATTCTTTAATTGGTGACATGTTGATTTCAGACTTGTTATAATCAATTATTTTTTCTGTCATCTTTATTCTTCCTTTTTAATCCAAGTGTCTTTTTTATATTTTATCATAGTTTAGTGAATTACCTAGTATTTTTCACCCTTTTTTCCGTTACATCATTATTTTTTACATGATTTCATTAAATTATGAGACAATAACACTGTAGAAAAACAGTTTAATGTCGATTTTTGTGGTATAATTCGAATTGAGGTGTTACATATGAAACAGTTAAAAATTTACTTTACATCTGATTTACACGGTTACGTCTACCCAACAGATTATACCGATACAACAGAAAAACCAATGGGACTATTAAATATTTTGTCTCACTATCAAAAAGATGGAAACACATTAATTATTGATGCTGGTGATACCATTCAAGGCTCACCATTTATGACTTTTTTAAGTACTGAAAATCTAGAAAAACATCCGGTTGCAACCGTTATGAATCAAGGTGGATATGATTATATCACCTTAGGTAACCATGAATTTAACTATGGCTATGACTATTTAAAATCGTATTTAACAAACTTAAACGCGAAATGTTTATGTGCTAATATCATAGATAAAACTGGCATTTTACCGATTGCATCATCTGACATTAAAGTCATGGAAAATGGATTAAAAGTAGGTGTCATTGGATTTACAACTGACTTCATTCCAATTTGGGAAAAAGCGTATAACTTAACTAATTTTGATGTATTAGATACATTTTCTTCGATTCAAAAGATTCATGATGAATTAAAACCACAAGTTGATGTTTTAATCGGGATTTACCACGGTGGATTTGAATATGATTTAGAAACTCACGAACAACTGAGCACATCATCTGAAAATATTGCTTATAAAATTTGTAAAGAATTACAGTTTGATCTCTTATTAACTGGACATCAGCATGTCCCACTTCAAGATCGAGATTTATTTGGAACGCATATTATCCAGACTCCACACAATGCCTCTAAGTACGCTCAAGTCAATATAACAGTTGCAGACGATCAAAAACTTTCTATTCATTCGTCTTTAAATGCCGTCTCAATCAATCCTGAACCCCATTTATATCAAGAATTAATGCCGTTAGAAACTCGAGTTCAGCAATGGCTAGACTCTCCAGTGGGTTATTTAAATGTTGAATTACAACCTGCAGAGCGTATAGATATGGCAGTAAATGGTTTACTATTAGCGAACTTTATTAATCAAATCCAATTAGAAGTAGCTGAATCCGATTTAGCCTGTACATCCTTTGCTAATGCAATCAAAGGATTTGATACAAGTGTAACTGTTCGTGATATCGTGTCAACGTACGTTTATCCAAATACGCTTGTCGTCCTTGAAGTCACTGGGACGGTCTTAAAACAAGCATTAGAAGTTTGCGCTTCATACATTCATAATGAAAATGGTAAACTCTCAGTTTCTCGTCGTTTCTTACAACCAAAAGTCGCTCACTACAACTATGACTTCTTCTCAAATGTCTTCTATACCTTTGATTTAACCAAACCAGTTGGTGAACGCGTCACATCCATGATCGTAAATGACAAAGAAGTTCAACCTGAAGATACTTTCAGTTTAGTCATGAACAACTATCGTTCAAGTGGTGTTGGAGGTTATGAATTCTTCCGTGACTGCCCAGTTATTAAAGAAATTCAAATCGAAATGACTGAGATTATCATCAATTACTTCAAAAAACATCAACACATTACCGTCGATGATCGTCAATTTATTAAAGTCATCAGATAAAATTAAGAAAGCCGTCCGTTTAAATGACGGCTTTTTCTGTTAATCTTCTTCTTTCACTAGGCTACAAAAGATATGATAAACGCTAATCACAAACAGAGTAGCCATCCCCCCCCAAAAACCATTGTCCATCAAAAGCACATTCTTCTATAAATTCGATGTTTAAAAAATGAGTAAGAAAGATAGACATAAATTGTAATAATCCATCGTTCTCTAGTCATTTATAAATCTTCCTAAACTGAGTATGTTATATGCGCTTATTGATGTTAAAATATATGGAATTTACATCATTTTATTAAAATCTCCCCTATTTTTGAAAAAAAACATAATTTTGCTTAGAATTTACTAATTTTTATTATTATTTATATGATACTATAAGAAGGATTTTACAATCTTTTAGAAAGGAGACTTTTATGAAAAAAAGTTATCGACAATACTTACTAGGCTGCATTTGTCTAATCATAGCAATACTCGTTCTGTTTTTATATCACTCTAATTCCCCTTCTGTTGAAATCGTTCAAGATACCTTAACTTCTCAACAAGAGATTGATTCTACCTTAAGCGAAACGATCACAAATGGAACGTATACTCTAGAACAACCTTTTGTCATTCTGAATCCTTACGGGAATGCTCCTTTATCAGCTTTAATTGCCTTTTCAACTGAAAAAGAGACGTCTGTAACGATAACAGTTGCAGGAAAAGATGAACAATCAACCTTCACGCATGAGTTTGGTCAAGCTACCTCACACCTAATTCCTGTTTATGGACTTTATGCTGATAGCTTAAATCAAATCACACTCACTTTAAGTGATGGTCGTACACAAACAATTGAAATCCAAACGGATCCACTCCCTAACGACTTAGCACTTCCTTCATCTGTCTATGCGGATAAATCTAGGTTAGAAAATGACCTCTATTTCGTGACTCCATCCTCTCAAGGCTATACAGCTGCATATGATATCAATGGCGATGTCAGATGGTATTTAACTAGTAAAAATGTTTGGGACGTCAAACGTCTAGAAAACGGAAATCTCTTACTCAGCTCTGATCGAACGATGGCCCCACCTTATTATATGACCGGTCTAATGGAAATGGATTTACTCGGTAAAGTCTACGTAGAGTACGTCCTTGAAGCAGGATATCACCATGATGCTATCGAACTTCCAAATGGAAACCTATTAATCGCTGGTAATAATCCAGATCGCATGACGGTAGAAGATTATGTTGTGGAACTTGATCGTACAACAGGACAAGTCATCAAATCTTGGGACTTAACATCTATTCTCCCCACTGAGGCAGCAAAAAGTGAAAATTGGACTGAGCATGATTGGTTCCATAATAACTCCGTTGATTTTGATGAAGCAAATCAAGCCATTATTTTATCAGGACGCCACCAAGATGCTGTCATCAGTATTGATTACAAAACAGGTGATTTAAACTGGATTGTTGGGGATTCAACAGGTTGGCCTGAAGAAATGCAACACTATTTCTTTACTCCTATTGGCGAAAATTTTGAATGGCAATGGTCACAACATTCTGCAAAAATCTTCCCAAGTGGAGATCTTGCGATTTTTGATAACGGAAACAATCGTTCAAAGAATCCTTATAATTATGTCAATCCAAATAATAACTATTCACGAGGCGTGATTTATCACCTAGACACTAACAATATGACGATTGAACAAGTCTTTGAATATGGAAAAGAGAGAGGAAGCTCATTCTATTCTCCCTATATCTCAGAAATTGATTACTTAGGTGCAAACCATTACTTAATTCATTCTGGTGGTATCGGATCCATCAATGGGGAAGCTTTAAATCAGCCGGCTTTCTTCTATGAAAATGCCAATTTATCTAGCCAAACCGTTGAAGTTTTAGATGGTGAGCGCATTTTTGAACTCGATTTACCCAGTCATTTTTATCGTGCATCTAAGTTAAGCCTTTACACTGATTCAAATAACTATTCACTAACACCTGGAAAACGCGTCGGAACACTTGGAGAAACCAAAACCTTACCGATTAAAGTCAAGGGGTTACGTTTTAATAAAAATGAATTAGGTGAGGAGTATCAAATTAAACTCACGCAAGAGTCCGATCGTTTAATATTAACTGGAAATTTCAAAGAAGGACAAAAAGTCAAACTTATTTTAAATAAACTCGGTGATCAACGTGTCTATGACATCAGAATTACAACGACTGCTTATACGGCCATGTGTGTTGATTTATTCAATCCTGATCAGGTGACAAATGCTGATCGTCTAAGCATTACTAAATATGTCAATGCAGAGGGATTACTTGGACAATATGAACTATATTTAGAAGTTGACAATATCGTCTACCCTCTTCATCAATCCGTTACTTTTCAATAGTGATTTCCCCTATCACCTTCTTTGGTAGCTAAAAAGTTCTTTATGTTTGATCAAATGATCATTACTACTTAATGAATAGGGAGAAATAGATTTATTAATGTATACTTGAAATAAATCTTGTCACCTAAGTACAACTTGTATATCTTTCAAAGAAAAAAGGATATCTGCTCGATATCCTTTTTTGCTTGTTTAAAGAGTTAGATTAATTCTAATTTGAAACCACAACGTCATGTTTTTTTGCACGACGTGCTCTCTTACGTGATTGATTAATTAAACGTAAAATCCATTTAAACACTTCATTAAATAAAACGACGGTTGAACCAACTCCGATAATCTTTAACCACATCACTCCACTTAATGGAACTGTGTGGAAGAAATCTCCTGCTACTTGTGTCACAATCACCTGGATTCCAAATGTTAGCGCTAAAATGAGAAGAGCAATTTTATTTTTAAAGAAATTCATAAAGATACTAACTAGTCCAAATTCTCGACAGTTTAAGGCATTAAACAGAACTAAGCTAACAAACAGACTAAAAATAACTGTTTGCCCTTCACTTGCACCACTGGTCACATGATTTAAATCCGCTCCAAGGAAGTTAAATTGTAATTGACCTAATAACACAATAATCATAAATAAACTATTAATCACAATGGTATGAATCATAAAGCGGTTAATAATATTTGCATTTTTTGATGTTGGCTTACGTCTCATTACCGTTTGTCGGACAGGTTCCATTCCTAGAGCTAACGCAGGTGGACCATCCATGATAATATTTACCCATAATAAATGTATCGTTGTAAATGGCAGCGGTTTGTCCATTAATTGAGTGATGATCGTAAGTAAAAAAGCAATGACATTAACTGTTAACGTAAATTGCAAGTAACGTTGGAAGTTATTATAAATCCCTCTTCCCCACTTAATTGCCTCAACAATCGTATTAAAACTATCATCTGTTAAGATAATATCTGCTGCATTACGACTCGCTTCAGTTCCAGCAATCCCCATGGCAATTCCAACATCTGCTTTCGTTAAAGCTGGGGCATCATTAATCCCATCTCCTGTAACGGCTACGACTTCTCCATTTTTTTGAAGCGCAGCAACAATTCGCATTTTGGTATTTGGCATTGAACGTGCCACAATCGCAATATTTTTAATTTCTTTTCTCAATTCAGTATCGGTTAAGCCATCAATATAACTCGCTTCAACCGCACGTTTATCAGGTGTTAAAATACCTAGTTCATTTCCAATGGCGATGGCTGTATGGATATTATCCCCTGTCAAAATTTTTGTTTCGATTCGTGCCTGACGTGCACATTCAATAGATTCTTTAACGCCCTCGCGTAACGGATCATTAATCCCAACAAATCCATGAAACGTAAATTGCGCACTCCAATGATTTTTATCCATAAAATCTTCTTTTTTTGTCGTTTCTTGATAAGCAAAGGCAATAATTCGCATAGCATTTGATTGTAATTCTTTCATTTTATCTAAAATGGCTTGTTCACGAACTTTTGTTAATGGACGAACTTTTCCATCAACGATCTCATTTTTACATTGTTTTAAAATGACTTCTGGGGCACCTTTAGATAAGATGAGATACCCAGTTGGTCGCTTAGTGACCGTTAACATATATTTGTTCGATGAAGTAAATGGAATTTGATACACAATCTGTGCCGATTCTCGAACTTGTTGATAACTTGGATTGTTAATCATCGAGATAATCGCACCCTCAGTTGGATTCCCAATGTAATTTTGATGAGTTCCATTAAATTCAACATCAGCCGAACTGTTAACTAAACAGTTTTCAACTAAAATCGGATGTTCATTTACCTCTTTAAATAAAGTTTCATGGCCATCCACAAAAACTTTTCCAACTTTCATTTTATTCTCAGTCAATGTCCCTGTTTTATCGCTACAAATCACACTAACAGACCCTATTGTTTCACATGCTTCTTTCTTGCGAATTAAGACATTAATTTTGGCCATTTTAGCCATTGTCATAGCAAGCGTGATATTAACCATGGTTGGTAACCCTTCTGGTACGGCAGCGACAATCAATCCGACACAAACAACAAAAGCCGTTTTAATACTTGGGAATACCATGTTAACATCGTGTAAAGAATGAACGAAAGCATCCCAGCTAGAGAATTTCAACTGAATTTGACTACCTTTAAAGATTTGAATAATCATGTAAATAAAGAGCATCGCTGCAACTGCAGAAGAAATCGAAGAAATTCGCTGTCCAAGTTTTCCTAATTTTAACTGGAGTGGCGTCATTTGTTCTTCTTGATTTAAATCTTTTGCAATTACTCCCATTTCTGTGGCATCCCCAATTTTAGTCACCTGCATTAGGCCATATCCGTTTCCAACGAGTGTTCCGCCGTAAACAATATGTTCTTTTTCTTTTGTGACCTGATCAGCTTCACCTGTTAACATATCCTCCCGCAACTTTAATTCTGTCGCCTCTAAAATGACGCCATCTGCTGGAACCATATCTCCTGTTTCTAGATAAACTAAATCATTAGGCACGATTTCGGTTTTGTGTACCATCTGTTTTCGTCCATCTCGTAACACTTTAACTAAAACGTCGTCTGTCATTTTAGCTAATGATTCAGCGGCTTTTTTTGATCTTCCCTCTGTGACGCGTCCGATAATAATTCCGAGTAGCACAGCCATACAAATCCCTATTCCATCCTGATACTCTCCTACTAAAAAGCTCATTCCACTGGCAATAAATAAAATCACCATGAGTGGTTCCTTAAAAACATCAAGTAACTCAAATAATAGGCCACGTTCTTTTGGCTTTGTAAATTCATTAGCACCGTATTGGGTTCTTAAAGATTCGACTTCTTGCTGTTTTAATCCTGTTTTTAAATTTGTAACGACGATATTAGCTGATTCTGCTTCATTTGCCAAACGTTTAATGACCGACACCTTCTTTCTTTTTGTTTTACAATCAACCCTATGCGGATTAACTAAAAAATAGAACAAAAAAAGCTCCTCTTAGGAGGAGTTTTTAATCATTCATTTCTTTTTCTAAAAATCCACGAACTAATTGTTCAATCATTTGAGCTGCCATTTTATTTTGATGGACGGTGTCAATTGTTAAACTTAATCCCGCTTCCTGTGAGATTTCCTCCCAGGATTTTTTCATAACATAATGCTTAAAAGATGGGATAAAATAAGCGAAAGGAGAACGAACCACTCGTTTCTGTTTAGTCGGGCGATGGGTTTCATAATATTCGAGCTGACGCTCGTTTAGTGGTAAATAGGTGATGTTAGTTTCTTGCGCTACGGCGTGAATTTGTTTACTATACTCAACAGCCGCTTTAAAAGCAACTGAATCACTATCTTCGCTAATCAACGGCAAAGATAAAATCGCAATTTTAGCATTCGTGTGTAACTTAAGTAAGCTAATTAACTGTCTCAGATTTTGAATAAACCATGATTCGGTCGGTTTCTGTGGTAGCTGTTTTTTGATTTCAAAATGAATTTCGTTTGACTTACTTAAACGAGCTAAAATATCGTTCGTTCCAATTAAAATAATAATATAATCTGGTTCACATTCAATAACATCTTCCACACGGTGTAACGCATTATAAACTAAATCCCCATTCACTCCTGCATTAATAAAATCATATCCTTTATCCCCCATCTGAACGGCTAAATCATTTACAAAGTTATGAGCCATCGTTCCTTGAGTATGACTATCCCCTAAACAAGCTACAACCTTTCGAGAAAAGTGTTCTGACTTGAGAAATTTTTCAGGTGTATTGGCGGGACGTTTACTAAAGCGATACACGGTATACCCAGCAATCGTCGTCACAATGCCCCCCACTGTAAATAACAACCATTTTCTTTGTTTTTTCATTTGAGACCTCCCACTCATAAGCTTCTCATCTATTCTATCATTGATTTGCTTCATAATCATCGTCTCATCTTGATGATTTATTAAATCCAATAAGAAACAAGGTCTAGCTTGAGCTTCTCTTTCTCATGCCATTTATCCAACACACTCCTTTGATTCATTCTAATAACCAATAAAGCTAACTTATTTTTTTCCATTTCATATTTCCCCTTACGTCAAAATATAGTATCATTATTTGATGAGAAAAGTAATTTTATTTTCTATAGGAGGAATATGATGTCTACACAAACAACAGATTTAGGGAGAGATTCTATTGGAAAACTCCTTTTCAAATTGGCTACTCCCGCTATTATCGCCCAGTTAGTCAATGTTTTATATAATATCGTAGACCGAATTTTTATTGGCCGATTACCAGAAGGAGATTTAGCAATGGCAGGTATTGGCGTAGCCTTCCCAATTATCATGCTAATCTCAGCAACCAGTGCTTTAATCGGAATGGGAGGTGCCCCACTCGCAGCCATCAAAATGGGAGAACAAGATCATGATGGGGCAGAAAAAATTATGAGCAATGCACTCTCTATGCTAGTTATCCTTTCAATTTTATTAATGATGAGCTTACTAATCTTTAAAGAGCCTTTATTATTAGCATTTGGCGCTAGTAGCCAAACCTTAGTTTATGCCAATGATTATTTAGGTATTTATATTCTAGGAACATTATTTGTTCAAATCGCTATTGGAATGAACCCTTTCATTAATACACAGGGCTTTGCTAAAATCGGGATGATGACCGTAATGGTTGGAGCAGTGGTTAATATTATTCTTGATCCCATCTTCATTTTTGGACTCAATTTAGGGGTTAAAGGAGCTGCATTTGCAACGATTACCGCTCAATTTATTTCAGCCATTTGGGTCATTCGCTTCTTATTCGGTAAGAAAAGTACATTAAAGATTAGAAAAGAGTTCTTAATCCCTGAACCAAAAGTGGTCTTACCTATCATGGCCCTTGGAGTTTCACCATTTATTATGCAAGCAACAGAAAGTATTGTATTAATTTCATTAAATAATCAATTAGCACACTATGGGGGAGATTTAGCAGTTAGTGCCATGACGATTATCAGTAGTGTGAATCAAATTATTTTATTACCCTTAATGGGATTAACCTCAGGAGCTCAACCGATCATTAGTTACAACTACGGAGCGCAACAGTTCGATCGCGTCAAAAAAACCTTTATCCTGTTGCTAATTGTTTGCTTGATTTATACAACTACGATGTGGTTAGGCATCCTGCTCGTTCCAGAAGTCTTCGTTAATATCTTTAATGATAAACCAGAATTGGTGGCCATCACATCTCGTAGTCTTCGTATTTTCTTCGCTGGAATATTCGTTTTTGGTGTACAAGTTGCTTGCCAACAAACATTTTTAGCATTAGGACAAGCTAAAATCTCATTAGTACTTGCCTTACTTCGTAAGATGATCCTATTAGTTCCATTAATCTTCATTTTACCAGCGACACTAAAAGCATTTATGGCCCCATTAGACTTAGTCTTCATGGCTGAACCCGTCGCTGATATTATTGCAGCCTTAACAACAGTCATTTGCTTTATTATATTCTACCGTAAAACATTTGTCCATTCCCCACAAGAATAGGAGCTTGAAACTTAAAAAAATCCGTTTAGATATTATCTAAACGGATTTTTTTAGTTAACGTGTTTTGATTTACATTTTGGACAAACACCTTTAAATGCCATTTCACATTTTGAGATGTCGGCACCTGTTGATTGTTCCACAACTGATCCGATTCCATATAATTCTTGAATGAATAAATCTTGAACTTCTCCACACTCTAAACATAAAAAGTGGAAGTGATCTTCTAAGGTTCCATCGAAGCGATCAGGATAGCCAGGAATACTGACTTTTCTAATCATATCATGATCCGCAAGCTGCGATAAATTACGATAAACAGTCCCTAAACTTAAGTTCGGATTATCTTTCTTTAACATTTCATAAATGGCATCGGCAGTTAAATGCATCGGGTTATCCTTAATACAATTATAAATCATTTCTCGTTGTTTTGAATATTTCATCTAAACCACCTATTCTACATTTTAATACCCAATTATAGTATATACCAATATTATAATAATAATGATTACTAATTTAAGTATAGAAGAATAGTTTGAGAATGTCAATATGCTTCACCATATAAACTTAAGCTTTCTTTTTGATTAACTCTTCTTTTTTCACACGTGATAATTGCTTAATCTCATATTCACGTCGACAAGCTGCTTGACGACTTTCAAAACTTTCTGCATATCTTAAGACAACGGGACGACGGCATCGAGTATACTTTGCTCCTTTTTTAGATTCATTATGCTCTTTAATCCGTTTCTCAACATTTCGTGTATACCCCGTATAGTACGTTCCATCTGAACACTCTACAATATAAATCCAGTGCATCTCTTTCTCCTTTACTTCTTCCAACCTCATCTATTCCCTATTTTACCGAAGTGAATTCTAATTGACAAATCATAAATTTTGTCAATCAGAAAAAGATAGGATTCTATCTTTTTTATTTAATCATTCTTAAGTATGGATTAATCTCCTCTACGAGTAGAACCAGAAATTCTAACGTCATGACACATTGATTCGTCAGACTAATACACTTGATTTAATTCTTGAACCTCCCTATCTGTTAAGTTGGAGTCATCAATGACATTCCTACTAAATCAAATAATACCCGCTACCTCTAGCTTAACGAATTGTTCATAACGTGCAGCATTTTAACCTTCCATTAATCAAAACGATTCTGCATTTGGCGGCTATCCGATAGGTCTATTTCTAAGACATCATAGGGTTCTAAGATCTTTAATTCAAGCGGCGAAACATCATTTGCTCTGACTTCACATGGCTCTAATTCATAATAAATTTGAGGAACTTCTAACTCTTGAGATCATAAACTCATTGATTTTAACTCTTTTTAACTTCCCCCAATTCGGACAAATCCCAGGTGTTTCAATCGTAAAACAGCACACCCTCTTTATAAATCATGTCCTCCCCCATTAAAATGATTAAAGTTGTTCACTCTGATTGACGATATATTCAATTAAAGTTTCTGTCATCGGAATAGCATCTGTTAAGTAACAGTCAAATTGTTCATAATAATCAATCGGATCTTCTACTTTCCCAAGTAAAAACCGATATCTCTTACCATATGGCCTTGGGATATATAATAATTGAATATAGGATCCAGCATGATTCCAACCTTTTGCTACCACGACATATCTGACTAATGCTCCATCACCTGCTTCATAAGTTCCCATCTCTAACTTTTTTAACTCCGCTAGTTGATCAAGATATTCAATTAATAATCCGACACGAACAAATCCATTTCGTTGATGATGAATCTTGTCTAAGTCTTTAATCATCTCCTCGCACTCCTTTATGTGCCTTACTTAACTATATGCAGCATAAAACTCTCACATGAGTTCTGAGGTGATGATTTCCAAAGTAATAGCCAAAATGAATTAAAATTTGATGTTTTCTACTTTAACTCGCCTCATAAACACAACATTCATTCACAAATGTTTGTCACACTTCAGTTTTTAATCAATCGATCGGCTCCAATTCAAAGATATCTTGATTTAAAACAATAAAGTCCACAAACTTTCCAACGTTTAACGAACCTTTTACACACTCTTTAAGTGTTAAAGCTTCTTTTATATTCCACCTGATTCTAGTTGTCCCGATAAATCTTGACGTATGATCGCACAATATAAATTAAGACATATTCAACCCCACCATCCGTTCCAAGGGAAATATAAATCCCTTTATTCAACATTATTTTAAAGGCGTATAATGCTTAAAATCCCCCTTATCCATACGACGATTAATAATTGGCATATCAAAATTTAAGAAAACCAGTTGAGTATAAGTGAATATATTCAGCTTTACCAATCGTTCTAATAACCCATCATCGTGATTTGACAACGGCCAATTCCACGTGGATGATCTTGATGATATTGGAGTGATCCAATGCCATTTAAAGCAGTCTCAATCGCTAAATCTCCAATGGCGTAAACGGCCACCTGCATCTTAGACTTATGATCTCATTTAACGTTTCTTGTGAATAACAAAGATCGGTTGATGGAAATAGGGCTGTCTCATCCCTGCAATTCTTCCACCAGGTGATTGCTGTTTTCATTTCCTATCCCTCTATTCGACTTCCTCATGTAAAAAAAGTAGGTCGGTGTTGACCTAGCTTCATCCCGTCAGTTTTAAAAATAAGCTTCTATCTCATACCATCGCCTTATTTCTTACATCTATAAAAAACGATATCGTCTATACTACATTTTTTGTCATTTCATCATTTGAAAGCCATAGCTAACCAATAAGAGTTGAATGACCATCAAACAAGGAATGCCGATTTGAAAAGACCAGTGTTTCGTTTTATGCCGAAATTGCTGCATGCCCGCGTACACTCCAAAACTTCCAAAACAAGCGGCGCATGTAAATAATGCTTTTTCACTGATTCGCCACTTTCCCTGAATAGCACGTCGTTTATCAATTCCCATTAACGTATAGCCCACTACATTCATGCCAATCCAAACAAACCACCACATCCTATGATTCCTCCACAACAACTGAATCAAACACGACTGAAATAACCTTTGATAAATCTTGTGGATTGAGTTCCATCTGTAATCCAATCTTTCCTCCACTCACAATAAATGAAGAAAGGTCTTTTGCACTTTCATGAATGATCGTTTGATAATTTTTCTTCATTCCAACTGGTGAGCACCCACCTCGAATATATCCAGTTAATTTATTAATCTCACTGACTGCAATCATCTCAATTTTTTTCTCTTTCACCACTTTAGCTGCTTTTTTTAAATCTAATTCTTTAGCGACTGGGATGACAAAAACATAAATCTCTTTACTATTTCCTCGTGTCACCAGCGTTTTAAAAACTTCTTCTGGATCACGTCCTATTTTATTTGCAACTGAAACCCCATCAATAGCCTCCCCCGCTTCATACGTCATGAGTTCATAACTAATTTTATGTTTATCTAGTATGCGTATGGCATTTGTTTTAACTTTTGACATCATGTTAACCTCCTGATTATTCGATAAATTTATTATACAATGATTTTCTTAGTTTATCATACCTTTCCCTTAGATTTATGTAAAAACCTCCCACATCTACGCTAGATGAGGGAGGTTTTGATTCATTTATCAGTTTAAAAACTACGCAAACGCTTTTTGATGTAGACGCCAATCTTTAGCATATTCATCAAATAGTTCATTAATGGCTTGACCAATTTGTTGATAATCTTGCTCGTTTAAGTTAGCTAATGATACACGAATAGACCACGCTGGACCTTCAAATCCACTTCCATTTAAAAGAACAATGCCATAGCGATGTGAAAGATCAAATAAAAATTCTAAAACACTTCGTTCATTTTCTAAATAAGTGGCGAATGATGCCCCGTATTTTAATTTTGCCCAAACTAATAAATCATATTTATTGTAATAAGCCGTATTCAATTGGTTCTCAAGATACGGATAACCTTTTAACTCATTGTAAACTAATTGCTCACGACGACGACAAATAGCTTTTGTTTGTTCTTTATAACGATTTTCTTCATCAAGAATCGCAAAGACTGAGAAAATGGCCATCTGTACTTGTTGTGGCGTCGATAATCCAGCAGTGTGATTTAAAGCAACCTGACGACTATCTGCCACAATGCGATCAATAAACGGAATGGCATGAGGTGTTGTTGTTAAAGCTTCATAACGGTGGTGTAAGATTTGTTTTTCTTCGGCTGGTAACTTTGCCATCAAGTCGTTATAAACATTCTCTTTAGCTAACGCAATGACACCTAAGCGCCATCCTGTCACCCCAAAATATTTAGAATAAGAGTAGACACCTAATGTATTGTATGGCATCGTTACCATTAATGATTTAAACCCATCACAGAATGTCCCATATACATCATCTGTAATAATCATTAAATTAGGATGATAGGTTGTGACAATTTCATTTAAATAAGCCATTGATGCTTCACTCATCGCAACTGCTGGTGGATTACTTGGATTGACCACACAAGCTAATTTAATACTTGTATCTTTTAATTTATCTAATTCCTCTTTTGGATATTGCCACGTTGGTATCCCATCTTCATTTACCTCAGATGCATGAATCATAACAATCTCGAACTCATTGGATGGTAAATTTGCAATTTCAACATATGGAGTAAAAATAGGCACAAATAACGCAATTTTATCTTTTGGTTTTAAAAGATAATTGGCTTTTAGTGAATCAAAAATACAGCACATCGCCGCTGTTCCACCTTCAACAGCAAATAAATCATGCGTCGACGTTTTAACATCTCCACCCATTTCTTTTATTAAATAATCTTTAACCACTTGTTCAATTTTAATCAGCATTCGATCAGGAACTGGATAATTATCACCAATGATTCCATCCACTAATTCAAAGACCCAAGCATCTGGATTAAACTGATGTTCTTCAATTCCATATTCCACAATGGCACGCAATAAATCAATACCTGGGGCTTCTTTATGCGTTTGAACATAGGCTAAAAAGCGCTCATAGGCTCCTTCTTGCTGTGGCATTCCCGCCAAATCCCCCTCACACCATGTTAACTGCGTTTCTTCAACAGCAAACTGACCTAAGGTAAAAAAGGCTTGGCGTGGTGTAGCCGCCGTCCAATTGGGATTTCCACGTCCTGCATTTAAAATCTGATGATTACTCACCTGTTTTGATTTTTGTGCCATTTTAATAAATTCATCTTTTAATTCAAATGGACTTAATGTTTTTACTTTTTCAATTAATTGTTTAATGTCATTTCTTCTTAAATTTCTCTTTGTTGTCATACTTGTTCGATACCCTTCTATTATCAACTACCTATCCTTCCACACTTTCTAATAAAGGCCGGATTTTGCTAGATATAAATAGCTTCTGATTTAAAAACAAAAGCTATGTTAGATGTTATTCCCCATCAAAGAATCACTGATATTAATCCTCTTGTGATGAGAGAAATCAACTCATTCTTTGAATCAATATATAATTAATACCAAATTCAATCTGGTCATCTAACCAATCTACGATTAAAAGCTTCATCTAGCATAACTAATTTACCATACTCTTGATTGAAAACAAATAGCTTTAACATAATATTCGATATTTTATTCTCGTTTAATCTAACTGAATGACATGAGATCAATCTACCGCCATCACCTCATTCATTTTGAACCGATTATAGTCATCACCTTTTGGGGCATAGATCCTAAGATACTAACTATAACCTATCCTCTTATTTTGTACAATATGACACCTTAGACTAGCATGATTATTGCACCCCCCATGAACTACCACCAAATAAATCACTAAATCGTTCCATCTTTTTAATATGCTCATAAGAAAAGGGCCACCATTTCTATGATAAAAAATAGGATAATAGCTCGCCTTCTCAACCTTTATTAAAAGGACTTCTAACATCTCATTTCATCCTTCCTCTAAAAATAAAACTTTGATAAATGAAACTATTCCGATATAAGATAACGTCTATTTGTCTAATCCAATAGAAATTTTAATTTTCTTTAAAAGGCAGCGCTATCAACGTTTTAAAACCTCAATAACATGGTCTAACAGAGCGAAAAATAAAAAGAGGAATGTGAGCTCATTCCTCCTTACGTATCCTTTACTTATTCTGAACGTATTTTTTTGACAGCTAAGCACTCAGCAAAGCGCATCATTAATTCATCCATATCAATGTCGCTTTCTTCAATTTTTAATCGCCCCTCTACATAAAATAACGTATTTTTATAAACACGCTTTGGATCATTCACGGTAATGTAACAGTCATTTCCAAGATAGTAGAACTGATCCAAATCATTATGTTCAATGAGTCGTTTAAAAATAGGGCGCTGCTTATGTTCTTTCGTTAATGTCGCGATCGGTAGAACGACGACAAATGGATACTTTTCATTATGGTTATACTGATCTTTTTGAATAATAATGCATGGGCGTAACTTAATTCCTGTCACCACTTCAAGACTTTCTGAACGACGTTTTCCGGTTTCAGGTTCTGAGACTCCTTCAAATCCATCTGGTCGTTCGATGATTCGATATAAGTCTTCATGCTGTCCATCTTTCTCGACAAACCGAAACGGTCTTCCCTGCGTATACGGTAATGCGACATAGAAGATTTTCCCTCGATGGATATCTTTACTTTGAACAAGTCGGGGTAAATCCATTCGATTATTCTTCTTTCTTCACAGCATCTTCAAACTCTTTAACACCTGAACGATTTTCTTCTAAGTCAATGATATCGAATAAATTTTCTTCAAAGAAAGCCGCGACGTCAAATTGTTGAAGAGGTGTTTTTTTGTGGTTACGCGTACTTGAGGAAGACTTTGTTTCTCTTTGTAACATACCTTTATTCCACCCATCTTTGCCTCGATTAACCATTTTCTTCACCTCGAATTAGAGATTTCCTAAGTTCTTATCCTACTTTAAAATAACTACAATCCTTGCTCTACTGTATCTTATTCGTCTTTAGGTTTGAAATATATGTAATCGCCCGATGAATCGTAGATTTAACAACTTTATTCATGAAAAAAGAAGCGACTAAAAACTCTTCCTCATATGGTTAACAAAAGGGGTAACGTCTTTTTTGACGTTACCACATCTTTTATTCCTGTTTTAAATACTTATTAGAATCTTCATTAGTAGATTTAGACTCTAATAAAAGATCCTCAACTTTTTATTTCAAATGATTTCCATATAAGACTAAAATTCTTAAAATAATGTGACCGAATAGATCATAATTGGGAATTAACTCGATTCCACATACTTGAACCATCAGTGGAATTAATGAAAATAAACTTAGCTAAAATCCATAATTTCTGACACGCCACTTTAACTAATCTAATAGTTGTTTCATTTCAACTCATCTCCTGAGGGATTGATGAATTTTATTCTTCTAGTTAAGTTTACTACGTCAAGTGAGACAAATAAAAGCCAGAAGCAATATCTGTGATTTAGCTATCTATCCATAGAACGGTACGGGGGTGAACCCTTCCCCCACGATACTATATGAAATAGAAAAAAATTTGACTTTTCCTTTGTCTCATTCCACTCAAACAAAAAAAGACCTCATCATCCCTGGCCACTTCTGCAAGGTCTTAAGGTCTTTTTTTATTTTTTTTCTTGTTTTTGAATCAGATAATAACTCCATACACAACCAATCAATGCAATAATCACACACCCATAGCGTAACCCTTTCGTTTCAATCCAAGGTAGCATACTTTTAGTTAAACCTAATAAACCTAAAGTTATTAATGTGACTAACAAATACATCTGAGGCTGTCTTCGGTACTGTTTTAGCACGATTATAAAACAAGCCATCAAAATCATTAGTTGAATAGCGACTTTCACAACGTTCTCCTTTATTCATCTAGCTTAGTTTAATTTTATCAATGGAAAATAGCTAAGACAATAGCTATTTGAATGATTTATTTAAAAGAGCTAAAATCAAGTCCGCACTCTCCTCTTGTCTTAACGAATTACTCAAGACCGTCACAACTTTATTTTTTGTCTCTATTCCTTTGGCCTCTAATAACTTATTTCCCTCTAATCGAATGGCATAAACATGGTCATCCTCTGCTAAAAGATAATCACTTGAATCGATTCCCTCTACTTCTTGTAACAGTTCATCCAGTGGTTTAAAAAGTCCTTGTTCGTAAAAATATGAGAAATCATTCTCCTCCAAGATAAACACATCCAGTTCACTAATAGCCACTTGAGCAACAAACTTCTCTAAATAGACTTGGGTTAAATCACTAGAACTACTTTCGATATTATTAAAAGGATAAGTATAAATGCGAATCGTTTCGTTCTCTTCTGCTTCAGACTTAACTAGTTGAGTTAACTGCTGTTCTAACTCCGTTACATCCGTCCTTTCATTGATCATTTCTGAAATCACGACATTTAGCAAAATAGTTGACTGGTTAGCTACCTCCCTTATAACAGTTCCCATCAATACAAGAATTAAACAAGCCCCAATCACATGATATCGATAATAATCCCAAAAATAACTGCATCGTTTTTTCATGGTCATCTCTTTTAACTTAATATTTTGTTTCACCATCTCTACTCCCCCTTTATCTTATGATGGGTCTATTTTACCAAATAATTTAGAGATTGAGTAGCATAAATGCAACCGTTTTCTATTTTTGAAATTGAATCCTGTGTTTAACTTTCAGTAACACCTCCTAACGAAGGCAATGAACCCTATTTCTTCTCTAAAAAAATCCGGCATGAAACTGATTCAACAGTAGTTTCATGCCGGACACTAAGATTCAATTAATTTATTTCTCTAGTTCAAAAATAATCGATTCAAATGGTCTTAGAGTTAAACAAGATAACTGCATCGATGAATCTTTGTAATTTGATAAAATAATTTGTTTAGCTGTAAATTTAGGTAAACAAATAATCGCAGGTTTCTCAAAGAAGTTTGAGACAACTAATAATTGTTGATCATTTGATGTTCTTAAATAAGCATAAACATTCGGATGGTTCTCACTTAATTGTGTATACTCACCGTAAACAATGACATCTTTATAAGAACTAAAACGTCTTAATTCAATTAATTTACGGTAATGTTGTAAAATTGAATCTTCGTCATTGATTTGATCTTGAACATTAATCGTTTGATAATTCGGATTTACTTTAATCCATGGTGTTGCCGTACTAAATCCGGCATTTTCTTCATTACTCCACTGCATTGGTGTTCTTGCATTATCACGTGCCGTTACGGCAATATGACGTTTAACTAATTCTTTTGGATGTCCTGCTTGCAATAAGAGGTCAATACTTTCAAGAACTGAAACATCACGATAATCTTCAAAATTTTCATAATTAGCATTTGTCATCCCAATTTCTTCACCATTATAAATAAATGGCGTTCCCCACATCATAAATAAACTTGTGGCTAACATTTTTCCAGATTCTTTATGATAATGAATCGGGCTACCGTATTGTGACATGACACGTGGATGATCATGATTTAACCAATAAAGTGGATTCCATGCCTTATTATATAAACCTAATTGCCATTTTTTAAATACTTTCTTTAGTTCGATTAAATCGGTTTGATTACTCCATGTTTCACTTAACGAATTAAACCCATTATTTAACCAACAGTGATCAAACGTAAATACCATATCTAACTCATTAGATGAAGTCGACGCATATAATAAAGCATCGTCTACACTTGCTCCTCCACCTACTTCACCAACAGTAAACATATCATAATTTGAGAACACTTCTTGATTTAACTCTTTTAAGTAATCATGAACCTTTGGAAGATTTGAAAATTTTGACCAATCTGGTTTATATCGGCCATCACTTTCTAATGTTGAATCAGTAAACGTTAAATCGCGATCAAGATGCGCTACCGCATCAACGCGGAATCCATCAATTCCTAATTCAAGCCACCATTTCACCATTTTATATAAATCTTTACGCATTTTTTCGTTTTCCCAGTTTAAATCAGGCATTTTTCTTGAAAAAATATGCATATAATATTCATTTGTCGCCTCATCTTTTTCCCAGCAAGACGGTGTGAAAAATGAAGCCCAGTTCGTTGGCTCTGTTTCATTTCCAAATTCATCGACTTTTCCTTTTTGCCAAATATAGTAGTCACGATAAGGACTATCAACAGATTTTCTTGCCTCTACAAACCATGGATGTTCATCACTTGTATGATTTAATACTAAATCCATCACAATTTTAATGTCACGTTTTTTAGCTTCTTCTAATAATTGTTTAAACTCCTCGATGGTTCCAAATTCTTGGGCAATTTGATAATAATCTGAGACATCATATCCATTATCATCCATCGGTGACTGATAAACTGGACATAACCAAATAATATTAATTCCTAAATAGGCCAAATAATCTAGCTTACTAATAATCCCTTTTAAATCACCAATTCCATCTCCATTGCTATCACAAAAGCTTTTTGGATAGATTTGATATCCTACGCCTTCTTTCCACCATTTACGTTCTGCTCCTGTCATTAACTTCATCCCCTCTTAGCTTTTGTTAGTTACAGCACCATTTTATCATAGGTCTGAAACGCTATCTAATCATTCCTAACTGTAATCGTTTCCATGTTATCACTTTATTGGTATAATATCTCGTTTTTTTATTTAAGGTAAAAACGACGTCATCACTGTTATAAACTAATCATTCATTACATGATAAAAGAAATTAATATTTAATCCTATAAATAAGGTTAAACTTGCTGTTAGGTAATGCCTAATTACTATTTGGATTTTCTCTCTTACAATAACTTGATTCGTCTCTTTAAATAAATCAGACGTTTTACTAAATCACATAATTCATCTCACCAATAAGACATTCGTCTCATTTCGAAAATTAAATCATAAATTTTCATGTCATTGCTAGGCTTATTTTCAATTTTCTTATCTTAATTCTCATTACTGAATGATAAGTGTTAACTGAGCTCATTGGTACATCCCCATTCAATATTTAGTTCAATAGGACGCATATGCTATAAAACATTATCCATTACTATAAAATTCACGACTTTTACAAGATATCCATATTCTTTTGAATTTTATACCATTAAAAGCCAATTCGATGCTAATTTTCAACATTTTTTATGTTTTTTTTATGTTCTTTGTTAAAAAAAACACAAAAAGGACTTACTTTATTGTTCCTTTATTGCTAGAATATAGCTTGTCTTTGAGATACAAAATTAACCGTAGGGGGTATAAACACATGTTAAAAGGTAAACTTTTAATCGCATTAGCTTCAGCTGTCTTATTCTTAGGGGCTTGCTCAAATGAGACACCACAAGAACAAGAACAACCACAAACAACTCAATCAGAATCTCCTTCAGAGACAACTGAAGGATACACAGGAGCATTAACTTACGAACGTTTATATGATCCAACTGGAGCAAAAACTGATGTTGTTTCAATCGTCATGGAATTTGAAAACGGAAAACCTACATCAGTTGATATCGACGTATTAATGGATGGGCAATCTAAAAAAGAATTAGCTGCTAGTGGTGAATACGTAATGAGCACAGAAGAAGGTGCATTACAATGGGATGCACAAATCGTAGAATTAGAAAAAGCTTTAGCAGATAATAACTTTGACACAACAAAAATCAACATCACTGATGATGCTGGACATACAGATTCAGTAACAGGAGTATCAATTAAAGTTGGAACTTATGTACAATTAGTACAAGAATTGATCGATGCTGTTGCACAAGGTAATACTGACTTTGAATTCTCTGGTGTGAAAACAACAGAAATCGAAGGTGAAAAAGGAACTAATATCATCGAAATCGTTTATGATAATGGAAAAGCTGTTAACTTAAACATCGATATGATTCAAGAAGACGGATCTTCTAAACGTGCCGCTTCTGAAGAAGGAACTTATGACATGGGTGGAGAATTAGCTTGGCATGAGCAAATGGACTTATTAGAAGACTTCATCGTTGCAAACAACTTTGATTTATCAAAAGTAAACTTAACTGATGAAGATGGACACACTGATGCAGTTTCTGGTGTATCAATTAAAGTTGGTTCTTACTTACCATTAATCGAACAAGCTTTAGAAAATAAATAATTTCTGATTTAAGAATAGATTGAAAAAAAGGTGTAGAATGCTGATTCTACACCTTTTTTGTCATTGTTTTAATCAATTAAAATCAGAAGTCATTTCCAAACGTGTTGTTTCTACCGCAACATTTGCAGCAATTTTGACGACGACAAGCGCACCATCCGCGACGATAACCTTCACGTAACCCTTGTTGATAAGCACGGCGAGCACAACAACAGCAATTTTGACCCCATTGACAGTTACTAGATCCTTGATTACTGTATTCTTGATTAGCAGATTGAGAAGAGGTTGTTGATGAAGACGTATAACTTCCCATCCATTCATCAGAAGCGTTATACATCGATGCTGTATTTGTACTCGCTTGTGAAGCAGCCATTCCCCTATTACCAGATAATTGATAAACAGACCCTGTTGCTAATACATTTCCGGTTGCTAATACTTCTTTATCTGTCATGATTGGACGTTCATGAGGTTTTAGAGGCGGTTTTTTACCTCTTCCTCGTTCTTTCTCATCTTCTTTTTTATCTCGCTGTTTTTTACAACGTTCTTTTCTGTCAGAGTCTTTATGACGTGCCTCTTTAGCATCATATTTTCTTTCATCATCGTCTTCTTCAGCATATTCCCAGTCGTTGTTTTGTTCAAAACTAAAACTTTCATCACAATCAAGATATTTAGTTGTAATATTATAATGGCTCAACACCAAAATTGGTTCTTGACACTTAATTCATCTATAAAAAATCGTTCATTACATTCTAAGAAGATTCTATTCTCATAGATCATTCGATTCGGAAGAAAATAACTTCTTCGAATTAATGTTTTAATTTTATTATTTCGTCCTTCTACTGAACCATTTGTGTAACGACACTTATGGTAATTAGAAATTTCTTCTGTCCAATTTTCAAAAGGTTTAAGCGCTTCAGTTAATTCAGGAATATTTAGGGCTTTAGCTCGAGCAATCCATTGAATTAAACGTCTATAAGAATTTGTTTCATCACTTAATTCATACCAATTAATCAGTGATTCTTTAATGGCATACACTTCCGTCAGTTCTTTTGAATAGTTTAGAAGTTTTCCTAATTTTCGTTCTTCTTTCTCGCTCAAAGAATCATATCGTTTACCGATAAGGTTTTTATTTCGTTTCAGATATTTACGACTTTCCGGTGTTAGCGATAAACTAATCCGTCTTCTCACAGCCTGTAAGGCATCTGTTAGATAACGATTCACATGAAATCGGTCAGCAATTCGGATAGCATCAGGAAAAACTTCAGCGACAAATTTGTGATAAGAACGTGCTAAATCCATCACAACAGCGTAGGGTTTCAATTCTTTGAGTTGATTCATTAAGCCTTGATTTTGAATTAACGTTTGATAAGTTCTTCCCATGACTAATGTTAACAGGCTACCATTTCTTAGGTCATGAAATCCTGTATTATAAGTATGACCTTTTCGAATCGCAAAATCATCAATGCCTAATATGAGCCGAGTTGATCCTTGAGCAGCAGCTATCACTTTTCTTTGAATAGACGGAATTAAATGAGCAAGATGTTGCTTAATGAAGCGTTCACCAGTTGAGTAAGGGACCTTAAACGTATCTGTTAGTTGTTTAACAGTGGTACCGACTAACGGTTTAGAAAGTTCACGTTTATAATCGTTTGTATAACGAGTTTTACCTGTCAAAAATGCATATTGATAGGTAAAGGAAACTTCACACTGTTTACAGAAAAGCCGCTTCATCGGAATCAATAAAATGGTTTCACGATTGAAACAACGTAAATGTCTAACTTGACGTAGTTTTTGACGGCTACCTTTACAAATAACAAATGCTTGAGTATGGCAACAAGGACAAGGTTGTTTACTCTTTGTTGGACACAGGCTTAAAACTAAAACATTATCTTCAGAAATATGATAGTTACTGACTGTAACATCTTGTAATTGAATTAAATCATTGATATGATGTAAGTGCATCTAAAATCTCCTAACTTTAGTTTGGTCGCACTTACTAAAGTACAAGATTTTAGATGTTTTTTTTATAGGTAAATATAAGCATTTATTTAGTCAAGCACCATTTCTGGTGAAGACTCATTATAATTATTATACATTTCGTTGTCCCCTTTGTTCGTTGTAATTTCAACTACAGTATAACTTATTCATTTATAAAAATAATGGATATAGTTTGGCCTATAGACACTATGAATTCTAGAAAATACTCAAACTAAATCCGCTAGCAACAAGACCAATGTTTCATAATGAGCACTATCTAATAGCCACTAACTTGCGATGCAGCTACCTCCTTATCTGACTGTTGGAGCATAGGCACACAAGCTTGATTCAGTCACTTATAGAAAACACGCTATCATTAACAATAACTTCCCTTATTTAGTTTATAATCATTGAATTACCATAACTATTCACATCAAACGAGTTTACATGACTTTAGTCAAATCCTATTATTAAAAAAGTTATATCTAACTTGTCATAACAACAGCTTAGATATAACTCATTTTTATGAATTAATTAATGTCTAAAATAAAAAGAAATCATCAGCATTGTTCATGTTTGTATTTGTAGTTGAATTATTTGCAGTGAATCGACTGTTTCCAAAACTGCATCCATTGTTTGATCCTTGGCGGTACCCATCTCTAAAACCTTGTTGATAACCTTGACGACACCCATCTCTAAAACCTTGTTGATAAGCACTGCGACTGCGACAGCAACATCCACCGCGTGTCATAGATGTTCCAGTCGTACTTCGCGTACTTGATGTATTTGAAGTATTTGAAGTCAAGTTCTGATTACTAATTGTAGAATTAGTTGAGTTACCTACACGGTAAACATTCCCTGTTGCAAATACATTTCCAGTTGCTAAAACATCTCCACTTGTAATGATTGGACGATAATCACGTTCTCGATCATCAGGATGACGACGATTTCGTCTTCTACATCCACAGTTATCATCGTCATTATCAAAATTAAAGATTGAATCAGGGTCAAAATTAGTAGTATTTATATTATTATTATTTCTATTACGCATATTTCTTCAGCTCCTTTGAACATGTTAATTTCAACTACACTATAATTTATTCATGAACTTTATTTTTGCATATGCTTTTATCAATATTCTTGCATGATGTTGATATTTATCGTTTAACCATAGAAATATCTAACATCTTTTGTTATAATGACCTAATGGATTAGAAAGAATATACAATAGAGGTGATCATCAGGATGACGCAAAATAAAAATCAATATGAAATCGATAATGATGTGGTTAAATTAACAGTTTTCAACAAAAAAGGAAAATCCTTTACGGCTCAATTTGATTTAGAAGATCTTGAAAAAGTTAAAGCATTAGGAACGTGGCATGCCCAATGGAATAAAGACTTTAATAACTATATCATTCAAACTAGTACAGAAGTTATTCAAAAAGGTAAAAAGCGTTATATTAAACCTACCCTACAATCAACCGTCTTAGGAACAAGTCCTAACGCACCAATCCGTCATTTAAACGGTGATTTATTAGATAATCGAAAATCGAACCTAGAAATATATAATCGTCGTCAAATCAACGATTATGATGTTTTAGAGAATCAGGTCATTGCCATTCATTTAAAGGACCGCTATGGAAACTTAGTCAATAAAGCATTAATTTCTGCTGAAGACCTGGATCAAGTCGTAAATGAAAAATATACATGGGTTTGTCAGAAGAAAGCAAATGGTCAACCTTATGCCATTGCTCATACAGAAGCGGGACGTGTTTACCTAGATACTTATTTAACAAACTGTCAACCAGGGTTCCGTGTTCATCACATTAATAAAAACCCATTAGATAACCGTCGTCAAAACTTAGAGGTTAAAGCACTAGAGATTGCTGAACCAACTGAAATCTAATCGAGTAGGAGATAATTAATTAATTTAATCATCGTCCTCTCACACCACCGTACGTACGGTTCCGTATACGGCGATTCTATTTTATCTCTAAATATGAACGGTTTGATAGTGGTCTAGTAGTGATACTAGACCTCTTCTTTTTAGTCTTTCATTCGTGATGGTTCGACATAAAATAAATGAGCGAGCGACTCTCGCATATCCTTTTCGGGTATTTGCCCATTCCCACGCCTTATCCTTATCGATTCCCAACCTCATTAAACTTCTATATTTGGTTTGAACCTTCTTCCATTGTTTCCATATACACATTCTTAATCGGAATCGAATATTTTTATCTAGATTTCCACATACCGTCCTCATCTTAGCAATTTTAAAATAATTCACCCATCCGATGATTAACTGCTTTAGTTTCTTCAGTCGATAGTCAAAACTCACACTCCAACTTCGTCGGGTGAGTCTTTTTAATTTCTCTTTCACTCTCATGATCGATATCTGGTGAGGTTTAGCTTTGAACTGATAGGCATTTTTATCCCAAAAGAAACCGAATCCTAGAAATTTAATTCCACTTGGTCGCTCAACCTTACTTTTTGTCACATTGACTTTAAGACCTAGCGTTTCTTCAAGGTATTTCGTCATGCTTTTCATCACTCGGTTCGCTGCCTTCTCACTTTTCACTAGAATTAAACAATCATCTGCGTATCGGACAAAATTTAACCCTCTTGCTTCTAGCTCTTGGTCAAGTTCATTTAACATGATATTGCTCAGTAATGGGGATAGATTGCCTCCTTGTGGGGTTCCAATCACCGATTCTTTATATTCATCATCCATCATGACTCCACTGACTAAGAATTTTCGGATGAGTGAAATGACATCTCCGTCCTTAATCGTATTTGATATCAACCTCATTAACTTATCATGGTTGACTTTATCAAAGAACTTTTCTAAATCGATATCAACAATCCATGTATACCCATCATTCATGAATTCTAGACTTTTAATAATCGCCATTTCTGCACATCGTCCCGGTCTAAATCCATAGCTGTTTTCATGAAACTTTTCTTCATAGATAGGGGTGAGAACTTGAGCCATCGCTTGTTGAATGAATCGGTCAACCACGGTTGGGACACCTAAATTTCGCACACCCCCATCTGCCTTGGGAATCTCGATTCGTTTCACCGGTTTAGGTTGATACGAACGCGTACGAATTTGGTCCTTTATCTCTTCACCATTTTCTTTTAAATAGTGTCCCAATTCATTAATCGTCATCCCATCCACTCCTGCCGCACCTTTATTACGCTTAACTTGTAAATAAGCTTGGTTTAGATTATTTGGGTGTAGGATTTGTTTTAATAAATTCTCTGTGTTCATATTTGTTACCTCCATGAGTTTCGTAACCTTCCATCCATCGTATCTATTTTTTTTAGATATGTGTCTTATCACCTAATGGTTAATTAGGAAGGTGCAAGTATCATTTCTTTAACGGATAAAATAGTTCGGTCCTTCGCTCCTTTTAGTTTTCACTAACTCTCTTCACTACTACGACCTCGGCTGACTTCTTATATTCCATGTTTACCTCACGGTCAACCTTTGGGATAGAATATAAGACCTCCCCGGGTAAGGTGTATTATCTTCCCTTCCATCTATCTGCCACATTTACAACATACATTTTTTTTCTGTGTAGCTATTGGACTTTAACTTGTTATGCAGTCTTATCCTTGTATCCTGCCTGATGTGATTCCTGTTCGTCAGACCAGAAGTTTGCCCACGGACTTCCTTCAGATTCCTCCTCGCAGAGGACACCCTTGTCTTAGGCTATGTACTTTCCGCTACTTGGACGTACTCGGGACTTTAACCCGTTAGATAATACCCATGCCGGGCGCACATAAAAAGCAACTGAAATCTATCAGTTGCTTTTTATGTTCGTTTAATGATTATTTTCATAATTTAATAAACTCCAGAAAACATTTTCAATTACCGCAATCCTTTAATCGTTCTAAGAAGCTAAAGTACAGCTTTTCCCATACCCCATAAAAACCCCGCTACCAAAGTAGCGGGGTTTTGTATTAATGAGTTAATTCTAATTCCACTTCGACACCAAAATGATCCGAGACCACTTCTTTATTTTTGCCATTAAAAATAACATGTGATGACTTGACTCTGACTGGTTGATTCGTTAAAACTAGATCGATACGTAAATCTTTTTTATTGTCAGACCACCCATCGATCTTACCTTCAACGGTCATTCCCTCATCGTTTATGTTCGCTACCTTATAAGTATCGATTAAACCTTTACTTAATAAATAGTCATATCCTTCGTCACGAATATTTGCATCATTGTTAAAATCTCCCATAACGATATTGAGATGATTTGGATTTAACTGCGCAACTAATTCATTCACTTGCCCTTGAAATGGCTCTTCTTCATCATGATACCAACCTAAATGACATGAGTATACCGTAACGGGTTGATTTTCATGCATGATTTCTAACCCAATGACACGACGAGTACGGAAGTTTTTAATATCGTCACTCTTTGTCACTAAAAAAGATTTTGCATTGTTAATTTCACATCGTGTTAAAATGGCTAATCCTTCTTCATAAATATCAAACCCAATATGAGCAAGATCCCACACAAATTTATAATCATTAACGCCTAACTTCATTAATTCACTTAATAAAACGACTGCATAATTATCTTGTTTTACTTTCTCTGAAGTCGTTGTGTCAATTAACTGCATGACTTCTTGTAAAGCAATGACATCATATTGTTTTTCTTTAATGACTTGTGCTAAATGTTGAATTTTTTCAATTTGGTTTTCTTCTTGCCAAGCATGACAATTTAAGGTTAATAACTTCATAAATAATCTCCTATAGACCTAAAATATCTTGAATTTCTGATTTTAACACGTCTGCTTTTGGTCCATAAATCGCTTGGATTCCATTATCTTTAATGATTAATCCTAATGCTCCTGTTGCTTTCCAATCTGGTTGGTCTGAAACAGTTCCTGAATCTTTAACTGTCACACGTAAACGAGTCATACAAGCATCTACATCTACAATATTTTCAGCTCCACCTAACAAGAAAATGATATCATTTGCTAATTGACTACCAGATGCTGCTGTTGTTGATGTTGATCCTTCTCCTTGTGTTTCATCTTCTTCATTATAATTTCCTAATCGTCCTGGAGTTGCGATTTTGAATTTTTTAATCGCAAAGTTGAACACCCCGAAGTTTAAAGCAAAGAATCCTAAACATGCTAAGACAAAGTTAATCATATCTCCCGTTAATCCTGCATTCGCCATCATTGGAATACGAGTCATAAACTCAATCATACCAAAAGCATGGATACGTAAGTTAATGATATCAGCTAAAGCAAATGCTAATCCCGCTAAAATTGCATAGCATAAGTATAACACAGGTGAAATAAACATGAACATAAACTCTAATGGTTCAGATACCCCTGTTAAGAAGGTTGCTAATGCTGCTGAAATAAACATTGATTTGTATGCTGATTTTTTATCTGAATCGACATTTCGGAACATGGCAAAGGCAGCTCCCATTAAAGATGCAGTTGATAAAATAACTTGACCTGCTTTAAAGCGAGCTGGAGTCACTGCATTTAATAACGAGTTATAAGCTTCCATATCACCTGCTGATTTTAAGTTATTTAAATCTGTTACCCAAGCTAACCATAAAGATTCTTGACCTGCAACGATTTGTCCAGCATTTGACCCTGTTAAGATTTCATACGTTCCACCTAATTCTGTATAATTCATTGGAATAGTTAACATATGGTGTAAACCGAATGGTAATAATAAACGTTCCCCTGCTCCATACACGAATGGTGCAAGAATTGGTGCTGTATCTTGTGAAGTTGCAATCCATTGACCAAAGTTATTTAAAGCTCCTTGAGCAAATGGCCAAATAATTGATAAAACTAATGCTGTCACTACTGATCCACCGATAACAACGAATGGAACAAATCGTTTCCCATTAAAGAAGGCTAATGCTTGTGGTAATTTATTAAAGTTATAGTATTTGTTGAATAATGATGCGCCTAAGAACCCTGAGATAATCCCAACAAATACTCCCATATTTAAAGCTGATGCGCCTAAAACTTCAGTGAAGTAATCTGAAACAACCATCTCAGATCCAAAGAATGATTGAACCGTTGCAGTTGGATCTGCCAACATTGCTGTTGATACTCCAAATAATGCTCCTGTAATACGGTTAATTAATATGAATGCAATTAAAGCTGCAAATGCTCCACCTGCACGTTCTTTTGCCCATGACCCCCCGATGGCTACCGCAAATAGGACGTGTAAGTTTCCAATAATTGCCCATCCGATATCTTCCATAACTTTTGCAATTGTTGCAATTACGGTAATATCTCCCCCAGACATTCCAACTAATTTCCCTAAGGAAATCATAATCCCTGCTGCTGGCATTACAGCAATTACGACCATTAAGGCCTTTCCAAATTTTTGCCAGAAATCAAACGACATAAATCCTGGTTTTTTCATAACTATTCCCTCCTGATAACTCTATATCATCATAGCTTAATTTAAGCTGTAGATGCGTGCTTCAAATGGCTTTAATGTTAACTCTTGAATTGACTCATGTTCCTCAACTGGGATATTTGATAATAATAACTGATCCGTTGAAACTGTGATCTTTTCTAAGTTAATACTTGTTTGCTTATTCGTTAAGTTACATAAGATAAGCACACGTTTTTCACCTAATGTTCGTGTATAAGCATAAATCTCTTGATGATCTTCAAACACTAAGTCATATGTTCCATAAACGAAGATATCTTCTGATTTTCTTAAAGCAATCATTTCTTTATAGAAGTTTAAAATCGAATCTGGATCTTCTTCTTGTGCTTCAACATTAATGGTTTGATAGTTTGGATTAACTGCTAACCATGGTGTTCCAGTTGTAAATCCACTATTAACTCCATCATTCCATTGCATTGGAGTTCGACTATTCCCACGAGCAGTCGCCCAAATAATTTCCATAATATCTTCATGACTCATTCCTTGTTCAAGTTTAGAATAATAAAGTCCAGTACTTTGAACATCTTGATAATCCTCTACTTTATCAAACTGAACATTTGTCATTCCAATTTCTTGACCTTGATAGATAAATGGTGTTCCCTTCATCATAAAATACATCATTCCAAGAGATGTTGCACTTTCTTTCCAATAGTTTTGATCATCTCCCAGTGTGGATACAATACGCGCTAAATCATGATTTTCAATGTATAACGCATTCCAACCGACACCTTCTAATCCTTTTTGCCACTTTGTTAAGATTTTTTTCAATTGACGAACATCTGTTCCTTGATCGCCATTATCCTTCCATAAACCTAAGTGCTCAAACTGAAACACCATATTAAATTTTCCTTCTTCTTCGCCAACCCATAGATGAGCATCCTCAATTTTAACGCCGTTAGCTTCCCCTACCGTCATAATATCGTATTTATCAAACGTATTTGCCTTTAAGTCGTCTAATAAAGGATGAATCCCTTCCACATTCATATGTTTATCAAATGATGAAACATATTTTAATGCGTGGGGATTTGGCATATCTGTTAATCCCTCTTCTTTTTTAATATGACTAATCGCATCTACTCGGAAACCATCAATTCCTTTATCTAACCACCAATTCACCATTTCATATAATGCTTCACGTACTTCAGCATTTTCCCAGTTTAAATCGGGTTGTTTTTTTGAGAATAGATGCATATAGTATTGTCCAGTATTTTCATCATATTCCCAAGCTGAACCACTGAAGATACTTTCCCAGTTATTAGGTTCCGCTCCATTTACTCCATCTCGCCAAATATACCAATCTCGTTTTGGATGATCAACCGATGAACGAGATTCGATAAACCATGGGTGTTCATCACTTGTATGATTGATGACTAAATCTGCAATTAATTTCATTCCACGCTTATGTACCTCTTCTAATAAGCGATCAAAATCTTCCATTGTTCCAAACTCATCCATAATATCTTTATAGTCACTAATATCATAACCACAGTCATCATTTGGTGATTTATAAAATGGGCTCACCCATATGACATCGATTCCTAACGCTTTTAAATAATCAAGTTTTAAAATAATACCGTTGAGATCACCAATTCCATCTCCGTTCGAGTCCATAAAACTTCTTGGATAGATTTGATAAGCCACAGCTTCTTTCCACCATACTTTATTCATCTTCTCATACGACTCCTTTTTCTTCTTTCCTGCTGCTTATGGTAAAGTGTCACCTTCATTTAAAACGTTTACAACAAAAACTGTTCCGAAAGTAAACGCATTACTTTCTTCGACACCTTGATTATATCACTTTCACAATAAGAAGACAACAGACAATCAACATGTAACCGATAACACGTTTTTCGACAATAACTGTTCTTTTGTATAAAAATAGTTATAAAACTTATTTTTATACAAAAGAAAAAAGATGTCGTTATAAATAACGACATCTTTTTTCAAAGGTCTATAAGATTTTAGAATGTTGTAACAGTCCATTCAATAGCATCTATTTTTTCCTTAACATAATCAACTGCCATCTCCGGATGAATCGTTTCTTCGTGTGAAATTGTAATGATTGACATGGTTTGTGCTAATTTAACTGTTTCTAAAATTGATAACTGATTTAAATACGCATAACCTACACCTGCAATAAATGAATCACCAGCACCTGTTACGTTGATGACCTCTACACGATTCGGTTTAACAATTCCTTCTTCATCAGCTGTACAATAATAGACACCATCAGCATCTAAACTAATAAAGACATGTTTCACACCTAATGAAAGTAAATACTGACCTGCTTTACGAACATCTTCAACTGTATTAATCTCAAATCCACATAAAACTGCTGCTTCATGACGATTCGGTTTAACGGTATGGAAGTAAGGTAATAAATGTTTAACCTCTACTGCTTTCGCAGCAGATACTGGGTCTAAAACAAACTTTGTTTTACCTTCATATTTTTTTACAATATATTCAAGAATTTCAGGATTATCAGCACCAAAGAACATATATTCTGCTCCTTCAATAACTGACGCCTTTGAATCAATAAACGCTTCCGTGATATGATGATCCACATTAATATCAACAATCGCAGAAACCATTTCACCATGTTCATCTAAAATCGCAACATATGTTGGTGTTGAAGCTCCTTCAACAATAAGTGAATCTGACATATCCACATTCATTAGTTTTGAATGTTCTAAGATACTCTTTCCTTTTTCATCATTTCCTAATACAGAAATAAACTTCGTATTTGCACCGACACGAGCCATATTTTCGGCGATATTACGACATACTCCTCCAAAGGATACTTTCACACGTCCAGGATTTGAATCATGAGAACGATAGTTCATATTTGTAAATCCAAAAATATCATAAATTGATATACCAAAGACTAAGTTATATGCTTCGTGATTGTTTTTCATGCTTGCTAGCCTCTCCCTTTAGTTAAAATGGTAGATCAAAGTGAATTCTACTTATTCTGTCATTATATTATATTTTTCGATAACCGACAAGTCATCTCACCTTTCTCCACTAAAAAAACAAGCAATAACAACAAGTCGTCATTGCTTGTTATTTATTACATTTCGTAATCAACGACAATGCGAGAAGTCGCAGCTGGTTTAACAACCTCTGTTGCTGCTTTAACATGTAGTGGATGATTTTGATAAAAATCTAATGCCTCTTTGTTTGCTAACTCTGAATATAAAACAACATCATAAGATGCATCTGATTGTAAGAAATCAATTCCAACTTCTAAATGAATTAATCCTTCGATTTTTCCATTTAAATCTTCTAATGTACGCTTAATTTCTTGTGCAGTCTCTTCTTTAGATTGACCATTAACACCTTGAATCTTCCACATAACGATATGTTTAACCATCATGTACCTCCATTTATTTTTACTTAATTTTATTTTACTGAAAATTTACACAATATTCAATACTTCGACGACTTTTGGCTTATTTTTTTCTTATCATTTTAAATAAATTGGGTTTGAAATCGCATACTCATAAGATTTACTAATCACTTCGAACACAACCCATTGATAGTTTGACAAATTTAAATTAATCGTTCCAAGTGTCGGAACATCTTCCGCTAATGGAATGGTTTCAATCACTTGCCCATCTGCGATGACATTTAATGCTTCTAACGAGCCCTGATTAGAAGCGATAAGATACGAAATTTCTGCTTCATTAGTACTAACCACTCGATCACCAAAAGTTGCTTCATTTAACGTTACATCCATTAACGGACCATTTGTAATAAAAACATGTCCATCTTTAATTCCTTTTAAAATGCCTTCAACACTCTCTTCCTCTACTTTTACATAGTTTCTAGGATTTCCATTATATAACCCTTGGGCAATCCATTCGTTAAACTGCTCATTTTCACTAATTGGTGCCGTTATACTTTCACTACTAATATCATGATTATCTGAGTTACCAAGTGCCGTTATTTTAACTCCTTCTGACAATAAATCAAACCACTTCTGTTTACTTATTTGATTATATGCAAATTCTTCATCAATATCGTTCAAATTCGGAATGGGTGGCATCGCCTGTCCATTCCAAATTTCTATCGCATCAAATTGCCCCCCTACGTTCCAAAATGAAAAATTTCTTCCTGGATGATTAATTTGTATCATCCCACCTTGATGATGAGCTTCATCAATCATTTGATCTATTTCATCTTCGGAAGTAAGAGCGGTCACATCAATTAAATTAGACGTATTTAAAGCTAAGTAATGTCCCTGATTTGTTGTAATCTCTTGTGCTGGAATCGCTAAATAACTTAGCTTTTGTGATAATGATAGCCATTCGTCATTTCCATCCACTGTGTTATGATCAGCCATTGCTCCAAAATCTAAACCATTGGCCAGATTTGCAATTAGAACTTCTTCAACTGTATTAAGTCCATCATCACTAAACTGAGAGTGTTGGTGTAAGTCACCACACAAATAACTTTTAGCTGTCCAATCCATTAATCGTGTAAGACTTATCGACTTTAAATTAAGAGGATTTTCTTTCTTTACTTCAATCGGCAATTGTTTCATCTCATATTCATAACCCTTAGATACTTCTAAGTTATAATGGCCTTCATCTAATAGGATTTCAAAGTTTCCGTCTATATCCGTTTGAATTCGCTTAATGAGTGCTCCATCACTATCAAAAAACCTCAATTGAGCAATGACTGGCTTTCCATCCTCTCCCACAATACTTCCCTTTACCTCTCCTTGTACAATTTCTACCCATTGAGAAGCCAATTGCTCACTTTCTTGAATCAGGGGTTGAAGTTGGCATAAACCTAAGATTGAATATAGTATCATTAAACTATGAATCCAGCGTCTCATCAATATCACCTTTAAATTTCAACATTCCACTCTACTCTACCCAGTTGATGCCTCATTTATTCATCACTCATAAAAAAAGCAATCTATTATCGATTGCTGTTTTATTATCATGAATGACTATGAAATATGTTTTACTTCATGAGATTTAAATGAATGGTTGTACTACCTTTAAAAAAATTAGCATTTAATAAAACTCCATAATTCCCTGATTTTTCGATCTTAAATTCGCCTTCTGCACCAATCGCTAAATACTCCTCTACCCCATTTTCACTTAATAAACAATATTCTGCATAACCTTCTTCTACGTTACCGGTTGCTCTCCATTTAAGAGTAGTCCCTTCTTTTAAATACCATTCCTGTACCATCAATTGTTTACTTTTTATTTTAGAAAACGTTTCTTCTTTTGTGAACTGAACTTGGTTCCCATTCCAACTTGGGTGTTCTAGATTAGCTGTTGAATCCATCTTTAAATTCACTGCTTGATAGACATAATCTTCTGGAAGTGAACTTTGGTAATCATAATCATTTAAATAGCCATTAAACGTCTCTACCATCGTGTCATGCTCACTAAATGTGATAGACATAAATCCCCACATCGATATAGCGGGTAAAATTGCAAGCAAAAGAGACACCATCACGACTGCTATAAATGTTTTTTTATATTTTAAAATAATCTTCATCTCTTTTTCTCCTTTATTTTATAACTCTTTTGAACAGCTCGGACAATAATTCCAACTTTTTTCAATTGAACGTCCACAGTTTAAACATTTTTCTTTTAAATGTTGACCACAACGTGGGCAAGTGACATAATCTGGTCTAATTTTTTCATTACAAGTTGGACATGAAGACGCATAGCTACGACTAATAAGTAAATAAACAATAAGTGGTAGTGGTAATAAATAAGGCATAAAAATAGGAAATACCGCAAAAAGAGCCCAAACGACCTTCAAACGATCTCCTCGTTCTTTAGCATCTAAATAAATCCAAACAACTTGCCCAATTCCAAAACAAATACAAACAAATAACAGTAGACACATCAGTAAAGTTACGATTATCACAATACATTTCCTCCCTCAACTAATACACGAACTAACAAAATAATGGTTCCTATTAAAAGATACACCCCACCTATCAAAAACATTTCTTTTTGAAATCCAAAGAGTTCAAACCAAATCCATTGCCCTAAAAAGCAACATCCGATCATAAGTATAATCAAAAGTTTTAATTGCTTTTGACGTTTTTTGATTTGTCGTTGATTCGCCTCTTGGATAATTTTTAACGTATCAATTTTAGGAATTAGTCCCGCTTCTTCTAATTTTTCATCTTTCAAACACTCCATAACTATTCCTCCTATTCTAATAATTTTTTTCGCATCGATTGAGTCACATAATGGATTCTTGACTTCGTTGTTCCTCATTCATTTGTTGCAAGGTGTCTAATGCCTCTCTAAATTGTAATTGAGTAAATACTTCACCTTCAGCATTAACACTCAAATGCTGCAACGCCTCATCATCATAAATCATCCGTTGTTGCTTTCGAACTTCATTTTTATAGCAATTCGTTGCAATTTCAATTAAATAGGTTGAAAACTTACAATCCCCTCGAAATTTTTTTATATTTAGCGTTGCCTTTAATAATGACTCTTGTACTAAATCTTCTGCCAAATGAACATTTCCACACAATTTAATTAAATAGCCAAAAACCATTTTGTAATGCATATCGAATAAAATATTTAAACAGTGTCGATCACCAGCTCTAGCTCGTCTGACTAGTTGCTCGTCATCCAAAACTCTCACCCTCTTTCATCCATTAGACCTCATTCTCTTGTTTATTTTTTCCTCTCTATTTATTAAAGTTAGATTATTTGAATGATGAGGTATCTCCGTTTAAAAAAAGTTCATTCCTATTTTTATAGCTTCATGAAACTTTTTCTCTCACTAATAAGACACACAAACTGATAAAAAGTTCATTATTTTTTTTAAAATTTTAATAGAAAAAGACTATTTCTGATCAGAAATAGCCTCTAATGTCATTTAATTTAAAGATAATTTCAAATCAGCTTGCTCAATTAATCCTTTTTGATGCATTACTTTTGAAACGACTAAACTAAAAACAGCAGGAAGGATAAAGTGCAAAATCACAAGAGCTGGAATCACGCGGGGTCCCATGACAGCGATGGTTTGTATTTGTCCAACGAATCCACTACTTCCCATGCCTGCTCCTAAACTATTACATTCAATCTCAAAAAGAGTCGTCGATAGCATTCCACATAACAAACTGGCGACCATTGTAGGAACAACAATGTACGGATTTTTAACAGCATTAGCAAACTGAAGCTTTGACGTTCCAATTCCTTGTGAAAGTAATCCATTAATTCCGTTTCCTCGATATGAAATCACTGCAAACCCAACCATAGAACATGCACAACCAACAACAGCGGCACCACCAGCTAACCCTTCAAGTCCCAAACTGACAGCTAAAGCCGCTGATGAAATGGGTGATAAAATGACTAAACACATGACAACGGAAACAATGGCTCCCATATATAACGGCTTTAGTTGTGTCGCCTCATTGATAAACACACCAATCATTTTAGTTACTTGAGCCATGGCAGGTGAAACAAAGACCCCCACTAATCCTCCGATAACTAAACAAATCATAGGAACTAAAATAATATCAACCTTTGTTTTGCCAATCACTCGGTTTCCAACCCATGCTGTTGTTAACGCTGCTAAATAGGCACCTGCTGGTTCACCGATACTTAAAACAATTTGTCCATCTACTGAATCCATAGCTCCTGCTCCAATCGTGGCAGTTACTATAGAGGCAAATATCACAAGTGGCTTAGCATTTAAAGCATAAGTGACCCCTACTCCAATAGCAGCTGCCATGAAGACTTTCGCAAATCCTCCCACTTCATTTAACAATGAAAGGTTTAAAAGGGTTCCTATTTGAACCATAATAGTTCCCACCACTAAAGTGGCTAACAATCCAGTTCCCATTCCATTTAACGTTCTAATCAATTTATTCTTCACTTCAATCCCCCTATTGTGTCAACTGCTGTCTTGTCACCAAGTTTTTTTAAAAAATTTCATGACCAAGCCATGAAATTGATTAATGATAAATTCACCATATTTTAGGATCATCACCAAAATTGGTTCTTGATTTTAAAAAAATATTTTCTTATTTAAAATGATGTTTAAATTACACGGAAAATAGCTAATTTTAAGACTAAAATTAATAGTTTTAATAGCAAGAAATTGTCAAGCGCCATTTTTGGTGAAGACTCATATTTTATTTATTATTTCAATCGCTCATGAATGAAATGATGTTGTTTTAATTCGTTGACAATCTCTTCATACATCTGTTCATTTTCGACTTCTAACGTATGATAATGAATGCCCTCTGTTAACAAAGATAGAGGCTTTGTTTGAGCTTGACTCACTTTTTCAATAAACGTTTTGACATCGTTTAAATAATTTAAGTTTAAAACGACTCGAATCTCACCGTAAACCGGATGTTCAACAATCACATCAATCACTTTTCCACCATACGAAATAATTAACTCTAATTCCGTTTGTAACTCTTCAATCGTATGTCCATGTTTACAGCAAATCGTTTTCAAAAGACCTGAGGCTACAGGTTCTTGAATCATATATCCAGAAGGAGTTGCCACTACTTGGATTCCTTTCGCACGTAATAATGCGATATCTTGCACAATAACTTGACGACTCACTTGATACATTTTAGCCAGTTCACTACCTTTAATCGGTTGGATGGCCTTCGATAACGTCTCATAAATCGCCTCGCGACGTGTTACTGATTCCATATTTCTCACCCTCTTACATTAAAGCTTTTCTTTATTTTAATAAAAATTTACAACGCTGTCTACTTCTGAATAAAAACTCAAGGTTACCCTTGAGTTTTTCAAATTAGTTTAATTGATTTAAATAACTTTCTCCAATGGCTGGCATTTCTACACCAAAGTTTTCGGCCACTGTTGCTCCAATGTTAGCAAATGATTTACCGATTGGTAACTCCCCACTTGCTTGCATCGATGGTGAATACATAATGACTGGGATATACTCACGTGTATGATCGCTTCCTGATGCAATTGGATCATTTCCGTGGTCAGCAGAGATAATTAATAAATCATCTGCTTTCATTTCTGATAACACCTCTCCTAATTGAACATCAAATGCTTCTAAACATTTCGCATATCCTAATGGGTCACGACGATGTCCATACATCGCATCAAAATCAACTAAGTTTAAGAAGGCTAATCCATTGAAGTCACGTTTCATCACATTTAATAATTGATTCATTCCATCTTCATTTGATTTCGTTAAGATAGCTTCTGTTACACCTTCTCCAACATAAATATCATTGATTTTACCAATCGCAATCACTTCTTGACCTGCATCTTTTAATTCATTTAAGACCGTACGTCCGAATGGCTTTAACGCATAATCATGACGATTTGGTGTACGTTTGAATTCCCCTCTTTTCGGCCCAACGAATGGACGTGCAATAATACGTCCAACTTTCCATTCTTCTTTCATTGTGATCTCACGTGCAACCTTACACATATTCCATAACTCTTCAACTGGAATAACACCTTCATGAGCTGCAATCTGTAGCACAGAATCCGCTGATGTATAAACGATGATATCACCTGTTGTCATGTGCTGCTCTCCCAATTCATCTAAAATTTCCGTTCCAGATGATGATTTATTTCCAATTACTTTACGACCTGTACGCGCCTCTAATTCATCAATTAACTCTTTAGGGAATCCCGTGTCCGTGAAGGTACGGAACGGTTCTGTAATTTTAAGCCCCATGATTTCCCAGTGTCCAGTCATCGTATCTTTCCCTACTGATAACTCTTCACACTTCGTATAATATCCTTTTTCTGGTCGAATCGGTGCCACACCTTCAATTTCAGTTAAATTTCCTAGTCCTAATGCTTGCATATGAGGCATATTTAATCCTTTAGCAGTCTCTGCAATATGTTTTAACGTATTTGCCCCTGTATCATTATAATCTTTTGCATCTGGTAATTCCCCAGCCCCTACAGAGTCCATAATAACTAAAAATATACGATTATACTTCATAAATAACTTCCTTTCTAACGTACAAACTAATACAAACTTAGTATTAATCAATCCCGTTTACTTATTTATTATATTTCATTTTTCCAAACTTTGCGAGAAAAAGCCTTCATTTTCAGCACTTGTTTTCCCGCTTCGTGGATGCGCTTGCTCAAATACCCCACGTAAATGATCTTTACTAATATGCGTATAAATTTGAGTGGTTGCAATATCAGAATGCCCTAACATTTCTTGTACTAAACGTAAATCGACCCCATTTTCAATTAGATGTGTGGCAAAGGAATGGCGAAGCTTATGGGGAGATAATTCTTTTGTAATCCCCGCCATTTGAGCTTGTTTTTTTAAAATTTTCCAAAAACCTTGGCGTGTCATCATCTCACCGAAACGATTTAAAAACAAGACATCTGTCGGTTTCTTTAAAAGTTTAGGTCGGGCAATTGTTAAATAAAGATCTAGCACCTCAGCAGCCACTTCACCAATCGGAACGATTCGTTCTTTATTTCCCTTTCCTTGACATTTAATAAATTGCATCGATAAATGTAAATCTTCAAGTCTTAAATTCAAAAGTTCAGTGACACGAAGACCTGAGGCATATAATAATTCGACCATCGCTCGATTTCGAAGGTCTCCTGGTGTATCTTGTTTAAAACTTTCAAGTAATGCATCGACTTCCTCGATACTTAGAATTTCCGGTAAATCACGTGTTAACTTCGGGCTTTCAATTAAATCACATGGATTTTTCACACAAACTTTCTCAATAATTAAATACTGGTGAAACGCCCGAATCGCTGACAAATGACGAGCGACTGACTTAGTATTGAGCCCTCGCTCATATAGTTCAATCAAGTAAAGCTGAATCTGCTCGCGCTCAATTTGATTGAGTTGCTCAACAGATTGCTGTTTGATAAAGCTTAAGTAACTTCTTAAGTCTCGTTCATAATTCTCTTTTGTATTTAAGCTTAATCCACGATCAATCATTAAATATGTTAAAAATCCGTCCAATTCCATTTGATAGTTCATCTATTTCTCTCCTTAAAAAGAAAAGAACTTCTACTTAAGTAGAAGCTCTTAACATTCCTTTGATTCTTGACATGATGCGCATGTTCCATAAAGGGTTAGGTCATGATCAGTGACATTAAATCCATACTTTTCTTTGATAAAGGCCTCATAACTTTCTAATTCATCCGCAATTTCAATGATGCGATTACACGTGGTACAAATTAAATGGTGATGAAAATGATTTTGCTCATCTAAATCAATTACATCATAATAATTAACCCCATCATTTTTTATTTTAACGTTGCGAACAATTTTTAGCTTTTCAAACAGCTCCAACGTTCGATAGACGGTTGCAATTCCAATCGAGCTGTCAATATGTCTCACTAAATCATATAACGTTTCGGCAGAAAAGTGTTCATCTGAATGATCAACAATGACTTTTAAAATTTGTTTACGCTGTTTTGTTAATTTCGAACCTGATTTAACGATCATTGCTTCATATTTTGAAAGTTGTGTCATTTTTTCACCATCTTGCTATTAAAATCTAAATTTAGTTATAGTTTATTATAACACTTCTCTTTCAAAATTAATATTTATTTGCAACATTAGATTTGATGTCGCATCAGAAGACGTCGAAATAAAGTCATCAGCTGACTGTTCTACGGGCTGAGCTTGACCTGCTTTTTCAAACTGATGGTAGACAATCGGTTGGATTAAGTACGTCACTCCTGAAGTCACCAATGTTAAAACCATAATAATGAATAACTGATAAAAGTAATATAGTAAATGCTTTTTTAAAAGAGTCGTATTCTTCTTAAAGAAAATAATTTTGACCGCCATAATTACAAAACGAACACTAAAATAACCACTTAAAATGGTAACACCTAAAATAAGTGAATACTGAATTAACCAAAGAAAACTTGTCCAAATGGCTTGCATAGGTGCTAATGTTTGAAAGATAAAGAAGACATTAAATCCAGCAATGACTCCTTTTAAGAAAACTAAAAACAAATTGACGACGACACCAATGACAGTTAATCCTAACACCCACATACTTCCTTGATACATGAATTGTTTATAAAATAATTGATTAAATGACCATTGAGTTTGATCAAACGCATTAATATTTTCATTCACATAGTTCACCATTAAACTTTGTGACGATTGTTCCAATTTAATATAAAGTGAAGACCCAATAATATCACCAATGATGACGAGTAGTAGTAGAACATACATGACATATAAGACATAAGAGAACGATTTTTTGCGACGTTTTTGTGCGACCATGAGCACTTCCCCCTTTCTTTTCTAACTTTATGAAAGAAAAAGAGAGACTATGCTAAAAAATAGTAAAGATTTATGATTATTTTTTAAAATCAAAGACTGCCGACACATTCGCTTAATATTCCTCAATGATATGTTCTAGTTTAACGATGGTTTCTCCCCCTATGACAACTCTTGTCAGTTTAAGAATGCTGATTACCACTGATGATGAAGGATCAAGTATTGAATCGCATAAATCGTTTTAAAATCACAAATACGCCCTTCCTCTACGAACTTTAAGGCTTCCTCTTTTGTAACATGATATAAATTAATAAATTCGTCTTCATCTCCAGCCACTTCATAATCTAGCTTTTGGGGATTAATGACTAAAAAGTTTTCAATATATTCATTACAAAAACCTGGTGACGTGGCGAAACGACCAATCATTTTTAACGATTCACACGTGTAGCCTGTCTCCTCCTCTAATTCACGCTTAGCTGTCACACTAGTTTCTTCTCCGGGTTCAATTTTACCAGCTGGTGTTTCCAAGGTCGCTTTTTCAATCGGATAACGATATTGCTCGACTAACATTAAACGATTCGCCTCATCTAGGGCGATTAAATTTACTCCTCCTGGATGATGAACAACGACACGTTTGGCCTGTTTATCATTCGGTAAAATGACCTCATCCTCTGTCACCTTTAAAAATGAGTTGCGGTAATACTCCTGACTTGTTAATTGTTTTTCTTCCAATTTTTTCATAATCACTTTTGTCCTTTCTGAATCCCTTTTTGAATAAGATGGGTGCCATGTTTTGTTTTTATTTGTTGAATGGTTTGGTTTAACTTCTCTTCACTCGCAAACGACTGATAATTAAAGAGATTTAATTGTTGAGTCACTTTATTCGTATTGACTAAATTCGTCGTATTCACTCCAATTAAGCGCAGGGCTTGTCCTTCCCAATGTTCATCAAATAGCTCTTCAATGATTGGATAGAGTTCATTGACACTTTGAATCGGAACTTGAACCGTTTGACTCCGTGTGATTTGTTTAAATGACGTATCTTTTAATTGAATACTAATCGTCTTAGCGTATAAACCATATTTTTTTAATCGATTCGACGTCTTAATACACATTCGCTTGGCCTCTGCTTTTATTTCCTCATCAAAACAATAGTCTTTAGAAAAGGTCGTCGAATGACCGATGCTAGATGGAACTTCATACTTATTTGGGTTGATTGGATTTTGATCATTTCCTTTTGCATTCTCAATCCATTTGAGTGCATGATGCCCAAATAGTTGCTCAATTTTATCAACGTCTTTATAATGCACCAAGTCGCCAATTGTATTTATCCCTAATTGCTTTAATTTAGGTGAAGAGGCTTTACCTACCCCAAACATCTCCTCAATCGGCATCGGCCATAGGATGTGTGGCAAATCTCGTTTCCTTAAAACCGTTATCCCATTCGGCTTTTTCATATCAGAAGCCATCTTTGCTAAAAACTTATTCGGTGCGACACCAATACTGCATCCAATCTTTAATTCATTGAATATGCGTTGTTGAATTTGTTGTGCTAAGTGAAGCGGGTGAATCTCTTGATAAAGGTGAGTGACATCCACATACGCCTCATCAATGGATGCCTTTTCAACTTGATCACTATATTCATGTAATAACTGAATAAATTGCTGAGATATTTTTCGATATAAATCAAAGTTCGCCGATGCAACCACTAAATGTGGACACTTTTTTTTAGCTTGCATCAGTGGCATGGCACTATGAACCCCATATTGACGAGCAACATAATTTGCAGTAACCACAATTCCACGCTTCGAAGACTTCTCACCTGTAATAGCCAACGGTAAGTTTTGCAATTCTGGTCGTAATATCGTTTCACACGAAGCGAAGAAAGCGTTTAAGTCAATATGGAATATAATTCTAAATATCGGCGTTCCCAAAGTTAAATCCTCTTCCTTTTTCTAAGCATTTATATTATAATAGACTAAGTTACAGTATACATTATAGCAAATTTTGTCTATGAGGTGAATTTAGTATGGCTAAAAAAGCACAACATAATTTAAACAAGATGAAGGGCACAAAAATCTTATTATTAATTTTAGCATTATCATTCGTCGTTGTCCCTTTAATTTCATTAATCGTAAGTATTATCAACCTTCGCGATATGCCTTTCTTTTAATAGAAAAAAATCATTTACTGACTTAGTAAATCAGTGAAGATTTAATATTACTTAATAAAAGATATTTAACATTAATGATACCATTGGTATTACCATATTTCTTTAAAGAAGTATATTTATTTTAAATTATTTGGCTCTGTTAGACAAAAATGTTGTTATTGGTTATTTATTTACTTGAAGTGGATACAATCTTTAAAAACTGGACTTAATGATCGTTGGTATCAAGCGATTCGTTACCAACAAAATTGTCTAACAGAGCTAATTATTTTAAATGAATGAAGATTAATATCAATGATTTTATTTATGGTGGCAAATCAGATGGCAAAACAAAAAAATAAAAAAACAACAGATGGCAATTGCCATCTGTTGTTTTTTTGTTATTCTAAATTGTCGATTGCATACTGCGCTTCTTCTGGTGTGAACTTTTCACCGTATTCAGATACTAATTGATCGTAGATAGCGGCTGGTGACATGCTCATAGTTTCTTGATAGTTTTTTGCACATTTTAAGGCATTTTCATTATAATCTACTTCTAAGTTATCTACTGCGTATTGTGCTTCTTCTGCCGTGAACTTCTCACCGTATTCTGATATTAATTGATTGTATAACCCTTGTTTTGACATGTGCATCATATCACTATAGTTTTTTGCGCTTTTTAGTGCGTTCTCTTTGTAATCCACTTCTAAATTATCAATGGCATACTGGGCTGCTTCGGGTGTGAATTTATCTGCATATTCTGACGTTAATTGATCGTATAACCCTTGTTTTGACATGTGCATCATATCACTATAGTTTTTTGCCCTTTTTAAAGCTGATTTGTATTCTGTTGGCACATCGTTCTTCTCTTCTTCTTCCTCTTTTTGTTCTTCTTTTGTTTGATCAGTCGACACTTTTTCGGCTGATGCATTATCACTTTGAGCAACTTCAGATTCCCCTTGTGTTTTAACGTCACTACTTTCAGGCGCTTCTCCCTCACCTGAACCAGCCACTCCAATCACAACAACAACGATTAACCAGAACCACCATTTTTTATAAAATGGTTTCTTTTTCTTTTCCATATCATATATCCTCCCTGATTTTAAACTCAAGTACAATTATACATAATTTTCCTTAATTTTACAAAAATATTTTTTTTATGAAAGTCTACTGTATCATCGCTGATATCATAATATTTAAATTTAGAGAAGTTTGACATATCTCGTTTAATCTACTGGACGCCCTTCATCTGTGGTTTCTTATCACAGACTGATATCTAGAGAAAATGGTCGGTTAGTAATTCAGCGACTTTTGAATCAGTTTTACGGCTACGAATTAATTTTTTATACTTCTCTTCATTCGTAAATGTTTTTGTATAATCTACTTCAATAAAAGCTACCAATTTGATTTGATAATACTCAAACTCAATTTGCCATCTGGCTTTTTACCTGCAACAATAACACGAATTCCTGTTAAGTCTAACGCCTGGGAATGATTTAAGATAGTAATCTCATAAAAACGACTATTGTACTCGTATTCAACAGTGTAAATCGGTACGTAATTCGGTTTGTCAATTTCTAGATATACAGGTTTAGTTAACATTTAGTCACCTCTATAATAAATATTTTTTATAATCATTGCTGTAACGATAGACTAATTTTCTACTTTCTAAATCAACGATTAATGAGTAATCTCGTTGCTTATCGCCATAGAAGCTCATATCACTAATTCCATAACTAATATTCTTAATCTCACCTGTCCGTTTAAAATAAAAAACAAAGAAGTAGGTGTTAATGTAAAAGTGATTTAGGAACATTTAGGGCATTCGAACATTGGAACAACACTAAATATCTATAGTCATGTATCTCAGCGATTAGAACGCAACTCTATCGATAAATTCGAACAGCTTTTTGCCACCAAAGAATAAGTTTTGATGGCAATATTAAAAAATAGTTAATTGCTAACCATCAATTAAATTTAAAAATATGATAATATCAATAATTATAAAGGTTATCTAAAATAATTTTGTGTAACAATAAGAAAAAAATCATTTACTGACTTAGTAAATGATTTTTTTTATTTAAGGAATATATACAAATGAAACAGGGCTTGATTCTACTTGCGCTTGTGATAACGCGGTGACCGCATAAGTATAAACGGCATTTGGATCAGCAGTTGTATCTGTATAATGTTGAACAACTTCTCCTTTATTTTTTCCAATGACATCTAAAATATAACTTGCATCTGAAAAATCGATCGTTTCACGATATCTTGCTCGAGGAACCCGATAGATCACATAGTATTGACTATTATTTTCAAGTGAATCTTCAAATTGAATTAAAGTACATTCTTCATCACATGGTGTCACCATTAAATTTTGTACCGGATTAGTCACACGCATTTGTAACCATGGTCGAGGGGGTACAAGACTATAAGTGGTTAAGACTTCATTTTCTAAACGAGAAAGAGCCTGATTTAACACTTGTTGACCGGGCTCATTATTATCATAAGCAATTAAATTATGATAAGTAAAGAACACATAACCATCATTATCAGAAAGGGTGCGAAGATAACGTATTTGGTCGACGATTTCTTCAGGATTTTGCCAAGCTGGGTGCTGATAGTCTTCATTATAAAGATATAAACCTAATCCCATATAAAGTTGGGTATGAGAATTCCCAACCACTTTATTCCACCAGGCAGCTACTTCCGCAAACGATGAAAGAGAATCTGACAATGACCAATAATTTTGTGGCACAATATAATCTAACCATTCTTCATCCACCCATAGTTTTGAATTCACGTATTCACTTAAAGAGGATAACTGGGCTGATGAAGTATTCGAACCTACGCCCTCCGTTTCTTCAGCTGAGGCCCAAACCCCAAATGGACTGATTCCAAATGCAATACTTTTTCCATTTTCAACATCATATTCATGAATGGTGCGTGATAATGTGTAGACTAACTGATTAATATTTTGTTCTCGCCAGGTATCGATATCTTGATTAGGTTCATGATTAGCTTCATAAGTCGCATAATCTGGACTTTCATCAGCAAAGCTAATGACCGTTGGCTGTCCATTAACTTCTGCTTCATATGAATACGGATAGAAGTAATCATCAAAATGTACGGCATCAATGGCATAGTTTTGAACAACTTCCATGACGGTTTGAACAATAAACTCACGAACTTCTGGAACACCTGGATCTAAATAGATTTGACGATTAAAATAATAAACCCAATCAGGATGACGTCTCGCATAATGTGTATCACTCAATGAATTTAATAGACTTTGTTTCGTTGAGTTTGGATCACCCACTGGTGTTAAGCGGTACGGGTTAAACCAGGCATGAAATTCAATCCCTTCTTGATGGGTCACTTCAATCATCCATGTTAAGGGATCAAAGTCACCCCAATCGGGTTTAACGCCTTGTTCACCTGTTAAGTAAGCACTCCATGGATTGACACCTGATTCATAAAAGGCATCTCCTTCAGGTCGAACTTGAAAAAAGATTGCATTTAAAGTTAATGCTTTACAGCGACGAAGAATTGCTAAAAATTCAGATTTAAATAATTCCAGATTAAACCCATTCTCATAAACTGCCTTACTAGGAAAGTCATTGTTACGTACCGTTGTAATCCAAACCCCACGCAATTCCTCTTTTTTAGGTCCTAATACTTTCGGTACATAAACCACTTCTCCACCAACTGTAATAGGTGCCTGTGTAAAGGCATTGTTCAAGGTGATTAAATTGCCTTCGGATGTATCTTGTCGAGCCGTTTGTCTCATTAACTCATGACTCGTTTCTTGTGCCACCTCTGTATTCGATTGCACGGATGCGTTTGATGAACGAATTCGTTGACAATATGGACAATCACACGTTAATTGATAAGTATGAATTTTATAATATCCCATCTTCTCTTTTAAGAGATTGATGAAGTTTATTCATCAATCATCTTATTCCTCCTTTCATTATCATTTTCAGTCATGTTAGTCTCTTGATGTGAGTTACTTCCATTCTGAATTAATATATGATAAAAGTACAACGATGTTGAATACTATAAAAAAAGAGCATTGGAACTCAATGCTCAAGGATTAGACAATTAAGATGCAACTTTATTTTTATGTTCTAAACGTAGTTTATCTGCAATCATCGCAATAAACTCTGAGTTTGTTGGTTTTGATTTTGAAACGCTTACTGTATACCCAAAGATATTTGAAATAGCTTCGATATTTCCACGGTTCCATGCCACTTCAATCGCATGACGAATTGCACGTTCAACACGTGAAGCTGTTGTCTTATATTTTTTAGCCACGTCTGGATACAATACCTTTGTAATTGATCCAAGAAGTTCAATATCATTATAAACCATATTGATTGATTCTCGTAAGTATAAGTACCCTTTAATATGTGCTGGTACACCCATTTCATGTAAAATATTTGTAATCTCTGACTCTAAATCAAACTCTTTTACTGCTGGACGATTTCCATATAAATGGTTGACCGGCTTTGATACTTCTGTCGTATCGAAACGAACATTAATATCACGAATGATTTTAACAATTTTATTAATTTCAAATGGTTTCATAATGAAATACGATGCCCCTAATTCAGCAGCACGCATCATGATTTTCTCTTGATTGAATGCAGTAAACATAATAATATGTCGTGGACGTTTATATAGGGTTGGATTTTCTTTTAATTCTTCTAATACACTTACCCCATCTAGATCAGGCATAACAACATCTAATAATAAAATGTCGATGTCGCGTTGTCTTAAAACAGATAATACCTCATTTCCATTTCCCGCTACTTCTACAACTTCCATGTCCTCTTGTAAGGAAATATACTCAGATAATACCGTTATTAATTCTTTATTGTCGTCAGCTAATAGAACTTTTAATTTATTCATTTTTTGGCCCCCTAATTTTTCCGATTATATATCTATTAAATTACAGTTCCTTACATTTTTCAATAATTACTTCTCATTTTTTGAGAGATTATAAATTTTCATAAATATATTCGACAAATATTTTTTATCATGTTTTGTCTTTTATTTCGTTTCGGTTTAGTTTATCTTGTTGTTGTCTGATTATGTCGAAAAAACGAATATCACTTATTAGGCTGCATCAGATTGTGCTTCTTCGCTACGATAGTTGATTCCCGACTCTTGTAACATCCATTCAATAAAGATACCATATCCCATCGTTGAATCATGAACTAAAACGTGAGTCACAGCACCAACAATTTTACCATCTTGAATAATAGGGCTTCCACTCATCCCCTGGACAATTCCACCTGTTTGATTGAGTAAACGTTCATCTGTTACCGTATATTTAATTCCTTTTATTGCTTTTTGTGTTTGCATATTAACTTCGGTAATATTAATATCAAACGCTTCCACTTTATTTCCATTTAAGACAGTTAAAATTTGTGCGGGACCTGCTTTTACTTCATTAATATAAGCAATGGGCATTAAATCTTTTTGATTATGTAACTCTGAACTCATAACACCATAAATACCAAAATTATTATTTTTTTCTAATGTCCCTAACTTATCATCAAATAAGATGTCGGCGACTTTTTCACCAGGTTTACCACTTGTTGCTTTACGAACAGAAACTACATTCGAATTAATAATTTCACCATTTTTTATACTAACTAACTGATTCGTATCTTGATCGATTATTTCATGACCTAATGCTCCATATTTATGTGAATTCGGATCAATAAAAGTTAAAGTTCCGATTCCCGCTAATTTATCTCTTAAGTATAGCCCAGTTGTCATCACTCCATCTGTAGAGATCACAGGGTGAACAGTTAAATGTGATGTCTTTCCTTGACGGTTAATGGTTAAAATCATTTGTTTACTTTGCTCTGCGAGTAAAAGCTGCTCTTTATACTCCTCAATCGTTGAAACCTTCTGATTATTAACTGCTAAAATTAAATCACCTTTCATAATCCCAGCATCTTTAGCTGGATTAATAGTTCCTTCTGCTGTATTGACTTGATACGTATCTACCACCACAAGACCATCTGTCTGAATTTTGATCCCAATCGCGTCACCACCCGGGATTAACATATAGCGTCCTTCAGTTTGGTTAACTGGTGTCGATTCTTCACTTGAAGAATAAGAAACCTCATAGATTTTTCGTTTTTCATCAATATGTAAAAGTTGTTCATTATTAGATTGTGCCCATGCATACTCTTGTGCAGGAGCGCTAATACTTAATAAAGAGAAGACAAATATTAATATATTATGAGCTAAAAAGCTTTTTTTATTTATTTTTTTATTCATATTGCGCCTCCTTTCAACTTCATTCGACACGAACTACGCTATTATTATGGCTTTTTCAACACTAAATATAGAAAAAAAAGAATTCCAATTTTTTTGTTCAAATGAATAAAAAAATTGGAATTCTTTTCATTAAAGTTGTTGTAGGAGTTGTTTAGCATTTAACAAGGCAGATTCAGTCACATTATCACTACTTAACATTCTTGCAACTTCATGTATTCGTTCATCTGTTGTTAATTTTTTAACGGCCGTCACTGTTCGTCCTTCTTTTTCATATTTACTAACATGAATATGATGATCGGCAAGTGAAGCAACTTGTGGTAAATGGGTGATACACAGAACTTGCTTTTGCTTAGCAATTTCTTTCATTTTTGAGCCGATACTTGATGCCACTTGACCACTGACCCCCGTATCAATTTCATCAAATATAATGGTAGATATGTATTGCCCTCGATTGAGAATCGTTTTTAAAGCTAACATAATACGAGATAATTCACCACCTGAAGCAACTTTATTCAGTGGTTTCATTGGCTCACCTTTATTTGTACTTAATAAAAACTGAATTTCATAAATTCCATGTGTCGAAAAAATAGTATTAATCATATCATCTGTTTTTAAACGTGTAAATTCAATATCAAACTGAGCATTAAATAATTGAAGGTCTTGTAGTTCAGCAATCAGCTGTGTCTTAATTCTATTTGAGATTTCTAAACGTTTTTGATTTAATGCTTCTCCCGCTTCAATTAAGTGATGATACGCTTTTTCTAAAACTTGATACAAGGAATGCTCATAGTGTTCTGAATCTTCTACCTGCGCTAGTTCAGTTACAATTTGATCATAATAAGCCATGATTTCATCAACTTCTAAACGATATTTACGTTTGAGTTGTTGGAGTTCATTGAGGCGCGATTCAATTTCTTCAAGTTCTTCAGGATAGTAATTCAATTCATCTAATTTAGATGAGATTAAATTAACAAACTCCTCTAACCCATAATAAATATCACCCATTTGCGTCACAGCAGAAGAAAGACTTTCATCAATATTAGCTAAGGTTTGCGTCGCATTATATGCTTGATATAGTCGTTCTACTGCCCCACCGTCGCAATTTAAACCATGTAAAATCTGACCGTATGTTTTGTGAAGCTTATCTGAATTCAATATCAGGTGACGACGCTCTTCTAACTCTTCAAGCTCACCTTTTTTTAAGTTAGCCTTCTCAATTTCATTCTTTTGAAACAGAATTAAATCCAGTCGTTTTTGAATTTCTTCAGCGTTCTTTTTAAAATTAATGTAAGCCTGTTTAGCTTGATTATATTCTTTAAGTGCTTGTTGATAAACGTCGTTCGTTACACTAACTTGCTCCGTTAAATCAAAATTATCAATTAATTGATAGTTATACTCGTTATGGAATAACCGATGCGTATCATGCTGTACGTGAATATCAACTAAAAATTGTCCAATTTCCTTTAATTGATTCGCCGATAATAATTCACCATTAACACGAATCTGACCATTTCCAACTCGTTTAATCGTTCGTTTAACTAATAATTGTTCTTCAACTGGAATATTTTGTTCTAAAAGATAAGCTTTTAATGGCTTATTTTGTTCAATTTCAAAAATACCTTCAATTACTGCCATCTCTTCATGATGACGAATAAGATCAGTTGACGCACGATCGCCGATTAATAAAGAAATAGCATCAATAATAATTGATTTCCCTGCACCTGTTTCACCCGTTAAAACAGTCATATTTTTATTTAAATCTAATTGTAAAGATTCGATAATCGCCATGTTCTGAATTGACAAATGCGATAACATATTAACCACCTACTATAACTGACTATGTGCATCGCTTACGATTTGAATAATATCTTTTTCGTAAACGTTTGTTCGCATATTTTCATTATAGCCTATATGTACTAAAAATTCAATATTTCCTTCTCCCCCTTTAATTGGCGAGTAAGTTAATCCAAGCACACTTAAATCAAGGGCTGTAATAAATTCAAGAATGTCTTGAATAACTTTAATATGTACCTTAGCATCACGAACGATTCCTTTTTTACCAACTTGATCTTTTCCGGCTTCAAATTGAGGTTTAATTAATGCAACAATCTCACCCTCTTTAGCCAGTAATTGCTTTAAGACAGGGAAAATGATTTTTAACGAAATAAATGAAACATCGATACATGCAAACTGAGGAGCTCCAAACTTTAAGTCTTCAGGTGTCATATATCGGAAGTTCGTACGCTCCATGCAAATAACACGCTCATCCTGACGCATCTTCCAATCTAATTGATTGTATCCTACATCAACAGCATACGATAACTTAGCTCCATTTTGCAGGGCACAGTCCGTAAATCCACCTGTTGACGCCCCAATATCGATAATCGTTTTATCGGTTAAATCAATATTAAACGTTTTAATCGCTTTTTCAAGTTTAAATCCTCCGCGGCTAACATATGGACATACATTTCCTTTAAGCGTAATTTTTGCTTCTACAGGCACTTTTTCTCCTGGTTTATCGACGCGTTCTTGATCGACTAAAACAAGACCCGCCATAATTGCACGCTTTGCATTTTCACGTGAATTAAAATATCCTAATTGTGTTAATAACACATCAATACGTTCTTTTTTCATGTTTTTTGACACCGACCTACTTTTTAATTACTTGATTAATTTCTGCTTTAATATCATCTAATGAAAGATGGAGTTCTGCCAGCACCTCTGGGACACTACCATGTTGAACATAAACATCTGGAACTCCTAATCGTTTCACCTTAACTGTTTGGTTTGTTTCATTATAATACTCTAAAATGGCTGTTCCTAGTCCACCAATCATCGCTGACTCTTCATAAACAATGAGCGGAACCTCAAGTTTTGCTAACTCATCTAAAAGACGAGTATCTAGTGGCTTAATGAAGCGGGTATTAATCACTCCAACGTTAATTCCTTCGGCTTCACTTAAATCTTCCGCTAATTGAACTAAATCATCAAGAATCGGTCCCATCGAAAGAAGATAAGCATCTGCTCCTGATTTAAGCGTCGTCCAAGAACCAACAGGTACTGATTGCCACGACTCATAATTTGGTACCACATTGAAAACATCACCACGCGGATAACGAATCGCAACTGGTCCATTAATTTCATATGCCGTATACAATAAATCATACGCTTCTTTCGCATCTTTCGGCATCATGATTGTCATATTGGGAATGGGGCGTAACATTGGAATATCATATAGCCCTTGGTGAGTTTCTCCATCAGCCCCTACAATTCCTGCACGATCCACGCCAAATACAACATTTAAATTTTGTCTTGCAACATCATGGTGAACTTGGTCAAACGCACGCTTAAAAAACGTTGAGTAAATGGAAACAAATGGCTTCATTCCTTGAGTTGCCATTCCACCAGCCATTGTTACCGCATGTTCTTCTGCAATCCCTACATCTATTAATCGATCAGGGTAAAGCATTTGATAATCATTTAATGCTGAGCCATTAATCATAGCAGGTGTAATCACTGAAACGCGTGAGTCATGTTTAGTTAACTCAATTAATCCGTTACACATTAATTTACTCCAAGAAACACAATTTTCTTTTTTATGAACTGAAACTTCACCCGTTTCTTTATTAAACTTCCCAACACCATGCCACGTTCCAACTTTATCTGCTTCTGCAAACGAATAACCTTTTCCCTTTTTCGTTTTCACATGAACAATGACTGGCTTGTCTGCTTTTTTAGCAAAGTTTAAATTTTTAATTAAATCATCTAGATTATGTCCATCTACGGGTCCAAAATACTTGAATCCCATCGCATCAAATGGTGTCTCACCGATAACAAAACGTTTTAAACTTCCTTTCGCACGATACATCACACGATTTAATAATTGCGTATTTTTCAATAACTTTTTCAGACGACGTTTCGTATTTAAGTACGATTCATTCGTACGAATACTTCCAAAAATATTATGAAGCGCCCCTACATTTGGTGAAATGGCCATTTCATTATCATTAATGATGACAATTAAACGTTTATTCGTATGACCGATATGGTTTAATGCCTCATAAGCCATCCCACCTGTTAAGGATCCATCACCAATCACTGCCACTACGTGATAATTTTCATCATTTAAATCTCTAGCATAAGCCATCCCGACTGCTGCTGAAATCGAAGTTGAAGCATGTCCTGTTTCCCAGCAATCATGCTCTGATTCTTTGCGCTTGGGAAAACCAGATAATCCCTTATATTGTCTTAACGTTGAAAATTGATTTGCTCTTCCCGTTAACATTTTATGAATATATACTTGATGTCCAACATCCCAAATGAATTTATCTTCTGGCGAATTAAACACTTTATGCATCGCCACTGTCAACTCTACTACCCCAAGATTTGATGATACATGACCACCTGTTTTTGATAAAGAATCAATCAAAAATGTTCTAATATCCTGACATAACACTTGCATTTCTTTAGTTGACAAATTCTTGATGAATGAAGGATTTGTAATCTTCTCGATGTCATACATCTTAATCACTCCAACCTTGTTTCACATATTTATTATCTGTCATTTTAGATAAAAATTCTATTTTTTTATCTCTTTTTATCATACCATATTTCGACCTTAATTCCTATAAACTACCTCTTCTTTTCCTCGGTAGATCATTGACTTTAAACATAATAAAAGGCGATTATATAAAAATCGCCCCCTAATTTATGCTTGACGTTCTTTGACGTAATCGGTGATCGCCGCTAATAATGAAGTCTCATATGGTAACTCCTCTAATATCGCTAGAGCTGCTTCAATTTCTTCATTGAGCATCACTTTAGCTTCATCTAATGAAGTTAATGAAACATAGGTACTTTTCCCATTTTCCATATCGCTTCCAACATCTTTCCCAATTAAATCACCTTTACCTTCCACATCCAAGATATCATCTTTAATTTGAAAGGCTAATCCAACATGCCCCGCAAATTGACGCAGCAATTGAATCGTCTCTTCAGATGCCTGTGCAATAACAGCTGCGGCAACAATTGAAAACTCGATTAAACGTCCCGTTTTATTGACATGAATCTGCTTTAACTGTTCAAGTGTAATTGGCTTCGTCTCCGCTTCCATATCTAACATTTGTCCAGCTACCATTCCCATAGGCCCAGCTGCCATTGATAACATTGAAACAAGCTCTAAACGTTGTTGTAACGATAAACCTTCATCACTACAAATCACCTTAAACGCATGCGTAAGCAAACTATCTCCAGCTAAAATCGCAGTTGCTTCACCAAACACTTTATGATTAGTTGGTTTTCCACGTCTTAAATCATCATCATCCATAGCAGGTAAGTCATCATGAATAAGTGAATACGTATGAATCATTTCAAGAGCAGAAGCGGTTTGATAACCACAGGTTGCCTCTAATCCTAATGTATCTAAAACAGCAAATAATAAAATTGGTCTTAATCGTTTTCCACCCACAGAAAGCGAATAAAGCATCGATTCTTTTAACTGGTTTGGAATGGCTTCACCTTCAATTAAACTCATCATGTACGCATCGAATGGTGTTTTATGTTTTGCAATATACTGTGCTAACATCTATTATTCCCCCGATACCTCAAAATCAGTCATCGAACCAGTTGGATCCACGAGCTTAGCAACCTCTGATTCAATCTGTTGTAATTTTTGATGGCACTCATTTGAAAGCAACATTCCTTGCTTATATAACTCAATTGAGCGCTCTAATGGTAAGTTTCCTGCTTCTAATTGACGCACGACTTGTTCTAATTGCTGTAATGCTTCATCAAAATTCATTTTTGATTCACTCATTCAAAATCACCCCTTTAATTGCTTTCACTTGGTTGAATTTCTTTGATCGATGCTTTCACGGTTCCATCATCTAAGGCAACTGAAATGATCTGACCTACCCTCATAGATTGAACCGTTGTAATCATCTCTTCATTTTCATCAGTAATCACTGAATATCCTTTTTTCAAAATGGATAATGGATTTAACATCTCAAGTTTCGTTAATAGCACGTGATAGTTTTGCTTATGCTCTGATAGGTGCTCACTCATCAATGCTTTTAACTGTTGAGTTAAAAAGGCGACGTGTTGTTTAGAACTGTCAACCTTGACCATTGGATTAAATTGAATTAATCGATGATAATCCGTTGCAAACTGAGCTTTCCGTTTAGTTAACTGATCTTGTAAAACAAATTGTAACTTATCATTCAATTGATTCACATGCATTAATCGTTGCTCAAATAAAGCATGTGGATTTTTCATAATATAATGATTACTTAGCTGTGCTAATTGATTCTTCTTTTGTTCAAATTGAACATTGAAATTATGATTGAGTCGAACATTTAGTTGATTAAAATGCTTTAACACATCTGGTAAATTGGGAACGGCCATCTCTGCCGCTCCTGTTGGAGTCGGTGCACGATGATCTGCCACAAAATCAGCAATGGTAAAATCTGTTTCATGACCTACGGCTGAAATAATTGGAATTTTTGATTCAAAGATTGCACGAGCTACACCCTCTTTATTAAACGCCCATAAATCCTCAATTGAACCTCCTCCACGACCAACAATTAACGTATCCACCAACTTCATTTCATTCGCTTGTTTAATACATGATACAATCGAAGCTTCTGCCTGTTCACCTTGAACAAGTGCTGGGTACACATAAACTTTGACGAGTGGGAAACGACGTTTAATCGTGGAAAGAATATCACGGATCGCAGCACCTGTGGGTGAAGTAATCACCCCAACCGCCTGGGGGTAAGTTGGGATAGGTTGCTTGAATCTTGCATCAAATAATCCCTCTGCCCCTAAACGCTCTTTCATTTGCGTAAAAGCAACATAAAGATTTCCAACTCCGTCTTCCGTCATTTCTTTAACATACATTGAATAAGAACCGCCCGCTTCATAAACGGTAATATGGCCTTTGACAACCACTTGCATTCCCTCGGTCGGCACAAAAGTTAAATGTGAAGCCGCACTGGCAAACATCACCGCATTAATTTGTGCCTCATCATCTTTTAATGTGAAGTAAAGATGTCCACGTGAATGTCGTTTGACGTTTGATAATTCTCCCTTTAGAAGGAGGTGTTGTAAATTTTTATCATAATCGAATTTTAACTTAATATATTTCGTTAACGCCTTAACGGTTAAGGGTTGTCTCTCCTCCATCGGTTTCACATCCTACTATGCAAAGTGCTTACTAATTTGGTCTAATACTTTATTATTAAAGCTACGTGCTTTTCCATCTCCAGTATCTGAGAATTCTTTTGTTAATTCTACCGCTTCATCGATGATAATTTTATGAGGTGTCTCTTGACAGAATTTCATCTCATATGTTGCTAAGCGTAAAATGGCTTTATCAACTTTATTTAAACGTGAAAAACTCCATCCTTTTAAGTTTTCATCAATGATTTGATCTAAATCTTCTTTATGAGTTAAAACACCGTTTACTAATTCAAAATAGAACTCATCTAATGTAAATTGACGTTCGACTTCAAGAATTTGATGTGGTGTTACTTCTTCAGCCATTAATTCCATAGCTTCTTCTTTTAAACCTTCAACCATCCATTCAACGTTTTCGATGGCTTCTTCTTTGGTCATCTGCCCCACTTCCATTTGGTATAATGTTTGTACTGCAAATTGACGTAATACATGACGAATCACAAAAATCCCTCTTTCTATTCAAATCTTCTAAGTTGCTACAACTATATTGTATACTATTTTTAAAGGTTTCAACTATATATGTTATCATATTTATCAAGAATTTGCCGAAAAAAATAAAAATAAACCACTAAAAGTGGTTTATTTTTTTAATCAAAATCAATCGATACGACATGAACGTAAATTTCAGACGTTTTGACAGATGTCATATGATAAATCATTTGATGAATGTTTTTTTGGATTTTCTCAGCGACTTCATTAATGGCATAACCCACTTTAATACTCACATATACATCAATAACTAATCCATTTTCATCAAATTCAACTTCAACACCATTACGGTGTTTTTTACTATTAAAAGTATCGGCAATTGATTGTGAGATACTTTCAAACATCTTTGAAACCCCTTCAATTTCTGCTGTGGCGTTATGGGCAATCACTTCAAAAACTTGTGAATGAATTTCAATATTCCCAATTTCTTGGTTTGCTTCTTCAATACGATAATATTTTGACACAGCCATCAATATTCTCCTCCAATCATATGCAACTACTATAATAATACTATAGTTTGAACCGTTGTGCAAATACTATCCCATCCATTAAACAAAAACTGTAAAAAATGAATGATTTTGTTTTTTGTCACCTTTTCTCACCTTTCTCATACGATATAGGGACTAGCATTCAAAAGTTAGCCTCGGCTAAGATTTATCAATGGTTGATAGAGAGCCAGAACCCTCTAAATTCCCTTCAGTTCTCCCCTGCTTTTGACGAATCTGCCCATTTTTATAAAATGACACGAAACGATGTGCAAACATACGTTTTATATCATATTTTATACAAGTCAATGAAATAAAAGATCCAAGAGTCAATGAAGAATCACCTTCTCATTCGATTATCTTCTCTTTTATTCCAAAAGTTAGCCATAGCTAAAATATTAATTGGAGTGATGATAATGAAAAAATTAAACGAAGTTGAATGCCAAACGACAGTTAAAGTTACAAAACTCACAGCAACAGGCTTATTACGTGAACGTTTATTAGCATTAGGAATTACGACTGGTGCTTTAATCGATGTCATTAAAAAAGGACCTAAAAACAACCTTACCGTCTATAACATTCGCGGAGCGATGATTGCACTACGAGAAGAGGAAGGAAGTTTAATTATGGTTAAACCCATTCATGATTAATAAGGAGGAATGACTCAATGGGATTGACGTATAGTTCAACTAAAAGGAAGGCTTTACAAGATTTATTTAATATTGATAGACGAGACGACCAATTCGTGATCGCCTTAGCTGGGAATCCGAATACCGGAAAGAGTACAGTCTTTAATACGTTAACAGGACTACATCAACATACCGGAAACTGGCCAGGAAAAACGGTGACCAATGCTCGCGGAGAGTTTAAAACAGCCACCCACGATTATGTCTTAGTGGATCTCCCTGGAACCTATTCTTTATTTGCGACCTCAGAAGAAGAAATCGTGGCTCGTGATTTCATTTGCTTTGGAAAACCCAACCTCGTCGTTGTGGTCACAGACGCCACTGCCTTAGAGCGTAATCTTCATCTGGCCTTTCAAATTATGGAATTAACTGATCGTGTGATTTTATGTGTTAACTTAATCGATGAGGCAAAGAAAAAAGGAATTGTCGTGAATAAAGCGGAAATTGAAGCAGACTTAGGCATTCCAGTTGTTTTAACCTCGGCTCGAAACGGAGTCGGAATCAATGACCTAAAAGCTGCCATCGATCAAGTCATTGATGAAAACTATGACTTTCATCAACAACCTCTGCTGTATAATCAGGAAACTGAAGCTTATGTGAACGAACTGATGCCGCTTCTTGACAAGCAATTCCCCAATCTTAATCCACGCTGGTTAGCCCTTCGTCTCATGGATGGTAATGAGAGCATCTACCAATCTATGAATCAATATTTAAGCTCTGAACAATCTCAATCCCTAACTGAAATTGCTACTCACATCCCATTGCCTCTTAATAAGGAACAAATTCGTGATCACTTAACTGAAGTTAGTTATGCTAAAGCTGAACAAATCAAAAACGATTATGTTTATACACTTGATCAAAAGCAACTCGCACGCGAACGCGATTTAAAAATTGACCGTGTCATCACTTCAAGATGGTTCGGAATCCCACTAATGCTTCTTCTTTTATTGGTAATTTTTTGGTTGACCATCGTAGGTGCGAATGGTCCATCCCAACTACTAGCTAACTTTTTCTCTTGGGTAGAAGGTTATATTGATCAATTCCTAGATTGGATTCACACACCTACTTGGCTTCATAACATGCTTTTATCCGGTGTTTATCAAACCTTAGCAAATGTCGTCTCTGTCATGTTACCGCCAATGGCTATTTTCTTCCCACTCTTCACTTTACTCGAAGATTTAGGCTACCTTCCTCGCGTCGCCTTTAATCTCGATCACTTATTTAAAAAAGCCTGTGCTCATGGGAAACAATGCTTAACCATGTGTATGGGATTTGGATGTAATGCAGCAGGAATTATTGGATGTCGGATTATCGAATCCCCTCGAGAAAAATTGATTGCCATTTTAACCAATAACTTTGTCATTTGCAATGGACGATTTCCCACTATTATCGCGATTGCAAGTGTCTTACTACTCACCTTAAACTTAAACACTTTTCAAAACAGTTTAATGAGCGCACTTGTCGTAAGCTTAATTATTATTTTAGGTGTCATCATTACGCTACTTGTTTCTTATGGGTTATCTAAAACCATTTTAAAAGGAGTTCCCTCATCCTTTACCCTTGAGCTTCCTCCATATCGTACCCCACAAGTAGGACGCATCCTTTATACATCGATTATTGACCGTACCCTCTTCGTGTTAGGACGTGCCATCATGATTGCGGTTCCTGCAGGAATTATCATTTGGTGCATGGCCAATCTCTATATTGGTGACTTAAGCATTTTAACTTATATCGCCAATTTCTTAAATCCGTTTGCCCAATTCATCGGACTAGATGGTTTCATTTTAATGGCTTTTATTCTTGGATTACCTGCTAATGAAATCGTTATCCCTATTCTGTTAATGGCGTATTTATCCAGTGGTTCCATGGTGGAATTTGATAGTATCACGACTTTAAGTCAAATCTTAAAAGATAACGGATGGACATTATTAACTGGACTTAATGTCATGCTGTTTACCTTATGTCATTGGCCTTGTTCGACCACATTAATGACGATCAAAAAAGAAACTGGAAGCTATAAATGGGCAGCCCTCGCGTTTATCATTCCAACTTTAATTGGGATTGCCCTCTGCTTTGTTACCACTGTGATTTTCCATTTATTTGGATGGGCCTAAATGAAACCGAGTCGTTAACCTGACTAATCGCATTTAATTAAGCAAGAGCGACTCTTTTTTATTAAGTCACTTCCTCGTTCATTTTATTAATGGTCTTAAAAACAGAGAGAACAAGAACAATGTCCATGGATAACTAGCCATTACGAAAATAGATAAATACATTTGAAGCGTTTTAATATCGGAGCAAAAGAAAAAGGGTTGTCACACCGCTAACGAAATCAGTTTAGTTAGCAATTTGACAACCACTTAATTTTATTTTTAAGTAGATTCATGACGCTCTTTTAAGTATAGGGCAATAGCGTCTTCATCATGATGACGAATAACATTAGTTGCCACTGCCTTAATTTCATCTACTGCATTTGCTGGAGCGTATGCTTCATCTGCTAGTTCAAACATCGGTAAATCGTTTAAATTATCTCCGAATCCAATAATTTTTTCAAATTCAACATATTTTGCTAATGCTTTAATCCCATTTGCTTTTGAGGCATTAGCACTATATAATTCCATGTATCCAAATCCTTCTTCACGAGTCGGATAATAAGTCGCATTAATTCCTTCAACTTTTTGAACTTGACGATAAGCTTCTTCAATTAACTCTAACTTATCAAAGACAAGTATATTTACAATTTGGTGAGTCGCCACAACAGATTCAAACTCATCAACAGAGGTAAACGTCTTTAGAGTTTTATCTTTACGTTGCTCATAAAAATTTGTTGAAACCGGATTATTAATTTGACGATAAAAGACTGATAATTGATCATCTTTAATGCCGTAAACCATTGGCTCTAATCCTAATTGATCAAAAATTTCTAACGTTTGCTGCGCCGCTACTTTTGAAATATCAACAATCTCAAGATATTTTCTATTTTTTAAATCGTAAATTCCTACTCCATTCATAATGGCGATAGGCATTTGAATATTTAATCCTTCTAATAATTCAATAACTGTAGCATGTGTACGAGCAGTTGCTACTGTAAACTTTACCCCTTTTTCAATTAACTCATTAATAATCGTGCGACTATTTTCAGAGACTTCACTTGCTTTATTTAATAAGGTACCATCTAAATCAGAAACGAATAGTTCCATATCCTCACCCTTCCTTCATGTTGTTATCTATCATTATACTAAAAAAAGACACAAAACGCTATGAGAAAATCATTCGCGCTTTGTGTCACTAACCTTAAAGATTTAGTAAGTTTTTTTGTTTTTATTTGGATGTTCTTGAGTCGCTAATTTATTGGTTGACGCCCACTCATTACTAAATTCAGTTTTTTCTACATGATCACTGCTATTTCCAATTGCTGCTTGACCACACCATTGATTATTTGTTTCTGTTTTTGCTGCTTTTGCTTTAGATTTACAACTCATAATCGTAACCTCACTTTCTTGTCGAAAAACGACACTATTAGTATGAGAAAATGACTTAGAATCATTCGTGTCAGAACAACCCTATAAAGCTTATTTTTTCCTATTAATCAATCACAAATAAAAAAATCATGACATTTGTCATGATTTTTTTATTTCAACATTTTAGGATTTGGATTGCTTAAACTAGCATTCTTTGTTGTTTGAATTGTTTCTGCAATTGTTTGAAGTAGCAAAATCAGTCGCAAACTCTACATTAGCATTTGTGTTTGCATTAGATTTGTTACGGTTAGATTTTGCATTTACATTTGCATTATAGTTTGCTTGATTTTTATTGTTGCTGTTATTATTATTTTTCATTTTGAATTCCTCACTTTCTTTATTGTTGTCTTAAACAACAGTAATAGTATGAGTCCAAAATTCGAAATCATTCTTCTTTTTCAACAGTTCAACGAGGTATTTTATAGAATAATTGGATTATTTTTTTATAAAGAATTAGGCATAATAACCATGAATTTTAATATAACTATGAACACCATCTTTTTGTGATAACGGAAAATCTTTTAAATCATAAGAATGTTGACAGACTAAATAGTCAACAATATTCCCGTACCGATCTAATACTTTTGAAGTCACAATCATCGTGTGTGTTAAAACACCATTCACCCGTTTTTGGACTAAATCCCCAAGTTCAAGTTCATCATATTCACAAAATGAGGCATAAATCCCATAATTTTTTGTCCCTTCTTTATTATTATTTAATAAATAGGTCTCAAATGGTTGAGCTGCCGTCCAAGAGGGTGTCCGTGAGTAATCACTGTACCAATACCATTTCGTTGTCACATCTCGCCCTGATTCATCAAATGGGATATCTCCTGCATGCAAACACTGAGAAATATAATTCGTACAATCACCCCCATATTTTTCATAATCATGATACACAGGATTTCGCCCTAACGCCCATGCTCTAGCATAATCAATAGCTTTCTGACGCTCATAACGTTTAAGTTGCACCACTATCACTCCTTTCTATATAACCTTATTCTAGCATGATCTATTTAAGACAAAAAAACGACTCAATGAGTCGTTTTTTTTGAATTTATTTAACTTTAGCCGCTTTTCGGTACGCCTTTGCTTCAGCTTCATTTGCCCAAACAAAGTGACCAGCTGTAATTTCTGTCCATTTTGGTTTATCTACACTATAATCGTGTTCTTCACCTGTATAAACAATCAATTTTTTATTTTTCTCAAGACGTGGATCCGGAATTGGAATAGCAGATAATAAAGATTTAGTATATGGATGGAATGGATTTAAAAATAATTCCTCTGCCTCTGCTAATTCCACAATACGTCCTTTATGAATAACCGCAATACGATCTGAAATAAAGCGAACGACTGATAAATCATGAGCAATGAATAGGTAAGTAAGCCCACGTTCAGCTTGCAATTTTTTTAGTAAGTTTAACACTTGGGCACGAATTGAAACATCCAGTGCCGAAATCGGCTCATCTGCAATGATAAATTCTGGCTCCATGACCATGGCACGGGCCATCCCAATTCGTTGACGTTGTCCACCTGAAAATTCATGAGGATAACGTGTGACGTGCTCTGGTAATAATCCAACTGACGTTAAGGCATTAACCACTTTTTGTTTACGATCTGCCTCATCTTTATATAAATTGAAATTAATTAATCCTTCAGAAACGATATAATCAATCGTTGCACGTTCATTTAATGAAGCAGCAGGATCTTGAAAAACCATTTGGATATTTTTAACGATATATTTATTCATATCGCGTGTAATTTTTCCATTAATTTTTTTACCCTTAAATAAAATATCACCTTTAGATGTTTCATTAATACGGATAATGGCACGTCCAATTGTCGTTTTTCCCGATCCTGATTCTCCGACGAGTGAAAACGTTTCTCCTTTATAAATATCAAAATTCACATCTGAAACAGCTACGAAATCTTTAAATTTAATTTCAAGATCACGAACTGAGACTAACACTTCACGCTCTTGTGCCATTAGTTCGCACCTCCTTGTACTGACCCATAAATTGAAACAAGTTTTTCATGTAAATTTTGAAGAGGTTCTGGCATCTCTATTTTTGGAGCACGCGGATCACGTAGCCAAGTTTTTGCAAAATGAGTCGGTGAAATCTCAAAAAATGGGGGTTCTTCTTCAAAATCAATGCGCATCGCATATTGATTACGAGGGGCAAAGGCATCTCCGATAATCTCATTGTATAAAGATGGCGGTGTTCCATCAATTGAAAATAACTCACTCCCTTTTTTCCCTAACTGAGGAAGTGATGAAAGAAGGGCCCAAGTATAAGGGTGAGCGGGTTCATAGAAAATTTCTTCTACTTCACCATACTCAACAATTTGCCCAGAATACATCACCACGACACGATCGGCAACATTTGCTACCACCCCTAAGTCATGCGTGATATAGATGGTTGTAAATCCATACTCTTTTTGTAAATCTTTAATTAACTGTAAAATTTGTGCTTGAATGGTGACATCAAGCGCCGTCGTTGGTTCATCACAAATTAAAATTTTCGGACGACAAGCTAAAGCAATGGCGATGACAATCCGTTGGCGCATCCCTCCTGAATATTGATGTGGATAATCTCCAAAACGCTTCTCAGGATCGTTTATTCCAACACGTTTCATTAAATCAATGGCTTGTGCTTTCGCTTCTTTTTTAGATACTTTTTGATGCTTAATAATAACCTCAGCAATTTGTGATCCAATCGTACGAACTGGGTTTAATGACGTCATCGGATCTTGAAAAACTGTTGCAATCTTTGCTCCACGAATCCCTTCCCATTCTTTATTTTTCGTCTTTTTACTTAAGTCTTCACCCTCAAACAGGATTTCTCCTCCACTGATGATTCCATTTGACTCTAGCATTCCGGTAAATGATTTAATGAGAACTGATTTCCCTGATCCTGATTCACCGACAATCGCTAACGTTTCTCCTTGATATAAATCTAATGAAATTCGACGAATCGCATTTAAATAATGATTACGTACTCTAAATTTTATTTCTAAATCCCTGACTGTTAAGACAGCTTCTTTTGTACTCATACTATCACTCCCTTTCCTACATATGAGTTCTTGGATCTGATGCATCTGCTAATGCTTGACCAATCACATATAACGAAACCGTTACAATGGCTAATGTTAAAACTGGAGCCCAGAATAAATGAGGATATCCATTAAAATAATTTGAATATTGATTGATCATACGTCCTAGTGATGGAATTGAAACGTTTAACCCAATTCCTAAGAATGATAAAGTCACTTCTGTTGAAATGGCAGCTGGAATTTCAAGTGAAACACTGGTCATCACGACTGAAAGTAAATAAGGTAAAATATTTCGAGTGACTAAGCGAAGCGTTGGTGTTCCTAAGCACTTTGAAGCTAAGTTATATTCACGATCGCGAATAATCATTACTTGTGTTCGAATAAAATAGGCAGTTCCCAGCCATCCCGTTAAACACATCGCTAAAACTAATTGCCAAAATCCACGTCCAAATGCATAAAGTAATACGGTAACAATTAAAATATAAGGCACACTGGAAATGATGTTATAAATTTCAAGCATGACTTTATCGATTGCTTTTGAGAACCCCCAAATCGCTCCAACTAAGACACCAATAAAGGTATTCACCCCTGTGACAATAAATCCAACTAGTAAAGATGTTCTTGTTCCAGCCCAAACGACGTCCCAAACTGAACTTCCGACCCCATCCGTTCCATAAGGATACTGGAATGATATTCCTAAAAATCGCATTTCGGGATTATTAATATTCGGTGAAATCATTGGATCATAACCCGATAAAGCTGGTTGAATAAGAGCAATCAAACTCAATAAAACAATTACAATTAATAAAAATACAGTTAATTTTTTTCCAAAAAACTGCCTTGAAACTGAGCGCCAATAAGAATATGAAGGCGCTGCAATATGTTCAGATGCACTCGCATCATGGGTAACAAATTCAAATCTTGAATCACTCATTATCGGCTTCCTCCTTTTTCATCTAGACTAATACGTGGATCAACTAATGTTAATAACCAGTCACCTAGGAAAGTTGATAAGATACTTAATGAAGTAAAGATAAACGTTAATCCAATGACCATTGAGTTATTATAAATCGAGATAGAATCAGGTAAGATTTTCCCCATCCCCGGAATACTGTAGACACCTTCTGTAATTAACGCTCCTGAAATACACAAAATAACCGCAGCTGGAAGTCCATGAGCAATTGGACCAATGGCATTTCTAAAGATATGTTTATAGAAAATTTCATTTTCAGATAATCCTTTAGCACGAGCAAATTTCACATAATCCATCGTACTTTGATCAATCATATAGCGACGCATCCACATCATACGACCGGCTACTGACCCTAACGTTAATGAAATAATTGGTAAAATATACGATTTTGGATGACTTGCTCCCAGCATAGGAAACATTGATGGTAACCCAAAATATTTTCCTCCAATAAATCGAACTAAGACAATATAAGCAAGCCCTGGAATAGCATTCATGAATACAATATACCATTGACCAAGCTTATCGACCCATTTACCTTTATGATTCGCCATTTGAATTCCAAGTGGTAAACCGATGACATAAGTTAAAAGTAATGAAATAATTCCCATCGTAAATGAAATTTGCATCATAGATGGATCACTTTTTAATGTTTCACAATCTGCATAGTGATCGGTAAAGTTTTTCTGATCCATATTATCTAAGGTTTCCTTATACTTACAGGTGTAAAAATTTGTTGAAGATTCTTTAACCTGACCATTTGGCATCATGACCTCTTTTTTGACTTTTTCTCCTTGTGAACTTGTCACAACCTCCAATACGCCTTGTCCACTATAGGTTGGATACGAAGTCCCTAAGTTAATACTAATCCAGTTTTGATGAATAAATGGAAAGTTCCCATCAAAATAAACGAGATATTTATTTTCACATCCTGTACACATTAAGGCAGGACGCCCATTAAAGTCTTGGCCAACATAAACTTTACGTTCTAATTCTGTATTCTCTGTTTGAACCTTTCCTGGATAGTCAATTTCAATTAAATTTGCCCACCAATTTAATGCCCGTCTTAAGATCGGAACTTCTTCGACTGCATACGCTTGTTTTGAGACTTCAAAGAAGTCAACGTCCCAACCTTCTTTTTCTTTCAACGCAACATAATCTGCTGTTTCAGACGATTCAGGTAAGATACAGTTTGAATATTGTTCATTAGCTGATCCATATAATTGTTTACAGTAATCTTGAATCGTATCATAATTTAAGTACCCAAGTTTTTCCCATTGAACATATTTATAGTTAGCATAATCGTCTGGTCTTTTTTGAATCTTTTCAATATTTGTATCCGAAAAGAACACACGATCACGAGGGATAACTGAGTAAATTAAAGTAAAAACAATCGTTAAAACCATGAAAATTGAGAATAACGATCTTAGAAATCTTTTAAACATATAACGCTTCATTGGCTGTCCCCCCTTATTTTTATATACAAAAAGATTAGGGTTTCACCCCAATCTTTTTGTATACTTTTAAACTTGTATTATTTTTTCAACTCTTCTTGCCACTCTGCAATGATTTCATCACGTTGTGCTTTTGTTACAACTTCATCGGCCACTTGTTTATATTTGTATTTATCATCTGATAAACCATAAGCCCCATATAAACCACTACGTGGAACTAATTTTGACACACTGTATCCTCCACCATTTGAACAATATGGGATGAAGATGGCATTATCTAATAAGAATGCTTCTGCTTTGGCATATAATTCAAAGCGTTTATCGTTATCATCTACCACAGCATCTGCTGCATCTTTTAAGGCTTGGAATTCATATAAGCCAATGGCTTCTTTCGCTGCTGCATCGTTACCTACTTCTGATCCCGTCCAGTTTAATCCTTGATAGGCTAACATGTCTCCACTATCTGGATCGAAGACATCAACATAAGTTTTTGGATCCCCGTAGTCTGGTCCCCATCCACGACCAATATACATATCCCAGTTCATTTGTTCGGCTTGTTTAGCGGCATTTAATGTATCTGTATCTGAAACAATGATATTCACCGCAACAAAGTCAGCTAAATTGGTCTCTAATGTATTCTTAAAGGCTTGAGCCACACGAACTGTTTTTTCACCTGCTCCATCAACTGAAATATCTAATTGAATTGGGAACTCTACGCCTTCTGCGCTTAATTCTTCTTTTGCTTGATCCGCATATTGTTTAGCTAAGTCTAAGTTATAATAAGCTAATTGTCCATCTGATAAGTCAAATCCTTCTGGATATTCTTCTGGATTCATTTCTGTTAAAGCCGCTGATACTAACTCTTCATATGGTACCCCTTCGCTTGTTAAAACGAATCCTGGTTGAGTTAATGTATTACGTAAGCGTCCAAGTTTTAAATCATCTCCAACGACTTGCGCAGTTAAATTAGAAACATCTAATCCGTACATAACCGCTTTACGGAAGGCACGATTTAATTTTGCTGCTGTAGTATCTTGACGCTGTTTATCAGTTTGTGGTGAAGCATCGACTGTTTCATCTGCCACTGATGAATAAGCATTACGGTCAAAGTTCCATGAAATCCAGAATGATGATGAACTTAAATCTGAAACATAAATTGAATCTCCATATTTATCTTTAGCCGTTTTATAAATCGCTGCATTATCTGTATAAACAGGAGCAGCTGAATAATCCCCATTATCAAATCCTGTGAATAAGCTATCTGGATCTTTTCCATCATAATAAACTAACTTAACTTTTGGAATATAAACATGTTCTGCATCCCAATAATCTGGATTAGCTGTATACTCAATCACTGATTTAGATACATAGTTTGATAAGATATAAGCACCGTTATAAAGAATTCCGTCCGCTGCAACTTCTCCGAATGAACAGTTACCTGGATCCGGTGCACCTAATTTACATCCCTCACCTTTACTTTCTAAAAATTCTTGATTGACTGGCATTAAAACTGAATAAGTTGTAATGGTATGGAAATATGGGGTTGGGGCTTCAAGTGTATACTCTAATGTATAATCATCTAACGCTTTAATTCCAACTTCTTCCCATTCCACTTCGCCATTCACATAAGCATCTAAGTTTTTAATTGCATATTGGACTAAGTACATGGTTTGTGATTGAAATTCTGTTGCGTGACGTAATCCAGTCACAAAGTCATGTGCTGTTACATCAGCATATTCTTCACCTTCATCTGTCACCCATTTTACACCTTCACGAATCTTGAAAGTAAAAACAGTTGCATCTTCATTGACTTCATAACTTTCTGCAATCGCTCCAACTAATTGTCCATAACGATCATGTTCTAAAAGCCCGTCAACAAAGTTAGCTGTGTGCTCATTATCAGCAACTTGGAATGAATATACATAGTCAAACGTATCTGGATCTTCACTATAGACATAGTTATAATCATTTCGATAAACTTCTGTTTCTTTTGGTGTTTCATTTGGTGTTCCACTGTTTTCTGGTGTGTCAGCTGGCGTCTCACTGTCATTACTACATCCCCCAACAGCAAGTAAACATGCTCCAGCTAACCATAAATGTTTCTTATTCATTTCTGGTCCCTCCTTCAATCTCATCACTATTTTTTGTGATGTTATTGTGTATTATATTTCCAATATTTGTAAAAGTAAATAGTCTTTAGTGATAAAATCGCTTTCAAGTGTAAAAAATATGGTTATTTAATGACTATTTAATGTTTTTAATGTGTCTAATTCATGTTCTTTCTATTAAATCATCTTATTTCTTATAAATTAATTATTTCTTTTTTATTATTTTATACTATACATAAGCTCAATTTTTCTCTGATTTTGGAGCGCACACTAATAAATTTGATTTTTTAATCTTTTGTTATGAAACGGTTAAAAATGATTCAATTGTCAGTTGTCAACATAAGGGAGATTCCCCCTTTTTCAAATCTCATTCCAAAACTGAAAGACATACTGAGTAGTGTTATTGCTGCTCACTGTCTAAATTAAGTTTCATTCTCAGTACAAACTAATCACGATCCAATTTTATTTGCTAAAATTACTTATCATTCAACTCTTACTACCTCTCGTTCTGCTTATGCCACCATCTCATCAGAACGTATTCAATTTTGAACTTAATAATCCATCAACCCATATAGTCACTATAAGGGATTCCTTTTGATTCTGTGTAATGTTTAACTGAAGTTGAATACGGAATGAATAACGCCTTATCGTTTAGATAGGGCTTATTCTTTGCCTATAACTTGAACTATTTATCATCGTTATCTACTGCAACCCAACGTCTTTTCATGATTGAGAATCATATCATCCGATGACGCTTTGACAACTGTCTCATCTCACTTCAGAACAATGCCAGTTCACCCCTCACTATCGAAATATACCTACGTTCTCTGCATCGAATCCCTCGACCTATATTTTTCAATCGCCAACTTGAATCCATCACTCAATCACGTTTCATTTGATTAGCTGTTTTAGAGATAGATAAGATTGTTCACTCAGAGACCATTAAATTGACGTTAACAGATCTTTCTCTAAAATAGCTTAATAATTTTAAGCCATTTTTAAATCTGATCATTCTTCCTTTTATCAAGATAAAAAAATCATAAAGAAACAGTCGTTCTTTATGATTTTCTATTTAAGCTTATTTATTGTCTTTGTTATTCATTAACATTTCTTCACCGACTTCAACCAAGCGTTTTGTAATCATCCCTCCTGCTTTTGCTGATAGAAAGGCACGTTGGGCTTCTTGATCCAAATAATGGTCTAATGGGGCAAAGTCAGAACCAAACTCAACATCTAGTTGCTGATGTTTATAAGGAGAAGCTTGATGACTGTAGTGTTTCATGCATAATCACCTCCGACATACTTAGTATGTGCAAAGAAAAAAAACTCATGTTAAAAATTCATTTTAACATGAGTTAATCACTGTCATTCATTGCTTTTAAGTTTTTTATTTCCTCTTCTAATTGTTCCATTCTAAGCATGAGCTTTTCAATGGTTTCTTGTAACTTTATGATATGTAACTTATCGTCTGTTGAGCGCATGTCGGTGTGTGAATCATCGGCTCCACGTGATGATTTCGGTAAAATCTCCTCTTGCTCTGGCGCTTGACCTGAACTACTGACAGTTGATCCACTTTGTGAACCTTGTTCATTATTTTGACAAAATGGATTATCCACATTAAAACTATCAGGTGTAAAATAACGACCCGGCCCTTGTTGATAATATTGTTGTTGCGCATTATAAGTTTCAATTGCCTGCCCAACAAGTTGTAGCCAGTTGCCAACAGCATTTTGTACGTTAAACGGTAATTCATTTGCAATGACGTTTCCAAGCAATTCACCCACGACGATAAACAACTCAGGATTTACGTTTTGAAAGTCCATGTTATCACCACATTTTTTATAAAATAATCTGACAACTCAAGACAATTTTATGATAGGGTTTAACGACATATGACTGTTGATTAAAATTCTGACAATTAAATTGCCTTTAATTGTTTTAAGATTTTTGTGAAAGGTTCAATCTCTTGACTTGACTCAAGTTTCTTACTTGAGCGGTAAAAGGTCAGTGAAGCATTGAAACAAGGCTCTACCTTTTGTGCTAAGATTAATTTTTCTAAGTGAGAAACCGTCCCGCTACTTCCGTCAATTAATCGAACCTCACTAGAGAAGATTTTTTCAAAATGATGAGAAAATAATGGGAAATGTGTACATCCTAGAACAACTGCTCCATAAGCACTAATATCAAAAGATTGTAAACATTGTTTCAAATAAGGAAGAATCGCTTCATCCGAAAATTCATACGACTCTGCAAAACGAACAAGATCGGGTAATGGCAATAAATCTGTTTGATGGTGTTTATCTAGTCGCTGAATTAACTGTTTTAATTTTTCTTCTTTTAATGTGAGGGGCGTCGCAGTGACCAACACACGCTTTGTACTGTTTTCTACAGATTCAATGGCGGGTTTTACAGCAGGTTCCATTCCAATAATCGGAATAGAATATTTTTGACGTAACTCGGATACAGCAATACTTGTTGCCGTATTACAAGCAATTACAATGATTTGGCATCCCTCATTTACTAAAAATTCGATCGCCTTAAAGACATACTCACGAACTTCTTCCTTTGGCTTTGGTCCATAAGGCGCATGCTGTGTATCCGCATAATATAAGTATTCATGATTGGGAAGTCGTTTTAACGCCTCGCTTAGAACCGTTAGTCCCCCAATTCCTGAATCAAAAAATCCTATTTTCATGTTAACCTCCAAAACTTTTATATTTTAAAAATTTCTATATAAAAATTTCATACGTATGAGCATTATATCATGAAAGTTCTATTTTTGACTACCTTCCCTAGATAAACAGGCTACCTCCATGAGATAGCCTGTTTATTTATTTATTTATATAACCTTAAAAAGTTTTTCCAGCCCTCTAAGAGTTCTTCACGGCTACCAAAGTGATTTTTGTGATTCCAGGAACCGCATTATCATTTTCATAAACAAAATCTACATCATAACCGCCACCGTCTGGAAACGTAATAATCCCATATAAGTGTACTCTTTCTTGTAACTGTTTAACGAGTGTGATAGCTGCACGCTCGTGACCTTCACGATCTTCAAAGTACTCCTCATCAATTTTTATAGCATCATAATAAGGGTGGAAACTCTCTTCAAAATGTTCAACTTCATCTCTTACACAAAATTGCATTCAAATACCTCCTTTATTCTTTTTCGAATTCTAGATGTTTCACAACTGCCTTAATTTTCTTTTTCGCTTTTTCAATTGCTTTTTCTTTTTCTTCCGGTGTCTCACCTGTTCCATCAACTAATAATTCTTCAAATTTCTTAATTCCCATGAATTTCATCATATCTTCAATGTAATGTAGGCCTTTATTAAATAATGGATTCATCATCCACATGATATTAGCACCTGAGGATTGAACATAAACAACTGTTCTTGGTTTATCATCGAGTAATCCCTTTGGCATCATTCCCTCAAAAGAGATTGTTTTACCCACTTGAATAATACAATCCATATATTCTTTTAAAGGAGCGGGAAAAGACAAGCTCCACATTGGAGTGGCAATAACAACGACATCAGCCTCTTTAAATTGATCACATAGCTTTACAATTTTATGAACTTCTTCTTGCTCTTTTGGAGGTAATTTCTCTAAAGCTTCTTTTTCAACCATGCAATTACGTGAGGCAAAATATTGATACTCAAGTCTCGGAATATGGACTTTATATAAATCTAACTCCTCAACTTCAAATTCAGGATAGGTTGAGGTAATCTCATTGACTAACGCACGTCCAACAGTTCGACTTGCCGATAATGTCTCTGGCTTGGAATTGACTGTGATATATAATAACTTTTTCATGTTGCCACCTCGATTTTAATCAATTGCTATATTAGTATAGACATCCTGCATTCAATTATGTAATAAATCCATTGGAGTGAATTCGATAGTTTTTGTTATACTAAAACTATATCATAACTAAGGAGCGTCATTATGAAACGTCAATTGAATCCTATGATTCCTTTTCTAATCGCCGTTATTTCAAGCGGCTGCTTTTTTATCCTGGCAGACTATATTTTCACATCAGATTTAACAAACTTCCAGCAGTCTGTCTTTAACTTTATTAGCCGTCTTCGTAACCCACATTTAAATACCCTCATGATCATACTAACAAAGACCGCTAATCCATTTCCCATTAGTGTATTAACCTTAATATTGACGTTTATTCTCGTCTTCAAACATCAAAAAAAAGAAGCTCTATTTAGCTTCTTACTCATCCTTTTAACCGCAGGAACAAATACCCTTTTAAAACACCTGTATCTTCGTCAGCGCCCAATCGTTGGTTCATTAATTCATGAAACAGGTTTCAGTTTTCCAAGTGGTCATTCAATGATTAGTTTAGCACTAGCCCTGTTACTTAGCTATCTCTCTTTTCATTTTTTATCTCGTAAGCTCATTGCTTACTTATTGAGTGCCTTCTTGTTAGCTTATACCTTTTTAATCGGATTTAGCCGTGTTTACATTAACGTTCATTATGTAGGAGATGTATTAGGCGGTTGGCTTGCCTCTATAGTAGTTTTTTCTATTCTCCTTTGTTTATTTAATCTATTTTCTCGTACAAAAAGACCATTATGATGAACATGAAAAAAGAAACGATTTAAATCATAGTTTCTTTTTATTTTTGAACATAAGATCTTTACCTAAAGTAACCGGTTACCGTTAACTTCAAAAAAATAATTAACGTTGTTCAGTTAATTTTTTGTAATAAATCTTATTTGTTTTTTCATTTAAGTCGCTCTCTAATTCTCGCCATCCATGACGGCGATAATAATCGGTTTTCCCTGTTGTAAGATAAACTTTAGGATACCCTAGTAATTGGGCACGATGAATGACATGATTCATTAATAACTGCCCATAATTACGCCCTCGATAAACTTCATCGATATATAATGATGTAATCCAAGGATATCGATCAGCCTTTTTTAAGACATCATTTTTAATTAATCCGCAGCATCCAATAATTTTTTCATCATTGACTAGCACATAAAAATCATTTAAAGAGTCACCTGCTAGTGATAAATGGCAGATTTCATCATAAAACTGGGACACTTGATTTTGATGATTCCAAACATTTTGAATATATTGAATAGCTTTCTCTGTCCCGATAGGACTTTGTTTAATATTTACGACCTGTAACATGTTTTCCCCCCTATCAAACACATTTGTTACGAATGTTTTTTTCTTAATTTTCGCCAATCTAAATCGCCATTATCGAGTGCTCTTACAAAAATTTCTGCTGATGCTAAATTTGTTGCAATCGGTACATAATGAACATCACATAAACGAATTAAAGCTTGAATATCCGTCTCATGCGGTTGTGGTGTTAATGGATCACGTAAGAAAATGACAAGATCAATATCTTCTGTAACAATCATCGCTCCGATTTGTTGATCTCCACCTAATGGTCCAGATGCTAATTTATGGACACTTAAAGCTGTCCCTTCTTCAATTCGTTTTCCAGTTGTTCCTGTTGTATACAACCCATAGTTTCTTAAGATATGTTGATATGCATAACAAAAATTCACCATTTGATCTTTCATTTTATCGTGTGCGATTAATGCGACATTTAGTTCCAAGTTCTTCACCCTCATTTCACATGGTTTCCTTAGGCGTACACCTATATTACCATTTTTGATTTTGTAATTCCAACTTTTTCAAACTAAACATTTCTACGTTTTTTGACAGACTAAAAAAAGACATGACAACTAACGTTAAAGTTTAGTTATCAAAATCTGATTTTTTCATGATAAATCTTCATCTCTCTATCTCCGAACCTAGCACTTCGACTAAAGCTAAGGGGGAAGTACTTTAGTCGATTTTACTAAGTTAATAAAATAGATTATTTACACGTTTAATTCCCACTTATGAACCGTCATTTCTACTGTTCGATCTGCAATAAATTCAATCCCTTCTGCACATAAGTCCGAATAAACCGTTGAAGTCATCGTATGTGCACCTTCTTGAGCAAATAACTCAACTGAATACGTATCTATTAATAAACGAAGTGATAACTTACCGTCTACTAATGGAACTGGCATTTCACGATAGTTTAATCCATCAATACCACTTCTACTTTGACGACGATCAAAACTTAAGACATGACGATCCACGTCATACACGATATTTGTTTCTTGATCTTCACCTTTCATGACTTTAATTTCAAAATATTTTGCCTCTTTGAAGTCAATGACCATTTCCAGATCTAAATGACGTCCCTTTACTCCTGCTAATGTTTTACTTCCTTCAAATATGACTGACTCATGACCAATATGACCACTACGATATTTCTCAATTTCACGAACTGGCCATTGATACATGACATCGCCTTTAATGCTTAATTCACGGGGAATCGTCATTGACGTCACCCATCCGTATTTATCGGTTGGCATATTTTGATGCCATGATTGCATCCAAGCAATCATAATCCGACGCCCATCTAAGCTCTCTGTTGTTTGTGGAGCATAAAAGTCTAATCCATAATCGATTTCTTCCATCACACGACGCTCAAAATGAGCCGTTTCATAGTTTAACTCTCCTAAACAGTAAACCGTTGTATTCGTATTTTTATGGCGAAATTCTTCAACAGGAACCCCTTGTGGTGACATGATTAACACATCTTGTCCATCTAAGTGGAATAAATCTGGACATTCCCACATATAGCCAAATTCATGATTACTTTCCCCTACTATTCCAACATATGTCCAATGGACTAAATCTACTGATTTATAAAGTAACACACGTGCACTGTTCTCATCACTCTTACTTCCTAAAACACAATAGTAGACTCCATCTTTAACCCATAATTTTGGATCACGGAAGTCAGTTAAACTTGAATGCTCCGGCATTTCTTCGGTCTTAATGACTGGATTATTCACATACTTATGATAATTAACCCCATCCCCAACAGCTAAGCACTGAACTTGACGGACCCAAGATTCATCCTCAGGATTTGGATTAGTATGTCCTGTATACATTAAAACGTGTTTTCCATCCACTTCTAAGGCACTTCCAGAGAAGCATCCACCTGTTTCATACTCTTGATCAGGCGCCATCGCAACTGGTAAGTACTCCCACTTAATGAAATCACGACTTTTTACATGGCCCCAATGCATCGGTCCCCATTTGACATCATATGGGAAGTATTGATAAAACAAATGATACTCGCCTTGATACACTGAGAAACCATTTGGATCATTCATCCATCCTACTTCGGGCATATGATGAAACTGATTGCGCTCCTTTAATGATAAAATCTCATCTTTTTTAGATTCTACATAGTCACGAGCTTGCTGTAACTTTTCACTTGTTCCCTGTAATAACTGTTCCTTTTCAATGAACATTTTATCCACACTCCTTTTTCTTACTCCCCAAAAACGTCCACTTCCTCTGAAAAGTCCTTCTTTTAATAAAAGCGTTTTAGGTACCCTTTTATCTTATAAGATTTTTAATATTTTATCAACTTTTTTATTAAAATTTTAGTTAATTTTTTACTATTTAATTACCAAAAAAAGTCGTCTATTGGACGACTCAATCCTCATAACTCATCACTTTAAATTTAATATTTTGACTATTAAACTCCCCAATTTCTTTAAACCCTACCTTTTGATAAGTCTTGAGGGCACGTTGATTAAAATCGGCCACAGTTAACCTCAACTTTTTAGCCTTAAAATGATTTTTAGCGTAAGCCATTCCTACTTGAACAAAACTTGCCCCATGTCCCTTTCCACATAATAAAGGATTCATACCAAGCCCTATATCTAAATACTCATGATCACGATAAAAACCTTCCATCTTTCCAGCTGACACTTGAGCCGATTGGCCAAAACAGAAAAAGCCAATCAGCTGTTCTTTCTGATTAAGTACTGAATAATACTCATCATATAATAACTCTTCTAAACATTCTTCACAACCTTCAAGATTATACCAATCATACGGGGGAGAATACTGCCAAAATAATATTTTAAAGGCATCTAATTCACTCATCTTTCTAATTTTTAACTTCATATCCTCACTCCAATCCATCAAAAAAACTCCAGTGATAAAATAAATCCTCACTGGAGTATATGATACATTGCCCGCTTCAATTAATTAAATTAGAAATGATAAATTCTTGAATATTTTTCATTTAAATAATCTAGGAAATATTGTGGATTCAATGGTTCCCCTGTCACACGTTCGACTAACTCAGCTGGCGTATAGAGATTTCCTTGTTCATGAACATTCGTTTTCAACCAGTTAAAGATTTCTGTTAAATCCCCCGCTTCAATCTGCTCAGTGACATTTGGAATATCTTTTTTCATTTGATGATAAAATTGAGCACCATATAAATTCCCTAAAGCGTAACTCGGGAAGTACCCAATTAAAGCTTCCGACCAATGAACATCCTGCATTAACCCTTCTGAATCATTCGGCGGTGTGATTCCTAAATACTCTTCGTATTTTTGATTCCAAAGTGCTGGTAACTCATCTACACTTACTGCACCACTAACCATGAGCTTCTCGATTTCGTAACGAATAATCACATGTAACGAATACGTCACTTCATCCGCTTCTGTACGGACTAGCGATGGTGTCACTTTATTAATGATTCGGTAAAAGTCTTCTAACGAAATCTCTTGATACTCAGGGAAGATTTTTTGTAACTTTGGATAAAACGCACGCCAAAATGAAAGGCTACGGCCGATTATATTTTCATAGAATCGAGACTGCGATTCATGAATCCCCATCGATGGTGCTTCATCTATTCCATACTCCGCTAACTGATGGGGCATATTTTGATCATAAATCGCGTGTCCCCCTTCATGAACTGAACTAAAAATCGCACTTTCGATACTTTCTTCATAATAATGTGTCGTAATACGAACATCCTTGGGTCCTAAGGATGTGGTAAACGGATGTTCCGTCTCATCCACACGTCCTGATTCTTTATAATCATACCCCATCGCATCTAAAAGCATCAGGGATAACTGCTCCTGACGACCTTTATCAAATTCCCCTTCTGGATGATGAGGTTCACCTTGCTTCGCTTTCATGATTTTATCTAACAACGCTACTAATCCATCTCGAAGTGGTGGGAAGATACGATCTAACTCTTCGACCGTCATTCCTTTTTCAAAATCATCTAAGAAAGCATTATAAATATGCCCTTCATACCCTACACATTCAGCTTGTTTTATCGCTAGATCAATCACCTGTTTTAAGTACGGTTTAAAAATCTCATAATTTTGTTGTTCTTTTGCTTTTTTCCAATATTGACTTCCTTTTGACGTCGCAATTGTTAGTTCACGCTGTAAAGATTCAGGGATTTTTTTATTTTTTTCATAAGAATCTTTAAAATTTTCCACTAGTTTCGTCTCATGTTGAGTGAGACTTATTTCACTACTAAGCGCCTCTAAAGCCTCTCCAATACGAGAATCCGTTGCTAATTGATGATATTGTGTCGATAAATATCCCATCACTTCACTTCGATAATCAATCGCCTGGCTAGGTGCCATAACTTCCATATCCCATGATACGATGCTTAACGTTGAACCTAGATAATTCATCGTTTTTAATTGTTCTTTTAAAAAACTTAATGCTTCTTCTTTATTCACGACATACTCCTCCTTTTTTTAGGCTTCTACGTGATAGTTTACCACATTTTAGGAGTATCAAACTAGGTTTGACTAACGATTATCTACCTTTTCTGGATATAAATCATGATTCATTAAGCGATAGTTTGCCATTTCTTCGTATTTCGTTCCTGGGCGACCGTAGTTACAATACGGATCGATACTGATTCCCCCACGTGGAGTGAATTTCCCCCAAACTTCAATATATTTTGGATCCATTAACTTTACTAAATCTTTCATGATAATATTCATGCAATCCTCATGAAAATCACCATGATTACGGAAACTAAATAAATATAACTTTAATGACTTACTTTCTACCATTTTCTCTCCTGGAATATACGAGATATAGATGGTTGCAAAGTCAGGCTGTCCGGTAATTGGACAAAGACTTGTGAATTCCGGACAATTAAACTTCACAAAATAATCGTTATTTGGATGTTTATTCTCAAACACCTCTAAAATAGTTGGATCATACGAATATTGATAAGTTGTTCCTTGATTCCCTAGTAACGTAATGTCTTTTAACTCTTCTTTTGTTCGTCCTGCCATGTTATTTTCCCTCTCCTTTTCGTGCTAAATACGTCTCAAGTCCTCGTTGTCTAAGTTCACAAGCTGGACATGTTCCACACCCATTTCCTTTAATTCCACGATAGCATGTTAAAGTATGCTCACGAACATACTCAAACTTCCCAAGCTGATCAGCTAGCTCCCACGTCTGTGCTTTATCTAACCACATCAACGGTGTATGAATGACAAAATCATAATCCATACTCAAATTAAGCGTCACATTCAATGATTTAATAAACATATCTCGACAATCTGGATAACCAGAAAAATCTGTTTCACAAACGCCTGTGATGATATGTTTTGCGCCTTTAACTTTAGCTAAAACTCCCGCAAAGCTTAAAAATAACAAATTTCGCCCTTCAACAAACGTCGAAGGCAACCCGCCATTTTCTCCTGTCTTAATGTCAATATCTTGACGTGTCAACGCATTCGGCGCTAATTGGTTTAATAATGACATATCTAATAGATGATGTTCAATTTCGAACTCTTCACAAATTCGTTTAGCGCAATCTAACTCCGCCAGGTGACGTTGATTATAATCGAAGGTAACAGCAATCACTTCTTCAAATTGCTTCATCGCCCAAAATAAACACGTTGTCGAATCTTGCCCTCCACTAAAGACCACGACCGCTTTTTGATTCATTTCTCTCACTCCCTATTTCATTAACATTAATAATTCTTGCCTTAAATCTGAATCATGATTGATTCGTTCGCCTCGGTAAGTCACCGTTGTCGTTAACGTTCCTGGCTTTTTAATTCCTCTTGACGTCATACAACTATGCTCACCATGAATCATAACAATGATGGCGTCACTTTCTGTTATTTTTTCAACAATCTCGGCAATTTCCTCACCAATACGTTCTTGAAGTTGTAAGCGTCGTCCGACCATATCAGCAATACGTGCGATCTTACTTAATCCAATCATTTTTTCTTTCGGTAAATAAGCGACACTAACTTTCATGTTGTACATTAACGCTAGGTGATGTTCGCAGTAACTAAAAATTGGAATATCACGAACGATCACACAGCGATTAGATGATTGCTCAACCATGTCCTCTTCATCAAAGGTCGTTCCAAATAACTGCGCAATTTCATCGTTACTCAACGTCATTCCGGCAAATACTTCTTCATACATTTTAGCCACACGCTTCGGAGTGTCTCTCAATCCTTCACGGTCAGGATCATCCCCTAAGGCGATTAAAATTTCTCTAATGCAACTCGAAATTTTTTCAATATCAATCTGACGTTTCATCTTAAACTCCTCTCATTTCTTTTGGCCAAATATATTTATGAAGTTGCAATTGCAAACGAACGTCATTTAATTGATGCTCTTTCATAAATTCAACGATTTTTGATGGTTCAATGAACTCAGTGACGGGACTCAAATAGACGCGACATTTTTTTGTTAAATGATAACTTTTAATAATCGATAAGGCCATATGTAAATCTTCATAACCTGCAACGACAAACTTATAAACATCTTGCTGATCAACGACATTTAAATTTTGATGACACATTTGCGCACTCATCTTACTAGTAGGACATTTATAATCCAAAATAAAATGAATATTAGAATTTTTATACCTTTCCTTTAAACCCGTAATATCGATTGATCCATTACTTTCAACATGGATACTCAGCGCCTCATCCTCAGCTAGTGCATCCAATAACAATTCGATATTTGGCTGAATGAGTGGCTCACCACCGGTCAAAGTCACATTTTTAGTTCCTGCTTTTTTAATCAACTCATAGATTTCTTTCGTACTCATCTTAGTGATACAAGCTGTCCCATCCCACGAATAGGTTGTATCACACCATATACATTTTAAATTGCAACTTGAAAAACGAATAAACGTGGCTAACTCTCCTGATGTGGGCCCTTCCCCATCAATCGAGACAAACGTTTCAATGACATTAAACATTAATCTTCCTCCGTATAAATACAACTATTCGTTGGCGTTTCAAATAACTCAACCTCTGTTACTCGTACCCCTCGTTTTTTAATCTCGTTAAAAATATGACGCGACATTTCTTCAGCTGTTGGTCGATAAGGAACAAATAAAATCTCAAACACTTTCCCTGATTCATTTAATTTTTCCACCACTCGCTTTCCTTCTTCATTTTCCTCAATGACTAATTTATGATCAAATAAATCATGAACTTCTTTTAACACAGCTTTTACTTCCGAAAAATCATCTACCATTCCGCGTAATTGACCGCTTTCATGTAAAGTTTGGCTAGACACTTTAACAACTAATCGATAACGGTGACCGTGGATATTCTTACATTTCCCAACATATCCACTTAAATAATGGGCCATATCAAATTGAATTTCACTTTTGAGTGTAAACATAACATTCTCCCCTTAATTTAAAAAAAGCTTCTTTTTGTATGAAAAACTAGACATACAAAAAGAAGCTTTTATTTCTATGATAGCAATAAAAAAGGGCGCACAAAGGCGCCCATAGTTTCTTATCTATACGAGCCTAGTTTTGTTTAAAGACAGGATGGTCTGAATGAACTGTCTATTTAAATTAACAACCTATTTATACCATTAATATTAATTTTTTACAAGTAATAATTCGAGTTTTTCTTCATTTCAAAATACCGTGACATAAAAAAAGGAGGTTCTTTCGAACCTCAAAACAGGGGATGATTTATAAATATTGGGATGAAAAGAGAGAATATTACGAAGTTTTTGGGGGAACTTCGTAAATATAAATTAGGGTAGTGTCTTGTTCTTCAAGACATTTACCATTATGCCACATAACTCCCACTATTTTGTGTTCTTTTTGTGTTAAATGTCGGATTTTGATATTTTTTTGTTCTGCTTATCTTTTTTAAAAATAAAAAAAGGAGGTTCTTTCGAACCTCAAAACAGGGGATGATTTATAAATATTGGGATGAAAAGAGAGAATATTACGAAGTTTTTGGGGGAACTTCGTAAATATAAATTAGGGTAGTGTCTTGTTCTTCAAGACATTTATCATTATGCCACATAACTCCCACTATTTTGTGTTCTTTTTGTGTTAAATGTCAGATTTTGATATTTTTTTGTTCTGCTTATCTTTTTTAAAAATAAAAAAAGGAGGTTCTTTCGAACCTCAAAACAGGGGATGATTTATAAATATTGGGATGAAAAGAGAGAATATTACGAAGTTTTTGGGGAACTTCGTAAATATAAATTAGGGTAGTGTCTTGTTCTTCAAGACATTTATCATTATGCCACATAACTCCCACTATTTTGTGTTCTTTTTGTGTTAAATGTCAGATTTTGATATTTTTTTGTTCTGCTTATCTTTTTTAAAAGACAGATTGTAATATTAAGTGCGACACATAAAAAAAAGCTCATAAATAGGATCTTTGTTATAGAATGAAGTTACCACACCAAATTCTTAACAAGGAGATCTATTTATGAGTTATAACCATCTTAACACATTTGAGCGTACACGTATAGAAGTTCTTTCAAAAATGGGCTATTCAACGAGACAAATTGCTCAGCAATTAAATCGCCATCATTCAACGATTGCTCGTGAACTGAAACGAAATACTCAAAAGACATATCAGGCTGAGTTAGCAGACGAATTAGCTGAGCAACGTCGCTTAGTTTGTCATCGTTCAGAGAAGAAATCAGAACAATTGATACAAACGATTCAAAAATATTTAGAGCTAACTTGGTCACCCGAACAAATTTCTAATACAGTTTTAAAGGGTGTGATTTCATTTAAAACCATTTATCGTTGGCTTTATGATGGAACGATTTTGTTAGGAGATTTAAGTTGTTTAAGACAAAAAGGAAAGCGCCGAAAACCACGAGAAACACGTGGACGATTTAACATTGGAACCTCGATTCATCAACGTCCTAAAGAAGTCAAAAAACGTGAAACGTTTGGACACTGGGAATTAGATACGGTTGTTTCAAGTCGTGGGAAGAGTAAAGGTTGTTTAGCGACTTTTGTTGAACGTCAAACACGTTTTTACGTCGCCGTGAAAATAGAAAATCGCTCAGCAACAGAAATGTACCGAGCGATTAGCGACTTATATGAACTCTTTCCTAAAGACACCTTTAAAACCTATACCGTTGATCGAGGAAAAGAGTTTGCTTGTTATTCCAAAGTAGAAGCTGACTTAAAGGTTCCTGTTTACTTTGCAGATGCCTATTCGTCTTGGCAAAGAGGAAGTAATGAAAATGCCAATGGTCTTCTTCGAGAGTTTTTCCCGAAGAAGACTGACTTAGCACGAGTCAGTGATGAAGAGATTAATGAGGCACTCTACCTCATTAATCATCGACCACGAAAATGTTTAGGTTGGAAAACTTCATTCGAACTATTTTATGAGAAACTGTCGCATTTGTATTGACAATTCGTCAAAAATAAAAAAAGGAGGTTCTTTCGAACCTCAAAACAGGGGATGATTTATAAATATTGGGATGAAAAGAGAGAATATTACGAAGTTTTTGGGGAACTTCGTAAATATAAATTAGGGTAGTGTCTTGTTCTTCAAGACATTTATTATAATGTCACACTTTAATTATGGTATCTTTTTTTGTTTTTATCATTAGTTTCTCTGCTAAATTAAACAAACATCTGCCAATAATGGATAATGATCAGATGGGAATCTCCCATTCACATTATCTTTCACAATTTGTGTTCTCAAGACTTCATATTCAGGTGAGACAAAAATGTAATCTAAATGCATGCCGTGATGACGGTCTTTAAAGCCTCCCATGGTTGCTTGCTGATAAATCGATCGATCAATCTCTTGTACCGCAATCAGCTGTTGAGTATTTAACTCACCTTCAAAAAAGCCTTTAATTAATCGATGATTAGGATTCGCATTAAAATCCCCCATTAAAATGACGGGAAGTTTTTCAAACTCTTGTTGCTTTTCGATATATCTCATAATTTTTTTCAGTCCATATCCTCGTGCAGGGGATAGATAACAATCCAGATGAGTATTATAAACGCGAACAATCATTCCCTCCTCTAATTGAATCTTTGCGGTTGTACAAATACGAGGAAAAATAGAATACCAAATGGAACTTCCTATTTTTTTAGGCTGATTCGATAACCAAAACGTCTCTTGATCTAAAATTTTATGACGTTTGGAAACTAATATATTATTATGTTCAACAAAGAATTTTTTACTTCTTGCTTGTCCAACAATTTGATAATCATGTAATTTATTTTCTAAATCGGCATGCATTTTTAATGTCACTTCTTGTAATCCAATAATATCACGTGCATATTTATCTAAAATATCGTATACAATTTCCTTTCGACTATTCCAGCGATTTTTCCCATCAAAAATCGAATCTGAACGAAGGTTAAACGTCATAACTCTCATCTTACACTCACTCCTCTTTAAATCATAAAAATTACTAAATCCCCCCTATTTTTCATAAGATTATTATAACACGTTGTGATATATTCGCCTCTACTTTTTTTCCTGTTTTTTATAAAGTCACCTCTTCCTCATTATTACTGTATATAAAAAAAGTTGCCAAAATAGCAACTTTTTATACAAATAATAAATACAAGAAATGCGCAACCATTCCTGCAGCAATTCCACCAATCGTATGAGAAATAATGGCTTTACTACTTAATTTACGCACACCTAAGGCATCCATCATCCCAACATGTGTACTTAAATATCCACTCCAGCACATTCCCATTGCGGTGAAAACGGCAATATCGTTTGGAGTAATCACATTTTCAGTAATAAATCGTGGAACTAAAGACATTGCGGCTCCAACAGCTCCTAACGATGTAACTGGAAAAGCGATTGCTTGAGCATTTGTAAATCCAAATAATGGATTCAAAATAAACATTAATTTCTCACCTAACGCTGGGAGTAAAGCGACTCCTTCATAAGCGACTCCTAAATAGACAGCTTCTCCTGTTACTGGATCAGTCGATGGTCCAAATGTTAACAACATCACAAAGGTACAAATAATTAACACACCTGGGATAATCGATAATCCCATCTCGACCCCGGCTTTCCCACCTTCAAGCATCGCATCCAGCACTCGTTGGAATAAATTACCATCACGAATTTCACGGTAATCTAGTCGTTCAATAACTTCTTCCTCGTTACTTTCTTCTTGTGGTTGATTGGCATAATATTTTTTTGTAAAATGAAGCATTAATCGAACACTGATGATACTTCCAACAATCGCTCCAACATTTCCAATTAAAGCAGGAACAATGAAATCTGATCCAAGCGCCATCATGAATGTTGTCACAATTAATCCCATTCCAAATGCTGTTCCTAAGTTACATAAAGCTGGAACTTCGTAACGTTTGAAAAATTTTTGAAACTCTTTATCTTTAGCAAATGAAATAATCGCTGGATTATCTGATAAATAAGTAGCAATCGCTCCAATAATACTTGCCCCTGGCAATCCATATAAAGGACGAATAAACACTGATAATAATCTATTAATTAAGGTAATGACTCCAAATTCAGATAATAAGGCACTCAGTGCTCCTGCTAGGACTGCAAGTGCCATAATAAAGAACACCGTATCTAATAATAAGTCATGGGCTGTTTCCATAATGACGCTAAACATGATTCCCGCGCCCATTTTGTTACCAATATAACCAAATCCAACTAATAAAACACCTAAAAACACAAAGGTTTCAAGGCTAATCGATTTGACCTTTCGTTTTTCTTGATTCATTTCTTTGACTCCTTTTCTCACTTTAACTCATAACCTCATTATATTTAAAAAGCACTCCTTATTCAACGACAAAACCTGACACAATTTTTACCATTTCATCATCTATTATTGAAAATAATTCCAAAAAATAAAAAACCACAGTTTAACTATGGTTTTCAAGTACATAATTGTATTTTTTTGACGTTTAAAACAAATGAACATCATATCCTAAACCTTTCATAAGCCCCTCGTGATTACCGATTTGAATCATTCGCCCATATTCAAACTAATGTATCAATAGTTTGACCTAACCCTGGCAGAAATAACATCTGAATACAAGCGGATAAAAACACAAACACAATCCCAATTAGATTAGAGACTTTATAGTCTTAAAAAGCTGATTATTACTTTTTTTCATCATCCTCATCTCCAACCTAACATCCTATCACCTATCAATTTAACATTTTTCATAAACGAATAAATATAATTTTGAAATTTTTTAACTTTTATGATAAAGATTCCACTAAATCGACCATAATATTAAAAACTAGTTTTTTTGGGAGGCTATCATGAAAATTAAACAAATTATACCGTTATGTTTTCTAGGAGGTGTATTCACTCTCTTCGGTCTTTACACCACAAGAATTCCCTTTAAGCCTGAGTTGATTCAAGAGTCCTCTATTAGACTCGACTCAAGTCGGACTGTTTCAACCCCTCTTTCTAAATTATTGGAAAATCAGACTTCGACATTAGTAAATGCTACTTCGCAATTCCAACTTCTTAATGAGCAACGTGAAGATTTAGAAATTGAAATTCAAACCCTAAAACAACAGATCGACGAATTGATGATTCAAAGAAATATTTTAGTGGAAGAAATCAGTCCTTATATAGAATCGATTTCGATTCAAATTTTAAATCCTTTAACAAAAATTCAACAACAACTTGAAAAACAACTTCAAAAAAAATCACAAGATTCTGTGATTGAGGACGTTCTTTATGTAATTAGCCACGCTACCAATGCCGTTGAGCAATATATGACAAATCCAAATGAACCTACTTATGAGACCTCACTCCAAACTGCATTTAGACTCATGGATGATGAACTAGCTCAACACGATGTTAATTCTGTTATGAGTGTTGCTTCTGAAATGATACAATCTGGCTATACGAATACTATGATTCGAATGAAGCTTCAACAGTCAAAGGAACTATTACAAGCCTTTGAAGCCAATTATATCGCGGTTGAAAATGATGAGACTGCCCAGTTCAAAAGAAGTAAACAACAACAATTAGCTACGGAAGACGCTTTAAATTTAAAAGCACTTCAACTCGATGAGTTAGCCCTTCGTTTAAGTGGAATTTTAGATGAAATCGAGCAAGTCACCCAATAAAAGAACAATCTAAGAGTAAACAACTAAGAAAATACATCGAATTAAAAAAATTTAAAAGACTTTATTATTAAAAACCTAAGAAAATAAGTATATCAATGCTTTTTTCTTAGGTTTATTTTTTCTTATATCATTTTTACAATCTCAAGTGAATGAGAAAATTATACCCTTAGTTCATCTTAAAAAATGATAATCCTCTCTTTACTTAAAGTCGAAATCACATGATGTGTTACCATTCTTTTATTCTCTATCTCCTGTTTCCATCCCCAACATTGCACCATAAGACTCAAATAAATTGTTATTAGTTTGTTCAATAAATGCTTCATGCTTGTTTTTGTTCAAAGACGTAAAGTTATTCAGATCACTTAAACCATCCATACTAATTCCTTGTTTGATGACCTCTTTAATCAAACTTTGTGTCACTACGTCTAAATCTTCAAATCCTACTAATGAAAATGGTTGATGCAATTTATAACATATCATTTCTCTTATTCCGATATCCCCCCCTATTTAAACTAAATATAACGCTAAACCTAATTAATCATGCATTCAAAAATGTAAAACAACAAAATGAACGATGCTACTTTCTAAGGTTTTAACAATATAGACTATCCTAACGCATGTTATATTTAAGAATTATGTGTTTAATATTCTTAAACGTACCCAGGATTCCTACTCTTATCATTCTTTTGAAGCTATCTTTTTTTGCTCTAACTTTTTATGCTTCAAAAATTTCTATACTCATTAAAGCATGAACTAATAAAAAAAGGTTATCTCTCGATGACTATAAAATTTTAGTCATTTTGAGATAACCTCTTTTAACTAATGAAATTTAAAGCTTTCAAAATGGACTGAGCCACTGGACGACCTTTTCCGATTAACGGATATGTATGAATATGAATGGCAGGATTATAATTCATTTCAATAATAGAATAGTTAGATGACTCATCTCGCCAATCCTCAATAATCATATCAACCCCGCAAATGGCAACATTTAAATCTTTAGCTGCTTTTCTAGCAATCTCTTTAAAACGTGAAGGCATTTGATCCGTCATGTCAACACTATCTCCACCAGTACTAATATTAGAATTTTCTCGTAATTGAATCTTCTCACCTAGTTTAGGAATAGAGGTAAGTGTTAGCTGTTGCGCCTCTAAATAAAGATGTAAACTAGCATCAATTTTAATTTTTTCTAACGGGCGATTATAATTTACTCCCCGTATTGGGTGTTCATTTTTTTGTTGAATTAACTGTTCAATCGTATGAATTCCATCACCTGTTACATTAGCTGGAATTCGTTGTAAAACACCAACAACCTCATCATCTATCACTAAGAAACGATACTCATTACCCCTTTGAAATTGTTCAACTATTACGCTTTGATCATGGTTAAAAGCAATCTCGAGTGCTTGCTGAAACCATTTTTTCGAATTCAATTGTTCAATCATTGTAATCCCAAGACCAAAGTTTGTACTTTTCGGCTTAATTACAATATGTTGATTAATAAATTGCGAATATGAAGCTAATGCAGCTGGTAAAGAGGTAAATACTTCTCCCATCGGAACAGAAATCCCTTTATCCCTTAACATCCTCTTTGTTATCACCTTATTCTCCATTGCTAATACCGCACTGTAAGAATCCAATGATGTTTTAGTTGCTTGTTGAATAAACTCTTCCCGCTTCCCTTTCTTTAAGCAGATGAAATTATCTGAGCGATCAAGCACTTCTATGTGAATGCCTTGTTTAATGGCCTCCTTGATCAAGATTTGTGTAGATAGCTCCAAATCTTCAAATCCAGCTAAGGAATAAGGCTGATCCAACACGTTCTCTTGATAGGCTTTAGCTAATTCAAGATTCACCTTCACATAATCACTATCAGAAACAAGCTCTATCATTTTTGCCGAAATCGTTTCATTTGGATTTAAAATTTGATGACGTTTATCTTCTAAAATATCATCTAAATTAAATGAAAATGTCTCATTAATTGTTTGCATTTTATCTAAAATAGATTGTGCCCAATCTGACAATAAAATCTCCTGACCATTTTGAATCAACCATAATTCTGATTGTAATCCATCCATTGCCACTCGACGTTCATTTTCAGTCGCCTCTTCTTGCCACTGGTCGTATTCTCGCTCATCCATTTCAAGTAAAAACAGAATAAATAAATGGATAAATTGTAAATCTGCCAATGAAATTCCAGTCGCCTCAAAGGGATTTAAGTCAATGGAACGGATTTCAATATACTCAATTCCATCCTGAAGTAGTGATTCCATTAAATGAATAGGATCTTTTGCTTTTAAGCGAATTGGACTATAAAACTCTTTAAAACTCGAGATATCTCCACGTTCAATATACTCATTTAATGAATGAACGTAATGTGCCGCATCTGTATAATCAACATAAATCGGCATGTGATTTTGATAACCACATGGACTATTCCTAAAAGAAACTGCACCTAATTTTGAGTAACTATGTGGGGCAACCTCCTTTGATGAGACGCGACATTCACTACAGTAGCTCTCATCGACAACCGGTGATGCCCCTAAAAGATAAATCAATAACCAGCGATAGCGGATATAGTTGCGCACCACTTTTAAATAGATTTGATCCTTAAATAATCGATAGTCTAAATTTGTAGAGCTTGCTTCATATAGCTTTTGAATTAACGATTCATTAAATGAAAAATTGTAATGAATGCCTGAGATCAGTTGTTTTTTTCCTCCATACTTCTCAAGCAATGCCTGGCGATAATTCATTGCGGCCCTTCCCGCTTCACCCTCTTCATAAAGGGCAATTGGAATTTCTTGCTCCATACTAATGAGACAAGGCATCGATTGTGGCCATAAATATTCATCTTCTAATTCAGATACGGTTATCTGATAAAGCGCATTTAAAAATTGGTAAGCTTCTTCGACAGTTGAATAAGTTGGGGTAATCATTTCAATTTGACTTTCTGAAAAATCAGTGGTGATATACGGATTTGACAGTTTGTTCCCAAAAGCTTTTGGATGGGGTGTTAACGCTAACTCTCCTTCAGGTGTCACACGTAGTCCTTCACGCTCGATTCCAAAATTAGCATACCACAAATCTTCTTTATGTAATTCTTCTTTAAATTGCAGCAACATCCATGATTCCCTCCTTTCCTTTTTTATAATAAACATAAGCTGCTAAAATACCTTTTAATACCATACTTACACTAATACTCAACCAAATTCCATTCACACCCATCCATTGAGTAAATAGCCAGGCCATTGGAATTCGTGCTGCTGTAAAAACAATACTAATCGTAGCGGGAATTTTAGGCATCCCTAATCCCACAAAGGCTCCATTAAAAATAATTTCAATTGCCATAAAGACTTGAGTTAAGCCAACAATTCGCAAATAATTAGCAGTAATTTCAATCGTTTGTCTATCCGTCACAAAATATCGAGCCAACGACTTAGGGAACACTAAAAATAAAACCGTTGTTAAGAGCGCGTAAAGCAATCCTATGATGATTGCCACTCGTACCCCTTCTTTAATCCGATTAAAATTCTTTGCACCATAGTTTTGTCCAACAAAACTCGCAATCGCACCATTTAGTCCACCAATCACCATATACGTGATTGATTCAATTTGTAAGCCTATTTTTTGTGCCGCAATAGCCTCTGTGCCAAACGACGTAATCATTTTCGCTAAGAAGATACTAACCAGAGTAAATAACAGTCGTTGAGAAGACATCGGAAGTCCAAGTCGAATCATTTTCAGATACGTTGAAACTCCATATTTAGCGGTTAAATCTAGCTGAAACAACTGTTTTGATTTGATATAAAAACAAAGTGTCATGACCACATTAGCGATTAATGTGGCTAACCCCGCTCCTAAAACGCCTAGTTTGAAGGTATAAATAAAGAGTGGATCTAACATGATATTTAAAACAACCCCAATGGCACTAATTTTTAATGCCATTTTATTTTGTCCAAAACTATTAAAAACACGCGTATACCAAAAATTAAAAAATGAAAAGATTAACATTGGTGAACTGACGACTAAATAGGCATAGCCTTGTAACTTAACCCATTCATTTTGAACATTTAAAAACGAAATAAACGGCTTTCCTATCCAAATAACAAACAGAGCAAAAAACAATCCAAATAATAAATTAAGACGAAACCCCGTACTTAAATACTTTGATTGTTCTTCTTCATCTTTTCGTCCAATAGCATGCGAAACTAAAATCCCAGTACTAATCACAATACACGCTTGAATGGCATTGGCTACTCCAATTAAAAAACTTGACGTTCCAATACTTGCAACGGCGTCACTTCCTAATCGTCCAACTAAAAGCATATCTACCAGATTATACGTGAGTTGTAACACTGAGCTCGCCATAATAGGTAAAGCTAAGGCTACTAAGACAGAAACGACTTTTCCTTGTGTTAAATCAATTTTCTTCATAGCCACACCTCTTTTATAACTCGTTTCTTCGAATACGCTTGACTAAATCCTCCATCTTTTCTTTAATCACATCGCGTGTCTGACGAAAGATTTCATCACTTTTTCCACTTGGATCTTCAAGTCCCCAATCCTCTCGATGTGTACATGGTAAATGAGGACACTTTACATTACATCCCATAGTAATTACAATATCTACTGATGGAATTTCGCTTAATAACTTGGGACGCTGTGTTAAAGTCATATCAATCCCAATTTCTTTCATCATGCGAACGGCATCTGGATTAATACAATCACGTTCTTCTGTTCCTGCAGAATAAGACTCGAAGACATTTAAACCTAATACTTTTCCAAACGCTTCTGCCATTTGTGAACGGCATGAATTATGAACACAAACAAATGCTACTTTTTTCATTTTAACTACTCCATTCTTTCCTTATGATGAGCAGATTGCTCATTTACTTCTTGAATTAATTGTGCAACAAACGGATAGCGGATAAATACATTTTCTGGTATATAATAATGGACCCACTGTCCTCGCTTGGTTGATTGAATTAGACCTGCTTGCTTTAGCTTGATAAGGTGCTTGGATGTGGAAGACTGAGAAATCTCTAAAGCCGGTTCAATTTCACAGACACATTTTGTTCCTTGCATTAATAAGCACATGATCTGAAGTCTTTTTTCATCTGCTAATGCTTTTAAAACATCAACATAGGTCATAGTTACCTCCTTATATTCCAATTCGAGAATATTCTCTTATGGGAATATATTAACTTAAATTAAATTGTCTGTCAATTTAAATACTCCCCTTTAAAGTGTATTTTCAGTTCAAGTGATTCAACCACTAGATAGAAACAGAAATGTATTCTATATTTCTAAATCAGTTCTAGTTGGTGATTTGCTTTAATACTAAAGCGGACTATATTCGAAGACACTGTATCCTCACTTGCAGGTCCTAAAATTTTTTAAGCTGTACAAACTTATCTTTACTGACATAAGTTCAGAGAAAATGTTAAGATGCTTCCTCACTTAATTTATGCTATAATGAATTTAAAACTTATAAGTAGAGGAATGAATCATGCTATCATCTGATATTTTGAATTATTTAGACCAATATGGGCCACTGCTCGTTTTTGTCATTATGTTTTTAGAAGCCTTAAACTTAACTGGGATTCCTTCTTACATCATTTTGCCGGCAATCGGTTTTTTTATCGAACAGAGCCCATTTAGCTTTTTATTTATTTTGGTCATGACGCTTCTTGGGAGTATTAGCGGTTGTCTCCTATATTATATCGTGGCTCGAAAATTCGGTCGTTCAATGTATAACTACTTTTATCAAAAGTTTCCTTTAGCCAAACGAGGACTAGATAAAGCTAGCGAATTAAGCGAACGTTATGGAGCCATGATGTGCTTTACTGGACGAATTATCCCTACTGTTCGCGTCTTTATCTCACTCATGTCTGGAGTTTTCCAAATTCCATTTAAAACTTATCTCATTTATTCTGCTGCTGGAATCACAGTATGGAATTTTATTACGCTATTCATTGGATATTTAACCGCCATTTATTCATAAAAAAAACCTCCAATCGGAGGTTTTTTTAGATTCTATACTATGGGGTGTAGGTGACATTCTCCCCCCTCTTCTTTCGGACAAAAAAATAAAAGGAATCAAACCGCTCAAAAAGCAGTTAAACTCCTCTCGATTACATTTATAAAAATTCTTTACTCATACGAGTCGACAAACAACCTATTTTTCTAACGCTTCAACTTCTTCTAAGTCTTCTAATGTTTGTAATGTCTCAAGCATTTTTTCATCTTCTAATTCATCAGCTAAAGCTAATGGTGGCATTGTTTCAGTTTGATGTTCTTCAATCACCACTTTTAAATTTGCTACTCGTTCATTTAATGCTTTAAATTTTTCTTCAATGATTTGAATCGATTCTGAGAAATCAAAATTAGTAATCGATGTTTTAATTTCTTCTAGCTGTTCTTTACAAGTTGTCTTAAACGCCTCTTGATCAAAATCTTTAATTTTATCTTGTAAATCTTCCACTTTTTCTAATAAATCGGCTTGTAATTCTTTCCCTGATTTAGGTGCTAAAAATAAAGCAGCCGCCCCTCCAACTAAAGCTCCTAGTGCGAAAATATAACGTTTTTTCATTAACTCATCATCCTCTTTTTTAATTTTCGTTTCTTTCTTTGACGTCTAACAAACATAAAAATGCGCCAACTAAGTTTTAGACGATCTTTCATTTCATTCAGCTTTGAATGCATCTCCCAAGTTACTGACTCAGGTATTGCTTTTAACTGCTCCGTACTACGTTTAATTTCAAGTGTTTGCTGATCAATATTTTTTCGCGCACGATTTAGTAAAAAAGTGCCTGAAAAAGTGATGACAATTAAACATGCAATTGATGTGAGCATTAACCAATCATACAATGTCAAGTGTATCTGCCCTTCTTTCTCCTAATGACTCTGCTTGTATTATAAACCGGTTCAAAAACTGATTCAACACCTTCGTGCGTTTCATTAGAAATTTTTACATTTTATAGTCTATTTTACCGTATAAAAATGTCGACTTCCATTAGTATTCATCTATGCAAGAAGAAAATTAATCTAGCTCTTATTATCCCCCTTCTTCACAAATATCCCCATTCAGCATCAGACAGCTTATCTATTCAAACAAGCTATTTTACTTTTTACCTAGTCTTATGTTAAAATGAAGGATATTTTCGTTTAGGAGGAAGCTACATGAATCACTTGATGACCATCGTTATTTTAACAATTGTAGGGGCCTTAATTGGATGGATTACAAATATTTTTGCTATTAAGCTTTTATTCCGTCCCCTTCACCCCATTAAAATCCCATTTACCCCATTCGTTCTCATTGGTTTAATACCAAAACGTCGCGCAGAACTTGCTAAAACGATTGGAGAAGTGGTTGCTCACGAATTACTTTCCGTTGAGGAATTGATTGATGAGACCGTCACTGATGAAGACCTCCGAGAAATTAAAGGCTACGTCAAACGAAAAATCAAAACTGTAATTGATGAAAAAATGTCGATAGTTCCCTTTCCATTTAAGGCGATGATTCAAGGACCAATTGATCAGATGATAGATGAAGAAGTCGACCAAGGATTAAATGAAGTCATTGTTAATATTAAAGATATCGTTCAAACCCGCTTAAATATCGAGCAATTGGTTGAAAAAAATATTAATGCTCTAGATTTAAAAGAACTTGAACAAATCATCTTAAAAGTGGCCAAAAAAGAACTTCGACATATTGAATGGCTAGGCTTTTGTCTAGGAGGCCTGATCGGACTCGTTCAAGGAGTTATTTTAATGTATTTATAAACAAAAGACTGTATCGCATTTGATACAGTCTTTTTTACTTCGATTTAACTTTTACTCTTATGAACTAAATCTCGGACTTAAGACAACTGATGAAACTAATTGCTAATAACATTTTATGTGACATCAATGAAGATGACAGTAAAATAATCACTTGTCATAATCATTTCTTATTCATACTCTTTGACTATCCATTGATTATAAAAATCGATGATTTGTTGCATGACCGATAAATCTAGTCGCTTTTCTACATCATATAAGACATCATCATACATCTGACGAGTTTCTTTAGGCATTGCGTGGTAGGAACCATACTCTTCTTCTATTTGAGTGCGTAGCGTTTGATTTAACCTTTCATCCACAACAACATCGTGTCCTCGATTTTGATAACTAATAAATTTAAAATTGCCTCTCGTTCCAAATAAGGCTTCATACTTGGAAAAGGATTGATCATAACTAATTACCTCATCATCTTTACTATGCATAAACATGACATTAACATTCGTATTTGCTAAAACTTCTAAGCCATTTAAACTCGCATACTCCCCAAATTTAAGCTGTTCATACAACCTAAAATAAGGTTTTAATAGATGAAAGACTGAACCAAACAGTCGACCTCCAAGCTCATCAATAATGTCTGTCGATTCATAAAAACCAGACCGTTCAACAACTGCTGTAATATCTAAATGATGATTTAACACAGCTATTACGGCATACCCCCCATACTATGACCGTAAAGCATGATAGGTAAGCCGTCAAATTGTTCATCGTCTTTTACATAGTTAATTGCATAATCTAAATCAATCACCGCTTGTGGAAGTCCAACAATACTTTTTCCTTCACTCTCATCATTCCCTGTCCCATCATAAGCAAAAACGGTATAACCATTTTGAGTCATATAATAAATTTCAGGTAAATATGTATTATGTCCCGCTCCTAATCCATGAGCAACAATAATCACTCCATTCGGATGGACGACTTCTGGATTGGTATAGACATATCCAGCCAATAACTGATCATGATTTGACTTAAAGTATGCTGGAGTTTGCTCTAAATTTTCAAAATCAGAAACCTCATATTTTAAATGTTGGGGTGTTTCATTACGACTACCAAACTGCTTTTCATAGATGATCACACTAATCGTCATCGGGATTACAAAAAAGATGAAGATACTAGTTAGTAAACCAATCACGAGGTACTTTTTTCGCTGCCTCAATCTAGCTCCCTCCTCATTTTCTCACGGATTGCTTGCTAGATTATATGTATGAATTTTATAGTTATTCTATGAAAAACTCCCAATTACCATTAATTTCAAGAATGAGTCGATAAAATTTAAAGTCTAAAACAGATGCTTTTGAGTTTAAATATAATTCATATAGTCTGCCCTCACCATTTGGAGAATCTGTCGTTTGATAGAGCAAAAATAATGGATTCTTTTCATTTGTATCACTTAATCCCAAATCAAGTAAGCAATTATCTCCTTGATTAAATTCATTAAACTTTACCTTAAAGGGATAGTTTGTCCTTCATTAAGGCTATTTGCATTTGCATCTCTTGCCCCATCTGTTAGTGTGATTGATGTAATATCTATTTTAAATCCATTAATGACAAATGTCTTTGTTTCCTCCATCTTCTCATCCCATTTCTCACCTATTAATACGTTTAAAATCTTTAATATCCCTTAAAAACAAAAAAAGTCGCTCAAGCGACGTTAAAAATTAAAATGATTGGATGATTCAGTCAAATATGTGACCAAACTAACCATCATCCGAATAAGGTAACCGATCATTAAAAAGAGAATGATGGCTATTGTACACAACATAAAGGCACAAGCAACCTTTGTTAAAGCTGTGACCTTAAGCAAAAATTGAGTTAAACCAATTATACAACCACAACAAAAAATCGAAAATATAACAACCACTATTATTACGAGTAATATTAAAAGTTCAATCATCTAATTCCCCCATGATTCATGATTACTATTCATTTAGTTTTACTCTTATTTTAACATATCTATCTCACATTTTACATAAATAACCTATATTTGTTAATGATATTAAAGATTTACTCACATCTTTCAATGGATTGAATATTATTTTTACACTCTCATACTGCCTCACCGTCAGTCTTGTCGTTTCTTTATTCATAAAAAACAATAACTTATTTGAGAAAGACACTAAAAATCAAGTCTAATTAAGATTATCGAATTAAAAAGAACTTCGTCATTGACAAAAACTGATAAACTAAGCCGATGTGATGTACACCCCAAATATTAGACTTAAAACTCTAATGTTACGGGGTATTTTCATGTTGAAATATAACTTAGAATTTAAAGGACAAACATTTAGAAGAATCTTCAAGTTATACTTCCCTTGATTAGAAAGATAAAATTCTAAGTACGAAACAAATTCAGGAATGGGTGAGACAACACAAACGATATAGGGGAAAAAGAATTGGTACAAAACAAACATATGCTGGTAAATTTAAGTTAAATGTATTAAACGATATGAAAACAACAGGTGCCTCATATAGTATGACTGCAAATCACTTTGAAGTTTCAGAGATTAGAACAATCGCCAATTGGAATACGAAATTTCTTAAGGCTGGGATCGAGGCTTTATTTAGATCGAAAGGAAGGCCTCGATACGACATGACAAACCCAAATCAACCGAAAGAAACGAAATCATTAACTTGCGAACAACCATTAGAAGACGTTAAATGATTAAGAATCGAGATTGAATCCTAAAAAAGTGCAAGGCGTACGGATTGGAACCCTGGAGTTAGAAAACGAAAGCTAAGCGAAAAATTATCCAATAACTAACGTCTGAAGTTGATAGAGGCTTTACTCAACGCTCCTCAGATTGAGTACTGATGTCTTTTCTCAATTAAATTCTGTCGCATTATCAGGTAATGAATTAATTCGATGTAAAAACTTCGTGACTATCTCACCTTGCGATTGATCGTAATCATAGCCTAAAGTTTGAGCAATTTCAATCGCTATTTTTTGAATAAATGACCCCATGAAAAATAAACGATCCCATATTGAGTTATAGCATTTATTTGGATATAAATGTAGGTAATCATTGTATATACTTTCAGGTAAATATCGTTTTAACCATCGTTTTTTTCGTCCTAAATCTATTTTCCATTCATATTTCAGCCCAATTTTCCAACTTAATAGTGTCGTAACTCGTTCAAGTAACATTTCTTCATAAATAGAACTAACTAAAGTAACTTCATCTCGATACATTGCTTTCGCCACTTCAATTTGATACCACCAAATGTCATTTAATAACTGATTAAACTCTTCTTCAGTTGGGCATTGAAGATAATGGGCACTATCGTTAGGATCATCAAGAGGAGGTAAGAGGCCATCTTTATCTAAAATGACTCGACATAATGTTTCTTCGTAAACAGCTCCCCATAAATTAACAAGTGAAATAAATTCTAAATCCAATCTCACTCCATCTTGAAATTGTATTTGAAATAAGTAAGCAGACTTTGAAAGAATTGTTTTTTTAACAATCACTATATCACCAAACTGATGCATCCAATCGGTACAATTTAAATAATCTAAAAAAGTTTCTTCATTAACAAAAAGACGGTAATGATAATCACGCATTAAGTCAATCGGCGCATTTCGATTAAGACGTAAACCGGTTTGCATTAAAATTCGAATCTCTTCTTCATTTTTAACAAATTGTAGCACTTGACTATGCACTAAACTAGATGAACGCATTTTCATCATGGTTAATTGTTGATAATTAGTTAATGTATAGATGACTAAAGCACAATCATGAATCATTGTTTTTTCCTCTAACCGCATCCCGAGTCGTCTTAGAATACGAATCATATCAAAGTTGATGGCGCGGACTTGAATCATTAATCGTTGAATTTTGAGAGAGTTAAAAGAATAATCAATCTGTAATTTTAATAGTTCCTCCATTAAATCTAATCCTATTTCCTCTCGATCAACATGATAAATCATTTCAAAAGTCACCATATCTGGTAATTGTTTCAAAGCAATAGTCCCCACTTGTTTTTCAGTTTCATCTAAAATAATACTCCACTCTAAATATAAGAGATTATCTTCTGGTTGAATGAGTGGATACGGTAATTGGTCCCACTCATCAACGAGAAGGTTTTGACTTTTATTTTTGACTAAGTGACAGTGACTCGTGTGTAAATACATCTCGAACTCTCCCATTTCAGTACAAGTTATTCGTTTACATTCTATCTTAATCTTATGCTTTTCGATAGGTTTTATGTATCTCTAAATGAAAACTAAGTAAAATACTAATCAATCAAATCAAATTAAATCTTCTATTTGCTTTTTATTCCTTTTCTTTCTCATGATGACTTGCAATGTATAATCTTTTTTGATCTAGCCACCATCATATTTTCACCTTCTAGGTAGAAGTAGATAATTTTTTGTAACTCTTACCTTTAAATGAACACCTTAAACTATGCTGAATAGAAACTAACAACAAAAATTGTAAAAATGACTACTTCTTATATATTTTCTCAATCTTCTTTTTTCTTTCAGATTGTTTTAAGATATCTGTGCTAAAATAAAAAAAGAGGTGACAAATATGAGGATTTTACTAGTAGAAGACGAAAGACGATTAGCCGACGCTATCGGGCAAATTTTAAAAAGCCAAAAATATATAGTTGATATTTTCTACGATGGAACTACTGGACTAGACTACGGACTAAGTGGAATTTATGACTTAATCATTTTAGATGTCATGCTCCCAAAACTAAACGGATTTGAGCTTTTAAAAGAACTTCGTCAACATAACATTGTAACACCAGTGTTGTTTCTAACAGCAAAAGATGAGATTTCAGATAAAGTTCACGGACTCGATTTAGGGGCCGATGATTATTTGACCAAACCATTTGCAACAGAAGAATTGCTCGCTCGTGTTCGTGCTTTATTACGCCGTCAAGGTGAAGTGGTGACAGATGACTGCCTTAAATTTGAAGATAGTCAACTTAACCTTTCAACTCATGAGCTTTGGTGTCAGGAGAAAAAAGTTCAACTTGGATTAAAAGAATTTAATATTCTCTCTTGTCTAATGAATCATGGGAATCAGATTGTGACTAAAGAGCTATTAATCGAAAAAGTTTGGGGATATGATGCAGATGTTGACTATAATAACGTAGAGGTTTATATTTCATTCCTTCGTAAAAAGCTTCAATTTATTAAATCCTCTGTTTGTATCAAAACAGTTCGCGGGGTTGGATATTGCCTTGGAGTAACAACAAATGATTAAAAAATTAAAACATCGCTTCATTTGGATTAATCTATCGATTTTATTAACGATTTTCTTTGCCATCTTTAGCAGTACTTATTATCTCATGTATCAATCAGGAAAAGTCCAAGCAATTAAAGTCATGGAGCAAATCGCTCAAAATGAGGGAATAATTATGAGAACGCCATTTAAAGATTTTAATGCCCCTCTTAAAAGAAATCCAGTGCCTATTAATCAAACGTTAATGCGCTCAAGTTTTACCCTTCTTTTAGATAGCTCCAATCATCTCATTAAAACGATATCAAACATGCCGGAAGAAACCAATTTAAGTAATCCTGAACAATTAGTTGAACAAGTACTCTCATCTGACAAGGACACTGGGATTATTTCTTTTAATGACTTAAAATTACGTTATTTAATACACGTTCGTCCTAATGGCAGCAAACTAATTGTCTTTCTTGATCGTTCGACCGAACTTGCTACCTTATCCCAATTGATTGTCGTTCTTGTAGCAATTGGAGGCGTTAGCATTGTTATGCTTACCATCATTAGCTATTATTTAGCGAATTGGGCCATTAAACCGATTGCTCTCGCTTGGGAAAAACAACAACATTTTGTAGCCGATGCTTCTCATGAACTGAAAACACCACTGACTGTTATCCAAACGACCACTGATATCCTTTTATCCAATAAAGATCACACCATTCGTAGTGAACAAAAATGGATGGATTATATCCAATCAGAAACTGAGCGTATGTCTAAACTAGTCAGTGATCTCCTCTATCTTACAAAAGTAGATAACAATGAATCTCTTATAAAATCAAGCTCTTTTAATTTAAGTGAATCGATTATGAATGTCATCCTTCCATTCGAATCCCTCATCTTTGAATCTGGAAAAGAGCTTCAAATGAACATCGAACCCAACCTCATGTATACCGGTGAAGAAGCACGTTTACAACAAGTCGTCGTTATTCTCCTTGATAACGCCCTTAAACACGCCCCTATTCAGACAAAAATCGAAATAAATCTTCATCGAATTGGAGCTATTTATCAATTAGAAATTAGCAATGAAGGTGAAGGAATTTCTAGAGAACATCTTCATAAAATTTTTGAACGATTTTATCGAGTCGATTCTTCTCGAGCACGAGAAACGGGAGTATATGGTCTTGGATTAGCCATTGCCAAATCAATTATTGACCAACATCAAGGAAAGATTTCAGTCACCAGTACTGTAAATGGCTTAACCACCTTTCGTGTTACACTTCCGACAAAACCCATTCATAAACGTTTTAAATTATATTAAACCCAAAAGGTCGATCTCATTGATCGATCTTTTTACATAGATTCTCAATCATCCAATTGGACTTTTTGACTGATTTACGGTAAACTTATCGAAAAAGGAGGAAGATGAGAATGAAGTTTATCTCTTGGAATGTAAACGGGCTACGTGCCTGTGTCAAAAAAGGATTTTTAGACTTTTTCAACGAGGTTGATGCCGACTTCTTCTGTGTTCAAGAAACAAAGCTACAAGAAGGACAAATCAACTTAGACTTGGATGGATACTATCAGTATTGGAATTATGCTATAAAAAAAGGGTATTCGGGAACAGCCATTTTTACGAAGCATGAACCTTTATCGGTGGCTTATGGAATTGGGATGGAAGAACACGATCAAGAAGGACGTGTGATTACATTAGAGTATTCAGATTTTTATTTAGTTACGGTTTATACACCAAACTCACAGAATGAACTTGCTCGTTTAGAGTATCGTATGCAATGGGAGCAAGATTTCCGTTCGTATTTAACAGATTTAGAGACTAAAAAACCTGTGATTATTTGTGGTGATTTAAATGTCGCTCACCAACAAATCGATTTAAAAAATCCAAAAACAAATACGAAAAATCCTGGATTTACACCTGATGAGCGTAACCAAATGACACATCTTTTAAATGCTGGATTTGTTGATACGTTCCGTCACTTTTATCCAACAAAAGAAGAATGTTATTCATGGTGGTCATACCGTGCGAATGCTCGTGCTAAAAATGTTGGATGGCGTATTGACTACTTTATTGCATCAGCCAAGTTAACCGATCGCTTAGCAGATGCTTGTATTTATCCTGAAATTTTAGGTTCTGATCACTGTCCGGTCGGTCTAACGTTAAAAGCCAACTAAAAAAGATAGGGATACCTATCTTTTTTCATTTATGATTTAATTTGTGCTTCAAATAGTTCCTTTTTTCCTTTCGCAAGTTTGTTAGTACTAAAAAGGTCATAAAACCCGGAAATCATATAAGTGATGGTCATGACAAGAATAATGGCCATCACTTCATTCGCACCAAAGTACTCGATTGCCATAACTATTCCGGTTAAGGGTAAACTAGCAGCTCCACAAAATACACCGATCATCCCTAACGCGGCAACAGAGGGAATACTGAGATTAAAGTAAGGAGCGATGGCACTCCCAAAGGTCGCTCCCACAAAAAAGGTTGGATTTCCACGCCCACCTTGAAAGACTGAACCTAATGCTACAGCCGTAAAGATAATTTTCCAAATCCATTCCATCAAACTCACAGATTCTTCAAACGACTTTGCAATAAAAGATTGGCCTAAGCCATTATAATTATCCCCTGCAATCCAAAATAACACAATCGTTAAACATCCCCCTACAATCCCTTTAACGACTGGATTTTTGATTAGTCGACTATAAACTTTAGGTGCTGTATCTAGTGCGATATTAAATAAAATGGAAACAAATCCAAACAAAATTCCTAAACCGATTAACTTCACAATTAATAGCAATGAAAAACCACCTAAGTCCAATGCTGGATAAACAATTGCTTGATCTCCTAAAAGATATGCCACTTTATTCGCGACAACGCTACTTACAAAAGCAGGAACCAACGCTTCATAATGAAATTTCCTTTTCAGCACTAATTCCATGCCTAAAATGGCTCCTGCTAGCGGTACATCGTATAATACGCCGAATCCACTTCCAACACCTATCACGACGAGTGTTCGTTGTTCCTCCTCACTTAATTTAAAACGATGAGCAATGGCATCGGCTAGTGTCCCTCCCATCGCAATCCCCGCTGCTTCTTTTCCAGCCGATCCTCCAAAAAAAGTCGTTAAAAGGGAACCAAAAAAGACAAGAGGAACCATATAAATAGGAATATCTTTTGAGGCTTGCATCACTTCAGACTTTAATAAATTTTCTCCTGTATATGCATTTCGGCCTACTTTGACATATAAATAACTAATCAATATCCTGCGAAAGGGAGTCCATAAATTAACCATGGATGATCAGCACGATATTGATTAGCTAAACTTAACACCTGTTTAAAAAAACCAACGATAATTCCCACTGGAATTCCCATAAATAAACTCAATCCGATCCAACGAAATAGTGGAACCATGTATTTTTTAATTGATTGAATCACTGATTGTTTTTCATTCACAACTATCACCCTTTTTAATCGATTAACTGCTTCTATTCTCCCCAACAAAAAACGTCTCTATTCGGGACGTACTAAATTCAATCGTTTTATGGTGAAAAATAACAATATCATTCCTACGCTTAACAATACTAATCCCTCTTTAAACTGATGATCAATATAACTTTGAGTCAAGGCGGCTAATGATGGATGAACCTCTTGCCTTAACGAAAAGGATAAGCAAGTTAACGCATTGTTTAAAAGATGAACTAAAATAGGAGCCCAAATATTTTCGAATTTGAGATATAGCATTCCACATAAAAATCCAAATATAGTTGCTCCGATGAAATCAACCCCATGAAGAAAACCAAAACAAAGCGCCATGATGGCTAACGCTCCTATCATTGAAAACCAATTCATGAATCGGGACAGAATCACTCCACGAAATAGAAACTCTTCAAAGATGGGTACTAAAATCGAGACAGTGATACACGCAAATAATAAATCTTGCTGGCTACTAAAGCGAAGTAAAGGTTCTTCATAAACTTGAATCGCTAACCTCTCGTTCGTATAAAAAAGGATACTTAAAACAACTTGATAACCTCCTACTGACATAAAATATTGAGTCATAAAAACGAGTAAAACACACAAAAGTAACTCTTTATTTTGCAACCCTTCTATATCTTTTTTAAAAGTTTTCAAACGATAAGTTGACTGCCAAATGATATAAGCACTCATCATAAAATAACAAATGGCTTCCACTCCCCAAGATAATTCTATCACGGCACTTGCACTCATCCATTGACTCATCATCGCCATCAAAACTTGGATGATTCCACATCCTATAATGGCGCGAAAAATTGTGACTTTTGAAAATTCGCTTCTCAATGCTACTCCCCCCTTATCCCCTCGAACATGAATTCACTCTCCTCTATTCAAAACTCTTTCAATCCCTAAGTCATTTCCTCCACTAAAAGTGAATGATTTATTAATAGTATATGCACTTTATTAATCACTAACAATAAAAAAGACCATCTAACCCAATAGATAGTCCATTAACTTTGCTTTTGTCTCATCTCTGCTCGATTAAATTGATGTATCTCTAATAAATAAGTAATTTGATTTTGTAGATAATGATAATTGTGATTAATCTCTCCAATAATTTTAAACGTATAAATGATAAATATAAAACTCCATATCAAGCTAAACATCATCATGTCTGAGGCCAATCGATAGGTATAAATGGTTGGTAAAAATAATGTTAACAGGAGTAGCAACATTAAAACTACAACACCACACATATTCATCCGTAACCTAGCACTAATTCCGACCAATAACTTTAATGTATCTGCAAGTTTATAATTTCTCATCTCTAATAATCGGCCTGGAACTTGATTTTTCGATTGTTTAAATGACCGAGTCATGTTTTTTGTTAAAGTCAATTGAATTAATAAATACTGCCGAACCACTCCAACAACGATACCATTCGTTACGATTAAAATTAGGATCAAACTATATATCTGAATGGTCTGACTATTTAACAAGGCTCCACCTAGTGAAATTAATGCTAAAATAGCCCCCAAATTAAATCCTTCCAAAAATGTTGTAAATGATTTAGGATTTTTCATCATGCTTCCCCCTTCATATTCTCTTATTTTACCATGTGAAAAAGAAGGAACTTGTCTATCTCTGTCATGCATAAAAAAAACATCTCACACTTGTGAGATATTTTTATTTATCTTTTGTAATCGAATAGGACGATAGCAAAATAAATGCACAACCAATCAGTTTCATGATTGAAAGTTGTTCATTTAATAATACTACTCCACAAACAACACTTGTAATCGGTTCAGCTAAACATAAAATAGAGGCCTTTGTACTTCCGATTAATCGAATGCCAATTTGAAGTAAAGCTACAGCACCTACTGTTACAAGTAATGCTATCATAAGTGTCAAAAACCAAGACCATGGTGTTAATGAGAATGCCAAGGTTTGTGTCGAAATTCCATAAATAAAGACACAGATGGACACCACTAGACTTAAATAAAAGGTCAATTTAAATGGATCCATCTGTTTTAAGCCACTCTTATCAATATATAAGATATAAAAAGCATAGGTTACGCCTGATAAAAATGCTAAGAAAACGCCTATGAAACTAATATCCCCTGTTTGATCAATAAAAGTCAACATCCCAAAAATCGCTAAACCAATAGCAATAATTTTGGCAGGTGACCATGACTCATGATAGTATAAAACACCTACCAGTACCACAAAAATAGGATAGATAAAATGTAACGTCGTTGCCATTCCAACTGATAAATAATCATACGATGCATACAATGTTAACGTTGTTAAAGCTTGTCCTAAACCACCCACCATTAATAAATGCATGACTTCTTTTTTGGTAATCTTTAATGAAACTCCTCGACTGTTTAGAATAATATACAAGACAGGAAGCGCCATAAATGAGCGATAAAATGTCAGGCTAATGGCGTTGCTTCCTCCTACATAAGTCCACTTTGCTAAGATGGGGGTAAATCCAAATATAAAAGCTGATAAAAGAGTTGCTAAAACCCCATAATGTTTTCTCATATTATTGATATCCTTTCAAATATTAATCTTTAAAGAAGAATATCAAATTTATGAGATGGAATCAAGAGAATTGACTAACACTTAAAGGATGTCTAACTCCCCCTAAAGAGAGGCTAATAATTTAGCCCGATGAGCGGCATAACTTTTTTTAAGATTAGCTTGGCAATTTTGTTCTGGAAAAAAAATTTCCTGTTCAACAACTGTAACTTGAGGCATCCATAACAAATATTTCGTAATATAAATTGGTCCACTCTGCTCATCAATCGTCAAATTATAATCAGACTTTATAGAAGCAGGTATTCCTTCAACTAATTCACACATGAGCTCATGATAAGGAACACAGCCCATCAATTCATTTGAAAAATAAAAATCATCTTCAGTACCGACAAAAAATTCAACCCCATCTAACAATGGCTCAATGTTTTTGAAACATTCCATATCAATATCCACATAAACTCCTCCAAAACGATATAGTAATTCATATCGCGCGATATCCGCTTTTTGTCGAATGTTTGTCGTTGAATCATAAAGCTCTTGATTCTGGAGTTTAATCATATTTTCATCAGTCCATAATCGATACTCCCAATCTGAATGATGTTTTTTCCATGAATCGATATACTGTAAGCATTGTTTAGGAATTTCTGAATCGCCAATCCATATTTGATGAATAATTTTAGGAATCATTTGACTCATGTTGATCTCCTCCTTTCCTTTTCTATTAGTTTATGCAACTCTATTAAAAAAGTTCGACATTTTTAACAACACTTTCATTTTTCAATCACTTCCTTTACCTTTCTTTTCACATTTGAAATCTTTTATTTTAAACTCAAGAAAATAATCTAAATTGTAAACTATTTCATCTTGCTTAACTTAAGGTTTCAAGTTATCATTTAGTTCGAGATTATTCGTTCTTAAATGACTGAATTCAAGAAAATGATATATCATTTTACAAAAAAAGAGGAGAGAAACGTAATGAATGTTATAACAAATTTTCGTGTCTATGATTTAGAAGAGACTCTTATTTCAAGTGGTTATGCAATGATCGAAGAATATGATGAACAACACTGTATTGAACAAGCAAGCCTTTTAAAGGAAGAGATTAATGGTGAAAATCGTCACTATGCGCGCGCATTAAAATTATTAAAAGCTCCTCTAAATAGTGGACACTGTTCATTTGCTAAAGGAATTGTTGTTAATATGGACATTACTTTTACAAATAAAGCTTGGATTGAATTTCAGCGTTATCACTTTGCGGATATCATTACAGGGATGAGTACAATGCATCGTATTAGTAAATTTGATTTAGAAGCAGCGTTTAATGAATATACGGACTCAGTCATTATTGAGCGTTTAAAAGAACTTCAACAAGTTTATAACGAAACAAAATCAAAAGAAGATTATTTAAAACTTCTATACTCAACACCTGCTGGCTTAAAAATGACGGGACGTATTTCAACGAATTATCTACAATTAATGAACATCTGGTCACAACGCCATAATCATCGTTTACCTGAATGGCGTCAATTTTGTGATGAATTAATCGTTAAACTTCCATTATTTAAAGAATTCTTAATTGCCAATGGACAATTAAAAGATTGCTAATAATCATTAACCTTAAGAGCTATCTATGACGATAGCTTTTTATTATGTCATAATAAAAAGCTTGAGACACATTGATCTCAAGCTTTTTAGCGCTAGCTATGCTTCATTTTTTGAACGTTTTAAGAATCCTAGAATCACCGCTCCAACAATTGAGCCAACTAAAATAGCTACTAAATACATGAACCAGTTTCCAATTACTGGTAAAACAAAGATTCCACCGTGTGGAGCTGGTAACGTACAACCAAAAATCATCGTTAATGCCCCTGCAACAGCTGAACCAATGACACATGAAGGAATCACTTTTAATGGATCTGCGGCTGCAAATGGAATCGCCCCCTCAGTAATGAATGATAATCCCATGATATAGTTAACTTTTCCTGAGTCACGTTCTTGTTTTGTAAATCGATTTCCGAAGAATGTTGTCGCTAAAGCAATGGCAAGTGGTGGTACCATCCCTCCGGCCATAACCGCTGCCATAACCGCTTCATTTCCTGACTCTAATGAAGCAATCCCAAAGACATAAGCGGCTTTATTAAATGGTCCTCCCATATCGATTGCCATCATACCCGCTACTACAATCCCTAAAATAACTGCTGAACTTGTTCCTAAACTATTTAAGAATCCTGTTAACGCATTATTAACGAAAGCAACTGGTGGATTAATAATAAATGTCATAATGACACCAATTAACAGTGTCCCAAATAACGGATACAATAATACTGGTTTAATTCCTTCCAGTGATTGTGGTAAGAATGAGAAGACTTTACGTAAACCTAATACTAAATATCCAGCAATAAACCCAGCAAGTAAAGCCCCTAAGAAGCCTGCTCCACCTGTACTAGCTAATAATCCTCCAACAAATCCAACAACCATTGCTGGACGATCACCAATACTTACAGCAATAAATCCTGCTAAAACTGGTAATAAGAAACCAAACGCTGCATCTCCGACTGTTTTAAAGAATGCTGCAAATGGGGTATTTGATCCAAAGTTCGCTGGATTAATCGTGCGATCATCGAATAAGAAAGCGAGGGCAATTAAAATCCCCCCTGCTACAACGAATGGGAGCATATTTGAAACACCATTCATCAAGTGTTTATATAATTGACGTCCTAAACTTTCGTTTGATATCTCTTCAACGTCACTAGAACCTTCTGCATTATGATAAATGGGAGCATCTCCATTAATAGCACGAGTAATTAACTCCTCTGATTTATGAATTCCATCTGCTACTTTTGTTTGAATAACTTTTTTACCATTGAAACGTGCCATTTCAACCTTTTTATCAGCTGCCACGATAATCGCATCACAATGTTCAATCTCTTCTTTTGTTAAAACATTTTTAGCTCCTGCTGATCCATTTGTTTCAACTTTAATTGAGATTCCCATCTCAGCACCTTTTTTATTTAATGCTTCTGCCGCCATGAAGGTATGGGCAATCCCTGTTGGACAAGCTGTGACCGCTAAAACACGAGGATATTGAGCATCTCCACGTTTTGGAGTTTCATAGAAATCATCTTTTTGCTCTTCCGTTTCTTCAGGGAAAGCCTCTGTTTCTTTTGCATCAATTAATGATAAGAACTCATCTACTGATTTGGCATTCATTAAATTTTTACGGAAATCTTCATCCATTAAAATCGTTGATAAATGAGATAATACTTCTAAGTGTGTATTATTCGCTCCGTCTGGAGCCGCAATCATGAAGAATAAATGAGCTAAACTTCCATCAAATGATTCATAGTCCACCCCTGATTTACTGACAGCTGCTCCTAAACAAGCTTTTTTAACCGCTTTCGTTTTGGCGTGTGGAATAGCGATTCCCTCGCCAATTCCCGTTGTACTTTGCTCTTCACGAGCAATAATTCCTTTTTTATACGCTTCCTTATCACTTAAGTTTCCACTCTCATTAACTAAATCAACTAATTCATCAATGGCAGCTATTTTACTAGTTGCTTTCAAATCTAGGTTGATTGACTGTTTACTTAATAAGTCTTTAATCCTCATCATTTAACCTCCACTTTATAATTTAGTTACATTAATTTGTGATACCAATTCATCAATATCCCCTCTAGTTGCCACATCACTTGAAAAAGCTGTTGCACTTCCACTCGCAGCCCCTAATCGTAATGCCTCTTCGTAACTAGCATCTTTTTGGTAACCTGCAATAAATCCAGCTACCATTGAATCACCCGCACCAACCGAATTTTTAACTGTTCCTTTTGGAACATTACTACGATAAATCTCTCCAGTTTCTGAAATTAAAATCGCACCATCTCCCCCCATTGAGATTAAAACATTTTGTGCTCCCATCTCTTTTAGCTGATTTCCGTAATGTAACAAATCTTCTGTACTAGAAATGGTTACATTAAACATTTCGGCAATTTCATGATGATTCGGTTTAATTAAGAATGGTTGATACTTTAATACATTTAATAATAAGTTTTTCGTCGCATCAACAATAACCTTCACTTGTTTTGGTGCTACATATTTCATGATTTGTTCATAAAAATCATCTGGTAATGAAACAGGAATACTCCCAGCTAGCACTAGCGTGTCTTCAGAAGTTAAACCATCTAGCTTTTGATATAGTTTTTCAATTTCCTCATTTGAAATCTTTGGTCCTGATCCATTGATTTCCGTCTCATCAGATAATGTCTTCACTTTCATATTGATACGTGAATATCCTTCTTTTAACTGAATAAAGTCTGTTTTAATCCCTTTTTCTTGAAGACTACCTTTTATAAAATCACCTGTAAATCCACTAATAAAACCAAGTGCTATATTATCAATCTCATGTTGATTTAAAATTTGCGAAACATTAATTCCTTTTCCACCTGCATAAAAATGTTCTGTGTTTACTCGATTGACTGCACCTTCCGTTAATTGATCCATGTTTACGACATAATCAATGGAAGGATTTAGTGTTACTGTATAAATCATTTTCTCACTACCTTCACTGTTGTTTTATCTTGATATTGAGTCAAATCATCGTCACTATTTGTAATGATGGTTGCCTCACCTATTTCTGCAAACCTTGTAAAACTGACCTCTCCAAACTTACTATCGTCTACTAAGATAAAGATGTCATTTGAAGCTTTAATCGCATTTTCCTTAATCATTGCTTCTTCTGGGTCAGGGGTTGTAAATCCATGTAACGAATGAACCCCATTACTTCCCATAAAACATTTATCAAAACGGTAACGATGAAGGGCCGAAATAGCTTCATAGCCAACAACCGCTTTTGTTTTTTGCTTCACTTTTCCACCAAGGACGAAACAAGGAATATTGTATTCAATTAGCGATTCAACACGTGATAACCCATTGGTCACCACAACAATTTCTTTCCCTTTCAAATATTTAATCATCTCGTAAGTCGTTGTTCCAGAATCAAGATAAATACTATCTCCTTCGTCGACTAATGAAGCAGCATACTGGGCAATCAGATCCTTCTGTGCAACAAATTGATGTGATTTATCATTAAAGCTTTTCTCAACAAACTTATTCTGAACAGGTACTGCACCACCATGTACACGTTTCAAGTAATTTAATGCCTCTAATTGAACTAAATCACGACGAATCGTGGATTCAGAGATATTAAATTTTTCAACAAGATCTGCGACTCTTACTGATCCTTTTTGCTTTAATTCAGATACAATCAATTGATGTCGTTCTTCCGTAATCACTTTTTCACCTCATCTCATAACTTATCCAATTATTACTGATATTATTAACTAAACTTATTTTTTTGAATGTTTTAACTTAATTACAATTTTATTATAAGAAAAGCGTTTACAAAAGTCAATCCTTTTCAATCAAATTCATTCATTTTCATTCAAAACCAATCACGATAACAATCTAAATAGATTATAGCTACATAAATTACTATGAGATCACTCATTTTCATTCATTTTTCTTTTTAAAACCTTCATTTTCATCTTTCATTGACTCATTGAATCTATTTTATTCTAATCACCAGATGTTTAATTATTATAAAAAAGGCTCAACACCAAAATTGGTGAGGTTGTAAGATAAAGTGTGTAAACTCTTAGAATAGTTACCATAATAAGTTAACTAATTTCGAAGGAGTTTATCATTTATGACAAGAAAAGCTGCAATGAATCAATTATTTAACCTCATTCAAGATGAATATGAAATTAAATCTGCTGGTGATATTGAAGCTGCCTTATTAGATATGTTTGGTAGCTTTATCGAACAAGCACTTGAAGCAGAATTAGACCAACACTTAGGTTACAGTCGATATGATTTTCGTAATAAATCAACTTCAAATGCAAGAAATGGACGTAAACCCAAAACGATTCAGACACGACTCGGAGAAACAACAGTGCAGGCTCCAAGAGATCGTGAGGGGTCATTTCAACCTCAAATTGTTCCTAAGCGTCAAACGAATGTGATTGGAATTGAAGATAAGATTCTATCTCTTTATGCTAAGGGATTATCGACACGTGATATCTCTAAAACGTTAGAAGAAATTTATGGATTCGAAACCTCTCATGAAACCATTTCCGCTGTGACTGATAAAGTCATCCCACTCATTCAGGAGTGGCAACAGAGACCTTTGGATGCGGTGTATCCTATCATCTACTTAGATGCTCTTCATGTCAAAGTGCGTGATGGAATAAGTGCTTCGAATAAGGCTGTTTACTGCATCATAGGAGTATCTTTGGAGGGCCGTAAAGACATCTTAAGTCTCTCTATTGGTGAAGCAGAGAGCGCCTCTTATTGGATGAGTTTGTTAGATGAACTAAAAGCGCGTGGAGTGCAAGATATTTGTATCGCTTGTGTCGATGGTTTAAGTGGTTTTAAACAAGCCATTCAAGCTGTTTTTCCTCATGCCTTAGTTCAACGTTGTTTAGTTCATTTAATCCGTCAATCAACAAAATTTGTTTCTTATCAAGATAGAAAATCATTCTGTTATGACTTGAAACAAATCTATCAAGCCATCAATCAACCGGCAGCAGAACAAGCCTTTAAGACCTTTAAGGATAAATGGAATCCACTGATACCTTTAGCAGTTAGGGTTTGGGAAAATAACATCGAAGAAGTTTATCAACTCTTTCATTTTCCGAAAGAAATACGAAAAATGATTTATACAACAAACGCTATTGAGAGCTATAATAGTCAATTAAGAAAAGTTCTGAAAAATAAAGGAGCTTTCCCAAATGAAACATCTGTGATGAAATTAATCTATCTACAAACCATGGAATTCACTAAGAAGTGGCAACGTCAAATCTCAAACTGGAGTCAAATATTAAATCAATTATTAATCTTATATCCAGATCGTTTAACACCCTACCTATAAATTTTAAAAATAGTTTACACACTTAACTTGACAGGCTCAAATTGGTTCTTGACACTTAATTCATCTATAAAAAATCGTTCATTACATTCTAAGAAGATTCTATTCTCATAGATCATTCGATTCGGAAGAAAATAACTTCTTCGAATTAATGTTTTAATTTTATTATTTCGTCCTTCTACTGAACCATTTGTGTAACGACACTTATGGTAATTAGAAATTTCTTCTGTCCAATTTTCAAAAGGTTTAAGCGCTTCAGTTAATTCAGGAATATTTAGGGCTTTAGCTCGAGCGATCCATTGAATTAAACGTCTATAAGAATTTGTTTCATCACTTAATTCATACCAATTAATCAGTGATTCTTTAATGGCATACACTTCCGTCAGTTCTTTTGAATAGTTTAGAAGTTTTCCTAATTTTCGTTCTTCTTTCTCGCTCAAAGAATCATATCGTTTACCGATAAGGTTTTTATTTCGTTTCAGATATTTACGACTTTCCGGTGTTAGCGATAAACTAATCCGTCTTCTCACAGCCTGTAAGGCATCTGTTAGATAACGATTCACATGAAATCGGTCAGCAATTCGGATAGCATCAGGAAAAACTTCAGCGACAAATTTGTGATAAGAACGTGCTAAATCCATCACAACAGCGTAGGGTTTCAACTCTTTGAGTTGCTTCATTAAGGCTTGATTTTGAATTAACGTTTGATAAGTTCTTCCCATGACTAATGTTAACAGGTTACCATTTCTTAGGTCATGAAATCCTGTATTATAAGTATGACCTTTTCGAATCGCAAAATCATCAATGCCTAATATGAGCCGAGTTGATCCTTGAGCAGCAGCGATCACTTTTCTTTGAATAGACGGAATTAAATGAGCAAGATGTTGCTTAATGAAGCGTTCACCAGTTGAGTAAGGGACCTTAAACGTATCTGTTAATTGTTTAACAGTGGTACCGACTAACGGTTTAGAAAGTTCACGTTTATAATCGTTTGTATAACGAGTTTTCCCTGCCAAAAATGCATATTGATAGGTAAAAGAAACTTCACACTGTTTACAGAAAAGCCGCTTCATCGGAATCAATAAAATGGTTTCACGATTGAAACAACGTAAATGTCTAACTTGACGTAGTTTTTGACGGCTACCTTTACAAATAACAAATGCTTGAGTACGGCAACAAGGACAAGGTTGTTTACTCTTTGTTGGACACAGGCTTAAAAATAAAACATGATCTTCTGAAATATAATAGTTACTGACTGTAACATCTTGTAATTGAATTAAATCATTGATATGATGTAAGTGCATCTAAAATCTCCTAACTTTGATTTGGTCGCACTTACTAAAGTACAAGATTTTAGATGTTTTTTTTATAGGTAAATATAAGCATTTATTTAGTCAAGCACCATTTCTGGTGAAGACTCATAAAAAAAAAGCTTTATTTAAAGGATAGTAACAAGTGAGACACACTTAATACTTCTTCTAAATAAAGCTAAATTAATTTTTCCCCTTAATTTCTATGTTTGTTATCCTTATTATATAGGACTAAAGTTCCCGTGCAAAATAATATAAGCAACCATTGACACCACAAAGACGCCATCCTTCTTTTCCAAGTTCATTTAATTTTTCTTCAAGCTGATCATGAAGCTCAGTATATGCTGGATTTAAAGCTGATTTAATATCAATATGTAATTCCTCTAATCGGTATTCAAATTTTTTCATGATTATTAGCTCCTTTAATGGTTTGATATCACATTATAAGAAGCAAGTTGTTAAAATATGCATAAAATTTTAAACTATATAAAATTAATAAATCATTTATATGATTGGCGTCAAAGTTAAAGTTTCAAAATGTTAGAAACATCAGATAACGATAGAAGCAATAAAGAGTTTTCCATCGTAAAAACTTTACTGCTTCTTATATATTGATTAATTTTTCCCGCTTTGATTTTCTTGTTATTTTCTCACTTGTTCAATGTTTAAATATCGATAGCTTGGCTTTTAAAAATAGAATCATTAGTAAGCTTTGGCCCAGTAAACCATCGTCTTCGCTTTTTTTCCACAGCAGACGCACGTTTGTGAAATTTCTTCTTGGACAAATGGCATACAGCGTGATGTAAATCCAACTTCTTCTTTAATTTTATCTTCACAAGCTTGATTCATACACCACATAGCCTTTGTGAAACCTGGACGATTCTGTGCATTTTCTTTTAATTCATCCATCGTCTTCGCTGTATATGTCATCGCTTCACGCTTCGCTAAAGCTTTTGCATATAAATGACGTTGGATATCTTCTAGTAATTCTGCAACTTTTATTTCTAATTCATCGAGTGATACGACGATTTTCTCACGTGTATCACGACGAACTAAGACTGCTTGATGATTTTCAATATCTTTTGGCCCGATTTCTACACGAACAGGAATTCCTTTCATTTCATATTCACTAAACTTCCATCCTGGTGTTTTATCAGATGTATCACATTTGACACGAGCGACAGTTGCTAAGCGTGCTTGTAATTCATTCGCTTTTTCAATCACTCCTTCTTTGTGTGCGGCAATTGGAATAATAACGACTTGTGTTGGCGCTACTTTAGGTGGTAAAACAAGACCTGAACTATCTCCATGTACCATGATAATCGCACCGATTAAACGCGTTGTCACTCCCCATGATGTTTGATGTGCATATTTCATTTCAGAATCTTTATCTGCAAATTTAATATCAAAGGCTTTAGCAAATCCGGTTCCAAAATTATGTGATGTTCCACTTTGTAATGCTTTTCCATCGTGCATTAAGCTTTCAATCGTATACGTTGAATGGCTCCAGAAAATTTTTCTTTTTCTGTTTTTTGCCCTTTAATCACTGGAATGGCTAAGAATTCTTCACACATTTTGGCATAAGTATCTAACATTAACAAGGTTTCTTCTTGAGCTTCTTCAGCCGTCGCATGAACGGTGTGACCTTCTTGCCATAAGAATTCAGTGGTACGTAAGAATGGGCGCGTTGTTTTTTCCCAGCGAACAACCGAACACCATTGATTATATTTTTTGGGTAAATCATTATAACTTTGAACAATTTTTGAATAATGATCACAGAATAAAGTTTCTGACGTTGGACGAACGACTAATCGTTCTGCTAACTTCTCATTTCCACCATGTGTCACCCAGGCTACTTCCGGTGCAAATCCTTCGACATGATCTTTTTCACGTTGTAATAGTGATTCTGGAATTAACATTGGCATATAAACATTTTCATGCCCTGTTTCTTTAAATTTTTTATCTAAATAGCTTTGAATGTTTTCCCAAATGGCATATCCATATGGACGGACAATCATACACCCTTTTACACTCGAATAATCAACTAATTCCGCTTTCTTTACAACATCGGTATACCACTGCGCAAAATCTTCATCAATCGCAGTAATGGCTTGAACAAATTTCTTACTCATGTTACGTCACTCCCTAAAATCTAAATTAAGTTCGTAGATAAGGTTCATCCTTATCTTTCATCTAGTTTAAGGGGCATCTCGGCGTTTCCTGTATACAAAAAAAAACGCCGCTTTGCTCCCCAAGTAAGGGGCCAAAAACGGCGGTACCACCCTAATTATGATCATAGTCCATGGCTCTATCATCATATCTTTAAAATCGATAACGAGATCAATAGCTTACTCAATCTTTCGGTACAGAGCTCCAAGGCTGGTTCAAGATTCCTTTTTGAGAATTTTCACCAACCATTCTCTCTCTACAAAAAAGGGTAATCTCTACTATTCTTCTTCAACGCGAATATTTGTATTCATCTTAGCTAATAAATTTCGAATTGTAAAGTCTTTTTTTCGACTTTTTTCATTTTTACAGTTAAATAAAACGTTTTTATTCTCATCCACTACCCTTGTTTTCCTTAAAATGGATATACCATTAATACGAATCAATCAAAAAAACAGAGCTTGATTCGCTCTATTTTTACTATTTTTTTATTTTACTTAAGCTTGGAATGCTAAGTCAAAGCTTGATGCTTTTCGATTCATAGCTGCCATCGCTAATGCCTCTAATCCTTCTATCGTAATTTCTTCTAATCGTCCCATTGATAATATTTCTGCATGTGATAATGAGCACACAAAACGTGTATAAATATGATCAACCACTGGGAATTTTACCTCAGTATCTTCACAAGATAAGATGATACTTTGTCGGTTTCCTCGGATTTTAACGTTTGTTGGACATTCATTAATATAGTTGATAAATTCTTTCTCAGTTCTCATGCTAGAAAACCCCTCTCATGTTTTTTATTCATATTTTCCTTGATGTCTTCATTATAGCATGTTGTGAATTTTTGAACAATAACTTTGTGAAAAAAAACTCAATGAAACTATGTGAAAACGTACACAATTTTATAAAACTCTATTCCCCATAAGATGAGAGCGTTATAACGCCTAGTTTTGTCGAATTTTATCCACTAATCCTGACTGCGCTAACGTATACCGCATTTCAATGATATTTAATATAAATTATTCCAATATTTTTCCTTGAAGATACCTCAATAAATACCCTCATCACCAGCATCTCGCTATGGTCAACTGACCATTGCAACGATGTCACCTCTTTTTAAATGCTTTGCTCTTATTAACGTCTTTGTTGCACCAACTCTTTTAATTTTTCAATATTTTACTATTAAAAAACCTTCCTAACCGAATGGTTAGAAAGATTCTATCTTAATAGCACTGGAACGAATCAATTTGATTAACATCCATTCCATAATAACTAAATCCCCATCCTGATGCTCTAAAACCAGCAATACTTCTGCGACCTACATACGTTAAATAAAGCCAAAATCCTTGATTTGAACGTGATGGCCAAATATATACCCATCGATATAAGCAGCCGCTAATACTACCTGCATCAATTGCAAAGGTACTAAATTGATTTTGATTTTTTTGAGGCGTAAAATTTGGAGCTGGCGTTGTTGGCATCATTTGACTACCAGAAGGCTGCGAACCTCCACTTGATGGCATATTATTTCCTATGCTAGGCCCATAAAATGGGGGTCTTGATGGAATTTGAATACTATTTGGTCCTTGATTGATAGTTGTCCACCCAAGAGCTGGATTGAAAGGTTGATTGACGATTCGAATATTTGAATAATTCATTCTATCACTCCTAACTTTTCATCTTATTTTATGAAAAATGAGAGCAATTGCTACTATCTCGAAATAAATAACCTCTTTCATTTGCTACGTTAAACTTAAAGTTCTAAAACAGCTTAAACGGAAACTAACGGCAGAATAAAAAAACTTGTCTTAGTTTCATTTTCATTGGTGCTATTTGATAATAGACTTAAGTAGACCGGTAAAATAGGCAAAATAAATGGTGAAGAAAAAGATAATACCCCTTCAATAATAACGATTCCTAATTCCGTTTCACTTCTTCCTTATAAAAAAAGTAAGCTTAACGCTTACTCATTCATCTCTTTTGTAACAATATAGTGTACTTCTTCTTCGCCTGCTTCATTCGTTTTAATCTCATTTTTAATTAATCCACAAGCTAAAAGTTCCTCAAGTCCTGGCTCTAAATCCTTTTTCGCCTCATCAATTCGGCTGAGTGCATCTAAAACATCTTCTACATTTTCAGTGATTAAATAGATGAAGTAAATATAAATATTTTTAGCTGCATCTGATAATTGTTCACTTTCTAGAATATGCTGCGGAATGTCCATCGTATTTTCATCATAGTAAAATTCAAAATTAGTATAATAACGTTTTCTCATATTTAACCTCACTTATTTGTTATAATTTCTATTATACAAGAACTACATCTAAACTCAAAGTCTATTTCATCTATTATAGATTAAGAATGACTAAACTTTACTCTTTATTTTTATCCCTTACTGCCTAATTTTATAACACATTATCTAATATTATCTCATGATTCAACACATATAGGGTCATACTATAAACTATAACCTCTAATATTTAGTCAATTAGTAAACAATGATTGAACTTTCTAACTTCCTCTTTCAAGCTAGTTTTACTCTAAAAATTTCAAGTAAGTTAATTTTACTCTGTTCTGTCTAAAAGATAGGTCAATCCCCTCAAGAACTCGTTATGACAAATCAAAGACCACTCACTTTCATTATGTCTTTGATTAAATCTTTTCATCATGAAGCAAATTAATTAAATCTTCTGCATATGATTAAGCATTACGGCGGATAGGGAGGACAAGAGAATGCTTCATCTGATTAAACAAACATTATACTATATAAAATGGAATTGGCTGACCCTCTTATTATTTGAACTTATTCATAAATTCTTTGCTTTAGTCGTCATTATCCCTATGTTTTTTTCAATTTTAACCTCAATGATGCAACAAGCCGATTTAACTTATTTAAGTCCTAGCATCATCTATCACTTTATCTTTTCCCCCTCTACCCTTATTCTAGGTTTTTCAATGATTCTTTGTTTAGGCTATTATTTCTTTTTTGAAATTCAGGCCATTTTCATTCTCATTCAATGTGCTATTTATCAACAGAGACCTTCTATTTTTAGATTAATTGAACAAAGTATTAAACAATCCTGTACGATCCTTTATCCTAAGAATATTATATTGCTATTTCCTTTAATTTTTTTCATTCCAGTATCCGCCTTTGTTTTTAAATTTGTCTTTTTAGATGGTGCCTCGATGACTGAATTTTTATTTGACTTCATTTATCAAAGGGCTCCCTTACATCCGATGTATTTCGTTTTTATCGTCCTCATTGAATTATTATGCCTTCACTTTATTTTCACTTTTCCGATTTTTATTTATAAAAAAACATCTGTTTTATCCGCTTGTCAGGAAAGCCTTCAACTGACAAAAAAGAACGTTCGTCAGCTTATCCCCTTACTAATAAGGTGGTCATTATTAGTCGCGATTGGCTTTATGACCGTTTATGGATTTTTTATTTTCAGTTGTGCACTTGTCATTAAAGTAATACTTCCATCATCGAAAGCCATGATGGTCTTTTTTAACGCTTCCTTAATGATTAAAAACATGTTAACCATCATCGCTCCAAGTCTCTTCCTAATTGGAACTTGTGCTTTTATAACCACATTATATGTTCAATCACCTCATAGTTTTATCCCTCACCTCTCTTCAGGCTATGCTTCAAAGCGCCAACATCCCATTCTATTAGCAAGTACAACTCTTATTTTAAGCCTATTAGTTGGGGAGCTCATTAGTCCAGATAATCTTTACAATGTTAATAAACACTTATCTGATGAAATGCAAATCATTGCTCATCGAGCGTCAGCTACTCATGCACCTGAAAATACATTAGCCGCCTTAGACTACGCCATATTAAGTGGCGCCCATATGGCAGAAATTGATGTTCAACAAACAAAAGATGGTGAAATTATCTTAATGCATGATGCCAATCTCAAACGAACAACTGGCTTTAATGGAAAAGTCAGTGAAGCCACTTATTCAGACATTCAAACACTTGAAGCGGGAAACTGGTTCTCTTCAGAATTTGACGGCGAACCGGTTCCAACGCTTGAAGAAGTCCTACAACGTAGTAAAGGTCAGATTACGTTGATGATTGAAATTAAAGCAAAAGATCATCCCGTTGATGTCGCACGGAAAGTCATTGAACTCATCGAAGCATATAACATGGAAAAAGAATGTCTCATCGGGGCGATGGATTATCGTGTTTTACAAGCTGTCAAAATGATTAATCCAAAAATTCAAACCGTCTACATCACTGCGTTAGCTTATGGCGATTACCAAGATCTTGAGGATGTCGACTATTATTCCATCGAAGCCTCATTTATTTCATATGCTTTAATTGATCAGATTCATCGTTCTGGAAAACAAATCTATGCGTGGACTGTCAATAAAGAATCAAGCATGCAATCCATGATTTCCATGCAGGTCGATGGAATCGTCACTGATGATCCCGTTCTCTTACAAAATCAATTGACTGATATTAGTGATCCATACATCTCATTCATTTCAGATCTCCTTTTTGACCAATGAAAAAAGATTTTTTCCTAAAAACCACTGTTTTTATGAATTTCAAAAATCTCTATTATGTTGAAGCATCTCTCTATTGATCACTACCTATATTTCATATAAAATTACTAAAAAAAGCGGATAATCTAATAAAGACGATGTATTGGATACGACATGCTAAACCTGATTTTGGAGTTCATGGTCAATCACGTCCATTAACTAAAGAAGCACAACAAACTACAAATGAAAATACCAATGGTCTTCTTGAACAATTCTCGCAGAAGAAGACAAACTTAGCACAAGTTAATAATGAAGAGATTAATCAGACATTCTGTCTCATTATTCATCAACCACGAAAATGTTTAGGGAAGAAAACTGCATGGGTCACCTACCCACGAAGCGGTATCCTCCTCTGGTAGGGAAGCGAGCTATTTCATCAGAAAGTATCGCATTTGTATTAACAATTCGTCTTATCCAAAAAACCTATAGAATAGCCATTGTTTGATAGTGTCTATTCTATAGGTTATATTTCATATACGTTCTAATATTCTTTTTTAATTAGAGTTAAATTTGCTGTATTGATTGCTTCTAATTTTCACTTTGTTGATTCGTCGCCTGAGCTCGTAACGTAAACATGTTCTCAAGTGCTTCTATTAACTCTGGATAAACCTTTTGCAATTCACCATTCATTTGATTCAAATTATTAAAGTATGTATTTAAGTTACCATTTGAATGGTAGCAATTGGAGTTGACATAATGCGCTTTCCAAACATTACATCCACAATAGGGATTTGCTGTTCCAAGATACAACTCATCTTCACAACTAACCAATAGAGTCCTTCCACCATAACTATATGGATCATGTAGACCATCTAAAACTCTTGGTGTAAAATGACAACCATCGGTGGATGTATAAATATCAAATCCTTTGGGATAATTATATTTATTCAATAAGCATAAAATTTTTGAGTATGCTCTAACAATCTTTGTATAATTCTCTATTCCCATATTTTCTATATATTGCTCTTTATTTTTACGAAACACCTCATATAGGAGTCGTACATTAGTTGAAGCATCATATGTGGTAAGAATTAAATGATTCTCATATTCTTTAATTTGCCACCCATAAACATTAAAGATATTGTTAAATCCTGAATTAAATCCCGAAATGCTTTTATTTCTTTTTCCAGTCGAAGGAGAGGATGAAAGTAATGGCTTCCCTCCTACAACAACTTCCCAGTTATCATTTTTATCAACCCGAATTAAATCAAAGCCGAGTGGTGCAAATAAAGCTAATGGTAACTCTTTAGTCACAGCAATATACAGATGATTTTTAAAGACTCCAGTAGACATCACATTTCGATTCATTGCATCTCCAAATCCTTTATCAGCAACTAGTGTCCAATCATTCATGGTTGGATAGCTATCATTCGAACGCCAGATTTCAGCTCCACTTTCAGTCTCAATCCCTACATACAGTTTATGATTAAAAACTTGTAAGCTATCAACTCCACCAACTGGATTTTGGCTTGGAATAAAAGAACGACTATTAGGGTTAATCACTAACTCAAAAGGTTCAAATTCAGGATCTTGGCTTGAATATAAATATGGCATTCCTCCACCTATGGCTTCATCCAATGTGGCGATATACAATCTACCGTTCAAAGAGGCAAAAGCTCTCGAGCTTGTCCCAACCAATTCAGGGGTGTATAATTTTTTCCAGTGTACTCCATCCTCACTTTTAAAGACATACACCTCTTCACCAATCGTTGCGGCATAAATGGCACAAGAATAATCCGATTGATGTGTAATCATCGCTCGAAATCCATAACTATTATCGGAAGAATTAGTCTTAAAGACTCGTTGCCATGGACAGCTTCCATCCTTTTTATATCTCCAAATTTCAGCGTTATTATCGATTCCAGTTGTAATGATAGGATTTTGATTTAATTGACCACTAAAACTAGTAGCAGCAGAAATCAACATATTTCTGCAAGTTCCAATATAAATATAATCTCCAAATTCCACCATTGACCAAGCATAACTATTTTGTCTTGCATTAGCTGGATCATTAATATCAAATCCTTGAATTTTATTTAATCTTTCAAACCATAACATACGATTTCTCCTTTAGTCTCAAACTATTCATATAGTTCATTATATGGAAGAATGGCTCGTAAAGTGATGACTAGAAAGTTACTTTCCCTCTTTTCTATCATGACTGAGACTAACCTCCTAATTCAGATACTCCATACATGTTAATCTTTTTCCCAACGTCGCTTTTTATGATATAATGGTTATTATTAATAAACAGGTGATACAAATGAAAAAAACAGTCAAAGTCGTTGGTGCTATTATCATCAATGAGTGTGATGAAGTGTTATGTGCGCTTCGTTCACCCAAGATGAGCCTACCGAACTATTGGGAGTTTCCAGGTGGAAAGATTGAGCCTAATGAAAGTATCGAAGATGCTGTTATTCGTGAAATTCAGGAAGAATTAGACTGTACAATAAAAGCTCTTCAAGTATTCAATGATTATACGCATGAATATGAACACATTTTTGTCAACTTAATCACCGTCCTCTGCGAGTTAGTTCAGGGGACACCGAACGCTAATGAACACGCAGAATTACGCTGGGTGTCAAAATCTCAACTCAATAAATTAAACTGGGCACCCGCTGATCTTCCTGCTGTCCATGAACTAATGAAATAACAAAAAGAGTCTTTGAAACCTAAGGGTTCTAGACTCTTTTTTGTTATACTTTATAATTAAATTCTCGATATAACGCTGCTGGGATTTTATGCTCAAGTTCCATTTGAATCGTTATAGGCTTATTTCCTTCTGCGTGAATGGTATTTCCTCTTCCAATATAGATATATGGTTGAACTTCACCATCAATCTTTTTAAATTTACGCACAAATAAGTGAAGATTAATTCCCTTCTCTTTATTATGAATAATCTTTTGTCCACGTTCTGAATCTTGAGTTGTAGCATTTGGAGACTGCCATTGAAACTTATCTGCTGAAATAAACTGATCTTGATAATTAATGCTTTCTTTTATGTCTTCTTCTTTATGTAAATCAACAAATAAGAAGAAATCATTCTGATAGGTTAACAATCCACTTCCTCTAAATGCACTATGTTTTTTATCATAGTTTGCCAGTTTAGCAACCTCCTTCATCGTATAAGATTCATATAACTTGAAGAAAGGTAATCCATAATCATTAGTTCCAAATTCCTCTTGGTAACGGACTAATCCATACATTAAGACATCTTCTAAATAAGGTTTAAAATGAGGGGCATGACGTAATTGATTAAACACCGGTAATACGACTATCGTTTGACCGAGACACTCGAAAAGTTTTAAATACTGAGAAACTTCACCTGTGTCATAATAAACTTGACCTAAACATTGTAAGGCATGTAACACACTTTCCTCACACACGGCATCGACATACTTTAATACCTCTTTGATAGCCACCTCTAAATCTAGATGCATCACTTCAGGATGACGCATTAAATAATTTAATAAGATGAACTCATATGGTCGCCTTAGAGGAAGTTGACCTGACCATTCACGCACTACTTTAACAAATTCATCGGCACCTAAAAGTGACAAAAGAAATGAATCTTGTTCAACTTTAGCAACAAAATTAAGATAAGTTTTTTCTTTTTTAATGAACGATACTGGATCAGGTGCCCCTTCATATTTTAAATAATCACTTAACATATACGGCGTCTGTCCTCGATTCATTCGTTTAAATTCTTGGTAAGTTTCCCTTAAATATGCCATCGAATTAAAATTCTCAGACTCTAATTGTGTTAAAATTTGCTCCTTTGAAATACTATCTAAAATGATAAAACTGTCTCCTGGAATATCAGGGAATCCCGTTGATACGGCTACTTTCAAACTATCTTTATCATAAAAACGATCACCATTTAGTGCAATCGCAGTTAAGAATGATTTATGATGATTACCAATAAAATCTAAAACAGTTAAAAACTCTTTATTTTCTTGCTTACGTAATCCACGACCTAATTGTTGGATAAAGATAATTGGCGATTGTGTCGGACGAAGCATAAGTACCAAATTAATAGATGGAATATCGACTCCTTCGTTAAAAATATCAACCGTAAAAATCACTTCTAATGGATCCTGATCATCTTCTAGACGTTGAATTATGACTTGTCGCTCTTCGGGAGAATGATTCCCCGTTAAACAAGCACTTACAACTCCCGCTTCATTAAATTTTTGCGTCATATACTCCGCATGCTCCACACTAACACAAAAACCAATTGCCTTACGATATTCCCCATCATACCCAAATAATTGCATCTGCTCTAAAATAAAATTAACCCGTTCATTGACTTTAAGTCGCTTTGTTATTTCATGAATTTGATCCAACTTAACATCACTTAAATTCACACCTTCGATATCACGGATCCCAAAATAATGAAAAGGAACAATCAAATTTTCTTCAAGTGCTTCACGAAGACGAACCTCTAATGCAACATGACCATCAAAACAATCAAAAATATTAAAATCATCACAACGTTCTGGTGTTGCTGTCACTCCCAGTAAAAATTTAGGTGTAAAATAATCTAATAATTTTTGATAGGACTGGCCACCAACATGATGTGCTTCATCAATAATGACATAATCAAAATAATCACGTGGATACTGCTCATAGTAACGCGACATCGTCTGTACCGTTGCAAATAAATAATCCGCCTCTATCTCTTTCACATTCCCCGTATAAAGCCCCATCGATATATTACAATCCCCCATTACTTTCTCAAACGTGACCTTCGCACTTCGTAAAATCTCCTCTCGATGCACTACAAACAATAACTTTCTAGGTTTGACCTGACTGACATCAAATGCCGACATATAAGTCTTACCAGTTCCTGTAAGTGCCACTCTTGAAAACCGAAACATAGATACATATTGTTTAGGAGGAATAGCGATGTTGGAATCAAGAAAAGATAATTATTATGGATTTGATGTAACGATGTATAGAATTGGCGATCATCTTTGGATTTCTAATATCATGCCAAACGCTCAATACCTAGTCAATCAGTTTAACTACGACAAAATGATATGGACTCAAACCACCTATACAACAGATGAAATTGAAGAGTTGTTTAACATATCTAATAAAGTTCTTAAATAACAAAAAAAGCAGTTAGGTAACGAATGGCTACTTAACTGCCTTTTTTTATTCTCAATTATTCTTCTAGTAAATCAAACGCTCTCTTCCATGCTTGGCGATACTCTTTTTGTGCCACTTTTTCAAATTCATTAACCTTTGAATAAAGTCTATTTATTAAAAACTCTCAGTAAGAAACTGTTGAAAAACCAAAATACTATCCCATAAATAATTCCTATGATAATAAATACAGCAATCCAAATTATGATGTCATATATACTTGCTTCTAAAGTTATTTTATATCTTGTAGCTAAGATTAAAATCGACACTGCCATACCGCCAGTTACAAAGAAGATTAGATTCTTTACAAATAGATTATGTTTTCTTTTAATCAACTGTGGTAAAAAATATTGTAAATATTTATATTGAATGAAGTCTAACATTGAAATCAACAGTACCACCCATATAAATCCAATTGGCGGTGGAAAGTCTGCACCTGCAAGCATTATTGCATTCCATCCAAAAAAGAATACTATAGTATTTATCCAAATAATTTTTAAATTACTCATATCAGTTTCTCCATTTCCTATAGTTTATCCTTCATTAAATTATAACATGTTTTACGAATATCACACTATTCAGTTTTCAAAGCTCATGTTTATTCATATGACACATTTTTATATATTTAATTATTAGGCTCTGTTAGACAAAAATGTTGATATGGGTTATTGAGGGAATCTTAAAAAATAATGTTCAATAACCACTGCTATCAAACGATTGATTACCACCAAGATTGGCTAACACAGCTTTATTATCACGAGTGATGATCTTCTCCTAGTCAAAATTAAAAGAGCCACTACTGATGTAATGACTCTTTCCTATATTAAACTAATGTAATTTCTTCAACACGTTTCGTTGTTAAACAGGCACCTGCAATACTGGCGTATTTTAAGTCAGGTTGTAGCTCATTTAAGACTAATACTTCACTATCAATCACATAGTTCATGAAGTCTAAAATTTTATCATCTGATAAGTCTTCTGTTGGATTGTTAATCTCGATTGATCGTGTTTTATTTTCAGTATCTTTGAATTTACAAGTTAGTGTGTATGTTTCTTCCATGATTTTTTCCCCCTATCATTATTGTTTATTAAAGCATACGATAATCAGCCACGACCGATTTCGTGTGTGTGCCTGATGATAATGCCACATACTTCTCGGCAAATTGTGATAACTCTTCATCTGTTGTGTCTAAGCGAACGTTTGAAAAAGACTTCGCCTTGACAATGTCTTTTCCCTCATCGTCTTGACCAGCTGTTAAATAAATAGATAACTTGCGATCATAAATATCTTGCATCTTTAATTCCCCCCGAATTCATTATGTTTTTTTAATGAGATAGCGCTACCTACCATTTAATTATATCCCGATTTACGTTTGTATCCAAAAGATGTCCCGCTACTGTGAATGACCTTCATTAAACACATCGACCTAAAACATGGGATTGGTACTGCCCTCACTACGTCAGTAGTCAAGGCAAGTAACAAGACCATGAGTTTTAGGGTGGAGTTGAAGAGGGATTACTCTTTGTAGCGGAATGATTAGGATGATTAAAATGCCTGTTGTGACATCAAGCACTCTAGTTTTTAAAACAGATAATTTAGATTTAAATACCCTTTTTTTGAATAAAAATAGAAATATAACCCATAATAACATCATTGTAAGTTTAAGACTTACTATTCCTAGAACTCCTTATTTTTTAAACTCTCTTTCATTGAACAACCGATCCCCATCAGTTGTTTTTTTCTTTTATTCTTAATACATCCGCCACTATAAAACTACCTCCTATCTACATCCTCTAAAACGGAGATTGGCACTGCCTCACTACGCTATAAAATCCACATCTGTAACTGTTACATGAAAATTAACAAAACAAAAACCATTATCTGAGTTCAGATTAAATCTGATTTGAGATAATGGTTTTTTTAGCCCCTTATTATAATTAGGCTCTGTTTTAGAAGAGTGTTGATATTTAACTAAAAATATGAACTTAATGTTGATTAGGCTAAAGTGATTATTTTTTGAAATTTGATAACATCAATGATTTTAGCCATCAATATTTATTTAAAAGTCTATTATAAAAAACTTTTTCTCCAACTGCCACGCCCCTTAAAGGGAAATTCCGACTTGCTCTAGGTCCGATTGAAATAGTAATCGGATATCGGTATTGTATACGTTGTTCTTGTATTTTTTCTGAATTTGCTTCATTTATAATATTCTGAATTCTTTGAAATTCTTCTGATTGATTTAATAAAACATTTCCAACTTCTTTTAATATTAACATGTTTAGTTCTTGTTCACTTAACGCATCACTTAGTTCACCAGGAACCGTATATCCAATGATTTTATTAAAATCTAAATCATAGGTTATAGAGATTCCACTTTCCGTTTCAATTTCTTCAAATGTTCCTACGCCATCCTCTTCGTGATAATTCTCTTGGTCATAAGTTCCATTTATAATATTCTGAATTCTTTGAAATTCTTCTGATTGATTTAATAAAACATTTCCAACTTCTTTTAATATTAACATATTTAGTTCTTGTTCACTTAACGCATCACTTAGTTCACCAGGAACCGTATATCCAATGATTTTATTAAAATCTAAATCATAGGTTATAGAGATTCCACTTTCCATTTCAATTTCTTCAAATGTTGAATTATTCGTTTCTGTTACAATCAAGTCATTTGTTTCTAGACTACTTAAATTAGAGTTTGCTAAAATATTATTTTCATTTCCAAGTACTAGTAAAGCAGAAAAAAATGTTATAGCATATATTTTTTTCACAGTTATCCCCCCTTTTTTTATTAACTGTTTTATAAGTGTATCATAACATATAAAAATTAAATTTATTGTCTTTTTTTAGGAACTATGAAATCAACTAAAACAGTCTAAAATAATAAAAAGGATTTTAAAATAAAGGACTACTGAGCAACCCCCAGTAGTCCTTTATTTTACGTGAAGTAGTATATCATCTTTTAAAACTTTTGCCTCTTCCAATGTTTTAGCAGGTCCTACTATGACATTGGAAGAGTTTATAATATTAAAAACAATTTTACTGAAATCTTTTGGCGTGTAAAATGTGATTACGCCAACTGGTAACAAATGAGGTATTGAACCCTGTTCATCTAAATTAACACTTATAATGCCAATATAACCATTATTTTCTTCAATTAATTCGATAAACATAGGTTCTTTTTTTGTGAGTTCATTGTTATTTATTTCTATCCTACCGTTAAATTCGTCTTCTAGGAATGTTTTTTTGGTCAATACCCCTTGGATTTTTACAGTTGTTTTATTGAGTTCGATATGACTGATATCATCAAACTCAATCGCAGAGAATTCTTGAAATATTTCTTGTTTGATACCAACGAAAGATAAATAACATATTACGCTAATAAAGCTAACCAGTAACGAAAGAATAACTTTTTTAATCATAATTAGTAAATTTGTCCCATATGTGATGGCATACTAGCTGTGAAACTAGTTACTGTTTTTCCTTGAGCACCTTTTAATGTTATAGTACCTGCCGAAGAATAGGTAGAAGTACCTTTTCTGAAATTATCTATTGCGTTATTATAAACATTATCAAACTCTTTAGATTTGTGAGTAGAGTTAACTTTCTTGTTAATGTTATCAGCTGTACATCCTAAACTTCCATTTCCAGAGCACGTAAAGTTTGGAATTGCAGTAGAAACTGATGTTGTAGCTGCATTCGCTCTAAATGATAATTGCTGATTATTATCTGATTCTCCATTCTTCTTAACATAACAGAATTTTACTTGCGTACCAACAGTTCCAGTGTAAGTAGCTTCAACATTACTTACCATTTGTGATGAGCTAAATACGTCTCCTGCTAATTGATATAATGAAATAGCAGTACCTGCAAAACCAGATATTGATGAAATAGCAGCATTTGCAGCATAATCAAATATTTTCAACGCACCAGCACTAATTAGCTGTGATGATGACTTAATTGTTGTTTTTGATATAGATTTAGCTAAACTACTAGATGTGCTTGTAGGAACAGCAGTGATGACTTGAACTTCATAGTTCACTCCATATTTCAGAACAACAGTTCTTCTAGATGTCCAAGTAACATTACTAGTTGTACTAGGATAAGATACACGTTGAGATACAGGTAATTTTCTATTAACTTGTTCTTGAGTTAAAATTTCCGCACCCAAACTCACCATTTCTTCTAAAATTCTTTCTTTTTCTTTTTCTTTAAGTTGTTCGTCATCAATAAATATTAACTCGCTTAGCTCTACGTGTAATTCATCAAGACGTTCACTATTTTCTAATTCAATAATCTTTACATCATCATTTGCACTAACGTTTAAATTATAAGGTGTTAATACTGCAAGTGCACAGATTAAACTAATAAATTGTTTTATTCTTTTTTTGAAAAATTTCATCCTAACCCCTCCTATAAACTTTAGAAAACGTTTATATATTAACATATATTTCTTTTTGTGTAAATTTTTAGAAAAATGTAGGTGGTGGATGTAAGTTTAAATGGGATTAAGAGTAGATATGAGGTTCTAGAGAGTTTTAAACTAGTAATATTAATTTTATCGCTATAAAAGCAGATAGGAAATAGTAAATAATCGACACTCATTCTCTCTTATATGTCGTTATTTACTTCATTCTTACCTGCTTTTTCTTGTTTTTAAAGATAACGTAGCACTAAAACCAGTTGAATCAGCATTGTTTTTTCGAGTTTTTACCTTAAAAAATGTCTACCTCCCGTGCTTCTAACCACTCCCCTACTTTTTAATCAAGGCACTGTTTTAAAATAAGGTTGATAAATTCTAATTAATATCTTTCTTTGAAGATTATCTAAAATTAATATAGTTGTCAATATTAGTGATTTTTTTATCAATATTTAATTGTATAATAAACTTAAGAAAACATTAGGAAAGATAATATGCTTTTGATAATTTGTTTTATACTTTTAATTTCTGTTTTATTTTACTCACTGCCAACTTCCACATCAATTGAAACTTCACCACTTACGATTTCAAGTGGTATCACCTCACCAGAAGACTTGTCAGTTAGTACCACTTTAATTCCTCAAGAAGTTTTAACACTAATTATACTGTTGTTAATATTTAGTCCTTTAATTTATAAGCTCATAAAAAAAGTTTGTTTTTTAAAAAATATTGATAAATAATTAAAAAAAGAGTAACAAGAATGGCAAGGATATTCCATATGATTCCGTTTATATTTTCGGTTTTAAACATCCTGTATAAATCGCAAGAATAACACATTACGAATACACGGTCAATCCATTTTAAAATCTCCCTTTGGATAAATCTATCTCAAAACATGATGGATACCAACACCGCATTTATGCCGTGTTTGTTTTCTTATGGTTTGTGAAGAAATATTTTACTTAGAAGAGTGAGTGTTTTTTTTATGAACCCTTAATTGTTTATAAATTTAGGATTAGAATGATGAAGTGGTAATTATTGCTGCTGCAACAGTTAGCACTTCATCCCCTCTGTATAAAGACTATCACTAGGTATAGAAATAATTGTCCCGCTACTTTGTGTCATCTCTATTAGATATAAACACTAAATATCAAGTCACACCGCCCTAAACATACGCTAGTATGTCGGCCGGGTGGGAATTAAATATTTAGTGATCCTCTTATTAGGAAACAATCCAATGAGAAAAGGCTAATGACGTTTTAACGTGATTAGCCTATCCATGCTTTAATCTATTTCTTTGGGAGCAATGAAGTTAGAAAATTCCTTGTAGCGGGATAGCTCATGATTAATTCAATCCCCTGGATTGTCAACACTAAACTAAACAACTTTTTTAAGGGTGTTTTTACGATACTCAACTGGGGACAAATAACCTAGTGAAGAGTGGATCCTATGATTGTTATACCAGTTAACGTAGTCGGCAAATTCATAACCTAGTTGTTCTTGGGTTTCAAATATCTGATGGTTTACAAATTCTGTTTTGATTACTTTATAGGTCACTTCTGCAACAGCGTTGTCATAGGGACATCCCTTCATACTTAAAGAGCGTTCAATTTCAAATACCTCTAAAATCTCATCAATGATTTTATTCTTAAATTCGTTACCTCGATCCGTGTGGAAAATCTTGATTTGACTTAGGTTAGTTTGGACTGTACTGAACGCCTTCTTAACTAATTCTGCATCCTTATTAGGCCCAGAGCTATAACCGATAATTTCACGATTAAACAGGTCTACAAGCACACAAAGATAGTGCCAGCGATTTTTTACACGAACGTACGTTAAATCACTGACAACAACGTTTAAATGTGGTTGTTCATCAAAGTTACGATCCACGATATTTTCAGTGTTATCTTCGTTACATTTAGCTGTATGCGGCTTAAATTGAGCAACGGTATAATTCGATACAAGGCCTTCTTGTTTCATGATACGACTAATACGACGACGTGAAACTTGTTGTCCCATCTTTTTTAACTCTTGCTTAATTTTTCGAGTCCCGTAATTATTTCGGCTTCGACGAAAAATCTCAATGATATCAGTAACCAGTTGAGTTTCATCTTTCTTCGGTTTAGACTCATAATAATAAGTGCTACGAGGCACATTAAGGACTTTGCACATCGCTGAAACTGAATATTTGTGTGTATTGTTTTTAATCACATTTATCTTCGTCCTAAGATCAGCGCGGCTTGCTTTAAAATATCATTTTCCATTTCCAATTGCTTAACTTTTTTACGAAGTTGGATTAACTCCTGTTCTTCTTCTGAGCGGTTATCTTTCTCCTTAAAAGAACCTGTAGAAGTTGACTGTTTAATCCATTTATCGAGTAAAGACGATGAGATATCGTATTCACGAACAATATCACATTTACGTTTCCCATTTAAATAAAGCTGGACTAATTGGTTTTTAAATTCATCTGTATACGTACGGCGTGGTCTACGAGTTTTAGTTTGGGTCATGTTAAAGCTCCTTTAGATTGATATTATTTATAATTCTACATGACCTTAAAAAAACTGTCTAATTAATTGTAACCTATCCAAAATTATGAAAGAAGATTTAAAGATACAGATTTATTTGAGGTTATATTCAAAAAAATATTAGCTCAAGCTACGCTTAATGGATTTATTGATTCATCTAATATTTTCATAGATTCTACTCATATAAAAGCAAGTGCAAATAAAAAGAAATACAATAAAATAGAAATTGATATGCAAGCAAAGAAATATCAAGATTTATTGAATAAAGAAATTAATGAAGATAGATTAAAACATGGTAAAAAACCTTTAGCTAAACCTGATTTAAGTGTAAAAAAAAACAAAAAATAGAGAGTAAAACAGATAAAGATAGTGGGATGTTCTTTAAAAATGAAAAGGAAAAATGCTTCGCATATTTATCTCATACAGCATGTGATAAAAATAATTTTATTTTAGACTTTCATATAACTCCTGGCAATATACATGATAGTGTAGCCTTTTCTGACTTATATAAAAAGTTAGGCTATGTTAGCTTTCTTCGTGATAAATATGGCATAAAAATAACCACACATTAGTATTTTCAATATATTGAATTCTAAGATGTGGTTATTTTTATAGATTGCTTCAAATTGTTCGTGCTTTATTAATTTTGTAATTTAATTAATTCTCAACTATAGTAATATACTTTATATCATATATCTAAGTTAATGCTAAATTATGTATTGTTTATATTTAACATACTCTTTTTCACTAAATTCAATATTGAATATTACTCCATCCTCTATATATTCAGAGTCTAAGATAGTTGCATTCTCCATTATATTAGATATCATCTTTCCTTCTGAATATGGAATTTTTAACTTAAATCTTATATAATCTTCAAATACTTTTTCACAAATAGATTCTATTAATCTATCTATTCCTATATCTCTTTTAGCTGAAATTAATATTTTATTATTATCTAATTTATCTAAATCAATTAAATCAATCTTATTATATACATAAATCATAGGAATATTATCAGCTCCTATTTGGCTTAATGTTTCATTAGTAACATCTATCTGATTTTTATAATTAGGATTAGATATATCTATAATATGAACTAATAAGTCTGCATCGCAAACCTCCTCCAGTGTTGATCTAAAAGCTTTAACTAAGTTATGAGGCAAATCGCCTACAAATCCAACTGTATCATACAGTAAAAAAGATTTGTTATTATGTAGTTTAATATTTCTAACATAAGTCTCCAATGTTGCAAATAGCATGTTTTTTTCAAATACTTTTTTATCTTCTTTATTAATAAACTTTTCAACTAATACATTCATAACTGACGATTTACCTGCATTAGTATATCCTACTAGCGCTACATTAGGTATGCTAGATTTTTTTCTTTTGTTTTTTTGAGTATTTCTTTGATACTTCAATATTTCTAATTCCTTGTTTAAACTAGCTATTCTATCTTCTATACGTCTACGGTCTAGTTCTAACTTCGTTTCTCCTGCTCCCCTATTTTTAGTACCAACTCCACCACTTTGACGACCTAGGTTTTCATTGGCACCAATTAACCTTGGGAGTTCATACTGAAGCCTTGCAACCTCTACTTGCAACTTAGCTTCTCTTGTTTTTGCTCTATTTGCAAATATATCTAGTATTAAAGCTGTCCTATCTATAATACTACACTTTACTTCTTCTTCAATATTTTTTATCTGTGATGCAGATAATTCATTATTAAATACTATTATTTCAGCATTCATCTCTTCGATTAAATCTCGTAATTCTTCAATTTTACCACTACCCATATAGAAAGTTGGATTTATCTTCTTTAAATTTTGCTCCATTTCTCCAACTATTTCTATATCACAAGCTATACATAAATTCTTAAGTTCTATTATAGATTCCTCAAAATTATTTTTATTATTTATATTAATTCCTACAATTATTCCTTTTTTTATCATCTTCATAATCTCCTGTAATTTTATATTTAAATATTAACTTTAAATATCACGGGATTATGACTCTTTATTAAATTAAGATAATAGCCACAACCCGTGACTTATCCTCTTAATCTTATTGAAGCTATTCCACCATTCATAATCATTTTAACACCTCCTAATTTAAATCTCTTATTACTAATCTATCTTTTGTTTATATCTAAATAACTGTATCCAATCATTATAAGAAATTTCACTAATATTATTAAGATTTATACCTAGGTATTTAATTACTGCATGAATTTGATTTTTTGTAAATACATCTCTTAAGTTATTAATAGACTTAGATATAAAACTTGTATATTCATTCCATTCATCTTTAGATATATCATATTTATATTTTCTTTTAAAATATACTAAGACGCAATCTACACTAGGCATTGGATGGAAGTCTTCTCTATTAAAATAGTGCACTATCTTAATATCAAATTTAGTTTTTAAAAGTAATGATAATTTACTCTCTCTAGGTATTCCCATAAATCTTTTTGCTGCACCTTTCTCCATAACTAGCCACATATCAGTTGGTGGATTTAACTCTTCTAATAATAATTTCTTAATGATCTTTGTTGTTATATAAAAAGGAATATTAGAAAATACCTTATATTCTCTTTTTTTAGGTAATTTCCAATTTAAAAAATCTTTATTAATAAGAGTAACATTATTTTTACTTTTAAATTTATTTATTAAATTTCCATATAAACTTCTATCTAGTTCTATAGCTGTAACCCAATAACTTTTTTCACATAAAGCTTCTGTTATATGACCTTTTCCTGGTCCAATTTCAATAACAAAATCATTTTTGGATATATTTGTTTTTTTTATTAATTTATATATAGTATTTTTACTAGTAATAAAATTTTGCGATACACTAATATCAACTTTTCCTCTATAATTATTACTTTTAGCTTTCATTCATAATCTCCTATAATTTTATATTTAAACTTAAATATTTAAATATCACGGGATTATGACTTTTAATTATGTTAAGACAATAGCCACAACCCGTGCCTTATCCTCTTAATCTTATTGAATGTATACATCCACGTATATTCATTTTATTACCTCCTAACTTTTACCTACTTTACCGACTATAATTTTTAAATCAATCGTTATATTTTCTATATCACATTTAGTTAATTCATTTATTTGTTCTTTGCTCAAACCAGATGTTAATGGCGTCATTTTTATAAAATCTTCTAAATTATATATATTTGTTTTATAAGTGATTCTTTTATCATAGACGATTTCCAAGTTATCTTTAAATGAATTTATAACATTTTTATTAGAGTAAGTGTCTTTTTTTATTTTATCTTTTATTTTAGACCTTATCTCTTTTAAGTAGTGTTCATCTGGAATTACTTTTATTACAACTCCACCTTTGTTTAAAACTCTAGTAAATTCACTATAATTCGATGGTGAAAGTATATCTATTATTATATCAAATTTACCATTTTCAAATGGTAGATTTGATAAGTCTGAGACACTCCATAGTATGCTATTTTCGTATCTTGTAGCAAGTGAAATTCCTTCTCTTGATATATCTATTCCAAATAATTTACACTTACTATTTATTTTTTCATCTGAATATAGTTGATTTAAATAATACCCTTCTCCGCAACCAACATCTAGTACAAAATTAGCATTCTTTTTTGACGTATATTTATCCACTATATCCATTATCTCTTTAGAAAGCTCGTCATATATACCATATTCATATATTTTACTTCTAGATTCAAATAATTTTTTATCATATATTGTCTTAGCATTATTCTTTACTAAATTAACATATCCTTTTTTAGATATATTAAAGCAATGGTTATTTTCACATAATACACTACTTTCTTTTATAGATTTTATAGATTTTTTACACACTGGACATCTAAGTATTGATATATTTTCATTAAGTAATTCTCTTAAAACTTCAATCTTTTTTAATTTTCTCATTGTTCATAACCTTCCTATTTCTATTATTCATATAAAATAGCACGAAGTTATGACATTTTATTAAATTTGTTTAACGATAGCCACAACTCGTGCGCTATCCTCTTAATCTGATATATGCAAGCATTATAGCCACCTCCTTATTTTAGTTAATAAAAAAATCCGCTTGAATATAATTAAATACTCCAGCAGATATATGTCTTAAATATATTTATATAATATATATGTAGGAGTTATATCTATTATTTTTAATTTATTAATCATTCTATATAAATTTATCATAAATCTAACTCCTTTCTTGTTTTATCAAATTTAATAGTAACATAAATAATATTCACTGTAAAGTAGAGGTTGTAAGATAAAGTGTGTAAACTCTTAGAATAGTTACCATAATAAGTTAACTAATTTCGAAGGAGTTTATCATTTATGACAAGAAAAGCTGCAATGAATCAATTATTTAACCTCATTCAAGATGAATATGAAATTAAATCTGCTGGTGATATTGAAGCTGCCTTATTAGATATGTTTGGTAGCTTTATCGAACAAGCACTTGAAGCAGAATTAGACCAACACTTAGGTTACAGTCGATATGATTTTCGTAATAAATCAACTTCAAATGCAAGAAATGGACGTAAACCCAAAACGATTCAGACACGACTCGGAGAAACAACAGTGCAGGCTCCAAGAGATCGTGAGGGGTCATTTCAACCTCAAATTGTTCCTAAGCGTCAAACGAATGTGATTGGAATTGAAGATAAGATTCTATCTCTTTATGCTAAGGGATTATCGACACGTGATATCTCTAAAACGTTAGAAGAAATTTATGGATTCGAAACCTCTCATGAAACCATTTCCGCTGTGACTGATAAAGTCATCCCACTCATTCAGGAGTGGCAACAGAGACCTTTGGATGCGGTGTATCCTATCATCTACTTAGAGGCTCTTCATGTCAAAGTGCGTGATGGAATAAGTGCTTCGAATAAGGCTGTTTACTGCATCATAGGAGTATCTTTGGAGGGCCGTAAAGACATCTTAAGTCTCTCTATTGGTGAAGCAGAGAGCGCCTCTTATTGGATGAGTTTGTTAGATGAACTAAAAGCGCGTGGAGTGCAAGATATTTGTATCGCTTGTGTCGATGGTTTAAGTGGTTTTAAACAAGCCATTCAAGCTGTTTTTCCTCATGCCTTAGTTCAACGTTGTTTAGTTCATTTAATCCGTCAATCAACAAAATTTGTTTCTTATCAAGATAGAAAATCATTCTGTTATGACTTGAAACAAATCTATCAAGCCATCAATCAATCGGCAGCAGAACAAGCCTTTAAGACCTTTAAGGATAAATGGAATCCACTGGTACCTTTAGCAGTTAGGGTTTGGGAAAATAACATCGAAGAAGTTTATCAACTCTTTCATTTTCCGAAAGAAATACGAAAAATGATTTATACAACAAACGCTATTGAGAGCTATAATAGTCAATTAAGAAAAGTTCTGAAAAATAAAGGAGCTTTCCCAAATGAAACATCTGTGATGAAATTAATCTATCTACAAACCATGGAATTCACTAAGAAGTGGCAACGTCAAATCTCAAACTGGAGTCAAATATTAAATCAATTATTAATCTTATATCCAGATCGTTTAACACCCTACCTATAAATTTTAAAAATAGTTTACACACTTAACTTGACAGGCTCGTAAAGTATATCGAAGTTCACAATATATAACAATTACGTACTTGTTTTTATTATAGCATTATTTTTACCAATTTATCACTAGTTAAATAAACTGTGCTCTTCTTAATTTAAAATCCTTTACTTTAGTATAAGAATATACTACATTACTTTGTACAATAAAATTCTTAGCTTTAATAGAATCTCTATCAGTTTCAAATATTCTTAGCCATTTAAAGCATTGCATATAGTTTGAGATATATTTACTTGCAACACCGTTAAATCTACCCATCCATTTCTTCAAATTACTATGAAGGCTATTGATGTGTTTACATGATTAGCCTATCCATTGATTATTAGCAGGAATTGAAGTTGGAATAATTCTTGGTAGCGGGATACTCATGCTTATTGAACATTCTTTTTATATCTCTATCACAACAAAATCATGGATACCAACACCGTATCATACCGTGTTGGTTTTCTTAGTCCACTGTTGATAATTGCTACTTCTTTAATCAGTAGATATCGTTTAGTAATCTGAGTAAATAACCGTTCATTTTTGAACCGTTATTTACGTCCTTATTTATAATATGGTTGATAATGATAAAGCCCAATCGTTGTGCCCTGCAACCGTTGGGGCTTTATCAAATTCTATGTACTTAGATTTAGTCTGTAATTAGAAAGAGCACTCTCCCGCTACTAAGAAGTCCCCTCTGTTAAGAAAAACCTAAACATCAAGCCCTAAAGCCCCCAACATCAGCATGATGTGGGCAAATAAGGGGATTGAATGGTTAGGGAATGTCTTGTTTTAAAAGAATTCGCTAAGTGCAAAAATCGTTAGATTTGCACCTTAGCATCAAATAAGAAAAGGCGAATGATGTGCGAACATGATTAGCCTATCTATTTAATATTAGCAGCGGGAATTGAAGTTGGAATAATTCTTGTAGCGGGATGCTCCTGATTTTTTAAAAATTCTTTTTATATCCCTATCACAAAAGAACATGAATACCAACACCGCATTCATGCCGTGTTGGTTTTCTTATGGTTTGTGAAATATCCTTCCACTTAGAAGAATGAGCACTTTTTATGAAGTCTTAACTCTTTAGGAAGTTAGAATTAGAATCATGAAGCGCTAATCGTTGCAAAGCAACCGTTAGTCGCTTCATGCCCCCTTGTATGAAGAAGAACACTAGGTATACTAATGATATTCCCGCTACGTTGAATAATCTTGGTTAAACAAAAAAGCTAAGCAACAAACCCCAACGCCCCAATATCGGGACGATATGGGCAAATAAGGGGATTGATGCTTAGTGATTGCCTGGTTATAAATCCCCCATCCATTATTGAAATTTTTGTCTAAAAAGTCGCTCTAATTCTATAATTCTTTCTGCCTTTATAATTAACCCAAGGTTATTTGGAATAGTTGTAATTGAAATAGGTCTCTGTACTGTTGGTACATCTATGATTCTAACCTCTCCTGTAGTTGTATGCTGTGGTCCCGCATATAAAACTCCCATTAATATCACTCTACTTTTTCCCATGTAAGTATTTCCGTTTTTATCTCTATATCCGCCTTCGTTGAAAATAAAAACTGGTGATCCACTAGAACCTGGAAAACAAGCTGCATCTATCAAGAACTCTTTTTTTCCATTATAATCCAAAATAGGGTTAGTTGCAGTTACACCTTTTCTAAATATCGGCTTATTATTTATACTATCCCAAATACCATTTGGGTAACCTACCATTAATATTTCTTCAAGTGCAGATATTTCTTTTAGTTGCTCCTCTGTTGGTAGCAATGACATATCAAGCGGAATATAAAAAAGTTTCTCTTTTGTTATCTCAACTTCATTTAAAACTGGTGCAATTGGCATAGCACATAAATCAACTTCTTGATTAGGATGGTTTATCCATAATGACTCAAAGTTATTAAACCTTGCAATATAATGTTCTCTATCAGTAGGCTCATTATCATTATTGGCCTTAGTAAATAATAATTGCCCTTGACTAGCCCCATTTATCACATGTTTATTGGTAATTATAACGGGTATATAAGTATTATTTTCTTTATTTTCTAATAATTTAAAGAAAAAGCCTGTACCAGTTCCTGAGCTTCCATCATTATACTGACATTCAATTCTAATTGTTGAATATGCTAGTTGTTCAGATATCGATAACTTCATTTTATTTCCCTCATTTCACCAATTATAGTATATTTATTTAATACTTAATTATATCAAACTGACCCCCAAAATTAAAAATAGAAATATAATTTATTATACAGATATATTATTTATAATAAGATGGTTGTTAATTCTAAAATAGTCTTAACTAAGTCATATCAATGCTTAAGACTAAAGCCTCTGTATTTCAAGCAAAATTTTAGATTACCATAAACAAACCTAATTTTATGATATGGTCTTTTATTTTTTTCATTCTAAATACACATAAATTCACAATTTCTTAAATTATATATATTGGACGTGGATACTAACCGAAACGCCCCATCTCCACCATTAAATATCAAGCCGACCGACCCTTACCATACGCTAGTATGTGGGGTACTTGGAGGATTCAATGTCTAGTGATTCTTTCTTTTTTGGGATAAGGTTTTATTCTCCTTTGTAGCGGGAGGCCTATAATTAATCTGAATGCTTTTTAAATTCATTCTCAAAAAATCAAGGATACCCACACCGCAGCTCTGCCGTGTGGGTTTTCTTATCACCTGTGAAGTATCCTCTCACTTAGAAGAGAGCCATCCTTTTATGAAACATTCACTCTTTAGGAATTTAGTGTTCAAATCATGAAGTGCTAATCGTTGCGAGATCTCCTTGCAACAGTTAGCAACTTCATGAAAACGATGTACCTAGATTATCACTAGGTATAAAAAAGATTTTCCCGCTACGTTGTAGCTACCTTTATTACCTGGGTAACTAACCATCAAGACACACGTCCCTACCATACGCCAGTATGTAGGGCAATAAGTGACTTGATGGTTAGTGATGAAAGGTTCTAGTGCTAAAAATCCAATCAGAAAAGGCGAATGATGTCAAACATGATTCGCCTATCCATACTTTAATATAGCGGGATTAATATGATTATTAAATAACACTAAATAGCAATTCCACTGCTCCAAAATATCCGCAGGATATGCCGGAAGTGGATTGATATTTAGTGGAAATGTAGTCAGATACTTTCTTGTAGCGGGATAGTTTATCCTTATTCTTAGTGCTTTTTTGATTTCTTTCTCAAAAGATGATAGATACCAACACCGCATTGATGCCGTGTTGGTTTTCTTATTAGTTATGATTGATCATTCTCCTTGAAAAGTGATAATTTTTTATGAAAAACAAAATTTTTATAAATAAATGTTTAGGATCATGAAGGGCTAATCGTTGCAAAGCAACAGTTAGCCACTTCATGAAACTATGTACTAAGATAACCACTAAGTATAGAAATCATTTTCCCGCTACTTTGAAATCCTTTTTATTAAATGAAAAAAACTAACCACCAAGACTCCACTCCTAACATACGTCAGTATGTAGGAAACTCGGAGGATTGATGGTTAGTAAGAACCATAGTTTTAGTGCTAAAATTCTAATATGAAAAGGTGAATGATGTGTGAGCATGATTAGCCTATCCATGTTTTAATGTATTTCCTTAGTGAAAATGTAATTAGATATTTTCTTGTAGCGGGACACCTATGGTTAGTCAAATACTCTCTTGTTAATGAAGGCACCATCATCACTTATTTTCAATAAAGTGAATACTTTTAAACATTTATGCCAATAACATTAGGGTGCTACTCCCCCTAGCACTTATAAAAAAATTTACTTTCTACTCTTCCTTATAATTATATATTTACATTAAAGTAAACCCTAATCGTTGCTCCCCCCTGCAATCATTAGGGCTTTTTTCATACTTATACATATTTTTTAATGTTGAAAACATTAGGTGATTTCCCGCTACTCTGAATTACCTTTGTTAAACACAGCAACTAAATATCAAGCCACACCACACCCGCCATATGCAATAGGTGGGTGACTCGGTGGGATTGATGATTTAGTTACTCTTTCTTTTGGGGATAAGATTTTATCTTTCCTTGTAGCGGGATGCTTAGGGTTATTTCAATCACCTTTTAGATCCCTAGCACGATAAAAAGCATGGATACCAAAACCACAGGTGTTCCTGTCGTTTTGGTTTTCTTATTGTTCTTGCTACATGATTTCTTCCTTAATCAGAAGATACTATTTAGTAATTCGATTAAATAACAGTTCAGGATCTACCGTTTACGGATCATGGCTGAACCGTTATTGACGGACTTTGTATTTATATTTCTGTTGATGATGATAAAAGCCCCAATAGTTGCCTTACAACCGTTGAGGCTTTTATCAATTTCTAGGTACTAAGGTTTATTCTTTATCCACAACGAAAACTCTCCCGCTACGATGAATGACCTTTATTAAATACAGTACTAAACATCAAGCCCCACGCCTAACCATACGCTAGGATGGTGGCACTGGCGGATTGAATGTTTAGTGATGACTTTGTTTTAGAATGAAAAATACGATAAGAAAAGGCTAATGATGCAAGTGCATGATTAGCCTATCCATTTACTTATTGTTATTAGGAAGCATTGAAGTTTAATCACGCATGGTAGCGGGATAGGTCCTAATTAGTTCAATCACCTTTTAAATCTATCTCAAAACATGATGGATACCAACACCGCATTCATGCCGTATTAGTTTCTTGTTCATCTTGTGATTTCAGTCTCTTCTTTAATCAGACGATAATCTCTCGTCATAAAAGGAAATAACAGATTAGCGCCTACCGTGGATAGGCTACAATTAATTAGCTCTTTTTTTACTATCAGATTCATTAAATTTTTTAATCGTAATAGTGCATCCCACCTTCTTCAAGTAATGCTGTGAATTTATTTTTATTTAACTCATAACGTTCACTATCTTTTCCATAAATAAGTTCAGAACAATCGATAACCATTTGGGCTAATTTTTCATCAGTCATATCAAATTCCGGAAGTGGTCCAAATCCAGTAATTTCTCCATCACTAGCTCTAATTGCTAAAGAAAACTCTGAACGATCAAATGTAATATTCATAAATTTATCTTTTTCTTTGTGGAGTTCAGATCTAGGTTGAATAAGCTTAGTTAGATAACAAACGAAATCGGAGTAGTGAAAACTACCTTCTTCAAGTAATGTTGTGAATTTATTTTTATTTAACTCATAACGTTCACTATCTTTCCCATAAATAAGTTCGGCACCATCAATAATCATTTGAACTAGTTGTTCATCAGTCATTGTTTTTGCTGTTTGAGGGAGTGGACTATATCCAATGATTTCGCCATTGCTTACCTTTATTTTTAGCGTAAAAAAAGAATCATCAAATTCAACATTTATAAATTCTTCCTCATTTTTATTTACCTTATAAGGATTTACTAATTTTGTATAAGAATCATAAGAATCTACTGATTTTGCATCAACTCGTATACAACTAAAAACCATTAGTAAAGTTAATATTGAAAGCACATATTTTTTAATCATGTTATTTCTCCTTTCTTTATTATTTACTTTACCCCTTAAAAAATAAAAAACACTGAATTGTGTTTTTATTTTTTGGATTATCAACACTAACTGCTGAACTGTTGTTCTCCTCCTTGTATTTAGACTTCTATTTGGTCTGTACGCATTCCCTACTAGCGGAGGATACATTTACTTCGTAAATGGCAGGGGAACCACTTTGTTTTAGGCTATGCAACAAACTCTCTCAGAGTTTGTAATGAAATATCGTCGTCGGGCTTGATTTCGTACACATACAAGATAATAAGTGAGTCGTGTCGGTTATTTTCTCAAACCTTGATTCTATGATTAAATAACAAAAGAGGTGGAAACGGAAGAATCCGAATTCACCTCTTTTTGCTGTTCATTTTTGATATTTGATTTTTGGTATTGTATTTAGGCTTCCACCTATCATTATTATAGCATATTATTTTATATTTTTTGAACGTATTTAGTTGCAGCTGAAATCCATCCCGCTCCTGATTTCAATTGATATAATCCATTTTGTTGGTCCACGATCGTGAATACTTCCCCCTTTTTAACAACTCCGATCACCTCTGAATTAAAATCAGCTTTTTGTCTGATGTTTAACTCGTCACAGATAATCTTAACTAAGAATGTTTTATCTGTTGCAACAACGGTATTAGCACTCACCTGTTCCACGTCATCAACCCAAACCCATGAAATAATATCCGATAACAACAGTTGATCTCCCGCTACCTTTGTGACTTCATAAATCGAGCCTTTCACAAACCATGCCAGTGCTTGTCCTGTGGCATACTGTGTGGCTGATTCCTTCACTCGAACCTTCTCACCGACTTTAAAGCCTGATGAGGAGGTTACGGGCATATCATTTAAATAACTTTTAATCATTTGAATGAAGCCATTCCACCCCTTATCAAGGGTGCGATGGGGGCAATATTTATTTCTAAAATCTTGATGTTTTTTCACCTTTTCAATACCCCAACCTCGCTCTCTTAAAAGATTGGCGATAAAGTGTGCGGCATTTTTTTCAGCCTGATCAAAGCGTGTTCCCCCTGATTTAGAATAACAGATTTCTATGGAAATTCCTTTTCGATTCCCTTCGCCATTCCCATCTCCTGCATGCCAAGTATTACGGTTAATCGGTACACCTTGGACAACCTCTTGATCATCGACGGCATAATGAAAGGAGACTTGATTTTTATTACCAATCATATAGGCAACCTCATTTTGTGCGGTTGCATCATTAGCGGTATTATGAACGACGATAAATTCAGCAGTCATGGAATGTGGACATTTTACCGAATAGTTTTCTGATGCGACTAAATTTTGTTTAATAATATACATTTTTATTTTTCCCCCTCTAATGTAACTTTTAAGCGTTCCACCGATTTCATAATAAAGTTTGGTAATGGTACCCCAACTTCCCCTAAATTCTCAAACAAGCTCACGAGTTCAAAGAGTCCAAAAAAGCCTAACATGACATGGCTAAGTCCAATACATGTCTGTTGAAGCTTGAACACGTCTAACACCTCACTTGGAATGAGCGAAACAAAGTTTAATTCCACAAGAGAATCTACCACAATAAATACTAATAACGCCAATAAGACCCCTGCTTTTCTAATAAGTCCGTTCGTTCCGATGGTTGAATTGATGCCCCGCTTCTGAGCGATGGCTTTAAATATTCCACTGAGAATATCACAGATCATTAAAAAAACTACCAATGTCATTCCCCCAACTGGCACACTAATTTCATGTGAAAAGACCTCTATCATTTTGGTTGCTATCACGTTTTACACCCCCTTTCAGATTAAAACGTAGCCTTCATCATTTACTTAGTTTAGCTCGACTAATAGGACTAAGCCCCAACTGAACGCAACCCTGCCAAAAAATCTTCTGATAGTCTTTTTCAATGTTAGCCGCAGGATTTTTAACGAGCTTTTCCCCTTGCTGAATCAATAGTCCTTCTTGATCTAGTGATTGTCTTGCTTGTCGCATTCGATAAATCGCATAGGCGGTCATTTCAATCAAATCAATATCAAGATTACTTAAAACATCTGCCCCCTCTAAATGCCAGGCCTTTCCCTAGCAATTGAGGATACATTTTCTTCGAAAATGCCAGGTGACCCATCGCCTCATACAACCTTTTGACTTCATCAGGCAATCCCTCTCTTGCACTGTAAGCCAAGTCACAATTTCCTCTTAATTTGTTTTCCATTTTCACTTCCCCTTTCATTTATTGCTATTAAAAAAGCCATTCACTTGAACGGCTTAAAAGAAAATATAAGAGACTTTCTTGAATTTTAAAAAATAGTGATGAGTAAATGGAGGAGATTTTGCAACGCTTGGTGATCGTTACAATAATAATTATACTTCGATTTACGTTTTCATCCCATTAATCCCCACTCCTCACGTATCATCTCGTATGTGTATAGCACATCAGTAGAAAACTAAACATCATTGCAAACTCGGGGAGTTTGCCACGTAACCTAAAACAAAGTCCGTACAGACCAACGATAAGTGTTAAACAGTTCAAACATTTACCGAGGTCCAAAGCCTGTATACAACGTTTGGCGATTATATCCTAAAAAGATATATCAACTATTCTTGAAATAAATTTGAGTGCCATCTTTTTTATCACGAATTATGCCCTAAAAAGGTAAATCATCATCACTAACTGAAATAGGATTCATTGCCCTATTTAAACTCCCAGCCAAAGTTGTAGCGGTTGTAAAGGGATTGTTGTAGTTTTGACTGGTGGGAGAGTAATTAGCATTTGAGAAGTTCGGATCATAAGGATTATAACTTGTTTCAGTAGTGGGATCATGTTGTGCCTTAAAAGTGTCTACTGATTCTAAGGTATTATTACTTTTCTTGGACTCTAAGAATGTGAATCGATTGACTAAAACTTCTGATAGATACTGGCGGACTCCCGCTTCATTCTCATAATTTCTGACTTGTAATCGCCCCTCTACTCCAATCAGCGTCCCTTTAGAAACATAATTAGAAAGAGTTTCAGCCGTTTTATTCCATGCAACACAAGTAATAAAATCTGCCTGTTGCCCACCTTGCTCATCTTTATAGGGACGATTCACGGCTAATGTAAATTGTATATAGTTTGTGCCATTTTTGTTTTGCTTTAATTCGATCGTTTTGGTGGTCCGCCCCACTAAAACAATATTATTAATCATACCAATTCTCCTTTTCTTAATTTAAAGTCAATCTAGTTTCATCGAACAGAATCCCTATAAAGTTTCCTTTCATCACCTTTCTTCTGTCAAAGAAAGGGCTAAAAGTTCAACTTTCACGTTCTTCTAACCGTTCGATTCAACTTTATAAAGCCTCCTTATCATACTTCACTAACCAGTAGCCTTTTGCTTGTCTAACATAATAGGGAATGTTCTGTTGCAATAAATATTCTTCTATCTCTTGTAAGTGATGACGGTAATAACAATAGATGTCACCCGCAGGCTCACAATGAATACACACGCATTCTTGAGATAGAAAAGAGGTGTTCGGTTCACCCACTTTCTGCTTCCCATCATTAATAATATTTAACTGTTCAAAGACACGCTTGATCGCTTCATCTCGTGTGACTGCCCCCTGTTTCACTCGAAAAAGCCCGTGATAATCCAGATTATACGTTTTAGCAAATGTCGATAACTTCATCTGATGCTGCTTCAAATACTCTTGTAACGTCACGGCGATTCTCCTTTCCCGCTTCAAATCATCAGTTATTTAACAAATGATAAAGTCGTTGTTCTAATTGATCACAATGCTTTGCACAAAATTCGGCTCGATTTCTCTGCTCAATGGCAACCAATTCATTATGAATCAAAAGTCTTAAAATACGTTTTGTTTCTGCCAACACTTCAATATCAAATGGATAAATCACTTCTAACTGTTTCATCTTCTCACCCTCATTCGTTTTCGTTTATCTTGCATCCGTGCATAAATATAAAACAAACCATTCCACTCACTATATCTGATTTCAACTTCTTTAAACTGATACATGGGATAGTCTCGCTCTAATTTCTCACCAATCGAATCTTGATTTAACACCATATCCATCACTTTACGCTTACTCATTTTGGTGCGATTCTTTGAGGGCTTGGGTAACACAAGATTTCCTTTACTACTTCCCCATCTCCGTTTCCCCTTTAATCTGAAAGCCGCTCTTTTATACGTTTCTTCATCTTTCATCATGTACTTACAAACCCCAATGAAATTTTCTTCTTTGTAGTAATTAAGCGTTCTAATGGTGGATGAACCTAGTTTCCACTTGGATTCCACTTCTGCTTTGGTTAACCCATTATCCATAATTAAATGAAGATGAAATCGTTCGGTTCCCGTTGTTCCTTCCTCAATGACATACACATATTTCGCATTTTCTAACCCTTTTTTCTTTCTAACTCGGTTAATCCGTCTAAAAAAATTCTTACTTAACCTTTCTGCTGTTTCTAAATCTTGTGGTGCCTCTTTAAACGTTAGGGTACACCAGTAATCACCCGTATAAAAATTTTCATGAACTAACCGTATTAACTTTTTCTTAGCATTTCGATCATTCAAATTCTTCTGTTGCTCACTACTCTCACGACTTTTCTTTTGTTTAAATCGTCTCATCATCTCAGGAATCTCTTTTTTAAATGAGGGATAAATCTCTACTTCTAACTGATTTCCCGCTTTGATGGTTGCTGTGGTATAAGCCACTCCCCTTAACGACTTCACACGATCATTTAATAATTCCCCTGTTTGTTCATCAAATGAATGATTATAAAAACTTTCATAATCATAATTATCAAACACTTTTTTCTTCATCACGACTTCCCCCATTTTAACTCCCACTTATTCGACAAAATCTAAAAATGGTCGACTTGTTAATATCCTATACAAGTTCGTTAAAGAGAAGAATTTCTTCTCTTTTTGTCGAACATCTTTTCTATCTGCTTATCGTGATGAATCATTAGAAATCCTATCCCTTCAATTCATGAATAATCCAACCCGCGACTCGCATCACGGATTTATCACGCTTAGTAATAATATTGATATCTTTGACAATAGCCCCAATCCACGTATGACTTCGATATTCAAGGGTTGCAACTTGTTCATCTCCCCAAATCACTTGATATCCTGTTACAACCCCCTCCTGATTCATCTCATATTCTTTAAACCGAAAACCTGCCAACACGTTTGACTCCCCCCGATCTATCACTCTCTTATTAAACAACTTGTGCCACGACTCCGATGTATGTTTTTTGCATTAACTCTTCACATTGATGACATCTAATGCTTTCTAAATTAAACCCCGATTTTAATTCATAACCGCATGGACACGTATACTCATAATCCTGCGGTTTATCTTTCATACAGCTAATCTCTGTAATCGCCTGATTGGCTGCATTACGATACCATAAAATTTCTTTCCCCTCGTCATATGTCTGAATCTTCAACTTCTTTAAAGTCTTTTTTGTATCGACCGATGCATAACCATAATTTTTTAATGCATCAGAAAATTCAATGATTCCAAGTGGTGTATTAACTTTCATTTCTAATCCCCCTATGATTGCCCCCTTAGTTATCGTTGCTTTTAGTCAACGCATCAGGGAAAAAAATATTTAACAGCTCATCGGGTGTTAAATCTAATGTTTGCATAATTAATTTAATGTCAGAACGCGAAAAACTATCTGGTTTTCGCAGCTTAGCATAGATAAAACTTCTATTAACCCCTAACAGTGCAGCAAATTGAGTGAGATTCATTCCCCTTAATCCAATATAGTATTTCAATAATGCAACATTCATTGTCATTGTATCCCCTTCCATTTCGTGGCTTTTAATCAACTCCATAATATACCAATTTATGACTTTAATCAATAGGAAAGCGCTTATTTTTGTAAATTTTTTATTTTATTCTTCAAAAAGTGTCATGATAGACAAAACAACACCAATTCCCATCAAATGTTATTATCTAGTTCTGTATGTTTATCAAAAGCAACGATTGTTGTATTTTATTACATAAAATAACTTCAAATTGGAAAAAATAATATTAAATCAACAACAGATGTTGATTTCAAGCAACACGGGTAGTATCATTAAAAAAAGGATGTGGTTATATTAGAAAAAAATGTATTAAAAAGGAGATTTAAGAACTGCGATGAACAATACAGAAGTTAAAGACATTATCAAAGCACGAAGAATACAATTAGGTCTTTCTTATAGTGATTTAGGAAAGCTATGTGGAGTTGATAAGACAACGGCATGGAAATGGGAGTTAGGAAAAATTGAAAATATGAGACGAGATAAAATGGTCCTTCTCTCGAAAGCATTAGACATCTCTCCACTTGTATTGCTTGGGATTGAGGAGTATGTATCAGAAGGTACAACTACTTATTCCAATGATAAAGTCAGTGTTTATCATGAAGTGTTTGCTAATAAGTTTGGGGATGTCATAGGTGAAATTAATAATCCTTATTCTAGCGAAACGGGTCACTTTTTCGCCTTAGAAATTGAAGTGAAGGACGAAGGAATGACGGGACTCCTTGTTGATAATAAGGTTTATGCGATCTTTAAAAAGCAGTCAGTGGCGGAAAATGGAGCAATTGTTGCTGTTGCACTAGCCGATGAAAAGGCAATGATTAAGAAGTATTATCACTTTGAGGATGTCATTGTCTTACGATCACCAACTTCTGAAAATGAGAAGCCTATCACAATAGTTGGTGATCAGGTAGATGAGATTTGTATTTTGGGAAAATTCGTTGGGATGGTAAGCCCATTTGTTGATTAATGAATAGTTATTTAGAGAATAAAAAAGGCCTCACACTGAGGTCTTTACTACTATTATCGGAGGAAAAGGAAAATGAAAGTAGCACTGTATGCAAGAGTTTCAACCGAGCAACAAATTGAAAACTACAGCATTCCTTTACAAAAGGAAAGAATGAAAGCGTTTTGTTTGTCTAAGGGATGGGATGACATGACGGAGTATGTAGACGGAGGATATAGTGGTTCTAACCTAAACCGCCCTGCGCTCCAACAGTTGCAAAAAGATATTGCTGATAAAAAGATTAATGCGGTGATTGTTTATCGTTTAGATCGGTTAAGTCGTAGCCAACGTGACACGCTCTATTTAATTGAAGAAATGTTTCTTCCTAATAATGTAGAATTCATCTCAATTTCAGAAACGATTGACACCTCTACTCCCTTTGGTCGAGCGATGATTGGGGTGATGTCAGTCTTCGCCCAACTAGAACGAGAAACGATTACCGAACGTTTACGCTCAGGACGATTTAAAATGGTTCGTGATGAGGGGCTTTGGGCCGGTGGTGCTGATGCCAGTCCCTATGGTTATACCAGACTTAAACGCGGAAAATTAGTGGTCAATGAAGCAGAACGTCAACATATCGTGCGAATCTTTGAGGAATACGTGACGTTAAAGTCTTATATTAAAGTGCAAAAGAAATTAGAAAAAGAAGGGTTCTCCCCTCTACCTGAATATCGTATTATAACCTTACTTAAAAATAGACTCTACATTGGTGAGGTCTCATTCGCAGGCGAATGGTTCAAAGGCTCACACGAACCCATTATATCGGTTGATTTATTTAATGCAGCCCAAAAGGTAAATGAACATTTCAAAGGCTACAATTATGGAAAAATAAAAAATAATGTATTTAGGCACAAAGTGATCTGTGGGTGTTGTGGTGAAACTTACTATTCTTATAGCATAAAAGATAAAAAAAACGGGTGCCACTTACTACTATATGGTGTGTCGTCGTCGCAAACTACCCGCTCGCTACGAGAGTAAATGTTTTAATCGTAATCTAAAACGTTCAGATTTAGAAGAAGAAATCTTTAACCGCATTAAAAACTTAGAAACAAGTGGTGAGATTGAATTTACCAAAAAGACTGAACCGATTGACTACGAGAAAAAGATTAAAAGTATCGATGATAAAATCAATAAACCATTAGATTTATATATGGATGATCGACTTCCAAAAGAAACGCTTGATGCGAAATTAGCCGACTGTAATGCTCAAAAAGAGAAACTATTAACACAATCTAAAGAAACAGAGTACGAAACCTCACTGATGGAAGAATTCATTGAAAACGGGATTCCTAACTTATTTGAATGTGATCTAGACACCCAAACCGCGATTATTGATTTATTTGTCGATAAAATCATTGTGAAAGAGGATGGATTACAAGTGATTTGGAATCAATAAGCGGAGGGATAAACATGAAAGTGGCATTGTATGCAAGAGTTTCAACGGAACAACAAATCGAAAACTACAGTATTCCATTACAAAAGGAACGAATCAAAGCCTTTTGCCTCTCTAAAGGTTGGGATGATGTTACAGAATACATTGATGCGGGATATAGCGGTTCTCATTTAAATCGACCTGCTCTCGAACAGTTACAAAAAGATATTAAAAACAAGAAGGTGAATGTCGTGATTGTTTATCGTCTCGATCGAATAAGCAGAAGTCAACGTGACACCCTCTTTCTGATTGAAGAACTATTTTTACCTAATAACATTGAATTTATCTCAATCTCAGAAACAATTGATACGAGCACTGCATTTGGTCGTGCAGCCATTGGCGTTTTGTCAGTCTTCGCTCAGTTAGAACGTGAAACCATCAACGATCGTTTATGGAACTGTCACCGCAACATGGTTCGTGATGAAGGCCTCTGGTCGGGTAGTGCAGGAGCAAACCCATACGGCTATACAAGGCTAAAGCGTGGAGAATTAGTCGTGAATGAAGAAGAACGTCAACATATCGTGCGAATCTTTGAAGAGTATGTTCATTTAAAGTCGTATGCTAAAGTTCAAGATAAATTAGACAAAGAAGGTTTTAAAAGAATTCGAGCTAATCGTATCAGTCGGCTACTTCAAAATCGGCTTTATCTTGGCGAAGTTTCATTTGCGGGTGAATGGTTCAAAGGCTCACACGAACCTATTATATCGACTGAACTATTTAATCAAGCACAAGAAGTTCATGAAAAACATCGAACGAAAAGTTATGGGACGGTTAAAAATAAAGTGTTTACAGGAAAAGTTTTTTGTGACCACTGTGGCGAAGAATATCGTCCTTATTTAATCAAATATAAATTATCAACTGGTGAAAGCGTCACTCGTTATGACATGATGTGTAAGCGTCGTAGACTGCCTTCTCGCTACGATAGCAAATGTTTTAATCGCAAAATTAGACGTGAAGAGTTTGAAAAAGAAATATTTGATAGACTCCATCGACTGGGAACGAGTGGTGAAATTGAATTAAGTCCTAAATCGATTAACTACGGAAAACAAATTGAACGTATTGATAAAAAAATAAATAAACTACTCGATTTGTATATGGACGATCGATTATCTAAAACATCACTCGATGCGAAATTAGCCGATTTAAACGCACAGAAAGAAAAACTATTAGCACAAGCAGAAGAAGCAAAATATGAAGAATCTGAGATTGAACAATTTATTAAAAGTGGGATTCCTAACTTATTTGAATGTGATTTAGACACTTAAACCGCGATTGTTGATTTATTCATCAATAAAATCATGGTTAAAGAGGATGGATTACAAATCATTTGGAATCAATAACTAATTTTTTGTGCCACTCTTTTTCGGTTTTCAGTGGGTGGCAGTGGTTGCTGCAATCACTAAAGCTTTCTTTTCTCCTCTTTGACGAAGTGAATTCAGTCGTTTCATGGCCGCTTGTTGCATCAGATTTGGACGAACCTCACTTGGTAATAATAGTGCATCTTCTACTTCTAACAAGCTCTCTCTTTCAAAAGCCTTAAATCTTTGATAGCTGGCTTTGTACTTTTCTAATTTCTCTTTCGTTAAACTACCTGCAGCTTCCCATAACAATTCATAATCAGATAATACGTCCTCAACCATTACATCACTCTTTGATTTAGTTAACTTCACATTCCATTCAATATTTTCTTTTAATGCACTCGTCGTTAAATTGGATGAACCAATATAAACCTCAACAAGCTCTCCTTTCATAAATAGATAACCTTTTGCATGAAGTCCCCCTTCAATGACTTGATCATATAAACGAACTTCTATATTTTTAAAAGATTGTAACTTCTCAATCGCCTTCGGTTCTGAAAATTGCTGATATGTTGATGTCAAAACGCGACCATAAATACCACGTTGTTCCAATTCACTTAACTTTTGAACTAATAGCTGAACTCCACCAAACGTCATAAAGGCCACCGTAAAACAAAAACCTTCACACTGATCCAGTGATTGAAGTAAGTCACTCAGTACTGTCACGCCACCTTGGTTTCGAATAAATACTGTCTCTTGTTCCATCTCTGACACTCCTTACAACATTTCACTTACAATAAGATCATTTTAGCACAGTATTCCTCAATCGATCTACGACAAAAATAAAACTAGAGGATTTCCTCTAGCTTTATTTTTATTCAATAACTTCCTCTCTTTCCTCCTTATATTTTATATTCTCGCCCCATCCATATAACTCATCATGACCTTGATATTTCATGCTTGTTAATATCGTCTTTATATATTCCGCTTCTCTTAATATCTTTTGATACTGCTTTGATGAACAAAAAACATCTGCAGTGATAAATCGCAAATGAATTTCTGGCATCTTGATGTTTGTAGTCATAACTTGTACTTCAAGTCTTGTACAAACTTCATCGACAGTGCGGTAATTGAGTTGATTCTTATAAAAGCTTCGTTCATTTATTAACTCGACTGAGACAATATCACAAAAATCAAAAATATGTATCCTTTTATAATCTGGCATAACCTTTTCTTTTTGAATCACAAACCATTTATTATGTCGACTATCTACATAAATGATCGTCTTATCATCTCCCATTTCTTCATCAAAACTTAGTTTCAACTTTTGATAGACTTCATTTAATTGCATTGCTTGATGAAGTCGATGATTATATCTTTCATGTTTCCTATTTTTTATCATTGGTAATTTTATAAATCCAATCCCCATTAAACCTATAGCTATAACTAATAAAAGATGACCTGCAATTCCTAGAAAATCAAACGACTTTAGACAAATCCATGCTATCAACACACTCATGACAAAATACCATACGGCCTCATTTCTTTGTTCATTCATTTGATCACCTCAAATCTACTGTTTAATCAAGCTCTCAGTAGTATTTATCAGCTAGCCTCTATTTATACTAAGGAATTTTAATATAAGCCATTCATGTTCTTCTTATGCGATAAAGCTTTTATTCCTAACCCTCTTTTTCACTAGTTCACCAAATAAGTGACTAACTTCATTAAAATTTGAAGAGGAATCTTACGTTGATCAATAGCACAATTAATCATAAATGACTCACGCTCTAAATACACTGAAAGTCAACGATTTAGTAGAAATTAACGATATTATCCCCCCTGCTAATATCAGTAGCTATATTTATATGATGCTATGAAATCCTCTATCCCATGTATTTTTCATCTATTGATCCCATTCATCTAACCACTTATCGTAATCCTGGTCATAACAACAATCAACCCTATTTATCTTTATATCGTTTGCAATTTTTTCTGATTTCATCATAAAAAAAGCCATCTCGATTTCAAATCCAGATGGCTTTTAGGTAAAGTTTCTAGCAAAGAATACAATACACTACCTATTTTAATTCTCCAAATAGAAAATGACACCCCAATATCTATTTTCTATTTTTCTTCCCTTACCTTTCTATTATAAAAATTTTAACCGGCAGAATTTGTCGGATTTTATATTCTGTCAGATACTTTTTTTCAGATTGTCACTTCTTTTCTCAACTTGCTCCTCAATTTTACAAGCTAACATCATTTAAATAACCTCTTTTTGAAAATTAAGTTGCAATGATTTCTCGACTAGCTCACTGACTGAAACCGATTGTTTAATGACAAAACCAATATGACCTTCATATACTACTTTTAACCACAAGCCATCAACATCAATCACCTCAAATTTCGTATGAGATGGGATTACTGTTAAAACTTCAGCAATCATTGATTTTTCCGCTCGTAATTTTAAACTTGTCCATGTATATTGATAGACAGACATGTGGTGTTTCAAAACTTTCACTTTAAATTCATCCTTTCTAATGACATTTCAATGCATTTTATGCTAATTTTTTGAATTTGTTACCCATGAATTTTTAAAGCTTCCCTCACCGATTCACTTTTTATTTATCTCTTGTTTTTTGATGATATGAATCACCGAAAATTCACATAATAATCAAAGCATTTTTAATGAAAGAAGGGATTTAGATGCTTTTTAAAGACCGATTCGATGCAGGCCAACAAATCGCTAATCAACTCAAACGATATGAGATCGATCATCCTCTCATCTTACTCGTTCCCCGTGGAGGCGTTGAAGTTGAGCTCGAGACCATTCGCCGTTATCAACTAGATTGGGATTTTATGATTCCGCGCAAAATCGGTGCCCCTCATAATAAAGAAATTGCCATCGGTGCCGTCACGATGGATGGAAATTATTTATTATATGAAGAATATATTAATCAAATTGACGTTTCTTCTGACTATATTCAAGAACAAATTCAACAAGAAATGATGGAAATTAAACGTCGACTCCAGAAGTATCGAGGAAGTGAAACATTCCCACCTGTGATGAATCAAACGGTCATCTTAATTGATGATGGGATTGCCACAGGCTTCACCCTACTTGCTGCCATTAAATCTATTCATGCTCACGCACCTAAAAAACTTATTCTGGTTGTCCCTGTTGCCCCAACTGAAACGATTGAAGCATTCCGACAATTTGTAGATGACATTATCTGTCTCCATTCCATTGATCGCTTCACTTCAGTTGGCGCTTACTATGAATCGTTTCCACAAGTCACAGAAGAACAAATGAAGTCTTACATCGATTTACTCAACAAACAGCAGGTGATTATGTAAAAAAACGCCCATTATTGGGCGTTTTCTAATGAATAAGAACCGTGGTGCCATCTAAAATATTATCATAAATCCATTTCGCATGCTCCGGAGCTAATCGAATACAACCATGACTAAGTGCCTCACCTAACCGATCATCAATGATTCGCACTCCGCTTGGATCGTATAAAACCGAATGATAATAATAACCGTCTTTAATGCGGGTCGCATGTTTCACTTGATAACGGTCAGTTCCAAAAGAAGGTTTACGACCACTAATATGGAACGTTCCTGTAATCGTTGGTGTCACCGGTGCCCCAATCGTAGATGGCCAGCGATATAATTCTTTCCAAGTTCCTTTATTATCTTCAAAGACATACGTTTGTTTGGCTTTTAAATCTGTCGTTAATAGAAATGATGTTGGACTTTTAATTTTATTATCATTAACATATTTCGTCATATCAGTGTAGAATACAGCTAATTTATCTGGGTCTGACTTCGCCCCATCATTACTTAAATACGCGCTATAAATAAATCCAAGCTTTCCATCATAAAAAACTTGACTCCAAAGCCCATCTTGATCCACCAATTCAACCTCTTGATGCTTTTTTATCACTTTCATGGACTGAGAGTTTTTCGATGGTTTAGTTCTTAGATGAACATTACTTGTGGTCATCTTGGTTGCTGAAACATAATCCTTATAAACATAACCGATTTGGTTATCGTATAATACTTTCAACCATTCATCATCTGAGTCAATGAGCTCAAAACGAGAATAGGCTGGAATCACCTTAATAATCATAGCCGATTTAGAGGGCTCTTTTCGCAAATTAAGATTCGTGATGGTATATTTATTAATCGGCGCTCTCATGTCTTCACTCAAAACTTACTCACACCTTTCACTCTATCTTTTGCTATCGTATGACATATCTTTAAAATAAGTGATTAAATGACAAAAAGAAGCGGGAATATTCCGCTCCTTCCTCTTATTTTACTAATGACTGTCCAAGATGGTAGCAGGCATCTAATGCTTCTTCATCAGGATAATCATTACAAATCACGCTTTGACAAACTAGATTTGCTGAAGCTTCTGAACAAGTAGACTCCCACTCTTCCATCCACTGACCATCACCCCAGCCATATGAACCAAATAATGCAATATTCTTATGCGCAAGCTCAGGTAAACAAGCTTCAAACATCGGTTCAAACTCACTATCTTCTAACTGTTCCACGCCCATGGACGGACATCCAAATGCAATAGCGTCATACGTAGCAACTAAGCTCTTCTCAAACTCAGCAGCTGTAAATAAATCTACCTCGGCTCCTTTACGCTTTGCACCTTCTACTACTTGGTTTGCCATCGCTTCCGTATTTCCTGTTCCGCTCCAAAACACAACTGCAACTTTACTCATCATTCCACTCTCCTTTAATTATATTAATCAGCAACAATTAATTGCTGAATCGAAACACCACTCCCAAATCGTTGCTTATAGATATGCTTACACTTTTTAAACTTTGTAAAGAGCTTAATACTCTCCACTACATCCCCATACACCTTCCAATATCCTGTGTGCTTACTATTTTTCCCTTGATGCCTTATAAATCCAACGACATCTTCTACAGGATAGCCAAGAAATAATCCTATTTCATGTGGAAATGTTTCTTGATAACAAAGACGTTCCTTTAATAATTCTAGGCATGGTCTTAGCATTACACTAGAATAACCAACCTTTGATAGGACTTGTTGGCTCTCTAATCGTGATAAATCCATTTCTAACTGTTGATGGCGATACACATAAATCAAAGCTGAGGTTTGACGCAGTCGTAAAACTTCACAATAAAGACCTTTATCATTTAACATTTGATTCGCCATCAACACCTTTTGATCCAACTCCTCACGAGTTGAAAAAGATAAATTAAATAAACTCGCTGTCTTTAGCCCCGCTAACGTGGGTGCACAATGTTCAACTAAATACTTCTGCATCTTTATCCCTCCACTTTATTTTAGTTAGCTTATGCTAACCTGATCTTAAAAATAAAAGACACTTCTCAATCTTTATTTAAAAAATATCTTTTTCAACGAGTTAGCATAAGCTAACTAATCTTTAAAAATAAAAAGTAGTTATCAATATCCTCACACCAAGTTAGCAATAACTAACTCGATACTTAAACTATAGCATGTTTATCAATGATTGAAAAGCCTCAACGATGAAGTTCTAAATATAATCAAAAAAACCTCTATTTAAAAATAAAGGTTTTCTATGAATATAAAACAGCATGATCAATTAATTGTAAATTATATTGACGAATTAATTGACCTAGCATTTCAGCATAAATTTTATCCCCATTTTCATCTTTAGCGGTACTATATCCCGCTTCTTCTAATGCTTTTGCCTGTGTTCTATAAGTCTTAACTTCAAAAACACCACTTTTAGTATAACGAGGATTGGCTACTAAAAATTGACCATGATCAATGATGGATGCATTAAGCGATGGATAACTTCTAAACTCATCGATAATATACTCATCAAAACCTTCTTTCGTTTCAAAACTCATGACTTCACCTGACCAATTCGTTCCCGTTTTAATTCCAAATAAATTATTCGCTTGATTCGCTAAGTCTGACTGTCCCCAATTAGATTCTAATATCGCTTGTGCAATCGTAATTGAAGGTAAAATTCCATATAACTGATAGTTTTCAATCGCCCCTGCTTTAACCGACTCAATAAATCTCATCTCAAAAGATTGAGGATCTGTTTTAGAAGGAATATAACCATAATCTTTTAATTGATTCAAGTTATCATAGGCCCTCTTTTGTTCTTTCTCGTTTAAATCTAATTGATTGAGAACCTCATCAAAGGACAAGACTTGATGATTCCTAATAAAAAGTGAAGCTTGTTGCTGTAACTCTTCCTCTGAAATTTGACTTAAATCTTTTTTCGGATCCATTGCAATTATCGCCACGATTTCTTGCCAATTAAGTTGAAAGTTATCGCCTCCAAGCTCGTCGACCTCATTGACGATATAAGGTAAATCTAGTAGCTCTTTCGCTAAAGGAGGCCGAACAAACATCTTTAGTTTCCACGTCAAACCCATACTTATCAGAAGGAGTAAAATAAGGACTCCGATTAGATATTGTTTCCTCATAATCTCTGCCTCCTTACTCTTGCTGTCAATATCATCAATATTTCAGTATCATGATTCGACACCAACTCTACTAATTATCCATTTTCACTTATCTATCATATCGAAAAATAATCCATATTTCATAATAAAAGGGTAAAAAAACTGTAAAATCATCAAACGTTCTTCATACAGACCGACGATATAAGCAGTCAAATTTTTACGATACATAAGAATGATTACGTCTTATCTATTAATCTATTATTGTATCACACAAACATTGTAGCGATATGCCTTGTTCATATTGCTTAAGGTAATATTGTTTACAATCTGCATATTTTTTAAATAGATGTTTCATTTCCTCAACGTTTGCATAAACCTTCCAGTATCCTTTGTAAGCATAGTCTTTCCCCTCATGTTCAATAAATCCAATGACATCATCATACGGATAACCGAGGAAAAATCCTATTTCATGTGGAAATGCTTCACTGATCATCAAACGTTTTTTTAAAAAATTCAAACAATCTTTAAGATTAAAGGATTGATACCCAATCGTCGTCAAAAATTGTTTTACGTTCAATTTTCTTAATTCAATTTCTAACGCTTGTTGCTGATAGACATAAATTAAAGCTCTTTTCTTTCCAATTTTAAGTAACGTGGCGTAAATACCAGATGGGTTTATCTGTTCATTGACCGCCCTTAACTCTTCTTTGAGAGTTTCTAGAGATGTGAGCGGATAGCTAAATAAATTAGCCACTTTAATATGAGCAAGTGTTGGCGCACAATAGTTAATGATAAATTCAATCATCGATACTCCCTCTTTCTTTCATTCTAAAATCAACCATCATGGCACTCACTTGGTTCTCTCGAATTATCGCTTTTGATAGATTGAAGTAACTCAGGCATGAATCTAAAATAGCAGCATCTGTACTCACGACATATTCTTTATTGACAAGTAGCACATCTGCATTCGGAACTAATTCCACTTCAACAGAAAGAGGAATGGCTTTCATCATCGATAAAATACTGGATTTTAACCGTTTAGAGTTTGAAACAGGTGCATCTAAATAGAAAATGACATGCGAAACTTCATATCGCTTAAAAAATTGTCCCAGTAGTTGAAGAGCCTGTTCAGTTTCTTCAATCATTCGATAACTGCCTCGAAGTCCTGCTAAGTCACGAATATTCCCATCATTCCCAAATACTAAGGTGCCACCACTTAATGCCACTTCAAGTGTAATAATTAAGTTGAACCCATCAATATAGAGTGTCTTTCCTTTCATCTGCTCTAGTGGTAACTCTTTTTCCATACGTTTTAAACAACATGTGCTTGCACAAATAACACGCTTTAATGCTTCACGTTGGCGGTTTGAAAATAAAAAGCGATTACTAACAAAAGTAACACTTCCTTCTAGTTTATAACCTCGATTGATGAGCCAAGTAATATCATGATTTGCCTGTTTTAACTTCTCCAATTCTACTTGGGAAAACCAGCGTTCGTCTTGGCTATCGTACCCACGTCGTACCATTTTTACACCTCATTTTGAAAAAAAGCAGACGAAATCCTCCCCGTCTGCTTTTATATCTTAATAAAACTAGTATGACAAATTGATGGATTTGCTATGCAATAAACTAGCATTTCCGTCCATTTACCAACGTATTAATCATATCAAAAAAAGATCGGCGAATTTGCCGACCTTACTTTTCATCTTTTAAATCGTTTAGTTATACGCTTTTTGAACCTTTAGTTTTTTCCCTTTAATGGTCTTCGTTTTTAACCCATCAATGACACTCCAACCTTTACCATTTAAAATATCAATATAAGTAACATTTTCCTGAATATCAATAATTCCGATATCTTCTTTTTCAATGCCTTCAATTGATAAAATGGTTCCTACAAAGTCGATGGCACGAAGTTTCTTTTTCTTCCCACCATTTAAATAAATCTTCATGATTTCACGATTCACATCCGCGCGTTTTTCCATTCTCATCTTCGGTTTTGCTTTTAACTTGGCTTCAAATGCAGCTCTTGATTTTTCAACTTCAGTCGCCACTGGACGCTCAGCAACCGGTAGCTCAAATCCAATATAGTTTTGAATTTCTTCTAACCATTTCGTTTCAAATGGTGTGACAAATGTAATAGCTTTTCCTTTTTCTCCCGCACGACCTGCACGACCGATGCGATGAACAAAGGCATCTTTTTCTTCTGGCAAATCAAAGTTAAAGACATGAGTCATTCCACTGACATCAATTCCACGAGCAGCTACATCGGTTGCCACTAAATATGCAAAACGTCCCATTTTAAATTGACGCATAATATCGAGACGATCTTTTTGTTCAAGCCCTCCATGAAGACGATTCACCAGATAACCTTTCGCTTTTAATCCTTGATATAAAGCATCGACCGCTTCTCGTGTTGAGCAGAAAATAATGCAACGTTCTGGATTTTGTACGGTTAATAAGTCTTGAAGTAAACGAACTTTTTCTTGCATACGAACTGGATATAATTCATGTTCAACTAATTCCGTTGTCACATGCTCAGATTCAATTTTAATTTCAATCGGTTGCGTTAAATAGTTTTGTGCTAATTCTTTAATACGATTAGACATCGTTGCTGAAAATAGCATCATTTGACGAGTACTTGGTGTCATTTTAATAATCATTTCCACTGTCTCAATGAACCCCATTTTTAACATTTCATCTGCTTCATCTAACACAACACACTTAATTTTTGTAAGTTTAATGTTCCACGTTCGATATGGTCTAATACTCGACCTGGTGTTCCAACGACGATATGTGTTTTTTGTTTTAATTCGCGGGCTTGATCTTTAAAAGGAGCTTTTCCGTAAACAGCTGCCACCTTAAGTCGTTTGAAACGACCAATGTGCATAATTTCTTCTTGTACTTGAACGGCTAATTCACGAGTTGGTGTTAAAATCAAGACTTGTGGCTTATTTTCTTCCCACTCAATCTGCTCACACAGTGGAATCCCAAAAGCTGCCGTTTTCCCGCTTCCCGTTTTTGATTGAACTAAGACATCTTTTTGGTTTAAGATAGCTGGGATTACTTTGGCCTGAACTTCAGTTGCCTCGTCATAACCAAGCCCAGCTAATGATTTTAAAATCTCAGGACTAAGTTGTAATTCATTAAATGTTGTCATACGTTTTACCTCTTTTGTTATTCAAATATCTTAATTGTAACACTTCTAGTCTTTACGTCAACCATTGTTTTTGTGCATAAAAAAAATCTCATGCGCCAACATGAGATTATTATCCTTCGTTGCTTATCGGCCCTTGTCCGCATCGCAACTGTATTTCTACTATGATCGGATGAATTCATTATAGCAACGAATCTCTTTAAAAACAATCCTTAATATTTTCCGTTTTTTCTAATTGATGACAGGTACCCATGATTTTTATATAAACTGTTATCTTCAAATTAATTTATCACATCATTACGCACCTCAACTATTTCTAAAAATATCACATAATTCTTGAATAAAGTCTTAATGTTTCTAATATAAAAACCAGTATCAACAGATGAATACTGGTTTTTTATTAGATTATTAGTTTTCCGATTTAATACTTTCCGTTCACTAACAATTCATTGATTCGTTCACTGACACGAAGTCGTTCATCATAAACCCAATCCAAATCAAATGGAATGTCAAAATTTTTACAGAATGAATAATAAAGATTTACTTTTTGATAATAAGTTTCTAATGTTCGTAAGCTTTCTTCTCCGTGCGAAGGTTTTGGTAGTTCAGTTTCCCCTCGAACAAAGTAGCTATCAATAAAGAGTAACAGCGTTGAGAGCACTTCTTCATTATGAACATCCATTGGTAATTTCATCAAACGCCACTGATCTTCTTCACTTAAATGATAGCGTCTAATTTTATCTAAAATCAAAATGTAATCTCGGATATCCATTTTTCGGTACCACTCAACCTCAATAGCCGTTGTACTCCAAAGGGCAAGTTTTTCTTTTAAAGGTAGCCCCTCAATTTCTAAAATAGCTTCACTTGGTCCTATAACTGCCTCTTGAATCGGGTCATCTTCCATTTCAATTTTTTCTTTTAAGAAAGAGTACCCTCTTCCATACGAACAAACATAACCCACTTCATAAAGTCCTTTTCGTCCTGCACGTCCTGCAATTTGCTTCACTTCTTGAGAGGTTAGCCAACGTTCTTCCTCTCCATCAAATTTTTGAAGATTCATAAAGATAATTCGTCTAATCGGTAGATTAACGCCCATTCCAATGGCATCGGTTGAAACAAGAATAATATTTTCTTGATCAATGAAATCATGATATTGCATCTTACGTACTTCTGGAGGTAAATCGCCATAAATGACACTTGCCTTAATCCCATTTTCACGATAAAACTTTGCTAATTCAAGAACTTTTCGCTTTGAAAATAGGATAAAAGCATCACCGACTTGGGCTTCTGACAACTTAAAGGGTTCCTTAATAAGTTGAAGTGGCACTTGGCGAACATACTCAATGACTTCAAACTCATCACCACAATCTTCTATCATTTCAATTAATACATCTTTTGAATTTAAGGCACCACAGAGATGAATTTCTGGACATCTTAAACCAAGTAAAGCTCGTGTCCAAGCGGCGCCTCGTTGAGAATCACCTAACATTTGTATTTCATCAATCACTGCAACGTCATACGTACGATCTAAGTTTAATTTCTCGACCGTTGAACTTTGATGATGAGCACCTTCAACGATCACTTCTTCTTCTCCTGTTAATAGGTTACATGCTACACCCTCTTCATTTAACCGCTCAAAAATTTCAAGTGCTAAAATTCGTAACGGTGCTAAATAGATTCCATTTGTACTTTGTTTTAAACGTTGAATGGCTTGATAAGTTTTGCCTGTGTTCGTTTGACCTAAATGAAGGTAGACTTTTCGTTTTAACGCCCTTGCTTCTGGATATTCATCCTTAGGGTTATGTGGGAAATGTGTTTGAAAAGCCTCTGCCATCAGCGATGGAATATGACTACTCACAAGAGCAGTTAAAATACCCGATGATAAATATTCCGATTCATACTCTTGAATGATTTCCTCAAAGTCAAACTGAGTTTGATTCTTTTCATTATAATCTTCAAGTAGTCGATGCGAAATCTCATCAAGAAGCTCGCGATAATCCATCACCAAGTTATCAAACCCTTTAATGGAGCGACCATCCATTTGAGAAAGTTGTTTTAGCTTTTTTCGGACGGCTGCTTCATGTGTCCAAAGGTTTCCGATTTTTGTATGCTTAACGACTTGACGTGTCCCGATTAATTGCTCTTTTAATTGTTTAAACTCTCGATTATCTTTGCGATTTTTTTTCACTTTTATCACCTATTTATAGGATGAACCATTTTATAAAAATCATCGCTCAAAAAGAGTCGTTTTTCAACATAAAAAATCAAACGGTGCATCGACGTTTCGATACCATCATAAAATCTAATTCTCTTTCCTAATAACGCCAAACAATGTTTAGAGTCTATTCATTAAAGACTGAAAAAACTTGTGGTCTTTAACGTTTATAAAATTTCAACCCTATACTTAAACATAGCATTATTTAAAAATAATAGATAACATCGGATTACTTATATGCAAAAAAAGATGAGAGTTATTTAGATTGCTCTCATCTTTTTATATTGATCTCTACTGGTACGAGTTCTATTTTCATCCATAGAATGAAACACTATTCATACGAAGTCACCCATTTTGTACTAGACGTTAATCTTTCTAATCGCAAGGCGAGTGTACTAGCAATGATACACTTTAATGTATCGCCAATCACAAAAGGAAGAACCGCAGCATTTAGTGTTGCCATGAATGCCATATGGGCAACGACACTCATCCAAACAGCACCTATCAAGTAAATAATTGGCATCCCAATAAAGACTGTCACTTGTAAATAACGTTTAAAGTTAACAGCTACTTTTTGCCTTATAAGACTCATGACAGGAGCAGCTATTAAAAAGGCTAAGAGGAAGCCTCCACTTGGACTTACAATATAAGCTAATCCTGAACCGCCTCCTGCGAAAACTGGAAATCCAAGCAACCCCATCAAAAGATATAACATTACAGTTATAAATACTTGTTGTGGCGTGAGTAGTAACGAACTTACATTAATCATAATTGTTTGTGCGGTAACCATCGTTGGTGTAAATGGTAATGGAAATGATAAATACGACGATACACTCAGTAAGGCTATACAAATTGCCATTTTCGTTAAATCCTTTGTTTTCATGACTATCCCTCACTTTTTGATTCGTAAATCACCTAATCATCAGCGTTTTGTTTCACTTATAAACAAAATAGTTAAAGAACTTTCTAATTTTTCAATTATTAAATTTATCTCCATCGAATTGAAACTTCACCTGAATTCAAGGTCATCTGCTCTCCACTTTTCAATCGAACTTTTAGTCCTCCTTGACCATCAATATCTTCTGCTAAAGCTTCATACCTCTGTTGATTTTGTATGAATGTGATCCACTTCCCTAATACATTAGATCTTGATTTATACTCATCAAGTAAGAACGGATGACTGAAATCCTCACAAAGTGGCAAAATTTCATTTAACAAATGAGCACATATTTGATTGCGAGTGACTACCTCTGGATTCAAAGAGCCTGCAATCGCTTGTAGCTCAACTGGAAAGTGTTTAGTATGAACATTCAAACCAATCCCTAAAATCAGATATTCTACATCCCCACTTTCAAAATCTGTCACTGCTTCTGTTAAAATCCCACAAATTTTCTGTTGATTTAAATAAATATCATTGACCCATTTAATTTGTGGTTTTTGATTCGTTAACCTTTCAATCACTTGGCAGATGGCCACCGCAACTGAAGTCGTGACGTGAATCGATTGACTAAGATGTAAATTGGGACGTAAAATCATACTCATATAAATGCCTGTTCCTTTAGGAGAATAAAACGTTCTTCCTAAACGTCCACGTCCAGCTGTTTGCTCTTCGGCTAATATCACAGTCCCATGAGGTGCTCCATTCATCGCTTGTTTCTTTGCTTCCGTATTCGTTGAATCAATCTGTTGATGCACCTCTATAGGTACGTTGTGATAATCCGATGATAAATAACATCGAATTCCTTCAGCTGATAATAAATCACACGTCGTATCTAATCGATATCCTTTATTTGAAATAGCATCAATCTCATATCCATCCTCTTTTAATGCCTTTATAGACTTCCAGACAGCTGTTCGACTAAAGGAGAGGCGATTCGCAATCTCTTGTCCAGATAAATATTGTTCACGATTTTCCTCTAATAATTTCAATATCTCTTGTTTTAATCCCATGATATTTCACCTTCCAATGGTTTACATCTTAACACCCAATATTTTTATTGTCAACTACTTCGAAAATCAAAGTTAACGTTTGATATAAAAAAACAAGTAGAAATTCTACCTGTTTGACATTTTTTCATTCAACATCTATTCATTTTATAGCGTGCTATAGATGAAGGATGAATAGGATGGATTGGATCATTAATGAATAACAAGAATTCAATGACTTTTCGCTTCCTGATATCCAGTCCATTTAACGATTCATCTCAAATGGACAGTTGATTTTCACGATAGAGACTCGAAAGGGGGCTTTTTCTAATCATTTATTTCTAAAGATTTTTACGTAAATTCTCCTTGATAGATGAACGAACTGATGAAACATAAGCCATTAGAGCTCGATGCTCCAGCTTAATAAGTTCATTTTAATAACAAAATTCGCCAAGAATGTTTTTATCATTCACGATAAAAAAAGTCGATGAAATGATTCATCGACAAAATAATTAAAATCCAGCTACGTATCATGAACCCATCGGTTTCTTAGCTAAATCATAGGATATAGATGATGTTTCTATTAATGACATTGCATCTGAAGTAGATTTAGTTAAGTTTTTTAAAGCGATTCAAATTAGGATATAACCATCGTGCTCCATGCATAAAGGTTCGTTCCAGTAAACTCAATCGATTTGATTTGGTCATGATCATCCAACTATCTTGAATCACAATTGCCCACCCCAATGGAACGAATAGGACCATTTTATTATAACTAATAGCTTTCAAAAGCTCCCCGTTCATGAAACAAAAAAAGGAACGGGTAAACCCACACCCAAAACAATCGACTTGAAATAAATGATACCATAGACATAATCGATGGTTTTCAATAGCTCCTAATGGAATCAAATAAATAACAATGAGTCCTACAACATAACATATGAGTCGATAATACCGAAATTTCATCATGGGTTACTGTAGTAAATTTCCATCGCTATCTGTCGTAATTACTGTTCCGCAAATAATTAAGATACCTTCAATAAATCCCCATAGACCAACAATCGCAGTTGTCACACCACATGTAAAAAATCCAAGTAGAACACTTAATATTAATTGAACGACTCCAATTGTTGTATAGCCTAAGTAAAAACGATGAATCCCAAATGCTCCTAAGAACACTCCTAATAGTCCCGCTACAATTTTTGACTTAGGCTCTCCATTTAATTTTTTTAACTTGGCTCCACATTTTACACAAACGTCAGCTGCCTCATTCGTCTCTGCTCCACAAAACGAACAGTAAGCATTCCCTTTGTTCGTTGACACTCCACAACTTGTACAATAATCAGCATTTTCATTCAATTCTTTCCCACAATGACGACAATACACGAAAATCATCCTCCCCCATAAATAGTCTAACACTAAAATTTTATGTCTTTATTTTCTGTAAAATGACAACAAAAAAACCATAATCCTTTTCAGGAGTTATGGCTTCATCCAATCGTTAAGTTTCACCTATATCATTAAAGTCTCTATTTGATTATTTTTCTTGAATCAAAAATGGGTAAGCATGAACATTCTTCACCCAATCCTCACACTCAACCTCTTCATCAGAAATGGCTTCTCCATGAAAATAGTAGCCATGATGACTCGTACAATAATTATTGACATTGTACTCACAAGTCCCACAATGACTTTGTTTTTGTTTATCCTTCATTTCCATTCCCCTCCTCACGTCCTAGTGTCAAAAGTTCACCAATAATGACACACTTTGAATCTGGGCCATGTCCAATATCATCCGTTTTCACAATGGGTAAATCTTGATTACCGACAATCTCTTGGACTAATGAAACAATATCGGGCTCATATCCTTTTTGTTGCATTTCTGTGAAGTGGCCTAAAATCAAACCATTAATTTGATCAAAAACTCCAAGTTGTTTATATTGATTTAAATAAGTGGCCATCTTCGCCACATCGCCGCTATAACTTTCAAGTAATAAGATTTTTCCATCAAAAGATGGTAGATACTCAGTTCCAGCTAATTTTAAGAAACAGCGAATATTTCCACCAACAACCTCACCTTTCATTTTCTTCCCTTGAATCCATGTGGGTTGAAAATTAAAAAGTGTATTTCCTCCTTGCATCAACGTTTCTTGGAACATTCCTTGCTGAATCTCTGCCATGGATCCAACTAAATTTCGAAGTTGATACAGATACGTTGGGTGACTCGTTTTAGCATAAATAGCATTGACTACAACCGATAAATCACTATAGCCAAAAAACAACTTTGGATGACTACGAATGATATCATAATCTAAATAAGGTAATACTCCATTGGCTAAATCACCACCAGAAACATCAAAAATAGCTTGAATATGATTATCCTCATAAAAATCCATTAATATTTTTGCACGTTCTTGATCCGTTGCATGATAAATGCTGTGCTTTTTAAATAAAGAAGCTGGCCACTTCATTTCTAACCCTAGTTTAGCTAATACAACTTCTAATTGTTCAATTGTTTGACGTTGACTTTCACTTAAGCCATTCGATAAAGCAACAATCCCAACGGCTTGATGCTGATTTAATAAGGTCACACCTATCACCCCTTCTTAGTTAGTTTCTAAACTACAACGTTGATGCTTTTTGTTAAATGGACTTAACATAATAGCGGTATTGAATAACCCTGGATAATGTTTACTTAAATAATCTAAATAATAACACCACTCATAAGTTAAATAGCGATATAACGCCGACATGTCTTGCTCTAAATGCTGACGTTCAGCTTCAGATAAAGAAGTAATATCTCTCACATCTAACTCTTCTTTTAAATGCATAATTAACATTAACATTTCAGTAAACGTCTCATGATCATGTAAACTTTCTGTTGTCATTAAAGTGATTAATAAATTCTTTCCTTCATGCAACATATGTTTTAAATCGCCTAATTCAATTTTGGCTAATTGAACTTCATAGTGATAAGATGAGTTCAATTGTTGTAAACGTTTAAAATAGGCATCATTCCAAATCGATGGGTCTTGAATACGTAATTTTTTACAAATGGCAACTCGATCATCTTGATCAACGAAGTATGCTAATAATTGTGTCCCAATTTCTGCATAAAATACACCAACAAGCATATTTAGTTTCTCTTTATCATGTTCTTTTTCACGTCTTTCCAACATACGCTCTAAAATCATACTAGTAAAGAAAACTTCCATTGGAATAAAAGCAATATCAGCAACTAAAAAAATCATCGTATGATGAATATCTTTAAAGATAAGGACATGAACAAAATGTAATAACAATGATAAGGTAACTAATCCTGCTCCTATTATAATATTTTCCTTTACCCGCTTTTTCATTATGTGGTAACACCCTTTCTAATTACATAATTTAACATTATTTACATGAACTAAATTTTTTTCCATAATAACGCTTTATTACATAATTATAAACAATCTGACCAACTTTGACAATGTGCCCCAAACGATTGCCTGTATATTCCTTTAGATATAGCACGTCTTTATGATACATAGAGCATTCCAACTTCTTATCCCATTTATCTATGACGATATAAAAATAGCTTAATCATTCGATTGATTAAGCTATTTTAAAATTTTAGTTTCAATAAACTCTTTCATTTGATTAAAATAAGATTGAATAATTTCATCCTTTTCTATATACAACTCGTGTTGTGCATTCTCAATTAAATAAAAATCAATTTCATGAGCTGAATTTGCAAAAGAATATTGACCATATGGCAGTACAGCGCTATCCTCTTCTGCTTGAAATAATAAGATTGGAGCGTCTATCAAAGTAATATTTTCTTTCTTAAGTACTTGATGAATCGCATCGATTGATGCTCTTACCCATTGCCAAGAAGAACCGAAAGTTGGAGAAGTGCCACCTGTAAATCGCTGTTGATACATAAAACTTCCTCTCTTTTGACTATTCGTTAATAAGTGAGTTGAATTGATTTCCTGCTCTAATTCTTGACGATAAGGTTCTCCAACTAGATAATCTGTTTTCTTTCCTAATAGGCAACTCAACTTAATATACGGATAAGCAAATCCTTCCCAAATTCCTGCTGTATCCACTTGAAACATTGGTGATGATAAAATCAAGCCATCGATTAGCGTTGGATACTGCTCTGCTAATAAAGCAGCAATACACCCGCCCATCGAATGTCCGAATAAAACGATTGGAGTCATCTTCACTTCTTTTATAACAATCTCCTCGATTAAATAACGCAAATCATTCACATAAACAGCATAATGATCTACATCAACTAAATTTCTATCACTTGGACTACGGGTTGACTCTCCATGACCATATTGATCAAAGATATAGACTTGATAGTTCATGTTTAAAAAATAATAAATTGCTTCTTGATACTTCTCTTTTTTCTCACAATTTCCATGTATCATAATAATCGTCGCTTTAGGTTCTTCGAGAAGATAACTTTCATACACAATCGTATGTCCATCATTCATAAAGCTCTCACTTTTTCTATACTTCTCTAGTTTGGGGTACACATATTTAGTCATATTTTCTATATAATCTTCTTCTGATAAATAAAAATCGTCGATTGCTTTTTCTAAATTCAATACTTTTAATTTTGAACAACTTTCATCATATCTAAATAGAAACTGATAGATCATGACATAAACGACAGCTATCAAACATAAAGTGAAAACACTGTAAAGGATTACCCTTATCATTTTTATCCCCCTACTTAATTTTGCTAGTTTATCATCGTTATTGTAAGTCTATGAAAATAAAGTTTTAAAAATTCCTTTGTTTCGTCTTTACTCTACCAAAGCATATTAAACCCGCATTACCCTACATTTTTTAATAGCAATTCAAAAGACAACTTAATATCACTGGATTTAATTCTTTTGATTAAAGTTCCATTCCTATTTATTAAACATCTTTTTTATCCTATCAAAAAAGGCGACTATCATTGATAGTCACCTATTTTTTTATTTCATTAATCGACAAACATTGTTTGTAAATGCCACTGGATCTTCAATATCTAACCCTTCGATTAGGCGTGCTTGATTATATAAGACATCTGTAAATAAATCAAACTTCTCTTGGTCCTGTTCATATGCAGCTTGTAATGATTTAAACACATCGTGGTTAACATTAACTTCTAATACTTTATCAGCTTTTACTTGCTGACCATTTGGCATCGAGTTTAATACCTTTTCCATTTCAATTGATAAATCCCCTTCATTGGCTAAACAAACAGGATGAGATTTTAAACGGCGGCTTGCACGAACAGCTTTAACTTTTCCGCTTAATACTGACGTCATATTTTCAAATAACGTTGCAAACTCTTTTGTTGCTTCCTCTTCTTTTGCATCTGTATCTAATCCTAAATCCGCACTAGAAACTGATTTAAATTCTTTGTCTTGGTATGACATTAACATTTTAATCGCAAATTCATCAATATCTTCTGTGAAGTATAAAATCTCATATCCTTTATCTAACACAGCCTCTGATTGTGGTAACTTTTTAATACGATCGATTGAATCTCCTACGGCATAATAAATATGCGTTTGATCTTCTTTCATACGAGACACGTATTCCTCTAATGTCACTAATTTATCTTCATGAGATGAAGCAAACATTAATAAATCTTGTAGCACGTCTTTGTTTGCTCCAAAGTCTGAATAAACACCATATTTTAATTGACGTCCAAATGATTGATAGAATGTTTCATACTTTTCACGATCATTTTTAATCATTTTTTCTAATTCATTTTTAATTTTCGTTTTAATGTTCTTTGCAATTAATTTTAATTGACGGTCATGCTGTAAAATTTCACGAGAAATATTTAACGATAAATCTTCTGAATCGACAATTCCTTTGACGAAACTAAAGTAATCTGGTAATAGGTCGGCACATTTATTCATGATTAAGACACCACTTGAATAAAGTTCTAATCCTTTTTCATACTCTGTTGTATAGAAATCGTATGGCATCTTCTCTGGAATATAAAGAATAGCATTATAGCTTACTGTTCCATCTACACTTAAATGAATATGTGCTAATGGTTGATCAAATCCAAAGTGTTTTTCATTATAGAAGTTTTCATAATCTTCATCAGTTAATTCGCGTTTATTTTTCTTCCAAATTGGAACCATGCTATTAACTGTTTGTTCTTCTGTGACTTCTTCATATTCACTTTCACTACCTTCTTTTAGTTGTGAGCGTGTTAAATCCATTTTAATTGGATAACGAATGAAGTCTGAATATTTTTTGATAATTGATTTTAATTTATAGACATCTAAATACTCATCAAAGTTTTCATCTTCTGTATTTTCTTTTACTGTTAAAATGATGTCTGTTCCAACCGTTGCTTTTTCACATGGCTCAATCGTATATCCATCGGCTCCACATGATTCCCACTTATAAGCTGTTTCTGCTCCTAAAGCTTTTGAAATGACAGTCACTTTATCAGCCACTAAGAAAGCTGAATAAAATCCAACCCCAAATTGTCCAATAATATCATGACCATCTTCTAACTCTGTATCTTTTTTAAATTGTAATGAACCACTTTTAGCGATAACCCCTAAATGTTCATCCAACTCCGCTTCTGTCATACCGATTCCTGTATCAGAAATCGTAATCTGACGCTTTTCTTCATCAATAGAAATTTTAATAAAGTAATCATCTGCATTGAAGCTTAAATCTGAATCTGTTAAGGCTTTATAATATAGTTTATCAATCGCATCACTTGCATTCGAAATTAACTCACGTAAGAAAATTTCACGATGTGTGTAAATTGAATTAATCATTAAATCTAATAATCGTTTTGACTCTGCTTTAAATTGTTTCAATTTAATCGCTCCTCTGTTCTTTTTTTATCACTCTCATCATTAGAGTGCTAACACCCATATCAAATATATATCATACCCTAAATTTGGTGTCAACATTTTAATCCGCTATCACAGTAAATTCCAAGAAAAAATCGCATGATTTTCATGCGATTATTCCCCTAACCCACTTTCTTCAAATTTCTCAGCAAATCCTTGTAATAACTTATTAATTGGTTTCTTTAAAAATAATGAAATAAGAACTGCCCCCACACTATAGATACACATAATGATAATATCTTTTGCTAAAACATTTTCCACGATTCCACCAATCGATTCACGTGCAAAAGAAATCGCATATGTAAAAGGCAAAAATGGATTAATAATTTGGAAGAACTTAGGTGTTAATTGAATTGGGAAAGTTCCTCCTGAACCTGCCACTTGTAAGACTAATAGAATAATTGAGACAACCTTTCCAACGTTACCAAATACTGAAACGAGTGAATAAACGATAAAAGTAAATGTGATACTCGTGAATAAAATTCCAACAATAAATAAACCTGGATTGACACAGTAGATATTTAAAAGATATAAATCACCTAATGCAATAATAAGACCTTGAACAAGTGCAATTGTTGCAAACAACAAGAACTTTCCAAAATATTCTTCACTTGGACGATATTCGCCTTTTGCATGAACCGATAACATTGAAATTAATAACGTCATTCCGACCCACTGAGCGAGTACACTATAAAATGGTGTCATCGCAGTACCGTAGTTATGCATTGGGAAGATGGTTTCCTCAACTAAATCGACGGGAGATGACATAAAGTTTTGACGTTCCGTCACTGCTTCTTGAAGTAACGTTAACACCTCTTGTAAACTTTGGCTTTCATTAATATCACCAAGTTTTGCAGTCACTTCTCTTACTTTATTCTCTGCTTCAGGTAATTTTGAGTTGATATATTCAATGGCGTCAATTCCTTTATCTGCTCCTTCATACGCTGTATTTAATAAGGAAGCAACATCTGGTAATTTTGTTTCAGCCTCTTTTAAAACTTGTAAGACATTAGTTGCTGTACTATAAGCCTGATCAATGACATTATTTAAAGATGGCACAATAGCACTATCAAAACGATTATAAATGGAACTCGCTGTACTTGAAACACTACTTAATAAAGTTTTGATGTTATTTAAAACCGTTAAATTAGGTTCTCCACCATTAACAGTAGTATCATGTAATTGTTGTAAAAAGTCTTTAGCTTTATCTAATTCTCCATTCACACCCTGTAACTGTGAAATTAAATCATCAAATCTCCCAGCTGGGAATTTATTGAAACTCTCTAATACTTTAACAAATGATCGCACTAAACTTTGAGTACTTTCTACTTTTGTAATTAAGTTCTCAATCAATTCAGGAGCTTTGTCTGACCCACTTAGAATGGCCTCTTCTATTTGACTCACATAAGTATTTAGTTCATCAGCAATCGTCTGAATTAATAACAGATCATTTTTTAAGGTCGGCATGAAATCACTTAGCGCTGATTTTGAAGTATCCATGAAACTTTCTAACGAAGTAATCGTTGTCTTTGCAGAAGTAATGGTCGTTTCAATCAATGGTAAATCGGTCTGAATTGAGGCAATTAAGTCTTTTAATTGAATTCCACCATTATGAGCTGTTTGCACTAAACTATTCATATCGCCAAATTTTGAAATTAATTCTTCTAATTGATCATAAACATGCGATAACTGAGGTAATACGGTTTCTTGAATTTCTAACCCTAATCCTTTTCCCGCTTCAAACAAAATACCACTAACCGTTTCAACAATTGTTTGATTGATATTCTCTTGAACACCAGTAGCCCCTTTACTAGTTAACTTAGGAGCAATAGCATTAATTTTTTCATTCACTCGATAAATCATTTGTCCTTTTTTTACATCACTTGTCACTAAAGATGTAATATCTTGTGAAAAATTATCAGGAATCGTAATCGTTGCATAGAAGGTTCCCTCTTCTAATGCCTTCTCTCCTTCTGCTTCGTCAACAAATTACCATCCCATTAAATCATTTTCTTTTAATTGATCAACCACTTGATCTCCAATATTAATGAGTTTTCCATTGAACTCAGTTCCCTTGTCATTATTAATCACACCAATTTTAATTTGGCTCGTTGCTTCCTGACCATAAGGATCCCACGATGCTTTAATATTAAACCACGCATAAAGTGACGGTAATATACATAAGGCTAAAATAACGATAAGAGCGGCATAATTTGTAAAAATACGCTTAAGGTCCTCTTTATAAATCGTCCAAACATTTTTTATCATTTTAAATCTCTTCCTTCTTAACTAACTCATTCTATTTTACAATCCCTGCATTGTCCATAAAAGATCGTATGACTTAAATCTAATTTAAAGGCAGATTTTTGCTCGAAGATTGCACTGATTTTTTTTATTTCTTCACACGAAATATTTTCAACTTTACCACAGCGTTCACACTTTACATGACAGACGAATGCCTCGGTTGATTGTTCGTCCACATAACGATAACATGCTGTTGGTCCATCACCACGTAAATACTTTCGAATAATCCCTTTTTCTAATAATAAATTAAGATATCGATACACCGTTGATTTGCCTATCTTTGTTCCTTTAGAACGAAAATGGCTAATAATCTCTTCTGCAGTAATATGTCGATCCCGATTTGAAGCTAGATAGCTTAAAATTAAGCTCCGTTGCCTCGTCTTATAGCCTTTTGACTCGGTCATATTCACACCTCATTCTCATAAATTTGAAACTCAGTTTCAAATTCTACTCTTATTTACTGAAACTGTCAATGAATTTTATACAATCTACCAATAAAAAAAGAGAAAGGTGTCTTTTTTAGGATACCTTTCCCTTCAAATTTCATACATGTGCTGACTTTAATTTATCTTCTTTTACAACTATTCACAAACTGTTCAAAGAGTATTCTTTCTTGTTCATTTGTTTTACATCTCGATTCAGGATGCCATTGAACAGCCACTAAAAAGGGGTAATTAGAATGATGAATCGCTTCTATTAAGCCATCGCTTGAAAGAGCTTCAACCATTAGTCCTTCACCTAACTTTTTAATGCCCTGATGGTGTCTGCTATTCACCTGTAAAGTATTCACATTTAACCACTGAGCTAACAAGCCACCTTCGACAAAAAAAACTTCATGAACCGGTTGATCATACGGGATTTGTTGTCGATGTGAGAAGTTGCGATCTTTTTTATATTGTGTTGGGATGTCTTGAAAAAGTGTCCCCTTAAAGAAAACATTTAAGAGTTGTAGTCCTCGACAAACCCCAAAAATAGGTTTATTTTGCTCTATTATTTTTTCTACTAATTTCAATTCAAATTCATCCCGAGAATCACACATTTTCCCACATAAATCAGTAACTTTTTCATGATAAATGTTCGGATTGACATCATGTCCTCCTGTTAAAAACAATCCATCAATTTTTGAAGCAATCTCTTCAATGATAGCTTCATTTTGTACGAGAGGTAGAATGATAGGAATGCCTCCTGCTAAGGTGATAGCCTCAAGATAATCTTGCTCCATCCAAATGCACTGCTTTCCATCATCCCATAATGGAGCTAATCCAATGATTGGTGATTTTTTCATTTTCTTTCTCACTCCTTTTCCACCTACTATTTTTTAATATATTACTATTTTTATAAAATAACACCCTCTATACAGTCTATATTATGCAAAAATAAGAAACTTTTAAAATTAAGATTCGACAATTCTTTAAAAGGAAAAAATGGGGTGTTTTATCTCGATTAAATGACACAGATTCTCCTTCTTTCAATATGATATACAGAAAGTGTATTAAAAAAGAAGTGTAGCAATGAACATTATTCTTATTATCATGACGATTTTTATTTATATTGGCATGATTCTTAACACCAAAAAAAGAACAGCTACTGCACTGTTAGGTGCTGGAACATTATTACTCATAGGAACACTAACATCTTCCTTTGATGTTGCAAAAGCTTTTACCTCATTTCCTTCTGAGATTATCATTCTTCTGATCGTTCTTTCACTTTTTACGGATATATTTGAACGTTGTGGTGTCATGAATCGGATCAGCTATAAATTCGTCGAGCTCTCGAAAGGAAGTCAAACTTTTATTATTCTCGTTCTGCCCTTCCTTATTTTCTTTAGTTCCTTATTTATGAATAATCTAAGTGTCGTTCTACTCTTTACCTATACCGTCATCTATTTAGCTAATCAATATCATATCCCAATTATCCCTATCTTAGTTAGTTTAGTTGTTTCTTCTAATATTGGAGGAGCAGCCCTTCCATGGGCTGACACCCCTGCTGTGATTCTGACTCTATACACTGATTTCTCACTTTTTGATTTCTTAAATAAAATGTTATTCCCTTGTTTCTTATTTATTGTTTTCCTTTGCGGTTATACATATATTTGGTATCGTTTTTTTTCAAAGCACTGGCGTGAATCGCCGGTCATTAAGAAAGAACCTATTAAATGGAAAGAATTACGTATTCCATTAATCCTATTCGTTGGTTATATTATTGGTTTATGTGTGGGTCCCTTTTTTAATGTCTCGATTGCCTACGTTTCTTTATTCTTTGGGGGATTAGCCTTACTTTCAAATCATAAAGAATCTATGGATCTTCTTAACGACTTGCCACTACTGGACTCGATTGCTTTCTTAATCGCTTTATTTTTAATTGGTGGTGTTTTAGAACAATGTGGAATTCTATCTTCTATCGCCGAATATATTTTAGCAGCTACACAACAAAATCCTTATTTAATGTGTCTCTCTATTTTAGGATTATCCTTTCTAATTGCCACATTTTTATCAGCTGGACCTGCTGCAACCACTTTATTACCCATTTGTACATCTTTATCTTCGCTCGTTCCTTTTCACTTAATTTATGCTGCTTTAGCACTTGGTATTTTATCAGGCAGTAGTATGCTCCCTTGGTCGGCTACCGGTGGACCCGTGTTACTGAGCCAAACTAAACGATTTATTAAACATATTAGAATGTTACCCCACGAGAAAAAAGAGCTTGAAGAAATCTTTGTCTTAAAAAATTATCTTGTCTTCTCGATTCCATTCGCTCTTTTTATGGTCTTATTCTCTGCCCTTTATATAGTAATTTATATTGCGATTACGATTTGATGACTAATATCCAGGTTTAATGATTCGACTTTTCCCTCTCGTTTCTAAACCACCAATATCTGTATCTGTGAACAAACCACTTTCTAGTAGGACATTCAAATCAATAACAGTTGAGATTGAAGAAGTAGAAAGGATAGAGGCGACATAAACTGGGTCATAAATATTAATCAGTGATCGTTTAGGAGCACTTGCAAAGTTTGCTCCTGCATTCATCAGAGCTTCGTAATTCGATTGACACCCTCCAGCAAATATAATAAGATCATCATAATCTTTATAGACCTTCCGTGCCGCCTTAATCGATTCAACAAAAAATCGGGAATTTTTATAATGAGACGGTGTCATAGAGTAACGCTTCTCTTTTGTCATTGAATCATGACCTGTGAGGATTAAAATATCTGGATGATGCAAGCTAAGTAATTCTGAAATAAACAGCGGTTGATAGCATTCTTTAATACAGTAAGCATCAACTGTTAAGTTTAACTTCTTATACAATGAACAACATTTTTTAAAATATAACATATTTCCATCTAAATGCAAAATTCGACCAAACTTCATATTTTGATGATTCGAGATGGTTTGATAATGAGGGTATTGCTTTAATAGCTTAGGTGGTGAATCAATTAATTTTGAATCTTTATTTTTTAGTTTAGACCATTTATTTGAAATCAATAACCTTGATTCAACACATTCTAAATCATCCAGATCTGCATCTGCAATTAAGCGATAATTTAAACCGTTCAAGATAGCCTGATGATTGATAATTTTAACAATTGTAAATTTCATGTCTTTCTGATAAGATTTTCTAACAATGATGTCACCTACTTGCATAGAATACTACACCTCTTTATTATGCTATACTGCATCATATGTCGGTGAGTATAAACATGTAAAGGCAATCTTCTTTTCTTTTTCTAAACTATCATCCCCAGCTTATCCAATTTCTTTACTAAGATTGAAGCACCATATACCTATGAGGGTTAGAAGAAATCAATCAGTTAAATGTCTATTCACCATTTAAATCCTATCAAAATAATATCGTTTTAAAAGCTGTTTGTTTTTACTTAAATGCATCATACATCGGGATTATTGACGAAAAATATGGTGATTAAAAATCAATATTACTTCGATGCTTCGCTGATTTACAATCATTTGACGGGGAATAAATTACGGACAATGCCCCCATTGTGAAAGACTAAAAAAAGAACCTAGAGACAGAAATCGTTCTTCTGGACTAGGTTCTTTTCATTTTATTTTGATTCAACTAGGATTAATGGGACTAACATTTCTTCACGTGTTAAACCCGCATGAGTCGCTGTAAATTCAAATTTCTTCGTTTTAGTCAGCGGCATGTAATCAAATAATTTACGCCCGGTTGCACAAGCAATATAATCACCAATAAAATCTAATGTTTTTTTATGAGGTTCTCCAGGACCAAATAATTGCTTCTGTAATGCTTCCTGTCGTGTTAGTAAGATGAAATCATCACTAAATAACTCATTAAAGCGTTGTTTAAACGTGTCACGTAAATCCTCACGAATGAAGAATGACATTAAACGTCCTTCAATGAATGGTGGCATTAAGAAGCAATCTGTTAATTGAGGATACTCATTTAAATACGTTTTATTTTCCACATCAATTAAGCCATGGTCAGCAGAAACAATAATTAAGGTATCTTCCATCGTTTCTGATAACACCGCTAATAAATCATTGATTTCTTGTAATTTTTGTTTTGTCTCTTCTGAGTAACACCCTGTTCCATGCATCGTTTTATCAGGATCTGTCCAGTAAGCAAAGACGAATTTTTCTTCATCTGTTTGACAAAGCTTTTCTACCTCTTCAAACAATCCTTTAGCATCTTCAACACCAATTTTTTGATTTTTACCTTTGTAATCAATATAGGCTGGTTCGATCATATAAGCCTTTGTCTGATGATGGGTTGCCTGTTCAATTTGATCAAGAATATGAGTATATGGCATTAATTCATGCCCGGCATGAGGAAGTTCTAATTTTTCTCCAGTATGACTATCTGTATTGATAAAGGTATCGATATAGCGTCCATATTCTTTAAAGTATAAAGACCATCCTAACCAACCATGTTCAAGTGGAGATTTTCCAGCATAATATGCAGTCATCGCCGCTGTTGTTGTCGATGGAACGACTGATGTTAGTTCAGATTTAATGTGTTGATTTAAAAAATCAGTTGGCTTTAAGTTTTTCTCTAAGGCGTCAATGCCCATTCCATCAAACACCATTAAAACAATCGTTTTATATTTCTTAGCAAGAGCTGCTTCAAGCTCAGGTAATACCGTATATTCACATGGAAGTCCATAATACTTCATTACAGTTGCAATTGTATTTAAAATACAACAATTATAGTTTGGATAGATAATATTTTTCATCTTGTCACCTCATTTATTTCCCTTATATTATAAAACATTTTTCAATCCATAATCTACTTTCACGAATATTATTTTGTAAATGAAACATTTAGGCAAGAGTCAATGCCTTTTTAGGAAAAAATAATATACTATACTGTAACTGAATTACAAAGTGAAAGGATGTAGCAAATTATGAAACAAAATATGAGATGTCCAGGTAGTGCTCCAGTTGTAGGAGGTGCACCTGTGATGGGTGGTGCACCTATGGGAAGTGTACCGATGCCAGCTATGCCACCAATGGGTCAATATGAAACTTGTTGCCAAGTCGTTGAGCCAACTGTTACTTGTGTTCCTCAGCAACATCATTATCACCGTGTCGATCATGTCATTCCAGTTGTGGTTCGTAATGTCCACCATCACCATAACCAACACAATTATGTCGTAAATCGACAAGAAAGTGTTGAATCATATCGTTATGATGAATACTTAGCAGGTCCAACCGTTATTAACCAGCCAACGCTTTATGCGCAACCAACTCAAGCAATGGCTCAAATGGCAACGCAAGCACCTGTTACAACACAGCATGCAATGATGAATCAAACAGCTTATATGCAACAAATGGTGGGACAACCAGCAGTTACCCCTCAAAGTACTTTAACTAATCAAGCACCATTGATGAGTCAATCTCTTTTAGACCAAATGATGGGGCAAAGCTTAATTTAAAGTGAGGGAGATTATAAAGACTAGTCTTCATAGACTGGTCTTTTTTCTTTACTTTTTAGATCATCAATATGATCGATATGTAATTTTTTATTAACTTATATAAAAGCAGAAATGTATGTTACTATTTTATAGCAGCTTTAGTTAAACATTAGCTTTCATACTAAGACGTCATATAGTCCTTGGGTCACCTAGCGATTTCTGAAAGAAATCTATTCCTCCATGACTAGGGCTTGGGTCACCTAGCGATTTCTGAAAGAAATCTATTCCTCTACTGCTAGGGCTTTAGTTTTTACAATATGAAAAACTGATCTGAACTTATATATCAATAATAGATTTACAGTAAATCATTCAATCACTTAAATAACACTCCGTTCTATAACCATTACTATAAAAAAATGACTAACCGAATGGTTAGTCATTTTCATTTGAAGTGTTATTATTCTATTGATTAGTCACCAATAATATCTAAAATGTGGTTTTTAAGAGTATTTGAGTTTCCACCGAAGATTGCTTGAACTCCACCTTTAACTTCCATAACTCCTGCCGCACCTAAAGCTTTTAAGCGATCTTTATCAACTTTAGAAGTATCTCCAACTTCAACACGTAAACGTGTAATACATGCATCTAAGTTCTCAATATTTTCTGCTCCACCTAATGCTTCTAATACTAATGGTGCTTTTTCTTTCCATTCATCAGTTCCAGCTGTAGCTGTTGTTGCTTCTGCAGATCCACCGTTACGTTCTTGGAAGTCTTTTTTAGAGAATAATTTTACTTCTTCGTTATCATCTTCACGACCTGGTGTTTTTAAGTTTAATTTTTTAATTAAGAAGCTAAATACAACGAAGTATAAAGCAAAGTAAACAACACCAACGACTAATACCCAATACCAGTGAGTGGCTACACCAGCTCCTGCAGGTAATAATCCGAATAAAACGAAATCAATTAATCCACCAGAGAATGTCATCCCGATGAATACATCTAACATTGCCATTAACATGAATGATAATCCAGCAAATACTGCATGCACAACGAATAACACTGGTGCAACGAATAAGAATGTGAATTCTAATGGTTCAGTAATACCAGTTAAAACAGTTGTTAATGCCGCAGCTCCTAATAAACCACCTACAGCTTGACGTTTTTCAGGTTTAGCACATTTGTACATTGCTAAAGCTGCCCCTGGTAAACCGAACATCATGAATGGAAATTTACCAGCTAAGAAACTTGTTGTTCCCATAACAATTTCATGCATTCTTGCTGAATCTAAACCTACTAAATCTCCCATCGATCCTAATTGAACGAAATAAGCAGTGTTTGCTCCTTGAACAAGAACATCTTGACCACCAATTAATAAGTTAGCCTCAACGAAAGATCCATACCAGAATGGTGTATAGAATACGTGATGTAATCCGAATGGCACACATGAACGTTCAACTAATCCAAATAAGAATGAACCAAAAATTCCTGATGAATTAACAACATTTGCTAATGCCCCAATTCCATCTTGAACGAATGGCCAAACGAAAGCTAAGATAACTCCCACAACTGCCATTACTAATGATGTGATAATTGGAACGAAACGAGATCCTGCGAAGAATGATAATACAGGGTGGAATTGAATATTAAAGAATCTATTATGTAACGCTGATGTTACCATCCCTGTAATAATCCCACCAAACACTGACATGTTTAATGTGAAAATACCAAGGTTTGTTGTTACATAAGTACCGTATTCTCCAACATTGTCAGCAGTTACGACACCTAATTTAGTCATTCCTAACCCTAATAATGTTGAAATAACTTCATTCATTACTAAGAAACCAAATACTGAAGCTAATGCAGCTGTTGCTTTATCTTTTTTCGCAAGACCTGCTGCTACTCCAACTGCGAATAAAATTGGTAAGTTTCCGAAAACAATGTTCCCAATATTATTCATAATTGTTAAAAGTGCTGTTAAGAAATCTGAGTTATTAATTCCATTAGCAATTGATTGATAAATAGCTGGCGCATCAGTCATTCCAGCAATACCTAAAAATGCTCCACCAATTCCTAATAAAATACCAGCGATTGGTAAGGCAGCGATTGGAAGCATTAAGGCTTTCCCTGTACGTTGTAAATACTTAAACATACTTAAATCCTCCTCCTAAGTAACCATAAAACCTTTATTTAATTCGATATCAAATGTGAACTTTAATCATGTTAGCCACATTGCTTACATGTATGATTATATTATATTTTTTCACAATTTAATATCCCTTTCATTAAATAGGTAACCGGTTACCTACGTTTTTTTTTACAGTTTTATGTTTTTTTTAACATCATTAAACTGTTTTTTACATCAAATTTTCTACATTTTTGGTCATGTTAATATAACTTATTGAGCGTCTTTTTAACTACCTTTTATTCAAACTACCCGCTATGACCTAAAATTGATTTATGTCTAATAAATAACATTTAACATTAAAATTATTTGCTTTCTGTTCGAATATATACGTTATTTGCTCACTAAAAAAAGACTACATTAAACGAATATCATCTTTTAAAATGATAAAAAATATGTATCATCCTAAATTATTCACTATAAAAATGTAAAAAGCGTTGAGTCCTTAGTGGAATCAACGCTTTTTCTTTATTTTTTATTTCACCTTTTAAGTGAAGCATTTTACTATGAAAATAATCTCTCTTTTGATATCGTTTTAATCGCCAAACCAAAACTAAGGAGAGATTACATTTTTATGATACATCAAGAACAACTTCGTTTCAATAAAAAGATTAAATTTAATTTCAAGGGTGGGGATTTAACGTCGGATGCAGGACTGTTGTTAATCCAAGAATTTATGCATCACATGAAGTTTCCAGAACTCTTAAAACAGTATTTTTATTTAGAGACTGATCAGGCGATTCGAACTCATACGAATCACGACCTCTGTCTCCAACAAATTTATCAAACCATTGCTGGTTATCACTGTGCTGATGATGCGGATGAGTTACGAGTTGACCCTTTATTAACTACTTTGCTTGATAAGCCCTCGTTAGCTTCTCAACCGACTTTATCTCGTTTTACTCATCGATTGACGAAGGAAACAAGCAAGCAATTTGAACTCATCAATCAAAAACTATTATCGCAATTTTATCAAGTCGAAACGCCTAATCATTTTATTTTTGATGTGGATTCCACTCATTTTCAAACCTATGGTCATCAATATGGGAAGGCCTTTAATGCCCACTATCAAGCACAAGGCTTTCATCCTCTCATGGTTTTTGATGGAATGACTGGAGACTGTTTAAAAGTTGAGCTTCGTGCGGGGAATGTTTATACCTCACGAAATATCGTTTCTTTTATCGGTCCCTTATTATCACACTATCAAAAGAGGTTTCCATCGAGCTATCGAATCGTTCGCGGAGATAGTGGATTTGCTCATAAGGAACTGTATAAGTTATGCGAAACGTTAAACACAAACTATGTGATCCGTTTAAAGGCAAATGCTACTCTCTATCGTTTAGCTAAAGAAGTAATGGATGTTTTTTTGGAAGAGTGTTCACTTCAATATTCTCAACAATTCTATGGGGAGTTTGAGTATCAAGCAAAAAGTTGGGATCGGCCAAGACGTGTCATCGTTCAAGTGAGACGAAAAGCAGGCGAACTTATTCCCGATTATTTATTTTTAGTGACGAACATGGAAACAAGACCGGAGATGGTTATCAGTCTATACGCTAAACGTGGGACGATGGAAAACTATATCAAAGAGTGTAAAAATGGATTTAGAATGGATAAAGTCAGTCATAAGCACTGGATGACAAATGTTAACCGAATTCAACTCATGGTGTTAGCTTACAATCTCATCAATGGATTCAGACGATTAACATTACCTCATGAGTTTTCTAAGATGCAGATTGAAACCTTACGGATCAAACTCATTAAAATCGCTGCCAAGCGAGTGAAACAATCACGAAGAATCATGTTCAAACTCTGTAGTCACCATCCTTACAAAGAAGTTTTCCATCACTGTTTAAAAACGATTCAGGCCATTCAGTTAGAGTAAGTGACTGAAGTCGTTCTTTGAAAATGAGATATTTTTTAGAGAAACACATCACCAAGGGGGGAGTCTACCCTTTTTTAGAGATTTGGAGTATGAATTAACTCAAATTTAAGATTAAAACGATAAAAAGCTGTGGTTTAGACTAAAATTTAGTTTGTCCACAGCTTTTTTTGAATGGTCATGAATAATTCAGGATCATCCTTAATAATTAATTATATCCTTTGTGAAAATGAGTTAAGTTTTAACATTTATTCATAAAGAAAGAAATAAAAGAAGTCGATATTTATTCGACTTCTTGAGTTTGATTTAACTGATACCATAAAATATCGGGATGGGTATATCGTGATTTATTTCCCATGTGGTGTCCGTACTGAATCGCAGATTTAGGACAATAATGCAAACAGGCCAAACATTGAGTACACTCTCCCTCCCACATTGGCTTCCCTTCAACCGTAATACATCCCGTAGGACATATTTTTTCACAGACCTTACAAGAAATACAGTGGTCATTGGCAAAAAATGGCTTAACACTTCTGCCAAATGAATGAAAGAGGCGTCCTCCTACAGTCGTTAAAAGTTTAGGTAATGGGCCTTTAATAAGCTGTCTCTCAACTTTTAAATGGGCGATACTTTTATTTAATTGAAGGATTTTCTCTTTAACTACATCAAGTTTTTCTCTAATCTCTTCTTTAGAGTCCACTGTTCCTAAAATCAGATAATTATTAGGCATGACTAACGTATAAAAACTCTGTAATCGCCAATTTTTTTGTTCAAATAGACGTTGAATGACGCGTTCAGTTTCTCCTATATTTTGACCACATGTAACAATGACACTTAAATAAGTTGGAATCCTTCCATTAAAAGAAAGTTTTTTTATAAAATCAACAACTAGTTGAGGCGGTGACCACGCATAAATCGGAAACACAAAAATAACTTTTTCTTCTGACTCCAATGAATAAGTGAATTGTTCTAATTTCATAGCCTGAGCAATTGAGACTAGTCGCTCGTTTTGATAACTTCCAATTTCATTCGCCACTGCTTGTGAGTTTCCAGTTCCACTAAAATAAAAATCATACGATACCTTCCTTTTTCTTATTTATACGACATACTCTACAGTACTATACCTTAAAAATGCTGCAAATTACTGTATGAAACAACATTTCTTGCATAAAATATACAAAAAACAGGGAGTATTCTAATTAGGAGGTGATTTATATGTCAAAAACTGTATCTGATTTACCTAATTATGAAGACTTAAAAGCTCAATATGAAGATTCACAACGACAGCTGAAACAAACAGAACAGCTTTTAATTCACTTAACTCAAATCAAAAAAGAAAATCGAATTCCCCATAAAGCCAATTATGTTGATCGAATGTTAAATGAACAATATGAAAAATATGAAATCGAATCACAAGTGATTCATGAACTCAAGCAACAACTAAATCTCTTAAAAGCATAAAACGTGACTCAATGAGTCACGTTTTATGCTTTTATTTTCTAATTAGAGCAATCGTTCCTACAATCAAAAGATTTAATAAACCAATGACTTGAAATGCTTGCGCTAACCCAACTCTTTCTCCTAACCATCCACAAAACGGAAAAATTAAAATCATCATAAGGGAAAACATCATACTACTTACTGAAATAATCGTTGCTCGCTTTTCAGATGGCGTCTCTTCATTCACATAAACACTGCTAATTGGATATAAACTAGCACTTAAGAAATTAATCAAGTAAAAAACAAAAATGGCAACTTTAGCCTCAACATATCCAAATATACAAATCATCACACTCATACTAAGCGGTACAAATAACCAAGCCTTTCCCTGGCACCACCTTTCAACTTTTTCAGCTAGTAATGCACCAAGTGCACTCACTAATCCATTCACTAAAAAAATGAAGGAGATAGTAGATTTTGAATAAGAAAAATCTGAAAAATAAGCTTGAGCATAAAAATAGATGACCGTTGTAAATGTCATCATTAACGGAAAATAAAGTAGCATGGCTAAAAGACGACGATTTAATTTCATCATGATACAGCATTGTTGAAAATGATCTTTCACAGATAAACATTCTTGAGTTTCATGAATCATTGGTTCTTTAAATTGTAAAGCGACACTCAAGGCCCCTATCGCCATTAAAATTGCAATCATATAGCTTAACTCAAAACTAACTTCAGCTAAAAGACCTCCAATAAAAACGGCTAACGCTTGAGCCACTTCAATCAATACATTTAATCGACTATTAAATGTCAAATACTCTTCAGTTTGATCAATCGAAATAAAACTATCGTAAACGAGCGCCTCTTCAGAACCTGAATTTAAATTTCCGCTAAAAGCTGAGAAAATAAAGCCAATCGCAAATCCAACAAAAGACTGTGAGACTAGTAAAACGATGGACGAGATCATAGCTGCTAAGCGTGAAAGAATAATCATTTTTTTACGCCCGAGCAAATCTGCCATCGCTCCAGTTGGAATTTCAAAAATTAAATTGCAACTATGATAAATGCTCTCTAATAACCCAATTTCAATGAGTGTCATTCCTTTATAGGCTAAAAATAAGACCCAAATCGCTGCTGTTATATCAAATGATGATAAAAATCGGTAAATATAATCAATTCCTATATTACGTTTCATTTTCTTCACTCCTATGTCGTTAATTAACATGGAGCTACTTTATCGTAACCCCATTCTAAATGTGCATTAGAATGGGCAGTCCACTAGCAAATCGTGCAGTTAATCTTCATTAGCTGCCTCTCCCCTCTTTTAATCTCAAATCATTTCACCCGATCTCTCTTCGGATAAAAGTCTCACCCTTTATCTATTGATAAATTTTACCATTTTATCGCTATGACAGTCAAGCTAACGGGTAAAAATCCATGTTTTTTCGGTTGATAAATCTGGATTAAACGTATAGCCTCCTTCATTAAATGCTTTAACTTGTTCAACCTCATGAATTTGATGGTTTAAAATATAACGCGCCATTTGACCGCGTGCGCGTTTAGCATACATCCCCACCACTTTAAACGCCTCACCTTTTTGCTCTTTAAATTCAATCGTAATCACAGGATACGTTTTCTCAATTTGTTTTAAATTTAAAGCTTTACTGTACTCTTTTGATGCTAAGTTTAATAGGACTTGATCCCCTTTTGTTTCACTTAATTCATTTAAGAAATGAACCGTTAAATCTTCTTTCCAATACTGATATAAATCTTTCCCATGCTCTCCTGACCATGATAATCCCATCTCTAAGCGATAAGGATTCATCACATCAAATGGTTTTAATACTCCATAAAGTCCAGATAAAATTCGAAGCGACTCTTTTGAAAATTCAAGTGCTTCTTGATTTAAACTTAACGAATCTAACCCTTTATAAGCTTCTCCTTCAAAGGCATGAATGGCATACATGCCTTGTTGATTTTTTTCATAAAATTGAGCGAACCTTTTTACATTTACTTCTGCAAGTGCTTCAGACATTTTCATTAAAGTTGATAACTCACTCACCGAATAAGTTTGTAACTGATTAACCAATTGTTTTGTTTTATTTTTAAAAATTAATTCATTTGATAAATCTAATGGTTCTAATTCAATTGTTTTAAATGTTTTTGCTGGTGATAACATCATTAACATTTTTGACACATCCTTCAACATTTTTTCAATTCACGTATAAAATTTATTTATCTCGTTCACAATGATAGCGCAAAGTGCTTCAATATCTTATCATATTTCTTTACAACCCGACTATTATAGCGCATAATTATTTGTAAATCATTACATAATTTTACAAGAAAGAAGTGAGTTTTATGGAACCAGTTATTTTAACGGAAGGAATGGAAGCTCCTGACTTTACCTTAATGGGATCTGATCATCAACAACATTCATTACACGATTATCGTGGACGTAAAGTGATTTTATACTTCTATCCACGTGATAATACACCTGGTTGTACAAATCAAGCGAAAGCTTTCCGTGATGCTATCGAATCCTTTAATGAACAAAATGCGGTGATTTTAGGAATTAGTCGTGATAGTGTCGCTAGTCATGAAAAGTTTATCACTAAACACGAGTTACCCTTCATTTTACTCTCTGATCATGAAGAAATTGTCTGCCATTTATATGATGTTTTAAAAGAAAAAAATATGTACGGTAAAAAAGCCATTGGTATTGAGCGTTCAACCTTCTTAATTGATGAAGCGGGAATCATTACAAAAATTTATCGTAAAGTAAAAGTGGCGGGTCACATTGAAGCAGTATTAGAAAGTTGCTCATTATAATCAAAACTCGTAGACCAAGCACCAAGGGGTGTAAGTCTACGAGTTTTTTTATTACGTATAAATTTTATCAATGACAATGACACAACGATAGCTTGGATGAGCCTGTTGAATACGCTCAGTGACTTCTTCTTTAATACTCTGTTCCGTGATTTCTTTTGTCAGCTTTGAACCATCGACAACTAAGTCAAAGATTAAGTTTCTATTCGGTTCGTGCCCAATGATTCTAAAATCATGCATCGACATAATCACATCATGCTCATTAATGATGTTCTCTAATTCAGCTTTCATCACTTTAATCTCTTCTGTTTCAATACAAACAGGATCCATATGAATGACTAAATGTAAATTTAATTCCTCTGAGATTTGACGCTCGGCCTCATCTATAACATCATGAATCGTCATGACATCGATATCAGCTGGAATTTCAGCGTGGATTGAAGCAATGATACGTCCAACACCATAGTTATGAATCATTAAATCATGTGCCCCTGTGACATATTCAAACGATAACAAACGTTCATAAATTTGATTCACTAATTCTTCATCAGGTGCTTCACCTAGTAAAGGACTAATCGTTTCTTTGACTAATGAATACCCCGCATACAAGATAAAGCATGCAACAAAAACCCCTGCATATCCATCAATCGGGAACGTTGTAAAACGTGCCACTAAAAATGAAAGTAACACAGTACTTGATGTAAATACATCCCCTAACGCATCAATAGAAGCAGCCTTTAATGCCGTTGAATGAATCGTTTCTCCCATTTGTTTGTTAAATCGGCTTAGCCAAAGTTTCACTAACACAGAAACAGCTAATAAAATAAAAGAAATCCATTCAAACTTGATTTCACTTGGATTTAAAATACGATTAATCGACGATTGAATAAATTGTACGCCAACTAACATCACCATAAAAGCAACAATTAAAGCCGAAATATATTCAATACGCCCATGTCCATGTGGATGTTCCTTATCGGCTGGACGATTCGCTAACTTAACTCCGACCATCGTAATAACAGATGAGGCCATGTCAGAGAAATTATTAAAGGCATCTGCCATCACCGCAATACTTCCTGCTAACATTCCAACGATAAATTTAATGATGAATAATAAGACATTGGCCACTACTCCGACCATGCCCGCCACATAAATATATCGTTCTCGAACCGTTTCATCTTGGACTTGATCACTATTTTTAATTAAGTGTTTCGTTAACCATTTAGTAAGCATCAACAACGACTCCATTCTATCACTTTACATTATTATCGTTATAATATCTTATCTTATTCCATAGATTTTGGCTAGTATTTCAGTTAAAATTTGTAAGCACCTTAATCTTTTTTCATCATCAACCATTCATTCAATCTTCTTATCGGTGCGATGATGCATATAAACTGAGATGGATTAAACTGATTTTAACTAGTCATCATTAAATTCTTATCCATTCTACTCAGGTTATTGCAAATGACTATACTTTATCATGCAGCTGATTGAGCTTGTTTGAGGTTCTTGTATTACTTATTCATGTTTACTTATCATAATCATTTTAACAATTCCCGCTACTGAACGTGAAGCGAATAGTAAGATAGTAGGGCCAAATCCAATGATTTAAAAGTAGTAATCATGAGCCCTCTGTCATGAAAGATTTGCTTCGTTCTTATCTTCATAATGAAGGAATTTGAGTTAAAACGACTAATGACAAGTAAATCTTAATATTAAATAGGAATGAAACGAACAATTTGATATTCTTTTCGGTATGAATGTGACGATTCTCTTTCCGACTAGTATGTATGGAGTAGAAATCTATTCGAATTTAGAAATGACGTTCCGTATTTATGCATCCACACTATAAGTTTTAAAGTTAAATCAAATCTCTAGGAAATATTTCACACGATCTGGATAGATTTTTATCGTTTTTAAAGAACGTTGCTCTTGTCTACTCCTTTTATATGACCTTAGATTTCTTAACATGTTTCCCTCATCTACTGAATAAAGTATACCAAGAAACTAATACGGATGGAGAGGAGGAAAGGAGACACCTAATCGTCTCCTCAATTCATGATTAATTTTCAAATTGATTATGCTGAAGGAGCTCATCCTACCATTATGAGCGCCTTAATGCAAACAAATATGCTACAAACACCAGGGTATGGGACAGACTATTATTGTCAACAAGCAAAAGAATACATTCAAACATATCTCAATCCAACAAAGTGCGATATTCACTTTTTGATGGGTGGCACTCAAACCAATTTAACCTTTATTTCACACGTCCTAAGACCTTATGAAGCAGTTCTCTCTCCTTCAACCGGTCATATTGCCTTTAATGAAACAGGTTCAATTGAAGCCACGGGACACAAAGTCATCGAAATACCAAGTATTGATGGAAAAGTCACGCTTGAAGCATTACAAAAAATCGTTGCCGCTCATAACACGGTACACATGTTAAAACCTAAACTTCTTTATTTATCTAATCCAACTGAACTTGGAACCCTTTATTCTAAGCAAGAGTTAGAGAGGCTCTCTCATTTTTGTCAAGATCATCAACTTTATCTCTACTTAGATGGAGCTCGGCTAGGATCCGCTTTAACCGCTCCCTCTAATACGCTACAATTATCAGACTACGCTCATCTAACTGATGCCTTTTATATTGGTGGAACAAAAAATGGCGCTTTATTTGGCGAAGCACTCGTCATTTCAAATCCACTGCTTCAAGACTGCTTTCGATTTAGTATGAAGCAAAAAGGAGCACTTTTAGCCAAAGGACGTCTTCTTGGCATTCAATTTGCAGAACTTTTTCAAAATCAGCTTTATTTTAAAATTGAGCAAGAAGCAAATAGCATGGCACAATTATTAAAAGAAGGTTTAAGCACACTTAATTTTCCATTTCTCGTCGATAGTGATACTAATCAACTCTTTCCGATTTTTCCAAATTCTTTAATTGACTATCTTCATCAACGATTTACGTTTTTAGTCTGGGATACCTATGACGAGTCTCACTCGATCATTCGACTCATTACGTCATTCTCTACGACTCGTCAAGATATTTATGAGTTTCTAAGTTCAATTATTCAATTTCAAGAAAAGGATGCCCTTCAACGATGAAGAGCATCCTTTTTAATCATGTCCAAGGCAACCTATCCGATATAAAAACCAAACGACAAATAAAATAATGACTAAAACTCCTGCAAAAGTACTCCCCTTATACCAACTACCATTTGCATTCGTCGTTTGCTCATTCTGGTTACTTAATTGATTATTCAATTGAGACGTCTCAGATAAAGACTCATCCTCATCAACAAGATCTTCTTCAATACTTGGCGTATTTATTAACATTCAATTCTGCAACAGATGATACTGCTGCCTCCCTCCTTTCAATCATCTAGCTCATCATTGACGAATATATTTGTTTGAGTCTCTATAGTATATTCGCATCCTTTCTTTCGTAAGCGGGTAATAATAACATGTATAGAAAAAAAGAGACCTCACCTGTAGACTGAAAGTACAGATGAGGTCTCTTTTCTTTTAGATTCCTTTACAATGTTCTTGAACCTTTTTTGCCCATGGTAAAAAGTCCTCCAAGAGCTTTGGTTTCATTAAAAACTCAACATTTGGTAGGTGTTCAAATAAATAAGTTAAATACTTATAGACATTTAAGCCATGTTCCTTAGCCGTTTCGATGGGTCACCTGGCGATTATCGAAGATAATCTAATCCTCCACTGCTAGGGAATGACGCTATAAATGATCGTATTGGCTTCAGCCCCTGATAAGCTTGTTGAAAATAAGTAATTTTTCCGTCCAATCACCACGGTTTTGATGGCACGTTCGGCACGATTATTCGATACTTCTAATCGTCCATCTTTCAAAAAGGCCATCAGTTCTTTCTTTTGCGCCAATAATAAAGCGGCCATTGTACTCTTACCACTTCCACTCTCTCCAACAATAGCAGTTAAACCACCCGGTGTTAAGTCCAATGAAATATCTTTTAAGACTTGACGTTGGCCATCATAACTAAAGTTTACATTTTCAACTTTAATATTTAACTGATCGCTAGCCGGAATCACTTTTGGAGACTTAACCACTTCTTCTTCTGTATCCAATAAAGCAAAAATACGATCTGAAGCCGCCATCCCATTCATCGCAATATGGAAATATGAACCTAATAAACGAAGTGGGATAAAGAATTCTGATGATAATAAGATAATCACAATTAAATCTCCAACTTGAAGATTTCCATTTTTAAATTGATAAAGAGCAACAATTGTTCCAAGTGCTGATCCACCAAATGCAATTAAATCCATAATATTAATTGAATTTAATTGCATACTTAAAACTTTCATCGTAATACGACGGAAAGCTTCGGCCTCTTCATTCATTTCAATATGTTTTTGATCATCCTGACCATAAACTTTTAACGTTGTTAAACCTTGTAAATTTTCTAAGAATGTATCTCCTAAATTAGCGTAGTTATTCCAATACTCTTTTAAAATACGTTTTGCTACTTTCATAATGGCAATAATCGATACGGGAATTAGTGGGACACATAACATAAAGACTAACGCCGCTTGCCATGAAATAAACGAAATAACAACAAATAGTGTTAAAGGTGCTAAAAGTGAATAGAAAAATTGAGGGATATATTTACCAAAGTAAATTTCTAACTGCTCTACTCCTTCAATTGAAAGTTGAACAACTCCTGATGTCTTTTCAGATTTCTGATAATCCATCCCTAAACGTAACAATTTCTCATATACTAAACGACGTAATGTCGCACGTGCATTCGCAGATGACTTATATGAAAATGTCCCATATAAATGGTGACTCACTAATTTAACAATTAGGGCAATTACAATAATAATAATCCCCATCGTTAATGAGACATGCTTCGTTAACATATAATCCGACATTGCTGTCCATAGTGATCCACTAGTCAAATTTAATGTTTGTCCCGCTACCATCACATTTATTAATTGACCAATTAATAAAACAATAATGATATTACAAATAATCCCAATCCAACTACATAAAATAGTTAACCCCATATATTTCTTGGATTCATCACAAATCGAGATGAGCCTTTTATTGATCATCATATCTATTTCAACTCCATTTCTTCTCCGCTTAACGTTATCTATGATAATGATTATCATTAACTCTCGTTTTCTAGTATAGCATAGATCTTTCTAATTTTTATAACTATATTCACTTCTTTACCCTTTTCAACATTTTTATCCATAAAAAAAATCTAACGATATCGTTAGACTCTAATTCAATGTTGCTTTCACAACGTAGCGCTCTTTATTCAGACCATAATAAACAAATGGGTAACAAGTCACTAAGGTTAATACACTCTCCTCCGTCGATTCAAAAATATAAGGATCATTAGGAAGTCTAATTGAAATTTCATCAACCGCATAATAAAAAATTCCTTCAACGCTTTCAATGATAATTGGTTCTCCAACTTTAAGATCTTTTAGGGACCATAAAAATTGTTCTCGATGCCCATAAATTAAACAATTTCCTTTCCTACCTGGAAGTAATGAGAGTGGATTGTGAGCTAACCCTTGTTCAAGTTGTTCTTTCTCAACGCCTTCAATTATAATCAAAGACTCTTCTAAAAATTGAGCACGCCCAACAATGGATCCAACATCAGTTACCTTCTTTAAAGTAGCCGTCATTAGATTGGTATCTGGAAACAAAATAAATCCTTGAGCAGGTTGCCACTGTTGCAAATGCTGCTAATTAATATTCATCTTTAATAAATGATAAGAAGGAGTGAGAGTAACTATGAGCAAACTAAAAATTAAGAAAAATAAAATGATGTTATTAGACTTCTTCATGATTTAGGTATCGTACAATAAGAACGCCTAAGCAAGTTAAACTAACACCGAAACTGCTCATAAAGTAGATAGGAGAAAGGCCTGTTGTTGGCATCTTCCGTGCATCAACTACATTAATGGGCTCATGAGGAAACTCTACTTCATATAAATCAATATTAGAAGCATCAATACTCATCACTTGATACTGCTGGGATACTTCATAACCTTCTGTTGATTGTAAGACTTTTAACTCAATAAGACCAGGTGTCACTTCAATCAGTACTTCTCCTTCAGAATTAGTTCGATAAACACCTAACTGTTCTCCATCTGGCGTAAATACTCCAATTAAAACATCAGATAGTCGATGACTTTGGTTGGCTGATTCAAATGCGGATACCTTAATATAACTAATAGCTTCGGGATATGTCTGTGCTTCAACTGAAACCTTTGAAAAAAGACATAAAGTTAATAAGAGATACATGATTTTAACTATTTTTTTCATTCAATCACCTTTTTATATAAAATACTAACAGATTAATGAGCCCTCTTAACTGGACCAGATTTAAAAGACTCAAACCTCCTTAATTACTCTTAATCCTATAAACAATCATCCGTCTATGATTAACGAGAATAATTGTTTCTTATATAGATATAACTATTTTTTACTATTCATCTTAAATTATAACAACTAATCGATTAGAAAATATTTCCTTTTATCTATATCCTCTTCTGTTTATTAAAACATAATATGGTATAATAACCTCAAATTTAAAAAAGGGGGAATCCAACCTATGCTAAATGAAGCATTAATTAAAGATGTATTAGATGAAGCAATGTCATTAGGTTCAGACTTTGCTGAAATCTATGTTGAACAAACAGAATCCCAATCCATTGATATGGTTGGCGGCAAAGTAGATAAAGCCAATCGCGGACAAGATTATGGAGTTGGAATTCGATTATTCCAAGGAACAAATTCAGTGTACGGATATACAAATGATTCATCACGTGAAAACTTGTTAAAAACAGCTCGTGAAATTGCATCAGCTCTTGTAGGTGAGGTCATTAGGAAACCATTAAATCTTGTTCGACAAAATATTATTAACCAACATATCATTCAAACGGATTTAAGTGAAATGCCTGCTTCACGACGTGTTGAAAAAATGCGTCAAGTGAGTGACACGATTAAACATTATCATGAATCAATAAGTCAAAGCGCTGTTGCTTTATCTGAAAAAAAACAACATGTCTTAATTGCTAACACAGAAGGAACATTAGTGGAAGATACTCGTGTCTATACTCGCCTTTTCATTCGAGCCGTTGCTTCAAATGGGAAAGAAATGCAAACGGGCGCACATGGTCCTGGGGCTTTACAAGGCTTTGAATTTATCGAAAATCTTGATCTTGATTTTTATGCTAATGATGCTGCTCGTCAAGCGGTAACCATGTTAAATGCAGGCCCTTGTCCAAGTGGAAAAATGCCAGTTGTTATCGATAATGGATTTGGAGGCGTGATTTTCCACGAAGCTTGCGGACATGGTTTAGAGGCAAGTTCTGTTGCAAAAGGGCTATCTGTCTTTGCCAATAAACTAGGTGAACAAGTAGCAAACCCAATTGTGACAGCCATCGATGACGGAACGATTCCAAATGCTTGGGGTTCTTTAAATGTTGATGATGAAGGAACACCAACACAACGTAAAGTATTAATTGAAAATGGGATCTTAAAAAGTTACATGATTGATAAATTAAATGGTCGTCGTATGAAGATGGCATCAACTGGTTCTGGACGTCGTCAAAATTATCGTTTTGCTCCAACCTCACGTATGACCAATACATTTATTGCTGAAGGTCCAAACACACGCGATGAAATTATCGCTAACACGGAGTATGGTCTTTATGCTAAAAGTATGGGGGCGGTTCAGTTAATCCTGGAACAGGTGACTTTAATTTTGCCGTTAATGAAGGATATATTATTCGTAATGGAAAAATTGCTGAACCCGTTCGTGGTGCAACACTCATTGGTAATGGACCAGCTATTTTACACCAAATTGATATGGTCGGTGAAAACTTAGCACGCGCTCAAGGAATGTGTGGTGCTGCCAGTGGTTCAATTCCAACTGATGTTGGTCAGCCTGCTCTTCGTGTAAAAGAAATTACTGTTGGTGGAGCAAAGGGGGAATAAAAGATGATTAATTTAGATTTATTATTTGAAGCAGGATCAAAAGCAGGCTTAACAGATATGGAAGTTTATGTAGTTAAAAATGATAACTTTTCATGTAAAGTTTTTGAACAAAATGTTGATTCTTACTCTGTTTCAAAAACACAAGGCTTATCGTTTCGTGGGGTTTATGAAGGTAAGATGGGCTATACATATACGGAAAAATGTGATGATTCATCCATCCCATTCATCGTATCTAGCGTCATTGATAATGCCCTGTTAATTGAAAAAGATGAAAATGAAGAATTATATGCTGGAAATGATAACTATGTTTCTTTAAATCTTTATAATGAATCTTTTAATGAAGTCAGTGCATTAGATAAAATTAACTTCTTAAAAGAAGTAGAAAACGAATGTTTTGCTTTAGATTCACGTGTTAAATCCGTAGACTATTGTGCCTTTTCAAATGGAACAACTGAAGTTGCTCTTAAAAATACAAAAGGATTAGATGTCTCAGAACGTCAAAACTTTGCTTATACATATGTTAGTGTTTTAGTTTCTGAAAATGGAGAAAATAAAAACGATGGAGACTTCATCATTAGTACAGATTTTAATGACTACGAACCAAAATCACTGGCTAAAAAAATCGTTTCTGCCGCTCTTTCACAACTTGGAGCAACAAAAGTAAAATCAGGAACATACCCGATTGTTCTAAAAAATTTAGTTGCAGGCTCTATTTTAGAAGCGATGAGTGGTATCTTTTCTGCAGAAGCTGTTTTAAAAGACTTATCCCGATTAAAAGATAAAGTTGGAACATCTATCGCTAACCCACTGATCACGATTATTGATGATCCACATTTAGAAAATGGAATGGGAAGTTCATCATTCGATGGTGAAGGTGTGGCAACATTTGCAAAAGAAGTTATCACTAAAGGAATTCTTAATACTTACTTACATTCCTTAACAACAGCTAAAACATTTAATGTTCAGCCAACAGGAAACGCTTCGCGTGCTAGTTTTAAAAGTTCTGTCAATATTTCACCAAGTAATATGTATATTAAACCACAACAAACAAGCTTTGATGAAATCCTTCAACAAGTATCAAATGGAATTTATGTGACGGATGTTCAAGGATTACATGCAGGTTTAAATGCAATTTCAGGAGATTTCTCACTATCAGCTAGTGGATTTTTAATTGAAGATGGAAAAGTAACAAAACCAGTTCACGAAATGACGATTGCTGGTAACTTCTTTGATGTACTCAACCACATCGTCGGTGTTGGTAATGACCTTGACTTTGGTCCTTCAAATGTAGGTTCTCCAACCCTTTGGATTGAATCATTAGCGGTAGCTGGTGAATAGGAGTTACTAAAATGAAGAACCAACTCTATAATTTGATATTTCCCATTTGGATGCTGATCTTTATTCCTATGACATGGCTGATTGTTTTACCAGCTAATTTCCTCATTGATAGTCTCATCCTACTTCTTTCACTTTTTCTATTCGTTAAATCAAACTATTGGATGATTTACAAACAAACTATCCTAAAGATTTGGGGATTTGGTTTTTTATCCGACTTCATTGGTGCTCTCATTCTATTTAGTATCTATTTAAGTGATTTTTTTATCCAAAACAGTGTCATCTCTAATTGGTGGTACGATAATGTCTTTTATCCAGTTTCATATGATCCATTCAGTTCAATTTTTAGCATCATTTGGTGCTCGATTGCCGTTTTAGTTTCTGGAATCTGTATTTATGAATTCAATTACCGTGTTAGTTTTAAACAGTTATCATTAGAACCAAAAACAAAAAAGAAAATGGCATTATTACTTGCCATTTGTACTGCACCTTACTTATTTTTAGTACCAACCGCACTATTTTTCTAATAAAAAAAATCGTAGATTTCTCTACGATTTTTTTATTACTTTTCTTTCATATAGTGAATATAAAACAATTGCAATAATACTGAAGAATACTGGTCCCGCCATCATCCATAACGTTTTATCATAATCTCCTGTAGTTAATGGTTCCACAATTGAAAATACATTCGCAAATCCAACAACGGCTGTTACAATATAAGCAACAACGATTGCTACTGTTTTACTTTTATAAATGACAAATGGTTTTTTGATTTCATCTTTTCGTTTAAACGAAATGAATGCAATTGAAATAAATAAATAAGGAATGGTCATCGCAACATTCGTCATTAACACTAATTTGTCAAAGAATTTAGCGGCTGACTCCCCCCCAAATGAAACAAGTAGAATTAAAATAATCGCAATAATCGCTTGAACTTTCATTGCATTAACAGGTAATCCATTTTTGGTTTTCGTTAATGATTCTGGCCAAATTCTCTTTGGTGTTCCTTCAATTAATTGTTTCAATGGACTATATGATAACGTCATAAATGCTCCGCTTAATGCTAAGAACATTGACAATCCTACAAAACGAGCTACCCAAGAACCTATTTGAAGTGAAAGTTGTTCACTTAAACCAAGAGCATGACCTAACTCATAACCAAGATTTTGCATAATAATATATGCTACATTCCCTGTATTTACACCAGAACCTGATAAAACGCTAGTCCAATTTGTAAAGATACCGATCATAAAAATTCCAATGATATAACCTAACGAAATAATTCCTGCTGCAATTAACAGCCCTTTAGGAAATGTTTTAACGGGATTCTCCGTTTGATCGACTAATCCACCAACAACTTCTGTTCCACCAAATGCAAAAATAGCAAATGTTAAAAATGATAGCGTAGCGACAACACTTTGATAATTTCCGTTTGGTGACTTTGTAAAGGCATGCGTAACATCTGCTATTGGTTGAGCTAATTGACCTTTGTTTAAAATTAAAATTAGGATTCCACCGATTAATAGTACAATATTTAATAAAGCAACGGCTGAGCCACCAATTGATGTTACCTTTTTAATGCTTTCTAATCCGCGAGAAATTAAAACAAAAACAAGGATTAGCCAAGCCACTCCTAAAAGTCCTAGAACTTGTGTACTTGAAAGTCCAAATACACCCCATTGACTTGTTGTATCATGTCCAAAAATCATGTTTGATAATGGAATCCAAATGGTTGAAGCAACGTTCACCATCCAAATCACATAAGAAGCATACCACATAAAAATCCCAATAAATGCGTAGCGTGGTCCTACCGACTTCTCCATCCATGAGTAGATTCCACCCTTTTCATTTTTAAACGCGGCTCCAAATTCTGCAATCATGAAGGCAAATGGAATAAAATAAGTAATTGCTGCAATGATATACCAAGGAATAGCCGCATATCCCATTAAAAAGAATCCACGTGGCATATTCGCAAATCCAAAAACAGATGTAAAGATCATCAAGATTAATGATACTAATGTTAGTTTTCCTGTTGCACTTTTCGTCATTCTTTAACCTCTCTCACTAATAAAATAAACTTTACTTAATTTTTTCTCAAAACAATATTTAATTTTCTTTCTTAACATTCCCAATAGTTATACTTTTATTCATACCAATTTAACTCGAATTCTGTCAACAATTATAAAGTTTTTTTCGTCTTTTTTCCCTCTTTTTATTAAAAAGAATACGTTAAACTATTACTGTAATCGTTAACAGATATAGTTATAAAGGAGCTAAAATGATGCTAGAACCCAAACCAATTTTTAAACCTTATCAATTTGTTCAACAAATTGAATTTAAAAACAAAGATATTCATCGTCATGATTTAGGCTTAGATTATTTTGGATTTATTAAAACATCTCATGTGATTGAACGAACAATGATTGAGTATGAAATCGTCTTTGCCTCTTCAAATGAACATAGAGTATTAGAATATTCATTACGTCCACTATCAGATGATGAGATCGAAAGTCGCTTAGAACAGATTTTAAAATCGCCTGAGAAGTACCAAACATTCATTGATACTCTTCAGAGTGAACTAAACTTACAACTAGATTACCCTAATCTATTCTGCACTCAATCGCTCCCTCTTGAAATGGCACTCGAATAAAAAGACAATGACCTTTTAGTCATTGTCTTTTTATTTCCTTGAAATAGGATAAGTCATTGCGACATGATCGATGCCAGCATCTTTAAACACTTCTCCATAAGAAGTAAAGCCTAAACTTTCATAAAATTTAACAGCCGTCAATTGTGCATCTAGTTGAATCTCTTTAGCAGTGGTCTGTCCTTTGATGTAACTCATGGCCTCTAACATCAGATTTTTTCCAAAACCTTTTTTACGTGCCTCTTTTAAAACAGCCACACGTCCAATTTTAGCAATATCTTTATTTTTAATAATCACCCTAGCTGTTCCCAAAGCCTTTTCATCCTCATAGGCAATAAAAATAGGAACAAAACAATCATAGTCATCAATTTCCTCCTGGACTGGGACGGATTGTTCTCCAATAAATACAGTCGTACGAATTCTAAAAGCATCTGCAAAATGTTTCTGATTCGTGGCTAAAATAACATTCATGTGATGATACTATTAGGACTTGATGCCCTAATAGTCCCCTCCTCTCCTGATTTAATCTCTTATTTTTTAATTACTTGATATAGGTTTCATAATAGTTAGTATAACTTGTATTAAAAGTTACTAATGCTTCTTGATGTAATAAAGAAATGGCATTAGCTTCATCGATAGCTAAATTAATAGCCGTTACTAACTCATCTAATCTCGCTACCGGGGTTGATGGAGTAATTTCACGATAAAAAACGTTTTGTGCTTCATTTAAAGCCAATAAGGCTTCAACATACTTAATTAAACTTGTCTCATAGTTTACATATTGAGAAATTAAAGTGTTCGTTTCTGTTTTTGATTGATCATTTTTATTTTCTTGATTCTGTTTTTCTAATTCTGACTGATTCAAACGCGCTCTTAGAATACAGGCTTGATACGTTTCAAGATAAGTCCTACTTTCTTGAACAGTTGTTTTTCCCTCTTCAATTAATGGTTGAACTTGATCAAAAGGATCTAAACCTTTTTCAATAATGTCATTGTATATCGTCGTTTCCTTGCTAATCAAATCAGTCAATGTTTGATTATTGACGTTACATTTATTTTGACTAGAAATATGCTCATTTAAAGCATTAAAAATCTTCGCTTCATGTTGACTACGGCATCCACTTAAAACGACTAAAAGACCTAGTGATAGTAATATTAACCATTGCTTCACAAGTGCCACTCCTTTAAAATTTGGATATCCTTTAGTTTATCACTTTCTAACATATTCATACGTCATGAAATTGAATATATTGTAAATATTTAACTAGTACTCAAAATTTTAAAGCAAGTGATATAGATGTAAGCGCCATAGGACTCTATCTCAATCATCGATTTTTATAAATAAGTAAACAAATCCATCGATTTGAGATAACACTACTCTTTTTTTGACATAAATATATAATAGGTTGATTACCTATACCAACGGTAAGTATCATCTCAAAGGGGGATTTCCATGCGTCAAGCCTTTTCACCACCTCCACCGCCCCCTTCACCTTCTCCTTTTTTCGATGAAGGTAATATTGATGAGGGACTAGGACAAACTGGACAAAAAATTTCCGCTGAAGACCGAGTACCACCTGAATGCCCTCAATTTCTCCCCTTTTTACTCTCACTTGATCCTTACTCCCTTGTGACGCTTGGTTATATCATTGCTATCTTTATTGCGATGGAAGCTAAACACCCAGAGGAACAAGAGGCTATCGGAAACTTTTTAGAGGTTATTGCAACTAATATTGAATATATTGCTGAGCAAGGATTTTATTTACAAGAGCTCGACGAGCGACGTCAAGACAAAATTGAGGCAATTGAAAAACAAGAACTTCGAGACGAGATTAATGAACTTAAACAAACCATTGCTGAACTTCAAGATCAAATTATTGCCTGTTGTCCAGGGGCGGCAGCCTCGTTAAGTGAAACAAATGAGGCGAGTTCAGAATAGTAAAAGGCTCAAAGAACTAAATTTCTTTAAGCCTTTTTGTTATGATTTGAAGTTGGTTAATCATTGCAATCAACACCATGGCAAGTGCTCCCCCTGAGGTATCAATTAAAACATCAGTAAATGCACAAGCACGTCCAGGAACAAAAGCCTGGTGAAGTTCATCCGTACAAGCGTATAAAAAGACACCCAATAATGCATAAAATAATACTCGTCTAAATGAAAGATAATCAATTATAACATTAAATATTAGTACATACAAAATCAGATATTCAGTAAAATGCGCACCTTTTCGAATGATGAGCTGTAATTCTATTCCAAACAGTTGGTGTGGTATAAATGGAAAAAGTGACAGCAATTGTTCTACTAAACCACTGCTTTCTGAAGATTGCTCCCCAGTCTGTGCAGAAAATAAAAAGATGACCAACATCCATACTAATAAAACTAACCATTTGATTTTACGTTGCATTTCTCATCCCTAATTTCAATCACCCCTAACCATGAGGTTAGGGGCAAATTTTTTAGTTATAATTTAAAATCGTTTCACGAATCTCATCCCAACGGAAGGCATCACGAATTCCATCTTCAATTGAGTATTTAGCTTCCCAATCAATTAAGTTTTTAGCTCGTTCACAGCTTGCATAAGCACCTGCCACATCTCCTGGACGTGGTTCAGTCTCTGCTTTATTGACTTCACGACCTAATACAGATTCAAAAATAGACACTAATTCTTTAACCGTTACACCATTTCCTGTTCCTAAGTTAATGACTAAGTAAGGATTTGATGGATCTTCAGAGCGTGCAAAGGCTTGATCAAAGTTTTCAATGGCTTTAACGTGTGCCATCGCTAAATCCCAAACATGAATATAATCACGGATTCCTGAACCATCGCGTGTTGGCCAGTTCACTCCTGTGATATTAAAGATCGCTTCCTCACTTGAAGCAGCTTCTAATAATTTAGCTAAAACGTGTGATGGGAACTGAACGTGTGCTCCAGAACGTAATTTTGGGTCCGCTCCAATTGGATTAAAGTAGCGAAGTGCAATTCCATGCATCCCATACGCGTGACAGAAATCTTGTAAAATCATTTCCATCATGTATTTTGTACGAGCATATGGACTTGATGGTTTTAATGGTGCTGATTCAGTTACTTTGAACCCTGGTACGACATCATATAATGAAGCTGATGATGAGAATACAACATTTTTGCATCCTAATTCATTTAAGTTTTTAAATAACTCTAACGATTTAGAAACATTTTCTGTGTAATATTCATATGGATTTGAGACTGAATCAGGCACCACGATTAATGCTGCAAAGTGAATACAGTGCTTGATTTCAGGATGATCAGTAAATATTTTTTCTAAAACTTGGCGATCTGCGATATCTCCTTGGTAAAAGATTTTCCCTTCCGTAAATTCTTTACGACCTGTGACTAACGAATCTAAAATGATTGGTGTATGTCCATGATCTTCTAAGGCTGATACAACGGTACGTCCAATATATCCTGCCCCTCCAGTGACTAATACTTTCATGAGTTTCATCCTTTCTTATATAAAAGTTTCATTTATTCATAGTCTACCCTAAAAAATAATTAATTGACACTCATTCAATAAATCTATTAATTAAAAGAGGATTTGACCTCTAAATTTTATCATAATTTGCCTATCAAAAAAACTAGTATTCCGTTTTTTCGCTACTATCTTTAAAAATGTGTACTTAAAGCGGTACAAGCGCACTCCTTAAATCACTCACGTTTGAATAAAATATCATGTAATACAAAACAAGTGAGGTGATCAACAAATGGCTAATTATTATGACCGTGATACTGAATCACAATCCGCTGATACAAGTATTGATGTGTTACAATCAGAATTTCAAGGAATCTTTATCAAAGATTCTAACCAAATCCGAATCAATCAAACTGAGGCTCAAGCATTGATTATCCTTCAAATTGCTTTACAAGCTGCTCTTGACGTACTTCTAATCGCATTTGACTTGGATGATAATGACGATGATGTTCGCGAATTACAATCAATTATTCAATCGATTAAAGCTGCTCAATTGCAATGTCAAAAAATTATTATTAAAGATTGCAATGATATTACATTGAATCAACAACAAATTCAAATTGATGCTTTAATACAAGTGGCACTCCAACTTCTTGCAAAACTTGAAGCAAAATTTATTGAAATTTAATGAACTTGTTATATAAAAAAGAGGATATCTAAGTGAGGTGAATTACTATGAAGTCAAACTGTTACTATTCTGAATATCAATGTCCAGACCATTATAAACAAGATGTTGATCAGACAGAAGATATGAAAATGAATGGTATTCAAAAACAAAGTCAAACTTTAGTTATTAAAAAAAGCCATGGTGTTACTATTAATCAACAAGAAGCACAGGCTTTAATCGCTCTTCAAGCTTCACTACAGGCTGCTATTGAAGCTGCTATCACGGTCTTTGATGCTCAAGATAATGCTGACACCAGTGATCTTCAACGATTAGATCAACAATTGAAAGTTCTACAACTACAAAAAGAAGTTATCGCTATTCAATGCTCTGATGATATTCTGATCAATCAACAACAAATTCAGATTGATCTTGTTATTCAAGCTGTTATTCAATTATTAGCAAAAATTTCTGCAAAAATTGTAGAGATTTAATTCAAAACGTCTCATTTCATTCTGTATAACTGATTGACTGAATCATATAATAAAACACACGATCGATAAATCCAGCTCAGGAAACGGTTGATCGTGTGTTTTTTTAGTACGACACTATAGTATATGCCCACTATTCAATTTGGTGATTATCTGATGCTAACGCCATTTCAATTAAAATAAACTGTGACTGTTCATGAGTTTTAATCTCAATTCTATCTTCATAAATCTCCATACCATCTCTTGAGGCCATTTCCTCATCATTAATCATAGAGCTTCCCTCTAATTGAATTAAATAAGCTTGACGCCCTTTTTTTATATCAAATTGAGTTTGTTTAAACGCTTCAAGTTCAATTAGCCAAACATAAGCATCTTGATAGATTGTGATAGGCGTTGTCTGAGTAGGTGAAGCAATTAAGTGCCATTGGTTTTTGGCATGATCACTATTAAAGCTTGCATATTGAACATTTGGAGTTAATCCTTTTTCATTCGGTTTGATCCATATTTGAATCATTCGAACAGAAGTATCGCCCCAATTAAATTCACCATGGTCAATCCCACTTCCAGCACTCATGTAATAAAGATCCCCTCGATGCAGGATCTTTATCTCATGCTGCCTCGGGGTATGTGTTAAATCGCCTTCTAATATATAAGTTAAAATTTCTACGTCTTTATGTTTATGTAAATCATGTCCGCTCCCCGCATGTAAAATATCATCATTGATGACACGTAAGACTCCAAATGTATTTGAGGGTTGATGATAGTTTGTATGTGAAAAATGAAATAGACTTTGAAGCCATGTATGATAAGCTGTTCCTAATTGTTTTTTCTCAATCTTTTTAATCATAGCTACTAACTTCTCCTTCCCTTTCTCTACCCTCTCCTTTTCATTCCCTTTAGTTCATACCTTCTTCATTGTATCATATATTCCTTTCGTTAACGCCTGTCAATTCAATACATAAATTCCAACTATTTTTGATAAAAAAAGTAATAGCATTTACACTATCACTTTTGGGGTAATTTATTAATAGACGGATTAATTGATTAAGTACTCTTTATATCGAATCATCAACGTCCGTAATTTTCTCATCGCTTTTGCTTCAATTTGACGGATTCGTTCACGTGTGACCCCTTCAATTGCTCCTATTTCTTCTAATGTTTTCTTTTCTGCTCCATTTAGTCCAAAACGGTGAGTAATCACAAACTGTTCCCGAGGATTTAAACTTAAAATCATTTTATCCATATAGGCTTTTAAATCTTCATCCATGGCTTTTTTTTCAGGATTGTCATACATGCGTGAACCGCCTTCAGTCAGCAATTCATTTTCATTAGAAATTAAATCTTGAAGCTCAGTATCCTCATCTTCCTTTGAAACAAATCCGTTTAATGAGGTAGGTTTTAGCATATAAGTCTGAACACGTTTAACTGCTTCGTACTTCTCCATTGGAATATTTAATTCTCCACATAAATTAGACACGTCAATCGGTTCATTTCCTTGATCTGCTTTTTGCTCATATCTCATCACTTGATTAATAGATTCAAACATATGAACTGGAATTCTGATAGTAAATCCTTCATCCGCAATCGTTCGTGTTACAGCCTGTTTCACCCAATAGGTGGCATACGTTGAGAAGTTGTTATCGTAAGTGAAGTCAAATTTTTCAATGGCTTTCATCAGCCCTTCTAATCCAACCGAGAATAAATCATCGTAATCTAACTTATGATGATAAAATTTTGTATATCGCCCAATAATCTTATGTACGAGGTTTGTATTATTAAAGATTAACCACTCTAGAGCAGACTCATCATTTTCTAAACGATATTTCTTTAAATACTCTAAATTATGCTGATAATCATTTGAATGCTTTCTCATCAATAGGTTATGTGCACTCCCTGATACAGGACTTACTGTGGATTTCGTATTTTCCATACTCATTTTGCCATTAACCTCTCCCCTCATTGAGTTATTCAGACTAGCTTTCGGCTTTCGACGATTGCTTTCTTTTCGGTTAGCAACTTCCATATGATTCATTCGATATCCCCTCTCTCTCATCGAACTTTATTCACTTATCCTATTACTCTCGTTTTTTATAATGACATTCAACCAACTGACGACTTCTCATTCTGCAATACCTTTTATTTTTCATATTTACCCTACACTTAATCCGTAACAAGTATGAATTAAACCAACCAATTGGTCTTCATTATAATATTGAAAAAAAGCGTTCATCTTCAATGACTGTTCTAATGCCTTCTTTTACTGATAAGTAGATGATACCTTCTGATTTTAAAATCAATTTATATCTCAAATAGATGACATCTCTTTCATCAGAACCTTTCATAACGAATGACACACCTAAACTGCATTGAATTGATTTACAAATCCAAGTTCATGCAATCACGAATAAATAACCGGTTGTCCCAGTCATGCACTTGCATATGTTACAGGTTCTTTGACATCATCGACAGCTATCACTTAATTCCTCTATCATGCTAAAAATAAGCTATCTCGACCTGGACAATAGCCTAAATCCAAAAGCCATCCCTCCTTTTTTACATACGGAAAAAAACATTTGGTAAATATCATGTAAGTCTGTTTTAACCATTAAAAAAACACTCCTTTGCTCGTTGTTCATAAAAACTTAACGGCATTTTAACACCATTTCCCTTCTGATTATATTAATTTTTCTCTATAATTATCACTTTTTTCTCACATAATAATATTAAAATTCCAACACTAGATTTGGAATTTTGAAAGGAGTAATCAATAATGGGTAAAAACGAAATGGGATCTCCAATGAATGCCTCTATGCAAAGTATTAAAGATAAATCTGATGTTGAGTTCGGAACAGGAAATGTACCAGATACACGTCTTGAAGTCAAAAAATCATTACCTGAAGCCAAACGTTTTACTCAATCAGCAAAAGACCGTCGTAACACTGAACAGTTTTTAAAACGATAAATCCAATCGTCCTATCCGTTAAAGGGATAGGACCTTTTCATTTTAATCGTATAATATTTCCTAATTTAATCCATAATAAGGTAAAAGTATAAATTGGAGGAATAAATGATGTCATCGAAATCATTAAAATCAGCACGTCAACGTATGACGTTCTTCTTTTATTGTTCGTTATTATTATCTGTCTTTTTTCTCATACAAATTCGATATACCCTAAGTTTAAGCTTCACTCATTGGAGCGCAACTCAATATACGCTGCTCTTTTTATTATTCTCTTTCATTGTGATTTGTTGTCTAAAATATTACTCCTATTACCGTGATTTAAAATCTGATTGTCAGTTCATTGACCTCGAAGAAAAAAAATTAAAGCTTAAAAAAAATGCAATTCGTCAACAAGTTGCCTCAATGAATCCTTATGATTTTGGTGAACTAGTCGCCGATTTATTTCGAATGAAAGGATTTAAGCGAATCTTTTTAACCCCTCGAATGAATAAACATTTTTATGATATCGAAATGTATCTAGATGACCAAAAAGTTTTAGTCTCTTGTTTATTAAATGCACTGGATTATCCTGTTCCACAATCTTACTTAGATCGGCTTCATTTAATGATGCGAAATAATCAAATCGATCAAGGCGTTTTTGTCACACTCGGACACTTTTCAGATGACTGCTACCTCTTCTCTGAAGATAAGCCTATCCATTTAATTAACGGTGAACAACTCATTGACACCTTAATTGAAAGTTCCAATCTTTAAACTTCTTTCGATTTAAAATAAGACTCACAAAAAAGGCACCATTTGATTTGATACGCTTCATTCGTAATAATAGGTAAATCACGAATGTTAAACTTTTGTTCTTTCTGGCAAAAGTAAACAAAATCATCGATATAAGGTTCATACTCATCTAAATAGACATAAATTTCACTAAATCCCAATAATTCAGCTGCTTTTAGTCGAGTATGTCCATCAATTGAGATCCATTGATTTCCTTCTTCAATGATTGGAATAATAATATCTTCTGGTTTTTGAATCCACGTCAATAAGCGATTTAATTTTGCTTCATTAATATATAATTGGCTCGGTTGAATGTTTAATAATGGGACTTTCATGACTTTCTTTTTCGGTTGATGATAAATAATCGTTCCCTCTAATGTTTCAATATGATTAATAAAACCGCTATAAAATAAAAATTCTTCAATGACTTCTTGAGGACATTCATTTCCATCAGTATGTAAGATGGCTTTTTGATGATTAACAATCTCAAAATCATATTGAGTCGATTCTTTTAAGTCTGTCACTCTAAAAGATGTGTTATGATTTTGAATTCCTACATGGTGATTTAGCCTCTCCTCTTCACAACGCTCAATTTTCATCTTATTCCCTCCCCGTAGCGATAGTAAGTTCACTAGCTCATTTTATAAGATCCCCGATTCTATTTCTTTAAATCATAATTGGTATCACACACTAATTATACTGCAACACTTTGTCGAAACTTCGACATTTTTCGTCATTATAAACAGAGATTTTATTGACTTCATTTTGTTTTTCTGATACTATAATAAACCCAATTACCTCTCATATTAAAGGAGGGACATATGATGTTCGAAGATTTAATTTTAAAAGCTACAGAAGTTCTAAACCCTCGTCAACTCTCTTCTGCTGCAGAAGCGGGAAGTGTCGCTGCTGCTCTTTTAACAGATAGTGGTCAAGTATACACAGGTATTTGTATTGAAACAAAATGTTCAATGGGATTTTGTGCCGAACATGCAGCTGCAGCTGCTATGATCACTGCCGGTGAAAGTCACGTCGTTAAAATGGTAGCAATTAATAAACGTGGAAATGTCCTCCCACCTTGTGGTCGTTGCCGAGAATTTATCAGTCAACTCAATGATAAAAACATTGAAGCTGAGGTACTCATTAATCGAAAAAAATCAATGAAATTAAAAGAGCTGCTTCCCTATGATTGGCGTCAAGCAAAAATGTCCGAAATCGACTAAATGTCTTCGGACATTTTTTTTAAATCTTTACTCTATAAAAACAAAAAACTCGCAAGTCATCACTTACGAGTTGAATTGTTATTAAATAAGCTTTTGCATATCCGTTGGCAATGGAACCGTAATTTCTAATGGCTCCTTTGTTATAGGATGAGTCATCTCAATACGTGAAGAATGAAGTGCTTGTCGCTTAAGTGGTCCAACTTTTGCAACACCTCCATATAAGACATCTCCAAGCAATGGATGGCCTAAGTGACTCATATGAACACGAATTTGATGTGTTCGTCCGGTTTTCAATTCTAATTCCACTAAGGCATAGTTTTTAAATTGTTTTTTTAATTGATAAAAAGTAATCGCCTGATCACCATTTTTAGCGACACGTCGTCGTGCACTATGATGACGATCTTTACCAATTGGAGCGTCAATTTTCCCTTTTTTTGTTTTTAATCTTCCCATCACTAAAGCTAAATACCAACGTCTAATTTTTTTCTCTGATAGCCAATAATCCATTAAGCTATGCGCTAGATAATGTTTTGCAAAAATAATCCCACCACTTGTATCCGTATCTAATCGATGAATGTATCGAACTCGATGAGAGATTCCTTTTTCTTGATAATAATGAGCCACTCCATTGACTAAAGTATCCCTTCCATTCTTTTGATCAGGGTGTACCATTAATCCTGCTGGCTTATTAATAATCAACAAATGATCGTCTTCATAAACAATATCTAACTTCATCTTTTGTGGGTGAAAATCAATTTCTTCGGCTTCAAAAACAGGAATCGATAGTTGATCTCCTACTTGAAGTTGCTCATTAAAATTTGTTCCTTCTCCATTTAACGTCACTTTTTTATCCATATATAATTCATGGATTTTCTTTCGTGATAAATGATAATTTTGCAAAAACTCACGAATGGTTTGATTCGCTTGTTCCTTTTCTATCATAAATACTAATTGCTCATTTTCGCGAGTTACTTTCATGTTACCACCACGTTACTTTCTAAATTGCTTGACCACTCCAACAACATCTTCCTTAATTCTAATTAAGCCTAATGAAGGGGAGCGTGAATCTAAGCTATGATTTCGATTGTCCCCCATGACAAAAAGGTGTCCTTCTTCCACGATTAAATCAATTTTAGGATGTCGTTTCATCGGCTCGTTAATGTAAGGTTCCTCTAGTAAAATGCCATTAATATAGACCCTTCCATCCTCCACCAAAACATGTTCATTCGGTAAACCGATGACACGCTTTAAAAAAAATTTATGTTGATTTTTTTGATGAGCTCTAAAAGCTACTAAATCATGACGTTTAGGTTCACCTCGATGATAGGCTCGACAATCTAAAATAATGGGTTGGTTATTCTTGATTGTTGGCACCATTGATTGTCCCCGTGCTAATGCAAGACGAACAAAGCGAGAAATAACATAACCCACGAGTAAACTAGCTCCCACTTCAACTACATCATCTAAAAACGTATTCTCTTCCTTCCCCACCTCAAACGACCTCCTCTACTACTAATCCTTTTCTTTTTCTATTATAACATAATGACTCCTCCCTTACATACAACCTTTAAAATGTGAACTAAATTCACTTAAAACACCCCATCATTCATTATATTATTTATGAATTCATGGTAAAATATACATAATTTAAAGTGAAGAGCACATACTAAATTGAATCATTATTGGAGGGCTTATTTATGAAAACTGTTATGGATCGTTTCTTAAACTATGTTACCTATGATACAAAATCAAATCCTGAATCACTAACAACACCTTCGACTGAATCACAGCTACTCTTTGGTGATATCTTAATTGAAGAGTTACATGAATTAGGATTAACTGAAATTGAAAAAGATGAAAATGGCTATATCTATGCGACATTACCAGGAAATGTTGAACATGATGTTCCTGTGATTGCTTTCATCTCACATATGGATACCAGTCCAGACTTTAGCGGCACAAATGTAAACCCACAAGTCGTTGACTATGCGGGAGGAGATATTGTTTTAAATAAAGAAAAAAATATCGTTTTATCTCCAACTGACTTTCCTTCTTTAAATCAATACGTAGGTCAAACGTTAATTACAACAGATGGAACAACATTACTTGGAGCTGATGATAAAGCGGGAATTGCTGAAATTATGACAGCGATTGATTATTTGAAACAACATCCTGAGATTAAACATGGCTGTATTAAAGTTGCTTTTACACCCGATGAAGAAATTGGACGCGGAGCCGATCACTTCCAAGTTGAAAAATTCGGTGCCAACTTTGCTTATACTGTGGATGGTGGAATTTTAGGAGAATTACAATATGAATCATTCAATGCTGCAGGAGCTAAAATTACAGTTCACGGAAAAAGCGTTCATCCGGGAGATGCCAAAAACAAAATGATTAATGCTGGTTTAATTGCCACTGAAATTGCGAGCATGTTCCCACGTCTTGAAACCCCACAACATACGGAACATTATGAAGGATTCTATCACTTAACAGATATTTCAGGACATTGCGAAGAAGCTTATCTAAATTTAATCATTCGTGACTTTGATACCGAACGTTTTAACTCACGCAAACAATTTGTTGAAGATTTAGTAAAAGAATTTAATCAAAAATATCCATCTAATACGGTTGAACTTGATATGCGCGATCAATACTATAATATGCGCCTTCAAATTGAAGATAAAATGCACATTGTTGAGTTAGCAAAACAAGCATTTGTAGAAGTTGGAGTGGAACCTTTAATTATTCCGGTTCGAGGAGGAACGGATGGATCTAAATTATCCTTCATGGGCCTTCCAACACCAAATCTTTTCACAGGTGGGCATAACTTCCACGGTAAATTTGAATATATTCCAGTTCCATCAATGGAAAAGGCTGTTAGCGTCATCGTTAAAATTGCTGAATTAGCCGCAAAATAAAAAGCTAGTCAAAACTAGCTTTTTTTCATTGTCGAATCAATAACAAAATCAAGCTTTTGCAAATAATCTTTATATCAAACCATATGCTTTGATGTTCAATGTAGTATACATCTAAAATAAACTTCTCCTCCCAGGTTAGGTTTTGTTGACTATGAATTTGACTCCACCCTGTCATTCCAGGACGAATAGAATGACATTTCATGTATCGTCGATTTCTCGAAGGAATGGAGCGAATCAAAACTGGTCTAGGACCAACTAAACTCATATCTCCAATTAAGACATTATAAAACTCTGGAAGATGCTGTAAATGATAGCTTTTTAAAAAACGTCCCAATTTTGTTAGACGTTGTTCCGGTGATAATAAGTTCCCTTGCTTATCTCGGGATTCATTCATTGTTTTGAATCGATACAAAGTAAATAGTTTTTGATTTAGTCCTGGATATCGCTGCTTATAAATGACTGGCCAACCTAAATCAAAAAAGACTAAGATTCCAATCAATAAATAGATGGGTGATAAGACAGTCAACATTAAAAAAGAAATCATGATATCCATCATCCGCTTCATCATTTCGCCCCCTTTTTCAATGGAGTTGTGAAATTCCCCCTTTATTTCAAGCTTAATTATGAACCCTTTCACTTTTTCTTACTATCTTATTTTCGTGGAAACTACTACTACTACTATATGCCCTAACTAAGCTTCTGTTCAAATTAGTAAAACAATCCATTAGTTTACCTAATGGATTGTTTTTTTACTGTCTAAATTGACTATTATATAAATTAGCATAAAAACCATCGATTGCTAGTAATGTTTCATGATTTCCTTGTTCAATGATTTCTCCTTGATTTAAGACCAAAATTTGATCAGCATTACGAATCGTACTTAAACGATGCGCAATCACAAAGGTTGTCTTACCTTCCATTAAACGAAGCATTGCTTTTTGAATTTCAACTTCTGTTCGCGTATCAATCGACGATGTTGCCTCATCTAAAATTAAAATAGAAGCTTGTGATAATACGGCACGCGCAATTGCTAGTAATTGTCGTTGTCCTTGAGATAAATTACTTCCATTATCCGATAAAACCGTATCATAGCCATCCGGTAACTGCATAATGAACTTATGGGCATTCGCCATTTTAGCAGCCTGGATAACTTCTTCATCACTTGCATCTAAACGACCATAACGGATGTTTTCACGAACCGTTTCTGAGAATAAATACATATCTTGTAAGACCATTGAAATACTACGTCTTAAACTTCCACGAGTAATTTGATCAATATTTTCACCATCGATTAAAATTTCACCCGAATCGATATCATAAAACTTTGTTAATAAGTTAATAATCGTCGTTTTTCCTGCACCTGTTGGTCCCACAATGGCAACTGTTTCTCCTCGACGCGCATGAATACATGCATCTTTTAAAATTGTTTTTCCTGTATCATACGAGAACTTAACATGATTTAAAATGACATCCCCGTCTAATTTCTCAACATCATGAGCACCTTCTCGATCTGTTTCTGGTGTTTCATCCATAATCTCAAATACACGTTCTGCTCCTGCTAATGCAGATTGAACCGTATTAAAAATATTTAAAATCTCATTGATTGGACGTGTAAAGTTTCTCATATATAAGATAAACACAAAAATATTTCCAACTGTAATACTCGTTGTTGTAAGAGCTAAAACACCACCAACAACAGCCACTAACAAGAAAGTAAGGTTATTAATAAAGTTATTCACTGGTCCCATGAATCCTGATAAAGCCTGCGCCATAATTGCACTTTTTGTTAAACGGCGGTTAATCTTTCCAAACTCCTTCTCAACTTCCTCCTCTTGTGAGAATAACAATACCGCTTTTTGTCCCGAAACAATCTCTTCAATATAACCATTGAGACTTCCTAAATCTTGTTGTTGTTTAATAAAGAAAGGCTGTGTTTTTTTCACTAAAAAACGTGACGTTAAAAACATCAATGGTGTCGTTAATAATCCTACGACTGTTAGTGTTGGACTTAAAACAATCATGGCAATCAGCATCCCAATGATCGTAATAATACCTGAAAACATTTGAGTAATACTTTGAGACAATGTCATATTAATATTATCGACATCATTCGTTAAACGACTCATTAAGTCACCACTTGAATGTGTATCAAAAAAGCGAAGTGGTAGCTTTTGCATGCTATTAAATAATTGACGACGAATTTCTGCCGTTGTTTCTTGAGATAACTTAATCATAATTAAGTTTTGAATGTAAGTGGCAATGACACTAATTAAGTAAATCAACCCGATAAAGATACAGATTGTTTTTAGCCCTGATAAATCACCGGGTACAATATAATCATCAATGATGCTTCCATAATAGTTTGTGGCTAAAACACTGACAATCGTTGAAATAATACATAAAATAAACACAATAATCAAAGCATAGACTTTATGACTCATATAAGCCAGTAATCGTTTAATAGTTGATTTTGGATTTTTTAACTTCTCAGCTTTGTGAAAACGTCCACCAGGTCCTGGTCCACCTGGTCCTGGTCCCATCGGTCTACTCATGGTTGACAGCCTCCTCCCCTAATTGTGAAATCGCAATACTACGATAGATTTCATTTGTTTTTAATAATTCCTCATGAGTTCCAATTCCTGAAATCTCACCTTGATCTAACACAATAATCTGATCGGCATCCATCACTGCTGAAATACGTTGCGCAATCATAATAACCGTACTCTCTTTCATACGCTCTTTAATGGCTCGTTGCAACTTACTTTCGGTTGCCATATCTAGTGCACTTGATGAATCATCTAAAATTAAAATTTTAGGATCACGAATTAATGTTCTTGCAATCGAAACACGTTGTTTCTGTCCACCTGATAAGTTCTTTCCACGTTGTTCAACGACTGTTTCATAACCATCTTCTTTCGCCTGGATAAACTCCATTGCCTGAGCATCTTTTGCAGCATCATCTAACTCATCTTGAGTCGCCTCATGGTAACCAAATTTAAAGTTTGAAGCAATCGTTCCTGAGAATAAAATACTTTCTTGTAAAACAACTCCAATCTTATCTCTTAACTCACTCAGGCTTAATGTTTTAACATTTTGACCACCAATTAAGACTTCCCCTTCGCTGACATCATAAAGACGTGGAATTAAATTGACTAATGAACTTTTCCCCGATCCAGTTCCACCAATAATTCCGACTTGATTGCCTTGCTTAATCTTAAAGGAAATATCTTTTAATACTTCTTCACTGTGCTCATGATACTTAAATGAAACATTTTTAAATTCGATGTCATAGTTTGTTAATTCAGCTGTTTTTTCATTTTCTTGAATACTTGAATTTGTGGCAAACACTTCATTGATACGATCAGCTGATGCTTTTGCACGTGAGAAATTCATCGAAATCATGATCACCATCATCATAGACATCATAATTTGTGTTAAATAATTAATAAAGGCCATGATTTTACCCGTTTCAAGTAAGCCATCTTGAACTAAATATCCCCCATACCACAACACACCAATGACACTAAAGTTAACCAGTAACATGACGACTGGATTTAAAATAATCATAATTTTTTGTGCACGAATACTTTGACTCATTAAATCATCATTCGCCTCATTAAAGCGATCACGTTGTTTATGCTCCATGGTGAATGCTTTAATGACACGAACTCCTAATAAGTTTTCACGCATCACATTGTTCACTTTATCAATTTTTTCTTGCATCGTTTTAAATAACGGGAAAGATTTTGACATCACGATTGCAACAAAAATTAAAATAATTGGAATCGTAATTACAAACACAATGGATAAGCTTTGACTTAATCGGTAGGCCATCCATAATCCCCCGATACAAAGTAACGGCGCACGAACTAAAATACGAAGTCCCATCATCACCATCGTTTGAACTTGAGTAATATCACTTGTTAAACGTGTAATTAATGATGATGTTTTAAAATGATCTAATTCTAAAAATGAAAGGGACTGAATTTTAGCGAATAATCCATCACGTAAATTTTGCCCTAAATTTACTGCCGCAATAGTTGAAAAAATAGAGCATCCCACTCCTCCAATTAACCCTAAAAAGGCAAATAGAATCATCTTTGCACCTGCAGTCAACACATAATTAATATCACTATTAGCAATTCCAATGTCTACAATGTTCGATAACATGGTTGGCAAGGTTAAATCCATCGCAACCTCTAGCAACATCAAAATAGGTGCCAAAATGGCATAAAAAATAGCTGGCCCCTTTAAATATTTTAATAACTTCAACATCCTATTAACTCTCCCTTCTTCTTAAATTCTCGTATATTCTATCCAAATAACAAAGAACTTCCTCTCTTTCCTCTTTTGTAAAGCCTAAGAGACAACGTTCATCAATTTCACAAAAGGTTTGTTTCACCTGTTTTTGGGCTTCAAATCCAGTCTCCGTTAAAAAGACATTCGTAATTCGGCGATCCTCTTGATTTGCTTCACGATAAATTAATCCACTTCTTTCTAAATGACTTAATAAACTGGTGGCAGTGGCCGGTTGAATATGACAATGCTTGGCCAAATCTTTTTGTGAACACCCATTATGATGATGTAAATAATCTAAAACTTTAGGTTGACCCTCTGTCAACCCTAATTCTTGAAATCGATGTTGGCAAACTTTTCGATGCATCTTTGATGTCCGAATAAACGCACGATGCAATAATTTTGATGCACTATCATCTAGTTTTCCTTTCATGTTATCCCTCCTTTTCTTTTAAATAGTTAGATATCAAATTTTTAGATATCTAAATTTTTACCATATTTACAAATAAAAGTCAATGAGTCTAAACTAAAACATAAAAACAGAGCCGTAGCTCTGTCTTTAGTCGGGACGATTATTTTAAAAACTTTGCATGTTGCCATTCATAAGGAAAGAGTGATAAATACGTGGGTTCAATATAACGTTCATCAATCATCATGACAATCCCGCTATCTTCATTTGTTCGAATGACACGTCCTACTGCTTGCATGACTTTATTAAACCCCGGATAAAGATAGGCATATAAATATCCTTTCTTAAAAGCTTCTTCAAAATAAAGTCGACGCTGTTCCGTCAAAGGATTAATTTGCGGAAGTCCAACTCCAACAATAATAGAACCAATCAGTCGATTTCCAATAAGGTCAATCCCTTCACTAAAAACACCACCTAAAACAGCAAATGCCACCAAAGTTTCACTAGAATTGGCTTGGAATGAATCTAAAAAGGCTTCACGAGCTGACTCATCCATCTCACGCTCTTGTTTTAATAAACGTTGCTCATCGTCTATTAATTCTTTATACGCCTCATACACCATCTCTAGATATTGATACGATGGAAAGAATACAAGATAATTCCCCTGCTGGTTTCTAGTTACTTGATAAATTGTTGAAATCAGGGGGGCAAGCGTTTGATCCCGCTGCTTATACTTCGTTGAAATGCCATGATGGACATATAAATCTAAATGCTCGCGATCAAAAGGTGAGGGTAAAAAGATTTGCTCACACTCCTCATCATGAAGTAAGACAGTATGATAATAGCTCAGTGGATGTAAGGTCGCTGAAAATAAAATACTTGATCGAACTCGCTCCATTTTTTCACTTAAATAAAGGCTTGGATTTAAACAAATCAGACTTATCTTGACTTCAATCCCCGATCGTTCATAACGAACGCGAAAACTGTCATTGTAATAATCAGAAATTCGCAAAAATTGATGACAATCAAAATATAAATTCATTAATTGGGGTTTATATTCAGTCTCAGGGTGCCGATATAAATATTTTTCCAACGCATCAAGAAGGGATTGAATCTTTGTTAAAAAAACTTTATCTATATCATCTTTAAATAAATCATAAACTTTCTTTTCTTCAAGTTCATGACGATACTCAATAAATTTCAAATTCAAAGCCCCTAATACCTTTGCTAATGGTTTATGCCGGTCTTTAAATAAACGTTTCAGCTCTTGAATCGGCGCCTTAGTTAAGGAAGCACTATACATGTCGCAAGCTCGATCATATAAATTATGTGCCTCGTCAATTAAGGCAATATGGGGTGACGGCTCATCAAAAAAGCGACGGAGGTAAGCACGTGGATCAAACATGTAGTTATAATCTCCAATCACGGCATCGCTAATCGACGCCATTGCCAACGAATACTCAAATGGACAGACGCTGTGCTTTTTAGCATAACTCACGATTCGATCACGATTAAACAGTTGTTCTGACTCAAATAGATCTTTAGTTGCTTCGTTAATTCGATCAAAATAACCTTTAGCATAAGAACAATAGCTTGGATCGCATTTTACTTCATCCATTAAACAAATTTTCTCTTTTGCCGTAATCGTTGTCACTTTGGCTTGCCATCCATTGGCTAAGCAAGTATCAAAGGCTTTTTCTGCCACGCTACGGCCAATCGTTTTAGCAGTTAAATAAAAGATTTTTTGTTCATGTTCTGTTAAGGCTTTGATGCTTGGAAAAATAGTTCCCATTGTCTTGCCAATCCCTGTTGGAGCTCGTAATAAAAGTCGTTTCTTTTGTTTAACACATTGATAAACCGCCCCTGATAACTCTCGTTGATAAGCTCGAAAATCTCCAAATGGAAACTGTAAGGTTTTAGCTGTTTTTAATTTTAACTCCATCGAACGTAATAAAATCAAGTACCAATCCAAGTAAATACGTAACGTTTCTTGAACAAACGGTTCTAACATTTCTTTCGTATATATTTGATCAAAACAACGTTGATTAATGCCCTCTAAATCGCAATAGATCAATCGAAGCGTTATTTCTTCCCAGTCTAAATGCTGACATAATAGTAAATAAGCATACATCTTGGCTTGAGCATAATGAGCTGGTCGATCATTCTCTTCAATTACTTCTAGCTTGCGTGTCGTTGATTTAATTTCTCCAACAATCCATCTTCCATCTCTCTCTAGTAATAAATCCATTCGACCACTTAAATGAATCTCATGTTCATCTAATGATAAAATATGTTCTAAATAAACTTCACACTCTTCATCTAAATATTGATCTTGGATGACTTGATGAACCTCTGTTCCATACTGCGCACGATTCGCTTGAAAATATTCTAAATTTAAATCGCCTTGCTGATATACGTAACTAACGACTTCTTTGATTCCTTTACGAATAATCATCATTTCACCAAATTTCTATATAAAAGCAGATAAATAGTTAACATTTCCCTGTCAATGTTAACCTCTTAAACCATCATAAGCAAAAGCTAACACTCAAAATTGATTCTTATCTATTTATCCTTTTTACCATCATAACACTTTTTATTCCTCTACTCCTAGATGATAATCCTTCCAGTTATCAACTAGCAGATAAAAACGTCTCAAAAGGAATATTCCCTCTGAGACGTTTCATTTAAACCGCTGGTTGAATTGAACCGAATTGTTTCGCACGAGATAAAATACGATAAACATAATCCTGTTCTTCAGCTAAGTGTAATTTTCCGCAAAATTCTTCATGTAACTGATAAAATTCTTCGACAATCGATTTTAAAACCTCTTCTAACTCTTTAATCGATGGACTAAATCCCCATTGTTTTAATTTTTTTTGTTGTTCTAATTTTAAAACGGATTCACTTCCCTCCATATGTGACCAATCTAAATAAACATTTGGTTTATTCCCATCTTGAATCATCCACATCGTTGCAACTAACCAACGCATGACATTTAAACAATGTCTCGCCTTATAAGATTCATCAACGTAAACACTTCGATAAAATTCATAATAATTTGAGAAAAACTTTGTGCGCCAACTATCTAAATCCTCGAAGCTTAAGGTATACTGTAGATTTTTCGACTCTTCAGACGCATAGGTCATGATGCCATACGGATCATCAACAATCATAATCTTCTTATAATCAATCGATGGTTGTATCTCTTTCAAATCATGGAATGTGACGAAGACTTTCACTAGACTTTCATAATGGACAATTATTGTGTTTTGTTGCTTCATATCTTCCTCAAAAAAGAGGACTTTCCCAAAAGTCGAAGCAATAGCACGCTTATGTTGTAATGTCTCTTTATAAAATGCTGGTTGAACGACAAGATTTAAATGAAGGTCTAACTCTGAGGACCCTTCAATCAAGTCACTATAGAAAACAGAAATAATATGGGGATTTTTCTTTAACTCCTGTTTAATTATTTTTAATAAATCTTCACGTTCTAGTTCTCGGTGTACTTCATTTACATAGTATAACTCTCCCTTTTTCATCCGCTACCCTCCAGAACAACATTTATTGTCAATATTTTACATTATATCACATTTTCAAACATTTGGCCATATGCGTTCTGTTTTAAGCAATCTTCCATCATCCCTTTACAACTCTTCTCCTTGTTCAACGACTTCATATCCCTTATTTTCACCTCGTTTAATCCTCATCATCCAATGTTCTGTTTGATATTCACACTCTAGGTCATCTATTAAATTTAAATCATAATCAATTTTAACCATAAACTCTTCTATATTTCCCGATATCACTTGAATTTTCTTAATCTCAATCTGCCATTCTAACTGACCATTTTTTATCGGACTCATTCTCTCATTAATCGTATTATTAAAAAGAGAAAGCGCCACTTCCTTCATCAAGTCAACGGATTTCTGACGCCTCCGTTTATAACAAATCCCTCCAATAACCCCGACTCCTAAAACAATACAAATACTCGAGTGAACCCAAATTTTATTCCCTTTTCGTTTGATTCTTATTTTCATAGCTATCCCTCAACTTTTATTCATCTAATTCATTATAAGAGACATTAAATAAAAATATACACCTCAAATCGATCATTAATTCATGTGGTCGGCTATTATGTTCAATTAATATTTTAGACTATTTTCAAACGAGTGAGCCTAGTCTATCTTGGAAATAATTCTCTAGATCAAATTCCTTGCTTTATCTTTTAATCAGTGATCCACCCATCACCTTTATATCATTTCATCCCAAATTAATGATTCGATCTTAATCAATAAGAACGTTATCTTTTTGACATGATGTCGTTAACTTAACTCTATCAAAAAATGCGACCTCCTAACAAGGTCGCATTTTTTCACTTTATACTAAACGAGTCGTCCATTTTTCTCCGTCCCAAATATCTGTCACGACATCGCGATAGAATTCAGGCTCATGGGAAATCAGTAAGACACTTCCTTTATATTCTTTTAAGGCACGTTTTAATTCATCTTTTGCATCCACATCTAAGTGGTTCGTTGGCTCATCGAGAATTAAGACATTTGTTTCACGGTTAATTAATTTAGCAAGGCGAACTTTCGCTTGTTCTCCCCCACTTAAAACCATTACTTTACTTTCGATATGTTTCGTTGTTAATCCACACTTAGCTAAAGCGGCACGAGCTTCCCCTTGTGTTAAGTGTGGGAACTCATCCCAGAACTCTTGTAAACATGTTTTATCTTTTCCACCTTTGATTTCTTGCTCAAAGTATCCGATATGTAAATGTTCACCTAATTCAACCGATCCTGAGATTGCAGGAATTTCACCTAAGATACTACGTAATAACGTTGTTTTCCCAATTCCGTTCGCTCCACAAATCGCAATTTTTTGTCCTCGTTCCATTGTTAAATTTAATGGTGCCGATAATGGTTCATTGTACCCAATCACTAAATCTTTTGTTTCAAAGATATAACGTCCTGACGTACGAGCCATCTTGAAGTTGAATTCTGGTTTTGGACGCTCAGCTGCTAACTCAATGATTTCCATTTTGTCTAATTTCTTTTGACGTGACATGGCCATGTTACGTGTAGAAACACGAGCTTTGTTACGAGCCACGAAATCTTTTAAATCAGCAATTTCTTGTTGTTGTTTTTTATAAGCAGATTCTAATTGTGCTTTTTTCGCTTCGTAAATACGAACAAAGTTATCATAATCTCCTACATAACGGTTTAACTCTTGATTTGCCATATGATAAATTAAATTGATGACACTATTTAAGAATGGGATATCATGTGAAATTAAAATAAAGGCATTTTCGTATTCTTGTAAGTAACGTGTTAACCAAGTAATATGAGCCTCATCTAAGTGGTTTGTCGGCTCATCTAATAATAAGATATCTGGCTTTTCAAGTAATAATTTCGCAAGTAAAACTTTCGAACGTTGCCCTCCACTTAACTCCGTCACGTCACGATCTAATCCGATATCTTGTAATCCTAAACCTTTAGCTACCTCTTCTACTTTGGCATCAATGACATAGAAGTCGTTGTTTGATAAGATGTCTTGAAGGACACCGACTTCTTCTAATAAAGCATCCATTTCTTCTGGATCAACCTCGGCCATTTTCATATATAAATCATTAATTTTTGCTTCCATATCAAATAAATATTGGAATGCCGTTTTTAAGACATCACGAATCGTCATTCCTTCTTGTAATGACACATGCTGATCTAAATAACCAACGCGCACATTACGTGACCATTCAACTTTCCCTTCATCTGGTACTAATTTTCCAGTAATAATATTCATAAATGTTGATTTTCCTTCACCATTGGCTCCGATTAATCCAACATGCTCTCCTTTTAATAAACGGAATGATACATTTTCAAAAATAGCACGATCCCCAAACCCATGACTTAAGTTTGTAACGTTTAAAACACTCATTAATGGCTCTCCTTTCAAACATGAAGTCTCTTCATGTCGATTGAAATTTTTCTTCTTCGATTATATCTAACATTTTAATTAATGAAAAGAAAATTTTCATATTTTTCATCTGTTAATTTTCAACAGCACCATTGATGGATTTTGATTTCAACTGTTCTTGACGAACCGTTGACCATTTTTCATAACGTTTGTTTCGTTCTTCAAGCGTTACAATCCTGTCACTGAGTTGCATTCGTTTAAATTTCATCGGTGATAATCCATACGGACTATAAGACTTCGTATAAGGAATAATTCGAGAGACAGCATAGCTTCCACCTGAGGCATAAAGAGGAATAAAATACGCTTGATCAAGAGCATAGGCCTCAGCATCAGCATAGCGTTCATAACGCTTATCCATATCACGAACCTCTAAATTTGCTGCTTCTTTTAATTCTTTAAAAACATACAGACCGATTTGTTCCTTTAACTCTTTTTCTTCCTGACTCTGAATCGCTGATCGATTCAATCCAAAGCTTTTTAATAAATCTCCATTATCCGGATCTAAAATATCTAAATAACTTTTAGGATCGCCATAATCAGGCGACCATCCCGCTGAAAAGACCAGATCAGTATTGACTAATTCAGCTGTCTTAGAAGCTAATAAATTTTCACGAGAGCTCATAATTAAATTAATTAAAACCTCCCCCTCTAAATGTTGTTCAATACTTTGTTTTAAAGCTTGCGCACTTCGGAAACTTCCGTCACTTTCACTATTTATAATCACATCTAAATAAATGGGAAATGTCACACCTTGTGCTATCAATTCTTGTTTAGCAATTGCTAATTGCTCTTTCGCCTGTTCTGGATTAAAAAATGCCATCTGTCCATCGTCTAAGCTCAGCTGTTTAGAGTATAATACCGGATTTAGTCCCTTCAACGAGTCACTCACTAACTTACCATAACAATCACCATCACTCGTTTGAACGAACGTCGGCTGAGTTAATGTATTTCTTAATGAAATTTTTTTTAGCTCTTCCCCTACCACTTGCATATTGATTGATTCTGTATCAATCGCCCGCATAATCGCTCGACGAAATGAAGTATTTAAAATGGCTGCTTTCGTATCCGCTTTTTGCTGATCCGTTTTTGGGGAAACATCTTGACGGCTATCTAATGGCGAATGATACTGTTGGCGATTAAAGACAAAAGTTACAAACGCCACAGACCCATTAGTATCGGTGACAAAAATAGAATCCCCATACTTTTCTCTCGCACTTTTAACCAGTGGAGGATTATTCACATCTAATGGGGCAGAAACAATTTCTCCACGATCAAAGGCTAAAAATAAAGTCGTCGGATCCGCTTGCTGACAATAAATCAACTTCACATTTGGAATATAAACGGAATCACGGTCCCAATAATTTGGGTTAGCTTCATATTCAATAATTGATTTTGAAGTAAAGTTTTTTAGAAAATAGGCTCCATTATATAAAATGGATTCTGGCTTAGCGACACCAAACTGGCAACTCGAATATTCTGGTTCTCCTAATTTACATCCTAATCCTTTTGATTCTAAAAAACTTTGGTTAACAGGCAACAAAATAGAATAAGTCGTCATGGTTGGAAAATAAGGCGTCGGTTGATTCAACTGATACTCCAGTGTATACTTGTCCACCGCCTTCACCCCGACTTCACTAAACGGAATCTCTCCATTCACATAAGCGTCTAAATTTTTAATGACCGATTGAACGAGATAAAGCGTCTGCGATTGAAAATCGGCCGCATGTTGAAGGCCTGTGACAAAATCTTGAGCCGTCACCTCAGCGTATTCTTCACCTTCATCTGTATACCAATAGACCCCTTGGCGAAGATCAAATCGCCAAATCGTTGAATCTTCATTCCCTTCCCAATGCGTTGCCATCGCACCCACTAAATTTCCATACGTATCATGTTCAAGCAACCCATCAATAAAGTTAGCAAAATGTAAAGAATCCACGGTTTTATAAGTATATAAATAATCAAAGGTTTCTGGATCCATGCCATAAAATCCAACATAATCATGTTCTTGACGATCTTCTTGTTGAGCCTGTACTGGTCTCACGATACCAGCTAAACAGATACTGACTAATAATAAACCTATTAATCCTATGCGTCTCATCACATCACCCGATCCTATCAAAAATAAAAGTAGCCAAATGGCTACTTTTATTTTTCTACATTTTTCATGAGACATACATATTTAATAAGTTTCTACTAATCACTATTTGTCATCTTATCGTATATAGTCAATTTAATCATGATTACTTTATTCATCCATTTATTTAAAATCAACTTGATAAGTTAAACCATCTGTCGTCACAACTATATTCCCCTTTTCATAGGTAACGTAAACCTCATCAGTATAACGGTTGACACGTTCTAATAGTGCTCGATGGGGATGTCCATAACTATTATTTAATCCGGCACTAATGACGACGACTTCAGGTTGAACCTCTTGTAAAAAGTCTATCGAACTTGAAGTCTGTGACCCATGATGACCAGCTTTTAAAATCTCAGCCTCTAAATCACGATATAAGATTTTTTCCTCTGTCTTTGATTCCATATCTCCTGTAAATAAAAAGTCAATGTCTTGATAGCTTAGCTTTGTTAACACTGAATTATTATTTCGATCCCCATTATCATCACCAGTTTCAATGACTTCAAATGTAATCTGATCACTTAATTCAAAGATCATATCAGCATCTTCAAGATAAATAGCACCTTGCTCTTGTTGCTGTTTAACCGCTTCAAAATAAGCCTTATAGGTTTGAGAAGAGTGAGACTCTCCAGAATCAATAATCAAATGAACGCGATATTCTGCCATCACTTCGGCTAAACCTCCGATATGATCAGAATCTGGATGAGTCGCGACTAAAATTTCGATATCATCAACGCCAACTTTTTTCAAATAGTTTAACAATTTTGCTTCAGATCCGTTATTCCCACCATCAATTAAAAGATGAAAATCATCATAAACAATTAAAGTGGCATCTCCTTGACCGATATCAATAAAATGGACTTCCAAATTCAAATCATTCGGACGCTTTACTAAATGACTATCTTGATATGTTTCAACCTCTTGATAGTTAGGGTGTGGCATCCATCCTAAATAGATGAAAATAGCTGATAATACAATTGCCCATCCAGTGAGCGAATAACGTATCAACTCTTGTTTTTTCTTCTTTTTAATTCTGCGATTATGTTTAACTAAATAAATACCTAACGGAGGGCATACAAATAACCAGACACAATTATACCAAACCTGACGTTGATTCTTTTTTAAACTTCCTAGTAACCCTAAGACTAAAATAACATAAGCAAGTATGAAAATTAAATAATCAGTCCAATTTGCCTGTTCGATTAATTCAATCACATAATCAATTTGTTCTAAAAACTGATTCAAAAAAATATCCTCCCTACAATTTGAGCTATTGTTTTTTAAAACTTCATTATAACACATCAATTCCCCCTCTTATCCTTTTATTTTAGGATCCGTTTTAAATTCGTGTGGATGACGCATAAAAAATAGGGCTGTCTCAAAATGAGATAGCCCCTTGATTCTTCATTTATTATTCTTCTTCATTTCCTACTAAAATTCAGCATAAGCAGATTCACCATGCTCAGATAAATCAAGCCCTTGACGTTCTTCTTCTTTTGTGACGCGAAGTCCCATAATACGTTTTAAAGCTATAAAAATAATAAATGATGAAACAAATCCCCAAGTAGCAATCACTAAAGCACCTAATACTTGAATACCGAAGAAGCTTACACCACCACCGTACAGTAATCCATCAGTTGTAGCAAGTAATCCAGTTAAAATAGTACCAACGACTCCACAGAAACCATGAACTGGAATAGCTCCTACAGCATCATCTAATTTAAATTTACGTTCAAGTAAATCAGAACCAACCATCATCACAACACCTGAGACAATCCCAATGACAATGGCTCCAAGTGGTGAGACAAGATCACATCCTGCAGTTACCCCAACTAAACCAGCTAAAGCCCCATTCATGGCAGCTCCAACACTTGGTTTATCTTTAATCCATGAAATAACTAATGTCGTAACCGCTGCGGCTGCTGGTGCTAAATTGGTCGTCATCATAACATGGGCAATCGCTTCTGGATCACTTGCCGTTAACGTTGAACCTGCATTAAATCCAAACCACCCAATCCATAAGACAAAAACCCCCATAGCAGCTAAAGTTAACCCATGACCATGAATGGTATTTGAACTACCATCTGGATTAAATTTACCTTGACGTGCTCCTAATAATTTCACTCCTGCTAAAGCGGCGAATCCACCTAATGCATGAACAACAGATGACCCAGCAAAATCATGGAATCCAAGTTGAGCTAGCCATCCGCCACCCCATACCCAATGACCACTGATTGGATAAATAATAGCCGTCATAATCGCACTAAAGACAAGATACGTTGAAAATTTCATACGTTCTGCAACAGCCCCTGAAACAATCGTTACCGACGTTGAACAGAAAACGGTTTGGAAAAAGACAAATGCTAATAATGGAATAATTAATCCCAATCCACTGTAATCCCCTGAAACGAATAAATCAGGTGTCCCAAATAATCCAAAATTTGATCCATTAAACATGAGTGAGAAACCAAAAACGAAGAAGACTAATGCCCCAATAGAATAATCCATGAAATTCTTCATCATAATATTGGCTGCATTTTTAGACCGTGTAAACCCACTTTCTACTAAAGCAAAACCTGCTTGCATCGAAAATACTAAAACGGAAGCAATAACTACCCATAAAGTATCAATAATTACATTAAGATCAACCGTCATAATCTTTCCCTCCTTAAATTTCACACCAACTGGTGTCAATTCCTTTACTATAAAATAAAAAGTAAATTCGGGCGATGCGCGATTGTCTTTGAGCTCAAAAGAAAATCAAAAAAGGCGAACTTCTTTCGAAGAACGCCATTGTTCACACCAAGTTTTTATTAACTAAGACCTCTTTGTCTATACTTCACTATATTCACATCAACCGGAAAAATAAACCTATTTTCGATATTTTTTTAAACTTTTTTCGACTCAAATTCCTTCCACTGTGGTAAAAGAAATTCAACTAGCTCATAAAAACGATGACTATGGTTAGGCTGTAGCAAATGACTAAGTTCATGCACAACAACATACTCAATAAAAGCATCAGGCTGGTGAATCAGATTCTTATTAAACGTAATCGTTCCTCTTGTTGGACGGCACACACCCCATGTTGAAGTCATTTGACGATACTTAATCTCTACAGAAAGAATGCCCTGCTTTTCAAAATAAGGCCAGTAATACGTTATATAGTCAGTAATCTTCTGTTGTAATTGTTTAAACATCCAATTTTTTGCTGCGACGATTGCTTTTTCATCCGAATAGGCTCTAGGAACACTAAGAAGTAATTGATCCTCTTCTACTTTAATCGCCACCCGTGAGTGAGATAATCGTTTAACTTTTAGTGGAGAACCAAAATATAAAATCTCATCTGTCTCTAATGTTTGACTCGGTGCGCTTAATACCGCCTGTCGCTTCGCCATAATCCATGACCATTTGGCTAATACAAATGATTCAATCATCTCTTGCGTTATATGAGGTGAAGCTGAGATTTCAATATCCCCGCTACGACGCACTCTCAAATACATATTTTTAATCGGTTTACGAATGATGGTTATTTCTAAGTCTTTCATGTTTAATGTTTCTACTGTCATGTTTTGCGCTCCATCTTAATAATATCTTTCATTATAACACAAAAAAAAGACTTCAAATGAAGTCTTTTTCCCATTATCTTTTCATTTCAACAGGTTGAATCCATACGCCTGGATAATTCGAATGAACTAATGCTTGTTGAACTTTTTTCGCCTCATTTAAATCAGAATAAGATCCACAAACCACACGATAATAAGTCTCTGTTTTTAAAGGTTCTGGACGATCAACCACTTCATGTCGCAACTCGCGTTGATAATTCATATTGAATGCTTTACTTAAGGCTACAACAATCGCCTCAACATAAGCATCTTCTTGATTTAAGAAAGTATATAAATCACTTTCATTATCTAGATAAAACATTTCGATAATATCACAAGAAACCCCACCACGCCAAGCTTCTCGAATAATACCATAATAGTCAGTATAATTATAAGTTTGTGTAAATCTTAATGTTTGCGGATCAATATAACGTTCATAAAATTCACCAGTATACGCTCTTGAGAAAATTTCTCGAAAAGCATTCAAGCGACTAAGCTCTTCTCTTAAATAATATTCAAATCGGGCGCTATCTTCTTTAATCGGTACATAAATTTCAGCTCCGCTATATTCACCTGTACCTCCAGCACTATTGACATGAATACTAATCGCTAAGTTAGGCTGTAATTCAGCAATTTGACGACCTCTGGCTGAGGCATTTCCAATATATGTATCATCCGTCCGTAATTGAGTTACCTGAAATCCAATTTGTCTTAATCGATTACTAACTTTTGTTGCCACACGTAAAGTAATATCTTTTTCATTGTATGCACCAAAATGAGCACCTTTATCCCATCCACCATGACCTGCATCTACTACAATATAAGGCATTCTATCACTCCTCACTCCTAATATAAGTCTGCCCTCTTATTGTATATGCCCCAGAAAGGCGGATGGTATAGGCACTTGACATCCTCGGCGTATTCCCTTTATACTTTATAGCTGTTTTGCTCACTTCTCTTGATGATTGAAAAATAGCTTTTTCAATGAGACCTGTTAAAGAGGTATCCATCATTGATCAAGTTCGTCGACTATCACCTATCTTATCGTCAACTTGATTAAGACGTTTTCATCATTAATCCGTGCCGTTTTCACAAACAACTCAAACGATTTATCGTTAATTATCTTTGAAATGATTTGTCTTAAATTCATTCACAGAATCACTTTCACGATGAATCTCTATCCATATTATTTTAAAGGAGATAACTAAAGTTAATATCTCTACTATGAAACGGATAGGTTAAAACTCGTCTAAACTAGAGAAAAAACTGAGTAATCGGTGTAATATTAAGTGTCATAAAAATTAAATCCATTCCTTCAGATAGCCACTCAATTAGATTAAAGCCAATTAAATAATGGAGCACAGTCAAAACGACCATTGATAATAAAATCACGGCTTTTCGTATCAGTCCGTCTAATCCAATCGGGCTATTTAATTCCCCTTTCAAATATGCTTTGACATAGCCCGTTACAAAATCAATTAATACTACTACAGCAATTACACTTAACATTCGATGCATCGACATTGCTCTCCCCCTCCTTTACTATAAACCTCTAGAAAAATAGGAGATTCGATGTGTCCAAATAAAAAAAACGCCAGATAAATCATCATCTGACGTCTGTTTATAAGCTATTTTCCTTCATCTAGTCTAATGCTGATGAAGCACGTGAACTAATCCTTGTTCATATAACATTTTAATATGATCATCATCTAGTGAGTAATAAACAACTTTTCCCTCTTTACGATAATTCACTAAGTGCGCCTGTCTTAAAACACGTAATTGATGTGAAATGGCTGATTGTGTCATTTCAAGTAATGCTGCTAAATCACATACACACATTTCTGAATGAACAAGGGCTGAAAGAATACGAATTCGAGTTAAATCTCCCATGGCTTTATATAAATCAGATAATTTTAATAAATCATCATCGTTTGGCATCTTTATTTTAACTTTTTTAACTACATCATCATGAATGGCTTCTAAGCTACATGCTTCCATTTCTTCACCTCATTTTACCGTTATGTGAAGATTATATGACTAACACGCCTAAAGTGCAAGAGTTTGCCTTAAAAACGTCAATTGATACAAAATATCGTTATCTTTCTCGATCAAAAATCCATGATTTAACAATCGCTAAATGTTCTCGCAACTCCCATTTATATCGTTTCGGAATTGGTGATGGGGCTCCTATAATCATATGATCCATCCCAATTCGTTTCGCTAAAAAGGACGTACGAATACTATGAAACTCATTTGTCACAATCGCAATTTTATGGTTAGGTAATAACGGTTTCGACCAGATTAAATTTTCAAACGTATTATGCGCTTGATCTTCCATGATAATTCGTTCTTTTTCAATTCCATACTCTTCGATTAACACTTTTTGCATCAAATGTGCTTCTGGTGGTAAGGTTTCACTTCCTTTACCCCCCGTGACCACAACCATCAGCTGTGGATGCTCTTTCAAAAGCTCTGCGCCTTTTTCCAATCGAGAACGAAGTGTTTGTGTGACATGATTACTTCTTAATGAAGATCCTAAAATTAAAATATAATCAATGTCTGGCGTTAATTTCTGTTTTAGTGATTGATTCATTTGAAGATGCATGCCGACTAAATAAATCACTAAGACTGTCACAACTCCCACCATCCTAATCCCTCCCTCCTTACCTTTCTACTCTCATCCTATGACACCTCTTCTTAAAATGTGTTGTTTTCATTATCAAAAAATTAGTCAAATGCCTATGTTTTTTGCATAGATTATAGTAGAAATGATGTCCTAAACTGTAAGGAAGTGAGCGTATGGAATCAAAAACATTTGCAACAACGACCTACTTAATTCAATCAGATGATACTATCAGGACGATTGCGTCAAAGTTTCAAACCACGCCACAACAATTAATCAAACTTAACGGAAACAAGCCACTCATCATTCAAACGAAACATCAAATCAAAGTTCCTCTTCCTTCAAATTCAAAACTTCATGTCGTTACGGAAGGAGAGTGCATTCGAGATCTTCTCATTCGCTTTAAACTATCACCTGATGAACTTATTTCCTTGAATCAGAATTTATTTTTACAACCTGGCCAACTCATTACCATCGAACGCTAAAAATCACACAGTTAAACTGTGTGATTTTTAATCTTTCAAAAGTATAAGATTCTAATGAATGATATCTCATTTAATTCAATTTTCTATAAAACTCTATGTCCTATCCTCTATTTAAGCTATGAATAGAAAGATTCCATCGCCTCATACTTCTCAAAAAATCTCAGCATATTGATAATCGGTTCATTGATCATTATCCCTTCAAACTTTCCTATAATAACGCCATTGACTTTGAACAATGAAATACTTAAGAGCCTTTAAACGAATGTTTCAAATAGTTTATGCCCTGAACCCTGGACCACAGCACAAAAAAACTCATAAATAGGATCCTTAAGTCTTAGATTCTACTTATGAGTTCATCTTAAAAGATTTGAGCTTTTTGTTGAAGCTCTCCTTGAAGTTTTCCTACTTCTTGAAGGAGTTGTTCGTTAGATAATCGATTACGACCAAGCAGTCCCACCACTTCAACCTGAGTGAGACCAATTAAATCAAAAATAGCTTTAATTTGAGATTGATGATGATCTAAAAATTTTCGCTCTCCATCATAGACTTGCCCAGATGAGGTAATATACAGCACCTTCATCTCTGAACAAAGACCAAGCATTTTTTCATCTTGATAAGTAAACGTCACATGACGATAAATAATGTTATCTAAATAAACCTTTAACATCGCAGGAAAACTATGATTCCACACTGGAGCTGCAATGACACATTTATCATAAGATTTAAATTGTTCAGCAATCTGTTTAATCTCTGTTTCTATTCCTTGATTATAACGAGACAATCGTTCATAATCCATGATAGGCATAATCGTTTGATATAAGTCAAGCACCTCTACCTCATCTGTCGGATGAGCTTGTTGGTACGCTTGAATAAAGAAGTCACTTAAGCGATAGGTCAATGATTGATCGCATGGCTTAGGATTAGCTTTAATATATAAAAGACGCGCCATAAATTTCACCTCGCACATTAGTTGTTAAGAATTCAGATACTCTTAACATAATATGATAAGTTAATCGAAATTTATGACGCTATTTGACTATTTTAGCTCATTTTTTTAAATTGTTTAATCATAGCCTCCGCACATTTGATTCCATCGATTCCAGCTGAGACAATTCCACCTGCGAAGCCTGCCCCTTCACCGGATGGATATAGCCCTTTAACAGTTAATGACTGTAACGTTTCACTGTCACGATCCATACGAACAGGTGAGGATGAACGTGATTCTACTCCTGTCATAACAGCATCATCCATGGCAAATCCTTTTAATTTACGATCAAAGGCTTGTAATCCATCTGCCATTGCATCCGTAATATAATCAGGTAATAAACGACGTAAGTTCGTTAATTTAACACCTAAGGCATATGACGGCGTCACTGATCCTAACTTTTTAGAGGCTTGTCCTTTTAAGAAATCACCGACTAATTGGGCTGGGGCTGTATAGTTACTTCCACCTAATCCAAAAGCTTTTTCTTCTAAGCGACGTTGGAACTCCACACCTGCTAACGGGTGATCTGAACCAAAGTCTTCTGGGAATACTTGAACAAGTAACGCACTATTTGCATTGTCTTGATCACGGGCATGTTCACTCATTCCATTCGTTACTAAGCGACCCTTTTCAGAACTTGATGGAACAACTAATCCACCTGGACACATACAGAATGTATACACCCCTCGTCCATTTGATGCTGTATGCGTTAATCGATATTCGGCTGCTCCTAATTTTTCATGTCCAGCAAATTCTTTATACTGTGCCACATCAATTAATGATTGGGGATGCTCCACGCGAACACCAACAGCAAATGGTTTAGCTGTAAAATGAACACCACTTTCATATAACTCATAGAACGTATCACGTGCACTATGTCCAATCGCGACAATAACATGCTCCGTTTCGATGATTTCGCCACCTTTAATTTTAACCCCTGTGATTTGTCCATCATCGATAATAAACCCTGTGGCTTGTGTATTAAAGCGAACTTCTCCACCTAATGAAATGATTTTTTCACGAATATTTTTAACAATATTACGTAATAAATCAGTTCCAACGTGCGGGTGGGCCATATATAAAATATCTTCTGGTGCACCTGCCTCGACTAAGGCTTCTAACACTTTACGTCCACGTAAATCTTTAACACGTGTCGTTAATTTTCCATCAGAAAATGTCCCAGCCCCACCTTCACCAAACTGAACATTTGAATTAGGATCTAGTTTTCCTTCACTCCAAAACTCAGAAATTGAACGGACACGATCTTCAACCGCTCCTCCACGCTCTAAAACGATTGGACAATAGCCCATCTCAGCTAAAATTAAAGCAGAAAACATTCCTGCTGGACCGAATCCAACAACAACTGGACGATGTTTCATGACTTCAGTTCCCATTTCAGGATATTTATATTCGATATCTGGTGTAATCGAAACATTTGGTAACTTTCTAGCTAAAATTTTCGCTTCATCTTTAACCGCAATATCTACCGTATAAACAAAATCTAACTTTCCACGGCGACGGGCGTCAATCGATTGTTTATAAATTCTATATTCTAATAAGTCGCTTTCTTTTAACTTCAATTGTTTTAATAATAACTCTTTTACTTTTTCAATCGGATCATCAATTGAAATCTTGATTTGAGATACTCGAATCATAACATCACTCGCTTTCATTTCTCTATTATAGCACAAAGCGACACAAAATATCATTTCGACGTTTTCTAATCAAAAAAAGTACCCATTCTCAGCGAAAGTCGTACTTTTATGACTCAAAAGCAATCTAATAGACTGTATAAACGTTTTTGTATTGATTCGATTTTAAATAACCATTTTTGACATAGTCATAGAAAACAAACATAGACATGGCATATAAAGGTAAACTATAAACAATAGCTAACCCAAAAGTAAACGATCCTAAAATAGCCCATCCGAAGAAACTCGATTGTAAAACTACAAGCTCCCACTTATGCCCCTTCATCATTTCACGACTACGTGTGATCGCTTCATCAATCCCTATTCCAGGGTTATCATTTAAAATAAACATCGCCTGAGAATAAGAATAGGATTTGATAATTCCAGGAACAGCTAATAATAATGACCAAAAGAAAAGATACAATCCTTTAATAAAATAAAGTCCGACAACTGAACCTAATTGATCGGTTGGGAAAAAATCTCTTAGCCCAAACTCTTGTCCACGACGGATACGATGCATAACATCAATCGTTCCATACGAAATCATTGACATTCCAAACAAAGGCACTAAAAAAGCAAAGAACGTAAGAAATCTTCCAACAATAACTGTTACAATCATCGTTCCTAAAACAGATACCGTTAAACAAAGAGCAAACTTAATCCAAGCACCTTCTTGAAAATAAGAGCGGGCTTGTTCCTTAATATGGCGTCGCCACTCAATCTTTTGAAATAAGGCGATAATCACAATAATAAGCGGGACACTTCCACTTAAAAAAATCTTCATCTTTCCACATCACTTTCACAAATCATATTTATCCTTATTCTACTTACTTTCTTCAACACTTTCAACTCTTTTATTCTACTTTACTCATCAAAAAAGGACCTGACCTTGATTCGACTCAAATCATTAACCCCAACCGATATCCTATCTGTAAATACGAAACACAAAATTTTCGAGTGAATGAACGTCACTGGTATGAAAGCATTCAAAAACTTGACTATTAACGAAACAATCCAATACTTAGTTATTATCAATGAGACGTGTGACTCGCCTATCTCTATCTTACTAAGTGTATGCAACATAATTAGCTATTTTAAAATGACTTTGCCGTTTCATTTTAGCATCTTATGAGATGCTTTTTTTATGGATGACATCCCCTCGTCATCCATAAAGAAGTGATTTAACATCAAACCAACTGAGTTTAACAATTATTTCCCGGGCTATATTTATAACTCACTACAGACTAACCCATAGAAAAGGTGCCCCTAGGGCTAAAAGAAAAACCTAGTCAAAGTCATCCTTTAACTAGGTTTTCATCAATCAATTATCACCCTAATAAGTCATCATTAAAATTCCAATGCTTTTTGATCGGCTTCGCTTGCTGTTGAAACAGGAGACTCTTCCACAACAATGGAAACTTGTGTTTTAGGATGTAAAACACGAACAATGGTTTTTCGAATTAAATCCACTGGAATAATCGAAACAGCTAAAAGCAAGATTAACCCCCAATGAGTTAATCCCATCGGCGTACAGCTAAACATTTTGCCACCAACGAATGTTAAAACAATTTGCACGATAACAATCATACCCATCACTTTAATGAATCCTGGATTTTGACTCATATGTACAAACAGATTCACGCCTTCACTACGGATATTGAACGCATTAAATACAGCTAATAAAACGAATAATGAGAAATAAGCCGTTGAATGAATATCTTCACTACCAAAAAACTGTTTAAAGAATGGTAATGTTAAGAAAATTAAACTTAAAATAGTAACATAAGTTCCCGCGACCAAGATTTGTCCCATCATTTTTCGTGACACAATGCTTTCTGTACGAGATTTAGGTTTTTCATTCATATACGCTTTTAAGGCTGGTTCTGATCCTAAAGCTAACGCTCCTAACCCATCCATAATTAAGTTAATCCATAAAATATGAGTGACACCTAACGGTTGTTCCATTCCTAAGAATGGCGCAATCGCACAAATTGCGACAGCTGCCACATTAATCGTTAATTGGAACTTAATAAATTTTTGAATATTATTATAAATCGTACGTCCATATAAAATCGCACTTTCAATTGATTTAAAATTATCATCTAAAATAACAATATCCCCGACTTCTTTTGCTACATCTGTTCCTGATCCCATCGCAAAGCCAACATCGGCACGTTTTAAAGCTGGTGCATCATTCACACCATCCCCCGTCATTCCACAAACTAAATTTAATTCTTGGGCTAAACGGACCATGCGTGATTTATCCGTTGGTAAGGCGCGCGCAATAACACGAATATTCGGTAACATCTCTTTCACTGTTTCATCTGATAATTGATTTAATTCATCTGATGTTAAAGCAACATCACTCGCTTTTTTTATTAACCCACAATCTTTTGCAATCGCAACCGCTGTTTCTTTACGGTCACCTGTAATCATCACGACTTGAACACCCGCTTGCTGAACTTCACCAATGGCATGACGAGCTTCTGGTCGAACATCATCACGAATGCCAACAAAACCAATGATCACTAAGTCAGTAGGTAAAGTATCTTCAACTAATGGTGAATTACTATAAGCAAAGGATAAAACACGCATTGATTTTTCAGCTAATTGGTCAATTTTTTGATTGATCGCTGCTAGATCTAATGGCACGACATTTCCTTCATAATCTAAGTAATATTTGGCACGTGACAATAAACGCTCAGGGGCTCCTTTATAATAAGTTGTTCCATCTAACTCTGCTGCTGAGTATTTATTAGCTGAGTTAAATTGTTGTGATTTAAATACTTTAATCCCTTGAACTGCGTCATAATTTTCTTTAGTTAAAAACGATAGTAACGCTTTGTCGGTTGCATTTCCACCAATAATCTCTCCAGCCTCATCAAACATGGCTCCTGTATTTTTTCCAATACAAAGTAACATTTGTTCTTGGATCATGATTGATGCTTCATAGCTATCTTCTAAAGTGCCATCGAAAAATTCAACAACCTCTAGCTTTCCTTTTGTAATCGTTCCCGTTTTATCACTAAATAAAATATTTAATGACCCAGCTGTTTCAATCCCAATCGGCTTACGAACTAAGACTTGGCTATCTAATAGTTTTTTCGTATTTTGCATTAACACAATAGCAATCATTAATGGTAATCCCTCAGGAACAGCCATTACAATAATCACAACGGCTAACATCACCACTTCTAAGATTTGTTTGAAAATTAAAATAAGCTCTTGTGAAAAGTAAGCACCAAATCCACCCATAGCCATTACTTTAGAGAATAACAATGCCACCATGATGAGAACAGCTCCAATGTAACCAAAGGTTGAAATTTTATGGGCTAAATCTGATAACTTCACTTTTAATGGACTATCGACTTCATCATCAGCCATCTCTTTCGCCATTTCACCCATGACTGTTGCCATTCCAACGCGAACGACTTTCATCACAGCACTTCCATCGACCGTCACTGCCCCACGGAACACAGAGGTTTCATCGACGAATGTATCCCCTGTAATCGATGTATTCCACGTCGACAATTCAACGCTATTTGGATCTTCATGTGCAAATTTCTTACATTCTTCCGACTCACCATTCAAACTCGAATTATCCACTTTAATGAAGCCATCGACTAAAAATCCATCAGCCGGAATTTTATCTCCAGATTGTAAAATAATACAATCTCCTACCACGATATCATCAATCTCGAGTTCAACGACTTTTCCTTGACGATACACTTTACATGTCTCTTTTTTAACACCACTTTTTAATTTACGATATTCACTATCTGAAGCTAGTTCAGTTCGAGCAGAAATAACCGTAACTAAAGCCACTGAGAAAACAATTCCCGCTACCTCTAACCAATCTCCATGACCAATCACAGCAAGCATTCCCATAATAACGGCAATCGCGATTAATAATTTAATCATCGGATCCCCTAGCTGTCCTTTCACTTTATCTAAAAATGTTTCTGGCTCAGCCTCTTCAATCACATTACTTCCATACTTTAAGCGGCTCTCTTGAACCTGCTCATCTGTTAACCCCTTTAACATACACTCTTTCTATTACGAACCCTTCTTTTGGCAAGATGAACCTTCATCATTTCAAGCATCCAACTTACATGATTAATCACTTACCACTCTCGCAATAGTCCTCCTTTCTTTTTTATAATGATGCTATCCTTCTAAATACAAATGAATTTAGGTTCTATAGCTTCAAATATTTTTTATCTGACGAATGGTCAATACAAATGCGACAGTTTGTTATGAAATAGCCCCAATGAAGATTTCTTCTTTGGACAACCTAATCGACGTTGTTCAGCTAATTAGTCTGCTAACTCACCCTGATACGTGTCTTAAGTATTTCGTTTCACCTTTATATCTGTTTGGAAATATTTTATTAAATCCATGGCCATTCCACCACTCTAACTAAAAATGACCTCTTTATTGTAACTTATTCCCCTAACGTTGTGCAAATATTTCCTTTATATTCACCAAAACTCACAATTAAGATAAAAGAGACTGTAGAATTTCCTCCATTGTAATTCTATTACTAGTGACTTGAGCCTGTTTAATACAAGTATGTGCACCTCTATTGCTCATCCTCTTCCCTATCTACACCTACTAGAATGTATTACTAACAAAAATGATTAATTAAATAGCACCATTCGTTAATCCAGAATAAGCATGTAGTGTCTAACAGTTGTCATTTTATTTGAAGTCTCAAATTCCCCTTTTAAAAAATAAAATTATTTTATCGATTAGTCATTCATAACTTAATAAAATTTATGATAAAGACCATTAAACTAAAAATAGAAAAAAATGTATAACAATTCTGAATTTTTAAAAGGAATCTTCACTTTCTTGACGTATAGCATGTCAGGAGGTGATCATTATGCCAGTCAAAACGAAGCTCGTCTCTATCATCCAACGAGCTGAAACCTTAAAGGCAAGTGATATTCATTTCATCTTAAAAGAGAATAAAATACTCGTTCAATTCCGTGTTGGAGCTTTTATGATTCCTCATGAAGCCATTCCCATTTCTTTATATGAGCAGTTGCTCGCCTATATTAAATTTCAAGCCTCACTCACTCTCACGCATCCCCGTCAACCCCAATCGGGATTATTACAGCTTCAGACTGACTCGACCATCTATTATACACGAGTCTCCATTCTCCCCACCTCACACTATCAAAGTCTTGTCCTACGCCTCATTAATCATCAACAACAAAAAACACTCGATGACATCCCTTACTTTATTCAAAATGTCGATATTTTAAAAGATATGGCGAAGATGCAGGCTGGACTGATTTTAATTAGCGGCCCAACGGGATGCGGGAAAACGACCACAACCTATGCTTTCATTGATTACCTTAAACATCACTTAGGAAAAAGCATCGTCACCATTGAAGATCCGGTTGAATATCAACAACCTGATATCGTCCAAATGCAAGTGAATGAAAGCCTGGGAATGACTTATGACGTTGGAATTAAAGAAATTTTACGCCATGATCCAGATGTTATTATTATCGGTGAAATCCGTGATACTCAAACAGCCCATCAAGCACTACGAGCTGCTTTTACAGGTCATCTAGTCATCTCAACGGTACATGCCAAAAATGTCATGGGAACGATAACTCGCTTACTCGATTTAGGTATTTCTTTGCAAGAACTCGAACAGGCACTTGTAGGCGTTGTTAATCAACGACTGATACAAAAGGAGGATGAACGAAAAGCCATCTTTGAACTTTGCTTCGGTGAGCAACTCGACCACTTATTCTCACAAATCCAACAAGGAAATCTTTGCTCACTCCCGTATAAAACACTAGATGAGGAGTTATTTGAATGTCAACATCACGTCAGCTAAATCACTATTGGACACTCCCTACTCAACAAAAGTTTCTTTCCCGCTTCAGCCAATTACTTGAACAGGGATTTTCTATTGCGCAGGCACTTGATGTCATGACCTCACTCTTTAAAAAAGAAGCCATTGATTTTATGTTAAACTGCTGTGCCAGTGGTCAATCTTTTGCCACTACCTTAGAAGCTTGTCATTTTGAAAAAAGAATCGTCTATATCGTCAGGTGTAGTGAAGAAGCAGGCTCATTATTACAAGGATTACAAAAATCTGCCCAATATAGTGACTATCATCTTCAAAGCAAAACTGAGCTGAATAAGAAGCTTCGTTATCCTGTCTCTTTATTTGCTTTAATAATTGTCATTTTGGCTAGTGTTTATTTCTTTTTTCTTTCCTCAACTTGATAGCTTTTACAATAGTTTTAATATCGAAGGTGATCAAAGCCTATTAAACTCCATTCTTCTCATTTTAGGGATCGTACTCGCTCTCTTTGTTCTCATCGGATGCTTTGCATTCCTTACCTTAAAGTGGCATGGTAAAAGATTTCAACTCAAGATGAAATACATCTTATTTCACTGGCCGCTACTCAGTCAACTATTTCAAAAAGTATTTTCTTATTATTTTAGCAGTCAATGGCTCGTCTTCTTAAACTGTGGCCTTCCCCTAAAAGAAAGTCTCTTGATGATGAGAAACTTCGAAACCATCCCCATGATTCAACTGATTATTTATGAATTTCAGACTCAGCTAGAAGCAGGTGTTTCACTTGAAGACGTCTTTCATCAAAGTCCTTACTTTACGCCTTACTTCAAACTCATCATGAAACATGCCTTACAAATCGGACAAGTTCATACTGAACTTGGTTACTATACAAAATCTGAGCTCGAAATGCTGACCAATATGCTAAATAACACCTTTAAAATCATTCAATTTACTTTCTTGATGCTTATCGGTGTCATCATCATTCTTATCTATCTGAGCCTGCTACAACCCGTCTTTCAAATGGCTCAACTCATCTAATAAAATCTAGGAGGAATAAAGTTATGAAAAAATTAATCAACAAAAATCAAAAAGGATTTACATTAATTGAAATGCTTATTGTCATGATTATCGTTGGAATATTAGTGGTACTAGCATTCCCACAGGCAAGTGCTGCCCTTACAAAAGCTAATGAAACAGGATGCGAAGCTTTCCAATCATCAGTGAGGGCTAAACAAACCTCAAATAAACTTTTAGGACTTAGTACTAATGAGGGGATTAATGAAGCTGATGGAAAAAAAGTCTGTGGTAATGATTATACTATTCCCGATTTTGAATAATGTTTAACAATCAAAAAGCATTTACTCTCATTGAAGCCCTTCTGGCTCTAACTATCACAGGAATAATTTATCTTTTGAGTGCCCCAACTTTCATCAAGCTTTATGATCATATGAAGCTCAATCAAGCCACTTCAGTCCTTCAATCAGATTTGCATTATGTCAGAGAGTATAATATGATGCCCATTCAAGGCAGCACTTTATCCATTCGAATCTTTCATAAACAAAACTATTATGTCATCATTCAAAATAACTCCAAAATAAAAATAAAGCGTCAATTTCCACCAGGCATTAGTATTCCATCTGTGAGTGCTAATACGACGGACCTCACCTTTAATAACCTCGGTCATGTCTCGAATGGGAAGACAATAACCATTCAAAGTGAACATTTCAAAAAAAATATTGTTTTTTCGATTGGAACAGGAGGAATCGATATTCGTGAAGCCAATTAATCAGCAGGGATATATCCTCACAGAATGTCTCGTTGGACTTATTATCTTAACCACAATCGGAATCACGCTAGTCAAAACCCTCCCCACTTTGCTTCAAATCCAACAACAACTTGAAATAGAACAAGCCATCTACTATAAACTTTACGAACTTAAAGATCAATCATTCTTTTATCAAACTGCCTATGACTTTCCTCTAGAGTTTGTTAACCCTATTTCATATACCGTCACCCAAAAAGATGCTAAACTTTGCGCAACGTATAAACGAGGTGATTTTACTGATAAAACGATCTGTTTTTAAACTTTCTAATCACGGCTTTCTACTCGTTGAACATCTAATCGCATTGTCCATCACCGCCTTACTCGTTCTCTTAATAACCCAGCTCCTTCCACTCATTAACTTCTATCAAGTCGATCTAAATCAAGTCACGCAACAAGAAATTAGTGTACTTCGCACTCAACTTCAAAAGGAAGCCAAACGTGCGAATCATTTTTCCAATACGTCCTCTCAATTTCAAATTCACTTAGCCAACGGAACCGTCCCAACCTATTACATCTCCAATCATCGTCTCATGCGTCAAGTAGGGGGAAAAGGAGGGGAAGTCGCTCTCTATCACTGTGACAAACTTACCACTACCCTTCATCATAACCAATCGGTTACCCTCACTTTACACACCTCAAATGGTAATCAATATACCATTTACCTCTCCTCGTCTTTATTCCCGTTACAATTGATACAATCATATGAAACAACCTCTGAGGAGTTAAATGAAGAAAACTTAAATGATACCATACAGGATGAGTTAGATGAAGCACAATTAATTGAAATTTTCCAGGAGGGGTTAGATGAAGAATGAACAAGGGATGATTCTTCCATTGACATTGGCTATCAGTTTTATTATCGCCCTTCTCCTACTCCATTTCGCTTATCGAATCGAAAACCAGGTTCGGACTTATGAACTCGAGCAACAGCATTTCATACTATCCATCCTTGAAAAAGAATGTCTAGCGACTATCATAGATGAATTATCTGATGCTAATTTTACCCCAAGCAATAACATGCCATCAAAAAAAATTACCTTACACAACGGAACCACAGCTATTTTTACGTATTCAAATGGATATGAAAAACTTGATGTGACCTATAAATTTCTTTATAATGAATATTTAGGACAAGGAACTGTTGAATACAATAAAAAGCAACAAACATATCTTTTAAAATAGAGGTGAGATGCATGAGGCCAATCGTCTTAATTGGGATGATGGGAAGTGGAAAAACAACTATTGGGAAAAAATTAGCAATGGACTTAAATTTATCGTGGGTTGATACCGATTTGTATATTGAAAACACAAAACACCAAAGCATTTCTTCCATTTTCGAAACACAAGGTGAATCTTATTTTCGTGATTGTGAAACAAATGCCCTACAACAACTAATCAATCATCCAGGCGTAATCTCTACCGGAGGTGGTATCATCGTTCGTCAAGAAAATCGCCAACTATTAACTGAACACACACTAGTTATTTTTTTAGAAACTGAGATTACCACACTAATAAAACGACTTGATATTAATAATCGTCCTTTGTTACAAAATGAGATGATCGAAACCAAACTAACTTCTTTATATAAAGCGCGTGAAAACTTTTATCGTGACTGCGCCCATATAACGGTTAAGACGGATCACTTAACTGTAGCAGAGGTGGTTGAACAAATTAAAAATCAAATGAATCAATAAAAGAAGGAGATTAATCCTTCTTTTATTATGTTCTGAGTATAAAAAAAGTCATGTAATCAAACGATTACATGACGTTCTAAGCTAAAAATGGATTATGTTTTGATTCTTCCTCAATTGTTGTACATTCTCCGTGCCCTGGATAAACAAGTGTCTGTCCTGGCAACGTTAATAATTTACGTCTAATCCCTGTCACTAATTGCTCATGATTTCCGTAAATAAAGTCAGTACGTCCGATTGACTGCTTAAATAATGTATCTCCTGTAAAGACCATCTCATCTTCTTCAAAATAATAGCATAAGCTTCCTGTTGTATGACCTGGAACATGAAAAACTTTTATTTTTGTTCCTAAACACTCAATGCTCTCTTCATCACTTACAAAACGATACTCAAAATCAGGATTTAAAATGAGACGCTCATAAATCATCGGCGATAAATTCACTTCAGGTTTCTCAAAATATTCTTTTTCCTTTTTATGCGCGTAAATTGGCACTTGATATTTTTCTACTAACTCATTGACTGCACCAATATGATCAAAATGTCCATGTGTTAAAAAAATCGCCTCTAATTTTAATTTTTTCATTCCTAAATATTGAATAATTTGATTAGCATTAGCCGCTGGATCAACAACAACTGCTCTTTCATGATTTGAAATGATATAACAAGACGTTTGTACAGGTCCTAAAACTAATGGATAGACTTTCACACTCATCACCTCTAATACGGCTTAAAGCACCCTCAAAAAGGGTGCTTTTTTATTTCATTAAACTGTTTTTGCTAAATAAGCTGAACCAACGATTCCAGCGTCGTTTCCTAACTCGGCTAAAACGAACTCTGTTTGGCGAACTGCACTAAATGCATAGTTTTGATAATGTTTCACGATTGTATCAATTAAGATATCTCCTGCTTTAGAGACTCCACCACCGATGATAATTTTTTGTGGATCTGTCGTTGCAGCTAAGTTAGCAGCTGCTAAACCGATATAACGCCCTAATTGATCAACCATTTTTAATCCAACTGCATCTCCTGCTTTAGCTGCATCAAAAACATCTTTTGCTTCGATTGTTTCTAAGCTACGTAATGAAGAAGCTTCATCACATGCTGCTAAGTACTTTTCAGTTTCACGAACAATTCCTGTCGCTGATGCTACTGTTTCTAAGCATCCTTTTTTACCACAGTTACATTGATTTCCATCCTCTAATACAACAGCTAAATGTCCGATTTCTCCACCAGCACCATGAACACCGGCAACGACTTTACCATCTACGATAACTCCGCCACCAACACCAGTTCCTAAAGTGAACATAATGGCATCATGTGAACCTGCTGCAGCTCCTAACCATAACTCACCTAATGCCGCAACATTCGCGTCATTTCCGACTGCTACTGGAACTTTAACTAATGATTCTAACTCAGATTTAACATCACGCTCTGACCATCCTAAGTTAACAGCAACTTTAACAACTCCATTGTTATCAACTGGACCTGGAACACCTACTCCAACTCCTTCAACTTCTTCAATTTGAATTCCTTTTTCTTCACATTTTGCTTGGATTGTTTCTGCAATATTAGCAATAATATGATCCCCATTATCCGCTTTATTTGTAACAATTTCCCACGACTCTAGCACTTCACCTTTTGATGAGAATAAACCACATTTAATTGTCGTCCCACCAACATCAATTCCAAATACATACTTGTTCATTTTCAAAATTCCTCCTTATATTTCCTATCTAATCGGTCAAGTGAAATCAAACGCTTTCTTGTACCGTCTTTTTAATCTTATCAAAATCTTTTCTCATACATTTTATCATAATCTCATTATAATAAAAAGCTGTAAACCCTTTAATTTTATAATATTAACCGGTTACATATTAATTAAAATATATGAAAAAGCACTGTGCTTTGCACAGTGCTTACAGAAAAAAGAAATTATTTAACAGTTGCTAAAGTTTCTTTTAATACATTAACTGATTTAGTTAATTTTTCTTGTTCTTCTTCAGTGATGTTTAATTCAAATACTTCACGAACTCCGTTACGGTTGATGATTGCAGGAACTCCTACGAATACATCATTTTGTCCGTATTGTCCGTTTAAGTAAGCTGAAACTGATAAACAGCTGTTTTCGTCACTTAAGATAGCTTTAACGATACGAGTTAATGCCATACCGATTCCGTAATAAGTTGCACGTTTACGGTCGATGATGTGATATGCAGCATCACGTACATTTACGTAAATTTGCTCTAAATCTTCTTTGTTGAATTTTGGATTTTTCGCAACAACGTCTAAGATTGGTTGAACACCAACTGTTGTATGAGACCATAATGGGAACTCAGTATCTCCGTGCTCACCAACGATGTATCCGTGAACGTTACGTGGGTCAACATTTAAGTATTTTCCGATTTCATAACGTAAACGAGCAGTATCTAAAGTTGTTCCTGATCCGATTACACGATGACGTGGTAATCCTGATTCTTGCCATGCAACGTAAGTTAATACATCTACTGGGTTACTTGCAATAACGAAGATTCCGTTGAATCCTGATTTCATAACTTCGCGAACGATTCCACGCATGATTTTTGCATTTTTCTCAACTAAGTCTAAACGAGTTTCTCCTGGAGCTTGAGCAGCACCTGCAGTGATAACTACAACATCTGCAGTTTTGCAGTCTTCATATGTTCCAGCCCAGATATCCATTTTATTTGGGGCGAATGCTAAACCATGAGATAAATCCATTGCTTCCCCTTCAGCTTTATCTTTGTTTACGTCGACTAAAACGAACTCTTCTAATCCACCTTGATTTAACATTGAGTAAGCGAAACTCATTCCTACGAATCCAGTTCCAACTAAAACAACACGTCTTACACCTGTTTGCATTACTGTCACCTCTAATATATGTTTTTTTGACACACTAATTTGCATACAACTTCCACTAACTCCAACAGCTTCCATATTTGTGCTAATAACAAATGTGTCCTTAATTCATTTTTATTATATACCATAATACATTTTTTCACAAACAATATTAATCGAAAATTATAAAAAAGCGCTTTTTTAATAAAACAAAAACATTATTAACGTTTTCACAAACTTCTTTAATCTAAGATTTCCATTACTCCTCTACATAAAAAAAATCCTGTTGAATAACAGGATTTATAAAAAGGAAGTATTCCTTATTTTTTCTCGCGATGAGCAGTTGATTTACGGCAACGTGGGCAGTATTTATTCATCTCAAGACGTTCTGGGTTATTACGTTTATTTTTCTTAGAAATGTAGTTTTCTTCACCGCAAACTGTACATTTTAATGTAAGATTTACTCGCACTAAAATCCCTCCAATCTAATAACAACTTCTACATTATAGCATGAGAGACTACAAAAAACAAAGTTTTTTTTATCATTTTTGTACTATAAAGTGATTCTTTGTTGTTTAATATTGTGTGTAAAAATTATAACAAATGCTTGAACATGGCTCAAGTCCTATTTTTAACTAATTTATACCTAATTTAAAAATAGTTGTCATATTAGTATAACTCTTCTATATAATAGGATATTTTTCCCTATCTCATACATACTGAGTGAATATTTTTATTGAATCTTAGTTCGAATCATCAGCAGAAACTTGTTCATCTGCCGGAACTGTTAACTCGTCCGTTTCTACAGTATTGTTTTGAATATTCGCTCGTTCCTTTTTCAAATCAAAATACGCTTGCATCGCTCGCTCTCCAATTTGTAACGAAATAGGATGTGATTGGCTTGGGAGTTCACATTGCGGAACAACAACTGAAATTGCAACTTCTGGATTATCTGCTGGAGCATAAGCGATTAACGTACGGTTATTGACATCAATCAATTCTCCATTTGCATCTTTGATATACTTTCCTTCCTCATCACGTGCATACTCCTCGGCTGTCCCTGTTTTTCCCGCGGGATTATATTTTGCTTTTGCAAATACTGAATATCCTGTCCCACCTGATTGTTGCAATGCTGCAACAAACCCTTGATGAACACGATTGAAGTATGTTTGATCTAACTCAACAACATTTAATAAGTTAGGCGTAAATCCTTTAACCAGTTGTTTACCACTCACATCATCATTTGAGGGTAAATAGACTTCTTTAACAAGTGTTGGTGCAAATCGTTTCCCACTTGTCGCAATTGTTGACGCATATTGCACTAACTGCATTGGGGTATAAAGGTCAGCCTGTCCAATCGCAAAGTCAAGTAACTTCCCGGGTGTACGTTGAGACTCTATGAGCCCAGTTGATTCATTTGGTAAATCAATTCCAGTGTTCACACCTAAACCAAACTCATTAAACGTTGAACGATATTTCTCAAAAGCGTCTAAATCAAGGTTAAGGGTCATATATGGAGAATAAGAAGATCCGCCCATTGAAATTGTTTGTTGGAAGAAATAAACGTTACTTGAAAACTTTAAGGCAGCTATATCATCAACCCCTCCAAGATTTTTCCATGATCCTTTAATTAGACCACCTTTGAAATACATCTTAGTATCAGTGATTGTTTTTCCTGGCCATGAATCGCCATACTTAAATCCTGTTAATAAACTGGCACCTTTAACAACTGATCCCACCGTAAATGAGTTTTGGAAAGTTCCAAGGGAATTGTCGATAATTTTATAATCTTTAGCTTCTTCGTCCCACTCAATAATATTTCCCGTCATAGCTAAAATTTCACCCGTATTTGGATTGGTCATGACAATATAAGCTTCACGTAAATATTGCGTCGTTGACGAATTTTTTTTCGCATTTATTAACTCTTCTTTGACGATTTGATTGACAGCTGCCTGTAACTCGGCATCAATGGTTAATACTAATTCATAGCCACGTTGACCTTCATAAATCGCATCATAGTTTGACGTCTCATTTTCATTCGTTAAGACATACTGCGATTTATAACCTCGAAGAAGGGGCTCATAATAAAGTTCTAATTGTGATAATCCCACACGATCATTTGACTGATAATCATGGGCCTTGTAATAACTAGATAAAGTCGCTGGTAATCCTTGTTCATAGGTTGAAACACGTCCATAAATAGGATGCCACTCTGCCACGCTTGGATAAGTACGATCCCAATCCACCTCTGTATTAACGCCTGGCATTTCTTCTAAGTGCTCACTCACAATCGCAACTTCATCTTCTGTCGCCCCTTTTTTAATAATATTGGACGTTAAATTCGTTCCTTTTTTCATGTTAATATAAATCGCATGCGTCTCTTTATCATGATCGGTTAACTGTTCTAACATCTTATCCGTGATACGACTCAACTGCAATTGATAAAGCTCTTTATCCTCTAAAGTCTTTGCTTCTTCTTTGGTATATAACTCTTTCGCTTCATCCTCAAACTTTTCAAGATATAAGTCTTTCAAATCACGTGATGTTAACTTGGTGAAGTCAACATCAATTAAATCTGCTAATTGACTTGCAATTTCTTTCATTTCACTCTCACTAACGTCTGAATATCGTTGATACGTAATCGTACTCACCGCTTCATTATCAACGAGTACATCCATATTGCGATCATAAATGACCCCACGAGGTACATTTTTTTGTAATTCAATAGTGGATGTTCGATCAATATAGGCTTGATAATCAGCCGAATACGTCACCTGAATGGCATATAAACGAAAAACAACAACTAAAAATAAAATAAGGCAAACACCCTTTAGAACATGTATCCTAAAAACTAATGACTTAATTAGTTTTAAAAACTTATCTATCATGATCCTACACCTTTCCACTCTAACTTCTCACTTATTATATCATAATTGAAAAGAGGCCAATTGAATTTTTTGTGTAAAAACTATTCTTAGTATGATGAATTTTCAATTGATTGTTTCAATGAAAATCACTTTCTTTCTTTACTTTAACTCTCATGATTATCTAATAACTTTTTTATGATTAAACATCAAAAAAACTGGTCATTTTTCATACCAGTCTTTAGCCATTATTTATTCATTGCCTCTTCGTAACGTCGCTCGACTTCATCCCAATTAATAATCTCAAAAATAGCATCCACATAATCAGCACGACGATTTTGATATTTTAAATAGTAGGCATGTTCCCATACATCTATATTCAATAAAGGAGTATAGCCCGCACTTAATGGTGAATTTTGATTTAATGTTTTAGCAACTTGTAATTTCTTTTGATTATTTAAAACAAGCCACCCATATCCTGAACCAAATTGACTGATTGATGCTTGACTTAGCAGCTGCTTTAATTGATTGAAGCTACCAAAGGTTAGATTAATCTCTTTAGCTAACTTTCCATAAGGTTTTCCTCCCCCATTCGGAGATAAACTATAAAAGTATAAGTTATGGTTAGCATAACCGCCTCCTTGATTAATCACATCTTGTCGAATATCAGCTGGGATTTCTTCTGGTTGACTTAACACCTCTTCAATGCTTTTCCCTTCAAAAAATGAAGGGTAACGTTTAACTAACTCATTTAACTTATCTAAATAGGCTTTATGATGCTTCGTATAATGAATCTCTACCGTTTTTGCATCAATAATTGGTTCTAGTGCATTATAAGCATAGGGTAATGGTGGTAAAATATAACCTGCCATCCTAATCCCCCTCCTTTAATTTTAAGTATAATAGTTGAAACACTTTAGAATTATTATATAATTAATACAGATAAGATATGCCAATCTGGCACTTTATCTTAAAAGAAGCTAAATTGTGGGGTGAAATTCGATGTCAATAATCACACATCGTAACAATACAAAACGTGTTAAAGTTGGAGAATTATACATTGGTGGTGCTAATGAAGTTATTATTCAAAGTATGACAACGACAAAAACACACGATATTGAAGCAACGGTTGAGCAAATTAACCGCTTAGCTAAAGCTGGGTGTCAACTTGTTCGAGTGGCATGTTTAGATGAAACAGATGCCAAAGCTTTAAAAGAAATTAAAGAACGTATTACCATTCCATTAGTAGTAGATATTCATTTTGATTATCGTTTAGCGTTAATGGCCATTGAAGCAGGTGTTGATAAAATTCGCATTAATCCAGGTAATATTGGAAATGAGGAAAAAGTGCGTCAAGTTGTTGAAGCAGCTAAGGCTAAACAAGTTGCTATTCGAATTGGTGTTAATGCAGGTTCACTAGAGAAAAATATTTTACAAAAGTATGGGAAAGCGACACCTGAAGGAATGGTGGAAAGTGCTAAATTCCATGTTCAAATTTTAGAAGAACTTGGATTTGAAGATATTATTATCTCATTAAAAGCCTCAGATACTGATTTAGCGATTAAAGCTTATGAATTAGCAGCTCAAACCTTCTCTTATCCGCTACACTTAGGAATTACAGAAGCGGGAACAGTTTTCTCTGGGACGATTAAAAGTTCAATCGGTCTTGGTATCTTATTAAATCAAGGAATTGGAAATACGATGCGTGTCTCATTAAGTGCTGACCCAGTCGAAGAAATTAAAGTCGCACGTGAAATTTTAAAGAATTTCGGATTAATCAAAAATGCACCAACCCTCATTTCATGCCCAACGTGCGGACGTATCCAATATAACTTAATTCCACTCGCACAACGTGTAGAAGACTACCTAACAACGATTCCTCATGATATTCATGTGGCCGTTATGGGATGTGCGGTCAATGGTCCAGGTGAAGCTAAAAATGCTGATATCGGGATTGCTGGTGGACGTGGTGAAGGATTACTTATTAAAAATGGAGAAATCATTCGTAAAGTACCTGAAGATCAAATGTTTGACACATTAGTTGAAGAAATTCAATTACTTGTTAAAGAACGTGAACAACAACATAACTAACAAAAACGAGGAGATGAACTCCTCGTTTTTATAATTTAAAATAAGTCACAATTGTTGTACTTTGGTTTGTTTTTGTTTTAATGACTCTTTATTCTTCTCTTACATTTTCATGAATGGATTTAAAACTTTAAGATTTTATACTTATTATGATATTTTCTTGAAAATAACTTTATATAGAGAGAAGTAACCGTTGTCTTTAAAAAACGACTCATTTTTTAGAACGTTTTGTCATAGGATACATAGTATAAATGAGTATGGCTCATTTATTGCAAAAGGGGGAATCGCTATGTATGAGTTATTAAAAGCTACCTTAATGCAACTTACGATTGAAGATTTAATCTTATTAAATTCTAAAAATGACTTGCGCATCGATGCTAGTGATTTGGAATGTTTCCACTACATATTAACCAATTACTGGAACGAAGTCATCGATGAAAGTTCTTTATCCTTAAACCACGATCAATTACGTACTCATCTAAATACGTCCAATATATCAAAATATCACGAACTTATTACAAACATTAAACGCAATGTCATTTTCAACAAAAAATAACCATCCATTTGGATGGTTATTTTTCTTATTATAGACGTCCTAAGTTATCAGATAAAAATTACGCGGTAATATCCACCATCGTATTTTTATTTTTGAAAGATCAAGTCAGCTTGAATTACTTTACTGTGGGGTTTCCTATGCGTGAAAGCATGCTTGAACCCTACAATTTAGTACAGAGGAAATGTATAGGTAATACCAAAGTTTATAAAGCTGTTCTGATTTACAGAAAAGATTATACGCTCACGAAACTCGAAAAGCACTTTCTTAACGCCTTATGCAATCAAAAAGAAACTATGTATGATGCAAATCGAAAAAGAAGGTTCGACCCAAAAATCGAACCTTCTTTTTTAATTTGTATATAAGTATTATTTAGACGATAAATATTCATCTATAGCTATGGCAGCCATTTTACCTGCACCCATTGCTGAAATTACTGTTGCAGCGCCGGTAACGGCATCACCACCTGCATAGACAGCTTCACGTGAAGTAAGACCGTCTTCATTTACAATGATACCGCCTCTTGAGTTGACTTCAAGACCTTCGGTGGTGTTTTTAATAAGCGGGTTGGGTGAAGTTCCGATCGAAATAATCACGGTGTCGACAGACAACACAAACTCTGATCCTTCTACTGGAATCGGACGCCGGCGGCCTTTTTCATCAGGCTCACCGAGTTCCATCTTAATACATTTCATACCTGTAACAAATCCATTTTTCGGATCAAACTTATCGTCGGGATTGTCATAACCCAAAATCTCAATAGGATTGTTAAGCAATCTGAACTCAATTCCCTCTTCTATCGCATGCTCAACCTCTTCCTTACGTGCAGGAAGCTCCTCCATAGAACGACGGTAAACAATATACACCTTTTCGGCACCCAAACGAAGGGCTGTTCTTGCGGCATCCATAGCAACATTCCCCCCCCCACAACAGCCACCTTACCGCCTTTCATAATAGGTGTTTCGGGATTTTTAAGGTAGGATTTCATAAGGTTGCTACGGGTTAAAAATTCATTAGCAGAATAAACCCCTTTAAGACTTTCACCAGGGATTCCCATAAAATTAGGTAGGCCTGCTCCCGAACCGACAAACACGGCCTCATATCCCATATCAAAAAGTTCGTCAACGGTGAGTGTTTTACCAATAACAACATTAGGCTCAATATCAACACCAAGTGCTTTAAGTGTGTCGACCTCTTTAGCAACAATAGACTTGGGCAGACGGAATTCTGGAATACCGTAAACAAGCACACCACCAGCGGTATGCAGAGCTTCAAAAACCGTAACCTTATAGCCTTTTTTAGCAAGGTCACCCGCACAGGTAAGCCCAGAAGGACCTGAGCCTACAACCGCAATCTTGTATCCATTTGATTGTGGCTTACCAGGCGCATCGGTTGCATTTTCGTTGTGCCAATCAGCAACAAAGCGTTCAAGTCTACCTATACCCACAGGTTCAAACTTTATGCCTAAAGTGCACTTACTTTCACACTGTGTTTCTTGAGGACAAACTCTACCGCAAACAGCAGGCAGTGAAGATGATTTTGAAATCACTCTATAAGCACCTTCAAAGTCGCCATCTTTAATTTTTGAAATAAAATCGGGAATATTGATATTTACAGGACAGCCGTTAACGCAGGGCTGATTTTTACAATTTAAACAGCGCTGTGCTTCGGCGATTGCAATTTCCTCTGTGTACCCAAGTGCAACCTCGTCAAAGTTATGAGAACGAACCTGCGGCTCTTGCGTAGGCATTTCATGCTTTTTAGGATTTATAGCCATTTTGTATTTCCTCCTTATGCCTGTTTAAACAGGTTGCAGGTTTCTTCGTATGCATGACGCTCAAAGTCCCAATACATTTTGCCCCTCGATATTGCTTCATCGAAATCTATTTCATAGCCGTTGAACTCAGGTCCATCAACACAAGCAAACTTGGTAACCTTTTTGCCGTCTTGATTTAAAGTCAATCTGCAACCACCGCACATACCTGTACCGTCAATCATAATCGGGTTCATTGACACAGTAACAGGTGTTCCGTAAGGTCTTGCAGCCTCGACTACAAATTTCATCATAACAAGGGGACCTATTGTGATAATCATATCAAATTTTTCACCTGCTTCGAGCATTTCGGTAAGAGGTACGCAAACATTACCTTTTCTACCGTAAGAACCGTCATCGGTCATAAGGTGCAACTTTTCAGAGCAAGCCTTAAACTCATCTTCAAGAATAACAAGATCACGCTTTCTAAAACCGATAATGCTTGTAACCTCCCCACCCATTTCGTGAACAGCCTGGGCAATAGGCATGGCAATAGCACACCCAACACCTCCGCCTACAATGCAAACCTTTTTAAGACCTTTAATATGGGTAGCAACACCAAGCGGGCCTACAAAGTCCTGAATGGAGTCCCCCTCGTTTTTATGATTAAGCTTTTCAGTAGTAGCACCCACTATTTGAAAAATAATTTTAACTGTGCCATTTTGCTTATTTGTTCCTGCAACAGTAAGCGGAATACGCTCGCCGTCTTCATCAACGCGCAAAATGATAAACTGACCGGGGAGTGCCTTATTTGCTATAAGCGGAGCTTCGATTTCCATTTGCGTTACGGTAGGATTCAAAATTCTCTTCTTTATAATTTTATACATAATATTCCCCTTTCTTCTGCAAAAAAGCGATCGCTGATACAACGATTGCTTTTTGTGTAAATTTTAGTTTACTGTTTAGAAGTCAACCTCAGTGTCATAATAGCAGCATTTAAGCAGCTTTTCCATCTCTTCAACAGAAGGCTGACGGGGATTTGAACCGGTACAAGCATCAGCAAGGGCATTCTTGGCAATCTCAGGAAGTCTCTCAAGGAATACTTCTTCAGGAACAAAACCGTTCTCGCAAGGATAACTGTCAGCGCCGTAGTTCTTGATACACTGCGGAATATTCAAGGCATCGTTCATTCCACGCAGATATTTAATAAGGTTTACAATCTTTTCATCATCGTTCGCACCCTCAAGACCCATATAATCAGCGATAACACCGTAACGCTTCTTAGCAGTCTCATCCTTAGCGTTGAAAGCGATAACTTTTGGTAAGTACATTGCGTTAGCAGCACCATGAATAATGTGTGCACCAAAGTCCTCAAAAGCAGCACCAGTCTTGTGAGCCATAGAGTGAACAATTCCGAGCAAAGCATTTGAAAATGCCATACCTGCAAGGCATTGAGCATTATGCATAGATGCACGCTTGGACATATCGCCGTTATAAGAATCAATAAGATCACTCTGAATCATTTTAATAGCAAATATAGCGAGCGGATCGGTAAAGTCACAGTTAGCGGTGGAAACATAAGCTTCAATAGCGTGAGTCATAGCGTCCATTCCGGTATGAGCTGTAAGTTTCTGGGGCATAGTCTCTGCAAGCTCAGGGTCAATAATTGCAATATCAGGAGTAATCTCGAAGTCAGCAAGAGGATACTTGATGCCTTTTTCATAGTCAGTAATAATAGAGAAAGCAGTAACCTCGGTAGCGGTACCGGATGTGGAAGGAATAGCACAGAAGCGTGCCTTCTTACGAAGCTCGGGAATCCCGAATACTACACACATCTGTTCAAAGGTAATTTCAGGATACTCATACTTGATCCACATAGCTTTTGCAGCATCAATAGGAGAACCACCGCCGATAGCTACGATCCAGTCGGGTTGAAATTTAGTCATAGCCTCTGCACCACGCATAACGGTATCAACTGATGGATCGGGTTCGATACCTTCAAAAAGTTCAACTTCCATGCCGGCTTCTTTTAAGTAGGATACTACTTTATCAAGAAAACCAAAACGTTTCATTGAACCGCCCCCAACGCAAACCATTGCGCGGGTTCCTTTAAGAGTCTTGAGTACCTCAAGCGTACCTTTTCCATGGTAAAGATCACGGGGTAAAGTAAAACGTGCCATAAAATGACCTCCAAACTTTATTATTTTTTAATTACCTATTTGTATTATATTATTAAACATAAGTGGATATAACTACCAATTAGAGAAGCTTGTCTTACATAAATTGATAACATATCTATTCAAAAACTCGGTTATCAACTTATGTAACTTCGAATTACTTATTTGGTAGTTCCCCAATAGAAAAAAAGATAATATTATGCTGTCATGAACCATACAACTTTCTTGGTCCATAACGATAAGATCACTGGAGCACATCATGACACCATTATCAAAAGGATAAAGACATCCGGAAGAGAGACCATTTTAGGAAGAGATGCTCTCTCTTTTTTGTAGCAAAGTATACAGTTATTGATTACCAATATGACGCTTCGTAACAGAAAAGTATCTTTTATATGGCTCTTGTTTTTAAACGGAAGAACTATGATACAGCGGCAATCACTCTTGTCGAGAGGCAATAGCAGATTGCCAAGGATATAGGTACAAGTAAACACACCATAAAGCGATATATCCATTTTACTAACCTTATCCGTATCGAAGAAACCCGTTTAGAAAATACCTATATGCTTTACGAACTTAATGATATATAAAAGAAACTATGATCCTTTGCAGAATACGCAAAGAAAGCACTGCCTTCGGAGCATGTAAATCTTATCTCAACGTTTGTTGAACGAATTTATATTAATACAGGGAATGACAAAAGATTTTGCCATATCTTTGTGAAAGATTGTACTGAAGAGGACTATACAAACCTCTTTGACTCAGCCGGTTACATATCCCATTCTGCTAATCGCATAAATTTAACATAAAGTAATTCAAAAGAACATAGCAAACACAATATGATATTTACCATTGCAAGTTGTATGTACTAAACTGTTTTTATTCTTTATGGATAAACCTCCCAATACTTTGACAAATTGGTAAAAAAATCTTTTTTGTCTTTAACATTAGGAGTTTTTTTATTTGAATCCCACCCTAACAGCTTTTAGAACCACCTGCATAGCAGATGATTTTCATTTAGACAATAAAAAAATAACCATCCATTTGGATGGTTATTTTTCTTATTATAGACGTCCTAAAATACGATCTAAATTTTGAGGGTCAAATTCACCTTTTCTAAACATTTCAATCTCTTGTTTATAGGGTGGTACTTTATCTTTTGAATCTCCACCTACAGCCACATATGGTGTTTCTAAAATTTTAGGTACTTTTTTGAAATCTGGATGATACATGATATATTTTAACGCATCAAATCCGATTTCTCCAAATCCGATATTTTCATGACGGTCTTTTTTCGCTCCGCTCACATTTTTACTATCGTTAATATGGAATGCTGCAATTTGTTTTTTTCCGATTAAACGATCAAATGATTCTAATACTCCTGCAAAATCATTCACAATATCATATCCTGCATCATGAACGTGGCATGTATCGAAGCAAACACGTAGCTTATCATTATGAACAACATTATCAAAAATATAAGCTAATTCGTCAAAACTACGTCCAACCTCTGTTCCTTTACCAGCCATTGTTTCTAACGCAATCGTAATTGCTGTGTCTTTCGTTAACACTTCATTTAATCCTTCAACGATTTTTTTAAGTCCAACTTCTACACCAGCTCCAACGTGAGCCCCTGGGTGAAGAACTAATGTATACGCACGAAGGGCTTCAGAACGTTCAATTTCTTTGGCTAAAAACTCAACAGCTAATTCAAAAGTTTCTGGTTTCACGGTATTTGCTAAGTTAATAATATATGGCGCATGAACGACGATATCCGATAGACCATGCTCATTCATGTACTGCCATCCCGCTTCAATATTTAATTCTTCAATAGGTTTACGACGTGTATTTTGTGGAGCCCCCGTGTAAATCATAAATGTGTTGGCCCCGTATGAAGCTGCTTCTTTTGCAGCCCCAAGTAACATCTCTTTACCTGCCATCCCAACATGAGAACCGATTTTCAACATCCCTCATCACCTGACTTTCAATACTTATTTACGCTTACGGCGTTCTTGACGTTTCACTTGCTCCATTTGAGCTTTCATTTTCTTTTTATATCCTGGCGTTACTTTCTTAGGTTTACGCACTTTCGACTTTGCAATCTTATCGATTTCATTTTCTTTTTTCTCACGTTTTTGACGGGCATTACGAGCATTAACAGCCACTAATTCACCATTTTTAACTTCTTTATAGTTAAATTCAATTCCACGTGCTTCTAACTCTTGTAATAATTCTTCTTCAGCTGAATCATATAATGTGATTGCCACTCCATCATAGTTTCCACGAGCAGTACGTCCAACACGGTGAATGTAGAACTCTAAATCTTGTGGTAATTCATAGTTGATGACATGACTTACTCCTTCAATATCAATTCCGCGTGCCGCAATATCTGTAGCCACAATGTATTGGAATTCTAAGTTACGAATACGTTGCATCATTTGACGACGTTGACGTGGTGTTAAATCACCATGAATTTGTCCAACACGGAATCCTTGTGACATTAAAGCATTTGAAACTGTTGTGGCATTTTGTTTTGTATTGACGAAAATAATTGCTAAATATGGATTTAATGCCTTTAAAATATTAGCAATGATATTAACACGACTACGGTGTTTCGTTGGATATAAGATATGTTCAATCTTAACAGCTGTTTGTTGGCGTGGTTGAATATGAACATGCGTTGGGGCTGTCATATATTTTTTTAAGAATGGTTTTAACGCTTGAGGAATTGTTGCTGAGAAAACCATCATTTGTAATCCGCGTCCCATTGTTCCTGCGATTTGATCAATATCTGTTAAAAACCCTGTTTCCAGTGTCATATCTGCTTCATCGACAACAAACATTTTCGCTGTATGAACTAATAAGACACGTTCGTTAATCGCTAAGTCTTTGATACGTCCAGGTGTTCCGATAACGATTTGTGGCTGTGTACCTAATTTTTCAATTGTTTTTTGTTTATCGGTTCCACCCACATAACGCGCAATTTTAATTGGTTTATCACTGAATGATGCTAGTTGATTTGCCACATTATAAATTTGTTCAGCAAGTTCACGTGTTGGTGTTGTAATCACTGCTTGAACTTGTTGTAACTCTTCATCTAACCCTTGGAAAATTGGAATTAAGAACGCATGTGTTTTTCCACTTCCCGTTTGCGATTGACCGATAATATCTTTTCCTTTTAATGCTAACGGCATAACCTCTTCTTGGATTTGTGTTAAAATTTCAAAATGTAAATCAGCAACAGCTGCCTTTAAATATGGTTTTATATTTAAATCTTGAAAACGTACAGACATGAATACCACTCCTTCAATGTTAGTATAACTAACTTCTATCAATCTTAACGACAAAATTCTCGTTATTTTGCAAATTCCTTTTGACGCACAAATTCTATCTTACCAAATGTGAGTGACCAAATTCAACCTATATTCTTTATTATTAGGAGATAATCGTCGAAATATGATATAATAAACCCAAATCTAAAGCAGAGGTGAGTTCATTGAAAGTAATTAAAATTGCTCCACGTGGTTATTGTTCAGGTGTCATCGGCGCTTTAAATATTGTCCAAGATGCAGCACTGAATGAAACATTACCACGTCCAATTTATGTTTTAGGGATGATTGTTCACAATGAACATATCACAAAAGCCATCGATGATTTAGGCGTGATTACAGTTGATGATAAATCAAAAACACGTGATGAGTTACTAGATCAAATTGATACTGGGACTGTTATCTTTACTGCGCATGGAATTTCTCCATCCGTTAAACAAAAAGCAATCGATAAAGGATTAACAGTTATTGATGCTAGCTGTAAAGATGTCATCAAAACCCATGTCTTAATGAAAGAGCATATCGACGCAGGGTACGACGTAATTTACATTGGTAAACAGGGACACCCTGAAACGGAAGGGGCACTTGGTGTCGACCCTGAGCACATTCATCTCATTTCAAAAGCAAATGAATTAGAAGGATTAAATCTTGATAATGAAAAAATTATCATCACCAATCAGACAACCATGAGTTTATGGGATGTATATTCATTATCGAAAAAAATCCAAGAAAAATTCCCACAAGCACAATTTATTAAAGAAATTTGTAATGCGACACAAGTTCGTCAAGAAGCAGTGGCAACTCAAGCTATTGAAGCAGATTTAACAATTGTCGTTGGAGACCCACACAGTAATAACACGGCTCGTTTATCACAAATTTCAATTGAACGTGCTAATACACCATCCTATCGTATTGCCTCACTTGAAGATCTTGACTTAAACTGGTTAAAAGAGGTTGAAACAGTTGCTGTGACAGCAGGGGCTTCAACGCCAACACCAATTACAAAAGAAGTGATTGATTTCTTAGAGGCTTATGATAAAAACGATCCAAGTACATGGGACACAACGTCACATATTACAAGTGATAAAGTGTTATTCAAACGCAAATAAAAGGGGCTGTCTCGAAATGAGATAGCCCCTTTCTAATAATTTTTCTCAAAATGCTGATAGTCTTTTAAACTCGTCCAATCGCCTCCCCACGTCCATCCATGTGACGTAAACAGTTGATAAACAGCATCGTTCTTTTTAATAATACCTAGTACATGTTGATCTCGATTCACATAGGCTAGCCCATTTGTGGGTAAAACTAAATCATTTTTCACATACGGATTCACTTTCGGATTTAAATCAATCGCCAATCCATAGGCATGATTAGACAATTTACCTCCATCCGTGACATGACGAAAATTAAACGAACTGCTATTGTTATCTTCCATCGATAGCTCATCAGAGCCCCCATAACAACTCATCACACGCAATTTCTCAATCGGATATCTCATTAAATACAGTTGTTTAAAAATATCGAGAACTTCGTCCGCCACTTTTACATTGACAATAAGTTCTCCCACATGAAAAAGCCCATCATAACCAAAATGTAAAACCTTTAAATAACGTAACTCGTCATAAGTAATGATGCTTGGATCCAATGGAACTTGTTGTTCTAAACAATCACCATACTGTTCTTGTAGCGTCAGTACTTGAAAACAACTCATTGTCTCCTCCTCCCCTACTTCAAATAAAATGAAAGGATCAACCCCTGACTGTAACAATGGACACTCATTTAAATAAAGACTAGCCATCATTTCAAGCAGCATAAGTACCCCTCACTTTCCTACTTACAGTTTACGACAGAACTTTCAATTTTATGAGGAATGAATGATAGAATAAGCTAAATCATTTAATCCCTTGTACCAAAAAAATGTATAAAACAAGTACCATTCAAAGCTAACTAGAAAAAAGAGCTATCTTAGGGTAAGATAACTCGTCTATATAAGAATAAAAATGTATTTAGTTTTCTAACTACTTTAATACAAAGGCATCTTCCACTACTAGAACTTATTTTTTACGCTGTAAAAAACTTATCTGGACTTATACATTGATTTTGATTAAATTAAGCTGATAGAATCTTTGAACAATGAAAACAAAAACATGACTTTAACTGCCAACCGATACTTAACTTCAACCTCAACTTGTTCAGGATGAGCTAAAAAGAGTTGAACCTCTTCTAGAGGAACGTTCGCATATGCAGCAAAGGTTTCGAGTTTTAGCCCACATTCAACGATTAAAAGTTTCATAATGGTTAAAACCCGTTCATCATCTTTGATCGCTGTGATCCCCACTCTAAACATTTCAATCGTTAAACTGAGTGTTAATAGCTGTTCATCCGATAAAGCACTTAACGTTGATTTCTTTTCTAACACTTCAGTAAACCAAAGTAAACTGATATTTGTTAAATGACTCAGTGCCTCGAGTGTCAAATGATACTCTATTAACAAACTTTTTAATTGTTCACGAAAGAGTTCATCCTTCATCTTCTCCACGTCCTTACACCAAAGTTAAGGCAATTTCATTATAAAAATGACAACTGCCACTACACTAGCAGTATAATCGAAATGAATCAAATCGTGACATCTTAATCTTTTCTTTTTCCTTTCTATAAATGATTCTTATAGATTTACAACTTTCTTAAAAATTCCGAACATTCTCTTCGATTATGAAAAATAATGACTGTCTTATCTTTTTGATGACTTAGCATCTCTAAGTAGTTTTTTCGATTATTTTTGTTAAAGTCCCAAACAAACTTAAAAAAACTAAAGTCAAATCGTTCAGGACAATTTCCTCCCATATCTGGTCGCGATTTACCATACCTTTTAAGAACTCGTTTAATGACTCCAAACAAACAAGTCATTCGTGAATAATCCAAATAAATAACAGTATCACAGTGCTCTAACCTAAGTGGAATCGTCCGATGATAATTTCCGTCAATAATCCATGCTTCTTTTCGGACTTCCTGTAAAAGTAAGGCATCAAATTCTTCTGTTGAGACTGGTTGCCAATGATCTCGCCAGTTCAACACATCAAGATGAACAAGCGGCAAGTTCAGTTTACATGAAAGTTTTCTAGCCAGTGTTGTTTTCCCGCTACCAGGACAGCCCATAATCATGACTTTTCTCATTGAATCCCTCCTTAAATAAGAATTTCATGAGTCTAACTTTAAAATCAATCCCTTATGGAATAGCTGGAATCAAGATAGATGCTGATTGATTATGATTTAAAACCTCAAAATGATACATTGGCTGATAATAACCTTTTGAATCCATTTCGTACTGCAAGCTAACCGCTTTAACTTCAATCGGCTCCATCAAATCTAAATACTTAAGGTATCCTTCTTTCACATTTCCCTTTTTCAGCTGCATAAAAGCTTGTGCCTCTGATAAGATATCCACTATTTTATATTCTTCATATTGAATCATATGGTTCCTAATCGATTCAATTGAACCATCAGTTGTAATCGTGCAATCAATAAATCCATCTAAATAATAACCATTAACCTCACCCATTTTCGCTTCTAATGTATAAGTTCCATCTCTATGATCAACAAAAATCACATCCTTAGGTAATGTAATACCGTATGTCCCTAAAATTTCAGTCACTTCTTCTAATGTATATCCCGCTTGCTTGGGACTATCCCAGTGTGTCCAATCCCGAAACGAAATAGCCAACCCTAAAAAATCAACCCAAATCAAATAATCCCGATCGGTTGAATAATAAATAATCGTCTCATCATAGACATCCGTTTGACTGTCATCAATCGTTGCTCCTACATAGGAAAACCATTGATCAGCTACCTCTCGTGTGTCTGCCTTTGTCCCAACGTTTGCAGCATAAACAGCTGCTTGAGTCACAGCATCTGAAAAAGAAAGGTCTGAGATTAACTCAATATTTGACATATTCACTTGAAAGACAGGCGCACTCCTTAAATTCCCAAATTCTTTCTGATCATACGAATAAAAAATCAAACCAAATGCAAGAAGCGTGATGACAAGCGGTAGTTGAATCATCCCCATTTTAACAAATGATATGTTTTGATTTTTACATTTAAACCACTTAAATAATTCAATGACCATCATCACCATTCCATACCCAATCATACAACCTACTGTGTTATTGATTAAGTCATTCACTTCAACAATTCCTCTTTTTGCGATGAGCTGAACCCCTTCAATGAACAATGAAAATAGAAATCCTGTTAAATAAGTCATCCATCCGTTTTGAAAGATGTTTCCCATAAGTGGTAATAAAAACCCTAGAGGGACAAACATACAAATATTTAAAATGATATTACGCCATTCAACCAGTGAAAAATTATTCCACGCCTCCCAATACGCTCGAAAAGGACGAAAATCAATCTCTTGTCGATCATAAGCCCTCCTCTTCCTAAAGTAGCACCTAAAACAACAATTAAATTGCAAAGAAAAATTGCCATTAACGCGACTCTGCCTTTAGACAACTGTTTTTCCCCTTTAAACACTTTCTTATAAATAACAAAATACCCTAAAATAAAACAAACGCCTAATATTCCAACTAAAACAATGGCAAGTCCCATATAATCTTGAGCTAATCTTATAATATCTGAAACTCTCATCTTTCTACCTCTTATTTTACATTTTTTAACAAAATAAATTGTAACACATTCAATTTTTCATGAACACGATAAACTAAAAAATCAAACAAACTTTTTATCTCCACTTATCAAAAAAGCTTAGAACGAAAATTCATTCTAAGCTTTTAAAAAATTTCTTATTTATATTGGTTAGCTCCACTTAAAAATTGCTCTGCTTTTGTTAAATAAGCAGCTGCAATCATATTAAAGTCTAAGCCTAAATCTTTACTTAATCCAATTAAGTCTTTGTATAACGCCACGTTATGCCATTGTAAGCACTGGAAAGCACGCCATAAATATAAACGACGAGATTCTTCTGCCTGCGGTTCACGTCCTAAATAAACGGGTAAGAATTTTAACGCCAATTCAAATTCTTTGTTTCCGACACAAGCTACATCATATATTGGATCATTATTCCCTGTGAACTCCCAATCTAATAAATACGTTTGATCGGCTTCAACGACCATGTTTGAAATTTGACTATCATTATGGCAAATGACTTTTGGGAATTGATCTAAGAATTCACGATTACTTAAGAATTCTTCTTTTAATTCAAAATATTTATCTGCATGTTTATAACCAAAATCAGTCACTAATTTTTCATAAGCATTTAAACGTTCATATGGACGATAATCATCCTGTGCTTTTAATCCTGATTCATGTAACACATGTAAAACTTTTGATACTTCTTCTAAGTACGTTTCAGGATTTTCAACCTCACTTAAAGGTGTCCCATCAACGAATTTAGAAAGTTTGTATCCTGTTTCTGTCTCGAAATAAACCATTTCATTATTGATTCCTAACTGATCAACAATCTGAATATTGGCTAACTCTTCTTCACGATTCACAAATACTTCAGCATTCTTCCCTGGAATACGGAATGTATATCTTTCTCCATTTACAACAATCACGTACATTAAGTTTGACATCCCACCCATTAAACGGTAATCAATAACAACATCTGCTTCGTTTACACCTAATGCTTTAGCAGTAACAGATTTAATGATGTTTTCCATAATCTCACTCCCACATCTATCATTTTGTTATTATTGTACCATAAATTCCATTAAAATAAATTATTTTACCAAAACAGTTTATAAAATTGTATCCCACTTATCGAAGTGTATCGGTACAATTTTATTAATTGAAGTCAACATAGTTAGTAAATGAAACCTCTAAAACAGAAAGCACTGATTTTTTTAATAAAGATTCATCAATCCATCACGATACTGATTATTAACATAAATATTATTTTGATAGGCACCTACTACTTCAAAACCATATTTCTTAGATAAATAAACGGCACGTTCCTTTCCAACTTTTATAATTAAAGAGACCACTTTAATCACAAGATCATTGATTACAAACGTGACTAATGCCTTCATCATCACTGAATTCTAATACCTTTTTCTTACAGATAAAGAAAAATTTTTATTATGAGCGATACACGCTTGCTTAGGCATTGCTTATACAGCAACACCAACTATTATAGAACCTTTATTCCCTCTTGTTCTCTATAAATCAAATTTTAGATTCCGAAATGAATCAGATATTTATTTTCTTGTTTTGCTTGGTTAGCTAAAGAAATCAAATGAGTATATTCTAATTTATCTTGTAACGATAAAATCTGTATTAACCGATCGATGGACTGAGGAGGTATAAGTGTAATCCCGTGGTATGCAATCCCTCTACCTGGAACTTGACGAGTATGCCAATAACAGCAGACATTTTGTAAATCGATTAAAATAGGCTCAATAAAATTATCATCAATTGCAATACAATGATATTTATTTGGTTCATATTCATCAAATCGTTCGTTATTTATAGGCTCATTTTGCATTATTCCAAATTTATGTGTGGCCACCTTATCACCTCTTTAAACACCTAGCAATAGTCAAAATAATTGAAACTCATTTTTAAACAACTTGTTCTCTCCAAATAGACGAATAACTCATAACAACCTTTCCCTCTAAAAGACTAAAAATAAATACATCGGACTCAGGTGAGCAAATAGCCACCTAAAACATAGACAACTGTTAAAATTTACGAAATCATCTTATGGCTGGCGAACAATCATCTTCCACTTTCCTATCGTTTTAAACCCTAATTTATGATAAACGGCTCCGGCTTCAGGGTTATCATAAAACAAACAAAGTGTCTTCTGTTCATTTAATAAATCTTGACATAATTTAGATAACACTTGCGTCATTAATCCTTGACGTCGATAATCTTTACGTGTCGCAACACTAACTACCATCGCAGATTTAGAGTTTTCAGCTGCTGTTTGAGCAGTACAAATCACTTCTTTTTTCTCATTCTCAATAAAATAAATGCGTCCTGATTGATCTTCAAGCTTTTGACGCACATGATCAGCAGAATTTCGATTTAAAGTATCAAACTCCTCAATCATCAATAATAAATCAAAGATACGCTCGGCATCATCAGGTGTTGCCAATTTAATAGTTACTTGCCCTGTTTTTAAGGATAGATTATCCTTTAATTCACAAAAATACATCTCTCTCTCATGATATCGTTCAAAGCAAGATTTAAACGGACTTACCATCTGTGCTTCACCAGATATAATGTTAGCTCGCTCATCGTTTTGAATAACTTCTCTAAACTTTGAAACAAATAGCTCTTCATCTTTAAAATAAGGAATATAATTGTCTCGATAACGTAATAAGACTCCCGTTAATTCCTCATTTTCATTAAAACTTCCCCAAACGGTTTGAATCTCCGAATCAAATCCATAGTTTTCAATATCACCAATCTGAAATAAATTAAGCCCAGGATCTTTACCTAAAAAATCCATCGTCTTTGTGTAATCATTTTCATTCAATTTCCTAAACATCATAATCTCCCCTTAAATTGCAGTAACTACTCGTCTATAAGTCACTACACTTTCTGTCTAATGATGATGTGAATTCTAACATTAAACCTCAAACATGTAAAGTGAAAATTTCTATAATATGGTATGAAAATTCTTTTCCTAAAAATTAAAAGGAGAACAACTATCCCACTCTCTTAAATATATAATCAATGTCTTAAAGTAATGTTTTAGCATACATATCTAATTAAATCACATACTTCTTGAACATAGAGTTTACCCTAGTAGTGGAGTTTTCCTTATTAGCGAAGGATACCTACTTTGTAGGATAAGGACTGTATAATTCACTCAAAAATTTCTAAATAAAATTGGGCATAAAAAAAGAACGACTATCGTCGTCCATTTAATCGTGATTGATTATTCAAATATTGGTTCGGTTTATACCTCCCCAACAAATTAAGGATAACTGCGACGGAACACATCTCCATCCGAGTATAGTTGCACTAAAGCGGTAAAAACGCTAGTGCATAGATGAAAGAAATTAATTTCATACTCCTAATTTAAACTCATTTTCAAAACATGGTTTCGACTTACGTCTCAACTATATAGGTAAGGATAACCCCGACGGAACATATCTCCAACGATGGATAGTTGTACTAAAGCTTCTCATTTAATTAGGTAGCAATCCACCAACAAGGAAATCACCCTACCAGCGGAAGATAGCTACGAGTTCGTTTCTCTCACTATGTAGCGCAGGGAACCCATAGTTCGCCTAAAATTTTCGAAGAAAATTAGGCATTAAAAAAGAACGACTCTCGTCGTCCATTTAATCGTGATTGATTATTCAAATATCGGTTCGGTTTATACCTCACCTTTCGCTAGTTGATAACATCGGTAGAACGCATCTCTACCGATGTATAGATTTACTAAGCAATCTAAGATTGCTAGTAAATCTAACAAAAGCCAGAGCATTTCTGCTCTGGCTAGCTAACCTTTATTAATGGGCCCATTAACAAAGTATTATTCTTCAGTTTTAACTACTTCGCGTCCTTTGTAAGTTCCGCAAGTTCCGCATACACGGTGAGATAATTTCATTTCTCCACATTGTGGGCAAGCTACCATACCTGGTACTTCTAATTTGAAGTGAGTACGACGTTTACGCTTTGCAGTTTTAGATGTTCTTCTTTGTGGTACAGCCATTTTGACACCTCCTAGTTATCTTGAGTATCATTTAGCAATTTTGATAAAACCGCTAATCGTGGATCGACTTTTGGTTCAGCTTCTGATTCGTGCAAATCTTCTTCTGTTTCAAATTCGATTCCTTTTTTCTTCATTTCTTCGTAAGCACCTTCTTTTACGACACGTAAAGGTTTTTGAAGCAAAATATTTTGCCAAATAACCGGTGCAAGTTCAATCGTTGTTCCAGTTACAAGATACTCATCTTCACCTTCTTCATATAGATCCGCATCTAATACGAAGACTTCAACGGAATCGTAATCAAATGGGTATTCTACATCATCAAGTGTTAAGGCACAAGCTAATGTCATTGTTCCTTCGATATGAAGATTAAACACTACCTTTTTGCCTTGAAGTTGTCCTGTTCCTGTCACTTTAACTTTTGACAATTTACGAATTTCATCATGTGCGTTCACAATGTCTGAGAAATCAACTAATTCGTCAATTTCAAAAACTTTGGAACCTTGTTTTATAAGTTGAGCAATAGCCCATTTCATCACAATCACCTCTAATTGCAACAGACTACATTATACATACTTTTTATTTCATTGTCAACAAGTCAGTTGATAATATTCAACAAAAAGATGTGTAATCTTATTAATTTTATCTTTTGGTTCACAACTGACTCTTTCTTTAATATAACCAACCTTCATATTAATATCAATGCATCTTTGATATAATAGAATTTAGGAAGGTGATACGATGAAAGCAACAGGTTTAATAGTTGAGTATAATCCATTTCATAATGGCCATTTATATCATCTCACAAAAAGCATTGAGCAATCAAATGCTGATGTCTTAATTGTCGTTATGAGTGGACATTTTACTCAACGTGGAGAACCAACGATCCTTAACAAATGGGAACGTACAAAAATGGCACTTGCAAATGGAGCCGATTTAGTAATCGAACTACCTTATGCCTATAGTTGCCAACATGCCGACTTATTTGCTAAAGGAGCCGTTTCTATTTTAACACATTTACACGTAAATGAATTAATTTTTGGTAGCGAAAGTGGAAATATTGACGAATTAATCCAATTAGAGTCGATCACTAGTGGAATTGATTTCCAAAAATCAGTTCGTAAATGGGTACAAACCGGTCTAAGTTTACCAAAAGCGAATGCTAAAGCATTAGAAGAATTCAATTTTACGAAAGAACTTGGAACTTCGCCTAATAATACATTAGGACTTTATTATATTCGTGCGGTGAATGAATTACAAAGTCCAATCAAAGTTGGAACCTTAACACGCATTCATAGTGACTATCGTGATCAAGCCCCAACCCATGATAAAATTTCAAGTGCGACCTCAATCCGAAATCTGCGTGAACAACGTGCCGATTTTAGTACCTTTGTACCAAAAAACGTGCAAGATATTTTAGATGAACATTATCGTCAAACAAACACCTATCATACGTGGGAAACCTACTTCCCTTTTCTCAAACAAAAAATATTGACGTTAACACCAAAACATCTAGTTGAGATTCACGATGTCGAAGAAGGAATTGAAAATCGTTTGTATTCGGCGATGATGAAGAGTTCGTCATTCGAGGAATTTATGGACGCAGTGAAGACAAAACGCTACACGCGTACGCGTATTCAGCGCATTTGTGCCAATATTTTGACGCACACTACAAAAGAATGGATTCATGATTTACAACTAGCAACCGCAGCACCTTACGTTCGATTACTAGGGGCGACCCCAACTGGAAAGCAATATTTAAAGTCCATTAAAAAAGACGTCAATGTTCCTATTTATAGTAAATTCGATTCAAAAGGACATCCAATGCTAAAACATGAACAAAGTGTCACAGCCGCTTATAGTTCTATTTTACCCGAACCTCATTGTACAAATTTAAATATCGCGGAATTTTCAAATTTCCCATTACATTTTGAGCGTTAATTACCGCATTCCTTCATTTTTGGTGTATAATGAGCACATAATCATTCGTTCTTATATAAGACGTTTGATAAGTTTAAGTTTGATACAATAAATAGATGCCATTCATCTATTTCTATATAGTAAAGGAGATTTAATCTATGAGTTTAAAAGAGCAAATTAAACATGAGATTGAACAGTTAGTTGATCCTAGCACAAATAAAACATTAGGTGAACAAAATAGCCTTCGCCACTTAGTTGTTGACGAAGAAGATTCAATTGTGACAGCGATTATTGCGATTGGATTAACAAAAGGACCAGAAGAAAAAACATTATCTCGTCAATTAGCGAAGTTAATTAAAATCGACCATAAGTTCCGTGGGATCAAAGTTCAATTTGAAGAGCTTCCTCATGAAAAAGAGGAATCAGATAACCAAAAGAAAACTGTTTATATTGCCGTGACGTCTGGTAAAGGTGGCGTTGGAAAATCAACGGTTACAGCTAACTTAGCGGTTGCCTTAGCCCGCTTAGGAAAGAAAGTCGGAATCATTGATGCGGATATTTATGGACCAAGTATTCCACACATCTTTGAAATGAAAAAAGAAGGATTCCAAATGGCAGAAAATAATAAAATTTATCCACCAGTAGCCTTCAATATTCCAGTTATCTCAACAGAATTCTTCTTAGAAGATGATCAACCTTTAATGTGGCGTGGACCGATGCTTAACCGTATGTTAAATCATTTCTTCAACGATGTGGCATGGGATGAAAACTTAGACTTTATGTTAATCGACTTACCTCCGGGAACAGGAGATGTTGCCATCGATATTCAAAAATTAATTCCTGAAGCTCATGTCATCGTCGTTACAACACCTCATCCAACAGCTTCACACATCGCTGTTAAATCAGGATACATGGCTAAGACATTAAAACATAATATCTTAGGAGTTGTTGAAAACATGTCTTACTACATCAATCCAGTGAGCGGAGCTCATGATGCTATCTTTGGTTCAGGGGGTGGAGATTTAGTTGCTTCTCAATTAGAAGTTGACTTATTAGCCTCTTTACCAATCGGACAACCACAAAATGAATTATCGCATTCAATCTTCTCACCAGAAGAGGAAATTGGAATTGCTTATTTAGGACTTGCTAATAAAGTATTAAAAGCATTAAAATAATTTAAAAAGGAGCACAATCTACGGATGATGCTCCTTTTCTATTTTTTGTCCATATGAATATCATCATTATCCATATAACAATAATAATTCTTTTGATAACATGGTGACGTAACCTAAAAAGTTAAGCTCTGTTAAAAGAAAATATTGACATAAAAGATTACTGATCATACATTTTTATCTTTGCCTAACTCAATAGAATTTTAAAACTAATATTATTAACGTTTTCGAGCGTCAATAAAATGGTCTAACAGAGCGAAAAGTTAAAGAGGTGGACTATGAAACAATACGAGTATGCGAAAAACCTGACCTATTCACGACTCTCTTTTTCTCCCCCGCTTCATCCCGGGGCCATTATTAGGGATAAACGACTTCACCTTAACTTAACCTTAAGTGAACTCGCTGAACATATTTGTAATACGTCTACCCTTTCAAAAATTGAAACTGGTAATCATAAAGCGACACCCTTACTTCTATCTAAACTTTATGAAAAACTAAACATCATTGAGGTTCCTAGTTTACAGCTAACTAATTGGTTAGACCCCATTCGAATTAAGGTTTATCAACATGATTTGATAGCACTACACCAGCAGAATTTAAACACTTCCTTTCATTATCAAGCACGCTTAATTAAGTTTGCATCTTCAGTACTAAATAAAGACTATGTACAAGCCCAAAAGCAAATATTAATATTACAGAAAATGATGACATATATGTCACTCGAAGAACTTCAGTTTTATTATCTTTTTTTAGGCCGTTACTATATGGCATTCAATGAAGGACTCTTAGCTAAAAATTACTATCATCTCTCTTACGAAATAGCTAATACAATCACTCTCTCAGATCCACTATTACTTCTATCATTAGCTGAGTATTATTCTTTATCTAATGACTCCTTCAAAGCAGGTCATCTTGCCGTTGAAGCATTATCTAAATTTAATGAATATTACTCGCTAAAATATACAATCGACTGCGAGCTATTACTCTGCTATGAGTATACCAAAACAGGACTTTTACCAAAAGCTAATTCTCTTCTTGAACGTTTATGTACTAAACTTAATCACTCAGACCCCTATCATCAGCGTGCGACTTTATTTAACTGCTATGGCGATTATTATGTTGCTATCGAGGACTATATTTTAGCTGAAAAAATGTACTTGCAAGCCCTACTTGAGCATCATGTCCCATCTGAAACGATTTTATCACTCATCAAACTTTATTATCATTCTTCACAGACACCTAAATTAAAGCGATTATTAACTCAACTTCAGCAAAAAGAAGTGGATTTTAATCGTCAAAATTATCTAAAGTGTCAATTTTATTACTACTTAGTCCATCATCCTAATTCTGATGTATTACGAATTTTTCTAATTAAAGAAGCAATTCCTTTTGCAAAAAAACAACACGACCGTCTAGGATTAGAACTTTTTTCAAAAAGTTTATTTCAGATTTGCCAAGCGCGGCACAAATATAAGGAAGCAATTCATATCTTATCAGAGCTCTATGAGACTTCATAAACTTTTAAAAACTTTTGGTAAAAACGACAAAATAAACTTTCTGCCTGTTATATAATTAATCTACCTCTTACAAGAAATGTTCTCCTTGAAAGTGAGGGATATAATGAAAGAATTATACATTCAGTATAGCTATTCCCATGAAGCGTGGGGAATCTATGATCCAGACATTGAGGACTTCATTCATTATCATCCATCAATGAAAGAAGTGGTAACATTCGCGTATGAATTAGCGCCACTTATTAAGCCGTGTAAAGTTAGTCTGATCCCTCAATATCTATTAACCACTTACACGATTTGTTATTGTTACTAACTCAATCGTTTGGACTTCGAAAAAAGAGTTGTATCTAAAAAGATACAGCTCTTTTTTTATTAAACTGACGAAATAATCCTTTTTAATTAGCGCAATATAACCTAGCGATCAATGTAAAAATAAAACTCCCGCTGCTATCGAGAAAACCTTAACAACAATCCCTAAGATGAGCGTACCTATTATCAGTCATAGATTTACGCTAATATAAAAACTTAATACCCAACCGATAAGATGATAGATAAACTGCAGTCCTATCGTTAATCATGCAATAGTGAAATCCCCATTATGCGATCTCGAATTTTAGAATTATTCAATTGTTTTTAGACTTTAAATACACACTATTCCGCTAACTATTGTTCTAAAACCTACAATTCCAGAGAAATTCTGAGAAAATTCCCCTATAACCCCAAATGCTCTGCGACCAGAAAATATCCAAATAACAATTAATTACATAAAAAAGGTTGTATCTTCATGACCTCTCGTCATTTAGAATACAACCTTTTTTAATTATTCACCTTGATTTTCTTCTGTTTTTGTTGCAATATCAACAACATCAGTTGCTACATTTTTAACTTCTTCTGCTACACTTGACGCAACGACTTTAGCATCATCAGAAACGCTTGAAACAGCCGTTTTAACGCCATTCACAAGATCTTTTGCATTATCTTTTACGGCATCAATGACAATTGTAAAGTTTTCCTCTAAATCATCTTGAACTAATTCTGCTTGATCTTTTAATGTTTCTTTCGCTTCATCTAAACGTTGAACCATCTCATTTAATTTTGCTTTCACATCGTTGACCTTTACTTCAAGATCAGCTTTAGATAATTCCCAGTCGAAGTTATTAACTACCTCTTTGATTTCATCTAATTTAGCAACAAAGGCCTCTTTTACATCTTCAACTTCTAAATCTTTAATTTTTGTTTGAACGTCATCTACTTTTTGCAATAATTCTTTTTGCATTTCTTTACCTGATTTTGGTGTTAATAATGCAACTGCTGCAGCTCCAAGAAGAGCACCTAAAACAAATACATTTCTTTTTTTCATAAAAAAACCACCTTTCTTCCTACAAAATATATGTTACCCATTTCAACGTATTCTATGAGACGTCAAAATAAATTATACCTCATTTATTGTCGTACACGATTGACTAAAGAAATAGCTTTAAAAATCCCTTGACCATTTGATACGGCTTGTGTGACATAGTCTTCTACTGCTTTTGTTTTTTCTTGAACATCTTCAACAATTTTTGAACTCTCATTCACTAATGTCGCTGACTCATTTAATAAACGAATCAATGATTTTAAGGTGAAGACTAAATAAATCGTTAAAACGATTAAACATGCAATTGCTGTTAGAATTAATAAATCCGATAATGTAAATGTTAATGTTATACCATTTGTTAATATAAGCATCTTTCCCTATCCTTTCAACCTTCATCCTAAGCTTCTGTGTTCCAAGGTAAGCGTGTATAAGCATCTTCATATTTTTTAATATCCCCAGCTCCCATAAAAACAACGACAGCTGTTGGATATTGATGTAACTGATTCACCGTTTCCTTCGTAATTAAATGTCCACTATGACATTTATCAATTAACGTTTGAATATCAACGGTTCCATTTGATTCACGAGCTGAACCAAAAATTTCTGTTAAATAAATATGATCTGCTAAGTTTAAACTTTCAGCAAACTCATTGATAAAAGCTGCTGTACGAGTGAACGTATGCGGTTGGAAAACGGCTACTAATTCACGATCTGGGTATTTTTGACGAACCGCTTTTAATGTCACTGAAATTTCAGTTGGATGGTGCGCATAATCATCAATGATGACTTGTTCATGATGAGCTTTTTGAGCAAAACGTCGTTTTACCCCTTCAAATAATCGTAAATCTTTTTCAACGATTGATGGATTTAATCCTTCTAGATAGCAAACAGTAATAACAGCTAAGCTATTTAAAATCATATGATCTCCAAAGAATGGTGTTACAAATGTATGATAGAACTCTCCATTAATTAAAACATCAAACGTTGTTCCTTCTGAATTTTTTAACACATTTGTAGCAATCACTTGATTTGAAGTCTCAAAACCATAGGTCATGATTTTAGTTGAAGCTTTTAACTTTTTAACTTCTGGATCATCTCCACAAGCAATCACCATTTTTTTACACTGACTCACAAACGTATTGAAAGCATCTAAGACATCATCAATATCTTTGAAGTAATCTGGATGATCATGTTCAATATTTGTGATAATCGCATAATCAGGATGATACGCTAAGAAATGACGTTGATATTCACAGGCTTCGAATACGAAATATTCACTATTTTCGACACCTTTACCTGTTCCATCACCGATTAAATATGACGTCGGATGATTTAAACGTAAAACATGAGATAATAATCCTGTTGTTGTTGTTTTTCCATGTGTTCCTGAGATAGCGATTGAAGTAAATCCACCTGCTAAACTTCCTAAAAATTCATGATAGCGAACACATTTTGCACCTGTTTGTTTTGCCTGAATCACCTCAACGTGATCATCTTTAAAGGCATTTCCAATAATTACTGTCATATCAGGTTCAATATTAGATTTTCCAAATGGATATAAAGTCATTCCTTTAGCTTCTAATCCGATTTGGGTAAATAAAGTTTCCTCAATATCTGAACCTTGAACTTCATGCCCCATATCATATAAAATATGTGCCAATGCACTCATTCCTGAACCTTTTATTCCAATGAGATGATATTTTTCACTCATTCTAAACCGTCTCCTATCTCGTACTAAAGATTATTTCTTTACTATTATATCATTTATCGCCTATTTGGAAACCGCCTTTGAGTCATTATCAGACACAAAAGGCGGTTTCTTTTAAAGGCATTTAACTATTAAAATCGTGTTTGATCTTTCATGGCTTCAAATTCTTCACGAGAAATCTTAATTTCGCGTTGTTTTTGTGCACCTTGTGGTTCACCAATCCAGCCGTTCATTTCTAATGTATCAATAATACGAGCTGCACGATTGAAACCAATGCGTAATCGTGTTTGAAGAGAAGATACTGTTGCATGACCACGATCAAAAATAAAATTCATGGCATCATACAATAAAGGATCCGTATCCGATTGAATACTTGAGCTTCCCTTTTGGAACACTTCATCTGAAATTAAATACTTTGGTTTCCCTTGTTGTTTCACACAAGCAACGATAGCATCAATTTCATCACTTGAAATATAAGCACCTTGAACACGTTTCACTTTTGAGCCACTTGAAGACCAAAGCATGTCACCTTGACCAAGAAGATTTTGTGCCCCAGTTTCATCTAAAATGACACGTGAATCATTTGCTTGAGCAACTGCAAAAGCAATTCGGCTTGGAATATTGGATTTAATCGTTCCGGTAATCACATCTACCGTTGGACGTTGCGTCGCAACAATTAAATGAATTCCCGCCGCACGTGCCTTTTGCGTAATTCGCATAATACAGTCTTCGACTTCTTGTGCTGATACCATCATCAGGTCTGCCAACTCATCAATAACAATTAAAATATATGGAAGCTTCGCATAACTCATTTCAAATTCGTGTCGTCTTTCATTAAATGATTTAATGTCTCGTACTCCATTTGTGGCAAATAGTTCATAACGACGCTCCATCTCATCAACGGCCCACTTTAAACCTTGAGCTGCTTTGCGTTCATCACAAATCACAGGCGTAATTAAATGAGGAATAGCGTTATACGGTGCTAATTCGACACGTTTTGGATCAACTAGCATCACGCGAACATCTTCTGGACTTGCTTTATATAGCATACTGACTAATAGTGTATTGATGCAGACACTTTTCCCTGATCCGGTTTGCCCTGCAATGAGTCCATGAGGCATCGTTGAGATATCCGCATAAACAGGTTGTCCAGATACATCTTGACCCAGACCAATACAAAGCGGACTTTCATGTAAGATAAACTCAGGTTTTGATAAGATTTCCTTTAGAAAGACCATCTTACGTTTAGGATTCGGTATTTCTACACCAATGGTATTTTTTCCTGGAATAGGTTCAATACGTAATTCCTCAACTGATAGACTTAATTTTAAATCATCTGAAAGGCCTGTTATTTTATTTAGCTTCGTTCCAGATTCAGGCTGAATTTCAATTTGAGTAACCGTTGGACCTTGGGTATACTCTCCTGTTAATCGAACTTTCACTCCAAAATCAAGGAATGTCTGTTCTAAAATTTCCATTTTATTAACAATCCACTCTTCATCTATTGTTTCTGAATGAGTTGGCTCTTTTAATAATGATAAAGGTGGTGTTTCATAATAAATCGCTTCAACTTCCTCTTCTTCTATTCGAACTTGTTCTAACACTTCATCACAGAAGTTTTCATCATCAAAGAATTCGGATTCATCCTCTTCCGTGAACATCTCATCTTCTATTTCATCACTTAATGTCTCTTCAAGAGAGGCTTGCTCTTGAGAATGATTCAAAATTTGATTAAGCAGTGAGGTTTGTTTTTCCTCTTCTTGTAGAAGAGTTAAGACATCATCAATTCCTAAATCACTTACTTGTTCCTGATGAGCTTCATCTTCAGATAACAACGCCTCAAAAATCGAAGGTGCTTTTTCTTCCTCATTTAATAAAGATAAAACATCATCTAACTCTAACTCTTGAGAAGATTGAGCTATGGATGCCACAGATTTAGCAATCTCGCCGTCGCTCTCTTCGACTAACACTTCATCTTCATTCGCTTCTGAACCTATGATTTCGTCGTCAGATTCAACAGCAACTACTTCTGCTACTTTTTCTAATGCTTCATCGTCATTCACTTCTGAGGCGATAGTTCCCTCCTCAGATTCAATGATAACTTCTTCTGTGATTTCTTCTAACGATGTGATTTCTTCTTTCATCTCATCGATAGCTTCTTCAGTTAGTGGAGTCACCTCATCTACTTCGTCTCGTTCTGAAACGTCTAACACACCTTGTGCTTTATTAATTGTTTCAACGATGGTTTCAGCTAACTCTTTAACTTCACTAGCGATATCACTCAATAAACCATCTTTTATTTCATGAGTGACTGGTGCATCCACATCTTCCATTGGTACTTCTTCAACAATCTCTTTCTCATTATTTACAACGATGATATCTTCTGTTTCATCTGATAATGGTCGATCAATTGTTGTTTCGTCTTTTTCCAGTTCAATAGCATCGTTCGCAGTTGTAAAACTGGGACAAACTTGAGCTTCGTCTTCAGATTCGAAAAGCTCATGTAATTCATCATTGAGAACTGAGACAACTTCACTTCCCTCATCCCTTAGATGAGTCTCAATTTGTACCTCTTCAACCAAAGGCTTATCTTTGTTTTCTTCAACCATAGATGCTGTTGAAAGTTGATATTGACCGTGTGCTAAGTGTACCGTCTTTGGTTGATGAATACGACGTCCACTAATCGGTGACACGAATTCAACAGGTTTATAACCTGAAGCTTTGGATGATGAAGAAGTATTCATTCGAGACGAATTAGGTTGAGTACTAGTTGAAATATGTCTTTCTTTTTTCACGTTCACCTCTGGACTTAAAATAGCCTGAGGACGATCGACTACCGATTTTACAATAGGTTTTACGGTAGGTTGAATCATTACCTTTGATTCATTTTTTGAGATTGGCTTTGGTGCTGGTGAAACTGTCACTTCATCCCCAAAGCCCACTTTCTCAATATCAAAAATTTTACGTTTTTTCATACTGTCACACCCTAAATTACCCAAATGTTTACTCTTAATTATACATGAAAAGGTTCTTCTTTCACAAGAAGGTTAAAAAAAATCGCCACGATTTTCATGGCGATTTTTCCTTATCTCTCATTACGCTAATGATTCAATGAATTCTTCAATTTGTTGACGTGTTTTACGTTCTTTATTAACGAAGCGCCCAACTTCTTGTCCACCTTTAAAAGCAACAAAACTTGGAATTCCGAAAATCTCTAACTCAACACATAAATCCATCAACTGATCACGGTTAATCGTATAAAAATTATACTGATTATACTTTTCTACGATACTTGGCATGAATGGTTTAATGACCATACAATCTGGACACCAATTAGCTGTAAATAAAATAATCGCATTTTCATTCATAATCACTTCATGATATTGTTCAACACTTGTAATTTCGTTCACGTTAAAAAACCTCCCTTGATTTATTCTTCACTTTCAGCTTGTGAAACTTCACTACGCTTATCACTACTGAAATCAAATTGAATCACTTGTTCATTTTCCATCGTTGACAATTCTCCATCAACAACCCCATCTGAATCTGTGGACTCAGTCGTTTCTTCATCTGATTGTGCTGCTACACCAGCTGATGTATCTTTTACACTTGTCACGGCAGCTTCAGCCGCTTCTGAATTTGAAGACTCGTCAGTAGAGCGTAAAGCTCCTTTTGCAGCCACTTGCGTTTCTGTTGTTAATGGTTCATATGACTCAACCGTACGTCCAACAACTAACATATTATAAGCTAAATACGGTGCTTCTTCATAGTCTATGATGGCTGATAGCTTTGCTCCATCAACAAAGACGGTTAATAAATATTTCTCAGGCATTTGCACTAACTGAACAAAGCCATTTTGTCCATCAATATTAAAGTTCTTATAAAAAACTTCTTCACCTGCTGCTTTATTTTCATCACGAAGTAAATAATAGGTATCGGTATCTTGTCCAATGACATTATATTGATTATTATAATGCATAATAACCTCATTATTTTTATACTTGATAATATCATTTACTCCAATGGACCATTTATATTGGAATTGTCGTGGAATATGATAGGCAACTGTTCCATTTTTTATATTGACTTCACTTCCTTGATATGCAAAGGCTGCTTCGATGCTATCGTCCATCTTAGCATGAAACGTGTCTGCTGTCACAACTGGTCTAGCCATATAAAGTAACCCAGCACTTAATCCAACGATGACCACTCCACTAAAAATCGTTGTCGCACGATTTAGGAATCGTAATTGAGAAGGTTTAGCTTCCATCATCATTGGTGCTTCATAGGTTGATGGTTCCATTTTCGTTTGAGTCAATTTATGTTTAATCGCATGAATTTTCAATTTATTTTTCAAATTTAATGCTTGTAATTTACGTTTTGATGATTTCGTTAAGTTAATAAATTGTTGCTTTATTTGGTTTGATGTCGTTTTCGTTTCTTCTGTTGTATTCACTGTCATATCTCTCTTCTGTTTCGACAAAAAATCGCCCCCTTATAGCATGATACAATCATATTATATCATAGGAGACGATTCTAACCAAATTTTTATTTTCGACAGCACTGCTGAGCATATGTGTATTGTCCCCATAATAAGCGAACAATATGACTGAAATTGTCTTTGCGATTAAAGAAGTCTGCTGTCAAAATTCCAATTGCACCTTCGTTTGAACAGACATTTTGACGTTTTGAATAGCCATCAATAACATCGCCAAGTTCGGCTCCGGATTCAAGAGGAGCAATTAACTCAGTAGGCAATGGCAGACGTGTCCCACCTGCATAAAAGGTTTGACCGTCTTGAGTTTTTAATACACCCCAATTAACAAGATATAACTGTTCATTTAAATACTCCACACCAGCTTCTAATCCGATCCCAATCTGACCAAACTTTAAACAAGCTTCTGCTCGATTACTCGCCCCAGCGACTGTTTCTGCGTCACTAAAAGGTTGATTAGAGACACCACTAGGAACATTAGTTCCCATGATCTCTTGTCCTATTGGTTCTAAAACTTCTTTAACAGCAGTCACTTTTACTTGATTCGTTGAACCAACAATTACCTTCATAAATCATTCCCCTTTTTTGATTAAGCTTTTGCTTTGAATTGAGCTTCTAAACGATAAATTGGTTGCCCTTTAGCACTGAACTTTTGCTCATACTCTGTCATAACATTCCAATCTAAATCTTCACGTTGATGTAAATCTAACGCTACATCTCTTAACCCCATTCCATACTCTGTTACACTGACTAATGAATATTCAAACAATAAACGATTATCTGTTTTGAATCGAAGATATCCTTCTGGAATGGTAATATGTTCATATAACTTTAAAAAGTTTTCATGTGTTAAACGACGTTTCGCATGACGTGGTTTCGGCCATGGATCTGAGAAGTTTAAGTAAACACCTTCCACTTCATTTTCTTCAAAAATATTAGTTAAATCTTCTGCATCAATTTTTAATAGCTTTAAATTTGGAAGTTCTCCTGCTTCAAGTACTTTTTCTAATGCACGAACCATAACAGAGTCAAATTTTTCAATCCCGATGAAGTTTAAATGGGGATTTTTTTGTGCCATTCCAATAACGAATTGCCCTTTTCCCATTCCAACTTCAATATATAAAGGTTGATCTTTTTCAAAGACTGATTGCCAGTTTCCTTTTAAGGCTTCTCCATTTGGAATAACGATTTCCGGATGAGCTGCAATTGTCTCAGCGGCACCTTTTACTTTTCTTAAACGCATACTATCACCGTTGCCTTTCTCATATGTCTAAGTCGAAATTATCGACGAATTTTACTAAATTTTGATTTTTTTACACGACTGCTATTGTATCATAACTTTTTCAAATTGTGAACGTTCCTTGGTCTAGCAAGCCTTTAAACATAAAGAAGACCACCTTAGGTAAGGTGGCTTTTAGGTTTATTTAAACGGTAAAGTCTCCATCACTAGCTGACCAAACGGACGGTTTGGTCCATACGTATGATGAAAATCTGATCCTGTTGTCTGAATTAATTGATACTCCTTCGTTAATTGATCAATCTTCTCATAATCATGCTCATCGTGATCTGGGTGATATTTTTCGATGCCATCCAATCCGACAGCCACTAAATCCGGAATTAAATCATACGTTTTGGATTGTCCAGGATGTGCCATAACGGCCACTCCACCATCTGCTTTAATGGCTTTTACTGCCTCTTCGGCATTAACGTATGTAATCACACGATCACAAATCCCACCTTTTTGAAATAGTGGTTTCAACTCTTGGCGATGATATCCCTTACTCGTTAAGACATCAAAAATATGTTGCTTGTACCACGCCGTCGAATCTTTCGCTTTTTGAGCGACCTCATCCATCGTTAAATTATATCCCGCCTTAATCAATTGTTCCACTTGCCACTTTGTATTAGCATCTCGACGAGCGTTAACAGGATCAACTAAGGCTTTAATATGTGGGGCTTCTAAATTAAAATGATAACCTAAAATGTGAGCTTTTTTCTGACGCTTAAAATCATACGCACTAATCTCAATTCCCGGAATCACTTCAACGCCAATCGCTTTCCCAAACTCGATTGCTTCTTTTAATCCAACAACCGTATCATGATTCGTAATCGCCACATGTGTTAACCCACGCTCTTTCGCCAGTAATAACATCTCTTTTGTACTTAATGAACTATCTGAGATGGTTGTGTGAACATGCAAATCAATTCTCATTCTAACCTCACCTCATCCTCTTAGCTAGATTTCTTCTCTTAATGAGTCGCCTCAGCTTTTAAACAATCTAGTTCTTTATCCGTTAATTCACGATACTCGCCTAACGCTAATGATTCATCTAACTCTAAGCCTCCAATTGCTAGACGTTTTAAATAAACGACTTTACATCCCACGCTTGCAAACATACGCTTCACTTGATGGAATTTCCCTTCTGTAATACAGATTTCTACCGCTGTTAGGTCATCGACTGGTCCTAAAACTTTGACTTTCGCTGGCTTCGTCATAAATGCATCATTGTTTCCATCTAAAATTTCAACACCGGCTTCTAACTGATTAATTGATGCATCTGTTAACTCACCTGTCACATGTGCAACATAGCGTTTAAACACGTCTTTTTTCGGTGAAATGATTTCATGAGCCAACTTTCCATCATTCGTTAATAACACTAAGCCTTCTGTATCACGATCTAAACGACCAGCGGGTGCCACATCAAACATTAAATAATAATCATCTAATAAATCAATCACTGTACGATAATCACGATCACGTGTCGCACTTAAACAATTTTGTGGTTTATTCATCATTAAATAAACAAATTCACGATATTCAACCACTTCATCAAACACCGTAACAACTTGTTTACTTAAATCAACTTTTTGCTTCGCATCTTTAGCAATCACACCATCTACTTTTACCACTTTTGATTTTAATAATTTTTTAACTTCCGTACGTGTCCCATATCCAGTATGAGCTAATAATTTATCTAAACGCAACGCTAGTTCCTCCAATTTTATCTAAAACTTTTTTAAACAAAAATATCATAACACAATCGAGAATTCTTTCATAGTATATAGTACCAATAGAAAGGAGGGCTTCGCCCATGTTTGGTAAACTAAAAAAACAAAAATCAAGATCGCCTGTCGAGGAAATGGAGCAGTTTTATTTAAATCAATTTTTAAATAATCCAAAAATCCCTCCGCAAGGATATAATGGTATGCCTCAAAATGGACCAGGCCTGAATCCAATGATGGGACCTAATAATAGTACAGGCCCTCAATTTCAAGGTCAAAATGGAATGGGCATACCAATAGGAGGACTTAATTCAATGATAAATAACGGTTTCAATCAAAATCAAGTTCCCATGGCAGCCAACAACTTTATCCCTAATCAATTACCAATGATGAATAATAACCTTAATCCCAATCAAATGCCAATGATGAATAACAGTTTGAACCCCAACTCCTATCCAATGATGGAGAATAATTATAACCAAACTCCTATGATGAACAATTCAACTAATACTCCTTATTCTATGATGAACAACAACGTCAATTCTAATCCACTTCCAATGATGAATAATAGTTACAATCAGAACCCATACACGATAATGAATAATAACTTCCAGCAAACGCCTCAAATGACTAATCCGATGAATACCAATCCTTATAATAATTTTAATACCAATCAACTACCGATGATGAATAATCTTAATACGAACCAACTTCCAAACAATAATAACAACTTCAACCAACCTCAAATGCCTTCATTAATTAATGATACCATCAACTCTAATATCGGAGCTGAACCGTCTCCTAGCACTTCATTTCCTGGGCAATTTTCATTCAATGACTTCTCATTTTCTCAGCCTGTTCAACAGACTCTCCCCGATTTAACGCCATCTCTTGAAGACTTAACAGGTACAAATATCTTATCAAATCAATACTTCCGTCCAAATCCTGTGCCAACAAGTGCATCTGGAGCGGGAGCACAAGCCGAAAAAGAAATTCAAAATGTGACACCATCGACACCGACTAATAATCCTACACTAACACCTACAAATGCAGTCGGCTCAACCAATCCAAATATTCCAACGATGCCAACAAATTCAGCTGTGCTATCACCCCCACCACCAACATCAGTTACTGATACACTGCAATCAACACCTGTCGATCCTATTCAAACACCTCAGTCTTATCCTAGCAATCAGCTAGCAACTTCTGTCAATCCATATCCAAATTATTCAGCAATTAATAATCAAAACATCGATATTTATGACGTTAAAAACAAAGTGGATAACATTAATATTCGCCTTCGAAAAGTTGAAAGTTATCTCGGATTCCGCCCTGAAACAACGATATAATAAAAAACCGCCATCATTAGCGGTTTTTTATTCATAATAGCTTGGACCAATTTGATCTCTGTATTCCTTTAGAATATTTTGTTTATACAATTCATTGACTTCTTTTTCAATCGCTTGTTTTTGATCGGGTGTAAATATTTTATCAAGATCTTCAATAATTTCATACACGATTTTTAAAGCGGCATCATAATCAATTAATGATTCTTTTTGAGAAAGTGGCTCTAATGTGCTCATCACGGGCTGTGTATCCTCTGCATAATCAGATAACCATGATTTGACGTGATCAGTGACTCTCATAGCCGCGGAGGCTAAAACTGTAATATTTTGTTGTGCTTGATCCGTTAATTGAACTTTGGTTCGAATACCACCTGCAAAGAGGAAATATGCCACTCCAAGTCCAAGTGTAAAATAGATTAATGCTCGCTTCATCCCATCACCTTCAAACTAAGCTATCTTTTGAGCTTAGTATGACCTAGCGACGACGAAGTATGCGCTCTTTTAATTGTTTTGGTGAAAATTTCATTCCAAATAAAGCCGTAATTAAATCGAAGTACCAAGCTAATCCAAAATAAGCTAGAACTCCAATGAATCCCGCGATTGCTACATAGATATACGATAACATATGACGTGCATTATAATCCATGAATAAATCAAGAATAAACTTCACAGCAATAACGAATAAAGCCATGATTCCTGTAAAGACGAAAATTGCAACTAATCGGCGAAGTAATTGTGAAACTTTGAATCCTGTTTCACGTTTAATCACTATTAAACTCATTGTGATACAGAACGTATAGGCGATCATCGTTGCCATTGTTGCTCCATCGGTTTGGAAAATAGGAATTAAGAATACATTTCCGAGATATTTAATAACTAATGAAACACCTAAGAAGATAATCCCATACCATTGCTTACCAATTCCTTGTAAAATAGCTGTCACAATACTATATAATGCCATGAATAGTCCTAATAATGATCCCAATCTAAAGATGTCTCCACCCATTGCATTATAACCTGGTGTCGACGAATTAAAGAACATAATATAAATCGGCTCTGATAACAAAGCCATTCCGACAACAGCTGGAACCGTAATGAAACATGTTAACTGAATAGCTAACACTAAATTCTTACGAACAGACTTCATATTCCCAGTTGTTAAATGATGTGTTAACTCTGGAATTAATGGCTGTCCAAATGAAATAGCAAATGAGACCGGAATCATAATAATCTTATATAAAGATCCTGCATACATACCATATGAATCCTCAACAATAACACCATCTAATCCACTGACTAACATATAGTGATTATACGTTGTTTGATCGACGATTTGAAACAAATTAGTGGCCAATCCTAAAATAGCAAACGGAATCGCATATGAAATTAATTCTGTAAATAAATTCCCATAATTTCGCGGTTCATGGGGAACTGATTTTCGAAGAAGCTTATTATAATGCTTCACATTTTTTATCCAATAATAATATAAAATTAAAAATGCAGTAATTCCAGCTAGGAATGCCGAAAAGACAGAAAAACCAACCGCTTCTTTTGTACTTCCACCTTTAATATTTATAATATAGTAAGATCCTGCTAAGATGAAAATAATACGAACGACTTGCTCTACAAACTGAGAAACTGAAGTCGGAATCATATTTTGATTTCCTTGGAAGAATCCCCTAAATATAGCCATGACCGGAATAATTAACAAGGCAAAACTAATCGTTTGAATAGCCATTGTTACATCTTCAATTGAATTTGCTAACTCTTTTTGTCCAGCTAAAACAACTTGTGCATACCATGGTGCTAGATTATACATGGTTAAAAATCCTAGACAACCTAATCCAACCATAAACCAAATCGCATATCTAAACATTTTCCGAGCAGTATCATACTCTCCTGCTGCATTATATTTCGAGACAAATTTCGCAATTCCAACAGGAATTCCAAGAGTTGATAAACTAATAAATAACGCATATGGTGTATATGCATAATTATAAAGTGCCATCCCTGATGTTCCAACTAATTGTTGAAACGGGATCACATAAAGAATTCCAAGGAATTTGGTGGCAAACATACTAATACTTAAAATCATTGCCCCCTTTAAAAAGCGATTCCCCATATCTTCGACCTACTTTCTTTTCTTAACACCGCATGTTTACACGGTTTCACCATATTATTTTACTATAACTCTACAAACTTTCCAAATAAATTTAATTAGATATAAATTCTCTTGTTTTTTCTATATTTATTTATATAGACCTATCTGATGCTCAAGATTACTCTAACAGTTCACTCAAATCGTCTCTCTTAAGCTTAACCTACTGCACTAGTATATGTTGCTCATCTATAAAAATTTCAAATAATAAAAATATGTATAGTTTTCCAAAATGGTGAAAAACTATAACGAAAGAAATTTTTATGAGGTGATGATCATGAACTTCGATTTAAGAAAAGCTGTTATTGCAAACTTAGATGACTCAAACTATGATGAAATCCGTGAAACGATTATTGATGCGATTGAATCTGGAGAAGAAAAAACACTTCCTGGATTAGGAGTTATGTTTGAAATCTTATGGAATGGAAGCAATGATTCAGAAAAAGAAACAATGGTTTCACGTATTACTCAATGTTTAAAACCAAAGGCTCTTTAATTTAAAAAGTAGAGATGATTCTCTACTTTTTTTAGTTACTAACATTTTTTATCAGTAACTTTATTTTCTCATATTATAAGGATAGAAAATTCCCTCAGTTATTCAGTTCCTACTTCACCTCTCCCTTTTGAATAAATTATCATATACTGTCCCTCCATGATCAATAACGAGGTCACGAAATAAAAAAATACCTATCAAATTAGACGTTCCCTTTATTTAAGTTTTTCATAATATACTGTTGGCTATTGATTCTAAGAATCTTACTTCTATATCTCTGTTACTTTTATCTTATCATTAAACGTTAAAGGGATGATTCATTTAACTTTATCAGCTCTTCCCCCCTTACTTATAAAGTTCCAATTTGATTTAAAAATCATTTAGTTATTACCTTTAATATAAATACACCTATTTTAAAAATTATAACTTCAATCCGATCGGGAACACTTAGTCAAGAATGAATCTTTATTGTACTTGCTAAGATATAAAACTTAACAGAAATTTTACATTTTATTAACAAAAAACGACATCCACTTATAAAAACACCGAAAGAAGCGGTTACATTGTTCTTTATTTTTTTGCCTAACTCTTAACATTTGTATGAATTTTAAAAAAGCCACAAATAGAAGATGAATTTTTATTTTCAATCTGTATAATAATTACTTGTACTCATTTCTCCTAAAATTTTCTAATTGATTTTATGGTCGGTCGTTGTTAAAATGTCAGATGGACTACTTTAAGATTGGATATGGAAATAATTGTTTTAAAAACACCTCTTTGAGTCCACTCAAACTCATAGAGTATTTATTTATGGGGGTCTAATATGAAAGAAATTATAAAAAAGTATTTATATAATTATTATTTTCTATGTATCGCCTCGGCGTTCGTCATTAACTTTCTAATTGAAATCTTTAGCCGTCACTCGATTGTGGCTGCCTTCAATTATTTAATCCACTCACCCGTGGTATTTACTTATAATGTCTTATTAATCTTACTAACCTTTTCACTGATTTTATTGGTCCGTCGAAAATTCTTTGTTTTCACTACTATTTCACTTATTTGGTTAGCAGGAGGAATTACTAACGGAATCGTTTTAAACAATCGTGTCACTCCATTTACGGCAAACGAATTAAAATTAATTTCATCAACCTTTGATATTTTAGAAAAATACTTCTCTAAGTTTCAAATTGGATTAATTGGGGTAGGGATTGCTCTTGCGATTATTGGAGTTATTATTGCGTTCTTTAAAGCACCAAGATCAAAAAATAAAGTTAACTACAAAAAAAACATTCCACTTTTCGCTGCTGGAATCATTAGTTTTGTACTTTTGACACAAGGTGCCTTAAAAGCAAATATTATTTCTGATTATTTCGGAAACATCGCTTTTGCTTATTTAGATTACGGATTCCCTTATTGCTTTACTAATACGTTATTAAACACAGGGATTAAACGACCGGTAAACTATACACAAGCAACTATTGAAAAATTAGCGGAAACGCTAATGAATTCTGAAGATTCTTCTAAATTAGATAATTCAAATTTAGTTGCAAGTAATGACAATAGTATGGTGCCACAAAAGCAAGCACCAAATATTATCATGCTTCAATTAGAGTCATTCTTTGATCCAACACACATGATCGACTTAGAATTCTCAGAAGATCCTGTTCCAAACTTCAGAAAATTAAAAGAACAGTTCTCTTCAGGTTATTTAAAAGTTCCTTCAGTTGGAGCCGGAACAGCAAACACAGAGTTTGAAGTCATCTCAGGAATGAACCTAGAATTCTTCGGTGCTGGAGAATATCCATATAAAACAATCTTACGTAAAACAACGGCTGAAAGTATTAACTATGACTTAAAGGATTTAGGTTATTCAACACATGCCATTCATAACAACAAAGGAACCTTCTATACTCGTCAAAAAGTATTTAAAATGTTAGGGTTTGATACCTTTACTTCAATCGAATATATGAACATTGAAGAAACAACCCCACTTGGTTGGGCGAAAGATAAATACTTAACAAAATCAATCGTTGATGCTTTAAAATCAACAGAAGGTCAAGATTATATCTATACGATTTCGGTTCAAGGTCATGGTGATTATCCAACGACTCCAGTTGAAAATCACTCTAAAATCACAGTCAGCGGATTAGATGATACCGAGCGCTTAACCTCATTTGAATACTTTACAAATGAGATTTATGAAATGGATCAATTTATCGCCGAGTTAATCCAAGCCCTATCATTAATAAATGAAGATATTGTCCTTGTTATGTATGGGGATCACTTGCCGACATTAGGAATTGAAGACGCTGAATTATCAAATGGTGACATCTTCGAAACAGAATATGTTATTTGGAACAACTTTGGCTTAGAAAAACAAGATGCTGATATTGAGGCTTACCAATTAGGTGCTCATATCTTAAATCAACTTGGCATTCATCATGGAACATTAATTAACTATCATCAACAATATAAAGATACTCCTGATTACTTAAATAATCTTAAGTTATTACAATATGACATGCTATACGGTGAACGCTATATCTATGGTGGCGTGAATCCTTATGAGCCAACAAAAATGCAAATGGGGGTTAATGAAGTTTTGATTTCAGAAGTTTATAACGATGAAGACGGTAATTTCATTGTAAAAGGTCAAAACTTTACTGAATATAGTCGTGTAAAAATCAATGACACCGCTCATGAGACAACTTACATCGACCCTAATACATTAATGGTATCTGATTATACTTTAAATGAAGACGACCGATTTGCGATTCAACAAGTGACGGTCACTAACCATGTCTTAAGTACTTCTGCAAAATATAAAGTGGGTCAAGAAGAAGAAAACAATCAATTTTATGACCAAGGATTTGAAGAAGGTTATATGGCTGGTTATCAAGCCGCTTTAGAAGCACTTGGACAACCTGTTCAAGAAGTAGAATAAAATAAGAGCCTCCCCTCTTTGAGGGGAGATTTTTTTATACCTAAATGATACCGTTAAAGTCACATTTTTTCTTGTGAAATTCATTCATTAGAATTCTCCTAATATTTTCGTTCTTTTACTCATATACTGTTATTGATAATGAGAACGAGGAGTGGTTTTGTGTCTATTTTAAAACGTTTTTCAGATATTATGTCTGCGAATATTAATGCCCTTCTAGATAAATGTGAAGACCCTGCTAAAATGGTTGATCAAATTTTACGAAACTTAAATGATGACTTAGGAAAAGTTAAAGCTGAAACAGCATCTATTATGGCTGAAGAAGCTCGTGCAAAACGCGAATTGGATGAGTGCAATAAAGAAATTGCTAAATTATTAGATTATGCTAAACGTGCCATTGAAGCGGGAAATGATGACGATGCTCGCCTTTTCTTATCAAAAAAAGCAACACTCACAGAAAAACAATCCACACTTGAACAAAAAGTACAGCTTGCTTCATCTAATACTTTAAAAATGCGTCAAATGCACGATAAACTGGTAAGTGAAGTTAACGAACTAACTGCTCGTCGTGATAGTATTAAAGCAAAAGTAGCGACAGCTAATATGCAGCAACGTATTAATGAACTTGGAAGTTCACTTCATAGTTCAAAATCAAACTTAGGGGCTTTTACTCGTATGGAAGAAAAAGCAAATCGAATGTTAGATGAAGCAAATGCAATCGCCGACTTAAATGCTGTACCTAAAGACGATATTGAATCATTAATGAATAAATATGATACGAAAACCTCTTCATCTATCGAAGATGAACTTGCTGCTTTAAAAGGAAATCGTTCATCCACTATTGATCATGAATTAGCAGCTTTAAAGGGTTTAACGAATCAAGAATAAGTTTAAAAAGCCATAATCGGTTGTAGTTTTTTTAAGCTACAACTTTTTTACCATAGGGAGTGAGAAAATGAGCGAAGAAAAGCAAGAAGATATCCAAGTGTTCACCTGTGAAAATTGTGGGGGAAATATGGTGTTTGATATAAAATCACAAGCTTTGAAGTGTCCGTACTGCGAAACAGAAGTAGCGATTGATCATGAAGGGGAAGTTCATGAATATGACTTTTCTAATGTGAGTACTCTCGAAGAAAAATCAAATTGGAATGAAGATGTCGAGGTCATCACTTGTGAAAGCTGTGGTGCCGAAACTGTTGTTGATAAACATATTACGGCGCTGCATTGTTCTTATTGCGGATCCTCGCATGTTCTAAAAACGAAACAATCAGCTGGGATTAAGCCTGAAGCTATTCTTCCCTTCAAAATCGAAAAACATCAAGCAATGGAGGAACTATCAAAATGGGTCAAATATCGCTGGTTAGCTCCAAATGATTTAAAACTACTTTATCAAAGTGATAAACTTCAGGCTGTCTATGTCCCCTATTGGACATATGATGCAAATACGTCTAGTACCTATACGGCTAGAGGCGGCCGTTATTATTATGAAACTCGTGAAATCAATGGAAAAAAAGAGCAAGTTCAGAAAGTTCGTTGGTATCCAGTCAGTGGTCATCTTCATCAATTTTTCGATGATATTTTAGTAAATGCTTCTCATCATTATAGTGATACGATTATGTGTGGAGTTGAACCTTTTAATACTGATCGTGTAGAACCCTATCGAAGTGAATATATCTCTGGCTACATGGCTGAACGTTATAGTCTAAGTGTTCAAGAAGGATTCACTTTTGCTAAACAGAAAATAAATCGTGAGCTCGAAGAAGCTGCCCGTTTAGAAGTTCTACGTTACTACGATACTGTCAGTGGAATTCATGTCCAAACCCATTATGATCATGTCACCTTTAAACATGTCCTTCTTCCCATCTGGACCGCTACTTATGATTACAAAGGTAAACAATATCAATATATTATTAATGGAGAAACTGGACGCATTCATGGAACCTATCCCTATAGTTGGGTGAAAATCACTATCTTAATCATTTTAGGAATCATTGCAATCTACTTCATTTTTGTTTATTTTAATAGTTAAGGAGTGTTAACGTATGGGTTTATTCAATAATCAATTTGCTAATGTCATTGAATGGAACGAGTCTCGTGACGATGTCATCTTTTGGCTTTGGCGTAACAAAGAAATTAAGCGTGGGAGTCGCCTCGTTATTCGTCCAGGACAAGATGCTATTTTCTTATATAATGGAAAAATTGAAGGAATCTTTAAAGATGAAGGAAATTATGAAATCGAGTCTGAAATCATTCCTTTTTTAACCACATTAAAAGGATTTAAGTTTGGATTTAACAGTCCACTTCGAGCAGAAGTTTTATTCGTGAATACGAAGGAATTTTTAATTCGCTGGGGAACTAAAAGTGCGATTAATATCCCAACACCAAGTTTAAAAGGTGGACTACCTATTCGCAGCTTTGGAACATTTACGGTTAAAGTTAATGACTATCTTGCTTTAATTGACCGTATAGCAGGTGTGAAGCAACAATTTACTGTGGAGGATGTAAAAGAGCGCGTTTTATCTCAACTCGATCAACTTTTAATGCGTTGGATTTCAAAAGAAGGAAAAGACTTATTCAATTTACAAGTAAATGCTTATGATATTGCTCGAGGAATTAAAAGTGATCTTGATATGGAATTATTAAAGTTAGGTCTAACTGTGACTGATTTCACAATTTCAAGTTTTACTTATCCAGAGAACGTTCAAAAGATGATTGAGAAAACAGCTTCCTTCGATATGGTCGGTGATATCGCACATTATCAACAGATGAGTATGATTGAGTCGATGACTGAACATCCAAATAGTTCGATGGCATCCATGGCTCAAACAGGAGCTGGGATGGCTATGGGCGTTGAAATGATGAAGCAAATGACGTCTATGATGACTAACACATCAACAGCATCACAAGCTCAACCATCTACTACCCTTTCCTGTCATCAATGTGGACACAAACTAAGCCCAAATGTAAAATTCTGCCCTGAGTGTGGGACCAAAGTCCAAGCATCACCACCCCCATCAACCGGCTATAAATTCTGTCCTGAATGCGGGACCCAAACAACACCAGATGCAAAATTCTGTAATGAGTGTGGTCATAAATTGTTCTAATCATATTAAAAAAACGTCTTCAAAAACAATAGAAGACGTTTTTTCTTTTACTTCCAAATCACTTTAAATTTTTCACACACAATCAACATATTTTCATCAAAGACTTGTTTACATTCTGCTAAGGCTTCAGTAAAAAATGCTTGATGACTCTCCCTCCAATCACCTCAACTTTGATTCCCTTCTCCTTCTTTATATGCATGTTTTTTACTAATTAAATTAAATGAAGTCGTATAAACTTTAGTTGTTAGCATAATACACTCTGCCTCATTTTTACTATTACATAAAATACTTAACTTCCCGCCTTGTGGAAGTGCTGCTCCTTCCATCTCGTAAAAACAAAAAACAGATGAAGTCGCAGTCTTCTTCTCCGCCTTCACAAGTTGTACCAACTCATCTGCCATTATATCCGTATTCCCGAATGAAAAAACTTCATAAGTTAATGCTCGATAGTTTAGATAGTCTTGTATAGGCCTTTCCCACATTTGTTCTGCTATATTCCATCTTACCTTCTCTTTAAATATAATCTCTCTCTGAAAACATTCTTCTGTTATCCTATTATCAACTATTTAAGACAATGTAAAAATATTATACCTTGAAGTTAATAATGATGTAAATAAAAGGTTATGATGAGGAAAAGTACATTGATTTCCTTGTTTTATCTTACTTGATTGCTTTAATCAAATTAAAAATCTGTTCTGTCGTTTGTTTTATATTTTCAAAAGCGATCTCCGGTTTCATTGCTTCTTCTAATGACATCGGATGATTAACAATAGAGAAATAAGCATCAATGCCTTTTTTATGACATGCTGTTGCTTCTTTTGTTGTTGCTCCTGCTAATCCAATCACTTTACACCCATATTTTTTTGCTAATTTGGCAACACCGATCGGTGCTTTCCCCATTGCCGTTTGATGATCTAACCGCCCTTCCCCCGTTAACACATAATCGGCCCCCTTAAGCACCTCTTCCAACTTTGTCTCTTCTAAAATCAGTTGGACTCCTGATTGTAATGTTCCATTTAAGAAGGCAGTAAAAGCAAATCCAAGACCACCTGCTGCTCCGGCACCTGGTAAGTTAGCAAAGTCTGCTTTTTGATCCCATTCAACTATACGTGCAAAATGACGTAATCCGTCATCCAACGTTTTAACGATTTCAGGTGTTGCACCCTTTTGCGGAGCATAAATATAAGCCGCTCCTTGTTCTCCATACAATGGATTAGTGACATCACACGCGATCTTAAATTCACAAGATGATAATCCCGGTAAAATATCTGACGCATCAATTGAAACAATTTGACTTAATCCTTGTCCTCCTTGCACCACTTCTTGTCCATTAGCATCTAAGAATTTGTATCCTAATGCCATTAACATTCCAATTCCTGCATCATTCGTCGCTGATCCCCCAACTCCAATGATGAACTTCTTACATCCTGACTCAACACACGCCTTAATCATTTCGCCGACACCATAAGTTGTTGTCACTAATGGATTGCGCTTTTCTGTTGGAACTTGAGGTAATCCCGCTGCTTGTGCCATTTCAATGACAGCCACTTCATCAATTACCCCGTATTGTGCGATGACAGGTTCATAAATAGGACCTGTAACTTGTATTGTTTTTAACCTGCCATTCAATCCACAAACAAGAGCTTCTGTTGTTCCTTCTCCACCGTCAGCCAATGGTTTAACAATCACTGTTGCCTCTGGATTCGCAGCTAAAATCCCAGCTTTAACTGCTTCTCCTGCTTCCATTGAACTTAAACTTCCTTTTAGCGAATCCATCACTACAACAGCCTTCATTTGAGTCACTCCTTTACTTTTTTTGTTACTAGAAGATTATTCTAATCAAGTATCCCTTAAATTAACTCAAAAAATATTCTATATACAAATATAAATGTTTTTCCTCTTTCTAAGTCAGTCTTAGTACTTAAAGCTTTTCAATACTAAGGCATCCTATCGTCCAGGGGCCAACTAGCGATTTCTGAAAGAAATCTAATCCTCTACTGCTAGGGCTTTAATTTTACACTGTAAAAAACTTATCGGGACTTATATATATGAACCAATAACCGTCATTGCTCGCCTAAGTGAAAATCTTAAAGCGTCATAAAAACAGACTTCTTATAGAGCGAGCCTTATTATAACATCTCCTTTACTTCTTGCACATACATATTCAGTAGTTTACAACAAAAATCCCTTCATTTTCTCTATCATACAACGAGAAAGATAGCTCTAATTCACAGATTATCCAAATAAAAAAGCGATCTAATGACCGCTTTTATTCTAATTCCTTGAATGAAAGACGAAGTTCACCACTAAATGGAATCTCTTCATTTTGATTATGAAAAAACACAGTAATCAGTGGCTCTAACTGATTAACAATCAGTCGTGATTTTAAAACATCGTAGGTGACTGTTTTGGGACTGATGGCTGTAATCAATGGAACCTCTCCATTCGTATCAATTAATCTTCCTTTCAATTCAATCGCATATTCAGATTTATTAATCATAATCGATTCCCATTCAATTGACTGATTTTCAAGGCTAATAATGGGTAATGCCTGTATCCCCTTTAAAGAGGTAATTTGATTGCCTTGAGCAAGTAAAGCTATCAAATGTGGAAGCTTAGTAATCGGCGTTAAATCTTTTACCCGATTATTCATAATACTTAATGCTTCTAATGACTCGACGCTAGCTAACGGTGTTAAATCCTCTATATGATTATGATTTAAATCTAAAAACTGAAGTTGTTTCAATTTTTTTAACGGCTCTAGATTCTCAATTTGATTTTGATTGGCAAATAACATTTGAAGGTACTTAAGTGCCCCAATTGGCTTCAAATTATGTACTTGGTTCCCATTAATATTGAGTTGGTACAATAAATATAACTGACTTAATGGTTCAAGTGATTGTATCTTATTATCATCTAAATAAAGGACTTCAAGATTCACGAGTGGTAACAAGACTGCCAAATTAGAAATCCCAACTCCTCTCATCGATAATAAGGTTAATTGTTTCATAAATCGAAGTTCATCATAGCTTTGAAGCGGATTATAATCAAGAAATAACGTCTTTAAGTTTTTTAATTTTGTTAAAGGCCATGCACTTTGAATCTGATTTTTACTGAGGTTTAAACTTTGTAGCTCTACGAGTGAACTCATAGGTCTTAAATCTTTGATTTGATTATTCATTAAGCTGATTTGTCGAAGATTAACCATATCTTTTAAAGGTGTAATATCAATAATCTCATTATGATTTAAATATAATGCGGTAATCTGAGTTGCATAATTCATCCCAGTCAAATCTTTGATTTCTTTGTTATCTAACGTGACAGTTCCTTGTAAATTTGCTAACTGATCTTTAGTAATTACTTGGTCAGCTGGCTGATTTAAATATTGCTTATTTAAGGCAGCTTTTAATTTTTCGTCTCTTATAACATTATTCAATGGTCATCACATTCTTTCTAGTCTGCTACAAATTCCTTTCACTTATCTTGCTGTTAATATGACCAGGATACAATATAAGATATTCTCTGTTTCTTAGGTTGGCACGTTAAATGACATAAAAAAAGCTTCACTTCCGCTCGGAAGTGAAGCTTTTCTCTTACTTATAAGTACTTGTATCAATATATTCATTATACACCAAGCTACCATTTGTATCATACCCCAATAAGTAAGTTTGATATTTGTTCTGCCCTACTTGTTTAACCTGTGGTTTATACGTCACTCCATCCAGGGCATCTTCATTTGACCAAAATTCAATCGTTAACGTTCCACCACTCGTATAGGCATTAATATAAATTGGATAATCTAATGTATTTACGAATTTAAAATCGATTGCATTTTCTGCCATCGTCGCATCCAGTCCGACAGGTACACATCCAACTTGTAAACTATGATTACGACGTTCAGTAGGCATAATTCCAGCTAGTAACACAGTGTTATAAAGCGTTGACGATACTTGACAGATTCCGCCTCCAACTCCATTAACCGGTTGAGCGTTAACAAAGATAGTTGCATCAACATAACCATTTGAATAAATAACAGGTGACACTTTATCTGTATACGAGAACTCATCCCCAGGCATTAACAATGTCTTGTTAATTTTAGATGTTGCTAGTTCTACGTTTTTCGATCTTGGAATACCGACTGGGAAGCTTGAGCTATAAGTTGAGATTTTATAGTTCACTGACTTTAACAGTTCAGGATCTTTCGCTTGTTTATCAACGATTCCTTCTGCTGTCACTTCTATAGTCTCTGCGGAAACTTCATTTAATGCCGTTTTAACCTGCTCTTTAATTGCATCTGCATCAATCGAATAGCCTGCATGTCCTTCCGTCACTTCAAAGTTCCCTGCTGAAACCATTTTAAACGTTGGCTCTTCTTTGTCAACATAAAGCTGCTGTGCAATGGATTGAATCCATTCATCCACTAATGACTCATCATAGCTATATTCAATAGTATATTCAACTACTGGTGCTGCTTCAATTCTTTTTGCTTGTTCAAGAATTTCTAAATCTTTACCAAGTGCAAAAATTTCATCAGTTAATTCATTAACATCTTCACTCGCAACAAAGCCTAATTCTTTTAACGTCTTTGAAAAAGTTTGATCATCAATTTTAACTTCAATCAAACGTGATTCAAGCCCTTCAACTTCTTCTTTTAAGACAAGTTCTAAATTAGCTTTAGAGATTTCTGATACATCCTTCTCATTCACTTTAATATTTGGAAATGTAATGTCCTCATACGTCAGAACTAATTCTTTAGCCTGATAGTATTCATATGCTTTAATCCCCCCGAATACTAATCCAACAGTTAAAATTCCGACAGCCCCTCCAATTAATACGTTTTTCTTCTTACTCATAACATGACCCCTTTAATTCAATCTTTAATCTCCTTATCTCTCTCCTAAGCCCACATTTATCATACCATAATGTCACGTTTTTTTAAGAATCTTTCGTTTTTTGGTGTTTTTTTTCCAAGAATTCGACTTACTCTTTGACATTAATCATGTAATTAAAATGTTCTCCCTTTCCACTTTCAAAACTGATGAGATATTCGCCAGGTCCTGCATAACTATAATAATTAAAACAGCTTTGATCCGTATTGGCTTGCAAATAAACGAGCTTACAAATCATTTCATCATTAACAATAGGTTCATAAAGAATATGAGGACTTTTAGCATAATTCCCAATATTATATGCGATGGTTGCTTCAGCTAAACTTTGTGGTTTTAATGCAATATCTTGATAAAAAACAGTCGGATGAACAATAGACTGTAACGTTTGAGACATAATAAACTCTTGCATAAAATAACGATAATTAAAATGGAGGACTAATGCCTTTTTAAATCCCTCATGCGAATCTTGAATAACTTCATAATCAGTCAACGTTACTTGCCAAAGGACATCGTTTTGATCTCCAGATAAAAAGACAACAGGATCTCCCATCGCATAAAATCGATTACTTTCATAATCCTCTCGATTAACCTCATCCATAATTAACAAACGTTGATGTTCTTCCGAAACCTCATCATTAATAGGTTCAGATTTTTTTTCACACCCACAAAGATATATTCCTAGCATTAAGATAACAATCCAGCGCTTCATCTACCCCATCCTTCTTTTAAACTATTCTATCATTAACGGTTGTTTAATTGCGACACTTCCCACTTGGTGACTAATGGTTTAAATTTTAGATTCTAATTCAAACTCAACAAACTCACGTGGTACCTCGACATAACGGACAACTCGCTTATCTTTCATAAAAGCAAATAAAACTATTTGATCGCTAAGCTCAATCAGTGTCTCAAAATTAAGCTTTTTTCCTAACGTTACATCAATGAGCTGTCGTGAAGTATACGACTGAAAAAGATACTCCTGATTCCATGATTCTTTGGTCAAGCATGCGTTATCAAACTCATCCGTATCAGAACTTCGTAAACACGTCTTTATAAGCTCATCCGTCACTTCTATAACGACTGATTTATTATAAACTAAGACTACCATTAAACCCACTATCATGACAATAAAAAACAACCCTACACGTTTCATTTTCCCACCTTTTTTTCAATCTAATTCTTTTCACCATCAAAATTCTACAAGTAATTCACAAAATGATGCGGGACTATCATTAATGATCCATCCTCATTTCTATTAATTAACATCTCCCTTAGTTCACTCGTCACAACGACCTCTTCTAACGATAGATCATTCTCTTCTAATTCATGTAACTACACTTATAGCTTATATTCATCTAAAAAATAAAACCTGTAAAAATAAGGAAATAATCTCGTTGAATCTTTAATCCGGACAAACTATAATAAACTTAACGATTCAGGAATGGGGGAAATTAAATGAATCAAACGTTAATCATCATAAAAAAAGTTTTAAAAAACGGATTTTACTTTCTATTATGGTTTTGGATGCTTGTAAACTTAGGATGGAGTTTAACCATTGGGTGTGCCGATCCAATGATCATCATGCCAGAAGAAGTCGTTCCATGGATGACGTCCATGTTAATTGTCACAATGATTTATTTATTAATGGTACCATCTCAAAAATGGAACTGGGCACTCCTTCCGATTATCGGACTTTGGAGCATCCAATATATTTATGCACTTATTTTTCACTATCATCCGTACGATACATTAATGGATGGAATCGGATTTTTCGCGACTCTTACTTGCTATGTACATACCTACCTTAACCAAAAAAAGAAGCCCATAAGTCAAACAAAAGAAACGGCCTAATCGGCCATTTTTTTATCTCTTTGATTCTATTTAATGTAATTCCTTCCAAAAAAGAGAACCCTTAAGGTTCTCAAATAATTAGTTTATTTTTCGCTTAAATATAATTTTGTTATTCTGATACACTTTCGTTGTTTTCAAGATTATTGCTTGTCTCTTCTGGTACTACTTCTGCTTCATTTTCTTCAGAATTTTGTTCAACATTATCTTTTGGCTCATTTTCATCTACGTTCTCACCGGCTGTTAGATCTTCTGTGTTGATATCTGTTTCTTCTGAAGTGGTAGGTTCAAAAACTTCAACATTTCCACTTTCATCACTACTTTCAATTGAAGCATTCATGTCAGACGGTTCCTCTTCATTTAAAATAGGAGAATCTACTTCATTTGATGAAATAAATAAACCTTTAATCCATTCACCAATTCCTCTGACTAAATCAACGAACCAGTTACCGATTTTTTCTAAAACCCCAGACTCTTTCAGCTTAACTCCCGCTTCTTTTAAACTTTCAGAAATACTATCACCGATATTTTTCATCGTCTCTTTAATATCGTTATAATCGATATCTAATTTATTCACGTCTTCCATTAAGTTCGCTATTCTTTCCGTTGATTCTTCACTCAACTCAACTCCATAATTGTTTGTCACGTTTACAATAATTTGTTCGATTTGAGTCGAATTCGGAGAATCTTTAATGACTTGCTGCTTAATATCATTGATAATCCCAGATGCTACCGTTGAAGAATCACTTGAAGAATTAATTTCATTGTCTGGATTATTCAATATTTCATCCGCTATTTCTAACGTTGTATCGATTTCTTCTTTAGCAACAATTTTATTTTCTTCAGATAAACTTTCTCCCATAATTTCCTCTGCACCCGCTAAAATCCCTGCTAATGCAGATTCACCCGTTACCATAAACGGTGCCGATACAATAACCTCACAATTTAAAATCCCAGAAGTGATTAATGCATTCGCAAACATTTCATTCGTTACTAAACTTACATTTTTAGAAGAAACATTAATTCCTCCTTGGTCCGTTAACTTCACATAAGCTGATGAATACCAGCCACCTTTATAGTCATCTAATGCATCTGGCGCTAATCCTAATTGTTTAATCGCTGTTTCATTATCTACATAGATAGCCTCCATCTCATCTGAAACACCAAAATAATCTCTTAATGCTGCTTCTTCACGTTGATTCAAACTTGAACCAAATGATAAAATTTCCCCTTGACGATACTCACCAGTAAATGATGATTTAGCAAAGGCTGTCATTGATACACTTAATCCAGCAACTACTGTTAAAGCTAGCACTGTTTTTTTTATCAAACTATTTTTCAACATATTATAGTTCCTCCCTAGTTCTGCTATATGATAACAAATCAGTCATTTATCTCTACCTCTTCCAGAATCAATGGTATTTTACCATGTTTTAATTCATCATGAAACATAAATTTAACATAACAAAACTTTCACTTAAAATCATGCAAAAGATGTATAAAAACAACACAATTTTCTACTCAATCAAAAAACGGAGCAAAATAGCTCTGTTTTAGTATTCCATTTTTAATTCTTTACTAAAAGGACAAAGGCCTTCTCCTTTTTTAGTTCATAAATCAAAAGCCTCTCAACATTGAGAGGCCCTTATTTTATAGTTTTAAGTTAGCTAATGCATCAGCTAAAGCTGAATTCATTGGTTCTGAATTTTTTTCTTGTTCACGAAGATATTTTTGAACGTCGCGCTTGCTTCCTTGTTTTTTCTGTTCTTGTTTTCGTTTATTGTAAGTACTTAATTTTTCACGGTGACCACAAACACAGGCAAACATTCGGTTTTCGCCTTCACCACGAAGCTCTAACTTCTTATGGCAGTTTGGACAACGTGAATTTGTGATTTGAGAAATGGTTTTACGTGTTCCACATTCACGATCTTGGCACACAAGCATTTTTCCACGTTTTCCATTAACCGCTAACATTGGCTTTCCGCACTCTGGACATTTCGTTGTCGTCAGATTATCATGCTTATATTTTGCATCACTGCCTTTAATTTCTTGAACAACGGTTGTCGCATACTCACGCATTTGATTAACAAAACTTTGACGTTTCAATTTTCCACTAGCAATGTCACTTAATTTTTGTTCCCACTCTCCTGTTAGTTCAGGTGATTTTAAATCGGTTGGGGCTAAATCAAGCAACTGGCGTCCTTTTGAAGTCAAGTGAATCTCTTGACCTTTCTTTTCAATCATGAAACTATTAAATAACTTTTCAATAATATCTGCACGGGTTGCAACCGTTCCAAGTCCACCCGTTTCATTTAATGTTTTTACCACATCACTGGATACCCCATTCATAAAACGAGCTGGATTTTCCATTGCTGATAATAAGGTCGCCTCATTAAAGTAAGCAGGTGGTTGCGTACGACCTGATGTTTGAATGATTTTTAAAATTGGTAAAATAGTACCCGCTTCTACCAGCGGTAAGTTTTGATGATCATCAGCCTCTTCATCTTGATGGCTATAAATTTCTTTAAACCCTAATGAAAGGACGCGTTTTCCTTTCGCTACAAATGTCTCACTTCCAATTTTCGCTGTTAACGTTGTTTGTTCATAGACGAACGGTTTCGAGAGTACCGCTAAGAAGCGTTTCACGACTAAATCAAAAATCTTACGTTCTTTATCACTTAAATCCGTTAATAAAGCTGTTTGTTCGGTTGGAATAATCGCATGGTGATCACTTACCTTTTTATCATCAACGAACGATTTATTCGTCACAAGTTTACCTTTTAATAACTGATTCGCCACTGCGCGATAAGGCCCAATCGCGACTGCTTTTAAACGTTCAGGTAACGTCTCGACAATATCTGTTGAAATGTAGCGAGAATCTGTACGAGGATACGTTAAAACCTTATGATGTTCATATAATTTTTGCATGATCGATAACGTCTCTTTCGCCGAGAAACCAAACATACGATTGGCATCACGTTGTAACTCCGTTAAATCATAAAGTCCTGGTGCATACACCTTTTTCTCTGTCTTCGCTACCTTCTCAATTTGAGCCGACTGGCCTTGTAACGACTTGAATAACTGCCCAATACGCTCCTCATTAAACGTCTTAATATCTTTCGACTTCCCATCTTGCCACGTCCACTTAATTCCTTGACTGATCGCCGTTAACCCATAATAAGTCTTTGGCTTAAACTGCTTAATCTCCTCCTCACGTTTAGCAATCATCGCCAATGTTGGAGTTTGAACCCGTCCACAAGACAGTTGCGCATTATGTTTCGTCGTTAAGGCACGTGTCGCATTCATCCCCACAATCCAATCCGCCTCTGAACGAGCAATTGCTGAAGAATATAGATTATCATAGTTGCGACCATCCTTTAACGTTTTAAATCCTTGTTGAATCGCTTTATCCGTCACTGAAGAAATCCATAAACGCTTGATCGGCTTTTTAACGCCAACTTTCTCAATAATCCAACGAGCTACTAACTCCCCTTCACGTCCTGCATCAGTAGCAATGATAATTTCAGAGACATCTTTTCGAAGCATTTGTTCCTTAACTGCTTTAAATTGTTTCGATGTTTTCGGAATCACCACTAATTTAAACTGTTTAGGTAACATCGGTAAATCTTCTAGATTCCATGATTTATATTTCACATCGTAAGCTTCTGGATCGGCTAATGTTACTAAATGACCAAGTGCCCAAGTTACAATGTAATCTTTTCCTTCTAAATAACCATTTCCTTGCTTGGTACAATTTAAAACGCGCGCAATATCGCGTCCAACGGATGGTTTTTCAGCTAACACTAATCGTTTGCTCATGTTTAACATCCTTTCTTGAGTTAAATTCTTATTCATTGTATCATTTTCATCTAAAAAAAACTACGCTTCGATATTTTTACAGAAAATGTAAATCCATGATATAATAACTCTAATCAAACAGGGAGGATTTAATCATGAAGAAATTTTTAATTTGGGGAAGTCTGATTTTACTCGTTCTGACGACATTGGTTCTTTATTACCTATCGCCATTTCCAACAAGTGATCCAGTACAAGTGAACTATCCCGATTCATTTATCATTACGACGGAGAATCATTTTGAAACACAAGTCGTCAATGAATGTTCTGCGTTCTCAAGTGCTTATGTCATGCGACACTTTGGGGAAACTAAAAAAGGCCTTGAACTCTATGAGGAATTTGATTATAAACTTCCGTTTTCCGGATATGTCTTGCCAAAAGGAATTTTAGATTATTTCAAAGACAGTTCTTATGATGTCACTATGTATCATGGAACATTTGAAACGTTAAAAACACGACTCACAGAAGGCACGCCAATTATTGTTTTAGTCGGAGATGGGCTAAAATGGCAACATTATATGACAGTTGTTGGCTATGATGATTCACTCCATGAAGTCTATTTCTTTGACTCTTTACGTGAAGGGGATGAAAATCAAGAAGCACCAGGAAATCGCACCCTATCAACGGACTATTTTTTAAGTATGTGGGATAATGGGGTTCCAATCTTTCATCATGTCTACTTTACCACTCAAAAAAGGTAATCCTTTAAAATAGAAAAGGATTACCTTTTTTTGTTTCTCTTGTTCTTGTTCAAACACTTCATGACGTCTGAGTTGTTGATCATAAGCACACCAACAAATAAGTCCCATCCAGACGACACTGAGAATACAAATGATTAAGAGTATTTGAATGAAGATGTTGACACTCACACTGAATCCTTCCTTTATGTTTAAGATAACCTTACTATTCCAAAATCACGCCTTATTATACATCATTAGGCACGAATCCTAACTTTTCTCATATTTTATCATAACGATTAATTGAAACTTAGAGGTGATTCGTATGACTCATTCTACTCGTGAGCAAATTGGTAATCGTACGATTTTAATAACGGTCGTCATGAATATCTTTTTATCCTTGATTAAATTACTAGCTGGATTCATTGGGCATAGTACGTCAATGATTTCAGACGGAGTTCACTCATTATCTGATGTCATTAGCTCCATTGGCGTTTTTATTGGACTTCGAATTTCTCAAAAACCAGCGGATATTGATCATCCTTATGGGCATGAAAAGTTTGAAGCAGTCCTTAGTAAAATTTTAGCGTTCATCTTGTTTTTAACAGGATTATCAATTGGATACTCTGCCATTCAAACGATTGTATCCAGCTCTTATATCATTCCTAAAATGATGACCATTTGGGCTGCCCTGTTATCAATCGGAGTTAAAGAATGGATGTATCATTACACCATTCGCCAAGCGAAAAAAATTGAATCAACCGCCTTAGCTGCTGATGCTTGGCATCATCGAAGTGACTCATTATCTTCGATTGGAGCCTTAATTGGGATTATAGGTGCACGTCTTGGATTCCCCATTTTAGATCCTTTAGCTGCGTTAGTCATTACTCTCATCATTTTAAAAGTCGCGATTGAGATTTTCGTTGAAGCAACGAATCAAGTCATTGATAAGGCAGCAAGCCCTGAACTCGTTAATGAAATCATTCAACAAATTCAATCGGTTAATGGCGTTTTAGCGATTGATTCTTTAAAAACACGCGTTCATTCTAATCGAATTTACGTCGATTTAGAAATCTCAGTTGAACCGACCTTAAGCTTAATTGAAGCTCATACGATTGCAGAAGCGGTTCATTATCAACTCGAACAAAACATTCATAAAATTAAACATTGTACTGTTCACGTTAATCCTCTGAAACTTCCAAGCGATCCTCCTTGTAAATATCATCATCCTCATGAATAAGCCTTTCATCCTATATTCTAATTATTACCCACAAATATTATTAGAGCACAACAAGAAGTAAAGAATCTGTTTTACTTGAAGTGAGTGATAACTTTGAAGTCGCAAACGATCAAATCCCATTAAAAAAAGCCCTACGCTAAGTGGGGCTTTTACTGTTGCACTGGAAACATATAATACGGCATCGCCGTTGTTACCGGGCGACCAACCGTTGGCAGTTGATAACTTGTCACACCCGATTGAACCATGGGATAGTTAGCAACAGCTTGTTGAGCCATTGGATAAGGTGTCATACCAGCTGGATACATCGCCGTCATTGGCATTTGATAAGTCGTGGGTTGGACATAGGTGGATTGCGCAGGAATGGTATACACATGGTGAGTCTCTTTAATCGGTTGTTTTCCCTTCCATTCATCAAAGTCAGGATATAACTCCTCATCTTCATCTACTGCACTTGATGAAATGATTTGTTTTTGTCCTTGTTGATTTTGAACTTGTGTTGCTTGTGGCGCAGAGCCATAAGGTGAATAGCCATACGGCATCGGCTGAGCAATTGGAATGGGTTGAACAACTGGCTGTGCAATAACAGGTTGAGCCGCTTGTGCATTTTTAGAACCAAATGCATTAGCCAAAAAAGCACCCGTTAACCCACCAATAATAAATGAACCTATACCACCAAAGCCAAATCCACCCCATGGACCACCACCTCCACAATTACCACCTGGTCCACATCCGTCTCCATCCCAAGCTCCATCATCCAAACCCCGATATCCTCTCATTAAATGATACGGGATTCTTCTATATGAACGTGGCCAATACATCAATTCACTCCCCTTCACTAGTCTGTTATATTATATCCAACTACACGGAAAGTGGTGTCTAACCTTGAAACAAAAAAAACTAAAGTTCCCTTTAGCCTCTTTAATGATGATTTAAAATATAACGCAGAGCTTCCCCTACTGTTTCAAAAACTGCTTCTGCTTGTTCTTTAATTTCCTGACGAGCCTCAGGTAAAGTAAAACCATGATACTGTTCAAACATGGGAACATCATTAAAACTATCTCCCATACAATACACATGTTTATCTTTAATCTCATGAAGCTTCGCTACATATTCAACACCTGTTGCCTTTGATAAGCCTTTAGCTGAAATATCAACATGTCTTAAATTTGAAAAAGCAACCACTTGATCCCCAAACTCTTCATTAATTTGCTTCGCAAATGCCACGGCCTGCTTATGACTTTTTGTTTTAACTGAAATTTGTACAACAGGACGATTTAAGGCCTGTTCTAACGTCAAACTATACTTTCTTAAAAAAAGCTTAAACATAGCAAACAAATAAAATGTCTTATGTGTTAGACCAAATGTTGTTCGATAATGTCCACAAATTCCATCCGTTACCGCATATTGCAAAACATCCTCTTCTTGTATTCGCGTGATAATCTTTCGTGCCACTGCTTCATCCATCGATTGCTGAAATAAAATCTTACCCTCCCTAGACATAATAATTCCACCATTCAAGCCAACAATGTAATCATACACAATCCCATGCATTTTTTGCTCGAGTTTCATCATCGAAATTGGACGACCAGTGGCAAAAACAAATAAATGTCCCGCTTCTTGCCACCTTTTTGTCACTTTAATATTTTTTCGTAAGTCCAATTGCCCTTTCTTCGTATGCTTCCAATACGTTCCATCATAATCTGATGCAAATAGTTTCATAAACGTCCCCACCTAAATTTAATCTTACTGCCATTATAACTGATTTTGTTGAAAATGAACCCATTATTTCACTTTAATTTAACATCTAAGCATTAAACTTCCTTCTTTTTATTACCTTATGCACACTATCTAACCTCTAATTCCAACCACTTACCACTATTTAAAATATTTTAACCAAAAGGTATCGTATGCTAAAAACATCAGAAGGTGAGTTAATGAAAATTGAACTTCAAATTAATGAAGAACTAGACGAACCAACTATTCTTATTCAAACGCCTAAGTTAACTGAAGATACCCAACAAATCCTTCAACAATAAAAACGTAATCTTGTTATTTAAGGCCCCAAAAAAGTAATTGTCCCCCTTGACGCGATTTATTTAATACGTATCGTCACATTACCCGACTAATAAATTATTTATGAAATAACTGGATTCCCGATAATACAGAAATAGCTCCAATTAATGCAAGATGTGTCCACTCTAACCAGACCCCAAAATTTCCACCTAAAACCACACTTGGTGATGTATTAGCTTCATCCACATAAATTCCTAATTGATAAAATAATTTAGCTGAAATGATTAAACAAATTAAACTCAAAATAAATAAAATCAGCTGTAACCCTTTATTCTTCATCAACCATTCTCCTTATCATTATTTCTATTTTTTTAAAATCTTATCATTCTCATCCTACCTTGTAAATAGCTTTATTTTTTTCCTTTCTTGTTCTATGCATAATTGATTTTGAATCTCTGTTTCTTTTGCTTTATTTAAAAAGTAGGTTCTTCCTGTACTCCGTTGTTCCCAGTTAACGATCGTATACTCATCTTCTAAATATTTTTGATATTTATAAATCATCGGTGTCATTGGGCTTCCAGGTCCACCATGAACAAATAAAATGATTGGATGATTGGCATGTTGACCTCGAATGGATAACCACTGCTGGATGCCATTAATTTCAATCACTTTTTCTTCATCAAGGCTATCATTAGCTAATATTTCATAATCCTTTAATGCTTTTTTTCGATAATATTCTCGATAAAGTAAGGCACCTCCCACTAATCCAAGAATGCCTTTCAACAAAGCTTGTCTCACATTCATTTTTCCTCACTCCTCCTATTATCTTTTACACACTAAACTTATGCTCTTTTTTAGCAAATTAGCCCAAAACTAGGCATATATTGATAGTGAGAGTCTATATTCATCTCAAATGATGATTAAGGGAGATTGATGATCATGGCTAATGTTAAATTTAATGAGAAAACGTATTATGTTCCATCTGAAAAGTTTTTAGTCGGTGTTAAACAGCATTGTAATGTCTATAAAGATCCTTCAACAAGCTCTAAAAAAGTAGCGTCTGTTGAAGAAAATCAAGTTTTTTCTGTTTCATCTAAAGTCAATGACATGTATCGAATTAAATTAGGCTGGCTTGAAAATGAAGCCTGTGACATTTTAAAAGGACCAACCAATGAAGTCATCGAATTAGCAGAGTCTTTCGTTGTTAAAATCATCAGTAATATCCCAGTCTTTACTGAACCTTCGATGACTGCTCATACCGCAACAGTTTTACGTATTGGGGACGTAGAGCGTGTCGTTGGGGAATCAGAAGACTTCTTTAAACTCGAACATGGAGGATATATCGAAAAACGCGGTTGTCGCCGTTATTAAGTTTCTATCCTGAATGCCTCCCCTTCATACACTTTAATTATTTTATGCTGTTCTTATTTTTCAATAATTCAATGTATTTTTTTATCTATAACATTTGATATAAGAGAAGCCCGATTTGACATCGGGCTTTTTCTTATCCTGCTAAAGGTATTGCACATTCCTCTTGCTTCAATGTATACAATTTATAAAAAGCACCATGAGAGTGCACTAATTCATCAAACGTTCCCGCTTCTACAATTTGACCACGATCCATCACAATAATTTCATCATACTGTGATAAGATCTCCTCACTTAACTTATGGGTAATCGTAATAACCGTTAACTCCCCAATTTCCAACAACGTCTTTTCAATGTCATACGCCGTTTGCAAATCAAGGGCTGACGTCCCTTCATCAAGCATTAAAATTGGCATCTGTTGAATAAGGGCGCGTGCAATCGCCACCCGTTGTTTTTGTCCACCCGATAAATTTTTTCCATTCTCACCGACGCTCGTCTTTAAACCATAAAAAAAGACTACCTATGGTAGCCTTACTTTAATAATAACTTTTCAATATCATTCGCTATTTTTGATGGTTTAACTGTCGGCGCATAACGCTTAATCACATTTCCATCACGATCAATTAAGAATTTTGTAAAGTTCCACTTAATCTCTGAACCAAATAATCCTTTTACTTCTTGCTTTAAGTAACGATAGATCGGATGTGCATGAGCACCATTTACCTCAATTTTCTCAAACATGTTAAATGTAACCCCGTAATTTAACTGGCAAAATTCTTGGATTTCTTGATTACTTCCTGAATCTTGTTTTGCAAATTGATTGCAAGGGAATCCTAAAATTTCTAATCCTTTTGAATGATAAGTCTGATACAATTCTTCTAACTCTTTAAATTGTGGGGTTAATCCACACTTACTTGCTGTATTAACAACTAAGACAACATTCCCTTTATACTGCTCCATTTTTATCATTTGACCATTCATTTTCTTTGCTTCTAATTCATAAAAATTCATTATTATCGCTCCTTATTATTTTATAAAATTTAATTTTATACAATTTATTGATGAAATAAAGAAGTTAAACCACTGGTTTAACCTAATTTGTGAAGTAATTGATCTAATAGTTGCTTAAGAGGTAGTACCTCTTCATACGTTCCACTAATCTGACAGAACACGCGTTTTGGAACATCACTCATTTGATCCTTTAACTGTAAACCTGCTTCGGTGAGTTCAACGACTACGACTCGATCATCATTTGGATCACGATATCGATGAATTAACCCCATATTTTCTAGTTTTTTTAAAAGAGGGGTTAAGGTTCCAGAGTCAAGATGTAACCTTTGACCAATCTCTTTTACTGTTAATCGCCTATCTTCCCACAACACTAACATCGTCACATACTGAGTATACGTTAAGCCATATTCATCTAATACCGGTTTATATAACTTAATGACTTTGCGTGAAGCAGCATACAATGAGAAACATAATTGATTTTCTAACTTTAAATGCTCATAGTTATTCATGATGCTTCCCCTTTCGTCAAATTTAATTGTATACAATCAATCATAGGGTAATCATAGCATACTCCAGAGAACCTGTCAAATCTTATTATAAAAGTCTACAATCATACGTTGATCCATCTTCTCACCCTCATTTTACATTTATTACCGCATTTTATTGTAACATATTTTCTATCCTCAACAATTTAAAAAGTGCCTCCTCTTCATTCATTAGATAGGCACTTTATTCTGTCATATTATCTTGATTAATATTCATCACCTCATAATTAATGCAACTGCTACACAATTCTCTCACGAACAATATGATTTAATCTAAACGGATAAAAATTTAAAGACTAGACACCTATTTCATCAACCTTCTCTCTTTCAGTTCAATCTAATGATGGGGATGTTTATATTCAAAGATAGCACTTACAGCTAGAGTGAGAATTAAATAAATTAAAATATAAATCCAAGAGGATTGATTTAAAAATAAAAACAACGCAACAAAATAAGAAATAGATGTCATAACAACTGCAACTAATAAACTTCCACCATAAAGCGCAACTAGCAACCCTTGCAATAAATACAAAAATGGGAATAATGCTAATAACGGAACATACACCTGAGCTCGATCAATTTCTGTTTCAGCTAACAATTCTCCAGCCAGTAACGTAACAAATGGTAACCCATAAATCACATACTTCATCAACCACTTCATCCAATCATCCCCCTCATATGATTAACACCTAATACATCATATGAAAGAAGTAAGTATTGCGTTTATAATTTTTTAATCTTTACTCATTTCACTTTTTCCTTTATACAGAGACTGTTAGAAATAGTAAACTATTTACCATATAGTCTGAACTGATTGTTTCCTTAATAACATTTAGACTTCTTAAACAAATGAAATTTCTAGTAAAAAATCGATTAAATACATCACTTTTTTATTCCTCAATAGATTTTAAAATTTTGGCCGGATTTCCTGCAACAATGACGTTTTCTGGTACATCTTTCGTTACCACTGATCCCGCTGCAATAATCGAATTATCACCGATACTTACACCTGGTAAAATGACACAACTTCCACCAATCCAGAAATCATTTCCAATCGTAATTGGAATCCCATATCCATCTTTATTACGTCGTTTTGGTGCAATATTATGACCCGCTGTGTATAGGCTTACATTTGGACCAAACATGCAATTATTACCGATTCGAACCTCTGCCATATCTAAAATAGTACAATTAAATCCAGCATAAAAATTATCTCCTACATGAATGTTTATCCCTAAATCGCAGTGAAAATTATCTTCAATACATGGGCTACTTCCAACAGTTCAAAATAACTCACGAATCAGGATTTCCTTTCCTGCATCATCTTCCAAATCATGCGTATTTAACGCACGAACTAGCTTTGCTGCACGTAGACTCTTCTCACGTCATTCTTCTGCTCCACGAATATAATAAACTTTCTCTTTCATGATTTCACCTTCTTATCGAATCTCTTCCTTATTGTAGCATATCACGATGCCATTATCTTTTAACCCCCTTCCTATGCAATCATTCTCACATTTAAACTAATCTTTAGAAAATAATAAAATTAATTTGTTATTTTGAACTTTAGCAGGTTTCCTGACTAAATAGGATTTTTATGACATTATATTCGCCCCATTCCTTCAAAAATGAATCTACTTTTGAGTTCTCCTCTTTTTCTATCAAATATAAAAAGGATAATCTCAACAGTAGGATTATCCTTAATATCTTTTTATTTTTTAAATTTTAACGTTAGTTTCATTAAATCACCATCGATTACTGATTCGAATACGCCTCGTTGTTGTTGAACTAATGCTTCTAATGCGGCTACTAACTTCACATCTACCTCATCCTTTAAGACACTACGTGTGACAAGAATAACTGTTTGATCTTCGCAAATCATTTCTAAATACACACGAGAATGTGGTAAAGCCTCATCTGCAATTCCACCTAATAACGTCTCCATTAATAGCTTCATTAAAGCCTCATGACTTGTAACAAAAATCATCTCCTTTGGGAATCTCGTTTTTACCTCAAGCGAGGCAAAGCGTTCCTCAAATAATACCATCGTATCTGAAATTAATTTTGTCACATTAACGGGTTGTAGTGGTTGATTTAAATCACAAAGATTCATCAGCGAATCTAACTGCTCAATGACTTCATCGACACCTTTAACTTCTTCTAGGCGTGGTTTCATCTCACTCAATGTGTCCCTAAATAATGCTAACTGTGAGGTGATGACCGCCACACGTGGATCTTCCTCAATCACCACTTTCTCCTCAACCATCGTTTTCGTCACAACTTTTGGACGACGCCAAAGCCAAATCAGCTGTCCTAAAATCGTATGACGACGAATCATCTGCCACGGACCAATAATAAAGAATTCTTTCAGATAAAGAGCATGAAGCGTGATAACCCCTATAAATCCACCCCAACAGATTAAATTGATAGCCGTTACTATCCATTGTGCACGATTCATTCCAAAATAGTAATCGATCGCTTCTAACAAATAACCAGATTGAGTAAAAATTAATAAAAATGGTGCTCCTATCACTGCAAAACACGTTCCGATCACAAATAAAAACCTTAACTCTAGCGGTACCACCATAAGTCCACGAACAATGGCTAAACGTTCAAACCAAGCAAATGGTACGATAAACGTGATTAACACGATAATAGCAGTTCCTACAATTAAATAAGGAATCACTGCTATCACATAACCTTCTTCTAGATGGTACTGTAATTGATTCGCAAAAAAACTATGACTCGAAAGTTCTTTAGGTACTCCGAAAATCATGCTCATGTCTTTTGCTTGATAATTATAAAACACATCATAATCGTTTAAAAATTGTTCAGTTGAGACACGATCCCCACCATAAATCTGCTTAATCGCTACTTTCCCTTCTTGATCAAATTCAAACGCTACGACATACTGATACTGCGATTTAAGTTCCTCTGATGAAATTTCTAAATCTCCCTCTAAGACTTGGGCTAATAACACCCCATCTCGTTCTAATGTTTTTTCACCAGTTGAACTCTTCACATAATAATCTAAATCATTCCCAAAAAGATTAATCCAATCTCCACCATACTCCACATCACTTGGAACCTCATCACGAGTCATGATATCTCCCGACATCTCAAATCCTAAATACTGTACCCCATCCGATAACGAATCTAAAAAACTATACGATTCAAAAAAGTTTCCTGCCCAACGATTCGCTTGAGTTTTCATAGTTGGATATTGCGAATAAATTCCGATCGCACCTCCAATCACCATCACGGCTAAAACTAACCACGCGATGACTTTTTGACTTCTATTTAAAATTGCCTTCACCAAAGCACCACCTTTCATCAAACTCCGCTCTAATGAGCTTAATTACATTTTAATCTTTAAATCTTAATAAAAAACTGTCATAAATCTTAAAAATTTCTTAATATTCACCCTCATTATACACGAAAATCATTTTTTACCAAACTAAGAATTAAATTTCTTCTCTCTAATAAAAAAAGATGATCTCTAACGATAGAAATCATCGACTATATAGAAACAGACTGCTTCTTATCTATTCACTATTTCACAATAAAGTGATACATGACAGCTACGACTAAACCGATTGTCATCATATTTCGTAACACATAACCAAAGCTCACACGCTCTTGTCCATACTGATATTCTCCTCTTCGTTGCATCCTAACTACACTCCCTTAACTTTTCATTACGCATGATAAAAATGATTAGCCTTAACCATCTCACCTACAATTATACATAAAAAATGACGATTTCCAACAAAAGAAATCATCATTTCGCAATTATTGTATAATGAAATGAAACATAACCGCTACCACTAGTCCGATTGTCATCATATTTCGTAATACATAACCAACACTCACACGTTCCTCTGCATACTTATATTCCACTTTTCGTTGCATTTTGCATCGCACTCCCTTAACTTTATACAAACCGATAAATAATCTAGATATAAATAGAATTATTTTTTATCTTTCTAAGTCAGTCTTAGTACTTAAAGCTTTTGAATACTAAGGCATCCTAGATTCTATCTCTACAGAAAATTTATCGTGGCTTATATAATCGATACCCCTGATATATACTTAAAATCTTAAAATAACCTAATGATAATTCTTAATAATTTCTTAAGGTTCAGCCATATTTCAAATAATCTATAATTTCTTCTTCAAGAAATACTCTAAATGACCTCTTGGGCAATCTTCTAATACTCCAAAAATTTCATAACCACACATTAAATAAAAAGCCTTCGCTTGAAAATCAAACGTTGACAAATGAACTAAATACCCACCTAATGCCTTGGCCACCTTTTCAGCCTCTGCTAACAACTGACTTCCATACCCTTGACGACGATACCTTGGATCAACCCACAACACATCTACATACAACACATGCCAACATACAAGTGTTGCCAAAACTCCTGCAATAACTTCACCGTTTTCATTCTTCAAACAATGATTTACTGGAATAAATGGATTCGTCTGCAAAAAAGGCTCCCGCGAATGATTATAAGCCATCAATGCTTGATCGATGTAGTTCACCTCTTCATGAGTTGGAATTTCTAATAACACCTTTCTCATCCTTTCTTTTGTACCTTTTTATACCAATCAGATAACGTTACCCCCTCATACTCAACCTCAAAACAAAGCCCACCTCGAAACAGGCGTAACGTATCCTCTCCATTAAACATTAATATCTGTACTAGATCATCTCCATCATACAACTCATAAAACACCGCCGGTGCCAATAATAACTCATCATCCCGAACAAGATCCCCCTTTTTTGCGGTGTCAAGAATCTCAACTAACTCTGCAACGGACGATGGATCATTGATAACAACCGACACTTTACCAAGCGTTGAGGTCTCATCATTTAACACCACATGCACTCGATCAATCGAACAGGCACCGTCACTAGCAACCTGACTGCATCCTCCTAAAAACAAAAGCACCGCAACACTAAACCATCCTTTTTTCATTCCGTCGCCTCCTTACTAAAGTTTAATCACAACACTATCAAAATATGAAAAAAACTGTCCTCTCATAGACAGTTTTTAATTTGTAACCGATTATAAAATTAGTAATGACGTCGATATATTTTATCAGACAAAATCTCTAAGTTTGCAGCCATTCACATACTATCATTTTCATAGTATTATCTTATCCATAATCCAATAAAGGATTATCATTTAGAAACTAATTTTTTTACACGATCCTGATAATCAGTTGGGTTCTCTCCACAAAACTTTTTAAAGACGCGATTGAAATAAAGTTGATCTTTGATCCCTACTAATTGAGCCACTTCTTTGACCATAATATTTGGACTTTTTAATAACTCTTTCGCCTTATAAATCCTTAACTCATTAATATAACTATTAATTGTTTTCTTTGTCTCCATTTTAAATAGTCGACTCAAATATGCTTCATTTAAACAGGCAAACACTGATAAATCTTGAAGCGTAATGCGCTCATCATAATGCTCATGAATATAATTTAAGATAGATTGAATCTCTGGCCGATAATGTGATAACTCTTCAGCAGCAATAACAGGCGACACATCACCTGGAACATCATTTTGAAATAACTTCGTACATGAAATTAACTTATCTGTTGAATCAATCAATAATCGCTTAGATGCCTGTAACTCTGCCCTTAAATAAGTTTTAATATTTTTAACAATCCTGAGCCAATGATCCATTAACACTTGCTCTTCAACAATCGTTCGTTCATATAAAGCCACTAAAATTTTCTCCTGAGTTAGATGAAGAACATCATGATCATACTTTTGAAACTCCTCTGCGATAATGGCATCAACATATAAAAACTGTCTTAATTCAATCGGTTGTTGAAATCTTAATCGATACAAACTTAATCGAGGCTCAAAGAGATGATACATCTTCACATATTGAGATAACTGTAACTCATTATAATAAACATCCCCTGTTAAAACCGTTGTTAAAAAAGTCTTACGTCCAATTTTAAAATTATCTATTTTAAGTCGCTTTTCCTCCTCAAGTGCATGCTTTTGTAATAATTGCTTTTTTACTTGTTCTGAAACGAGCTCAATCATTGAGATAATGTCTGCTTCTTTTACATTGGTTTTCACATAGTAATCTAGCGCACCAAGCTTCATTACTTCACGACTCAAATCATAATCACTATGATTACTTAACACAATCACTTTCGTCTGATATCCTCGACTTCTGATTTCTTCAATTAACTGCAAACCATTCATTTTAGGCATTTCTAAATCCGTTAATATTAAATCAATTGGTTGCTGTGCCATGACCTCTAATGCTTCCATTCCATTTTCACACGTTGTTACAACCTGACAATCATACTGTTCCCAGTTCACAATACTCTGTAAATAGACACGAACAACTTGTTCATCATCGACAATTAAGATCTTTAACAAAGGATATTCCCCCTACCTATTTTGGTTTTGGTATCTTAATGATGACTATCATTCCTTCATTAAGGTGACTCACACTCATGTAAACATGATAATTGTATGCATTCAATGACATTAATCATTCCTATTGATGATCATCTACCAGCTAACTTTCCTTTTGCCTTCTTCGATCATAGCACTCCCGCTCCAATATCCTTCATTAACACCCAAATCGAATCTAACCTGCTGCGAACTTTTATCATAACTTTCAAATGACTTGATTTATTTAATCCATGTAGCAAACGATTTACTACCATCAGATGCAAAATAAACTTCGGCATATTATTGCCTAAACACGCTTCATCTAAATCGAGCTCAGACATAAACAAATCCCTATAACGCCTTCGCTAAATTAAAATCTACTCCTCCAGGGTTCTTTAATTGTAGCCTTTTCCTTCATATCACTAATCGTTCTGCCCAATAATCATGAGAGTCCCCCAATTTCCTCAAATGGACTTCACTTCCAACATCGTGCTTATCCCTATCATCAAATTTAAATTACTAAAGAAGAGACGTGAATTAGGCCTTATCCTATCCTTCAAGTTAAATAAATATCTCTAATCCCTTATACTCACAATCAGAACTGTGCTCATCAATGACATCACTTCAACAAATCAATTCTAAAGCTTATACCTTAAAAATCCATTTTACCCTCTTATCATATAACACCAATGTAAACTGGCATAAGCTTACCTCAACCCTGTATCCATCCTCTCTCGTATAATAAGTTTAAGCCCTTCATTTAGGGCATGAATTGTTCTTTGAAAACTGAATGAGTTTTCTTTACCTAAATGATTCATTTAGTGATCTCTTTTTGTCTCAGATACCCTCGGACGTTCCATCATATAGGTAATGGAATTGGATCCATCAGGAATATACTTTTTCCTCCTGTAGTTCGACTACATTTGAAGACTGTGACCCAGACCCAAACTGTTCGGCATACGCACAAGCTGTATCAACTCCTTCTATGTTCCTCTTCTTAACAGGGTTGAGGGCAGCACTCATAGTTGGGGTCTTTAGAATACTTATACGCGAGGTTGTCGCCACGTTTGGGACCCTAGGGATGTCCAGCCGTATCCGAGTTTATTCCAAATTCATTCAAAAGAAAGGAGGTCCCTTCCATGAAATTATTTGTCGGTATTGATGTTAGCTCTGAAAAACTTGATGTTTGTTTTCTTGATAGTTCAGACACGACGTTAAAAGAAGTTACCCTTCCTAATAACATTAACGGTGCCTCTTCTATCAAAGAAGATGTTCTCCAGTTTCACCAATCATTTAACTATGAAAAAATCGTGATTGGAATGGAGTCTACTTCGATTTACAGTTTTCATCCTGCAACTTTTTTATCTGAAGATCTTGAACTAAAATCCTTAGGTCTCGTTGAAGTCGTTATCCAAAACCCTAAGTCCATTCATCGTTATAAAGGGCTTTTTGAAGAAGATAAAAACGATCGAATTGATGCCTTTCGTATTGCCGACTTCTTACGTATTGAACGATTTAATAAGACAGTTTTAAAAGAGGAACGCTATGTCGCTCTTCAACGTCTGACTCGTTCGAGATATCAAATGGTTCATCAACTCACCGAATGTAAACAGCACTTTCTTGAGAACCTTTACTACAAGTGTAATACCCTCTCTAAAGAGCTCGATACCTCTGTTTTTGGTGCGACCATGCTCGATCTTCTTTCTGATGCACTAACCCTCGATGAAATGGCCGAAATGGAGTTAGAAGATTTAGCTAACCTTCTACAAGAAAAAGGTCGAGGTCGTTTTAGTGATCCACAGAAATTAGCTAAAACCATTAAAAAAGCTATTCGTGATTCTTATCGATTGGGTAAAGTCGTTCAAGAATCAGTAGACATGGTTTTAGCGACTTATGCACGATTAATCCAAACGTTGAAAAAACAGATTAAAGATTTAGAAAAAAGCATTGTGGCGCTCTTTGAAATTGTAACAGAAGCCCAATGTTTAAAAAGTATTCCAGGTATCGGTATTGTTTATGCCGCCGGTATTGTCGCTGAAATCGGTCAAATTGAACGTTTTGAAAATGAAGCCCAATTAGCCAAATATTGCGGTCTCTACTGGAAAAAAATCAGTCTGGAAACTTTGAATCGGAACGTACACCACTGACACGAACAGGCAACCAATATCTTCGGTATTATATGGTTGAAGCTGCCAACTCTATCAGACGACACGAAGATACTTACCGCTTGTATTACCAGAAAAAATACGATGAAGTTCCGAAATTTAAACACAAACGAGCCCTCGTCCTAACCGCTAGAAAATTAGTGCGTTTGGTGGATACGCTGTTACGTAACCACCAACTCTACACGCCGGAAAGGAGCGTATCACTCAAAAGCTAACTGATTGCTTTTGAATCCTTTCTGTCTGGCGCTAGGCTAAATTTTTAAAAAATTAGCCGAGGGTCTAGTTCAGTGCGCCCAACTTTTAAAAATCTTTATCTATTTTTTCAATCATATACTTGACTTAATACCACAAGTCTTCTTTACTTTTCCTAATTATACCACAATAATAAAGCGCTTTCTATATTAGAGAGTCTAAAATAGTCGTATATTTTCACTTAATTAATAAAAATAAACCTTAATCAAACAACAATCTAATAGAGTAACATCAACTACCAGCATGACCTGGTTTTATAAATGAACTTTCTCTAATATATAAGTCTCGATAAGTTTTTCACAATATAAACTCTTAGAGCCCTAGTAATAGCGACTTATTTCACAAGTGAAACTGCTCGGTCACTCATCCCATTAAAAGGAAACTTACATCAAGACAAAATTAAAAATATGAGTTTGATACTCAACAAATTGAAGGAAATAATAAAAGGACTGCCTCAAAATGAGATAGTCCTTTTTATCATTCACAATTACTTAATAATTCAATTAAGCGATTCCCATTTTCTTCAATCCAACTCGATTGCTCAACAAGTTTTACAATCTGCTTACTTAAAAATTCACCTTTTCCTACAATTTCCGAGGAAATATTACGTCGATAACGTACGATAAAATGCATGACAACATCTAGTCGACGAAGTAAAATTAATGACGGTAAAACCTCAGTCTCTTCCTTCGTTAATTGCAATGATTGTTTTAATCCTTCGATAAACGCTTCTAACCTCGGCCAAACTTCATCCTGACCTTCAGATAAAATCTCAGACAAACAAATCGCAATCTCCATCGCTCGTAAATCTTTCGTCACAAATTCAAAATCTAAAATGCGTGAAATCATTCCCGCTTCATCCATCAACAAATTTGACGAGTTAATATCCCCATGAATAAGTTGTTGAGGTAACGTCTTAAATCTCTCACTTAAGTTCATTAAGTCCTCATAAACTCTCTCAACCACTTTTAACTCCTCATGTAATGATTCAAACTCTTCGTATGGATGTTGACAAAACTCACAGATTTGATGGTTAGGATATGCCTCATCTAACTCATAATACGGTGAATAGCCCTCTTTATCAACCTCTAACTTTCCTAACGCGCGACTTAGCTTTCCAATCATTTCACCATAATTTTTGTATTGATCCAGCCTCTCTAATTTTAAATTAACCCCCTCCTGATACTCAAATAGTACCGCAATCTTATCATACAAGCGTACTAAATAATCCCCTCTCATTGTCGGCACTAAAACAGGAACTGGGACTCCTTTAATCCTTTTTAAAATCTCTTGCTCGACTTGAACCAAGTTTTCATCACTATGATTTTGATACACACGTAACACATATTTTTTTCCTTCATGTTCAATGAATCGAGTCAAATTATTCATACCCGATGCACCCTGATGAATCTGACAGTCACTTAGAAAATAACAAGCTAAAATCTCTTTTAATTGATTTAATTCCATGACTTCTCCTCCTAAAATATCTTCATTATAACATAGAAAAAATCACTAGTTAAACTAGTGATTTTTGTTTATAAAACTTTCGCTAAAAACTCTTTTGTACGTTCATGTTTTGGAGCAGTAAATAACTGTTCAGGCGTCGTATCTTCAAGCACTTGTCCTTGATCAATAAAGATTGCACGTGTCGCCACTTGACGAGCAAACCCCATCTCATGCGTCACAATGACCATCGTCATGCCACCTTCTCCTAACTCTTTCATCACATCTAAAACTTCCTTCACCATCTCAGGATCTAATGCCGAAGTTGGTTCATCAAATAACATTAACTTTGGATTTAATGCTAATGAACGAGCGATGGCCACACGTTGCTTTTGTCCCCCTGATAACTTCGATGGATACACATCTATTTTATCGGCTAAGCCTACACGTGTTAATAAATTAAACGCAATTTCCTTAGCTGATTGATCATCCATTTTCTTCAGAAGTTTTAAAGCTAACGTAATATTTTCACCAACCGTTTTATTCGGAAATAGGTTAAAATTTTGGAACACCATCCCGATATGCTCACGAATTTCATTTAAATTCGTTTTGGGGTCTAACAAATTAGTTCCTTCAAACAAAACCTCTCCCGCTTCTGGAACTTCTAACAAATTCATACAACGTAATAAAGTCGATTTTCCCGATCCAGATGGTCCAATAATCGTTACAATTTCCCCTTCTTTAATTTCTAAATCAATCGAATGCAAAACTTGTTTTCCGTGGAAATATTTTGATAATTGATTAATCTTAAGCATCTTGGTCTAATCTCCTTTCAAATACTGATACTAGCTTTGAGCATACTGATGTTAAAATGAAATAAATGAATGCAGCTACAATATAAACCCCAAATGCATTATAAGTTGCTGCCGTCACCTTATCCGCATTATACATTAAATCTGCCAACCCAATCACTGAAACAATTGCTGACTCTTTAATAATGACAACAAACTCATTTCCAAGCGCCGGCAAAATATTTTTAATCGCTTGTGGTAAAATGATGTGCTTTAACGTCTGTTTCTCACTTAATCCAAGTGATCGTCCTGCTTCCATTTGTCCTTTATCAACGGCTTGAATTCCAGCTCTGAAAATTTCTGCCACATATGCCCCTGAGTTAATGGCTAATGCAATAGCTCCAATAATAAACTCTGCTGGAATTGGTCCCACAGGTTTTAGCCTAATATGGAACAACTGAGGAATTCCAAACCAGAAAATAAATAACTGAATCATTAACGGTGTTCCACGGAAAAAGGCAATATAAACATCAGCTAACTTATTTAAGATTTTCCCAAAAAATCCTTTATTATTAAATCTTGTAATGGAAACTAACACTCCTATCAATGTTCCAAAAAGCACTGTTAATAAGGCTAATAAAATAGTGACTCCTGTTCCTTTTAAAAACATAGGATAGTAATCAATAATAAAATCAAACATCTCTTCACCTACTTCATTTCTTTAATTATTCATTCGCAATTTTCATTGCTTCTTCTAACATTTCTCCAAGTGTCCCATCTGCTTTTAACTTCGCAATGACTTCATTGACTTTTGCTGTTAACTCATCTGATCCTTTCGGAAGAGCAACAGCCATTGCCTCTTCTGAAGAAATTGTGACATCTGAAACAACAACATTATCAAACTCTTCAGCGTAACGATCCGCAATATCTTTTCCTAGAATAACAGCATCTACATTCCCATTACTTAACTCTAAGACAATTGATTGAGTCGTAGCTAATTCTTTGACACTTGATGTAAATGACTCTGCAATTGGGGTTTGAATACTTCCTAACTGAGTTCCAATTTTAATATCTTTTAAATCAGATTCTGTTTGATACTTAGCTACATCATCTTCTCTAACTAATACTGCATTCTCACCAGTGTAATAGAAATCTGAAAAATCAACTTGTTTAAGACGTGTTTCATTTGGAGACATTCCTGAAATCACCATATCCACTTGCCCTGACTGTAAAGCACCAATTAACGAGTTAAAATCCATGTTTTTAAATTCTACTTCTACCCCTAATTCCTCTGCAATTTTTTCAGCTAACATCACATCAAAACCAACTAATGTCTCTTTTCCATCAATCATTTTGTAGAACTCAAATGGAGGATAATCTCCTGATAATCCAACTAATAACGTTCCCTCTTTTTCGATATCTTCAATTGAGATTCCCTGTTGACCACAACCAACAACACCCACTAACATTAGCATTAAAACCATTAACATCTTTTTCATAATTTTTCTCCTCCTTATTTTCTCTTTCATTTAATTTGACCTTTTTCGACAAACAAAAAAGACCGCCTCTTTAATCAAGAGGCGATCTTTTACCGCGGTACCACTCTTATTGATACATTCTATTACATCAATTAAAATGGCATATGTTTATAAAAAAAAGTCATCTCTTATAAACATAAGAGACGACCTACTGACCGCGTTACCACTCTAATTGATACAACAAACTTGTATCCACTCTGCTCTGTAAGGGGAGTACCCAATTATCATACTCTATACTCATGTATATTTGTGATAATTTCCATAGAAGGGCGTTTCACACATAAGAACTGACTAGACTCTCACCAACACTAGCTCGCTTGGCAGTTGACCTTATGGCTACTTTCTTCGTCAAAGGATTTATTCAAATCAAATTGTTAGTTACATTTTAAGGCACGATATTTAAAAAATCAAGAGCTTTTTTTAAAATTTTTTTCTGGAGCCTTCTAAGAAATTTTACCACATACTTCCTATTAACCATAAAAATCTTACAACCTTAACATCACTTAAAAGCGTTGTCATCATGATGAAAACAATGATTGTATCCCCACCACAAATCTCTTCTTTTACCTTCGAAAAAAGAGACATCATGCCTCTTTTTCACCCTTAAAATATTTTTTATGTTTGATTATTAACGTCTCTTATTTGCTTTCGTTAGATGAGTTAAAAATATAAATTTTTCCATATCTCGTAAGAAGGCTGGTCATAAATCTATAATAATATGACTCCCTAAATTCCAAATCATTGGAGTCTATTCCCCCTCTGACATATACTTTCTACCTTCTTCTTTAAGTGCATCTAAATCGAGTTTAATCAGTTCTTGAATCAACCTTCGTCTGACCTTCACATCCTCATACTGCTCAATAATCTGTTGCCTTATCACGCCCAACAGATGCACATATTCCTCATAACTATCATCATATTTTTTTTCCAACTCCATCCGAATCTTTTTTGACAATGATGGACTTTTACCGCCGGTTGAGACACTTAAAAGTAAATCGCCTCTTTTCACATATGATGGTACTGTGTAGTTAGAAAGACTAACACTATCAACTACATTCACAAGTTTTTGATGGAGATGACAATACTCCTCAATAGCTTGATTAATCACTTGATTATCCGTTGCTGCCACTACCATCTGAGCATGTTGAATATATTCTTCTTTATAACTATCCCAGATTAATTCCACATTTTCTAGTTCATAAAATAATTCAATAAATGATGGTGCCACAACCTTAACCGATTTATTAAACTCGCTAAAGTTTTTACACTTTCGATAGGCTACTTCTCCTCCACCAATCACCACAATTTCAACATGATTCAACTCTAAATTAATTGGATAAAGCATCGTAAAAACCTCCCTCCTAACAGACTTAAAAAAGCTGACTACCATTTATCGTAATCAGCTTTTTTTATGCCATACACTTATTTCATCTCTTTTAACATCTTCGCTAAATCTTTTGCAAAATAAGTAATGATAATATCTGCTCCAGCACGCTTGATTGACATCACTGATTCATAAATCGCCCCTTCAGCTAAAATCCCGTTTTTCACTGCTGATTTTAACATCGCATATTCCCCACTCACATTATACGCTGCCAATGGTAAATCAAAATGATCTTTTACACGTCTAATGACGTCTAAATAAGAAAGAGCTGGTTTGACCATTAAAATGTCTGCCCCTTCTAAGACATCTAACTCTGCTTCTATTAAAGCTTCATTCGAATTAGCAGGGTCCATTTGATACGTTTTACGATCCCCAAATGCTGGTGCTGAATTTGCCGCTTCTCGGAATGGCCCATAGAACGTTGATGCATATTTTATACTATATGACATAATTCCGATATTTTCAAATCCTGCCTCATCTAATCCATCACGAAGTGCCTTAATTCGACCATCCATCATATCTGAAGGTGCCACCATATCAGCCCCTGCTTTCGCATGACTAATCGCAATTTTAGTTAAATAGTCTAAAGTCACATCATTTTTGACATAACCTTGTTCATTTAAAATTCCACAATGGCCATGACTCGTATACTCACACATGCAAACATCCGTAATGACATTCATCTCTGGATCCACTTCTTTAATACGGCGAACGGCACGTTGAATCACACCATTCTCATTAAAGCCTTCACTCCCACACTCATCTTTTTCATGATCATGAGGAATCCCAAATAAGATGACGTGCTCAAGACCTAACTCTCTTAACTCCTTAATCTCATCTTCTAACCTATCAACTGAAAAATGATACACATCGGGTAGTGATGAAATTTCTCGTTTAATCCCTTCACCTTCAACAATAAATAATGGGTAAATAAAATCTTCTACATTTAACTTCGTTTCTCTCACTAAATTTCTAATTGCCTTATTTGCTCTTAAGCGTCGTGGTCTTCTTAACATAATTCAAACCTCCAAATTACTCAACTACAATGGCTTCCACAATCTTCTCAATTGTTGCCTTTTCTGCTTCCTTATATACATCAACATTCAAATCTCTCGCTGTTTTTGATGTGACAGGACCAATCGAAATCACCTTAGAATTTTTAATTTTATCTAAATTTTCTTCTCCAATAATCTCTACAAAATTTTTCACCGTTGAAGAACTTGCAAATGTAATATAATCCACACGTTCTTGATTTAAAATCTCTAAGATTTCATCCTTCTTACTGAGATCAATCACACTCTCATACGTATGAACTTCTTTAACTTCACAAATTTCTCTTAATTTTTCCACTAAGAAATCACGAGCATTCTTCGCTCTTGGAATTAAAATTTTATCTTCAGACGTTAGCTGTTCTTTTAATGCTTCATATAACTCTTCTGCAACAAAACGCTTCGGTATAACATCCGCTCTAATTCCTCTTGCTTTAATCTCTCTTGCTGTTGCCGCTCCAATCGCACAAACCTTTACATGAGCAAGGGCTCTTGCATCCAACTCCATCTCATCTAATTTATCAAAGAAAATATCAACCGCATTCTTACTCGTTAACACTAAATACGTATAATCCTTTAATTGACGGATTTCTTGCTCTAATGCCACATTATTTTCAATCTTTTCAATCTTAATCGTTGGAATCTCAATTGGGTTCCCGCCTAAATCCATAATCTTCTCAACTAATGAACTACTTTGTGTACGACTTCTTGTTATCATGATATTTTTCCCAAACAACGGCTTATTCTCAAAGAAATTCAACGTCTCTCGTAAATTCACAACCGATCCCACCACAATTAATGTCGGTGGCTTTACCTTTTCTCTTACCGCTGTTTCATGAACCTCATCAAGCGTTGAAATAATCACTCTTTGATTTGGTCGCGTCGCCCAACTAATTAAAGCCACTGGCGTATCTTTCGGCTTCCCCTCTTTAATGAGGTTCTCACTAATCTTTTTCAAATTAGCCACTCCCATTAAAAATACAAGCGTCCCTCCCGTATTCGCTAAAGCATTCCAATTAATTTCAGGATTTTCTTTATCATCCGCTCTTAAATGACCAGTAACGACATGAAAAGATGACGCATGGTCTCGGTGGGTAATTGGAATTCCAGCATAGCAAAGCCCACCAATCGCAGACGTAATTCCCGGAACCACTTCAAAATCGATACCTTCAGCTTTTAAAACTTCACCTTCTTCTCCACCTCGACCAAATACATAAGGATCTCCCCCTTTAAGGCGTGTGACAATCTTTCCTTCCTTCGCTTTATCCGCAATGACGCGATTAATCTCTTCTTGCGGAAGTGTATGCTGACTTGATGCCTTCCCAACATAAATAAACTCACAGTTTGATTTTGCCTCTTTTAAATAATTAACATTAGCTAATCGATCATAAACAATAACATCTGCTTCCCTGATACAGTCTAACCCTTTTAACGTTAATAATTTATAATCACCAGGACCTGCCCCTACAAGGTATACTTTACCCTTCATAATTCTCATACTCCTTTAAGACTAATTGGGCTAACTCAACTCCAAGATCAATCGGAGATTCTATACTTCCTTCTAATGTTTTAATAACCAATTTACTTCCCTCTTCATTTCCATACAACCCTGTTAATTTCAACTGATCACCAACAATCTCACAATAAGCTCCCATAGGAACATGGCAACTTCCATTAACACCAATTAAAAAACCTCGTTCAGCAGCTACTCGAACTTGTGTCACTTCATCTTTAATACTATTAACTAAACTCTCAATTTCTAAATCATTCTCACGAATCTCAATGGCTAGTGCTCCTTGTGCAGGGGCTGGAACCATTAAATCAACAGGGAAATAGTAACTGATTTGTTCAGTCATTCCTGCTCGAATCATCCCTGCTGCTGCAAGGACGATTCCATCTAAATTTTCATCTTTAATCTTTTGAATACGTGTATCAATATTCCCTCGAATTGGAACAATCTCTAAATCTGGTCGATACTTTAATAATTGATACTTTCGTCGCTTACTACCTGTCCCAATTTTAGCACCTCGTGGCAAATCATCAATATTCTTGTAACCCTCTTTTAAAATTAAAACATCACGTGGATCTTCTCTTTCAGGCGTTCCAGCAAATCTCAACCCCGCAGGTAAAGTGGAAGGCATATCCTTCATACTATGTACCGCAATATCGATTTCTTTATCTAAAAGTTGTTGCTCAATTTCTTTAACAAATAATCCTTTATCGCCAATTTTATCTAAAGATAAATGTTGAATTAAATCACCTTTCGTTTTAATAATCTTTACTTCAAATTCAACCTGTGGGTTTCGCTCTTTTAATTGATCAATGACCCAATTTGTTTGTGTAAGAGCCAACTTACTTCCTCTTGTTCCAACAACTACTTTCATCATGAATCTCCTTGTATATCGATCTTCTGTACTAATTTCTTTACTATAAGTATATCACTGTTTCATAAACTCATATTTAACTAATTGATAATATTTAATGATTCTAGACATTTCAGCGCACGCTTCACAAATATCTCTTGTATCTTAATATTTTCTCCTAATCCTTGAAGATGAACCTCAACCTCAAATCCTTCTCCTTCCAATACATTCCTCCAAGAATCTTTTTTATCACCAGTCATATCCTTGACCGCATGATAGCCCGCAACTAACATAAGTGGCATTAAATGAACCCCTCTTATATTCTGACAATGCAAATTCTCAATCACCTGTTCTAACTTTAAGTCCCCTTCTAACGTTGCTACATAAGCATTGATTCCATGACCTATTATCATAGACTCTATTTTTGAATACTGTTCATTTGATTGAGTCATCGTACCGTGTCCCATAAATACTAACGCTTCATTTTCTTTCAAATCAGGTAGCTGATCCTCAATCGCCTCTACAACCTCATCATAATTTTCATGATCTACTAGTAAAGGCTTCCCTAAAACAATCTTCTGGAATTTAGATTTATATTGTCTGACCACTTCGCTTAACTCCTGATACTCCTCCCCACAAAGAATATGAAGTGATTGAACAATTACCTCTTGGTACCCCTTTTTATATAAATTTTCTAAAGATTGCTTTGGGGTATCGATATGGATTCCATCCTTGATTTTTATCTTTTCAATGATCTTATCTGAAGTATAAGCATGATAAAAATCATAATCACTTAAACAGTCATGTATTTTCTTTTCACATGCTCTAATGGTTTTATCTCGTGTTTCTTTATAACTTGTTCCAAAACTTACGACGAGTACTGCTTTGTTCATACTTAACCTCCTTATTCATCATCTATTTACTACCTTACTTAGTCGGTTCTATAATATTTGGTGTGGGTGATTCCCACACTTCTTTTATTTGGAATAAAAAATAAGTATAAAAAAAGAGACATCACGTCCCAAATTCTATACCATGTAATTGACCAAAAAAAACACGAAAGGATTGGGTTTATGTCTCACAATAATTGTATCTTAACTTTACTCGATTTAAAAGATAAAAATATTACTTTTTCAGAAAATTGGATGAAAGATGTTCAGATTAACGGGATCCGCTCTAAGGTGATTTCTGGTATCCTCTCTTTTCAACCGACCCATTGTTACAACTGTGGTCATCTCTTTGACTCACAAATCATTAAACACGGCTTCAAAACCTCTCGTATTAAGATGATGAAACTCTCTGGCTTTGATACCTATCTCGATTTAAAAAAGCAACGCTATAAATGCCGTCATTGTGATCGTACCTTTACGCTTAAAACCTCTCTTGTAGAATCTATTTGTGATGCTTCTAATGGGAAGTTAATTGATATCGTTGAAGACCGTCGTCTAAGCACTTTAAAACCTTATTTCATGCGATTTTCTAAGGAGGCCCGTGAAGGTGTAACTCACGTTGTTATTGATATGTATGCTCCGTATATGACACTCATTAAAGAGGTGTTTCCCAACGCTAAAATTGTTTTAGATAAGTTCCACGTCGTTCAACTTTTATCTCGTGCCCTCAATAAAACTCGTATTCGTTTCATGAACCAAAACAAAGAGTTCTACAACAAATTCAAACATTACTGGCGCCTTTTATTAAAAGCGCAAGAGGATATCCATTCTACCCACTACTTCTATTCTAAATGTTTCAAAAAATATATCTCTCAAAAGGAAATCGTCGACTTTTTACTCGCTTTAGATCCGGAATTAAAAGCGACTTATAACTTCTATCAAACCATCAAACAGGCCATCAAACTTCGCAACTTTGATGCTTTTCATCATGCCATTCAAAACCCCTCTGACTTACTTTCACCTGAAATGAAAACAGCTTTAAAAACATTAACTAACTACCAAGATTATATCAAAAATACGATTGAAACATCTTATACCAATGGAGTGCTTGAAGGGATTAATAACAAGATTAAAGTGATTAAACGCATGGCCTTTGGATACCGTAGTTTCTATCATTTCAAAGCTAGAATTTTGATTATCCATAAGTACACCTTTGAACAAAAAAATAAAAGGAATCAAACTGCTCAATGAGCAGCTTAATCCCTCACGATTACAGGTATAAAATTTCTTCACCCACACCAGTTGACAAAGAGCCACTTAGTCTATCTAAATAAAATCGAATTTATTTTTGAGAAAAAAATTAACCTAGCCAAATGGCTAGGTTTTTTTGTTATACTTATTCTCAAATGTTTTATGATAAATCTCTTTAAATGATGTAAAATAGAGGATTTTATTTCGTTTAATATTATTCTGCTATTATAAATTATGTGCAACTTTTAATGCTTCATAATTAGCTGCGATTGTTTTTTCAATATCTTCGTCAGTATGAGCATTCGATAAGAACATTGCTTCATATTGACTAGGACCAATTAAAATCCCTCGCTTTAGTAGCTGGGCAAAATACTTATTAAACTTTTCTATATCACATTTTTTTGCATCATCATAGTTCTCAATAGGACCTTTAGCAAAGAATAAGCATACTAGAGAACCTGCTCTAGTCACAGTATAATCTAAATCTAATTTTTCTAAATTAGTATTTATTCCATCCTCTAATTTTTTAGCTTTTCTCTCTAATTCAGTATATATTTGAGGATTATCTCTTAAGATTTCTAAATTCTTTTTCCCCATATACATCGCTAATGGATTCCCAGATAGAGTTCCTGCTTGATAAACAGGCCCAATAGGAGAAACGACACTCATGATTTCTTTTTTTCCACCGTATGCTCCAACAGGAAGACCAGCACCTATAATTTTCCCAAAGCAAACCATATCTGGATTAACACCAAAATAGGCTGGAGAACTATTATAACTTAATCTAAATCCAGTAATAACTTCATCAAATATTAAAACTGCCCCATACTCAGTACATACTTCTCGTAGTAATTCAATAAATTCTTGTTTACCTTTAACTAATCCCATATTTCCAGAGATAGTTTCCACGATGACTGCCGCAATCTCATTCCCTTCTTCTTTAAAAATTTCTCTTACGGCATCTAAGTCATTATACTTACAAACTAATGTATGTTTAACAACATCATCTGGTACACCTGGACTTGTTGGAACCCCATAAGTAATCGTTCCTGAACCTGATTGTACTAGTAGAGAATCGGAATGACCATGATAGCATCCTTCAAACTTTAATATTTTGTTTCTTCCAGTATATCCTCTTGCCACTCGTAATGCACTCATAGTTGCTTCTGTCCCAGAGTTAACCATACGAACTTGATCAATGGCCGGATAAGCCTCAACAATTATTTTTGCCATATCAACTTCTATTTGAGTAGGAACTCCATAGCTTGTTCCCTTTTTGATAACCTCTTCTATTCCCTCACTTAATTCTTTTGGAGAATGACCTAACATCAGAGGCCCCCATGAACAGATATAATCAATATATTCATTACCATCTACATCATAAATCTTACTTCCATGTGCATGATCAACGAAAATAGGACTTAAACCTACTGATTTAAATGCTCGAACGGGGCTATTAACACCGCCAGGAATATACTCAACCGCTTCTTTGTAAATTTGTTCTGACTTTTCATTTATCATATAGGTACCTCCACAGGTTAAACTTCAAATAATTCTTCGATTAATTTAATATACTCGTCTCTTTTTCCTTTATCTTTAACTTGCTTTAATTTAACAATGGGCTCTCTAATTAATCGCTTAAGAGCAGACTCCATCATGCGATCAACTAATTTCTGTTCTCTTACATCAAGATTTAATTTTCTAAATAAATATTCTAATGAACCTTCTTTAATTTCAAGACATTTTTCATTTAATGACTTAATAGTAGGATCAATGTTCGCTGATTCTAACCATTCTATAAATTCATCAATTTTTTCATGAATTATTTGATATCCTATACCTGCTAATTCATTTCTTTTGACATCATTTTCATCATGAATTTTCTTTAAATCATCTATATCATAAACTACCACATGGTCAAGGGTATTAATATTAGGATCAATATCCCGTGGGAGTGCAATATCCATCATATATATCCTATGATTTAATGTTGGCATTTTATCTAATTTTAATACTGTATGAGGAGCAGCAGTAGCACTAACAACGATATCAACATTTTGTAAGACTTCATACCTTTCATCATATTGAATAGGTATGACATTTTGAAATTGATCGCTTATGTTACTAACTTTACCGTGACTTCTATTAGCTAGGTATATATTTCCTATTCTTTCTTCTTGAAGATAAGTCATTGTTAGTCGACTCATTTTACCATATCCAATTATCAATGCATTTTTATTTTGTAAGCATCCAATTTTTTCTTTTAAAAGTTTCACACCAATGTAACTAATAGAGAGTGGCTGTTCAGAAATCTTTGTTGTCGTTTTAATCTCTTTTGCAGTAGTAACCGCCTCTCTAAAAAGTTTATTAAAAACTTTTTTACTTGAACCCAATTGCATAGCAAATTCATGTGCTTTTTTTACTTGTCCTAAAATTTGATCCTCACCCAATACAATGGAGTCTAAGCCAGCTGTAACCTCGAAAATATGACTGACTGCGTCTCTTCCTATCTTTGAAAATAAATAGTTCTTAATTTCTTTCTCATCAAAAAAATCTTCATAAAAATTAGCTAGAAGATTTATTTTTTCCTGTATATTTTCACATCTAACATAGATTTCACTTCGATTGCATGTAGATAGTATAACAATTTCACTTATATCTTTATCTAATAAGGAGTTTATAGCCTCTATCTTTTTTGTATCTGTAAATGATACTTTTTCTCTTACACTAATGGGTGCCGAATTATGATTGACTCCTATAACTCCTATATTCATAGCTGACCTCCAACAATAATTCTTGATTTATTATCCCATAATAGTATACCCCAATTAAAGTTCATTTGTAAATTTGCATATAGAAAGTTCATGATATTAATTCTAAACATCTATAAATTTTAATTTCTAAATAATCGAGTTTAAAATACCTCTAGATAACAAAAAAAATGCTCTTTAAGCATCTTCATAAATTATAAAAAAAGCACTCAAAGAGTGCGACTATTCGAATTGGAGCGGGTGAAGAGAATCGAACTCTCACAGTCAGCTTGGAAGGCTGAAGTTCTACCATTAAACTACACCCGCATATAGGTTTGGCCCAGCGACGTCCTACTCTCGCACTTGCGTACTACCCTCGGCGCTAAGGAGCTTAACTTCTGTGTTCGGTATGGGAACAGGTGTGCCCTCCTTGCCATCATCACTAGACCATTGAAAGATGTTGTTAATCTTCCAAAACTAGATATCTTCTTCAGTTTCTTTGGTTAAGTCCTCGATCGATTAGTATCAGTCCGCTCCATGTGTCACCACACTTCCACTCCTGACCTATCAACCTCGTCGTCTTCAAGGGATCTTACTTCTTTCGAATGGGAAATCTCATCTTGAGGGGGGCTTCACGCTTAGATGCTTTCAGCGTTTATCCCGTCCACACGTAGCTACCCAGCTATGCTCCTGGCAGAACAACTGGTACACCAGCGGTGTGTCCATCCCGGTCCTCTCGTACTAAGGACAGCTCCTCTCAAATTTCCTACGCCCACGACGGATAGGGACCGAACTGTCTCACGACGTTCTGAACCCAGCTCGCGTACCGCTTTAATGGGCGAACAGCCCAACCCTTGGGACCGACTACAGCCCCAGGATGCGATGAGCCGACATCGAGGTGCCAAACCTCCCCGTCGATGTGAACTCTTGGGGGAGATCAGCCTGTTATCCCCGGGGTAGCTTTTATCCGTTGAGCGACGGCCCTTCCATTCGGTACCGCCGGATCACTAAGCCCGACTTTCGTCCCTGCTCGACTTGTAGGTCTCGCAGTCAAGCTCCCTTCTGCCTTTACACTCTTCGAATGATTTCCAACCATTCTGAGGGAACCTTTGGGCGCCTCCGTTACTCTTTGGGAGGCGACCGCCCCAGTCAAACTGCCCACCTGACACTGTTCCCTGACCCGATAAGGGCCACGGGTTAGAACCCCAGTGACACAAGGGTAGTATCCCAACAGCGACTCCACCAAGACTGGCGTCCTGGTTTCTTCGTCTCCTACCTATCCTGTACATGTGCCACCAGTGCTCAATATCAAGCTACAGTAAAGCTCCACGGGGTCTTTCCGTCCTGTCGCGGGTAACCTGCATCTTCACAGGTACTATGATTTCACCGAGTCTCTTGTTGAGACAGCGCCCAGATCGTTACGCCTTTCGTGCGGGTCGGAACTTACCCGACAAGGAATTTCGCTACCTTAGGACCGTTATAGTTACGGCCGCCGTTTACTGGGGCTTCAATTCAAAGCTTCGCTTGCGCTAACCTCTCCTCTTAACCTTCCAGCACCGGGCAGGCGTCAGCCCCTATACATCACCTTGCGGTTTAGCAGAGACCTGTGTTTTTGATAAACAGTCGCCTGGGCCTATTCACTGCGGCTTGCTTTCACAAGCACCCCTTCTCCCGAAGTTACGGGGTCATTTTGCCGAGTTCCTTAACAAGAGTTCTCTCGCTCATCTTAGGATTCTCTCCTCGCCTACCTGTGTCGGTTATCGGTACGGGCACTTATTAAATTAACCCTAGAAGCTTTTCTTGGAAGCGTGACGTCAGTTGACTTCGCCATTCGGCTTCGGCATCACAGCTCAATGTTATGCCATGCGGATTTGCCTACATGACCACCTCACTGCTTACACGTGAATCCAATCACACGCTCAACTTAGCCTTCTCCGTCACTCCATCAGTTTAATAAGTGGTACAGGAATATCAACCTGTTGTCCATCGGCTACGCCTTTCGGCCTCACCTTAGGTCCCGACTTACCCAGGGCGGACGAGCCTTCCCCTGGAAACCTTAGGCTTTCGATGGATAGGATTCTCACCTATCTTTCGCTACTCACACCGGCATTCTCACTTCTAACCGCTCCACAGCTCCTTCCGGTACTGCTTCACCGCTGTTAGAACGCTCTCCTACCACTGACTCTAAAGTCAATCCGCAGCTTCGGCGGTCCGTTTAGCCCCGGTACATTTTCGGCGCAGAGTCACT
>NZ_CP013476.1:1320000-2120000 GCF_001543345.1 Turicibacter sp. H121 | reverse complement strand
CCTAAATATCTATTTATTATTAATCATTTTCAACATAAATTGTGCAAAATTAAGTTGTTTTTCAAATTTTTGAAGCCTAGTTGGTTGAGATTGTTTTTTTATTGTTTCAATCTCATTCACAAATTCTTGATATCTCTCCGGATTACGATTTAACTCCTTATACCATAACGGATACATTCGAATATAGTCTCGTTGTTCAATATTATTTACAATCTGATACATAATATCCATATCTTCATCTCCTAATCATCAAACTTTGAAAATAATCCAGGGAATGATTGTCTTTGACTTGCTGCTGCGCCTAAAGATGCACCAGCTCCTCCACTGTTACCACCTTGTAATGACTGGAAGATTTGTATAAATTTTTGAACGGTGCCCATTGTTTGTTGAACTTTATTCATATCCATTTTTTGAAGATATTGAAAAGCCTGTGTCATCATCTCTGCACCGGTCATCGTACTATTACCGGATGATTTTGTTTCGGTGTTTGTTTTTGCGTTGTTACTATTATTATTCGTAGCTGGCGTTGTCGAGTTACTAGATTCATTCGGAACTTCTTTGTATTTTTCCCACTGGCTATCTTCTTCGCCGTATAGATACCATTCTTCATAGATTGATTGCCATGTAGCTTTTCCATTTCGAACATCATATTTTAATCCTGGATATTTACGCACGAATTGTTTAAATTCATCTAATTGACTGTCCACTTTATTTCACCTCGCTACACTTAGTCACTATATTATATATAGTTTAACAATTATTAAGTGACTATAATTTGATTATTCTTAAGAACAATCGCCTCCTCTTACCATTATCATATGAAAAAAGCCTTAGTCTGTGACTAAGGCAATTAAGATATTTAAGCTTTAGGAAAAGGAACAACTTTCATTTTTAAATCGTGTTGCTTTTTCTCTTTTAATTTTTTTTCTTTAGCAGCTCTTTCCATTGAAATATTCAGGTAAATACCAATTCCTATGAAAAGAGAAACTAAACTGGAACCTCCATAACTAATAAATGGCAAGGTTACCCCAGTTAATGGAAATGCTCCACTTGCTCCACCTAAGTTAATAAGGGGTTGTACTAAGAAAATAGCTCCAATACCAATACTTGCAATTGAGCCATAGAGCTCTTTACACTTGATAGCTGTGAAGAAGCAACGCATCGCAATGAAAAAATAAATGACCATAACGACTAAAATCATCCATACCCCTAATTCTTCTGCTAAGATCGTTGAGATCATATCATTGTGAGGTTCTAACACATAACCATATTTCTGTGTACTATTTCCAACCCCTACGCCGGTCATTCCACCTAAAGCAATCGCTGTATATCCCATGACATTTTGGAACCCTTTAGCATGATTAAATGGATCTTTCCAGACAGCAAAACGCTCTAATTGATAAGGAAATACTTTTGACATGATGATAAATCCTATTACTAATAAACATACTCCGAAGTAAAAGATAGGTTTAAACGCTTTCCATTTAACCCCTGTCGATAAAAACATAATCAGGCCTATAAATCCAATAATAAGAGCTGATCCGAAATCTGGTTGAATTAAGACTAAACCAGTACATAATCCAATGTAACAGATGACAAAAATAAAGCTTTGCCAAGTAATAGACCAATTAATCCCTTTACACGTTTTTAAATAATAGGTTCCTTTTCTCACACGATGATCTACTAACCAAGCGACTGCCATGATCATACCAATCTTTACAAATTCTGCAGGTTGTAATTTGAAGGATCCAATTTGGAACCAACTCTTTACATCTGAATTCTCAGATCCTCCTGCAAATAAAAAAGTCACGACTAAAATAAGTGGACAGAAAATAGCTGCCAATATACTTAAATTTTTCAAAGTACGATATGGAATCGCTATAACACATAACATTGCTATCATTCCTGCAATCCCCATAATTAATGTTTTTATAAATAAATTAGAGGGATCGCCCTTTACTCCGTTATAGATAGAAATACTCGTAATACTATATACCATGATTAGACCTATTCCAAATAAGATGGCGACTAGAATTAAGGTGATTCGATCTATTCCCTTTATACGTTCAAAGAAATCAGTACTATAATCCTTTAATATTTGAAGTGGCTTTTTTTTAATTCTATTTTTTTTAAAATTCATCCAACCTCTCCTCCTAATGTAAATAACTACATATGCTGTAATAATATTCTATCACGATTAGGGCTTTAAAAAAACTTTATCTTTCGACAACAATTAGGTATTTAGCATGAACCAACTTTGAATTCGAGCGTATAATACAGTGTAATCAGGAATGAAGGAGGGATAAATGATGTACAATTACGGAACAGGATGTAACTATAACTACGGAGGATATATTGGTGGATATGGTTATGGTGGATATGCACCTGTTGCTTATCAAGTACCTACTGCTAATGGAAGAGGTCACAATTTTGCTCTTATCCTCGTATTATTCATTCTATTAGCGATCATCGGATGTTGTGGTGGATTCGGTGGAAACAATACTGGCTGCGGTTTTGGATTCTAAATCATCCTTTGTAAACTGATTGAATCGTCAAAAATGATTAATAAAAAATATTAACCATTTTGAGCGTATTACGTATGATATATTGAGGTAATCATCTAAAGGAGGAAATTTAAATGTATAATTATGGATATAACTGCTATACACCTTGCTATTCTGGAGTTAACTATGGTGGAGGTGCTGGATATGGCGGAGGTTGCGGTTTCGCTTTCATCTTAGTATTATTCATCTTATTAGCAATCATTTGTAGCTGTGGTGGATTTGGATTCGGTGGAGGTTGCGGAAACGGCGGATGCGGTTGTGGATGCTAATCCATCCAATTCACTGAGTTAAATGACATATAGTGGGGTAAAGGCTCTCTTCCGAGAGCCTTTTTATTTTTATCAATGATTAAAAATATGTCTTTTTCCTAAAATTTATTAACCACTGTCGACATTTTTGCGTATGATATCTTGAAGTCAACAGAATGAAAGGAGAATATATATGTATAATTATGGATATAATTGCTATGCACCTTGTGCTCCAGTAGCACCAGTGTTAAATAACTGTGGTAGAGGTTGTGGCGGATTTGCCTTCATCTTAGTGTTATTCATCTTGTTAGCGATCATCTGTGGTTGTGGATGCTTCAACGGCGGAGGTTGCGATGGATTTAATAACAACTGTGGTTGTGGGCGCTAATTAAGTGCCCCTCCCTCTTTTAGAGGGGCATGTAGTGACTTGGTCCGTTTAATCATTTTTATTTGAATGATTTAGTTTGCACTAACCTTTTACTTCCTCTTACGTATGATATAGTGAGCCCTAAATAAAAAGGAGGAATTACTCATGTATTACAATGGAGTAGGTTATGGCTGTGCTCAACCTTGCGTACCTGTCGTACCAGTTGCAGGATATGGAGGAGGATGTGGTGGAGGTTGCGGTTTCGGTGGATGTTGCTGTGCTTTCATTTTAGTTCTCTTTATTCTAATCATCCTCTGTGGTTGCGGTTGTGGCTTCGGATGTGGTGGCTGTGGTTGCGGCGGATGCGGTTGTGGCTATTAATTCATAAATGAATCATTCTAATTCATTAGAAATGATGAACGAAATTAATCAAACAGCGTATTATATATTAGGTTTACAAACAAGGAGGTATGTAAAATGTGCTGTGGAGAAAATAATTTTGGTAATGGATGTGCATTTTTCCTAGTTCTCTTTATTTTACTTGTTATTATCGGATGCTGCTGCTGCCGTTAATTTCTTAATAGTGTGAGTAAGGGAAAAGATAATTAATTATGATAAATAAGAGGTGTTTCGGCACCTCTTTTGTTTTATTTTAATTTCCTTTTTTGTCCCATTAGCCAAATAACTATTTGTTTGTTATAATAGAAACTAAGTTAGAATGGAGGGTTCTTAATGATCACTATGAAAGACATTATTCGCGAGGGACATCCAACATTAGCACAAGTAGCTACTGAAGTACCAATCCCGTTAAGCAAAGAAGATGTTAAATTAATGAATGACATGCTACAATTTATTATTAACAGTCAAACACCTGAGATTGCTGAAAAGTATCAATTACGTGAAAGTGTTGGTTTAGCGGCACCTCAGTTAAACTTAGATAAGCGTATTATTGCTGTGCATACAGAAGATGAAAAAGGAAAACTTTATTCATTAGCATTAGCTAATCCTAAAATCGTTAGCTACTCAGAAGAAATGACTTATTTACCAATGGGTGAAGGATGTTTATCTGTTGACCGTGAGGTTGAAGGATTAGTTCCTCGTTACCGCCGCATCACTATTCAAGGGTATAATGCGAAAGGTCAACTAATTAAATTCCGTTTACGTGATTATGTGTCAATTGTCTTCCAACATGAAATTGATCACTTAAATGGTCATTTATTCATTGATCGTATTAATCAAGATCAACCTTTAGCACCAATCCCAAATGCAAAACCATTAGAATTCTAAAAAAAAGACCGATGTTTCATCGGTCTTTTTTAATGTACACGTTGTGGTTTCTTTACGTATAATGTCATTAGTTTTTTCTCAGCATTTTTATCTTTTCCATATGAGACTGCTTTTTCATAAGCCTCCATCGCATGATAGTCATCTGCTAAGTAATTTTCATAAATTACCCCCAGGTTATAATATAATTCACCGGCATATTTCACTGGGGTTCCTCGTTTTTGAATCAAGGCGTCTGCTTTTAAGTAATACAATTTAGCAGATTTATAGTCTGATAAGTGATAGAAGTAAAGATGGCCAATATTCACATAAGTACTTGGTGTTTGATCATCAATTTCTAACACGCGAAGATAGTAATCTAAAGCCGCTAAATAATTTTTAAAAATTTCTACATTTAAATAAGCGAGTGCATTTAGCGCTAAAAGGTTATTCGGGTTAATCTCTAAGACGCGTTCATAGTAGTGAACAGCTTGTTTATGGTTATCTAATTCAAAATCATAGATATTGGCGATTTCTAATACAAGCCCTTCTTCATTTTTAAAATAAGGTAAGGCTGAAATCAGGACTTCTACCCCACTCTTTGGATCGTGTAAGTCATGGGCATATAACGAGCGTAACCCATGATAAGAAACTAAAGAGTATGGATCGAGTTTAATCGCTTGTCGATAATATTCAATAGCTTCTTCATAAGCTTTGAAATGATGTCTTAAAATATGGGCATAGTTATGACAAACGAGTGTATTGTCTGGCTCTAATCGAAGTGATTCTTCATACGCTTCTTTCGCGTCATCAAATCGATCAGCACGAACGTAAGCATCCGCTAAGTTGGCCAGTGCTGTAGCGGGATTCGTTGATAAGCTCACTGATTTTTCAAAGTATGGAATAGCAGTTTCTGCATCTTGCTTATATTTAATATAAAGACAGCCTAAGTTATTTAAGTTACGTGCATGATCGGGCTCAAGCTCCTCTACTTTTTCGCTACATTTAAAAGCTAGTTCAACATCATCATTTAAATCAATGCAAAGTTCAGCTAAATTGAGATAGGCATCTACATACTTCGGGTCGAGGTCAATCGCTTTTTCATAACATGTGATGGCCTCTAACGGCTGATTTAAAAATTGTTCATATAAAATTGCTAGATTAAAATATAGCGTCGGTGAATCTTCATGATAGGTAATCGCTTGACGATAATACTTCTCTGCTCGTCTGTAATCTTGATACGATTCAATAGAAATAATGGCTAACGCATTATAGACAGCGGCTAGGTTTGTTTGACGATCGAGTTGCTCGAGAAGCAGGGATTCTGCTTCATCAAAGCGTTGTTCGTCTAATAGTTGTTCAATGTATTCTAATGGCGTCGGTTCACTCATGATGAATTGCCCTCTTCTTTCCTTATTATATAGTATTAAAATAAACCTAGTGTTTCACAGGCATAATAGATTCCATTTTCATCGATTCTTTTTGTGACAAAGTCAGCATGCGCTTTAACTTCATCGCTTGCATTTCCCATCGCTACTCCGATGTCAGCTAGTTGTAACATTTCGATGTCGTTATGACCATCGCCAAAAGCAATGATTTGTTCTGGCTTCTCTGATAAATGGTTGATTAATTGTTTAATTCCTTCAGCTTTTGATCCATTTAGTGGCACAATATCAGCTCCAAAACTTAACCAAGGAACGAAACGAAGGTCGTTTTTGAATGTTTCAGGTAGATGCTTGAAATCATCTGAGAAGTACCATGCTTGAAGAATAGCCTCTTTCTGATGAATGTTTTCAATGATTTCGGGTAATGGCATTGAAACCCGTTTAAACGATTCAATCACATCATCATTCATTCCTGTGACAGTTGATCGAGTGGCTGATAATAATCCAATGACCATCTCTAATTTATTTGCTTCTTGAATTAAATTTTCAACAACTTCAGTTGGAATGGCATTTTCATAAACGACTTCCCCATGATGTGTAATATGTTGTCCATTGGCCGTCACAAATGTACTAAACGGTAACTGTCTAATACGTTCGTCTACTAAAAATAAAGCACGTCCTGTAGCAACGGCTAATTCATGTCCTGCTTCTTTTAATTTTTGGATGGCCTCAATCGTGCTCACTGGAATTTGATTGATGTCACTTTGTAAGAGTGTACCATCGATATCAAATAAAATTAAACTTTTCTTCATCTTATCTCACATCCTTCATGTTAGTATGTCAAAATTTTGTACTGTTTCATTCATCATAGTAAATTTATTACATAATTTCAAGTCCTAATCTGTTATATTGACCCGATGTAATGGTATAATAAGTAATGTTGGTTGTAGACTTTAATAAGATTTTGATTTGAAGATTATTTTTTCGACCTTTTATGAATCTCGTGTTATAATGTTAGCAGGATGTCCAAACTAAGTTAAGGACCAGAGACGTTTTAGGGAACTATTAATTTGCGTAAAAATGGATTAATTTTTTTTGAAGAAATAACAATTACATTTAATGAGAGGGCGTGTACTATGAGTCAACGTAAAAAGAGCTCTCACTTTAAGCCAAATGATGTGGCAATTTTCGCACTTGGTGGTTTAGGTGAAGTTGGGAAAAATATGTACTGTGTTCAGTACAAAGATGAAATTTGTATTATTGATGCGGGAATCAAGTTCCCTGAAGATTATTTATTAGGAGTCGATTACGTGATTCCAGATTATCAATATTTAATTGATAATCAAGATAAAATTGTCGGTTTATTTATTACTCATGGTCATGAAGATCATATCGGTGGGATCCCATTTTTATTACGTCAATTAAAACTTCCTAAAATTTATGCTGGTAAATTAGCAATCGGACTTATTAAAAATAAATTAGAAGAACGTAAATTATTGCGTCAAGCCAACATTGTTGAGTTTAATTCTGAAACGGTCATTAAATCAAAACACTTTACATTTGAATTCTTCCGCACGAATCATAGTATTCCAGATTCTTACGGGATTGCGATTAAAACACCTCATGGAACCATCGTTCATACAGGAGATTTTAAATTCGACTTTACCCCAATCGGACCACCAGCAGATTATGCTAAAATGGCACGTTTAGGTGAAGAAGGTGTCCTATGTCTTTTATCAGATAGTACGAATAGTGAATTACCAATTTTCACGATTTCTGAACGTCGTGTTGGAGAGAATTTAGGAGATACGTTTAAAAAGATTAAAGGGCGTATTATTATTGCGACCTTTGCATCAAACGTTCACCGTGTTCAACAGATTGTTGAGGCTTGTGTGGCTACGAATCGTAAAATTGCCATTTTCGGTCGTAGTATGGAAGCCACAATTAAAATCGGTTTAGAATATGGTTATATTCATTGTCCAGAAGATACGTTTATCTCAGCTAATGAAATTAAGCATTTACCACAAGAGGAAGTCACAATTTTATGTACTGGTTCTCAAGGGGAGCCTTTAGCTGCGCTTTCTCGTATTGCGAATGGAACACATCGTCAAATTCAAATTATTCCAGGTGATACAGTGATTTTCTCATCTTCACCAATTCCAGGAAATGCTTTAAGTGTTGGTCGTACGATTAACGCGTTATACCGTGCTGGAGCTGAAGTTATTACTCATAGCCCATTAACGGATATTCATACATCAGGTCATGCAGGACAAGAAGAGTTAAAATTAATGTTAAGCTTAATGCGTCCAAAATACTTCTTACCAATTCACGGGGAATATCGTATGTTAAGTGTCCATGCTCAACTTGGAATGCAATGTGGTGTTCCTGAAGAGAATTGCTTCGTGATGAATAATGGTGAAGTCTTAGCGTTTAATCAACATGGTGCTCGCTTGGCAGGCCGTGTTCCATCAGGAACGGTTTATACTGATAATAGTGGTTTAGGAGATGTCGGAACTGAAATTATCCGTGATCGTAAAATTTTATCAGAAGATGGTCTTGTTATTGTGGCGGTTTCAATTAAACGCTCTGAAAAACGTTTATTAAACGGACCAAATGTCGTTTCTCGTGGATTCGTTTATATGAAAGAATCTGAAGATTTAATTAAAAATACGGAGATTGCTGTTCGCGAAGTTGTTTTACATAAATTACAATCTTCAAAACATTTCTCAACTGAGGAATTAAAGTCAGCGATTTGTGATGTGGTTTCACCATTCTTATTTAATAAAACACAACGTCGTCCAATGATTTTACCAATCATTATGGAGATTTAATCATTAGGCTCTCATCTTTCGGTGAGAGCTTTTTTCTTTCGTTTTTTAAGTAGCTTTAACAGAAAAAGCGTTGCTAAAAATAGCAACGCTTTTGTTTTATTTTTGAGTAATATTGGCCTTAACAACAGATACTGTATTGTAGTTTGCCACCTCATCTTGATATGTTTCGAGATTAATGGCAGCTGATCCACCTGTTGTATAAGCTGCTAAAACAACATCTTGATTTAATGCTCCACCATATTGTTCAATAGCCACACGGTTTTCAAAGTTGATAGCCGGTGCATCTGTTTTTACTGCTTTATATTCTGGATTTTTATCGTTTGTTGTTTTTTCTTTATCGACTTCCGCAATAGAGAAAATTGATTTTACATCACCTTGTCCGATGTTTAAGATCATATGAACAATTGAGTTTTTCTCCATTGTTTCTGTTGTATACGTCGGAATATCAATCGTATTGACTAATTCACCATTTTCATATTGTTCAACTGTCATGTTAATGTCATAAGATGATCCAGTTGGTAAAAGCATGGATGCAACAGTACTTTGGTTTGGTCCATAATCTGCTGACTCTAATAATAATCCAATAACTCCTGATACTTCTTGATTCACGATTTTAACGTCACCTTCTGGTAAATTGGCTGCTCCACACCCAGCTAATCCTACTGTGACAAGTAATGCTGAAACCATTAAGCCTACTTTTTTGAATGTCATATCTATCCCTCGCTTGAATCTTGAAACTAATTTTGATAATGAAGTTAGTATATCATAATCTGCTTGTTAGTTCTTTATTTTTTTGTGTACAGTATATATTTTTCACTTTTTTTCCACACCATATTCATAATTTTGATAAACTTTAAATGCTCCTAGATTAGAAGAAGATGAACTAATGTGCGCTATCAAATGAATGGATGAGTTGTTGATTAACTAAAAAGGATAAATTAGTAGCGGGTGCAATGAACAAGTGCTTTAATTAAAGGCTCTATTATGTTTTTATTCGATTAAATTGATCCACAATAATATCAATTAACCACTTGTTTGTGTTTTAACATAGAGAGTAAAAAAAGAGTCCATAAATGAACTCTTTTAGCTATGCAAAAGCCAGTGATCAAATTCACTGATATCTTTATTTTCTCCAATGACTAATAAGACATCGCCTTCTTTAATTTCTGTGTTCGCTTGTGGAACGACGATGTTATAGTTACGTTTAATAGCAGCAATGTTGATACCAAAACGTTGAGGAATATTTAAATCAATTAAGGTTTGACCAATGATAGGTCCCGCTGCTAGTAATTCAACGATACTATAGGTATCTGATAGCACTAAATAATCTAAAACAAAGTCGGATAACATTTGATGTGCTAGACGTTTTCCTGTATCTTTTTCTGGTTGAATGACTGAGTCAGCTCCAATTTTTAAAATTACTTTTTTATGATAATCATTCACAACTTTTACGGTTACTTTATTCACACCAATTTCTTTTAGCAGTAAAACTGTTAAGATACTTGCTTGAATATTTTGCCCAATTCCCACAATCACGTGGTCAATATTACGAATTCCGATACTTCTTAATGCTTCCTCATCTGTTGAATCTAAAATAATGGCTTGTGTTGCAATGTTAACATATTTTTTAATCACTTCTTCATTACAATCAATCGCTAAGACGTCTGCTCCTTGACGAGCTAATTCTTCAACGACACTCCCACCAAATTGTCCACACCCAATGACGGCAAATGTTGTATCTTTCTTGTCCATAAAAAATCCCTCTTTATTATTGGTCGTCCCTTTTTCACTTGAAGGTCGACGATTTATTTTGATCACCACGGATCAATTTTTTATATTCTAGATTATTTTAACATGATTAGACGAATTTTTCTATGCTATTATTGTAGAGTTTTTGTGCGTGTTTTAAATCAGCAGCATAAATAGTATCTTTAATCAAGCTCACTTTTTCAAACTAATCATCACCTTTTACTCTCAACTATATGTGCCAATTGGCGATTAGTTACCTATCTTTTAGTTTATCATTGATTTAACCGTAGATCACTGATTGAGATAACAAAGAGATAGATTATTATTTTTCTTACATGATTTATACTACAATCTATGTGAATGAAATCAAAGTGCTTAAGCATCTGATAAAAAACGTAGTAATAAAAATAGACTTCCATTTGGAAGTCTATTTTTTTAGATTAGTCATCTAATAACCAATGATTAAATTCAGTTAAATCTTTGTTTTCACCGATAACAAGTAATCTATCACCAGTAATAATTGAGGTATTTGCTTGTGGAACGATAATACTATTTTGGCGTTTAATCGCGGTAATATTAATCCTAAATCGTGTGGGAATATTTAATTCTATCAATGTATGATCAATCACTGGTCCAACAGCTAGGATTTCAATGATACTGTAGTTATCTGCTAAGACAATATAATCTAGAATCCGGTCTGAAAGCATTTGATGTGCGAGACGCTTCCCAGTATCTTTTTCAGGCTGAATGACGTTATCTACACCAATCTTTAAGATGACTTTTTTATGATAATCATTCACAACTTTCACTGTTACTTTATTGACGCCAATTTCTTTTAATAAAAGAGCTGTTAAGATACTTCCTTGAATATCTTGACCGATTCCAATAATCACGTGGTCAACATTACGAATTCCGATGCTTCTTAATGATTCTTCATCGGTTGAATCTAAGACAATAGTATGTGTCGCAATGTTGACATATTTTTTATTACATCTTCATTTCGATCAATGGCAATGACGTCTGCTCCTTGGCTAGCTAACTCTGAAACGACACTTCCTCCAAATTGTCCGCATCCAATGACGGCAAAGGTTGTATTTTTCTTTTTCATAACTTTATTCCTCTTCATGATTAATTATTTATTAGTTTAACCTAATGAAGGGAATCTATGTGAAGAGTTTATCTTTTTTTACATCTTTTTCTTGTGCTCTGTTATAATAATGATGAGGTGATATGATGAAAGAACCATTTATTTTAAAGGAAAATCTATTGTTCATTGAATCATGGATGAATAAAAATGAGAATTTAATTGCTGGATTTACGACAATTAAGGGTGGAACATCGATTGATAAATTTGAAGGCTTAAATATTGCTTATCATGTTGGAGATGAACCAGAAGCCGTTTTAAAAAATCGTCAAGTGGTTGCTGATGCGATTGAGATGCCATTAGAAAAATGGGTATTTGCAGAACAGATGCATACAACCGCTGTTCATAAAGTGACATCAGCTGATTTAGGAGCTGGTGTTCATAGTTTTGAATCTGGAATTAAAGCGACAGATGGATTATATACAACAGAAAAAGACGTTGTGTTAGCGACGTTCTATGCGGACTGTACTCCTCTTTACTTCTATGCCCCTAAACATGAATTAATTGGAGTCGCTCATGCAGGATGGCGTGGGACAGTAGATGGCATGATGCATGAAATGTTACGTACTTTAAAAGAGGTTGAACAGATTGATGCGACTGATATTTATGTGGCGATTGGTCCATGCATTGGGCGTGATGCTTACCGCGTGGATGATACCGTGATTAATGAAGTGAAAAAATCAAAAGTTGAGGGTTGGGATGAAACATTTATTGAATTAGGAAATGGACAATATAAATTTGACCCTAAATTATTAAACTATAAACAAGCCATTCACGAAGGGGTTCCAGCTGAAAATATCGTGATGACTTCTTATTGTACTTACACAGATGAAGATTTATTCTATAGCTTCCGTAAAAATAATCAAACAGGACGCATGATGAACTTCATGTGCCTGAAAAAATAGTTAAAAAGACCAATTTTGTTGGTCTTTTTTTGTTATATTTAATTAAAGTTCAAGATTTTATTGATCATTTTTCATATATTAGCTTAATGTGATAATATGTCGCAAAAAGTATCGAAAAATAACGGAGTCTTAACATGAAAATAATAGTAAAACAGCTTGATAGAGCAATAAAAAGTATGACTATAAAAATCATCATATCTTTAAATAAAATTTTTAATTCATCCCAAAACTGAATGAACTATCAGATTAGAGTGATTCACTTTTTTGAATCAGTTCGATAGTATCTATTGATTCAATTCGGATAATTTTGAGTTTACGTTCACCTTTTTTAGTCGTGTATGAGATTTTCACCCACTCATCATCGGCCTCTAAGATAGTATAAACGCCATCATTACTTCCCCACAGCTCTTCTGTCTTAATCATACACTCTTGATTGATTAATGAATTTAAAATTTTTGACATACTCTCCTCTCCCTTTAATTGTCGCTTTAATTTCTTCACTTGATTTTCTAGCTTTCTAACTCGTCCAGGGTATCCTGAATAGGCAATCATAATGATAAAGCAAAGCCATCCCCACCACTGCAAGTGTTATCCCTCCTTTTATTTTGAACACGGATACTCATCTTTCAAGATAGAGTAGTAGCAACAGTCGATAAATTCTCCTTGACTATTTTTCTCTACTTTACGCAGTGTTCCTTCATAAGTTAAAAAACATTTTTGCATGACACGACCTGAAGCTGGGTTATTGACATCATGACGTGCCACTAACCGTTCAATGCCAATCTCATTTAAACAAAAGGGGATGAGTGCCTGAAAAGCTTCTGTTACGATTCCTTGGTTCCAATACCGACGTCCAATGCAATATCCTATCTCACCACATTCCTTTTCATCATCTACGTTCATTAAACTAATACTTCCGATGGCCTGATGATTCTCTTTCAGCTCAATTGCCCATTGATAATAGCGACTGTCTTCATAGGCTGCCACCCATGAATCAATAATCATTTGGCTAACTTCAATAGATGAATGCGTCGGCCATGTCAAATACTTTGTCACCTCATCATCACTTGCCCAGTTTTTAAACATATCATTAGCATCGGATAACTTAAACGGTCTTAAAACCAGACGCTCTGTTTCAATCCGTTGTGTTCCTTTATGAGCTAACATTTACATTCCTTCTCTCTTTATAATTTTAATCAGTATACCACGTTTGGAATATAATGTGAATTACAGTAAGTTATCCACACCTATTATGATTTTTTATCATAAGTCATGATATGTTTAGGGATTTCTGGTAATTGATAAATAGCCTCTTTTAAAAATTCTGGGTAAATTATCACCTGATCAAGTCGGCTTAATGGTATCCAATCAAAAGACAAATACCGATCCTTATGCTCTTCCATTACAAAATGATTGGGACTACTTTCTAAAAATTCTTTTGGTAAATCGATAAGGTAATAAAAGCAAATTTCATGAAACGGCTCATTTAATATTTGTTCGTAAAAAAAGTTTTCATGAATCCAAAGCAAACGATTAACTTTTCCCTCTACTTGAAGTTCTTCTTTGATTTCGCGTAAAATAGCGCATGTACTCGTTTCATGAAGGTTCACACGTCCACCTGGTAAATAATAATAAGGAGCACGATGATCTTTCATGATGAGTAGTTTATTTTCATGAATCATAACCCCCGCCACTCGATAATTAAAGCGTCCTTCTTTTGTTTTAAAGGTTAAATCCATCCTATTCCCCTCCTGTAACATTCTATTATCTCATCTCTTCTGTTAATCCTTAAATGCTAATTATTTCTTTTTTACTTAAGATAACGGTCACGTTGTGTAAACATGAGACTAATTCATTAATAATCAGAGCTTCAATAAAGTTTCATTCGTAAAACTCGCCAGTTCCTAATGAGGTCGTTTGTGTCTTTGTAGCGATAATTTTGAATCCTTGAGCTTCATAACAACGAATGGCACGTTTATTCCAAGTACGAACTTCTAGATGTAGCGGTTTCTGGCCATAACGACGGATACTTTCTTGCTTAGCCAATGCAATAATTTGTTGACCGATTCCCTTCGAGCAGTAATCTGGATGAACACCAATCCCAAAGAAGACATGCTCATCTTCATTTAATAAATTGACAAAACCAACTAACTTTTATAAACAAATTATTTAAGCCCTACCAATGGAAGATACCTAAGATCTTAATCTTTGGACCCACCCTTCCTCACACATCTCTTCCCATGATGATAAATTATAAAGATCGTAAGGTGCTTCATAGCACCAAGTACAAATTTGCTTCGCGAACTCTTCTGTTAATTCGGTTTGTTTAAGTTTCATAAAATCTCCCCCTTCAGTAGATTCCTTATTTTACTATACGCCCTCAAACTTATCCACACCTATTATTTAAACTTAACATAAAAAAGACAGCTCCCGCTGCAGAAGGAGCTGTCTTTTTTGTTATTCGTTGTAAATCGCTTGATATTCTGGCATTTGTCTAATGTCAGCCAATTCATTATCTGTTTTCATATACTCAATTAAACTAGGACTTAATTGAGTTGAAAATTTAATATCTTCTAACGCCTTTTCATTCTCGTGTAATAGGGCATAGCAACACGCACGGTTATAATAAAGAACTGAAACCTCAGGATTATATTTAATCCCCTCGGTATATAACGCGATACTCTCTTGATAATCTTCAAATACTTCTTTATATAAAATAGCTAAATTTAAGTATGTAAATGAATACTCTGGATTGCTGTTTAATGATTTACGATAATAGCGAATAGATTCTTTAATTTGTCCTAATTTTCGGCAGGCCACACCTAAATTAAACAGTGCCATGTAATCGGCTGGATCGACTTGATGCGCACGATAGAAATAATGATAAGCTTTTAAGTTTTTATCTTCAGCCTCATAGATACATCCTAAGTTAATATAGGCATAATAGTAGGCTGGCTCAATTTCAATCGTTTTCTCATAATGATAAATAGCTTTTTCATTTTCTCCTAATTCATCATAGATATTAGCTAAGAAAAAATGTGCAGCTTCATAATTCGGATCAAGTTCAATTGTTTTTTTGTAGTAATAAATGGCTTTCTCATAATCTTCATTATCATCATAAATCGTCGCTAATCCATAATAAGAGGTTGGAAACTCTGGATCTAATTTAATCATGTCATAAAAGAGCTGAATGGCGTTTTTCTGCTCATCAACTTCATCATATAAAAAAGCTAATTCAAGCATTAAATCTAAATCCTCTATTCCAAAGGGTGTTTGGTAGGCATTAATAAAATGTTCTAATGCTTTTGAAACATTCCCGAGCTCTAAATAGTGTGCAGCCACTGTTTTTTGATTTAAATAGTATTGGTAAGTTTGTTCTGGCATTAGATCCCCTACCTTTCTTCTTAACGATTAAATGTTTGGCGAATCAAGGCATCGCCTGTGCTTACCTCTAAATAAATGACCTCTAACTCATCAGTTTCAGCTGTAATAATGGCATACGTCTTCTCTTTTGTATTGCGCGGTAAAACGACACTTCCGGGATTTAAGAAGAGAATGCCTTCATTCATTTCTGCTCCTATACAATGAGAGTGGCCATAGCAAACGATGCTAGCTCCAACTTCTAAAGCTTTATAGTAAAGACGTTGCATTGAATATTTAACATCATACTGGTGTCCGTGTGTCATAAATAAGGTTTCTCGATGATTGAGTTTCTCAACACGATGAAGAGGATACTGCTGATCGAGGTCACAATTTCCACGTACGGTTAAGTAACCTTGAATGTCCGGATGATTACTCATGAGCTGAGAATCTCCACAATGAATAAATAAATCTGCGTCGTGTAAATGGCGCTCACGAATGAGTTTTAAACTTTTTACATCCGCATGACTATCACTAACAACTACGATTTTCATGGCTCATCCCTCTACACTAAATTCATTAAAATAGTTTGTAATTTCGCAAAGGCATCCGCACGATGGCTTAATACATTCTTTTGATGCTTCGGAATTTGTGCCATTGTCTTTTCAAGTTCCGGTAAGTAGAAGATTGGATCGTATCCGAACCCTTCACTTCCTAAACACTCTGTCAAGATTTGTCCTTCACACGTTCCACGAACGACTGACTCCTCTCCTTCAGGTGTCACTAAAGCTAATGCACAAACAAAGCGAGCCCCACGTTGTTCAGTTGGAATACCTTCTAACTCACTTAATACTTTTTTAATATTCGCTTGATCATCGCGGCCTTCTCCTGCATAACGCGCACTATAAACGCCAGGACGTCCATGAAGTGCATCGACTTCTAAACCTGAATCATCAGCAATCACAACTTGATTAAATTGTTTCGCAATTGCACGCGCCTTAATTAAGGCATTCTCTTCAAACGTTTCTCCGTCTTCTACGATATCTTCGATTTCTTCAAAATCAAGTAACGATTTGACAGTAATATGATATTGACTGAAAATGTGTTCAAATTCTTTAGCTTTTCCAGCATTTTTAGTAGCAATAATAACTTCTTTCATTCTCTAGACTCCTTAGCTAATTTGTTTTTGCATCGCGATTAATTGTTGAATTCCTTGACTTGCTACGTCTAACATTTCAAGTAACTGTGCATGAGAATACGTTGCTTCCTCACCTGTTCCTTGAATTTCAACAAATTGACCACTTTCTGTCATAATCACGTTCATATCCACTTCAGCTGCTGAATCTTCTTCATAATTTAAATCTAAAATGACTTCACCATTTAAAATTCCAACCGAAATGGCGGCTAAATATTCTTTTAATGGGGACTCAGCAATCGTTCCATCAGCCACTAATTTATCAAAGGCTAATTTCATCGCTACCATTGCTCCTGTAATCGATGCAGTACGTGTTCCACCATCGGCTTGAATCACATCACAATCAATCCAAATTGTACGTTCTCCTAATTTTTCTAAATCAACAGCTGCACGAAGTGAGCGACCAATTAAACGTTGGATTTCCATCGTACGGCCACTCACTTTTCCGCGTGCTGCTTCACGAATATTACGTGTATTAGTTGCGCGTGGTAACATTGAATATTCAGCTGTAATCCAACCTTTTCCTTGTCCACGCATAAATGGCGGTAACTTATGTTCAATGGTTGCCGTACAGATTACTTTTGTATTTCCGAATGAGACAAGGACGGCTCCTTCAGGATTAATTATATAATGGGGAATAAATTCTACCGATCTTAGTTCATTATTCTTACGTTCGTTTGCTCTCATATTTATCACCTTACTTGATTAAAACTTTCATCCCCTATTATAACATAATCTCTTTTTTATTGGGCTTCAATTAATGATTCAAAATCGAATCGACTCGTTGGTACCGCAATAGAATGATCTACCTCATCCATCACTTTAATGTTTCCGTTGATTGAAACCGAAACCATTTCAATATCATCTAATTCCGTTAATGTCATCACCAATTGTTTTAACATCGTTGATGAAACTTTTGTTTGTTGACTGTCATAGTATAACTCAGAACTGAAATTTAATGAAACTAATCCATCACTAATGACTGGATCACTCAATAATGTCGTCTCTTGATCAAAAACACTCACATAATTTTGATTCACAGGCCCTTGAATTAAAGCAGAGATAGCATAAGTAACTGGATCAGTTGAAGCTGGAATAAGACGTGTGACTGGAACTAGCAATCCATCTTTACTATCATCTGTTACAAAATAAAGCGTCACAAGCTGCGTTTCATCAAAGTTTGTTGTATCTAATTCTAAATTAATTCCCATTGATCGGTCAAGTCCACGACTGACTGGCAATGTTCCATTTAAATTAGACACAGGTTCCCCATCAATCTCAAACTTCACTTTATCGACATCAACTAATTCAGTATACGTCCAAACAAGAGAAGATAACAAATCTTGTTCTTCATCAGCTGTATAATCTAAAAATTCCGGTGAGACATTCAGTGTCAGGACCCCATTTTCTAAGTGGTAATCATTTAAAGTAGCCGTAGGTGAGACTAAAGAAGTGGTTCCAACAGGCAGCTGATTTGATTTAGTTGTTAAGATTTCAAATATTGCTTGAATTGGATTACTTTCTTCACCTTTTTTTACGTATGTTTTGACAAGATTGTCTGACTCATGTAAGGCATAAACTGCATAATACTCTTCTGACGAATAGACGATTTGTTCTTGCGATGTTTGTTCACTCATCGTATTGACTAGGTTTCTTGCTGCAGGATCTTCAGATCTACTAGCATAATAAATAAACAACATTGCGAGGACTGGTAATGTTAATTTTTTTACCCATTTCGTTTCCATTTCTTTTCACCTCTTCTTAAATATATAGCTACTATATGAAGGGGTAAAAAAAAAGATAACCTTTACCGCAAGTTATCTAAAGAGTCGAGAATAGATGTCAATTCTTTAAATCATTCGATAAAAATTATCTTGTTCGTTGCATGGTTAGCGATTATTCATGATATTTTGATAGTTTTCTTTAAATGGATATTTCTCATTCGATAAAATAATTGATTTAAATTTATAAAAAATATTATGTAAAACAAGCGCATCCACAATCGCATCATGAATTTGTGTCCCCGTAAAAATTTCATAACTTTTAATGGCATTATATAGTCCAATATCTTGACCAATTTGGTAATATTGTCGATGAACACGTTGTAAATCAATAAGTTGATCGGTTTCAAATAAAGGCTCAACCTGATTTAATAAATAAGAGTTTTCTAGAATGAAACCATCTGAAACTCCCCAAACCAAGAAGATTGGGTTATATCGTGCAATAACTTCTTTAATATAATCATAGAAGTCTTGATAGCTCATTCCATAAGCTATCGCTGATTCGGTAATTTTTAAGAATTCTTGTGTTTTTCCTGAAACATGCGGGAATAAGGTTGGTTTCACATAAGCAGAGAATTTCTCTACTAGATTTCCTTCTGCATCTGCAATGATTAAACCGAATTGAATAATTTCAGGGTGAAACTTCATCCCTCGGTATTCAGGACCACTCATCGAAAACTCTAAATCTAAAAAGGCATAATAGTTCGAATCTAATAACGTATTAATTGTTTGTCTTAATTCGTGCTTAATAACTTGAGGATTTTCAGCTTTCTTACGATTTTCGTTTTTAATCGCTGTAATCGCAAAATAACTAGATTTTCCAATTTTGAATTCCATTGGGTTATACGTAAACTGAAGAAAATCTCCAGGTTTATATTGATATTTAATAACATTAAAATGTTTGGGCGTAATATAAAAATGAATCAATTGCCCACCTGTATGTAACGAAATACGCGGAATCGATAAATTCAATGATTGAATTTTCCCTTTTAATTCTTTACATTTTTGCATCGTTAACTCAAGATGATTAATTTTCTTCTTCCCACTTAAGCTATATTGCACGGACTGTCCAATCATGGACGTTGATACCGTTAGCTTAGGGTCGAATGAAAACCACGTCTCATTCATTAAGATTTTATGTTCGTCTAAATTTATTTTTAAAATCACTCCGGTATGTCCGAGCATTCTGACCACTTCCATCAAACAGTTTCATCATATCTACATGATGCCTTAAACTTTTTTCTTTAAAATTACTGAAGTTTAAATCTTCATCATTCTATATTATTATAATACACTTTCTCCCTTTAATCTACTCGCACATTATTTTTTTATATTCTCACAACCTCTGAGTAATCATTTTTTTCGACGTCATTAATGACGTAAATTTATATACGTCACGATAAATTTTCTATAGGGAAAATTTTAAGCCCTATCAGTGGTGGATTCATTTCGGTTAGAAATGGTCCATGATCCATCGTTACTATAGTCCGTCTTAATATCCAAGTATTTTAAGAAATAAGCTTAACTTGAAATATCTAGTTTTTTCGCTTTACATATAGATAAAATTTTAAATCTGGCTGATGATTTCAAAGCTTAACCTACAATAACTACCACATTTAACTCCTAAATCTAGTCGTCATTCCATGAAGCTCATCTATTTCAAAAAGGGATAGCATTTGTTGATTAATAATCTATTATATGCTTTGAATAATTAGCTTTATGACTGGCTAGCACCTCCCAACCCATCTTTTATAAAAAATTAAAACAGTGATAACTATTGACCATTACTAGTTTGCTGTTGTTTTAATAAATCTAAAATTTGTTTCATTCGATCGAGTAGCACACCGAATCCATATAAAAATACAATCAAAATGATATGAAGCGCAATACATGTCACCATTTGATTTCCAAGTCCTAAAATAACAACAAGCATCACTAGACTTAATAATTGAAAAAACTGTCCCAACGTCATTAAAATTCCTCCACCTAACAATGATAACCTTATTTTATCATACACTTACCTAAGCAACAATCGAATAACTAATAATGACTTGATATAAAAATACGTAAAAAAACCACCTTTAAAGGTGGTGATTTTTATAGTTTAATGACACCCAATCTTAATAGCTCAATAATCGCCTGTGAGCGTCCTTTGACGTTAAGTTTTAAGATCACATTTGAAATATGATTTCTAACCGTTTTTTCGCTAATTTTCAACTCCTCAGCAATTTCACCCGTAGTCATATTGTGAACGAGTAAGTCGAAAATTTCTTGTTCTCTCTTCGTTAAAATTGACTGACCTTTGTTCAACCTTTCTACCCCCTATTCTTTTGAGGTAGTCATTATCCTCGTTGATACGACGGTTATTGCCACCGTATCTAGTATATCTTATGTATCAAGTCATGATTAGTGCCACTTAATCAGTCAAAACCGTGCGAATTGTTATTGTTTTTTCTGTAGTTCTTCTCCAATAAATAGTTTCACACGACGAATGAGTTCTGGAGCAAATCCAAGTTGTTCATAGGCTGAGTCATCTGCTTCTAGCATCTTTTCAAGTGATCCAAAATTTTGAATTAATAATCGTTTTCGTTTAGGTCCAATGCCTGGAATCTCATCTAAAATCGATGTTAATTGACGATTTTGTGCCGTTTGATGATGAAAACTTAAAACAAAGCGGTGAACCTCGTCTTGAATACGGGTTAATAAATTGAAAACATTTGCTCGACCTTTTTTCTTTAAATTAATTTCTTCCATATCACGGCCATCAAGTAAAAACGCTGTTCGATGCTTTTCATCTTTAACCAATCCCACAACCGGAATAGATAGATTTAATGATTCAAGTACTTCCATCGCAACATTCACTTGTCCTTTTCCACCATCAATGACGATTAAATCTGGAGCTGGTAATCCTTCATTAAGTACTTTGAAGTAACGACGATAAATAACCTCTTTCATCGCTTGATAATCGTCACCTTCTGACGTCGTCGTAATTTTATATTTACGATACTCTTTCTTATCTGGACGACCATCCGTGAACACAACCATTGCCGAAACGGTATCCATTCCTTGATGATGAGAATTATCAAAGGCTTCAATTCGATGGGGCGTTGGAAGACTTAACAACTCCCCTAATTTTTCAACGGCTTTTAACGTACGTTCTTCTTGCTTTTCAATCAATTGAAGTTTTTCATTGAGCGCCATCTCTGCGTTCTTCATCGCTAAATCAACAAGTTCTTTTTTATCTCCCTGTTTTGGAACCATCACTTTCACATCAAGCAACTGAGACAATAACTCTTGATCTAATGTTGAAGGAATAAAGATTTCTTTTGGCTTTAAGGTATTATTACTTTGATAGAAGCGTCCAATAAACGTTAGCACTGCTTCTTCGACATCATCGATTCCATCAAAAATCGATACTTCACGCTCAATCACTTTTCCTTGACGAATAAAAAAGACCTGAACGCAGACTCGTCCCTCAACTTCAGCATAACCAAAGACATCTCGATCAATAAAATCATTTAATGTCATCTTTTGCTTTTCAACGGTTGCTTCAATATGAAAGATTAAATCGCGATATTCTTTAGCACGCTCAAACTCTAAATTTTCAGCTGCTGCTTCCATTCGTTTCACTAAATCGGCTTTTACCTTTGAATAGTCACCTTTTAAGAAGCGGGAAATTTCCTCAATATACGGTTTATAATCTTGGGTCGGGATTTCATATTCACACGGTCCTAAGCACTGGTGAATATGATAATAGAGACAAACTTTTTTCGGAATCGTATGACATTTTCTTAATGGATATAATTTATTTAATAAACGAATCGTTTCATTAGCTGCCGTTGCATTTGGATAAGGTCCAAAATACTTTCCACCATCTTTTTTTATTTTTCGTGTTGTTACGAGTCGTGGATGGGTTTCATTCGTAATTTTAATATATGGATAGTGCTTATCATCCGTTAACATTATATTATATTTGGGATCGTATTTTTTGATTAAGTTGATTTCTAAGACGAGCGCTTCAAGTTCACTCGATGTGATAATATATTCAAAATCGACAATTTCACGAACTAAACGTGCCGTTTTTCCATTATGTGAACCTGTAAAATAGGATTTGACACGATTTTTTAAACGTTTAGCTTTTCCCACATAAATGACTTGACCCTTAGCATCCTTCATTAAGTAACACCCAGGATTCATCGGTAATAAAGATAGTTTATCTTTTAATAATTGATTCAAGCGTTTCACCTCTTACTTCCTTTGAAACGTTATCGTTTTGCAATAAAAAATCCTAGTCTTCATTTATTTTTAAACGAAGATTTCTAGGATTAGTTTGGCTCATTGCCCACATCATTATTTCAGATTATATGATAAAAACGAACGTTCTTCTTGACCATTAATTAAAATATAAGTGACCTGGTCTTGCTTATAAATTTTCTTCATTGAATCATAAACCTTCACTTTATACTCTTTTCTTCCTTGGCCATCTTCAATAATATCATAGTAAAGCTTTAACTTTCCATTTGAAACATGTAACTCATATAACTCATATTTTTGGCTTGATTGGGGAATGGCAACTGTAATATGATCATCATTATTTCGCTTCACCTGTTTATAGAACTGTTCTAATCGAGAAAGATTAATAATTTTAGTCTCAGCTTGGATGACATCTCCATCCGTTTCTCCTTGCATGACATCATATGTATCATGGGCATTCACTTGTAAATTAAAATCTCCCCAAATAAAATATCCGCTGAGTACCACTAACACTATTAAAACTCCAAAACTAATACTTGTTTTTTTCACCAAATCCCACCACCTATTATGTCAATTATGGTGTTATTTTATCATCTTTTTTATGTCGAAAACAAGAGAATGCTCAGTTTTTTAATCTGATTATTGGAATCTTAATAAATCCTTATTCAAAATCAAATCAGAATAGTATAAATCTTGTACAGCCACCTTTTCTAGTGACTCACAAAAACTTTGATCAACCAACTCACCTGAATCAGAACGTAGGCATGTTGAATCAGCATATCGATACTCACTTCCAATAAAACTTCCATCTCGTAACACAATCAATTCACGACGATCAGCGGCAAATAAATCCTGTCCAAAATTGATGTACGCATTCACTGGTAATCCAACTAAATTTAAAAGTGTCGGTTTCATATCAATCTGTCCTGAAACCGTAGAAACCACTTCTCCTTCTTCTTGATTCGGCAAATGAATAATAAATGGCACGCGTTGTAAATCTAAGTGTCGATTTAATGTAATTTCTTCTTCCTGAAGTAATATCGCTAAATCCTCATAATAACTTTCTGATAATCCATAATGATCACCATACATCACAATTATTGTGTTGTCATAAAGGCCACTTTCTTTTAAGTTCGTGATAAAAGATTTGAGTGCTTCATCTAAGTAACGAACGGTCGTAATATAGTGGTTTACAATCTCATTATTTGTCTCTCCTGGCGAAATGTACTGATACTGCTCTGGAATTTCAAATGGATAATGATTCGTGAGCGTTAGTAACTTTGCATAAAAAGGTTGGGGCAGTCCTTTCAGATAATCTAACGTCTGTTCAAAGAAAGCTTCATCGGTTAATCCCCATCCAAAACTATTTTCTTCGTTGACTAAAAACGCAGATTCATCAAAGAAATGATCAAATCCAAGTGCTTCATACATCGTTTCACGATTCCAAAATTCCTTCTCATTGGCATGGAAGACAGCCGTATAATAACCTTGCCCCTTGAAAATAGAAGCTAGACTTTCATATTGATTTTGCGATTTCGCATAAAAAGCTGATCCACGATCAGCAGCATATAATGAGTTTTCAGTAATAAATTCAGCGTCTGATGTTTTCCCTTGTGACGTTTGCTGATAAAAGTTATCAAAATAATAACACTCTTGAATGAACTGATTTAAAAATGGCGTTACCTCTTCTCCATTGACTTCTAAATTAATTGCAAATTCTTGTAACGATTCCAATGAAATGACGATAATATTTTGATCTTTTGCCACCCCAAACAACTCAGAATTAGGATTAATTTGATTAGATTTGACATAGTTACTCACTTCAATAAATTCATTATTCTCAGCAAGTGCATAGTCAATTGGTGTCGTTAAACTTAAGTAAATATCATAAAGGCCATATTGATAGATTCCCAACGTTTTAATCATAACCTCACGATTATATGGAACGTTAAACATTGGTAATCCACTCAAATACGATAACCCAAACGTTAAAAGATAAGCTCCAATCATTGAAATAAAATATTTCTTATAAAAGTGAGGAGTAACCTTAGTTGAATCTTTTATTCGTCGATTTGCTACCATTAAAATAGGTAAGTTCATAACTAGAAATAATACTTTAAAATCGATTAAGTTCATCACACTACTTCCTAATCCTCCTGTATTATCCATTTGAAGTAAAATAGGTAGCGTCATGATATCATCATAAAATTTATAAAACAATGTATTCGCAATCATAATGACTGAGAAAAAAGCTGATACTCCCATAACTGCAAAACTTCTTTTTGAGGGTTTTAAAAAATAGATTGATCCATAAATTAATAAGATAGGTCCAATTGAATTAATAACAATTAAGATCTCTTCCCCTAAAGATACCAACGATAGTCGGAAAAAAAATTTATAAACAATATATGTTTGTAGCCATGTCATGAAACTAGCGATAAACATTAATTTTTGATTTTTAGTTAAACTCATTGTTTGTTTCCCCCTTATCTACTTAAATAATCTACCATAATAAGGATTTATGTCAATATTTCTCTTTACTTATGACTCACTCGAGAACTTAAAAAGCATTGATCTCATCATATTTTAATCTTTTTTTACTACCCTAAAATGCAAGCTTAATTAAACAAAATTGTTAAAAAAGTTTGCATTTGATGAGAAGTGGTCGATTTGAAAAATCGTAAACTTTGTCAGATTATTCTAATATCATTCTAATAAAACGCTTATGGTTTTAAAATTCGGTTCATTTAGTGTTGGTAACATATTATTGTACAAAATAATATGTTACCGATTGAGCCCTCCCTAATTCAAATTTTCTGTCAAATAAAAATGCTTATAAGTATTACTTCTCCTCTTCTATCTTCATTTAAAAATGATTGTTAAATTAGCTTAATCTTCATCCATATACCTCTGCTATTTCTCACAAAAAAAGAGCCACCTCATTTTGAGATGGCCCCTTTCACCTAATATGATTACATTTTACCTTGACGGCGTAAATCTGCTAACATCATATCAATTTTATTACCATATTCAATTGATTCATCAATTTCAAAAATTAAATCTGGAACTTTACGTGTCGACATACGTTTCCCTAACTCACTACGGATAAATCCTTTTGCACGTAATAAGGCTTTTGTTGCCGCTTCACGACGATTTTCTCCACCTAAAACAGAATAGTAAATCTTACAGAATGATAAGTCACTCGTTACTTCTGCTCCTGTTACCGTAACAAATCCCACTTTTGTATCTTTAATTTCATTCATGATGATATCCGTTACATCACGTTCAATTTGTTTTGAAAGTTTTTGTACTCGAATTTGTGACATCCTGAATCACCCTTTTTTATATAATTCCGTTTATTAAGCGCGTTTTACTTCTTCCATTACGTACGCTTCAATGATATCTCCTTCTTTGATATCGTTGTAGCGTTCGATTGTGATACCACACTCATAACCGTAGTTAACTTCTTTAACTTCGTCTTTGAATCGTTTTAATGAACTTAATTCACCTTCAAAGACGACGATTCCATCACGGATAACACGTACACTTGCATTACGTGATACAGAACCATCTGTTACATAACATCCAGCAATTGTACCAACTTTTGATACCTTGAATGTTTGACGAACTTCTAATTGTCCTGTTACTTTTTCTTCGAAGATTGGATCTAACATCCCTTTCATCGCTGCTTCGATTTCTTCAATCACTTTGTAGATGATTGAATGTAAACGAATATCTACCCCTTCGTTAGCTGCTTGCTGACGAGTCGTTGATGATGGACGTACGTTGAATCCGATGATGATTGCTCCTGAAGCTGCCGCTAATGTTACGTCAGTTTCAGTGATTGTTCCAACTGATGCACGGATAATGTTAATTTTAACACCTTCAACATCGATTTTTTGTAATGATCCACTTAAAGCTTCAACTGAACCTTGAACGTCACCTTTGATGATAACATTTAATTCTTTCATTTCTCCTTCTTGGATTTGAGAGAATAAGTCATCTAATGAAACGGCTTTACCTGGTTTATTTCCAAGTTCACGAGCATTTGCTGTACGTTGATCAGCAATTTGACGTGCTTCTTTTTCACTCGGGAATACCATGAAGCGATCTCCTGCTTGAGGAACATCATTTAATCCAGTGATTTCGATTGGTGTTGATGGTCCTGCAGCTTCAATACGTTGATTTAAATCATTAACCATTGCACGAACACGACCGTGAGTATTACCTACAACGATAGCATCTCCAATACGTAATGTTCCATTTTCAACTAATAATGTTGCAACTGGTCCACGACCTTTATCTAATTTAGCTTCAATTACTGTACCTGTTGCTAAACGTTTAGGGTTCGCTTTGTACTCGTTCATTTCAGAAACTAAATTAATCATTTCTAATAAGTCATCAATTCCTTCACCTTGTAAAGCAGATAACTTAACGTAGATTGTATCTCCACCCCACTCCTCAGGAACTAATGAGAATTCAAGTAATTCTTGCATGACGCGTTCTGGGTTAGCTGTTGGTTTATCCATTTTGTTAATAGCAACAATGATTGGAACTCCAGCAGCTTTAGCATGATCGATTGCTTCTTTTGTTTGTGGCATAACACCGTCATCTGATGCAACAACAAGAACACAGATATCTGTAACTTGTGCACCGCGAGCACGCATTGATGTAAACGCAGCATGTCCTGGTGTATCTAAGAATGTAATGACACTTCCACCGTGGTTCACTTGGTATGCACCGATATGTTGCGTGATTCCTCCCGCTTCTCCTGTTACGACACGTGAGTTACGAATTGCATCTAATAACGTTGTTTTACCATGGTCAACGTGCCCCATGATTGTAACAACTGGTGGACGTTTTTCTAAATCTTCTTCTGAATCTTCAATCACGATTTTTTCGAATTCTGTTACATCAGTGAAGATTTTATCTTTTACTTCGAATCCAGCTTCCTCAGCTAATAATTCAACTGTTTCACGATCTAATGTTTGGTTAACTGTCGCCATCATTCCAAGCATTAATAATTGCTTAACGATTTCTCCAGTTGATTTTCCAAGACGCTCAGCTAAATCCCCTACTGTTAACTCATCGCTATAGTAAACGATAGCAGCATCTTTGTCTTCTTTAACAGGAACGTTTGCAATACGATCGCTCTTATCATTTTTACTTTTCTTTTGATTTGCTTTTTTCTTTTTTGTAATTTTAGGATGTTTTACTTCAACATACTCATCATATTTGAATAAATCGTCTGTATCATTTGTAGAGTCCTTTTCATTGCTTACTTGTGACTCCATTTTAGTTTTTTCATTTTTAAAATTTTTATCTAACATCAATATAACATCGTCTCCTAACACTGACATGTGACTTTTAACTGAGAGGTTGTTGTCTGATAAAAACTGCAACACCTCTTTACTAGAAAGATTTAATTGTTTTGCATATTCATGTACTCTCATTTCGTCACCTCACTTAATGTATGCATTTACGCATTAATTTTATTTTTTAAAGCTTTTGCAAAATTAGGATCGGTAATCCCAACAACTTTTCTAAAGTCTTTACCTAATGCATGACCTAGTTCATCACTACCTGCTTTTTGTACCCATTCGACACCATAAAACTTACATTTATCAGTGACCTTTTTAAATGTATTCGCTCCTGTGTCTTCTGCTATGATAACAAAGTGTACTTTTTTACTTTGAATAGCCCCAACTACAAGTTGTTCTCCTGTAATCACAGCACCGGCGCTTAATGCTAAGCCTAAAAAATTCAACCATTGTTGATTCATCTTCATCACCTATTTCGTTTGTTTCTGTGCTAATTCAGCTAATTCTTCATAAATAGCTTCAGGAACTTCAACTTCAAGGTGACGACTTAAAATATTTTTCTTTTTAGCTAATGCAACAACTTCGGGTGTTAAGTGTAAATAGACGCCACGACCATTCTTCTTACCAGTTGTATCAACTGATACTTCACCATCAGTCCCACGAACAATTCGAATTAATTCTTTTTTAGGTTTTTGTTCACCTGTAATGACACATTTACGCATAGGGATTTTCTTTTGTTTCATACAATGACCTCCTTGCGTGATTTTTTTATTATAGTTCAATTCCTAAATTTTCAGCTTCAGATTCAGGTTTGATATCGATTTTCCATCCAGTTAATTGAGCTGCTAAACGAGCATTTTGTCCACGTTTACCAATAGCTAATGATAATTGGTTATCTGGAACTAAAACAACTGTTGCTTTTTTCGCTTCATCCACTACTACTTTTGTTACTTGCGCTGGACTTAATGCATTTGCAACTAATACTTCTGGGTCTTTAGAGAATTGAATGATATCAATTTTTTCACCGTTTAATTCATCCACGATGTTTTGTACACGTTGTCCTGATGGACCAACACATGCTCCAACTGGATCCACGTTTGGATCTTCTGAAGCCACACAAATTTTTGTACGATCTCCAGCATCACGAGCAACTGACATGATTTCAACTGTTCCATCATAAATTTCTGGTACTTCTAATTCAAATAAACGTTTAATTAAGTTTGGATCTTTACGTGAAACGTAAACAACTGGTCCTTTATTTTTAGATTCAATTTTACTAATATAAACTTTAATACGTGAGTTTGGTTTGATTTCATCTGGGTTCATAATTTCGCGCATTGGTAATAATGCTTCAATTTTTCCTAAGTCAACGAAAACATGTTTACCATCATCTTTTACCACAATACCTGTGACAATTTCTCCTTCGCGATCTTTAAATTCTTGGAATAAATTATCGCGTTCTGCTTGACGAATACGTTGTTTAACAACTTGTTTCGCTGTTTGTGTTGCAATACGTCCGAAATCTTTAGGTGTTACTTCGAAGTTAATGATATCTCCTTCTTCATAATGAGGATTGATACGCATCGCTTCAGCTAAACTAATTTGTTCTTGAGGACGCGTTACATCTTCAGTAACTGTTTTTTGTTGATATAATTTAACTGTTCCAGTATGTTCATTGATTTCAACTTTAACATTTGTTGCTTGGTTAAAGTTTTTCTTATATGCACTAATTAATGCATGTTCAAAAGCTTCAATAATAATATCTTTTGAAATACCTTTTTCTTTTTCAAGTAATTCAAGAGCAGCAAAAAACTCTTTCGTGTTCATCCTTATATATCCTCCTTAAAACTTAATCGCAAGTCGAACCTTAGATGCCATATCATAAGGGATTTCAACTGTTTTTTTGCGAGTTTTAACTAATACTTCAAGTGTCATGATATCATTTTCGAATTGTGTTAAATAACCTTCGAATTCTTTTTGATTATCAATCGCTTTGTACGTTCTTACATTAACATAAGCTCCGATAGACTGTGCCACCGCTTCTTTTGTTTTTAATGGGCGCTCAGCACCTGGTGATGAAACCTCTAACATGTATTCATCTTCGATATAATCATGCTGATCTAATTTTTCACTTAATGCTTCGGCAATTGTCGCACATTGGTCAATATCAATTCCTTCTGGTGTATCAACATACACACGTAAGAAGAAAACTTGCCCCTCTTTCACATACTCAACATCAACTAAGTCAACTTGAGCTGCCTCGCAAATCGGTTTAACTAATTCTTCTGTTTTAGCTACGATATTTGACATTAGGATTTCACCTCTTTCAAACATTTTAACCATAATACAAAAGAGTGGGAAGTCCCACTCTTACACGAAATACTATGTGAAATTATTTTAACACAATTTAATTAGCTAGTAAAGTCATTCATGAATAATTGTGTTCTTCCAGTATTTTTACCATGTGGCCCATCATCTTTATTATAGACGAAAACGGTACATTATAATACTACCCGCAATCGAAACATTTAAAGATTCAATATTTTGTGTCATTTCAATAAAAATATTTCGATTTGTTGTGGATAGTAATTCTGGATTAACTCCTTGACCTTCATTGCCTAAAATAAACGCCATTTGAGAATCCTCTTCGATTTCTCCTAACGGCTGTCCATTTTCTAAGCTTGTTCCATAAACTTTAACACCATTCGCTTGAAGCATTGGCACATATTCTTTTAATGAATGAAACTCGATTGGAATTTTAAAAATCGCACCTTGTGTTGAACGGATGACCTTTTCATTGTACACATCGACACATCCATCTCCTAAAATGACACCATCAAAACCAAACGCGACAGCACTTCTTAAAAGGGTTCCTAAATTTCCTGGATCTTGAACACGATCTAACAATAATAAACGATTTTGACGTTCAATCGTTTTTGACTTCATTTCACAGACCGCCATGATTGGTTGCGGTGTTTCAGTAGAAGCAATTTGAGTAAATAAGTTTTCTTTTAAAATATAAACCGGTTGTTTTCCATTAAAAGCCGGATTTAAATGAACCGTTGATCCTTCTTTAACTAAAATTTCTTTAACAACATTTGAATTCATTGCTTCTAATACTAAGTGTTCACCTTCAACAATGAACTCATTTGATTGATATCGGTATTTTTTTTGTTTTAACTTCATCCATTTTTTAACTTTAGGATTACTACTTGATTCAATTAACATGTCATCACCTATAAATTATTTTAGAATTCTTCTTTACTATACACTATTTTGTTTTCTGTCACCTCATATTTTTAAATTTTTTTGTGTATTATTTTGTCGAATGTGGGCAAATTATGATTGTCAGGAGGTGACAAATATGGCCAGTCGTAATAAATTAGTTGTTCCTGGTGCTCAAAATGCTATCGACCAAATGAAAGCTGAGATCGCTCATGAATTTGGCGTAACTCTTGGCCCAGATACATCAGCTCGTCAAAATGGTTCTGTTGGTGGTGAAATCACTAAACGTTTAGTGAAACAAGCTCAACAGCAATTAGGTTCTCAAAACCAACAATAATATAAGAAGAAACAATTTTTAAGAGGCAATCAGATGGTTGCCTCTTTCTATATCTCCCCTTAAGAGACTGATTAGTATTCTAGCTTTTTGCACTACTCTTCATTAATTAAATCGAAAATAAATTTCAAAAAAATCATTTTTTGTGTATTATTTTGTCGAATATGTGCAAATTATGATTGTCAGGAGGTGACAATCATGGCAAATCAATCAGGTCGTAATAAATTAGTTGTTCCTGGTGCCGAAAATGCAATCAATCAAATGAAAGCTGAGATTGCTAATGAGTTCGGTGTTCATCTTGGTCCTGATGCGACAGCGCGCCAAAATGGTTCTGTTGGTGGCGAAATTACTAAACGTTTAGTCGCTATGGCCCAACAACAATTAGGTTCAAAATAAGAAACTAAGTCACGACTTCTGATGAAGTAATAAACTTAGCTTCGACTTGTAAGAAAAGTTTCTTATGTTGAGGTCAAACAAATAAACTCAACATAAGATCAGGAGGTCACATCATGGCAACACGAAATAAATTAATTGTGCCAGGTGCTCAAGAAGCAGTTGATCAATTAAAAATGGAAATTGCAAATGAACTTGGTGTTAACTTCGGTCGTAAAGCAACTGCTGAAGAAAACGGGGCTGTAGGTGGCGAAATTACTAAACGACTTATTGCCCAAGCTAAACAAAGCTTAATAAAATAGTTCCAACTCTAATCTGTACAGTGTTTAAAAATTACATTCTACCTTAATGGTACCAATGTCAGGAGGTTCTTAATATGTCAAGACGTAATAAATTAGTTGTTCCTGGTGCTCAAAATGCAATTGATCAAATGAAATATGAGATTGCTCGAGAATTTGGTGTAAATTTAGGCCCTGATACATCTTCACGCCAAAACGGTTCTGTTGGTGGCGAAATCACTAAACGTCTCGTTGCAATGGCTCAACAACAATTAGGTGGAACATCTCAAAAATAACTAAAGAATTTTAAGTTATAGATAAAACTTATCCATTAGAGTGTCTTCGGTGAATTTTACCATCTATTTTTAAGAATGATTTTGTCGATTAAGGACACTCTAATGATTGTTAGGAGGTGAACAAAATGGCTAACAACTCAAATAACTCAAGCAGTAACAAACTTCTTGTTCCTGGAGCACAAAATGCTATTGATCAAATGAAATATGAGATCGCTAGTGAACAAGGCGTTCAATTAGGTGCAGATGCAACTGCTCGTCAAAATGGTTCTGTTGGTGGTGAAATCACTAAACGTTTAGTGAAACAAGCTCAACAACAATTAGGTTCTCAAAACCAACAATAACAATTGGGTTTTAGCATCATGTACAAACCTGTAACACAATTGTTTTAAATAAACATGAATGTGAGGGAATGCCATGAATACTAATCCGCCAACTATACGGAGTTCACGTTAAATTCTAATGAAACGTGAGGGATCAATGATGGAAGCTAATCCACCAAAGCGTATTTAACATAACGTATTACTGTGAATTAATTGCACCAAACGCTTTAAATTTTATTTGAAACGTGAGGGATTGACAATGGAAACTAATCCACCAAAGCATTTATTTTCGGTCTCAGATTCACTTTCTAATTCTAGAACATTAAAAATGTGAGGGATTAATCATGAAAGCTAATCCACCCAAAAATAAATCAGATAGTCACAATCAATTACAAAAGATACGTGAGGGATAAATATGAGATCCAATCCACCAACTATGAGTTAATCACACTTAAATATCATCAATGTTATGATAAATAAGGTGTTTTCATTGGAGTGATTTAAGTTTTAAATCCTACTGCTTTTATTAACTATTCGTTGATAAATGAGGTGTTTCCGTTGGAGCGATTTAAGTTTTAAATCCTACTGATTCTATTAACTATTCGTTGATAAATGAGGTGTTTCCGTTGGAGCGATTTAAGTTTTAAATCCTACTGATTCTATTAACTATTCGTTAATAAATGAGGTGTTTCCGTTGGAGCGATTTAAGTTTTAAATCCTACTGATTCTATTAACTATTCGTTGATAAATGAGGTGTTTCCGTTGGAGCGATTTAAGTTTTAAATCCTACTGCTTTTATTAACTATTCGTTGATAAATGAGGTGTTTCCGTTGGAGCAGATAAACTCATAGTAAATAAAGTAGCACTTCGGTGCTACTTTTTTATATTCATTCATTTTAATGGTTCTATAATATTTGGTGTTGCTGACTAAGCAACGCCTTTTTTCATGGCATAAAAAAAAGAGACATCACGTCTCTATCCTGTTACAATGTTATCGGCTAAAACAATATTGAAAGGATTGAATTTGATGTCTAACTCATATTTTACTAGAAAACTCTTAAATATTAAAGATAAAAACATTACATTCCCGGAAGATTATCTTGAGGAAGTGAAATTAAATGGTGTGACTAGCTTTATTTTTAAAGGAATTTTATCTTATCACCCCACTCATTGTGAACACTGTGGGACCCTTTTCGATTCAAAGTTTAAAAAGCATGGGTTCAAAACTTCTCGTTTAGTGATCCCCAAAGTATCGTTACACGATACTTATTTAGACTTAAGGAAACAACGTTACTTTTGTGGGCATTGTCATTCCACATTCACACTAAAAACCTCTATCGTTGAAAAGAACTGTTATATTTCTTACAACACCAAACACGCGATTGCGTTAGAGGCTCAAAATAAAATCTCTGAATACGATATTGCCCGTCGTCATCAAGTGTCTCATTCAACAGTTAATCGCATCATTCATAACTTCTATGAATCTCAATCTCTCAACTTTAATTACCTTCCTGAAAACCTTTGTTTTGATGAATTTAAATCGGTTAAGTCTGCTGAGGGTCACCTGGCATGCGAAGCATAAATCCTCCACTGCTAGGGAATGGGTCACATGTCCTTTATCTTTTGTGATGCTGATACGAAACAAATCATTGATATTGTTGAAGATCGTCGTTTAAGCTCTCTTCAGGCTTATTTTAAACGGTATACTGAAGAAGCACGTTCTCGTGTTAAACATATTGTGATTGATATGTACGCCCCTTATATTAGCTTGATTAAGGAGCTTTTTCCTCACGCCAAAATTATTCTTGATAAATTTCATTTAGTTCAACATATCTCCCGTGCGTTCACTTATCGATCGGTTTACTGTTTCAAACAACCGATGCGAGAAATTGATATCTTAAACTTTCTACTCGATCTATCTCCTGAGCTAAAATCGACTTATGATCTTTATCAAGACTTACTTTTCGCTCTTCAAACAAAAAACTTAGATCGATTCAATCACTTACTTGAAGTAGAACACCCTCTTATCTCTCCTGAACTTCAAACCGCTTTTCAAACCTTTAAAATGTATCAATCTTACATTAAAAATACGCTCACAACGCCATACACCAATGGTCCGATTGAAGGAATCAATAACAAAATTAAAGTGATTAAGCGTATTGCCTTTGGCTATCGTAGTTTCTATCATTTTAAATTCCGTATTCTCATGATTCAAAACTTAACCAAACCAAAAAGAAAAATCCTAGCAGATTAGCCACTAGGATTTCGATTTAATTATTCATTGTAAGCAGGTCACCATTTAATCAGCAACACTATTTGACAAAGTTCCATTTTAATTCAATTCATATTTTTTGTATAAACTATCGATTACTTGTTATAAGGTATCTCTTTCAAATATATACTGTAGTATACCTGTATTTTAAATAGAATAAAGCGATGTGAGTTTTTATTCTATTTAAAATTCATAAATCATTAATATTAATCACATCAAAGTTAAAATCTTAAAACTTCATGAATACAGGCTAGCTATCTAGCAATAAGACTGCTTCTTTTATCATTAAAACTATTTTTATGCCATGCTTTGATTCCCCCCTTTTCAATGATGACTGCAGTAATCCCATCTTATCTTAAAATAGTAAAAAGCACTCTGTCAAAAAGGACAGAGTGCTTTGGTGACTGTTTGGAGTTTTAAATTAGTGTATGCATAGATTAGTGATTAATTATTTTGTTTCGGCGTAGAATGCATTTAAGTATAATTGTTTGATATCTTCAATTAATGGGTAACGTGGGTTAGCAGGCGTACATTGATCATCGAATGCTTCAACTGCTAATTCATCTACTGCTGCTAAGAAGTCAGCTTCTGATACACCACATTCTGAAATACTCATCGGAATATTGATTTCACGTTTTAATTCATCAATTTTATTTAATAACGCTTGAACCTTTTCTTCATTCGTACGTCCTGTTAACCCTACATACTCTGCAGCTTTAGCATAACGTTCGATTGCTTGAGGAGTTTCATATTGAGGGAATGTTCCTTGTTTGAATGGTGCATCTGTTGCATTATATTTGATAACTTCATTAATTAATAATGCATTTGCAATACCATGAGGAATATGGAATTTAGCCCCTAATTTATGAGCCATTGAGTGGCATAATCCAAGCATTGCATTAGAGAAGGCCATCCCTGCCATACATGAAGCGTTAGCCATTTTTTCTTTAGCTACTTTTGCTTCTGCTCCACCATGATAAGATTCTGGTAAGTAATCAAAGACTAATTTAGCTGATTCTAATGATAATGGAATTGTATATTCTGTTGCTACTGTTGCTACTAATGATTCTAAAGCATGAGTTAATACATCGATACCTGAAGCAGCACATAATCCTTTTGGCATGGATAACATTAAGACTGGGTCAACAATTGCCATTGTTGGAGTTAATTCGTAGTCAGCTAATGGATATTTAATTCCTGTTTCATCATCTGTGATTACAGCGAAAGGAGTGACTTCTGAACCTGTACCAGCTGAAGTTGCAATACATACTAAGCTAGCTTTTTTACCCATTTGAGGGAAGCGATAGATACGTTTACGAACGTCCATGAAACGCATTGCTAGGTCTTGGAAGTTAGTTTCAGGGTGTTCATATAATACCCACATAATTTTTGCTGCATCCATAGCAGATCCTCCACCTAAGGCGATGATGACATCTGGTTTGAAGTTGGCCATTGCTTCAGCACCTTTTTTAGCATCTGATAGTAATGGATCTGGATGAACATCTGTGAACATTGTATATTGAATTCCGTAACGATCTAACTCATCCGTGACTTGTTTTGTATATCCTAAATCAAATAACACTTTATCTGTTACAATAAATGCACGTTTTTTACCATCGAAGTTTAAGTCTTCTAATGCAACTGGTAAGCATCCAAATTTATAATAAACTTTTGATGGAACTTTAAACCAAAGCATATTCTCTCTCCTTTTAGCAACCGTTTTAATATTAATTAAATGTTTTGGTCCTACATTTTCTGATACTGAGTTATTCCCCCAAGAACCACAACCTAAAGTTAATGATGGCGCTAAAGCAAAGTTAAAGATATCTCCAATTCCTCCATGTGCTGTTGGTTGATTAATTAAGAATGTTGTTGTACGCATACGAGATGCCATCGCTTGAATATCAGCTTCAGCACGTAACTCATCTGCATAAATAGCTGAAGTATGCCCTAGACCACTATGGTTAACTAATGTTTCAGCCATATCCACTGCTTCCGCATGATTAGATGATTTGTACATTGCTAAGACAACTGATAATTTTTCATGAGCGAATGGTTCCTCTAATGAAGTATCAGTCACTTCACCAACTAAAACTTTTGTATCCTTAGGAACTTCAAATCCTGCTAATTCAGCAATTTTCCATGCTGGTTGTCCAACAATTTTAGCATTTAATGCGCCATTGACAATGATTGTCTTACGAACAGCCTCTAATTGCTCTGGATTTAATAATAAAGCTCCACGCTTTGTAAGTTCAGCCTTAACTGCATCATAGATTGACTCATCAACAATGATTGACTGTTCTGATGCACAGATGACACCGTAGTCAAATGTTTTTGATAATAATAATGAGTTAACAGCCATTGGGATGTTACATGTTTTATGGAAAATAACTGGTGTATTACCTGCCCCTACTCCAATTGCTGGTGTTCCTGAAGAGTATGCTGCTTTAACCATTCCTGGTCCACCCGTTGCTAAGATTAAATCGACTTCACGCATAACTGTATTTGTTAATTCAATACTTGGTGCATCGATCCATGCAATTAATCCTTTTGGAGCTCCCGCTGCTTCAATTGTTTCACGAATCACTTGGGCTGTATAGTTTGTACAGTTTTTAGCACGTGGATGCGCTGAAATAACAATTGCATTACGAGTTTTAATTGCCATTAAACATTTAAAACATGCTGTAGATGTTGGATTTGTTGTTGGAATTACTGCTCCGATTACCCCTACTGGCTCAGCAACTTTTTGAATTCCGAACGATAAATCTTCAGATAAAACCCCACATGTTTTTTCATTACGATATTTATTATAGATATATTCTGAAGCGTAATGATTTTTAATAACTTTATCTTCAACTAATCCCATTCCCGTTTCTTCTACTGCCATTTGTGCTAACGGAATACGTAAATTATTAATTGCCATTGCCGCTTTGTAGAATAATTCATCAACTTGTTCTTGTGTAAATGTGGCAAACTCACGTTGAGCTGCGCGCATTGTTTCAAGAGTTGACATTAACTCCTCAACATTTGTAATTTTATTTGTCATTCCGACTCCTCCTCAAGATTGTGAATTCATTCACTTACTTACAACGCTATTATATTACATTGTGAATTATTTGTCTAATGAAAACGGATTGAAAACGTTTATAATTTCACAAATAGTAAATTTTATGATAGAAAGCGTTTTTCACTTATATATTTTACCTTATTTAACTATAAATGTAAAAATATAGATTTTTATTTCTTTCTACATTCGCACCCAAGAAAGATTATAGTTCGACAAAAAAGGCTCAACACCAAAATTGGTTCTTGACACTTAATTCATCTATAAAAAATCGTTCATTACATTCCAACAAGATTCTATTCTCATAGATCGTTCGATTCGGAAGAAAATAACTTCTTCGAATTAATGTTTTAATTTTATTATTTCGTCCTTCTACTGAACCATTTGTGTAACGACACTTATGGTAATTAGAAATTTCTTCTGTCCAATTTTCAAAAGGTTTAAGTGCTTCAGTTAATTCAGGAATATTTAGGGCTTTAGCTCGAGCAATCCATTGAATTAAACGTCTATAAGAATTTGTTTCATCACTTAATTCATACCAATTAATCAGTGATTCTTTAATGGCATACACTTCCGTCAGTTCTTTTGAATAGCTTAGAAGTTTTCCTAATTTTCGTTCTTCTTTCTCGCTCAAAGAATCATATCGTTTACCGATAAGGTTTTTATTTCGTTTCAAATATTTACGACTTTCCGGTGTTAGCGATAAACTAATCCGTCTTCTCACAGCCTGTAAGGCATCTGTTAGATAACGATTCACATGAAATCGGTCAGCAATTCGGATAGCATCAGGAAAAACTTCAGCAACAAACTTGTGATAAGAACGTGCTAAATCCATCACAACAGCGTAGGGTTTCAACTCTTTGAGTTGCTTCATTAAGCCTTGATTTTGAATTAACGTTTGATAAGTTCTTCCCATGACTAATGTTAACAGGTTACCATTTCTTAGGTCATGAAATCCTGTATTATAAGTATGACCTTTTCGAATCGCAAAATCATCAATGCCTAATATGAGCCGAGTTGATCCTTGAGCAGCAGCGATCACTTTTCTTTGAATAGACGGAATTAAATGAGCAAGATGTTGCTTAATGAAGCGTTCACCAGTTGAGTAAGGGACCTTAAACGTATCTGTTAATTGTTTAACAGTGGTACCGACTAACGGTTTAGAAAGTTCACGTTTATAATCGTTTGTATAGCGAGTTTTCCCTGTCAAAAATGCATATTGATAGGTAAAAGAAACTTCACACTGTTTACAGAAAAGACGCTTCATCGGAATCAATAAAATGGTTTCACGATTGAAACAACGTAAATGTCTAACTTGACGTAGTTTTTGACAGCTACCTTTACAAATAACAAATGCTTGAGTATGGCAACAAGGACAAGGTTGTTTACTCTTTGTTGGACACAGGCTTAAAACTAAAACATTATCTTCAGAAATATGATAGTTACTGACTGTAACATCTTGTAATTGAATTAAATCATTGATATGATGTAAGTGCATCTAAAATCTCCTAACTTTAGTTTGGTCGCACTTACTAAAGTACAAGATTTTAGATGTTTTTTTTATAGGTAAATATAAGCATTTATTTAGTCAAGCACCATTTCTGGTGAAGACTCACAAAAAATAACTTTAACAGTACAAATTAATCGTTTTATCATTAATATTTTTTTCTAATTGAGGTATATTTTTTTGATTCATAAAATGAACTTAAATACAAAAAAAGCTGGAAGAATATTACTTCTTTCAGCTTTTTATTTATATCAATTAGAATAAATCATTTAATGGACAAGCAGTATTATCTTCTAACTCAATGATTTCACCCGCACGAACTGTAATGATTTCTGTATTATCAATACATTTTTGTACTAATGATTCAAAATCAAAGTTTTGTTCAAATTCAATACATTTTTCAAGCGATGGATTAGTCGCTGGGTGCTCTGGAACAAAGACCGTACAGCAATCTTCATATGGACGAATTGAAATATCATATGTATCGATTTGTTTCGCAATTTCAATAATTTCATTTTTATCAAGTGTAGCAACTGGACGAATAATTGGCATATTCGTTACAGCATTAATTGCATACATACTTGCTAATGTTTGAGAAGCAACTTGCCCTAAACTTTCACCATTTGCTAAAACTAAAATCTCACGTTTTTTAGCAATTCCTTCAGCGATACGATACATCATACGACGCATAACTGTCATTGTATAGCTGCTAGGAATATTCTCATAAATGGCTGTTTGTAATTCCGTGAATGGAACTACATGAACATCAATTGAGTCTACCGGTGCATAATGAGCATTTTTCTCCATTAAGTCTAACACTTTTTGTTTTGAACGAACTGATGTATATGGTGGTGATGCAAAGTGAATCGCTTCAATCTCAACTCCACGTTTTTGCATTAGGTATCCAGCAACTGGACTATCAATTCCACCTGAAATCATTAATAAACCTTTTCCACTAATTCCAACTGGGAACCCACCAAGACCTTTAATGTGATCGGCCATAATGAATGTTCCTTCGCGACGAACTTCAACAAACACCGTCATATCCGGATTATGAACATCCACGCTTAAGTGATCCGTATTAATTAATAAATGTGCCCCTACTCCACGTGAAATTTCACCTGATTGCATTGGGAATTGTTTATCTGAACGTTTTGTTTCTACTTTAAATGTAGTTGGAACTTTTGGTTGTTCATTAATAATCTCTAAAGCTAATGCTTTAATTGCATCAATTTCATTTTCACAACGAGCAGCTAAACTATAAGATTGTAATCCGAAAACTTTATCTAGCTGCTCTGTTACTAATTCTGGCGCTGTCCCATTTAAAATGATATAGAAACGGTCATGTGTCACTTCATATTTTAACTGATCAAGCCCACGTAACTTGCGGCGAATAATTTTGTGTAATGCATTTTTAAAATACTTACGATTTTTTCCTTTAATCGATAATTCACCATAACGGACTAAAATACGGTCATAAATCATTTCATCATTTCCTTCCTCGATAACCTGCTGCGATTTGTAGTACTAGTGTTTTAGTTGTGCCACAACGATTTTTAAAGCTTTAATTAGTCGATCTACTTCCTCCATTGTCGATAGATTAGAGAAACTAACACGTACACTCTCTTGTGCAACCTCATCACTAATCCCTAATGCTAATAAGATACGTGAAGCAGTCGCTGATTTAGATGAGCACGCTGATTTTGCTGAGATATAAACATCATATTCCTCAAGCGCATGAACTAACGTTTCACCTTTAATCGGAGCGGCAGCAAAATTGATGATATAAGGCGTTTGATGTTCGTGATTACTATTTACCACTACACCATCAATTTTTCTTAATTCGTTCATTGTATGATCGAATAATTGTTTAACATGTTGGTAGTTTGTTTGCAGTGGCTCGATTGCTAAGCGTAAAGCCTTCGCAAGCGCAACTGCACCCGCTACGTTAATTGTTCCTGAACGAAGGCCATACATTTGATGTCCCCCTGTAATTTCAGGTGTTAAACTTAAATATTGATTCACGATTAGTGCTCCACTTCCTTTTAATCCATGGAATTTATGAGCAGATAATGATAATAAATCAATATTCATTTTATCAATATCAACAGGAATTTTACCCACGCTTTGAACGGCATCAACATGGAATTTTACCTTTGGATATTTTTTTAATAATTGACCAATTTCATAGATTGGAAATACCATTCCCATTTCATTGTTCACATGCATGCATGAAATTAAAATTGTATCTTCACAAATGGCTTCTTGAATTTGCTTTACAATATCAGCATTGCTACCTTTGACGTCAATATATGTAACACGGAACCCTTCCGCTTCTAGTTCCTCAATTGTTTCATGAACTGAGGCATGCTCAACAGGGGTTGTAATAATGTGACGTCCACGATTTTTGTAAGCATGACACAACCCACGAATAGCCAAGTTATTACTCTCAGTTGCTCCTGATGTAAAAATAACTTTGTGTTGTTTCGCATTTAATAGGGATAAGACTTGCTTTTCTGACTGAATTAGTAATTGTTCAGCACGAGCACCAAATGCATGTAACGAACTTGGATTACCCCAAAAATTTTCATTAACTTTCACGAAAGCATTTAAAACTTCTGGATCAACAGGAGTCGTCGCACTATTGTCTAAATAAATCATTTTGATTCTCCTTCCGACATAAACATCTCAGACCCATTTTAAACTTTTAACTCTTACGAACTCTGCTCAGATAAGAGGCAGACGAATTCATTGAATATGAACCTTGTTACTTTATCGTTTCGACATTATATCACATTAAAGCTATAATCTCAAATTGCAACTATTTTCTGAGTTTATGACGTAGAAAATGGTCGTTCTATGATTTGCTTACACTATAAAGTATGAACTTCATCATGAATTTGCTAGAAAAAATTCACTTTTAATAGCAAATCATCTAGATGTTCTTATTATTATTATTATTATTATATTATGCATTTATTTTTATTTCACTTCATTTATCTGCACCATAAAACTTTTTTTGGCTCTGTTTTAGATAAGTGTTGATGATTAAAAACATTGATCTCATCATACTTAATCAATGAGTTAGGGGAAGAAATCATGATTTTTATTAAATATCAACATTCTTTTAGAACGCAGCCTTATTTTTTTGCATTTGTTTACTCAAAATAAAAACTGTCTATAACTCACGACGTCCTTATAGACAGTTTCCTTTATTATAATAGATAGCAATCTAATTGTTGCTTAAATTGATCATAAGTTAAATCAAAACGTGAACCTTCAATCTCTTTTAATAATTCACGCATCTTTTCGATCACTGTTTCATAATTTCCTTGACGGAATTGATCCTCAGCAATCGTTAAATCCACGACATACATTCCTTCTCGTCCAATATAACGATGACCATATACCATTAAACGTTCGGCTAATTTAGATTGTTGAACCTCAATCTCCACTCGATTAGATAATTCTTGAATCGACTCTTGTGCTAGAGCAAGCTGTTTATCAATCTCTGCAATATTAATAGGTAATCGTCCAATCGTTTCAAATAATAATTGAATGGCGAAGTTTGCACGTTTAATCATCTCTTCAGTTTCCTCATTCTTAACCGGGAAGTTAACTTGATGATACATTCCTTTAAGATGATTGAATGTTTTCAATAAATGAAGTGCACGCTGGCGACATTCTTTTTCTCCAGCATATAAGCTTTCAATTTCACCATCAAATACAGCTAATTGTTCTTTAATCTCATCTAATTGTTGGTTCAGCGATGATAACTCACGTAATAACACAGAATTTGCACTTTGATGTTCATCGACTTTTCCGACTAAATAGACTAATTCATTACTTACAATTTGAATTTCATTTAATAAAAAGACGAACTGACTCTCCTCTTCCTCAGGCATGCGATAATTTCCTTTAATATTTTCATAACGCTCTTGAAGTTGCTCGCTATGCTCTTGTAGCTCTTGCATAAGCGATTTCGTTTTAACAACCGTCTCTTTTAACACCTCTTGAAGTTCATATTCTTTCTTCATGAATTCAATCATTTGTTTAGCATTATCATGAATCTCAACCAGCATTCCTTCAATCTTAACAAAATCAAAACGTTTGATCCAATTTGGAATCTCATCTAATTGCTCATGATACACTGCAATCGTTTCTTCAATTTGAAGATGCTTTAAATAGACCCCTGATTTCATAATCGATTCATAGCTCTTTAAAACTTCACGTAATAAAGGCTTGATTTCTTGTGTAATTGTATCTTTATACATTGGAGTGCGTTCAAACATATGAACAATAATTTCAATATGTGACTTAATCAGTTCAATCGTTTCATCAGCTAAATCGTAATTACATTCTTCCATACACTCATTAAATTTTAAGAAAAAGACTTCAACATCTTTAAATAAGGTCTTCATCTCTTCTTTAAACTCAATATAGTTCTCTTCTTCTTTTTCATAACGACGTTTTAATTGTTCAAACGTTTCTTTTAATCCAACGACATTTGAACGACTACGTTCTTCTGATTTCTTTAACGACTTAATTTCTTCAATTAATTGTTCAACTTCTTCTTTTAACGACTCAAGCGTTTGTTTTAACTCTACTAAATGCTCATCGGCTTCAACGAAACTTTTATTGGCAACAAGCTCTTCCGTATAAATAATCTGCTCCGTGACGGTAATAAAGTCGGATTCTAATTTTCCCCAACGTCGTTCCCATTGTTGAACTAACTTAACAATACGCTCACTCTTTTTTGTGCTACGTAGCTTGGCTAATTCAAACGGGACCGTCTGATTAGAAATCTCATGTTTTAAATAATCAAGTTCATCAATTTTAGCATAGTATTGTTTCTTTTTTGATACGATAATAACTGAGTAAATTAATACGATTGCTAAGACGACGATCATCACTATTAAAATTAGTAATTTAAAATCTGTCATAGTATCCTCCCATCACGCTTTCTTAAACTGTTTGCTGTCTTTTAATGATATCATAATTTGATAAAAAATCCTATTGTTTCTATGTTTTTCTATTTATTTTTGCTATAATGTGTGCAAACTATTTTATATCATACCAAGGGGGGAGAAAATGTTTCATCCAACTGTTTATCAAGGAACATTAGAAGAAAACTATGAAACAGTATTATTACAATTAAAAGGATTGACTTATGAGGAATCAGATTTGATTGCAAATTTATCTAATGCATCAGCTTTATTAAATCAATTTTTAGAGGACATTAACTGGGTTGGATTTTACTTAAACAAAGGCGAAGAGCTTGTACTTGGACCATTTCAAGGATTACCTGCTTGCATCCGTATTCCATTTCATAAAGGAGTTTGTGGTTATGCAGCTACAACAAAGCAAACAGTTGTCGTTAAAAATGTTCATGAATTTCCTGGACATATTGCCTGTGATGGTGCAACCAACTCTGAAATTGTACTTCCTATTTTAAAAGATGGTGAACTAATTGGAGTATTAGATATCGATAGTCCTCGCTTAAATCGATTTAATGAAATCGATCAAAAATATTTAGAACAATTTGTGCAAATCATTGTGGAAACCATTCCTACTAACTAAATTTAAGCTTAATTATTGGAAAATGTTTAGAACTCGTATTTTTTGTTGACAATAAAGTAGAATATTGATATTATACTTGAGTGCGTATATTAAAGGCAGCTTTTTATCTGACTATAACGTATAGATTAAACCTCAATATCACTTAAAGGTATTGATGGCATATCGTATAACCTTTTGGCTGCAAAGGCGAGGATATGAGATTTTAATCTATCCTATAGTATTTGATAAATTTTCTCCTTTTTTGGTATGCAAAATCAAAATTTCTGACAAATTAAAAGGAGGTCATAGCATGGCTCGTTATACTGGACCAAGCTGGAAAATTTCTCGTCGTTTAGGATACTCTATCTTAGAAAACGGAAAAGAATTACAAAAACGCCCTTATGCGCCTGGGCAACACGGACAAGCTCGTAAAAAAATCTCTGAATACGGATTACAATTACAAGAGAAACAAAAATTACGTCATGCATACGGAATGACTGAGCGTCAATTCCGTCGTACATACGATCGTGCTGGTAAATTACAAGGTAAACACGGTGAGAACTTCTTATACTTATTAGAATCTCGTCTTGATAACTTAGTATACCGTTTAGGATTAGCTAACACTCGTCGTCAAGCTCGTCAGTTAGTTAACCACGGTCACATCTTAGTAGATGGACAACGCGTTGATATCCCATCTTACTCAGTAAAACCAGGACAAACTATCAGCGTTCGTGAAAAATCAGCTAACTTAGCTATCATCAAAGCTGCTTTAGAAGGAACTGTACACCGCCCAGACTTCGTATCATTCGACGAAGCTACAATGACAGGAACATTCGTACGTTTACCAGAACGTTCTGAAGTATTCGCTGACATCCACGAAAACTTAATCGTAGAGTTCTACAGCCGTTAATCTTTAATGGCACTAAAAAGACTTCGGATTTTCCGAAGTCTTTTTTTATTTGGCTCTTTGTCAACTGGTGTGGGTGAAGAAATTTTATACCTGTAATCGTGAGGGATTAAGCTGCTCATTGAGCAGTTTGATTCCTTTTATTTTTTTGTTCAAAGGTGTACTTATGGATAATCAAAATTCTAGCTTTGAAATGATAGAAACTACGGTATCCAAAGGCCATGCGTTTAATCACTTTAATCTTGTTATTAATCCCTTCAAGCACTCCATTGGTATAAGATGTTTCAATCGTATTTTTGATATAATCTTGGTAGTTAGTTAATGTTTTTAAAGCTGTTTTCATTTCAGGTGAAAGTAAGTCAGAGGGGTTTTGAATGGCATGATGAAAAGCATCAAAGTTGCGAAGTTTGATGGCCTGTTTGATGGTTTGATAGAAGTCATAAGTCGCTTTTAATTCAGGATCTAAAGCGAGTAAAAAGTCGATGATTTCTTGTTGAGAAATCTGCTTTTTGAAACAGTTAGAATAGAAGTAGTGGGTAGAATGGATATCCTCTTGGGCTTTTAATAAAAGGCGCCAATAATGTTTGAATTTATTGTAGAACTCTTTGTTTTGGTTCATGAAGCGAATACGAGTTTTATTGAGGGCACGAGATAAAAGTTGAACGACGTGGAACTTATCTAAAACAATTTTAGCGTTGGGAAACACCTCTTTAATGAGTGTCATATACGGAGCATACATATCAATAACAACGTGAGTTACACCTTCACGGGCCTCCTTAGAAAATCGCATGAAATAAGGTTTTAAAGTGCTTAGACGACGGTCTTCAACGATATCAATTAACTTCCCATTAGAAGCATCACAAAAAATGAATGACATGGCCCCTTCCGCTGATTTGACCGACTTAAACTCATCAAAACAAAGCACCTTTGGAAGAGAGTTAAAATGAAGGGGTTGTTCCTCGTACGATGTATGAATGATCCGATTGACCGTTGAATGGGATACGTTGAGTTCACGGGCAATATCTGACTCGGATTTTTTATGGCTAGCCTCTAGGAAAATAGCTTGTTTAAGGGGATTAGAAAGGTAACAATTAGATTCCACAAGAGAGGTTTTAAGCGTAAAGGTACGATCACAATGACGGCATTTATAGCGTTGCTTTTTTAAATCGAGATAGGTATCAAAGCCAGAGAGTTTCATCATCTTAATACGAGAGGTTTTGAAGCCGTGTTTAATGATTTGTGAGTCAAAGAGATGACCACAGTTGTAACAATGGGTCGGTTGAAAAGAGAGGATACCAGAAATCACCTTAGAGCGGATCCCGTTAATCTGAACATCTTTCATCCAATTTTCTGAAAAAGTAATATTTTTATCTTTTAAATCGAGTAAAGTTAAGATACAATTATTGTGAGACATAAACCCAATCCTTTCGTGTTTTTTTTGGTCAATTACATGGTATAGAATTTGGGACGTGATGTCTCTTTTTTTATACTTATTTTTTATTCCAAATAAAAGAAGTGTGGGAATCACCCACACCAAATATTATAGAACCTTTTATTTCTCCAAACCTCCCTGCTCCCCATAACATTATCCCCTACTTTTAGTCATGACTACTATTACTTAAACTTTTAGCTACTTCAATTATTTTAATAAATTATAAATTCAGTTTTCTCATCTATTAAATTAGCATCAATTAATATGAATAAAATCTATTATGTAAAAACTCGGATATAGATGAATAATGCTTATATAAGTTAAACGTTGGATTGTCAACACTAAACTAAACAACTTTTTTAAGGGTGTTTTTACGATACTCAACTGGGGACAAATAACCTAGTGAAGAGTGGATCCTATGATTGTTATACCAGTTAACGTAGTCGGCAAATTCATAACCTAGTTGTTCTTGGGTTTCAAATATCTGATGGTTTACAAATTCTGTTTTGATTACTTTATAGGTCGCTTCTGCAACAGCGTTGTCATAGGGACATCCCTTCATACTTAAAGAGCGTTCAATTTCAAATACCTCTAAAATCTCATCAATGATTTTATTCTTAAATTCGTTACCTCGATCCGTGTGGAAAATCTTGATTTGACTTAGGTTAGTTTGGACTGTACTGAACGCCTTCTTAACTAATTCTGCATCCTTATTAGGCCCAGAGCTATAACCGATAATTTCACGATTAAACAGGTCTACAAGCACACAAAGATAGTGCCAGCGATTTTTTACACGAACGTACGTTAAATCACTGACAACAACGTTTAAATGTGGTTGTTCATCAAAGTTACGATCCACGATATTTTCAGTGTTATCTTCGTTACATTTAGCTGTATGCGGCTTAAATTGAGCAACGGTATAATTCGATACAAGGCCTTCTTGTTTCATGATACGACTAATACGACGACGTGAAACTTGTTGTCCCATCTTTTTTAACTCTTGCTTAATTTTTCGAGTCCCGTAATTATTTCGGCTTCGACGAAAAATCTCAATGATATCAGTAACCAGTTGAGTTTCATCTTTCTTCGGTTTAGACTCGTAATAATAAGTGCTACGAGGCACATTAAGGACTTTGCACATCGCTGAAACTGAATATTTGTGTGTATTGTTTTTAATCACATTTATCTTCGTCCTAAGATCAGCGCGGCTTGCTTTAAAATATCATTTTCCATTTCCAATTGTTTAACCTTTTTACGAAGTTGGATTAACTCTTGTTCTTCTTCTGAGCGGTTATCTTTCTCCTTAAAAGAACCTGTAGAAGTTGACTGTTTAATCCATTTATCGAGTAAAGACGATGAGATATCGTATTCACGAACAATATCACATTTACGTTTCCCATTTAAATAAAGCTGGACTAATTGGTTTTTAAATTCATCTGTATACGTACGGCGAGGTCTACGAGTTTTAGTTTGGGTCATGTTAAAGCTCCTTTAGATTGATATTATTTATAATTCTACATGACCTTAAAAAAACTGTCTAATTAATTGTAACCTATCCACGTATTATCAGATAATAATAAGTAAGATGTCAGTTTTTATAATAAAGATATTAATGATTTTAATAGGACTTTTTACGCTTCTCAAACCAGATTTAACTTTAGAGATATGACTGACTCATAGAGATCTGATTATTCTAAAGAACTCTCTTAGATCTACAAAAGCTCTACAATATTTGATGGGTTAATAGTATTAGATATAGAAATTCAATATATTATCATAACTTTTATAAGTTAAAAAGGGCAACTTCAGCATTGTCCTTTTTTTAGTCTTTATCATTATTAACAATTTCTTAAAATACAGCACCGTTTTAAGATCTCATTGTCTCATCTAATTCATTTAATAAACTAATCATACACTGTACTCGTTTACTTAAAACGACTCCCTCTTTAGTCACATAGTAAAATAAACGCGATAATGTATAAGCCTCTTCTTCTAAATAACTAATTCCTTTAAAATCTTGATGTTTCATTAAGGTAGAAGCAAAAGTCATTCCGTGTTGGTGTCTTAGTGTTTCTTTAATTAAATAATTGCTTCCAAGTATCACTTTATGTTTGGGTATAATCCTTAAGTTCTCTAAGAAGAAATCAGTCATTGCTCGTGTTCCAGAGCCATCCTCTCGAACAAACCATGCTTGCGAAGAAAAGAACGTGTGATACTGTGCTGGTGACTTAGGTAATGTTAATTTATCACTATAAGCAATCTGTAAGGTATCACAATAAAACGGCTGACGATTAAGAGTTAAAGGGACTTCATCATCCTCAATTAATCCAATTTCTAACTCAAGTTGATTAATCTTCTCCATTATCGTATGACTATTTTCAATAATAACCTCAAACATTAAGTTCGGATATAACTTGGATAATTGTAGTAAGATTTTGGGTAATAAATACTCTCCTATTGTTAAACTAGCTCCAATTTTCAATGTTCCTTGAACTTCTGTTTTTTGACTCTTGATCTCGTTCATCATTTCCTCATATTGATGCACAATCTTTTTAGCACGCTTATAAAGTAATTCTCCATCTGGTGTTAATAAAAAATTCTTTTGTTTATTTGAACGCAAAATTAATATGGTATCTAATTGTTTTTCAAGGCCAGAAATGTGCATACTAACTGCAGGCTGTGACAAATTCAATTTCTGAGCAGCTTTCGTAAAATTTTGTTCATCTACAACTTGAATAAATGACTTTAACTCATCTATCATTAGAAACACCTCTACTATAATTTTATCTTATTATAACCATTATAATAATTAATTTTAATTATATTAAAAACTATTATATACTTATAGCGTAGATTTTAAGAGAAGGAGCATTGAACCAATGAAAACTCAAGACTTTATCCAACAAAAACTTACAAATTTTAAAGATATCTTCCCAGGTCTTATCGTTTGTATTCTCATCGGCTTAGTAGCTAAATATCTTGGAACATTAGTTCCAACACTCGGAGGAGCAACTATTGCTATTTTACTTGGGTTATTATTAGGAAATACTGTTTTAACACATAAAAAACTTCATAAAGGCATACGTTTTTCAGAATCAAATTTATTATCTTACTCAATTGTTCTACTTGGTGGAACCTTAAGCTATACAGTCATTTTAGAGTTAGGGGTTTCTGGTGTTAGCTTTATCATTTTACAAATGGCATTAACGATTGCATTTTGTTTATTTGTCGGTAAGCAGCTTGGATTTTCAGAAAATTTCCGCTTATTAATGGCCTCAGGAAACGCTGTATGTGGTTCTTCAGCTATCGGTGCAACAGCTCCAGTCATCAAAGCAAATGATGTGGAGAAATCAATTACAATTACCTTAGTTAACTTAACAGGTACCATCTTAATGATGATTTTACCATTTTTGACAAATCTACTATATGAAAATGAAACGATGTTATCATCCGCTTTAATCGGTGGAACATTACAATCAGTAGGACAAGTCGTCGGAAGTGCCTCAATGGTTAACCATGATGTCTTAAAGTACGCAACGATTTTTAAAATTGTTCGAATTATTTTCCTAGTATTCGTTATTTTAGGGTTCGCTAAACTAAAAAAAGATGAAGAAAATCATGACGCCGAGTTACATCATAAAAAACCAAATGCTAAAATAAAAATCCCTTGGTATGTTAAAGGATTCTTCTTAATGTGCTTCCTATTCAGTATTGGATTTATTAGCGAAAATATATCTCTTGGCTTTAAACAAATCAGTAACTACCTCGAAATCTTCGCTTTAGCTGGAATTGGAATGAGCGTTAAATTTAAAGATTTAATGAAAGCTGGGTTAAAGAGTGGTGTTTACTGTTTAGCCATCGGGATTGCTCAAATCATCTTCGCCGTCATTTTAATTAGAATTTTACTATAATAAAAAGACGCTCTGACGTCTTTTTTAACTCCTTACTATAGATGGTATTTAAAGCAATGCAAATAAAACATATATTTTTAAATGCTAAAAAAGGAAGGTCTTGAACCTTCCTTTTACTTTATTAAACGTGTTTGATTAAGAAATATTTTTTCTTACCACGACGGATAACAGTGAATTTACCACCGATTGCATTTTCTTTTGAAACTGTAAATTCTAAATCGTTCACTTTTTCTCCGTTGATCGAGATTGAGTTATTATTGATGAACTCACGTGATTCACGTTTTGAGCTAGCTGCTTTCGTAAATACAAGTGCATCCACTAAGTTAAGATTTTCAGCTAATTCAACTGATGGTACATCTTTGAATCCAACCTCAATTTCTTCTGCTGATAATTCTGATAAGTTTCCACTGAATAATGCTTGAGTGATTTTTAACGCTTGCTCGTAAGCCTCTTGACCATGCACGATTGTTACGACTTCTTTCGCTAATGTTTTTTGTGCTAAACGCTCATGTGGTGCAGCTTTGAAAGCTTCTTCGATTGTAGCAATTTCTTCTTGTGTTAAGAATGTGAAGTATTTTAAGAACTTAATAACATCTTCATCTGCTGTATTAATTAAGAATTGGTACATTTCGTAAGGTGTTGTTTTATTGCGATCTAACCATACCGCTCCACCTGCAGTTTTACCGAATTTTGTTCCGTCTGCTTTTGTTACTAATGGCATTGTTAATCCAACAGCTTTTGCTTCATGCCCCATTGTTTTACGAATTAACTCTAATCCTGATGTAATGTTACCCCATTGATCTGATCCACCAATTTGTAACACACAGTTTTTCGTTTCAAATAAATGTTTAAAGTCCATTCCTTGTAGGATAGTATAAGAGAATTCAGTAAATGTCATCCCATGCTCTAAACGAGAGCATACTGTATCTTTCGCTAAGATATAGTTAATGTTGAAAAACTTACCGAAATCACGTAAGAATTCAATCATGCTTAAGTTTGAAGTCCAATCGTAGTTATTAACTAACTCAGCAGCATTTGGTTGATCTCCAAATTCCATGAATTGTGATAACTGACGCTTAATACTTTCAGACCATTTGATCACTGTCTCATGGCTATTTTCTTGACGCTCAGCTGAACGACCTGTTGGGTCACCAATTAATCCTGTTGCTCCACCTACTAATGGTAATGGTTTATGACCAGCCATTTGGAATCGTTTTAACGTTAAAATTGGTAATAAAGAACCAATATGTAAACTATCTGCTGTTGGATCAAATCCACAGTATAATGTAATTTTACCTTCTTCCATTAACGCATCTAACGCTTCTAAATCCGTGCAGTCATTAATTAATCCACGCCACTCTAATTCTTTTAAGAATTCGTTTTTCATTATTTTCACCTCATTTAATCTTTTGTAGGATAATTTTATTATCCTCTATCGTTTTAATTCAAAACCAAATTTACCTTATCAAATGAGTTGATTAATCAAAAGTTATACAAGTTGAATTCATAAGCCTCCGTTAGTTCAGACTATCTTTCTCTTTAATAAATGAGCAAACCTATGATCTATATATAAACAGATAAGTATTCTACATCTTGAGTAGCAAATAAAAAATACTGATATGTTTTATCTATCAAGGCAGCCTATAGTCCAGTTAAAAATTTTCTCTGAAGAAAATTTATCTGGACTTATATAGATAAGATTTTCTAAACAAACATCCCTCTAATACAAGTCTTTTCCTTTAGTAGGGATCGACTCTGCCTCGCCTATAGACTATGGATAACACTGTCCATCAAGGGAAGATAGATTAAATAATCTACTAAAGCTAGAAATGGAACTAACAACCCTTCATGAGAATATCTAAACTACGTTAGATATTCTAGCGTTCAGGATAAGTTTACGCTAAAGTAATCCAAGATTACTAGCGCAACTAAAAAACCCTTCATTCTATCTAAAAAAGATAAAATGAAGGGACGAAAGTTCGCGGTACCACCCAACTTGTTAAATCTATGATTCAACCACTCAATTTGATAACGGTAAAGACCGGTTCATATGAACATGCTCCAAGAGTGTAATTCGTGATTATTACTGCCTTAGTTCTCACCTACCACTAAGTCTCTGTGACTGCTCTTAATAATCACTACTAAATTCTTATCATTGCACTAGTATTAATGCTTGGATTATAACAAATTGTGTATGTTTATGTCAACCTTATTTTGTTGTACTACGCCAAACAAATGAGTGAGGTAACGTGATTTGAGTTTCAGTTACCTCCTCTTCTTTCATTAATTTCGTTAATAAACGCATCGCGACAGCACCAATATCATACGTTGGAATATTGATTGTACTTAATTGTGGACGTGACATAATCGCATATTTTGTATTTTGGAATCCGATGATTTCTAAATCATTTGGAACACTAATTCCATGCTCAATTGCTGCGTTCATGAACATGACAGCGACTGAATCACGTACGGCTAATGCTGCATCAGGAGCCGCATTATTTGCGAAGAATTCTTTAAATGCTTCTAATGAATTTTCAAATTTATTATATAGTCCTAAAATGCGTGGTTCTAATCCCGCTTCTGCTAATGCACGACGATATCCTTGTTCTTTTAAGTCGTTCATTGCATAATATGAGCTTGATGTAATAAAGGCAATATCTTTATTTCCATTTTCAATTAATTTTTTAGTGGCTTCATAAGCGGCTAATTCGTAATCAATTAAAACGGCTGGTAAACGTCCATCTAAATCTTTAACTGATAATAGAACCGTTGGTACGGTATCGTTCGCCAAGCGCTCGATTTCATCGTCACTCAGTTTATCTGCCATCATTAAAACACCATCGACTTGAGAAGCAATCATGTTTTGCCATACATTTGTAGCAATATCATTTTCATTATGTGTCACGTTTAAGAAGACTGAGTAACGATATTTATCAGCGATATCTGCTACTCCATCGATCATTTCTGATACAGAAGCACGTGAGCATGTTGGAACAATTAATCCAACGTTTGTTGAACGACGACTTGCTAAACCACGAGCAATCGCATTCGGACGATATCCTAATTCATTAATTGCTGCTAAAACACGCTCACGAGTTTTCGGCTTTACCTTTTCAGGGTTATTTAAAACGCGTGACACTGTCGCTAATGACACATCAGCAACACGTGCTACATCATAAATTGTTACTTTAGACATAACATCAACTCCTAATACATTAAAATTTTCCTGTACCTATCTATCATTCTAACCTACAAAGTACGACCTTGTAAGCATTAACATCGTCATAATCTTCGATACTACATTCATTTTATCGAAAAAGATTTGATTAATCAACAATTTAATGAAAATTTTCATTTTAAAATCGCTTGCTTTTTTATGATTATTTTTATTATAGGCAGGAAAACTTTAACTTATTCTAGCTTAATAAATTTTTGAAAAAAACATCAAATTCTTCCAAGCTCATTTGTTGATTCGCATCTGATAATGCCACAGTCGGATTTGGATGAACTTCAGCCATAATTCCATCTGCGCCAACTGCTAAAGCGGCTTTTGCAATTGGAAGTAAGATGTCTTTACGTCCCGTTGAGTGAGTAATATCAACAAAAACTGGTAAATGCGTCTCACGTTTTAAAATTGGGACCGCTGAAATATCAAGTGTATTACGCGTTGCTTTTTCATATGTACGAATTCCACGTTCACATAACATGACATTTGGATTTCCATGCATCGTAATATATTCAGCAGCATTTACAAATTCTTCAATCGTTGCACTTAAGCCACGTTTTAATAAAACAGGTTTATTAATATGTCCAACTGCTTTCAATAATGAAAAGTTTTGCATATTACGAGCACCAATTTGCACAACATCTAAATAAGGTAAAGCTGCTTCTAAATCACTTGCATCCATAATTTCACTGATTACGCGTAAATCATATTTTTTTGCCGCCTCAGACATGATTTTTAAGCCTTCAATTCCAAGACCTTGGAAGTCATAAGGAGATGTTCGCGGTTTAAATGCGCCTCCTCGAATATATTTTAAACCTTTGGCAGCTAGATTAGCTGCGACACGTTCCATTTGCTCTTGTGATTCAACACTGCATGGTCCAAAAACAAAGGTTGCTTCTCCTCCCCCAATATAATCTCCATTAACTTCGATAACTGTATCTTCCGATTTATTTTTACGCGATACTAATAATCCTTTTTTATGGCTCTTTTCTTCTTGTAATTTCACACTTACTTTGAAAATTTCTTTAAAAATGTGGACCATCATTTCATCACTCATAGGTCCTTGATTTCTTTCTTTTAATTGTTCAATGATTTGTTGTTCACGAATGGGATCATATTTTTTTAATCCCTGTTTATCTTTTTCACGACCCACTGCTTCTACTAATTCTGTACGTTCATTTAATAATTGTAAAAGTTGTAAATTAATCTCATCAATTCGATTTCTTAACTGATTTAAATTTTCATTTTTCATTTGATCACCTCATGCTATAGTCTATTTCTATTATAGCTAATAATTGATTCTTTTAAAGTTAGTTTCATTATTGAGCGGCAAAAAAGGGAACAAGATAAAAACTTGCTCCCCTTTTCTCACTATCCACGTAAAACAGCGTCATGCTCTTTAGTTAAAGCATTTAATACTTTTTGGTGTGTTGGTTGTAAATCTTCATCTGTTAATGTTTTTTCACGATCTAAATAGTAAAGTGAAATTGCCACTGATTTTTTACCTTCTTCAACACCTTTACCTTCGTAAATATCAAAGACTTCAACCGTTTGTAATAATTTATTAGCTGCTTTTTTGATGGTTTGAACTAAGTCATCTGCTAATACTTCACGATCAACGACTAACGCAATATCACGTGTCATACCCGGATGTTTAGGTACCATTGCATAAGCAGGTTTTGAAGTTTCTAATCCGAATAACACATCTAATGATAATTCAAATACATATGTTTCATGTAAGTCTAATTCACGTTGTAATTCAGGATGAACTTGTCCAACTACCCCTACTAAGATATCATTTACATAAACCATAGCCGTACGTCCTGGATGGAACTCTTTATATTCATCAGCTACGACTGGACGATAAGTGACATTTAAGTGACCCATTTCAGTTAAGACTGCATCAACATAACCTTTCGCCACATAGAAGTCTACTTTTTCAACTTTTGCTTGCCATTTATTTGTAATGATTTGTCCTGTCACAGCCCCTGAAATTTTCGTTTCTTCTGTATATTCTCCATTAGCTTGACCGTAAACTTTTCCAATTTCATAAATAGCTACCGTATCGATTGTACGTGCATTATTATAACGCACGACTTCTAATAATTGAGGAATGGTTGATTGACGTAAGTGTGAGCGATCTTCACTCATCGGCATCGCTAATTTAACTAATTCTTTCTTGTTAGCTGGGATCGATAAGAATTGCTCTGCTTTTTCAGCACTTGTTAATGAATAAGTAATGACTTGTGTTAATCCGCAAGCCATTAATGTTTGGTGTGCTTTATTGCGCATTAATTGGATTGGTTTATATCCACCTTTAATATCTGTTGAAGGTAACGTTGTTGGAATATTATCGTACCCATAAATACGTCCCGCTTCTTCAATTAAATCCTCAACAATTGTAATATCTAATCGACGAGATGGAACGTGTACCGTAAATACATCACCATTTAAATCATAAGTAAAGTTTAATCGTGTCCAAACATTTGCTACCTCTTCATTGCTCATGTTTGTTCCGAGTACTGAGTTGATTTTAGCTGCTGTAATTTCAATACTTACTGGTTCAACTGTTAACTCATCATGAGCAACGATTCCAGCACATACTTGCCCATTAGCTAACTCAGCTAATAACTTTGCTGCACGGTTAATTGCTAACTCTGTACGTTTTGCATCAATTCCTTTTTCAAAACGAGCTGATGATTCAGAACGTAATCCTAAACGAGTTGATGTTTTACGAACTGATAAACGATCGAATAATGCTGATTCTAATAACACGTTTGTTGTATTATCTGTAACCTCAGTCGCTGCTCCTCCCATCACACCAGCAATGGCAATTGGTGTTTGACCATCCGTAATGATAATATCTCCTTCTGCTAATTCACGATCTTGCCCATCCAATGTTTTCATTGTTTCACCAGCAATGGCTTCACGAACAACAATTTCTTTAGAAGCGATTGTATCGTAATCAAAAGCATGTAATGGTTGTCCCATCTCTAACATGACATAGTTCGTGATGTCAACTACGTTATTTTTCGGGCGCATTCCAGCTGCGATTAAACGAGCTTGTAACCATTGTGGAGATTCTTTGATTTCAACGTTTTTCACAACGCGTGATAAGTACATTGGTGCTTTCTCAGTTTTTGAGCTAACTTTGATTAAGTCTTTAGCAGCTTCTGCTACTTCTTCCACTGTTACTTCATCAAATTTAACGTCACGTGATAAAATAGCAGCTACTTCGTAAGCAACGCCATACATTGATAAACAATCCATACGGTTTGGCGTTAATCCAAGCTCAATCACTGTATCATGGAATTTTAAATATTCTAATGCGTCCATTCCAACTGGAGCATCATCTGCACAAATGAAGATTCCATCTGCATAAGCTTGAGGAACTAACTTTTGCTCAATCCCTAACTCTTTTAATGAACAACACATTCCGTTAGATTCTTCACCGCGTAGTTTTGATTTTTTAATTTTAAAGTTTCCTGGTAAAACAGCTCCTGGTTTAGCCACGATGATTTTTTGTCCAGCCGCTACGTTTTTCGCACCACATACGATTTGAACAACACCGTCTTCTCCACCAACATTTACTTGACATACTGATAATTTATCCGCATTTGGATGTTGTACACGTTCTTCAACATAACCAATTACAACATTCGTTGCATCTGCTAATACATTAACCGATTCTACTTCAATCCCTGTTCTTGTAATTTTTTCTGCTAAATCTTTTGGATCAATATCGCTTAAATCAATATATTGACTTAACCAATTCACTGAAACTAACATCTATATGGCCTCCATTCAATCTTATTTAAACTGATTAATAAATCTTAAATCATTTGTATAGAAGTTACGGATATCTTCAATTCCGTATTTAAGCATGGCGATACGCTCTGCTCCGATACCGAATGCAAATCCTTGATATTTCTTAGAATCAAATCCTGACATTTCTAAGACGTTTGGATGCACCATCCCTGCTCCTAAAATTTCAATCCATCCTGTTCCTTTACAGATGTTACATCCACATCCTGAACATTTTGAGCATGTTACGTCAACCTCTACTGATGGTTCAGTAAATGGGAAGAATGATGGACGTAAACGGATTTCACGATCTTCACCAAACATTTTACGAGCTAATTCTAATAATGTTCCTTTTAAGTCAGCCATTGTAATATCTGTATCAATAACTAATCCTTCAATTTGAGTAAATTGATGTGAGTGAGTCGCATCATCATCGTCACGACGATATACTTTACCAGGGCAGATAATTTTGATTGGTCCTTGACCTTTAGCTGCTTCTAAAACACGTGCTTGTACAGGTGACGTATGTGTGCGTAATAAAGACTCTTCAGTAATATAGAATGAATCTTGCATATCACGAGCTGGATGTCCTTTAGGTAAGTTTAATAATTCAAAGTTATAATGATCCCACTCTACTTCTGGACCTTCTTCAACTGTGTATCCCATTGAGATAAATAAAGCTTCTAATTCGTTCGTCACGGCTTGTAATGGATGAACAACACCAATATAGTTTGTACGTCCTGGTAATGTCACATCAATTGTTTCATTTGCTAACTGTTGTTGAATGGCTAAAGCTTCTAACTCAGCTTTTTTAGTTTCAATTGCTTGTGAAATTACAGATTTAACTTCGTTTGATACTTGCCCAGCACTTTTACGTTCTTCTGGCGCCATATCTTTCATGTTTTTCATCACTTCTTGAATTGGACCTTTTTTTCCTAGGTATTTTACGCGAAGATCATTTAATTCTTTTAAATCAGTTGTATTTGCTACTTCTGATAAAGCTTCGACTTGTAATTGTTTTAATCGATCTAGCATCTTAATTCCTCCAAACTGTTTTTTAAAAAATAAAAAAACGTCCTTAAAAAAGGACGTTTCACACGCGGTACCACCTTTATTGCTAAGATAAATTCTTAACCTCTTAAAACGGATAACGGCCGCAACCGGATGTGATTAGCATCACTCACAAGGTGAATTCATGAGTTTAACTATAAGAGTGCTTCCAGTCTTAGACACCCTCTCCCTTAATAGCAAGTTCCTCATTACTACGCCTTAATCAACGTTTTTTTATTTTTTCTTATCTCTATTATATACATTCAAATGAAAAATGTACAATATTTTATGATATTTAGTAAAATTTTCAATTCATTAAACGAATTTAAACGGTTCCGTACTTAACTCAGAGGCCAGTGCAATATCGCCCATTAATTCATTTAATAAACTTGCAACATGTTGCTTCATAATACACTCTGCATGGTGTCCCACATCTAAAATGTTTAATCCCATCTCTTGAGCATCTTGGGCATCATGGAATCCGACATCACCTGTAATAAATAAATCAGCTTTCTTAGCCTTAACAGGTCCAATATAGCTACTTCCACTTCCACCAATAATCGCAACTGTTTTAATTTTTTTATTCAGCTTACCAACGAAGCGGGCATGTGAAACATTTAAAGCCTGTTTAACGTGTTGAATATACTCAGAAGCTTCAACTGGATTTTCAACTTGCCCAATACGTCCAAGACCATACTCAGCATCAGGCATCGTCACATTTAAGGCATACACATCATATGCCATTTCTTCGTAAGGATGTACCGTTTTAATTTTAGCAATCACACAACTTACTAAAGAAGTTGGAAGTACCCCTTCAATCTTCACTTCATCCACGTATTCAATTTCACCAGTTTGTCCGATAAACGGTTGACTACCCGCTAATGGTTGAAATGAACCGGTTCCTGAAGTCGTAAATGTGCAGTGTGAATAAGCACCAATCTGTCCAACGCCTGCATCTCCCATAACCTGACGAACATCTTCAACATGTGTGCTAGGAACATAAATCGCAATTTTTGAATATTCTTCACGTTTCGTCGGAATTAAAGGTTGAATGTTCATTAACCCTAGAGCATTAGCTAAACAGTCATTCATCCCATTTTTTGCGATATCAAAGTTGGTGTGCATAGAATACACACAAATATCGTGCTTGATGCAAAGCTCTACGATTTTCCCTTTTGGAGTATTCGTATTAATTGAAGCTAATGGACGATAAATAAATGGATGATGCGCCACGATTAAATTGGCTCCACGTTCAATCGCTTCTTCAACGACCGCCTTAGTTACATCGAGTGTCACTAAAACTTTAGTTAATGGGCGATTCACATTTCCGATATGTAATCCAATAGGATCTTTATCGTAAGCTAAATGTTTTGGAAATAAGACTTCCAATTGTTTAATGACATCTGAAATACTAAGACTCATTTATAACACCTCTTTTAATAATGCTTGGCGTTGTTTTAAACTCTCCAAACGTGGATGATTCACTGGTAATTGATGAATGATGGATTCATTTTTAGCAAATTCTTTACTCCATTTTGCATGGAAAACGTCATGTTCTTTGTTTAAGCGTAAAATTGGCCCAAATTCAATATCTAACTCGCTATAAGGGACTAATTCCTCAACTGGTTTAGCAACAATAATCTCATAGAACTTTCCTTCATCTAAAACGATTTTTTCATCAATGATTTCAAATTGATGTGCTGCTAGCCAAGCACGCAATAAGTTAGCATCAATATTAGGTTGTAAGACTAAACGTTGAAATGATTGAGACAATGAGATATTGTCTTCTAAAATAGAGACAATTAATTTCCCACCCATTCCAGCAATCACAACACCTTCAACTTCAGAAGGATTTAAAACCGTTAAGCCCGGACCTAAGCGTGTTTCAATTTTCTCATTTAAGTTGTATCGAGCAATTGTTGTTTTTGCTGCTTCTAAAGGACCTACCCCGATATCAGCCGCAATTGCTTTTTTTAATTGACCATTTAAAATACCTACACAAGGTAGGTATGCATGGTCTGTTCCAACATCCGCTACAGTTTGTAGTGGTGCTAGAGCATTTAAACATGTTTGTAAACGTAACGATAAATCGTAATTCATACTATCGAATCCTATTCTTCCATGAAGTCTTTTAAGCGACGGCTACGAGAAGGATGGCGTAGTTTTCGTAATGCTTTTGCTTCAATCTGACGAATACGTTCACGAGTTACACCGAATTCTTTTCCGACTTCTTCAAGTGTACGTGTGCGTCCATCTTCAAGTCCAAAGCGTAAACGTAACACGCGCTCTTCACGATCGGTTAACGTTTCTAAGACATCATCTAATTCTTTTTTAAGCATTTCGTTAGAAGCAAACTCAGATGGTGATAATGCATCCGCATCTGGAATGAAATCTCCTAAGTGTGAATCATCTTCTTCACCTACTGGTGATTCTAATGAAACGGGTTCTTGAGAGATTTTTAAGATTTCACGAACTTTCTCAGGTGAAATTCCCATTTTTTCTGAGATTTCTTCTGGTAATGGTTCACGCCCTAATTCTTGAACTAATTGACGTTGAATACGAACTAATTTATTAATTGTTTCAACCATGTGAACTGGGATACGAATTGTACGTGCTTGGTCAGCAATCGCACGAGTGATAGCTTGACGAATCCACCATGTTGCATATGTTGAGAATTTGAATCCTTTACGGTAGTCAAACTTTTCAACGGCTTTAATTAATCCCATGTTTCCTTCTTGGATTAAGTCTAAGAATAACATTCCACGTCCCACATGACGTTTTGCAATACTTACAACTAAACGTAAGTTTGCTTCAACTAGACGTTTTTTCGCGTACTCACCTTCATGAATCACGCGACGTGCTTCTTCATCACTTAACTCAGTAATTCCAATTAAGAATTCATTTCCATCATTTGCTTCTCCAGCATCTTTAATTAAAGAGTCAATACGCTCTAACAATTCAGCTGGAAGCTCTTCATTGCGACGACGTAAATCTAAAATCTCAGTCGAAATATCTCCGCGCTCAATTTTCTTCGCAAAGTTAATCTCTTCTTGGCTTGATAATAATTCAACACGTCCGATCTCTTTTAAGTACATACGAACTGGATCGTTGATTTTAAACTGTGATGTAAACTCAAAATCATCGAATTTTTCTTCTAAATCTACTTCATCCTCAGCATTAAAGTCAGCTGGGATGTTTTCATCATCTTCATCTTCGTTATCGAAATCAGGTAAGATTAAAACTGTTTCTTCCTCTTCTGCTTGAGCAACTTCTGGTTCAACAATTTTTTCTGATTTAACGATATCAATTCCTTCTGCATCATATAAATCTAAAAATGAACTAATCATTTCTGGGTCTAAATGAACTTGTTCAAAGTTATTATTGATTTCATCGTATGTTAAATAACCACGTTTTTTTCCTAACTTGATTAATTGATTATTAATTTCTAAAATCTTTTTTTCGTCAAGTACCGGATTTGACATAAAACCACTCCTTCTATTTCCCAAACTGTTGTTTGAGTTGATTTACTTTACCTAGTAATTCCAATTTCTCGTGATCTAATGTTGCTTCGCTAATTTGTTTTTTTAATTGCTCCATCTGAGCTCTATAAACATATTCTTTAACGACAGAAATTAAATCATAAATGACTTCATCACTTCCAAGGGGTGGAAGCGACTCGCACTCAAAAATAATATCTGTAATCGGCTTAACTAAGGCTTCGTCAATCCAATTTAAAAAATATTGTAAATTCATCGTTTCATGTGTCGTGTAATAATCTAAAATATATAGCACGATATTACGACGCGTTGGATCATTCAAATAACCATTTAACTCTTTTTCTACCTGTAAAGCGACACGGCGCTCTTTTAACATGTAGTGAATTAACATTTTTTCAGAACGTTCATATTTAGTATCTCGCACTTGTCTTGAATGTATCTGTAGGTTTTCGTTTTTATTGTTATTAATATTGGCATTTTTATACACTTGACTTTTGCTACTATTGAACTCCTGCAAAATACTTTGCTCACCTATTGAAATATCATACGCTAATTTTTTTAAAATTAACTCTTGCAGAGTGTGACTTTGCAAGGTATAAGCAAAATGGTAGATTTGACGTTTAAATTGCTCTCGATGGCTAACAAATTCTAAATTAAACTGTCGTTTAATATAACGATACTGATAATCGATAGCTGGAATTGCTTGATCAATTAACTTAGAAAAGGCCTCTTTCCCGTGTGTCTTAATAAACTCATCAGGATCCATTTTATTTGGAATTTCAACGACACTGACTGAAAAGTTTTGTGCCATTAAAATAGGAATTGCTTTATTCGCAGCAGCGAGTCCGGCTTTATCCCCATCAAAACATAATATAATTTGATCAGTTAGACGGCGTAATTCACGACTATGATCTTCGGTCAAAGCGGTTCCCATCGTCGCGACTGATTCAACAAATCCCGCTTCAACTGCGGAAATAACATCTAAAAATCCTTCAAATAATAAGACTCGATTATGACGACGAATCGCTAACTTAGCATCATTTAAATGATAAATAAGCTTTCCTTTTTGGAAAATAGGTGATTCAGGTGAGTTCACGTATTTCCCTAAATGAGTATCCCCTTCTAAGAAAACACGACCACTAAATCCAACCACGTGTCCGATTTTATCAAAAATAGGGAACATAATACGGGATTTAAATCGATCATAATATTGTCCATTATGCTCATTAAGTAAACCTAATTTCATCGCCACATCTAACGAATATCGATTATTAGCTAACGTTTTAACTAAAGCGTCCGAATAAGATGGAGCTAACCCGATTCCAAACTTCGCAATCGTTTCATCACTCATCCCACGATTATGAAGATAATCTAATGCCACTTTTCCTTCTTTTGTGTGATTTAAATAATAGTGATAAAATCCTTTAGCAAACTCTAAAATATCAAATTCATTTTTAAACTTAGCGTCTTGAATCGATTCATCTGATGGTAGAACAATGTTCGTTTCAATCCCCGCACGCTTGGCTAATTTTAAGATAGCTTGTGGATATGAAATAGCTTCAAGTGAAGAGACGAACGAAACGACGTTTCCTCCTTCTCCACAACCAAAGCACTTATAGATTCCTTTATCTGGTGACACGACAAAAGAGGGGGTATTTTCCCCATGGAAAGGACATAAACCTTTATAATTCTTCCCAGCTTTACTCAATTGTACATAGTCACTAATGACATCAACGATATCACTTTTTTCTACGACTTCATCAAATAATTCTTGTGGAATTCGACCCTTTCCCATCGTGTTCACCCTCTCTCCTATAATGTCTTAATTTTAAAATTTTAAAGCAACTTTATGTAGAAATTAAAATTGAATTTTTGAAGTAATGTACTCAACTAATTCATCGATTGCTACACGTTCTTGTTCCATTGTATCACGATGACGAACTGTTACTTTTTTATCTTCTAATGAATCATAGTCGAATGTGACACAGAATGGTGTTCCAATTGCATCTTGACGACGATAACGTTTACCGATTGTTCCCGCTTCATCATAATCAACCATCATATGTTTAGATAATTCTGCAAACACTTCCAATGATTGTTCATTCAATTTCTTAACTAATGGTAAGACCGCCACTTTGTAAGGAGCTAAAGCTGGGTGGAATTTTAAAACTTCACGTGTTTCTCCATTTTCTAACGTTTCTTCTTCATAAGCATCAATTAAGAACGCTAATGTCACACGGTCTGCTCCTACTGATGGTTCAATACAGTATGGTACATATTTTTCATTTGTTGTTGGATCTTGATATTCGAAGTTTGCTCCTGATTCTTTCATATGTGCTTTTAAGTCGAAGTCAGTACGGTTAGCAACTCCCCATAACTCTCCCCAACCAAATGGGAAACGGTACTCGATATCTGATGTTCCGTTACTGTAGTGACTTAATTCTTCTGGTGAATGTTCACGTTGACGAATATGTTCTGGATTCATTCCTAAATTTACTAACCAATTCCAGCAATATTGTTTCCAGAACTCATACCATTGTCCATCTTCACCTGGTTTACAGAAGAATTCTAATTCCATTTGTTCGAATTCACGTGTACGGAATGTAAAGTTTCCTGGTGTAATTTCGTTACGGAATGATTTCCCGATTTGTCCAATTCCAAATGGAATTTTTTTACGGCTAGTACGTTGAACATTTTTGAAATTAACGAAGATTCCTTGTGCTGTTTCTGGACGTAAATAAACAGCTGATTTATCGTCTGAAACAACTCCCATGTGTGTTTTAAACATTAATTCAAATTGACGAATATCTGTAAAATCATGAGCTCCACAGTCTGGACATGCAATATTGTGCTCACGAATATAAGCCATCATTTGTTCTTCTGTCCATCCATCAGCTACGATATCGTCTCCATGATCTTCGATTAATTTATCTGCACGGTGACGACTCTTACATGCTTTACAGTCCATTAAAGGATCACTAAATCCTCCAACGTGCCCTGATGCAACCCAAGTTTGAGGATTCATTAAGATGGCACTATCTAACCCCACATTATATGGTGACTCTTGGATAAATTTTTTCCACCAAGCTTTTTTCACGTTATTTTTTAATTCCACACCTAACGGCCCATAATCCCAAGTATTTGCTAATCCTCCATAAATTTCGCTTCCTTGGTAAACGAATCCTTGTGTTTTACACATATTTACGATTTTTTCCATTGTTACTTGACTCATTTTAACGCTCCTTCACTTAACAAAATTCTGGTCTCGTGAACATAGAGAAAATAAAAACTCCCATACCTATGCCACGAGCATAGGGACGAGAGTTATTCCCGCGGTTCCACCCTATTTGTAAAATCCTATGATTTTACCACTTTGTTAACTATGCTCAAAAGTTCCCTTCCTTAAGACCTTGAAATCTGGCTCCCACCTTCCCAGACTCGCTGCCATTCAAATGTTCAAAAGTACTACTCTTCGTCTTCACATAAATATTGCATTATACTACTACCATTATAGTATATCAATAGTTAAAAGACAATATACAAAAATACGAAAAACGACGGCAAAAAAACAATAATTACAACTAATAATCACACATTTATTAAAATTCATACATAAAGATAATTTATACAACATGACTCTTTCTACTTTCTATTATGCTTTTCAAATATAAAGTAGAAAAAGAAGAGCAAATTCGCTCTTCTTTAAATTTCTTTCATAAATTTCTTAGTCTGAAGATGTAAACCAGCATATGAATCATAATAGGCATCTAAAAATTGCTCAATTGGTTTCAACAATTCTTCTTCTAATTCAACCTCAGGTAAATGATTAATATCAACCTTATACAGTGCACGAACAATTGGAATAAGGGGAGCATCAATTAAAATAGGTTCCGCTGGGTGATAACACTTAGCACAAACTAATCCTCCTTGGCGTACACTCAGTGTTGCGATATGTTCTGTACTTCTACACACAGCACAGCAATCCATTACAGGCTCAATTCCAATAATCGGCATCATTTTAAGTTGAAAAATTAAACTTAATAAATAAGCTGAATAACCTTGTTCCGCTGCATCTAAGAAGTTTTTCAACATTCGATAAACATACGAACTGTACCCAGATTCTGACATACCTTTTAAAATCAATTCAATCATAAAATAAAAATAGGCTACATTTTCATAATCTAACTTTAAATTTAAATAATAGTCAACAACGTCTCCGCTATACACATAATACAGATCGCTATTGGCATTCGTTGAGGGTTTTAAATTAAAACGTGCACAGGTCAATGGCTGAACAAGTGCACTTTTTTTTGTATTAACTTTATTGGCGTTTTGTACGAAAACGCCAATAACCCCCTGATTCTCCGTCAGAACTTTAACAATTTTATGGTGTTCCCCATAGTTAAAGCTCTTCAATATAATTCCTTCAACATCAATTGCCACGCTACTCCTCCTCTGTAACTTTAGCAGGCTTTACATCAGCAATCTCTTCTGAGAACTCAGTATTTATATTGTCTATCGCTAACTTATCTGATTCTTTCATTAACAAATAGTGATCAATTTTTCCTGTACGTTTAAAGACTTCCCATTCTAGACTATTCATGTATGATCCCTTCTTACTAGCTACGCTATTATTTTTAGCCCCTGTACATTAGTATGGCTAAGAAGGGAAAATTTATGATAAACCAACTTTAATTTTGTCTTAAAAAGTCGAATTAATATTCTTTTTCGCTATATCCAAAGTCATTTAGATATAACTTTTTATTACGCCAATCTTTTTGAACTTTTACCCATAACTCTAAGTAAATCTTAGTTCCTAATAATTTGACGATATCTTTACGAGCTAATGTTCCGATGTCTTTTAACATCTTTCCACCTTTACCGATTAAAATTCCTTTTTGAGATGGACGCTCTACAACGATCGTTGCCATAACATCAATAACATTTTTCCCATCTACTTTTTCAATTTTATCAATCACAACAGCCACTGAATGAGGTACTTCTTCATGTGTTAAGTGTAATACTTTCTCACGAATTAATTCTGAAATAATGAAGCGCTCTGGATGATCCGTAATATGATCTGATGGGTAGAACTGTGGTCCTTCTGGTAATTCTTCTTTAATAACAGAAAGTAAAGTATCGATGTTTTCTCCTGTCATTGCTGAGATTGGAATAATCCCCGCAAACTCATGTTGATCACGGAATGTCGCAATCACTGCTAATAACTCTTCTTTTGTAATTAAATCAATTTTATTGATTACTAAGAAGACCGGTTGTTTAACTGATTTTAAATGCTCTAAAATGAATTGATCTCCGCGACCTAACTTTTCAGTGGCATTTACCATGAACATAACGGCATCGACTTCATTTAATGTTCCAATTGCTAAATCAGTCATGAATTTACCTAACTCATGCTTAGGTTTATGGATTCCTGGTGTATCAATAAAAATCGTTTGTGAATCGTGATCCGTAATAACCCCTTGAATTTTATTTCGTGTCGTTTGTGGTTTATCACTCATAATAGCAATTTTTTTCCCTAAAACTTTGTTTAAGAATGTTGATTTTCCAACATTAGGACGCCCAATGATAGAGACAAACCCTGATTTAAATGTTTCGTTAGTCATTATAGATCCTCCGATGTGAATGAATATGGTAATAATTCTGCGACTGTGTATGTTTTTACTTCATCTTTGTTACTTAATAAAATAACTTGTGCATCTTGTGGCATTAACTCACTAATCACTTGACGACAAGCTCCACATGGTGAAATTGGACGATCTGTATTAGCAACAACAGCAATCGCTTCAATATCGTCGCGACGATAACCTTTTGTAAAAGCTGTAAATAAAGCAGAACGCTCTGCACAATTTGTTAATCCAAATGAAGCATTTTCAACGTTTGCTCCATTAATAATATTTCCATCTTTTAATTTTAAAGCCGCTCCTACTGGAAATTTAGAATAAGGCACATAAGCATTTTGATAAGCTTCTTTTGCTGCTGCGATTAAGTCTGCATACATTTCTTTCATAAACTCTTCACCTACTATTTAAATATATATGGAAGAAAGATAATTCCTCCGATAATTGTCGCAAAAATAGCTGCGACAAGAACCGCTCCTGCGGCAACATCCTTTGCAATTTTAGCATAAATATGATACTCAGATGTCACTAAATCAACCGTTCTCTCAATAGCGGTATTCACCATTTCCAAACAGATGACTTGTGCACTGATGAGTAGAATAATTACAAGCTCTACTTTACTAATACCAAAAGAAAGGCCACTTAAAACAGCAGCCAAAGCTGCTGTATAGTGGACCTTTATATTACGCCCTATTACAAACGATGTCAAGATACCACAAAAAGCATGTTGAAAAGATTTTATTAATGCTTTAACGGAATGTTCCTCTTTAACGTCGAATTCCGAGCGCATTTAAGACATCCTCCTGTTTACCAAACATGATTTTCTCTTCTTCTGGCTCTATATGATCATAACCTAACAAATGAAGACATCCATGAACAGCAAGGAAACTTAATTCACGTTCAAATGAATGTCCATAACGCTCAGCTTGCTCACGTGTTCTTGGTAAAGAAATAAAAACATCTCCAAGCATTCGAGGCATTGGAATTCCTTGAATTTTAATTTCTCCCGGCATTTCATCTTCAATAGCAAACGTAATAACATCTGTTACGGCATCTTTTTGACGGTAGTTCGCATTAATCTCACGAATTTGCTCATTATCAACGAAGATAAAACTGCACTCTAACATCTCATTTGTCAAATTTTCTTGTTTAATCGTTTCATTAACTACTGTTGTAATCATTGCTTCATAAGTCTCAACCGACTCACTCGTTTGATTATAAAATTGGATATCTACTCCCATATCTGTTACTCCTTTTTACTCACCAGTCTTTTCATAGCTTTCAATAATTTTTTGAACAAGCGTATGACGAACAACGTCAACTGTTTCGAATTGAACAAATTCAATTCCTTTTACATCTGATAAAATTTCTTTTGCATGTTTTAAACCTGATTTTACTGGTTTAGGTAAGTCAATCTGAGTCTCATCACCTGTGACTACCATCTTAGAATTAAATCCTAAACGCGTTAAGAACATTTTCATTTGCTGTTTCGTTGTATTTTGTGCTTCATCTAAAATGATATACGCATCTTCAAGGGTACGACCACGCATATAAGCAAGTGGCGCAATCTCAATAATTCCACGTTCAATCATTTTTTCTGTTTGTTCCAGACCTAGTACATCATATAATGCATCATATAGCGGACGTAAATATGGGTCAACCTTTTCTTTTAAATCTCCTGGTAAAAATCCAAGGTTTTCTCCCGCTTCAACGACTGGACGCGTTAAGATGATTTTACGAACAATATTCTTTTTAAGTAACGCAACACCAATCACAACCGCTAAATAAGTTTTTCCGGTCCCGGCTGGTCCAATTCCAAAAACAAGGTCATTGTCTTGAATTTTACGATAATATTCTTTTTGATTGAATGTTTTAGCATAGATGGTTTTTCCTTGAATCGTTTTGATAATTTTATAACGCTCATCAAAGAGTGATTCTAATTCACCTAAACGATGCTGTTCATTCATTTTTATTGCATATAACACATCACGTTCTGTAATTTCTTTTCCTTTACGATGTAACTCCACAAGTGCTAATAACACTTGACGAATAATTTCGGCTTTTTTCTCATCACCGAATAAATACAACTGATCGCCTCGTAATGAAATCTCGACATTGTAGTAATCTTCAAAGATTTTTAAATGTTTATCATGATGTCCAACAACTGAGATTGTCTCATCAATAGTTTCAAACACTGCAGGTATTTTAATAGGGTCTTTACTCATAATTCAGCTCCTCTAATATGCAATATTTTCGTATATTGTCAGATGACACTTATAAATAAATTGTGTCTCTGTCTCTTCTTCTGATATTATCTCCAAATTCTTAATGATAAACTCCCCATCTGTCTCTTGTTTAAATTTATTTTTAACAAGTGTCAGAAGATTTGCCTTTAATTCTTCAGAAGTATTTACTCTCATTATATCACGTTTTTCATAATATTGTCTTTTTTCTAAATAAAGGGGAGATTCTTCCATAAAAAAGAATGGATTGTACTCTTTTGTCACTTCTTCATACTTCTCATAAGCAATCTCTTGTGAAAGAAAGTTAAACTCCATTCCACCCAGATGGAGAACATAAGTAGTTTGTTTGTTAGCTGTAAAACCTTCTTGTACATCAACTTTTTCCGCCGTCACATTAACTTCATACCAGGTATCTGCCCAAACTTCTCCCTTAGCCGTATCTTCAATAGGTATAATTTCAGTTGTATACGGTTGCTCGACATAGCATGTAACTAATGGATCCCCTTCTTTAACCAGCTGGTTTTGTTCAACCAACACCCGACAACTTGAAACTTTATAATTTTTAATGATCCCTGAACGCTTCGCATATAGTGTGTCAGAATAAGTATCTAAATCATCACGCTCATCCACTGGTGTATTATAAACATCGAAAACGATATCTGTTCCTTTTCGATAAATATTTATCCAAACATATTCATTATAATACGCTTCAAGTTCAGTTTTTATATCTTCAACCTCACTTTTTAAAAAGTGAAATGGTCCAACCTGATTAAAATGGGGCTCAAGTAATGCCTCTAACTCTTGTTGTTCTTGAGTATTTAAATTCCCATTAATTCGATAACCAATTGTATGTTTATTCATCAAAATCATTAATACACACGTTAAAGCGACAATGGGAACAATAATTTTCAAGATGGCAGGATAAATCGATAACTCTGTCACAATCGGATAACGAGTTTCAAGCTGTTTGGCTACATCCTTTCGAATTGTAACCAAATAGCCATCTTCATGTTTTTTCACCCCATAAATCATTATATTTTGACGCCTGAGCTGGGTGACTTCTGTCATAGAAGGCACTATAATTTGTACTTTTGTTATAAAGATACTTAACCATTTATTATTCATCCATATCACCGACTATTTCTATTTTTTTTATCCCATCACTTTCAATTCGAATGACTAAATCACCATACTCTTTAATACGTAAGTTCACCCCAAAAATCACATAGCGGTTATCTGGGGTCTTCAAAATACAAGATTCCTCTGTAAAATTCTCTACCGTACAACGATCATTGACAATGACGCTTTTATTCTGTATGAGTTGAATAAGAGGATAACTCAAGGCTTGCTTAAAGATTAATGATTCAACCTTATTAATCATTTCCATTCTATCACCATCGTTTTTGTCTTAACTCTTCTTATACTCATAAGATTGTATGAGATGACACCTTGGAATATGAACATTTACTTAAAAATGCTTTTGATAAACTACATGAAGCCGCCATTTTTACTCTAAATTTAGATACACTACCAATCTATTACTGATTTAATTAGAATAAAAAAATCGATTCTCTAAAGAGAATCGATTTTTTTATTCTATATCTTCAACCACAAATTTAAAGACCTCAGCATCAACCATATTTGTTCCAACTGAGTTTAAATCAACAGGTTTAAGTATTGTATTTAATTTAGTTATCCCATCAATTGTTAAAATTGAAACCTCTTGTTTTGGTAAAACCTTGATACAATCAACAAATTGATGTGGATTTGATTTAATGGTTTTAATTCCTAAACATCCCTTTTTGTTACGCGTTGATAACGCAATGTCTTTTACTTTTAATTTTTTAATATTTCCACGTTGCGTTAACAGCAAAATTTCATCATTAACAGAGGCTAAAACAACTTTAATTAATTGATCACCTGCTCCTAATTGAATCCCTTTGACTCCCATCGCCTTTAATCCAGTTGGGGTAATTTCATCATCACTAAACTTTAACAAATATCCATTTTTTGTTACCATAATGACATCGTTCATAAACGTACAACGAATGACTGAAATTAATTCATCATCTTCTTTAACCGACATGGCTACCATGGCACGGTTATAACGTGTCACCTCAAAATCACTTAATCGAGTTTTCTTAACCATTCCGCTTGCAGTCGTAAAGAAGAAGTACTCTTCCGTTTTGAAATTAGAAACCGCATGTACCGCAATAATTTTTTCTTCTGAATCCATCGTCACTAAGTTTGAAACGTGTTGACCAATATCTTTCCACTTAAACTCAGGCAACTTAAAGACTGGTAAATAAATAAAGCTTCCTCGATTTGTAAACATGACAAGTGTTTGAAGCGTATCTAACTGAAGTTTAGCAACTAATTCGTCGCCTTCTTTCATCGTTGACGTATCTGATTTTGTAGCATTGTAAGAACGTAGACTTGTACGTTTAACATAGCCATCTTTTGTGATTGCAACCATGACATCTTCCTTAACAACCATATCTGTTTCCTCAATTTTGATTTCTTGGATATGTTTTTGAATGACACTACGGCGAGGTGTTTCAAATTGCTTTTTAACTTGTTTCAACTCATCTTGAATCACTTTTAACAGTTTAGTTTCACTACTTAAAATAGCTGTTAATTCTTGAATAGTTTTTGTTAATTCTTCATTCTCTTTTTCAAGAGCTGTGACGTCTGTATTAGTTAAGCGATATAACTGTAACATCACGATAGCTTCTGCTTGACGCTCACTGAATCCAAAGGCTTGAATTAAATTTTTCTTCGCATCTGCTTTGTCTTTTGAATGACGAATAATTTGAACGACTTCATCTAAAACAGACACCATTTTAATTAACCCTTCAACAATGTGTTGACGTTCACGAGCACGTTTTAAATCGAAGTTTGAGCGGTTAGTTACCACTTCTTTTTGATGTTGAATATACGCATCGATTAAATCCATTAATCCCATTAAGACTGGACGCTTATTATGAATGGCAACCATGTTAATGTTATAAGAGATTTGTAAATCAGTATTTTTAAATAAGTAATTTAAGACGATTTCTGATTTAACATCTTTTTTAAGTTCAATGACGATTCGTAATCCATTGCGGTCCGTTTCGTCACGTACTTCCATGATTCCTTCAACTTTTTTATCAATACGAAGATCATCAATTTTCTTCACTAAATTTGCTTTATTCACTTCATAAGGAATTTCAGTGACAACGATTTGTTCACGTCCTCCACGAACTGGTTCAATCTCAGCTTTGGAACGAATGACAATACGACCTTTTCCAGTTGTATAGGCTTTTTTTATTTCTTGTTCCCCTTGAATAATAGCACCTGTTGGGAAATCTGGACCTTGAACAAACGTTAAGATATCATCTAATGCACATTGTTTATGATTCATTCGATAAATAACGGCGTCAATAATCTCACCTAAGTTATGGGGGGGGATATCAGTTGCATAACCGGCTGAAATCCCTGTTGCCCCATTTACTAATAAGTTTGGGAAAAAGGCTGGTAATACTGTTGGTTCTGTCATCGAATCATCAAAGTTTGGAACAAAATCAACTAAGTTTTTATCGATATCTTTTAATAACAATCCTGAAATAGCTGATAAACGAGCTTCCGTATAACGCATCGCGGCTGCTGGATCGCCATCAATACTACCATTATTCCCATGCATTTGAACTAATGGTTCACGAAGCTTCCAATCTTGTGATAAACGCACCATAGCATCATAAACGGAAGAATCTCCATGAGGATGATAGTTACCAATCACGTTACCGACTGTTTTAGCCGATTTACGGAATGGTTTTTCATAAGTATTTCCGTCTTTATACATCGCATATAAAATACGTCGTTGTACAGGCTTCAATCCATCTCGCACATCTGGTAATGCACGATCTTGAATAATATATTTCGAGTAACGTCCAAAACGATCACCCATAATATCCTCTAAACGCATGACCTGCACACGTTCTTGGGTAGCTTTATTCATAAATTACACCCTTTCTATGTCATAATCATCTTCCATGGTAAAGTCGACATTTTGCTCAATCCATTCTCGACGAGGCTCAACTTTATCTCCCATGAGTGTTGTCACTCGATGATCTGCGTCCGCAGCATCTTCGATGGTTACTTGAATTAAAGTTCGTGTTTCAGGATTCATAGTTGTATCCCATAACTGATCGGCATTCATCTCACCAAGACCTTTGTAACGTTGAAGGGTATAACCTTTTCCAACTTTTGCAATAACATCATTTAACTCTTCATCTGTCCAAGCATATTCAATGACTTGTTTTTTACCTTGACCTTTTGAAACTTTATAAAGTGGTGGTAAAGCAATATAAACCTTTCCTGCTTCTACTAATTCTTTCATGTAACGGAAGAAGAATGTTAAAAGCAACACTTGAATATGCGCACCATCAGTATCGGCGTCGGTCATGATAATAATTTTATCGTAATTAACATCGCTTAATTCAAAGTTCGCCCCTACTCCGGCACCAATAGTATAAATCATCGTATTGATTTCTTCATTTTTAAAGATGTCTTCCATTTTTGCTTTTTCGGTATTAATCACTTTACCACGCAATGGAAGAATCGCTTGAAAGGCACGGTTTCGACCTAGTTTAGCTGAACCGCCCGCCGAATCCCCCTCGACTAAGAATAACTCATTCTTTTGTGGATTCTTTGTTTGTGCTGGCGTTAGCTTCCCAGATAAATTAGTTTCTTTTTTCTTTTTTGTTTTCCCGCTACGTGCATCTTCACGTGCTTTACGAGCCGCTTCTCGAACTTGAGCCGCTTTCACTGCCTTCTTAATTAACTGTGTCGCAACTGCTCCATTTTCATTAAAGAAGAATGTTAACTTTTCGGCAATAACGTTATCTACAGCTGAACGTGCTTCTGGTGTTCCAAGCTTTGCTTTCGTTTGTCCTTCAAACTGTAATAAACGCTCTGGAATACGAACAGAAACAATTGCTGCTAATCCCTCTCGAATATCAGCACCTTCTAAGTTTTTATCTTTTTCTTTTAAAAGTCCGTTACGACGGGCATAATCATTAAAAATACGGGTTAAGACAGCTTTTGCACCTGTTTCATGTGTTCCACCATCTTTTGTACGGACATTATTAACGAATGATAAAATATTTTCTGAATAGCTTCCCGAGTATTGGAAGGCAAAATCAACTTCAATATCTTGGCTCTCACCTTCAAAATAGACGACTTCATGTAACGTATCTTTACCTTCATTTAAAAAGCTAACAAACGATTTAATTCCGTCCTCATAGTAGAACGTTTCTTCTTTATCATTTCTTAAATCAACTAATTCAATTTTTAATCCTTTTAGTAAAAACGCTGATTCTCGTAATCGTTCACTTAAAATATCAAAAGAATAAACTGTTGTTGAAAAAATTTCTGGATCTGGCTTGAAAGTCACTAATGTTCCTGTTTCTTTTGTTTTACCCATCACTTCAAGTCCCGTAACCGGATGTCCACCCTTTTCAAAGCGTTGACGGAAAATAGATCCATCGCGTTTAATTGTTACCTCTAACCATTCCGATAAGGCATTGACTACACTGGCCCCTACACCATGTAATCCACCTGATGTTTTATAACCACCCGTTCCAAACTTTCCACCCGCGTGTAAAACTGTATAAATAACTTCAGGAGTTGGCTTTCCCGATTTATGCATTCCGGTAGGAACTCCACGTCCACAGTCTTGGACACTAATACTATTATTTTCATGAATTGTTACTTTTATATAATTACCGTAACCGGCTAAAACTTCATCAATAGCATTATCAACAATTTCATAAACGAGATGATGTAATCCACGGCTATCTGTAGAACCGATGTACATCCCAGGTCTTTTTCGTACCGCTTCTAATCCTTCAAGTACCTGTATCGAATCTTCGTTATAATTTAAGTGCGTCGACATGATGACACTCCTTTCTCTTTCCATTATCTCATTTTAAAAGATTTTACCTCAGAATAAAAGAGATTATTTGCACAAATTCATCGAACTTTTGTTTTATTTCTATACAAAATAAAAGTATTATACCTTAATTAGAATACGAATAACAGTGTGAAATATGTCGAAAAAGAAGTTTTTTATATTTTTTTTGTAATTTTGACTAATATTATTAGACTCTATGCTATAATATTTCTACAAAAAAGGAGGATTTAAATGAACAATATAATTTTAATGATTGTCGCTTATTTATTAGGCTCATTCCCCTCAGCACTTGTGATTGGGAAGACTTTTTATCAAAAAGATATTCGTAACTACGGCTCTGGAAATCTAGGAAGCACGAATGCGTTCCGTGTTCTAGGAAAAAAAGGAGGGGCCGTTGTTTTTATTCTAGATATTTTAAAAGGGGGATTGGCTCTATTAATTGCTACTTATGGGGGAGCAACGATTTCACCATTAATTATTGCTGTATTTGCTTTAATCGGTCACATCTATCCCATTTTCGCTAATTTTAAAGGGGGAAAAGCTGTAGCCACAAGCGCTGGAATTATATTATTTTACTCACCCGTTCTATTTGCGATACTATTCATTATTTTCGTTATTACATTAAAAATTTGGAAGATGGTTTCACTATCATCAACGATTATTTCCATCGCTGCTGTCTTCATCGTTTGGTTCGGAAATTATGATTTAACGGCACAAATTATGTTTTCAATCTTCGCAGCTCTTATTATTATTAAACATATTCCAAATTATAAGCGTATCTTAAACGGGACAGAGAACAAAGTTTCATTCTTATAAACACGTCATTGGGGGAAACATAATATGAAAACGAGTAATTGTTCAACACACACAACATCTAATGAGGCACAAATCCTATATGCACGCATTACTAAAGTCAAAGCTGAATTACATGAATTAGTTAAAAATCTTGGAATGGTGCATGAATTAACTGTAGCCAAAAGCCAAGAACTTGATGTTGTTGTTAATGAATATATGACACATAAAAACCAATTATAAGAAAAAAATGGCCATTTAGGCTATTTTTTTATGTTCTATATCCATTTGTTCTACATACAAACAGAAATGTTTTCTACATCTACTATGGTAAATTAAATATTTAATAGTTATGCCATGGGTTACCTGCTATGCGAAGCATATTTCCTCCGCTGGTAGAGTCTTAAAAGTTTTAAGATGCAAAAGGCTTATGTGACTTATATATTTCCTAAATTTTTTAGTAAAAGAAAAGCATTAAATGATTAAGGATCATCTAATGCTTTTAGTTTTACTTCATATTTTGATTAATTTGTTTCATTACTTGGTTAATTTGTTTTTGAGAAGGTGTACGCCCCATTTGCATCATCATTGTACGTACGACTTCTTCATTAATAGGTGGGTTTTTTTGTAAATATTTCTTTAATTGACGTTGTGCGACGAAAAATCCAACAACAGCTCCTACTAATAATGCGATAATAATCCATAACCAAAATACCCAACTTGTAAACATATGTATTTCCTCCAAACGTTTTTACTATTCAATAGACCACTATTATACTCAATTTATACTAGATTATGGTCAATATGTCAAGTAAATATAGGATAAAGAAACCATCCTTACTAACCTATTGATAGCGTTTTTAAAAGAAGGTGCCAAAGGGTTGAGAAAAGAATGAGGAAAATTCCGATAAGTTCACTATTTATGATTCCCATCATTCTCATATGAATTAAACTTCCTAATTCATATGCAAGCAATCCTAATAAACCAATCACAAATAGATTAGAACAAATCGTATATTTCACTTGATAAAAACTCAAATAGCTTAGCGTAATAATCGTCATCACAAAGCTTAAAACCCCCACCATGCCCTCATTACAATAAGTAGCTCTTAATAAATATAACCAATGAACAGCCATTCGTTGTTTTGGGATGAATTCACTAATAAGTATTAGATACTCGTTCTAAAGTAAAACGACAAAAAAATCTCGGTAGTAGCAAATAATTCCTCCTAATAAGGTAATGAATCCTATCATGATAATCTCTACCTCTTCACTGATAATTGGCATTCCTAGCATGGTTTTAAGGCTAATTTGATAAGCTAACGAAATAGTGGCAACATATAAACCTAAAAAGCTAATCATTAAAAAAGTGTGATGATTATTAAGTCACTAACTTTCCTTTTAGAGTGTTCACATATATCAATAAATACTAACTAAACATCCGTGGTAAATGAATAATTTTATCAATTTTTTTATATTCAGACAAATAGATCAGTAGTAAACTAAAGATTTTTAATATCAAACAAAAAATAATCCCGCAAGCCAATCGAAATCTCTACTTAGATTTGATACTTCATAATATCCATCCACCTTTAAAAAATGTAAGTTTTTGAAATAAAAAAAGGTTGCTCCCCTATGAGGAAACAACCTTTTAATGATTCATTACATTCCTTTGTATAAAGAAACAACATTTTCAACTGTGAATCCGTATGCTTCAATGACTTGATTTGCTGGCGCAGATGCTCCGAAGCGATCAATTCCTAAAACAACGCCATCGAATCCAACATATTTATGCCATCCGTATGTTGCTCCCATTTCAATTGACATACGTTTTGTCACTGATTTTGGAAGAACTGATTCACGGTATTCTTTAGATTGTTTTTCGAATAAATCCATTGAAGGCATGCTTACAACACGAACATTGATTCCTTCATTAGCTAAAGCTTCTTGTGCTGCTACAGCTAAGTTGACTTCTGAACCTGTTGCAATTAAGATTCCATCCATCTTACCTTGTGCTTCACTTACAACATAAGCCCCTTTACTTACCCCTTCGTATGAAGTGTTAGCCATTGTTGTTAAGTTTTGACGAGTTAAGATTAATGCTGTTGGAGTTGATTTTGATTCCACTGCTAAACGCCAAGCCGCTGCTGTTTCATTTGCATCAGCTGGACGAATCACTGAGAAGTTTGGAATCGTACGTAACATGGCTAATTGTTCGATTGGTTCATGAGTTGGACCATCTTCTCCAACAGCAATTGAGTCGTGTGTTAAAACATAAGTCACTGGTAATCCCATTAACGCTGCCATACGCATCGCTGGTTTTAGGTAATCACAGAATACGAAGAATGTTCCTCCGAATACGCGTACCCCACCGTGTAACATCATACCATTTAACATCGAAGCCATCGCAAATTCACGAACTCCAAAGTAAATATTACGTCCTTCTGGTGTTACTTTTGAAAAGTCCCCACCATTTTTAATGTTTGTTTTATTTGAGTGCGAAAGGTCAGCTGATCCTCCTAAGAAGTAAGGAATCGCATTTGCAATCGCATTAATTGCTTCATTATTTGTATCACGTGTTGCTTGTGAATGTCCGATTTCATATGAAGGCATAACATCTGCTAAATCAATGATTAATTCATTGTTCATTGCTTTTGTTAATTCTTCAGCTAATTCTGGGTATTCTTTTGAATAACGTGCGAATAATTCATCCCATGCTTTGTTAGCTTCTTCTCCACGAGCTTTGATTGTATTTTCAAAATGAGAATAAACTTCTGTTGGTACGGTGAAAGGCTCATGATCCCATCCATATTGTGCTTTTGCATAAGCACTATCTTCTTCACCTAACGGTGCACCGTGAACAGCATTCGTTCCTTGTAATTTTGAACCATATCCAATGACTGTTTTAATTTCAATAATTGATGGTTTATCTGTTGTTTGTTTTGCACATTCAATAGCTGCATTGATAGCGTCAATATCAGTTCCATCTTCAACACGTTGAACGTGCCAACCATAAGATTCATAACGTTTTAATACATCTTCAGTAAAGCTTTGTGTTAAGTCTCCATCTAAGCAGATATCATTTGAATCGTATAAAACAACGACTTTTCCTAACCCTAAGTGACCTGCAAGTGATGAGGCTTCACTCGTTACACCTTCCATTAAGTCTCCATCACCACAAATAACGAAATTGTAATGATCAACTAATGGATACCCTTCTTTATTGTAACGACTAGCTAAGAATTTTTCTGCTAGAGCCATTCCAATTGCCATTGGAATCCCTTGACCTAATGGTCCACTTGTTGCATCAACACCATCTGTATGTCCAAACTCTGGATGTCCTGGAGTTTTAGAATCCCATTGACGGAATTGTTTAATATCATCCATGCTTACATTATATCCTGATAAATGTAATAATGAATAAAGTAACATTGAACCATGTCCAGCTGCTAACACAAAACGGTCACGATTGAACCAATTACTATTGCTTGGGTTAGCATTCATATGTTTTGTAAATAAAGTATATGCCATCGGAGCTGCCCCTAATACAACACCTGGATGACCTGAATTCGCCTTATTAATTGCATCGATTCCTAATGTACGAATTGTATTAATTGATTGTAATGAGATGTTATTTTCCACGTTATTGACCTCCTTTTATACCATCTATATCATACCCTTTTGCCGAAAAATTTACAATATTTTCGAAAAAAAAGTTATTTTCTTTCATTTTGTTATAAAAATCAAGGTCAGCAACATATTAAAGATTCAGACAAAAATGAAGTTTTCCTACATGATTATTTTAAAAATCACCACATTTCCCTTCATGATAAACTTGTATTTCCATTTGTTTATATAATAGGGATTACGTGAAGGAGTTGGATATGCTATAATGATTTAGTACTTTTGGTAGGGAGGTAATGATTATGCCACGTAAAATTTTAGATACTTGTATCGCTTGCGGTTCATGTGCAGCTGAATGTCCAGTAGAATGTATCTCTGAGGGAGATATCTATGTTGTTGATACAGATGTATGTATCGACTGCTGCGCTTGCGAAGCTGTTTGTCCAACAGACTCAATCGTAGAAGCTTAATCATTAAAATAAAAAAGACCTTTTTCATTTCAAAAAGGTCTTTTTTATTTTAATGAATCTCTTCTGTATGACGCTTCGCTTGAATTTGTTTTAATTTTTCAGGCGTTACATCTTCACCATTTGGATCGATCACACGAACGTTTTCGATTGTATTTTTCATACTTTCTCTAAAAGTCACTAAATATTCTTCACGTAATGCTTGTTGTTCTTTTAATTCTTCATCCGTGATTGTTCCAAGTTTCTTCTTTTTTGCAAGTTCATTTAGACGATTCAATTTTTCTGCTGTTAACATGTCGTCACCTCCGTTAATCCTACCCTCATTAATATACCAAATTTCACTTCACTTGATAAGCAATAACTTCTAAAAAAGGAATAATCATTTGCGGCTTAAAGCTTTCAATTAAAGTTGTAAAGTCAACAAAACAAAGTCCTAATAGAGCTAAACCAAAACAATAAACTCCTAATAAACAACGGTATTCATAAATAAATAAACAAATTTTATTAAACATCTCAATCCCTCTTTTTAAAACAAATGTTCGATTTATGCTTTTTATTATATTAGAACACTTGTTCGTTGTCAACACAAAAAGAACAAACGTTTGCCTTATTCTACATTTACTGATATAATAAACTTATTAAATGGAAGGAGGTCAGAGAACATGAAACCTATTACTAAACGTCAACAAGCGATCCTTGATTTTATTAAAGAAGAAGTTGATAAACGAGGGTATCCACCCAGTGTCCGTGAAATTGGATTAGCTGTTGGATTATCATCTACTGCATCCGTTCATAATCAATTAAATCAACTTGAAAAAAAGGGACTTATTCGTAAAGATAAGTCAACAACACGTGGAATTGTAATCTTATCACCAGACTCAAAACAAGAAGAGCCAAAACAAGCATCAAATGTTATTGAATTAAAATCGGTTATTAATGTTCCGGTCATCGGTAAAGTAACAGCAGGGACACCAATTGAAGCAATTGAGAATCCTGATGATTTCTTTCCCCTTCCGACACATTTAATCCCATCAAACCAACAAGTCTTTATGTTAAATGTTCGTGGTGATTCTATGATCAATGCTGGAATTCATGATGGCGATCAAATTATTGTTCAACAACAACAAGATGCACTAAACGGTGAAATTGTTGTTGCCATGCTAGAGGATGATCACGAAGTAACAGTTAAACGATTCTTTAAAGAATCAGACTATATTCGTTTACAACCAGAAAACGATTTATTAGAACCTATCATTGCAAAAAATGTAATCATTGTTGGGAAAGTCATTGGACTATTTAGAACAATGCACTAACAAAAAACACCTTACTGACTTTTCAGTAAGGTGTTTTTTGTTAGTGACTAAATATCCTGTCTAGAAATTTATTTTAAAATTATTTATTAAACTGCTTTGATATTAAAGCATCTTATAGTAAGTCTACCAACTCCAAAGGATTTGATAGCAATTCAACCAAACCTTAATGGTCACCCCTATTCAAAGCAAATAAAAAGGAGATTAAAAGCCTCCTTTTTATTTATTCTGAACATAAGTTAACACTTCTTGAACTGTTTTATCAAAATGTTGTACATCAACCTTAAACCATGTAACATCCATTTGATTATTAAACCATGTATATTGACGTTTTGCATAACGTCGGGAATTTCGTTTAATTAATTCTTTACTTTCTTCTAATGAAATGAATCCCTTAAAATAATCATACAGTTCTTTATATCCAATCGCTCGAATCGATTGAGATTCAGCTGGAATACCTTGATCAAATAAAGCTTTTACTTCTTCAACTAATCCTGTTTCATACATCACATCGACACGCTTATTGATACGATCATATAAAACAGTACGATCATCCGTTAATCCGATTAAGCAAGCGTCATAAATCATTTTATGTTCTTGTTTTTCAATCATTTCAGATTTTTTAACCCCTGAAGTTTCATAAATTTCAAGTGCTCGAATGACACGCTTACGGTTATTAGGATGAATGTCTTTTGCCCCCGCTTCATCAACGGTTGCCAGTTTAGCATGTAACTCTTCATTACTTAAATGACCATACTTCGCTTCATCAACCTCTTTTGATTCAGATTCTCCAGCAAATTCATAATCATACAAAACACTTTTAATATATAATCCTGTTCCACCCACGATAATCGGTAGCTTTCCACGAGATTTAATCTCTTCCATTTTAGCACGAACGGTTTGTTGGAATGCGGCTACAGAATATGGTTCATCTGGATTTTTTTCATCGATTAAATGATGTGGAATCCCTTGGCGCTCATCCATTGTTGCTTTAGCTGTTCCAATGTCCATTCCACGATAAATCTGCATCGAGTCGCCACTAATAATTTCACCATTTAATTGCTTCGCCAACTCGATACTCATTTTGGTTTTCCCAACGGCTGTTGGGCCAACAATACATAATACATCCATTTTTTCACCTACATTACGCGTTTAAACAATTTTTCAATTTCATACTTTGTCATTTTTACGATAATCGGACGTCCATGCGGACACGTATAAGGTTGCTCACAATAACAAAGGCTTTGAAGCAACTCTTTAATTTCATACTCATTAATGTACTGATTCGCTTTAATTGATCCTTTACAACTCATCATAATTGCCACTGATTCACGCAACTTCCCAATATCAACTTGGTTATCTAAAATCACCTGATGTAAAATTGTCTCAACAATCGATTTCGCATCCAATTTCTGTGCCCAAACAGGAATACTACGAACGACTAATGATTGACCTCCGAATTCTTCAATTTCAAAACCAAATTTCATTAAAGATGGAAGGGCTTCTTTTAAAAGTAATAGTTCGTTAGCTGCATATTTTAATACAATAGGAATCAACAACTCGACACAATCTCCACTCACATCACGTAAGAGTTGATAATTTTTCTCATATTGCACACGCTCCATCGCTGCATGTTGATCAACAATAAATAGTCCTTCTTCATTTTGAGCAAGTAAATACGTTCCATGAAGTTGTCCAATATAATAAAGTTCAAGTTTCGCTTCTTCCAGTTTCGTTGGTGCCACCACTTTAAGTTTCTCTTGACTCGATTGGGCTAAAGGTACTGATTGTGCGATCGTTTCAACTGACTCCTCGTGAACTGAATTCGCTTCCACATCAGTCACGACCGTACTCTCTTGAATTTCTTCAATGACTAACTTTTGCTTCATCACCATTGGTTCTGGTTCAATTACTTTTGACGGTGTCTCTACTTTGGGTGCCTGGAAACTTAGCGTTTGTTGAACTGATTTTGATAACTGAGGCATAACGGGAGCTTTAATTTCTGGTTGTGGAATATACTCCACGTGATTTAACACTTTTTTAATTTCTGTGTAAATAAACGTTCTTAGCGCTTCTTCTTGTGAAAAGCGAACCTCTAGTTTAGCAGGATGAACATTAACATCCACTAACATCGGATCAAGCTTTAGATTAAGCACCACAATCGGATATTTATCTTTAGGTAATAAGGTATGATAGGCTTCTAAAATAGAGCGCATGACATTATAATTACGAATCGCACGCCCATTTACAATAATCGTCATATAATTTCGAGACGCACGGTTAATGATAGGATCACTAATAAATCCTGAAATTTCATATGTATCATTTTTCGCTGAAAAAGGGATCATCTTTTTCGCAATATCAAAACCATAAACACTAGCAATGACACTTTGTAAATTATTTTGACCATTCGTTTGGAATAATAGTCGTTGATTATTAAATAATTTAAACGCAATCTCTGGATGAGAAAGTGCAATCTTATTGATATAATCTGTGATATGACTCAGTTCAGTATTCAACGATTTAATATGTTTCAAACGAGCTGGTGTATTAAAGAACAGATGATTCACTTCCATCTCAGTTCCCTTACGCATGACACCTGGTTTTTGATGCAAGAACATCGCCACCTTTAATATTTAAATGCAATCCACTATTGATGCCATCTGATGTTTTTACATGAACATCTGAAACTGAAGCAATTGACGGAAGGGCCTCACCTCGAAACCCAAGCGTTTGAATTCTAAATATATCATATTGTGTTTTAACCTTACTTGTGGCGTGACGTTCAAAGGCGAGATGAGCGTCTTCTTCACTCATCCCTTCTCCATTATCAATGACTTTAATTTGACGAACACCTGAATCTTGTAAATGAATTTCAATATTCGTACTTTGGGCATCAATCGCATTTTCAAGCAACTCTTTCACGACCGAGGCGGGACGTTCAATGACCTCTCCCGCTGCAATCATATTGGCCAGTTGCTCACTCATACGCTGTATTTTTCCCATAAGTCACCTACTTTCTTTGATTCATTTTCACCTTTAATTCATACATGACATTCATCGCCTGCATTGGTGTTAATTGATATAAATCAATCTGATCTAGTTCCTTAATGATATCTTCATAAGGATTTACATATTCTACTTTAACTTCAACTTTTGCTTTTTCTTTTTTCGGAGATTCTACAACTCCAAATAACGAAAGCTGTCCTTGCTCAGCTTCAAGAACTGGTTGTAGCTTTACCTCTGGTTCCTTTACTACTGGGAGATCTTGAACAGGTTGTGCCTCCACTTTCACTGCCGTTTCTAGTGAGTTTTGAATGGCTGTTTTATCTTGTTCAAGCGCATCTAATAATTGTTTCGCACGAGAAATTAAACTTGTCGGAAGCTTTGCAATCTGTGCGACATGAATCCCGTAACTCTTATCTGATGGTCCTTCCATGACCTTATGCATGAAGATTAATTGTCCTTCGTGCTCTTCAGCACGCACATGACGATTTTCTAAATGCTCACACTTCTCTTCTAATTGAGTTAACTCATGATAGTGTGTCGAGAATAATGTTTTCGCTCCGACTTTATCATGAACATACTCAATAATGGATTGTGCCAAGGCCATTCCATCAAACGTTGCTGTTCCACGTCCAATTTCATCAAGTAAAATTAAACTATCTTTCGTAGCATGTTCAAGCGCATAATTCGTTTCCATCATTTCAACCATAAATGTACTATGTCCTGAAACTAAATCATCAGCTGCACCAATACGTGTAAAAATTTGATCAAAGATTGGTACATTAGCGACACTTGCCGGCACATAACATCCGATTTGAGCCATAATGGCAATTAAAGCTAATTGACGCATGTACGTCGATTTCCCCGACATGTTAGGACCTGTTATTAACAAGATGGATAAATCTGATGGCATCACACAATCATTTTCAACATATTGTGTGTCTTTTAATACCTTTTCAACTACTGGATGACGTCCATCTTTAATATCAATGATATGCTCACGATTTAATTGAGGGCGTGTATAGCGATTCTCTTCACTAATCGTTGCAAAGGATTGAAGGACATCAAAATAAGCCATCACTTTTGCAATCTGTTGAATCTTTGGAATCTCATTTTTAACAAGTTGGCGTAACTCACTAAATAATTCATATTCTAATTGAATCGATTTTTCTTCTGCATTTAAAATTAAATTTTCTTTTTCTTTTAATTCTTTGGTAATGAAGCGCTCCGCATTAACCAACGTTTGTTTACGCTCATAACCAGCATCTTCAGGAATTAAGTGTAAGTTCGCTTTACTAATTTCAATATAGTAACCAAACACTTTGTTATATTTAATCTTTAACGAACGAATCCCTGTCTTTTCACGTTCGGCCGCTTCTAATGCTAAAATCCACTCTTTCCCATGTGTCACAATGTAACGATACTCATCTAGTGTCTCATGATAGCCATCTTTAATGATACCACCCTCTTTAATTCCAATGGGTGGATTGTCAACGATTGCTTTTTCTAAAATATCCGTAATATGAGAACAATCCGCCATACGAGCTAATTGTTGCTGGATGGTGGGCATTGGCAATTGACTCAATAATGCTTTAATATGCGGGATTTGATTTAATGACGAGTTTAATTGTAATAAATCACGTGCATTCGCATTTCCAAACGCAATACGCCCTGATAAACGTTCTAAGTCATAAACTTCATCTAAGTGACGCTTTAACTCCTCTTTTAACATAAAATCACTCATGAATGATTCAACTACATCTAAACGTTCATTAATCATTTGTGCATTAATTGATGGACGTTCAATCCATTGTTTTAATAAACGACTTCCCATTGCAGTCTTTGTTTTATCAAGTAACCAAAGTAATGAACCTTGACGTGATTTTGAACGAATGGTCTCTGTTAACTCTAAGTTTCGGCGTGAATTATAATCTATGCTTAAATAGTCTTCATTCTTTGTTAAACTAATCGGTTGTAAGTGACCGAGTGCACTTTTTTGCGTACGAACTAGATAGTTGACTAAACGACCAAAGGCTTGCGTTAAATAACCATCGTTCACTTCCTCTGCTAAAATTTGATATTCAATTGGAATCAGGCGTTCTTCTTCATACGATAACACGATTTGTTTGAGTGCACGTAAGTTATCAAATATTTTAACATCAACGTCAGATCCAATAACGATTTCTTTACATCCTAAACTAATTAATTCCCCGACTAATGATTGATCCTCTTTCGGTAAACGCATCGCATAGTTTTCTCCGGTTGATAAATCACTGTACGCAATAGCATAGGCATCCTCAAAAGAAACGACTGATAAAATAAAGTTATTTTCTTTTTCATTTAATGCCGTTTGATTCATGACTGTTCCTGGTGTTAATAAACGAACGACTTCACGGCGAACAACCCCTTTCGCACTCGCTGGGTCTTCAACCTGCTCACAAACCGCCACTTTATAACCACGTTCAATTAAACGATTAATATAATTTTCAGCTGAGTGATGAGGAACCCCACACATAGGAACACGTTCTTCAGCTCCTGCTTCACGACCAGTTAGCGCAATTTCTAATTCTTTTGATGCTAATTGGGCATCTTCAAAAAATAGCTCATAAAAATCACCTAATCTAAAAAAGACAAAGGCGTCTTGATAATTCTCTTTGATAGTCAAATATTGTTGCATCATAGGTGTGTATTTAGACTTATCTCGCATGATAAAAACTCCTTCTTTTTTCACATGTTTTTATTATAGCATAAAGTGTCGATTTAAGGACGTTCGGAAGGCGCGATTACAAACATTTCAATTTCTTCTATGATAGACGAATTTAAGGAGTTTTAATCATTCGAATAATTTTCTCAGAAATAAAAAAAAGAATAAGGCATTTCTGCCTTATTCTCCTCTAAAAGGTGAGTTTTTTAAGAAGTTTGGATTAATTTGTTGGTCGATTTCATCTTCTTCATCGTCTGTATCGCAGTCGTTTTCAACTGGCCCTAAGATTGACACACGCATTTTTGTTTCCCCAATGACTTCAACCACAATTTCGAACTCAACTTCAACAACGATTTCACCATCTTCAATTCTTGCATCAACGCAAGTTGGTTGTTGAATGGTTCTCGCAATGACTTCATCACCTTCATATAAGCAATCACGGATGGTACGATGAACATTAACTTGATCATCATATTCAATTGTTTGACGCGCTACTTCAGTTTGTGTATTATCAGCAAATGAATACCACACGTTAATGTCATAAACCCCTTTTACATCAACAGAATCATCACATTTTCTTGCTCCGAATTTATGATTAATAATCCAGCATCCTAAGATACTATCTGCTGGGCTTCTTAAATCATTAAGAGGTGATGTGATTTTAAATCTTTTTTTACCTTTACCGATTACGGCTTTTGTTACAATTTCACGAATATCATTCATCCTAATACCTCCTCACTGATACTATATTCAGCTCTTAACCTATTTGATACTTAATTGAATGACTTTATGAGATTTCATTCAAGAAAAACTTCATGCCTCCTCACGAATTTTCCTGAACGCCTATCACCCATTGGCCTCACAAAAGTATGTAAAATTAAAAAACATCTTAGCTATTCACTAAGATGTTTATTAACCTTATATTGTATTATATGAGTCATCGTCGAAAAGAGTTCATTCAACTCAATCTGAGTCTGAATATATTCATTAAAGAGCGGATTATCGTAAAGCTCGTCTTCTAAAGCTTTCATTTCAGCTTCTTTTTGTAACTTCGCATTCAATTTTCCATAATGCTCAAATTTAATGAGCTCTTTTTGTTTTTTAATATATTCATCATATAAAGCTAGTAGTTTTTCATTTTGGTGAACCTTTTGCGTTAATTGACGATAACGTTCCATAATCGGATCGGTTGCTAATTTTTCTTTTAATTTTTCAAAAGAAGGTAAGTTAGTTTGTTGTGTCATCGTTAACCATCTCTCCAGCTAAATGCCATGTTTTAGCTTCAGTGATTTTAACATTAACGATTTGACCGATTTTAGACGCATCTCCTTTGAAGTTAACTAGCTTATTGTGGCGTGTATATCCCGCTAACATCGTATCATCATTTTTACTTGTTCCTTCAACTAAAACATCAACGATTTGCCCTTCAAAGCGTTTATTTCCAGCGCGGAATCCACGATTAATTGCTTCATTTAAGCGATTTAAACGATCTTTTTTATCCGCTTCAGATACGTTATCCTCCATACGTGCAGCTGGTGTTCCTTCACGTGGAGAGAAGATGAATGTGAAGGCTCCTTCATATCCTACCTCTTCTACTAATGATAATGTATCTTGGAATTGTTCCTCTGTTTCACCTGGGAATCCAACGATAATATCTGTTGTAATTGATACGCCTGGGATCGCCGCTTTAAGATCACGAACTAACTGTAAATACATTTCACGTGTATATTTACGGTTCATACGTTTTAAAACTTCATTATTTCCAGATTGAACTGGTAAATGGATATGCTCCACTAAGTTTCCACGTTTCGCTAAAGCTGCGATTGTTTTTTCATCAAAATCACGTGGATGTGATGTTGTGAAACGGATACGTGGAACATCGATTTTATTTAAATCGTTTAATAAATCACCGAATGTATATTCACGGTCTTTGAAGTCTTTTCCGTATGCATTAACGTTTTGTCCCAATAATGTGACTTCTTGATATCCTTCCGCTGCTAAGTGTTGAATCTCAGCAATGATATCTTCTGGTAAACGGCTACGCTCTTTACCACGTGTATACGGTACAATACAGTATGTACAGAATTCATCGCAACCATACATAATATTTACCCATGCCTTAATACTTCCTTGACGTGTACGAGGCATGTTCTCAATAATTTCTCCTTCTTGAGACCAAACTTCAATCACGCGTTCTTTCCCCATTAATGCATTATGAATGTACTCTGGTAAGCGGTAGATGTTATGTGTTCCGAAAACTAAATCAACATATTGGTATTTTTCCATGATTTGATTAACGACTTTTTCTTCTTGTGACATACATCCACAAACCCCTAAAATCAAATCAGGATTTGTGCGTTTTAAACGTTTTAAACGCCCTAATTCACCAAAGACACGGTTTTCTGCGTTTTCACGAATAGCACACGTATTTAAGATAATTAAATCAGCTTCTTCTTGTGATTCAGCTTTACTATACCCTAATTCTTCTGCAATACCGATAATCGCTTCTGAATCATGCTCATTCATTTGACAACCATAAGTTTGAATTAAATACTTCTTCCCTTTTCCAATATTCTTAATTGACTGTTCAATAACGAAATCACGGTGAACGTGTGCTTGTTCACGGCTACGTTTACGAGCGCTATTGATGCTTGGACGTTGGAAATAGCGGCTATAATCTTTTTCAGCTTTTGGCTGATTTGCTTGTAACGATAATTCTTTTTGTTGTTCATTCATCCTTATCACCTATATCTTAAAGCTTTATTAATCCACTTTATTCTCTATGTGACAAAACACGAGTCACTTTGTCTATTATACCTTACAACATATACAATAATCAACTCATGTCCATCTCGCTTTACCCCTTTAAAAAAGGATACAAAAAAAGACTAGTGACCATTTATAGCCACTAGTCTTTTCTACTCAAAACTATTGTCTTGATTCAACAATCAGTTTAATTGCCGTACGTTCTTCTCCATCAATTAAGATATCAGTAAACGCCGGAATACAAATTAAATCTTTACCAGTCGGTGCTACATATCCTCTAGCAATAGCAATGGCTTTCACTGCTTGATTTAATGCTCCTGCTCCAATTGCCTGAATTTCAACAAGCCCTCTTTCACGAAATGCATTTGCTAAAGCACCCGCAACTGAATTAGGATTAGATTTTGATGATACTTTTAATACTTCCATACTAGTCCCCCTCTGTTTTGTTTTACACAGTAAGTCTATGCTCTCTCACCCTAATACATGACTAATTTTTATAAAGTTGATTCTTTCTTCAAATTAATACGTTGAATAGATGAAGCTTTCCCCGTCTTCTCGTTAATATCAACTAAGACAGCATTTAACTGTGCTGCCCCTTGTTCAACAGCATTAAAACGAATCGGTAATCCAGTTAGAAACTTATTAATTACATTTTCACGTTCAACACCGATTACCCCATCTAAAGGTCCTGTCATTCCAACATCAGTAATATAAGCAGTTCCTTTTGATAAAACACGATCATCAGCTGTTGGTACGTGTGTATGTGTTCCTACAACAGCACTTACACGTCCATCTAAGAAGTACCCCATAGCTACTTTCTCACTTGTTGCTTCCGCGTGGAAGTCGACAAAAATAATATTAGTACGTTTCTTTGCCTCTTCAACTAACTGCTCAACTTTTTCAAATGGACAGTTAATCATTGGCATAAATGTACGTCCTTGGATTGAAATAACAGCCACTTCATGTGAATTAAACTTAACAAAGGTTAAACCCTTTCCTGGATTTGATTCCGGGAAGTTTGCTGGTCGAACTAACTTATCTGCATCATCAATAAAATCAAAGATAGAACGATTATCCCACGTATGGTTTCCAAGTGTGACCACATTGACACCTTGCTCTAATAAAAACTTATAATACTTTTCATTAATTCCTTTTCCATGAGAAATATTTTCACCATTTGCAATAATGAAGTGAGGTTTATAAGTCTCCTTAATTTTCGGTAATTGTTCTTGAATCATTTGGCGTCCTAGCGATCCATAAATGTCTCCAATAAATAAAATTTTCATTCTATCAGCCTTTCTAGTGGTTACTTAAAATCTGTATTTACTTTTATATAATTAGTATACATATTAAAGAGCTATTAATGCTAACACATTAATAGCTCTTTAGTCAATCACATAAATTTAGCGTGTTATCTTGCAGTTTCCACAGCTCGAGTTTCACGAATAACTGTGATTTTAATATTTCCTGGATACTCTAGCTCATTTTCAATCGTTTGACGAATTTCACGCGCAACACGATGTGCTTGAACATCATCAAGTTGTTCAGGAATAACCGCAACACGTACTTCACGTCCTGCCTGAATCGCAAAGGCTTTTTCAACCCCTTCGAATCGACAAGCAATATTTTCGAGTTGCTCTAGACGTTTCACGTAGTTCTCTAATGATTCACTTCGTGCACCTGGTCTTGCAGCCGATAATGTATCTGCCGCTGCAACAATGACTGCAATTAAACTTTGAGGTTCACGATCTCCATGGTGAGATGCAATTCCATCGATAACAACTGGGTGTTCGCGATAACGAGTTGCCAACTCAATACCAATTTCAACGTGGCTACCTTCAACCTCATGATCAACCGCTTTTCCGATATCATGAAGCAATCCGGCACGTTTTGCTAACTTTACATCTTCTCCAAGTTCTGCAGCAATAATTCCTGATAAGAAAGCTACTTCCATTGAGTGTTTTAAAACATTTTGCCCATAACTTGTACGATAATTTAAGCGTCCTAAAATTTTCATTAAATCCGGATGAACTTTTCCAATTCCAACTTCAAATACCGCATTTTCTCCGTATTCACGAACACGTAAATCAACTTCACGACGTGTCTTTTCTACAATTTCTTCAATACGCGCTGGATGAATTCGACCATCTTGAACTAATGTTTCTAATGTAATGCGCGCCACTTCACGTCTGATTGGATCAAAACATGATAAAACGACTGCTTCAGGCGTATCATCGATGATTAAATCAACCCCCGTTAATGATTCAATCGTACGAATATTACGTCCTTCACGACCAATAATACGTCCCTTCATCTCATCACTTGGTAAGTTCACTACATTGACACTGTAATCACTTGTTTGTTCTGAAGCATATTTTTGAATCGCTAAGACGATTAATTCTTTCGCCTTTTTATCAGCTTCTAAACGAGCTTTCTCTTCTTCTTCTTTAATGTACTTAGCAACTTCGTGAGACATCTCATCTTCAACTTGTCTAAAGATAATGTCACGAGCTTCTTCTGTTGTTAAGCCTGAAATTTCGACTAATTTTTGTCGTTGTCCTTCTAAAGTTTCTTCCACTTTGCTTTTTAGTTCTTTTAGTTCGAGTTGTTTTTCAGCGATAGCTTCATCTTTTTTCTCAAGAGCAATTTCGCGCTTTTCTAAATTTAAAATACGACGATCAATCGTCTCTTCTCGTTGTACTAAACGCTCTTCTAAACGTACGAGTTCCGTTTTCTTCTCCTTAATGTCACGTTCTGCATCAACTTTAAGTCGTTGAACTTCTTCTTTCGTTTCTAAAAGTGCTTCTTTCTTTTTTGATTCCGCTTCTTTTTCAGCTTTTGAGATTATATGTGTAGCTGTTTGTTGAGCTCTCTCTAACTCAGCTTCATACACTTTCTTTCTCATAAAATACCCAATAACTAACCCTATCCCTACTAGCAAAATGGAGATGATAAATTCAATCATATGCACACCTCCAATTATTTGATATACGATTATCCGCCATAGATCTATTTAACGGCTCTATAGTTTTAAGATAATTAGTATTATGATATAATACTACATTGTTTATTTTAATATTATTGTAATAACATGTCAAGAATTCCACTACAATCTAAAAAAAGTGTCCCAATTTTTGGAGGCAACTAAAAAAAACTCTATCATTAAATTAATGTCCTAAAAATGATCCAAAAATAAACAAAAACCTGAGAAAATAGCGCCTAACAGGTCTATTTTCTCAGGTTTTTTTCAATCACTAAATTCCTTTTAATCTTTTAATTTTATTAAGACTTAGTTTTTAAGTAGTTTCAACTTCAAAGACACTTTTTTATTCTTCTGACATTATATCTTCAGGATTAGATGTTGGAATACTTAATTCCGCACGGATTAAATCAGCAATCTCTTCCATAATAAATGGATTTTCTTTTAAGAACAATTTCGCATTTTCACGTCCTTGTCCCATTTTCTCACCATTGTACGAATACCAAGATCCACTTTTCTCAATAATATTGTAATCCACTGCAAGGTCTAAAATCTCACCTTGTTTAGAGACTCCTTCACCATACATAACGTCTACTTCAACCGCTTTAAAAGGTGGAGCCACTTTATTTTTTACCACTTTTATTTTTGCGACGTTTCCAACAATGTCAGTTCCTAATTTAATAGCTTCTCCACGGCGTACTTCTAAACGAATTGTTGAATAGAATTTTAAGGCACGTCCACCAGGTGTTACTTCAGGATTCCCAAACATAACTCCAACTTTTTCACGAATTTGGTTAATAAAAATAGCAATCGTTTTGGTTGTATTGATGGCCCCTGATAACTTACGTAAGGCTTGTGACATTAAACGAGCTTGTAACCCAACGTGTGAGTCTCCCATTTCACCTTCAATTTCCGCACGTGGCACAAGGGCTGCAACTGAATCGACAACTAAAATATCGATTGCACCACTTCGAACTAATGCTTCAGCAATTTCTAATGCTTGTTCACCTGTATCAGGTTGTGAAACTAATAATTCATCTGTGTCCACACCTAATTTAGCTGCATATGCCGGGTCTAATGCATGTTCTGCATCGATGAACGCTGCTGTTCCACCAGCTTTTTGAACTTCTGCAATCGCATGTAAAGCAAACGTTGTTTTACCTGAACTTTCTGGTCCATAAATTTCTACAACACGTCCACGTGGATATCCACCGACACCTAAAGCAGAATCTAATGCTAATGATCCTGATGATACAACTTCAATACGCGTATCTGTTTTTTCACCCAGTTTCATAACTGAGCCTTTACCGTATTGCTTTTCAATGCTTTTTAAAGCTTGCATTAAAGCTGCTTCACGATTATTACTCATATTGTTAATCCTCCAATTTTATATTTTTATCTACATTTAACATACTCAATTTGATGCAAATTTCCTCGAATTTATTTCAATAATAAACTATTTTTTATTTAAAAGCAACAAAAAAGCGAACAAATTTTCGCTTTTTTGTTTTTATTTAGCTTCATCAAAAATATGAAGGTTCTTATAAATGTATTCGACTCCTGATGCTACTGTTAAAACAACAGCTAATGCAACAAAGATTTGATCGACTGGCCAATTAAATAACTCAAATGGATAATTTAATAATAATAACGTTGAAATCATAATAAATTGAACAACCGTTTTAATTTTGCCAAGCCATCCAGCAGCAATTACAACACCTTTCGAAGCAGCAATCGTTCTAAATCCGGTAACAATAAATTCACGTGCTAAAATAATAAACACAACCCATCCCGCAATCAATCCATTTTCAAGTAAGATTAATAACGCAGCTGTTACTAATAGTTTATCTGCTAACGGGTCCATAAACTTTCCAAAATCAGTAATCATGTTATATTTACGAGCAATATAACCATCAATAAAATCGGTGATAGCCGCTAGTAAGAAAATCACTAAACCTAAAAGATTAGCATATGGAATTAAATAATTATTTACTGAAATCGTATTTACCACTAAATTTGGAATATAAAAACAAACAATAAAAAATGGAATTAAAATAACACGTAATAACGTTAGCTTATTTGCTAAGTTCATACTCTCTCACCTACTCAGTTTTAATATTAATTTTTATGTATTGATGGGGGGTTGAAGGTTCAAAATCAATCACTTGATTATTTACTGAAATTTTAACTGCTGTTGCATCTCCGACATTAAACTCTAATGTTCCAAATTGATCACCTGCAATTTTTTGTTCAAATACCCCACCTGCTTGATATGTTTCTCCAGGAATTAAACTTTGATCACCTAAGTTTAAACTTAACCAACAAGGAGCAGTAAAATCTAATTTCAAATCAGCTTCCGTTTGATCTGTAACAATATCAAAAATAACTTCCTTACTTTGTTGAGAAACCATTGATACTGTTGTAACTGGCTGTTGTGGTTTTTCTTCCGGTACTTGTGTGGGTGTTTCCTCTAGTGTTTCAGGTGTTTCTTCATCCTTTTCAACCATCTCTGATGAATTTGGATTATTAATAACAATATTATTGTCCGCTTTAGGCGTAGCATTTTTCACCACATCTACTACGTAAAAGACTCCAAGAGCAATGACTAAAACAGCACATACTAATCCTGCAACGCGCCCTAAATTACGATTACGTTTTTGCACTTTTTGTTTATGAATTTTCACTTCAACTTCTTTCTGAATTTGAGTTCCATAAAACTGTTGATATAACTCCTCAACATTCAATGATAAGTATGTTGCATATTTTTTAATATACATTTTCAAATAAAAAGTATCAAAGCGATCAAAATTTCCATTTTCAATATTTTTTAAATGCTGAATTGGAACCCCAATCTTATCAGCTACATCTTCTAAATTAAGATGGCGATTTTGTCGTTGTTCGCGCAAATAATCAGCTAATTGTTGATTGTTTTCTTTATTTGAAAAATCCATTTCGGCACCTCCCATAAACATCCATAAAAGCAAACTAAATTAATAATAGCATACCTATATTTAATAAAAAAGTAAATAAAGGGATTTTTTTCAAGGTATGACTATTTTTCATATCGTTTATTCAGATTTTTTCAAATTGTTCATCTCTAATCATTCATATGTTTAGTCAATTTAATTAATTCATACATTTTCGTCTAAAAGAATCATTAAAAAAGCACAACTTAAATGTTGTGCCTTATCGTTTAATTTAGTGCATAAATAGCAATCTGTAAGCCATGTTCTGTACCGTCGTACTCAAACGGATGCCTCCTCGTACTTAGGTGGTAATTATCTGTCTGTAGAGATGACTCTCTACCTCCCATATGCGTTCAATTCCGCTTTAGGAGTGCCCCTACCAAATTTGGGTTTCTCGCTCGTGGGGTTTACCCGTTCCACGTCTCTCGTTTCCGATTGACATCGTCACTGTGGCACTTTTAAAGGTACTCATACCATATCTTACGACTTAGGTATTTTCCCAGCCGTCAGCCAAGAAACTTGACTGCCCTAACTTATTGTTTCGTTAGGCACGAACACTACAACCATCGCAGGTTGTGCGAGCATGGACTTTCCTCACCGTCATAAATGACAGCGCAATTACCCGAATGCTATCGGAATACTATTATGTCAAACTTCTTCAAAAAAGTCAATTGTTAATAATATCCATAAGTATTAAAAATTGTGTGAATTCCTGGTGAAATATCATGAAAGGTTAGCTTTTTTTCCTTTTATTTGATAAGATATACACTTAGGAGGTGTATAATTCTGTGGTAAATTATCCTCATAAAAAGAAAGCAACACTTACGAGTGAAAAAAACATTTCATTTGGAAAACGTGGGATGTCTTTTGAAGATGATTTAACAAAATCAAATGAACACTATTTAGCAGCAAACAAAGCTGTCATCCACAAAAAACCAACACCTGTTCAAATTGTTAAAGTTCATTACCCTAAACGTGCGGCTGCTGTCATCACAGAGGCTTACTTCCGCACCCCATCAACGACTGACTTTAATGGGATTTTTAAAGGGCGATATATTGATTTCGAAGCAAAAGAGACTTCAAATGCTACTATCTTTCCTTTACAAAACTTACATGAACATCAAGTCAATCATATGATTGAAGTTAAAAAACATGGTGGAATTACGTTTCTACTCGTGAAGTTTTCAAAATTTAATGAAATTTATTTATTACCTTGTGAAAACCTTGCAAAGTTTTGGCAAGAATATAAATTAGGTAATAGACGCTCAATTAGGCGTGAAGAATTTGCACAATATGGAACAAAAATTCCTGAAGGTGCCTTTCCAAGAATCGATTACTTAAAAGTGGTTGAAGAACTTTTCTTATAATCGTAAAGGCGGTGACTTAGATGAAGAAAAATAATGGTAATAAATTCTCTCTCACCCTACTCCAAGCTATCGGAACAATTTTTAAATCATTCGTATTAGTTGGGCTGCTGGGGGGAATTGCAGCAATGATGATTGGGAGCTTCATCATTTTCAAAACAATTGAAACAGCTCCAGAACTAGATATCTCAAAAATTTATGCAACCGAATCAACAGTTATTTATGATAAAGATGGAAATGTGCTTGATGAACTCGGAATTCAAAAACGTGAATGGGTTTCTTATGATGAGATTTCTCCTGTTTTAATTGACGCTATTGTCGCAACTGAAGATTCAAAGTTCTATGAACATGGAGGAGCCGACTGGCAACGTTTCTTAATCGCAGCTCTATCTAATCTTTCAACAGGTGACTTTGATCAAGGAGCAAGTACATTAACTCAACAGTTAATTAAACAAACTCACTTAACAAGTGAGAAAAGCATCGATCGTAAAATTAAAGAGCTATACTTATCAATTCAAATTGAAAAAGTCTTAACAAAAGAACAAATCATTGAAGCCTATTTAAACTACTCTCCATTTGGAGGAAGTGTTAACGGGATTCAAAAAGCTGCAGAATACTATTTTGGAACAACTGCTGACGATTTAACATTAGCACAAGCAGCGACTTTAGCAGGACTCGTTCAATCACCTGCAACCTATCGCCCCGATCATTACGCAGATGCAACTGAAAAACGTCGTGATACAGTATTAAAACTTATGGTGAAGCATGGCTACATTACTCAAGACTTAGCAGACTTAGCAGCAGCTGAGCCTATTACAGATATGCTAGTCTACACTGAGTCTGAAACAACTGATAAAACAAAATATCAATCATTTATTGATGCTGTCTTAAATGAAGTTGAAAATAAATATGGTTTAAATCCATACTCAGGATTACAAATTTATACAACCATGGATCCTGAAGCTCAAGAACTCATCTACGATATCCAAAATACTAACAACTATGTTGACTGGTCTGCTACTGGGCTTGCGAATTCAAAAACAGATATTCAATCGGGTATTGTGTTTATGGATACACAAACCGGTCAAGTTCGTGCCATCGGTGGTGGGGTGAATGAAGAAGGTATCGAACGTGGGGTAAATTTCGCCACTCAACTTCAACGCCAACCTGGTTCAACAGCAAAACCAATCTTTGCCTATGGACCTGCCATTGAATACTTAAAATGGGGAACAGGTACAACTGTTGATGATGAGTTATATACTTATCAAGATGGAAGTGGACAAATTGTTCATAACTATAATCATATCTATCAAGGTCGCATGACTATTCGTTATGCATTAAATAAATCATTAAACGTACCAGCCGTAAAAGCATTTAATGCAGCAGGTGCTGATAATGTGAAAACATTTGCTGAAAACCTCGGATTTACTTTCTCACCAGAAGTACTAAGTGCAGACGGATCTTTATTTGAATCAACAGCAATTGGTGGTGTTTCAAGTGGATTCTCACCATTACAAATGGCAGCTGCTTATGCAACCTTTGGAAATGGTGGAATTTATAACGAACCCATTATGATTGAAAAGATTGTAACAAGCGATGGAACAGTGATTAAGGCTGATCAAGAATCACATCGTGCCATGAGTGAAGAAACAGCCTACTTATTAACAGATATGTTACATACCGTTATGACAGATGGAACAGGAACAACTGCCAATGTTGGTGGTATGTACTTATCAGGAAAAACAGGAACAACCAATCTAGATCCAAAAGATCGTGCCACTTATGGCTACCCTGATAATGCTATTCGTGATTCTTGGTTTGTCGGTTATTCAAACTACTATACGGCTGCTATTTGGACTGGATTTAATCATAATAAAGATGGTTATATTACTCAAACAACACAATCAAAACCTTGGTATGTATTTAATACTTTAATGAAGTATTTAAATCCAGCAGGTTATGTAGAGCCAACTCGTCCAAGTAGTATCCAATCGTACACCATTGAACAAGAAAGTGGAAATAAAGATGGCGAAGTGTTATCACCATCTAAGTTCACACCAAGCCAATATGTATCCTCTGAATTATTTATTAAAGGATATGGACCAAGCGGAACATCTACTCGTTTCCAACAATTAGATACTCCACAGAACTTTACAGGATCTTACACTGGCTCAGCTCTTCAGTTCTCTTGGAATCATGTTAAAGGTTACACATTAACACTTGATGAGGCTCGATCAAAAGCTAGCTATGCAGCTGATCTAGCCACTAAAGCAACAAAGATTAGCCAAGTGCCAACATTAAATCCAACTGAGTCACAACTTCGTATGATGATTAAACAAATTCAAACGATTGGACAAACGATTTACGATGTTTATGCTACAAATCATTATGGAAATGAAATCCTACTCGGTTCAACAACAGGTAATACATTAACAGTCGATAATGTCTCAATTGGCGATATGTCTAAATATAAAGACTTCTATATCCGAGCACGTTATGAAAATTCAGGAGCATTAACAAGCGAAAACTCAAATGCGATTACGATCGATTGCGATAGTTGCTCAAAACCAGTTGATATTCCAAATATGAAAGGTTGGACAAAGCAACAAGTAGAAGATTGGGTAACAGCAAATGGAATTACAGTATCTTATACTGAGACTCCGACAAATGAGATAGCAAATGGTCTTGTCTTATCAACATCACCAGCTAGTGGAACATTACTTCCTGGTGAAACATTAACAGTTACTATTGCATCTGCACAGTTAACTGTACCAAACTTCAAAAACGAACCTGATTTCATTAGTCAGTATCAAGCTTGGGCTGCCCTAAACTCAGTAACTATCAAAGTTAAAGAAGAATTCCATGATAGTATCCCAAGTGGAGCATATATCGGTTCAAATCCAGGAATCGGATCTTCAATTACACCAGGATCAACATTAACGATTACGATTTCAAAAGGTCCTGCAGGCGGTTCGACAACTCCTGAAGATATGCCTGATAATGAAGGTTCAGAAGATTAATACCATCTAATCATTAAGCTCAATAAAAACCACCCGTCAAACGGGTGGTTTTCACTAGGGCTATAAGCCCTTGTTACCGGCTAGCGTCTCAAGGCGCTAGCTTTCACTTTGTTCAAGCTACTTGCCTTTGCCGCTTTTGCTTACTCCTAAAGGAGTTTTCGTATTGCTAGCTACCCTTTAAAAGGGTCTTCATATTCTTTTACACTTAATTTATCCATAGCTATATCATGGCTTTCTTGTTCCTGTATATATTTCTTAATCGTTGCTTCATTTAATCCAACTGTACTTACGTAATATCCTTCGGCCCAAAAGTGTCTATTTCCAATTTTATATTTTAAATTTGCATGTTTATCAAAAATCATCAATGCACTTTTCCTCTTCAAATATCCCATGAAACTTGAGACACTCATTTTTGGTGGGATACTTACTAACATATGGACATGATCTGGCATCAGATGTCCTTCTATTATTTCTACTCCTTTGTAGGCACATAATTGTTTTAATATATCTCTTATACTGGTTTTATATTGATTATAAATTATTTTTCGTCTATACTTAGGAGTAAACACAATGTGATACTTACACATCCACTTTGTGTGAGATAAACTATTTGCCTTATTGGCCATAAAAATCACCTTTCTCTTCTAAAATAGTAGCCTGAACAACTCTATTATAGGAAGAAAGGTGATTTTTTAGTGGTATAACCCTTATTTCCCACCCGCATAGCAGGTGGTTTTATGTTTCGCACGCTTCGCGAGCTCAACAGGCTAAAGCCTTTAATAAAAAAAGGATTCCTCAAATGAGAAATCCTTTTATTTTGCTTTTTTAATTAAACGTTTCCCTTCTTTGCATGAAGTAAATAATGGGCATGTCTCACATTTTGGATTTTTAGCTGTGCAGTGATAACGGCCAAAGAAAATCATTAAATGATGTGATTTAGACCAACGTTCTTCTTTAATAAGTCGCATTAATTTATGTTCAACATCTAACACTGTATCATCAGCCTTTGCAAATCCAAGGCGTTTAGAAATACGATCGACATGTGTATCAACAGCGATACGTGGGACATCAAAGCCTACTGATAAAACAACATTTGCCGTCTTACGGCCGACTCCTGGTAACTTAACTAACTCTTCAAATGTATTTGGTACAACACCATTATATTCTTCAAGTAATAAACGGCATAATGCCTGAATATTTTTTGCTTTACTTCGATATAAACCAATGGTTTTAATATCTTGTTCTAATTCTTCTAATGTTACATTCAGATAATCTTGTGGTGTCTTATATTTCTCAAATAATGTAGCTGTTAATTTATTCACACTTTTATCTGTTGTTTGTGCCGATAATAAAACGGCTAATACTAATTCAAATTCATTTTTAAAATTTAACTCACAATGTGCATCTGGAAATAATTCTTCCATTACATCGATCATTTCTGCAGCTTTTTTCTTTGATACCATGATGTTCTCCTCTATCTATTCATTCATCCAATCATAATAGAAGTTTGGATCGACAGCAGGGGCTTGTGTTGATGTTGTCGCTGCTGTTTGTTTTCGTTGACGGAAAGCAATTAATTGACGTTTAGCTTCCTCGACTGTCTTAATATTTTTCTTTTTCCAATCTAATAAAATTTTATCAATATAGCGAATCGATTTAATTTGATACGAGTTCATTTCTTGAATAGCCAATTTAATTAAATCCGCATCAAAGTTATCCTCTGTCATCCATAAATGAATCGTCTCAATATCAAGTGGACTTAAAATCCCGAACTCTTGCTCAATCATTTTAAAAATTTCTTCACGTTGAGAGGATTGAGACTGTGTTTTTTTCTGCTTTAAGTGTCGCTCTAATTTTTCAAATAATGGTGAGATTGAATATTCTTCAAATCGTTTTCCAAATGAATCTGTTTTACTGCTTACTGAAATGTATTGGCGTTCGACAAGACTAATAAATAATAATGAACAATTTGCATCATCAATGGTCATATGTGTTGAAATCTCTGCAAAAGTCCATCCTCCTGGCTTTGTTTGAAGTAAACGAGCTAATAATACTAAAAAGACATACTCTTGTTCATTTAGACCTAGCTCACCATAAGTTGTTAATAATAACGTATTAAAGTCTAATAAATTTTCTTTCCATAATTCGTACATCACAATCTCTCCTACTTTATATCGAATTGTAATAATACATCACCAGTTTTAGCATCAATAATGATATAATGCTCTTCATCTCCTAAAGAAACTAATACTTCATAGACTGGTTTTTCATCGTAGATTCCTAAGTAATAGTGTTTTACTATGCCTTGCGCTATCAGCGACAGGGCTTTTTGTGCTGCTTGCTCAGGTGTCATCAATTCTTCAACAGGATAGCTAAAATCAACGGTATTATCTTTAATAAAATAGTAATACTCTTTATTTGATGTTAACAAGACTTTTGCCACATAATACTGCTCTTGACCACTATACTCCGCTATTTCTAAAACTTCAGAAACTTCTGGCAAATTAGCTAACGATTTTTGATACGTCATCAAGGTCTTATTATATTGTAAAACATACGAGGCTAATAAAATTAAACCTGAACAAAGAATAACGATGATTAATAAGACGCTACGCTTTAACCATTTATTTTTTTTATTCATATTTGACTCCTTATCGGTACTGTTTTATAAATTCAATAAGCACCGCTCGATTATTGACTAATTGCTTCATTACAATTTGATACTCAATCTCCTCTAGTAACTGTTGAATCCACGGCCCTTTTGGGCGATTAATTATTTTTGTAATTGTTGCTACATCAATTGCTAATTGTTTACGCGTTTGAAGAGGTAATTCAATCACTTCGTATGGTCTCATCTCCTGATTTAAAAAGCAAATCAGTTGATGATACAGTTGTGCCCAAGTTTCACCATAACGATAAGTAAAGTAAGGCATCGGAACTGGTGAATGAACACATGAACGTAGCACTTGAATACATTTTTTCTCTTCTTTAGAAAAAGGCCAAGCTGATAAATACCTTGATAACTCTTCTAAATTTAGACTAGCAAGTACAAATAATAAAATCGGATGCGTTAACAATTCAAAATTATAGCTTCGATACTCACAAAGTGGTGCTAAATCAGGTAACGCCTCTAACAACTGCGTATCATATAAATAATGCATTGCCTCTTGCCTTGAGCTCCCCTGAATCAATCCTTCTAATTCCTTTTTAATACGCTCTTTTGAGATATGTGCAATCAAGGGACTAACCTTCTTAATCCCCTCTAACGTTTCGTGATCTAATGAAAACCCAAGCTTGGAAACAAATCGGATACCTCGAAGCATTCTAAGTGGATCCTCTGTAAAACGTTCAGTCGGTACACCTACACATTTTAATAACTGATTGTTAAGGTCATTAAGCCCTTGCATCGGATCATATAAACAATCGTTAATATCTCTTGCAATGGCATTAATCGTAAAGTCACGACGTTTTAAATCATCTTCTAAAGAAGCTGTAAAAATCACTTCATTTGGATGGCGATAATCCGCATAGCCTGTCTCTACTCTAAAAGTCGTTACTTCAATTGGAATTTTATTAATGATTACCGTTACAGTTCCGTGTGCTAATCCTGTGGCAATTGTTTTTTCAAACAGCGACATCACGACTTCTGGTTTAGCTGATGTTGTAATATCAATGTCATAAATCGGAAGATTAATTAGTTGATCACGAACCATGCCACCAACAAAATAAGCTTCATATCCCGCTTCATTCAATGTTTGTAAAACCATTTTTCCAGTTGCAAGTAACTCCATGATTAACACTCCATCTCAAAATTATACTCTTCTTATTATACTTAACATTAAAGTGGATAATCAACTCATACTCTACTTTTTTATCATAAAAAAACCTTCGATATGAAGGCTTTAATCAAGTAAATGTTGCAATCCATATACTAGTTCATCCAATTCACTAACCTTGCGAATGGCAAGAATAATTCCTTTTTCAAAGGAATGGCGGCTATTTGATTGATGAATAAGTTCTAGCGTCTGATATTCATCACTCACCAAGACTTGATGTTTCGCTAAAACACCTGGCATGCGAACACTATGAACATGAGTCGATGTTAATTTACGTTTAAGCGCACAATCTAGCGTATTCGCAATATAAGTAGCCGTTCCAGATGGCTGATCTTTTTTATTCACATGGTGATATTCTACAATTTCAAAGTTATCAAAATAGTGCGAACAAATTTCAGTAAACTTATTAATCAAAATCGCACCAATTGAAAAATTAGGAGCAATGACGCCTTTCCCGCCATTTTCTTTAGCTATTGTTTTTAAATAATCTAAATCCTCTTTATTAAAACCTGTCGTTCCAATGACAATAGCTTTTCCTGCTTTTAACATGACCTCAGACGCCATTTTGGCAAACTGATAAACTGTGAAATCTACATAAACATCAAACTCAACTTCATCAAGAACTTTTTGAATATCATTATAAATGGGAATCTCTCCATCTAACTGTTCAACTTCACTTACCCCTGCAACTAACTCTATATCTTCTTCAGCCTTGATCGCTTCAACAAGAAAACTCCCCATTTTGCCTTCTAATCCACCGACAACGATTTTTTTCATTATATCCCTCCACCATTTGCCTATCTTTATAGTTTATTTTATTTTAACTTCGACTAAACGTGATATAATAAGATATAAAAGGAAAAAAAATCTAGGAGGTTCAGCGTGTCAACAAAATTATTAAAACAACTATTGTTAATTACACTTGGAACAGCTATTATGGCCTTTGGAATCATCAACTTTGCAGTTACCAATCAGATGGCTGAAGGTGGTTTTACAGGAATCACAATTATTTTGTTCCATCTGTTCGGACTAAGTACTGGAGTTAGTAACTTATTATTAAACATCCCGATGTTAATCATCGGTTACCGTCAATTCAGTAAAAAAGGATTCTGGTTAACGATTTTTGGAACATGTATGTTATCTGTGTTCTTAAGTTTATTTGAAACGTTAGGACATATTGTTCCACCACTTCCAAATGATATGATGATTTCAGCTATCGGAATGGGAGTTTGCGTTGGAACAGGATTGGGAATTATCTTCAATGCGGGTGGAACAACAGGTGGTGTTGATATCATCGCAAAAATTATCAAAGATAAAATCGGTATTCCAATGGCACGTACGATGTTTGCTTTTGATGCCATCGTTATTGGAATTTCAATGATCATCTTCTTATCATTTACCAATGCCATTTACACGATCATTGGATTATATATTGCAGCTCAACTGATTGACAAATTCCAAGAAGGATTCCGTGCTGGACAAAAAGTCTTAATTATTTCTGATAAATATCAAGAGATTGCAGATGCTATTCATAACAAAATGAATCGTGGAGCGACATATATTTACGGTATGGGTTCATATAACAAAAGCGATAAAATGATTATCCTAACTATTATTAATAAACGTGAATTAAGTTCCTTAAAAGAAATCATTTATCAAATTGATTCTCAAGCTTTCGTAAGTGTCAGCCACGTTTACGAAACACTAGGAGAAGGTTTTACCTTCGATGCTAACGGTATTCCATACTTCGACTAATCAAAAAGCGACTGAAAAACTTCAGTCGCCTTTTTTTATTCTCTCTCCCAAAGTAATGTTGCTTTTTCCAATACAGAGTCTAATGGTTTATCAAATAAATGATTATAATTAGCTACCATATAATAAACCGCATCAATCTTACCATTAATATAAACTTTCTCCCAATTAGCTTCGGTCCATCCACTGAGATTTTGATGCTCTTCTACAGTAAATAGATTTTCACTATCAGAAATGAATTGTTGCTTAGGGGATAGCTTTGTCCAAATTGTATTCGTGTAGTAAATCATAAGAATATTTTTCATCTGTCCATCAATCTCTACTGTTCGTTGTAAATGATGGCATCTATAAAAGTCATCTTCTAAAAATTTAAACTCCATCATACGATCTTCTATCGCTTGAACTCCAATCAACCTTTCATTATACTGAATTGGAACTTCTAACCTGAAGATTAAAAAGTAACCTCCAATACAAATTCCTATTGCGCTAAAGACTGATAACAAAATTAATGTAATTTTATTTTTCATAAATTTTTGTCGTAATGATTGTAATGTCTGCACTTGTGCTTCTTCAATATTAACTGATTTAATCACTTTAAACTCATCCTGTTTCATTTGATCTAAAGCTACTGAACACTTAACACATGTTTGCAAATGCTCCTTCATAAAAGCTTTCGTGTCCTCCTGACAGACCCCATCGACATAAAGAGGTAATAAATCTTCAATGATTTGACAACTAATCCTCATTTTAAGTCCTCCTTTACTTTGAGTTTAGCTCGATGAAACGTGACTCGTGCCCAACTTTCTGACTTTCCAAATAATTCCCCAATTTGAGCAAATGATAGCTCTCCAAATAACCGTAAATTAAACACTTCTTTATAGGGGTCTTCTAATCGATGAACAGCTCGATGAATTTCAAATGTTTTTTCTTTATGAATCAGCTTAGATTCAAAGCTCTCCATCGCAATTTCTTCTGGCAATTGCTCAGTTCGTTTACTCTTCTTATAACTTGTGAAATACGTATTCTTTGCAATATGGCAAAGCCAAACTCTTAATTTACAATCCCCCTTAAATCGATGAATATTTTTAATGGCCTTTAAAAAAAGTCTCTTGCGTAATATCTTCTGCCATTGCCTCGTGATGACATAATGATAAAACATACTTATAAACATCTGGAAAATATTCCGCATAAATCTTCTCAAACTCTGTCACCCCATCACCTCGCTTCCATCTATAAGACTTTCAAACCATTCATTCGTTACAAAATTTTACTAATTTTATTTTACTACAACATAAAAAAAGTCATCAAACGTTAAGTTTGATGACTTTTTAATTAATCGTTATTGCGTGAATTAAAAATCATGATTAAACGTAATAATTCGGCAATGGCCACCACAGCTCCCGCTACATACGTTAATGCTGCCGCCGTTAACACTTTACGTGCCCCTGCTTTTTCTTCGTTACCATATAAAATATTCATTTCTGATAACTGAGCAACTGCACGAGTTGATGCATTAAACTCAACAGGTAAAGTCACAATTTGGAATAACACGGTTACGCCAACTAAAATAATCCCAAGTAATAAAAATGATGAACCACCAAAAATAAATCCTAAAAGAATGGCTAAGTAACCAAACTTATTGGCAAAATTTACGACTGGAAACATTGCTGAACGGAATTGAAGTGGTGCATAGGCATTCGCATGTTGAATCGCATGTCCACATTCATGAGCAGCAACTGCTAAAGCAGCAATCGATGTTCCATGATAAATATCACGTGATAAACGAACTGTTTTACGACTTGGATCATAATGGTCACTCAAACGACCACCAACCTCTGTCAAATGAACATGTTGTAATCCATTTCGATCTAGGATACGACGTGCCACGTCCGCTCCAGTTAAACCTGATGAAGCGCGAACACGTAAGTATTGGTTAAACGTCGATGATAAATAACCTTGGGCTAACATCGGGACGATTAATGCTATCAATAAATAAATTAAATACGATGAATCGAAACGCATCCCATATCCACCGTAATATCCACCATAATATAAGAACATTGTTCAATCACCTCTACTAGAATTTCTTTAAGATGTATTATACACCATTTAAGGTTTTGTCATCAGATTGTAAAAACCATTTTTTGAGTTTTATACAATTCTTACATTAAATTCTCTAGTAACTCTCGAGCCGGTGTTAAACTTGGATCAATATTTAAAATTTTCTCAAGTTGTTTCGCTGCCTCTTCACGACGTCCTTCTTCCATTAAGAATTGCGCATAATCAAATAAGAAATCAACATTTTCTCCATAGTTGACGAATGCTTTCTCAAAGTATGAAGCCGCTTCATCATACTCCTCTAATTCTAAGAAAGCAATCGCTAAATCCCAATCAAATCGGTCATCAAATAATCCGTTTTCTTCATAATGTTGAATATTTTGAACGACTTCTTCAAAGTCTTCTAACACTAAGCAAATACGGTTACTACGAAGTGCTGCTTCTAAATCTTCTGGATCTAAGTTTAAGGCCTCATAATAAGCATCGCGCGCCCCTTCTAAATCTTTTAATTTCTCTAAAGCCAATCCTTTTAAGTAGTGTAACTCGGCATTGAATTCATTATGTGTTATCCCTTCTTGAATCATTTCAAGTGCTTTTTCATAATCTTCTTCTTTTAGATAGATTTTTGCTAACAATGGATAAATTGTATCATAGCTTGAATCTAATTCTTTTAAATCATGAAACACGCGCTTAGCTAATGAGTAATCGTCGACTTGATAAGCAAGGAATCCTTTATTAAAAAGTTGATCCGTATTCAACTTACCAAAATATTTTTCTGATAAATCGAATTGTTCTAATGCTTTCTCAAATTCTCCAATATGGCTGTAGCACGTTGCTAAACGGTCATACACATTAATGTCAGCGTTTAATCCACATTCAATTAAATCTAAGTATAAATCTAATGCTTTTTCAAATTCTCCAATGTGATGATAAAACTCAGCATAAGCTAGTTTAATTAAATCGTTATGAGGTTCGAGTGATATAGCTTTCTTTAACTTATCTTCAGCGACTTCAAATAATCCTTGAGCGATGTACATATCTGCTTCGAGTAAAAGAACACTCGCATTCGTTTCTTCATCGCTACCCGCTAATAAGTCAAGTGCTTTTTCATCCTCAGCTAAATCTAAATATAAATCCGCTAAGAATGTTTTTAAGTTGACTTCATTTGGATATTTTACTAACAATGGTTCAACTAACTCAATCGCTTTTGAGACATGAGCAATCGCCGCGAAAATTTGAGCAATAATGAAGATTTCATCATCATTAGCATCAAACGCAAAATGTTGCATCTGCTCAATCGCCTCTTCTGTCAGTTGCCCTTTCTCATATAACTCAATAAAATATTCAATTGACATTTATAACACCTCTAATTTCCTAATAACACATTTAGATGTTTTAAGAAGTCTGGATATGAAATCTCCATTGACTCAACATCTTCAATAATGAGTGGTTCATCGATTAATAACGAAGCCACACAGAGCATCATCGCAATTCGATGATCTTTATGACTTGAGACTGACGCCTGATTAAACGAACCTTCCGGCTGTCCTGTGATGATCATTCCATCATCAGTACTTTTTATTTCGGCGCCAATTGCTTTTAGCTGGTTGACGGTCACATCAATACGGTTCGTTTCTTTAACCTTCAACTCCTCAGCATCTTTAATGACTGTTATCCCTTTTGCACGTGTGGCAAGTAACGCTAAAATAGGGATTTCATCAATTAAGCGTGGAATCATATCGCCTTCAATCGTCGTGGCAACTAAGTCTTTCGTGTATTGAATATGAAGATCAGCGACTGGTTCACCACCAAAATAACGTTCATTGACTAATGTAATCTTTCCATTCATCGCTCGAATCACATCAATAATTCCTGAACGTGTCTCATTAATTCCGACATTTTCAATCATCACATCACTACCTGGAACCATTAATGCCGCTACGATAAAGAACGCTGCAGAGGAAATATCACCCGGTACAAAGACTTCCCCTGGTGTGATCGGCATCTGTGGTCCTTGAACCGTAATCATTCGATTCACTTTATTATAGGCAATTTGGAAATCCTCAAACATTTTTTCCGTATGATCACGCGTCGGAATTGGTTCATGAATCGTCGTCACACCTTGAGCTAACATCCCAGCTAACATAATGGCAGACTTCACTTGGGCACTTGCAACGGGAAGCTCATAAGAAATTCCCGTCAACTGATGACCAGTAATTGTAGCAGGTAATGTAGCATCATTTTCTAGCGTAATATTAGCCCCCATTTGTGAAAGAGGGAGAGTCACTCGTTTCATTGGGCGCTTCGATAATGATTCATCACCAATTAACGTTAATGTAGCAGGTAAGTTGGATAGTACGCCCATCAATAAGCGTGCGGTTGTTCCAGAATTTCCGGCATCTAAAATTGACTGATCATAACAAAAACTCTCTAACCCCGGGCTCGTGATTATTAAACAATCCTTGCTTAATTCAGACTTCACACCAAATTGTTTAAAAATTTCTAGCGTACTAATACAGTCTGCTCCTAGTAATGGCTCGTGAATTTTTGTCGTCCCTTTGGATAAACTACTAAAAATAATGGCACGATGAGTAATTGATTTATCTCCTGCTACTTTAATACTTCCCTTTAATGACATACTCTCACCTCTTTTGTCATTTCATTTAAAAACTGTTGTAACATTGGCTTTAATTCTTCTTCGCTAAATGTTACTAAAACAGGATTGCCTACCTCTTTTAATAAAACAAAACGGATCTGATGTTGTTCATTCTTTTTATCATGTAACATGTAGTTCATATATTGTGTTGCACGATCTGCTTTTAAGAATAGCGGAAAGTTAAGCTGTTTTAAATAAGATATGTAATCATCTATCGCTAAATCAATCTTAAATGTTATCTTACTTAAATATAGCGCAAATATAATCCCAATAGCGACAGCTTCACCGTGTGATAAGCTTTTCTCATCGAGTTCAATCGCATGGCCAAACGTATGGCCAAAGTTTAAAAAAGCACGACTTCCTTTTTCAAACTCATCCATTTCAACCACATTCTTTTTAACCATCAGACTTTGCATTAGTAAAGCAGCAAAGATTTCTTCCTGCAGTGGGTCTAATGTATGAAACGACATTAACGTCTTCAATAGTACCTCATCTGAAATGAAACCATGCTTCACCATCTCTGCTAACCCACTTCTCCACTCTTTATCCGATAACGTTGCTAACAATGGCAATTCGTAGATGACAGCTTTCGGTGGATAAAAGGCACCAATTAAATTCTTTCCAAGCTCATGATTAATCGCGACCTTTCCACCGACCGCACTATCATGCGCCAGTAAGGTGGTCGGAACTTGAATAAAATCAATTCCACGCATATACGTTGCGGCAACAAATCCAGCTAGATCACCGACGACTCCACCACCAAAGGCTAATATTAACGCCTTACGATCAACTTGATTTTGAATCAGAAACGTTTGAATCGCATGATACACCTCGAAACTTTTTGATGCTTCTCCTGGTTTGATGACATATACTAAGGCCTCTTTTGATAAAACATGCGCTAACGTTTGATAATGTAACTCATAGACAGTTTCATCTGTAATGACAACTACTTGTGTCGCTTTTTGGATGAATGGCGTTAACTCATTTAAACAACCATCACCAATATAAATAGGATACTCCCCTTGATGCGTTTTAACTTGTAATTGTTTCATTAAAAATCCCTCATTGCTTCACGGTGACATTTTACAGCTTTAATTAAAGATGACATTTGGTTAGATTGGAATTCTTCTAATATCTCCTTTGCTAGTTCAAAGGCTAAAACTGATTCTAAAACGACACCCGCAGCGGGAACCACGCAACTATCTGAGCGCTCAATCATACTTTCCTCCACTTCTTTCGTATCAATATGAATCGAGTTTAATGGCTGATATAACGTTGGAATTGGTTTGATCATCGCCTGCACCACAACTGGCATTCCATTCGTCATACCCCCTTCAAATCCACCATAATGATTACTCATTCGCGTAAATCCTTGATCATATGAGATTTGATCATGGACTTCACTTCCAAAATGAGAACTCGCCATCATCGCATCACCAAAATAAACCCCCTTAACTGATTGTACCCCCATAAAGGCTGCGGCAATTTTAGCGTCTAATTTTCGATCAAATTGAACATAACTACCAAGACCTGCCGGTACATTTTCAGCTAATACTTGAACAATCCCTCCGACTGAATCACCTTGCTGTTTCGCTTCATCAATATGTTGACACATTTGAATCGAAAGGTCTGAATCAACACAACGAACAGGCGAATTAGCAATCGCAGCTTGAATAGTTGAAATTGTTGTTGGATAATTCGTTACTGATACTTTCCCAATTTGTAAAACATGAGAAATAACCTCAATATCTAACGCTTTTAAAATCCGTTTAGCAACGGCTCCAACTGCAACACGAATCGCTGTTTCGCGTGCAGATGAACGTTCTAAAACATTTCTTAAATCTCGATGCCCGTATTTCATTGCCCCAACTAAATCAGCATGGCCTGGTCGTGGCACTTTTTTAATTTCATAATCATGCTCATCAATCGGCTCAATCGCCATGACATGACCCCAATTTTTATTATCCTTATTTTTAATGACAAGTGTAATTGGGGATCCAAGCGTAACCCCATGACGGACACCACTTGTAATCTGCACTTGGTCACTTTCAATTTTCATACGGTCGCCACGTCCATATCCTTGTTGACGGATCCTTAAATCTTGATTAATCATCTCTGCTGTTAAAGTAAGTCCTGCAGGGACTCCTTCAATAATTGCTGTTAGCTGTGGTCCATGTGATTCTCCACTACTTAAATAACGCATATCGATGACTCCTATCCTTTAATTAAATTTAATACTTCCTGTCTCATTGCTAAATCTTCTTTAAAAATTCCAGTGCTATAGATTGTTTTGGTCATAGCTCCCGGTTTTTTAATGCCACGCATTACCATGCACATATGCTCGGCTTCAATAACAACCATCACACCTTTTGATTTAATCGCATTAGCAATCGTATCCCCAATTTGTTTTCCCATACGCTCCTGAAGTTGTGGTCGACGTGAAACAACCTCTGTTACACGAGCAATCTTACTTAATCCCACTACCTCATTATTCTCAGGATAATACGCCACATGAACTTTCCCAAAGAACGGTAATAAATGATGTTCACACATTGAGTGGAAGACAATATCTTGTACTAAGACATATTGATCATATTCTTCACTGAAATAAACTTGTAAATGTTTTGAAGGATCTTCATGTAATCCACCGAAAACTTCCTCATACATACGTGCTACACGTGCTGGTGTATCAACTATTCCTTCTCGATCTGGATTTTCTCCAACGGCTTCTAAAATCATTCTTACGGCCGTTTCAATTTTATTTTTATCCACTGACATATTATCACCTTTTTACATAATCATTCGACATTTAAGTATATATGCTATTTTACCATAATCTATATTGAAAATGATTAATATTTTACATTTAGAGTATCAGACTTCACCCCTTAAAATTTCATTAATTCTGACCAACTATATATAACCCCCAATAAGTTTTTCATAACGTAAAAACTAAAGCCCTGCCAATGGAGGATACATTTTCTGCGAAAATGGCAGGTGACCCAGCCCTGCCAATGGAGGATACATTTTCTGCGAAAATGGCAGGTGACCCAGCCCTGCCAATGGAGGATACATTTTCTGCGAAAATGGCAGGTGACCCAACCCTGCCAATGGAGGATACATTTTCTGCGAAAATGGCAGATGACCCAGTCCTAGCAGTAAAGGAATGGATTTCTTCAGAAATCACTAGGTGACCCATCGCTACCCTAGTTCGCCTTTCTATCAAAAAGACTTGCGTACTAAGCCTGATTGTTAGAATATGAACTATATTTCGCTATTTATATAGAAGCAAAAACAGATATTTCACATCCACTTTTTAGTTTTTGCTAAATGCCTAAAGTTATCAAAAAAGTAACAAAAAAGCATAAAAGCAAGATAGATTGCTTTTATGCTTTTAATGTCGTATTAAAACATAGATTGGTAGAGTTCAACATAACGATGAGCCGAATGCTCCCAAGAGTAATCTCCAGTCATTCCTGTCACCATTAATTGATGCCAAACTTCTTTGTTATGATGATAATAATCTAATGCTCGACGAATGGTATATAACATATCATGCGCATTATAATTGGTAAAGCTAAATCCATTTCCTTCACCAGTAGCTTCATTATAGGAATGAACCGTATCATTTAATCCACCTGTTTCACGAACAATCGGAACTGTTCCGTATCGCAGTGATATTAACTGTGATAAACCACATGGCTCATATAATGATGGCATTAAGAACATATCACTTGCACCATAAACTAAGTTTGCAAGTTTTCCATTATATCCTAAATAAATCCCCACCTGTTTCGGATACTTATCTCGAATCCATTGGAAATACTGTTCATACTTTGCCTCTCCAGATCCGAGCAAGAAAAATTGAATATTATCGTAAATTAATAACTCTTCTAAAACACAAGTAATTAAGTCTAATCCTTTTTGTGAATCTAATCGTGTGACAATTCCAATCAACGGAATATCAGCATTGATTTCTAAATTAAAACGTCTCTGTAATTCTTCTTTATTTTTAAGTTTCAATTCTAATGTCTCTTCGGTGTAAGGTGAAACAAGTGCTGTGTCAACCGCTGGATTAAAGATATCAGTATCAATTCCATTAACAATTCCACTCAAATCAGATTGACGCATACTTAAAATATGATTTAAATTTTCCCCATAGAAATCCGTTAAAATTTCTTTAGCATATGTCTCACTAACCGTTGTCACCTTATTTGCATATTGAATCCCTAACTGCATATAGTTAATATTTATATCATCAAATCGATAGCCTAAATGGCGAACGGCATGTGAAGTGAATTGTCCTTGGAAACGTAAGTTATGAATCGTATAAACTGTTTTAGTATTGTAATAAAACGGATCGGCATAATAACGCTGATCCATAAAAAATGGAATTAACCCCGTCTGCCAATCATTCGTATGAATAATATTTGGCTGAAAATTAATATTCTTTAATAAGCGCAGGGTAACTTCACAGAACATAGCAAATTGATAATCGCGATCTTCACACTCATAAATAGAATGTCGGTTTGAAAAAAGTGGTTCAAATATTAAGTAATATTTAACCCCCTCTAACTCAACACAATTAATCCAAAATAGTTTGCCCATAACCTCAACATTGGTTACCCAATATGCACCTTTTAACATTCCCTCAGGGATTTGTTTATAACCTGGTAAAATAACACGAACATCATGGCCTTGTTTAACTAGTGCTTTTGGAAGGGCATAAGCTACATCAGCTAGCCCTCCTGTTTTAATAAATGGATAAACTTCAGATGAAACAAATGCAATCTTCACGGTTTAAGCCTCCTTTGCAGGATAAACCGTGCTACCACAAGCTATAATTTTGTCACTAAAGTCTGTCTCAGCAACATGCGGAAAAATACGAACATTACGTTCAATAATTGTTCCCTCAGGAATATGTACCCCTTTACCAATAACATTTAATCCACTTGATAATACTTTTGGTTTTTCTTGATTTGGACAAACATTAGCTCCACGCCCAATGATACTTCCTTTACCAATAACACAGTTTTTATCAATAATAGCTCCATCAATGACACATCCCTCTTCAATGATGGTATCATTCATAATAATACTATTACGAACAATAGCATTTGGATGAATATGAACACCTGGACTTACTACGCATTTAGTCACAGATCCGGCAATAATTGAACCATTTGATATCAAGCTTTGACAAACTTGAGCCTTTGAACCAAATTTAGCAGTTGGTTTTTCTTCACTTTTCGTATGAATAACCCAATCTTTATCATACATATCTAATTGAATTTTATCGACTGTTGTTGTTAATTCTAAATTAGCCTCTAAATACGACTCGTATGTTCCAACATCTTTCCAGTAATCACGGAAGCGGTAAGAATAAACATGTCCATTCTCAATTAAATGAGGAATAACATCACTTCCAAAATCTAAACCAACCTTTTTAAGATGTTGTAACGTATTAATTAATACATCCGTTTTAAACACATAAATCCCCATCGATGCTAGATTACTCTTAGGCTCTGCTGGTTTCTCAGCGAATTCTACAATACGTCCATTTTCATCATCTGTTAAAATTCCAAAGCGAGACGCTTCACTCCACTCAACTTCTTGAGCACAAACTGTTACATCTGCACCTTTCTCAATATGTTGTTGGATTAATGGACGATAATCCATTTTATAAATATGATCCCCTGATAAAATTAAAACGTTGTCCGGATTCTTACGTTTAATATAACTAATATTTTGTAAAATCGCATCCGCTGTTCCTGTATACCATTGATCTGATGAATGACCTTCACATGGTTGTAATAACGTTACTCCCGTATTTTTACGATCAAAATCCCATGCTTGACCTAATCCGATGTGTTCATTTAATGATAATGGTAAATATTGAGTTAAAATTCCAATATCGTATATTCCTGAATTTGAGCAATTACTCAATACGAAATCGATAATTCTAAATTTCCCTGCGAAAGGCACACTCGGCTTGGCTCTTCCAAGTGATAAAATGTCTAGACGTGATCCACGTCCACCTGCTAAAATCATAGCTAAAGTTTTCATCCCAAAATCCCCCACTTCTATCTTTTAAGCTGTATATTGATTTATTTTGTTCAACACTTTTGAACACCCTAATACTATCACGGGATATTTGGTATTTTTATCATCTTTTGTCATATAGTTCACAAAAATTATGATTTATCGTAACCCGTTACACAACACCCCATGCGTAAGCGTTATTTAAGCCCAGTTTCTATTATTTCTAAAACGATTTGACACTTTTTGTTATGTTGTGTCGAGTTATTATTAGTTGTTTTTTCAAGCTATTTCACATCACATATCAATAAAAAAAGCTTATCGGATAAATCCGATAAGCTTTTTTAAAAATTATTCTGCTGATTCTTTTTCTTCTAAAACTTCTACTTCATCAGAGAAATCTAATGCAGCCATACGTTGTAATTGACGGAAACGACGTTGTGAGTCACGACGATTTGCTTCTAATAATTCTTCAGCATGCTCTGGGTTAATTTTTGTAACTTGAGCATAACGAGCTTCACTCATTAAGAAGTCTCGGTATTTATCCCAGTTTGGTGCTTTAGAATCCATTTGTAATGGGTTTTTACCTTCTTCTAATAATTTAGGATCGAAGCGGTATGTTGGCCAGTATCCACATTCAGTCGCTAATTTAGCTTGGCTCATTGAGTTTGCTAATCCACCTTTAATACCGTGAGCGATACATGGTGAGTATGCGATAACGATAGATGGACCTTGGTGTTTTTCAGCTTCCATCATTGCTTTAATAACTTGTGCTTGATTTGCACCATGAGAAACTTGAGCAACATAGACGTGTCCATAAGACATTGCGATTGCTGCTAAGTCTTTCTTTTTACCACTCTTACCTGCTGCTGTAAACTTAGCGATTGATGCAGCACGTGAAGATTTAGATGATTGTCCACCTGTATTTGAGTAAACCTCAGTATCTAATACTAAGATATTAACATCTTCATTATTAGCGATAACGTGGTCTAATCCACCGTATCCGATGTCATAAGCCCATCCGTCTCCACCGATAATCCAGTTAGACTGTTTAACGATGTAATCTTTTAAGTCTAAAATTTCTTTAACTGCTTCATTTGAAGAATTTGCAATGGCAACTTCTAATTGAGGTGCTAATGCTTTTGTTACTTCTCCACTATAACGGTTTTCTAACCATTTAGTGAATAATTCAGATAATTCAGCCTCAACTTTATCCATATTTTCTTCCATTAATAATCCAATACGGTTACGTAATGTTTCAGCTGCAATATGCATACCGAATCCAAACTCAGCATTATCTTCGAATAATGAGTTTGCCCATGCTGGTCCATTTCCTTCAGCATTTTTTGTATAAGGTGTAGCTGGGAATGATGCCCCATAGATTGATGAACATCCAGTTGCATTGGCAATTGTCATACGATCTCCGAATAAACGAGTTAATAATGTGATGTATGGAGTTTCCCCACATCCAGCACATGCTCCTGAGAATTCGAATAATGGTTGAGCAAATTGTGAACCTTTAACTGTTGTTTTTGGCATTAAATCATCTTTGTATGTGACGTTGTTGAAGAAGTATTCAGCACGATCGACTTGTCCTGCTTCTAATTCTTCACTAATTGGAACCATAACTAATGCTTTGTTTCCTTTTTTACCTGGACAGATATGCGCACATACTTCACATCCTGTACAGTCTAATGTTGATACTTGGATACAATATTCTAATCCATCTAATCCTTTACCAATTGCTTTTAATGTACGTGTTCCTTCTGGAGCTTGCTCCTTCTCAGCTTCTGTTACTAAGAATGGACGGATAACTGCATGAGGACATACGTAAGCACATTGGTTACATTGGATACAGTTTTCTTCAATCCATTTTGGTACAAAGTTAGCAATTCCACGTTTTTCATACGCAGCCGTACCATTTGGCATTGTTCCATCTGCATAGTCTACGAATGCTGATACTGGTAATGCGTCACCTTTACTATGGTTGATTACATCAGCGATTGTTTCAACAAAGTGAGGGCGGCCTTCTTTAACATGTGCTTCTTCTGGTGTTAAGTTGGCCCATGCTGGATCAACAGTTACCTCAATTAAACCTTCAGCTCCTTTATCAATAGCAGCAAAGTTCATTGCGATAATTGCTTCTCCTTTACGTGAATATAATTTCTCCACGTATTTTTTCATTAATTCTTGAGCACGTTCATATGGCATGATTTGCTCATTTAATTTGAAGAATGCAGATTGCATAATTGTATTAGTACGACGTCCTAATCCAATTTCTTTAGCTAAAGTTACGGCATCAATGATATAGAACTTAGCATTTTTCTCTGCTAATTGCTTTTTGAAGCTATTTGGCATATGGTTAACAATTTCCTCTGCTGAGTGAACAGTATTTAATAAGAATGTTCCTCCTTGACGTAAACCGCTAATCATATCGTATTTACCAATATATGTATCCATTGAACATGATACGAAGCTTGGTGTTGATACTAAGTATGGTGCACGGATAACATCCTTACCGAAACGTAAGTTAGAACGTGTTAAACCACCTGATTTTTTAGAATCGTATGCAAAGTAAGCTTGTGCATATAAATCAGTATTTTCACCGATGATTTTGATTGTGTTTTTATTAGCTCCGATTGTTCCATCAGATCCTAATCCGAAGAATAATGCTTCTGTTACATCATCTCCTAAAACCATTACCTCATTATTTACAGGTAATGATTTGAATGTTACGTCATCGACGATACCTACTGTAAAGTCATCTTTCATTTCCCCAGCTAAGTTATCATAAACAGCAACAATATGAGATGGTGTTGTATCTTTTGATGATAATCCGAAGCGTCCACCTATGATTTTCGGTGCATTTTCACGACCGTGGAAGATAGAGCGAATATCTAAGCATAATGGCTCACTAGTTGCTCCTGGTTCTTTTGTACGGTCTAATACAGCGATACGTTCTACTGTTGATGGTAATACGTTGAAGAAGTATTCTGAGCTGAATGGACGATATAAGTGAACAGTGATAACCCCTACTTTACGTCCTTCATTTTTAATTAAATAATCAACGGTTTCTTTAATTGTTTCTGTGATTGATCCCATTGCAACGATGATTTCAGTTGCATCTTCTGCACCATAGTACATGAATGGTTTGTATTCACGCCCTGTGATTTCAGTAATTTTTTCCATGTAGTCTGCTACAATTGCAGGTACTGCATCAAAGTATTTATTTTGAACTTCGCGTGTTTGGAAGTAAACATCATCATTTTGTGCTGACCCTTTTGTTACTGGGTGATTTGGATTAATTGCACGTGCACGGAACTCACGTACTTTATCGTAATCTAATAATTTTCCTAAATCTTCATAATCCATTACTTCTACTTTTTGAATTTCATGTGATGTACGGAATCCATCGAAGAAGTGTAAGAATGGAACACTTGATTTAATTGCAGCTAAGTGAGCTACCCCACCTAAGTCCATAACTTCTTGTACTGAGCTCGTTGCTAACATAGCAAATCCAGTTTGACGTGCTGCATAAATATCTTGGTGATCACCAAAGATTGATAATGATTGTGCCGCAAGCGCACGTGCAGATACGTGAATAACACCTGGTAATAATTCTCCAGCAATTTTATACATGTTAGGTGCTTTTAATAATAACCCTTGTGATGCAGTATAAGTTGTTGTTAATGCACCCGCTTGTAAAGAACCGTGAACTGTCCCAGCAGCTCCTGCTTCAGATTGCATCTCAACTAATTTTACTGGTGCTCCAAATAAATTTTTCTTACCTTGTGAAGCCCATAAGTCTGTATATTCTGCCATCGGAGTCGAAGGCGTAATTGGATAAATCCCTGCTACTTCTGTAAATGCGTAAGAAACATACGCTGCTGCCTGACATCCGTCCATTGACTGGAACACTTTAGACATAACATTAACCTCCCTAATTAAATCGTATAAATAGAAATATCTTCATTATACTATACCTCATTCATTGGAACAATAATAGTAAAATGCTTTTATAACTATTTTTAGCAATTTTTAACATTATAATCAAATTGTAATTTTACCCCTATCCCTTCTATTAAAAGGTATAGATAATCTTAATATCAATTAGCCTAACTTTATAATCTTTTAATTTAAACTTATTAAATTAGGTCATTTTTGATTGCTACTTTATCAGTATACCTAATCTTTTTAAAGTCTCAAAGACATTTGCTTTTATTTTTAAACATTATAACCATTTTATCTTTATTCTTAATTTTTGAATCTTCAAAAGAAATGGGGTTTGACAATTTCTTTCTATTGAAACTATTCACTCAATTCTTAAAATTAACTAGTCCCCGTATAATTTAAACATCATTTGAAATGAGAAAATATTTTAAAAAAATCAAGAAACTATTTTGGTGATGAGCCTAATTTTTTAATGAAGAAGATTCAAGTATTATTGTGAGCTATACACGTCTTTTTTATGATAGGTTGTATGTAATAATTGATGAGCTTTATGACTATTTGGCGTACCAAGATACTCTTCATACATAGCTTTAATGACAGGATTTTCATGAGATTTACGAATTTGTCTTGCTTCATCATCTTCATAAAGAGCTTTAGCACGTTCAGCACGAATATCTAAACCTGAATTATATAAATAAGCGGGAACATGAGGTTGTCCACCACCTGCAACACAACCACCACTACATCCCATCACTTCGACAAAATGATATTTTTTTTCACCACTTAAAATTTGATCCACAATATCAAGTGCCTGTTTTCCTCCATGAACGACCGCAACGTTCAAACTTAACTCACCTATTTGAATCGTTGCTTCTTTTAAACTAGCTACACCTCGAACAGCTTCATATTCAATCGCATCCAGCGATTGGCCACTTAAAACATCTGCAGCGGTTCTCAAGGCAGCTTCCATTACACCGCCTGTTGCCCCAAAAATAGTTCCTGCTCCACTATATTCACCCAATGGATGATCAAAGTCTTCATCTGGTAAATTAACAAAATCTAACCCATACATCCGAATCATTCTTGCCAATTCACGTGTTGTAATTGAAGCATCTACATCTTGAATGCCATTCACGTTCATCTCTTCTCGTTTTAACTCTGATTTTTTGGCAATACAAGGCATAACTGACACACAGTAAATAGTAGTTGGATTAACACTATTTTTCTCTGCCCAGTAAGATTTTAAAATTGCACCAAACATTTGCTGAGGAGATTTACATGACGATAAATTCGGAATTATTTCTGGTCGATATTGCTCCACTAATCGAATCCAACCTGGTGAGCAAGAGGTGATCATCGGAAGTACTCCATCCTTATTAATACGTTCAATCAACTCATAAGCTTCTTCCATAATAGTTAAATCTGCACCAAAGTTCGTATCAAACACTTTACACGTTGGCCCACCAATACGTCGAAGTGAAGCTGCGATTTTACCATTTACTCGTGTCCCAAATGGTAATCCAAATTCTTCACCAAGTGCTGCACGTACAGCAGGCGCCACCTGAAAGACGACAATTTTATTTGGATCATTAATCGCTTGAATGACTTCTTCAATATTTGAATGTTCCGATAAAGCAGCTGTTGGACAAGAATTCACACATTGTCCACAATGGATACATCCAGCCTGATCCATACCCATTTCAAATGCTGGCCCAATATATGTCTTAAATCCGCGTTGATTAAATGCTAACACTTCAACTCCTGCTTTTTCACGACAAGCAGCGATACAACGTCCACATAAAATACACTTTGATGTATCACGTACAATTGAGTAAGAATCATCACGATAAATTGTCTCACGACGCTCTCCTTCAAATCGATCACTCTTACAGTTTAAATCATTTGAAAGTTGTTTCAATTCACAATTATGATTACGATTACACGTTGTACATTCAATATTATGGTTCGCAAGTAATAATTCAACCGTTGTCTTTCTCGCATTTAAAATTCGCTTAGAATGAGTTAAGATTTCCATTCCCTCACTAACTTTCATATTACATGCTGTAACTAATGACCGAGCACCTTTGACTTCCACAACACAAACACGACATGCTCCCGTCTCATTTAAATCTTTTAAAAAGCAAAGTGTTGGAATTTTAATTCCCACTTCCCGTGCTGCTTCTAAAATCGTATATGTATCTGGAACAACATATGGCATCCCATTTAAGGTAATATGAACTACTCCCATCTTTCCTCCTCCTATCGCTTAATAATCGCACTAATTTTAGTCGGACAAGTTGCCATACATGCCCCACACTTAATACAATCGACTTTATTAATCACATGACGACGTCGGCCGGTTTTGGCATTTACGACTTCTCCAATTGGCTTAATACATGCAGCCGGACAAGATTTAGCACACATTCCACACCCAATACATTTTTCAGTGATATAGTACTCTAATAACTTTGAACAAACACCAGCTGGACAACGTTTATCAATAACATGGGCCAAGTATTCATCTTTAAAATGATGCATTGTTGATAAAACTGGATTGGGTGCTGTCTGACCTAAACCACATAATGAATTAGCTTTAATGTAATCTGCCAATTGTTCTAATTCATCTAAGTCCGAAAGTTCACCTTTTCCTTCTGTAATCTTATTCAAAATTCCCATCATACGCTTTGTTCCTTCACGACAAGGTGTACATTTCCCACATGATTCATCACATGTAAAATCTAAATAAAAGCGTGCAATATCAACCATGCAGTTATCTTCATCCATAATAATCATTCCACCTGATCCCATCATTGAACCAAGTGCCACTAGATTATCGAAATCAATTTCTGTATCTAAATATTCTTCTGTTAAACAACCACCTGAAGGTCCTCCAGTTTGAGCAGCTTTAAATTTCTTACCATTTGGAATTCCTCCACCAATACCATAAATCACTTCTTTTAGAGTCGTTCCCATCGGAATCTCAACTAATCCAGTATTATTAATTTTCCCACCTAAGGCAAATACTTTCGTTCCTTTTGAACGCTCAGTCCCAATACTAGAAAACCAATCTCCACCTTTTAAGATAATTTGTGGGATATTAGCATACGTTTCAACATTATTTAATAAAGTCGGTTTTTCCCATACCCCTTTAACAGCTGGAAATGGTGGACGTGGACGTGGCATCCCTCGTTTCCCTTCAATCGACTCAATTAAAGCTGTTTCTTCTCCACAGACAAAAGCTCCTGCTCCTAAACGTAATTCAATATCAAAATCAAATCCTGTATTAAAGATATTTTCTCCTAACAATCCATAGTCATGAGCTTGCTTAATGGCAATGCTCAAACGCTTAACAGCAATCGGGTATTCTGCACGAACATAAATATATCCTGTATCTGCCCCAATGGCATAACCAGCAATTGTCATAGCTTCTAAAACAGCATGAGGATCTCCTTCAAGAATCGAACGATCCATAAAAGCACCTGGATCTCCCTCATCGGCATTACAAGCGACATATTTTTTATCACTCTTTGACTTATACGTAAATTCCCACTTTAATCCAGTTGTAAAACCTCCGCCTCCGCGACCACGAAGTCCGGACTTTTTCACTTCTGAAATGACCTCTTCAGGTTTCATTTCAGTTAAGACTTTAGCTAATGCCATATATCCATCATGCGCAATATATTCATCAATATTTTCAGGATTAATTTTTCCACAATTTCGTAAAGCTAATCGCGTTTGTTTAGCATAAAACTCTACTTCATTAACTGATTTAATCTCCCCATCTTCAATGGCTTCTTTAAATAATAAGTCTTTAATGATTCGTCCTTTTAAAAGATGTTCCTCTGCAATTCTCTTTGCATCACTTACTTGAACTTTTGAGTAAAAAGTTCCTTCTGGATAGACAATCATAATCGGTCCCGCTTCACATAAGCCAAAACATCCAGTCATCACCACTTGAACTTCCTGCTCAAGCCCTAGTCGCTCTAACTGTAACTCCAATTCCTTTTTAATTTCTCTTGATTTAGAAGATGTACAGCCCGTTCCCCCACAAATCAAGACGTGTGAACGATAATATGACATGAATCCCCCTCCTTTTGTTTAAAAGTATTAATTTAAGCTTGCATCAATAGTAAATTCAGATACGACATTTCCATTCACTAAATGTTCTAATACGACACGTCTCGTTTTTTCAGGCGTCATATGAACATAGGTCGTTTTCTCCGATTCATCATATACCTCAAATATTGGTTCATACGCACACATGCCAACACAGCCCGTTTGAGTAATCATTACCTCTTCTAAATGACAGTTATTCACCTCTTGAATTAATGTATTTAAGACAGATCGTGCACCAGCCGAAATTCCGCATGTTCCCATCCCGACGACAACTCTTAACTTTGAATGCTCTTGATTTCTTAACTGTAAATTTTTCAAAGTTTGTTCACGAATCTGTTCTAACTCTTTTAACGTCTTCAAAATAAACCCCCTCCTAATCATCCTTAATAAGATGTAAAAGAAAAATCTCCCGCTTCTAACTCTTTTTTCATCCACTCTATAATAGCTGAATGATTAATTGGAACTTCTCCAATTACTTGCTTAATAGACTGTGTCTTAAATTGATATTCACACTCCTCACTTCGATGAGTGTAATTAAAATCAATGATGGGTTCTAAATAGATTAGCGAAATTAATGTGTTATGAATATCGCCAAAGGGTGGTCGATCAATATGATCTAATCTTATTTTCAACGTTACCGTTGTTCCCACACCTATCTTCGAATCAATGAAAACTTCCCCCTCACATCGACTAGCCATTGCCGTAAGTAGAGGAATCCCCAACCCAACCTTACGAGTCGCCCGCGTTGTAAAAAAGGGATCTCTGACTCGATCGATCATTTCTTCTGACATCCCCTGTCCATTATCTTTAACCTTTATCATCAGGAGACTTTTTTGTTTGAGCTCAATCACATTCATTTCAACCAATGTAGCCTGCGCTCGTATCGAGTTCATCGTTAAATCCAGAATATATAACGATAAGTCCCTCATTTGGTCTCCCTCTTTAAATCATCAGAAAATAATCGGTTACGCTTTGAAACTTCCAAATAATAAAGGGGTTCATTAGATAAGGATATATGAAAGCTCTGGTGAAACCTGCCTATCTCCCCATTCATAAATTAAGAAATTAATTAAATTCCATCAATCATTAATGCTCCTGGAATAAATCCTAACTTAATCAAACTATTATAAGCTAACTTATTGAGATGTGCCACAACAACCATACCACCTAATCGATGAACCTGGAAAATGACATCTTCACAGGTCAAATTCATTAATTAAATGAGTAACCATGGAAACTCTCAATTACCTCATTGTGATGATTGATCCACCACTGATGTCCAAATAACTCTTCATTACTTTTCATTAAATTTAAATGGGATTCAATCAATATTCCAAAATAATCAGCTATCTCTAATGACTTAAAATAGCTCAATAAATCAACACCTTCTATCGTTTCAATTTCAATCCCAGGAATAAATAGGACCCCAACCTCTTCATCTACCTTGGAAACTACTCGTCAATTTCTTGTGCTATTATGATGAGTCAACGCGATTATATCTAGCTGTTTCAAACTTCACATTAAAACAATATCATTAGGTATCATAAAATCATCAGCACAAGGTGATAAGATGAAGTAAATATGTAAGTCATAATAAACGCTTATACCTCGATTAACTTGACGAGGTCAACCGCATCTAGAACGGATGAAATTAAAATAACTCCTCTTTCATTTGCCACATCGATTGTTTCCTGTGGAATGTCTACCCCGTCAACGACAATGACAGCACTCAAATTAATTAACGAAGCAACAGCAATCACATTAGGATGGGCTTGAATCGTTAGCCATATTTGGCCTGGTTTCGCTTTAGCTATGACAAAACTCAATAAATCCCCCACATATAAGCCGGATACCGTTACCGAATGTAAATTAACTCCCTTACTTAGGACTCGAAATCGTGAGTCATATAAGATTTCATTAAACTTCACACTCATCATCTCTTTCTGCATGATTTAAGACCATGTAATGGCTCAAATACTTGATGTATCATGTATTAACCCTCTAGCAACGTCTTATTTTTCCCGCTAACTCTAACATGATTGGACTTGGTGGTTTCCCGCTCAACAAAAGTAAATAATTAATATCTAATATTTCTGTGGTTCGTAACGATTTAACATGTGCTAATCGTGTATTCAATACCACTTCTTAGTTAACGTAAGCTAACACATCGCTCATCAAATCACAGGCAAATGCACTTTCAATGCATATTCTAATTGATCAGCAGATCGTAATATAAAACATTCTGATTAAAAAATGAATAATGGTTGATATCTTCAACGTCCCCCTCAATCTCAATCAGGAAAGTTGATAATCACTATCGTTCGAATAACGCTTACACACATAGATATACTAATTGTACTTATTTAAAATTGATGATACTTGTGTAGGATCGACTTTCCCATACACATCGTCATCAATTGTAATGACTGGTGCTAATCCACACGCCCCAATACAACGGGTTGCAACTAATGAGTATTTTCCATCTGATGTCGTTTGATCGGGTTCAATTCCTAACTCTTCTTTAAGTTTCTGTAAAATCGCTTGTGCTCCTTTAACATAGCACGCTGTTCCTAAGCACACTCCAACAACATGTTCTCCTTTTGGTTCTGTAGAAAACTGAGAATAAAATGTAACGACACCATGAATACGTGCAACTGAAACTCCTGTTTTATCAGAAATAAACTTTTGAACTTCTAATGGAATATAACCAAAAATATCTTGTGCTTCATGTAAAATAGGCATTAATCCATCCGTCTTATCTGAATGATTCTCAATAAACAACAATAACTTCTCAAAATTCTTTGGAGTTAAGCTTGAATGTCCCATCGTGACCTCCCCCTTAATTATTAAAGTCAAAGAGATTATATGCGAGTTAACCCTGGAATAATATGTATATTTTCATCTTTTATTCTCATTTTATTGACATTTTTATTTGATTTATAACCCTGATTAAATATTGACACAAGAGACAATAAAAGATCTTTTTCGCCACTCTAATCTCTTCACATCCTTTTAAATATATGTCTATTCTTATAAATTTAGACTTAAATCACAAAAAAGGACCTAACGGTCCTTTTTAATCGAGCATATTTTGAGCAATATATTTTGAAACATTCACTCATGAGTTCAATTACCTAAGATTCCTCGTATCACTCAAGTTATTTTTAGAAACCAAATCCACCACAGCAGCAGCTGATGATTACTAATAAAATGAATAATACTAAGATAAATGCACAATTATTTCCACACATAATAATTCGCTCCTTAACTAACTATTATTTAGGCTCTTTTCAGAGCATAAGATTTTTCTTCTATATCCAATCAATTCATTTCCTACCATGCACTAGATCCGCATCCCCAGCAGCATCCGATAATGACTAATAAGATAAATAAGACTAAGATAAATGCACAATTATTTCCGAACATAATCTCAACTCCTTTCCAGCCTTTCCACACAGTTTCCTGAGCTAATATATCCTATGAGTTTTTCACGATTTGGTTTATGTTTTTACTTAAATTCCACAAAAACCTACCAAAAATATGTTGTTACAAAATTTGAAAAATGATATGATTAAAAACGTTAAATCAAACAAAAAAGAGGATGTGAAAGTGATGAAAAAGTACTTCCTAGTAACAGCTGCACTTGCTACAACACTACTACTTGGTGCCTGTTCAAATAAAGATGAAATCGGTATGAAATTACCAAATGGAAACGACAATTTTATTACATCTGATGTGGCCAACATAACTAAACAACAAGTATTTGATGAAATGGTTACCGATGCTGGGTTATCTGCATTATTAGATCTAGTAGACTATGACGTCTTATCAACAAAATATGAAATCGATACAGCTAAAGTAGATAGCGCGATCGATATGTATAAACAAATGTATCCTGAATTTGAAGATTTCTTATTAGCTCAAGGATTCAAAAATGAAGAGGCATTACGTCAATATTTAGAATTAAACTTATATCGTGAAGCTGCTGCACGCGCTGCTGTTACAGTAACTGATGAAGAAATCCAAACAGCTTATGATGAAAAATACAAAAAAGATGAAGAAGCAGAATCAACTGAAGAATCAGAGTCAACTAACAGTGAGGAAACAAAGGAAATCCCAACACTTGAAGAAGTAAAAGATGAATTAACAGAAACATTAATTCAAAATAAATTAACAGATGAATTCATTGTGGCTACACTAGCAACTGAACGTGAAGCTGCTGGATTTGTTTTAACAAATGATTTCTTAGAAACACAATATAAAGAAATCTCAACAACATACGAAGAATCAAAAGAAACAAATTCTTCAATCATCGCTAAAATCACTGACCATGAATATACAGTTGAACAACTATATGATGAATTAGTTCCTGCATATGGATTATCAGATGGAATTTCATTAGTTGATGAGCAAATTTTAGAGAAAAAATATCCAGTTGATGAAAAAGAAGTTAAAGAATTAATTGATCAATTCAAAGTTGCTTACGGAACTAACTATTATCAAGCCATGGAATCTGCTGGATTAAAAACAGATGAAGAAATTTATAATTACTTCAAATTAGCACAATTACAAGATGCAGCTTTAGCTGAAGCATATCCTATTACGGATGAAATGTTACAAAAATTATATGATGAAACATTACCTAAAATTAGCGCTCGCCACATTTTAGTTGCTGATGAAGAAACTGCAAAAGAAATCATTGCTAAATTAGATGCTGCAGAAGATAAAGAAGCAACATTCAAGGAATTAGCAGGTGAATATGGAACAGATGGAACAAAAGAAAATGGTGGAGATTTAGGAACATTCGGTCAAGGAGAAATGGTTGCTGAGTTTGAAAATGCAGCTTACGCCTTAGAAGTCGGACACTACTCTACGGAACCTGTAAAAACACAATTTGGTTACCACGTTATCTATAAATATGCTGAAAATGAAAAAGCATCATTTGAAGACATGAAGGAAGAGTTAGAACAAACTGCTATGAAACAAGAGTATACTCAATTACGTTTAGAAACATTATTAATTAAATTCCGTTCGGAAGCTAACTTCAAATTTACAGATGAATTTTTACAAAAACGCTATGAAACAATCGTAGCAAACATCGAAGAATCAGCTGCTCAAGAAGAAGCTGCAAAATAATAAAAAAGAGTTAACGACTCAGTTGAGCCGTTAACTCTTTTTTTATTTATGATGATAAAAACGACGATTATCAAGCATTGGAATACGGTCACTCATTTGCCCTACTTCACAATGTCTAAGTGCAACCTCAATGGCTGTCATTTTGGCTGAAACAACATCGAGATAATGTAACAGCTCAGCTTCGATAATCATTGGCTCTTTTGGTGAACCCCATTCTAATTTTCCACGATGAGCAATCACCATATGTTTTAAGAATAACACTTCTTCTCCATCATATCCTAATTCTTTTGACGCCTCATCAATCATCGATACCATCATATTAATATGCCCAATCATTAATCCTTCAAGTGTATACTCAGTTTTAATACATTGCTCATAGCTCATCTCAAATAATTTTCCAAGATCATGTAATATAATCCCTGCATATAAAAGGTCTCGATTAACTAATGGATATAAATCACAATAAGCTGCCCCCATTTTTAACATTTCATAAACATGTTGGGCGAGTCCTGACATAAAAGCATGATGCATACGACTTGCGGCAGGATGAAGATAAAACTCTTGCTCATATTTTGTTAAAAAATAATTAAGAATATCTTTATAATACCCAGGTTTCATTTCATCTAAAAATCCTGTAATATCTGACTTCAAATTCTCTACTGTAAATTTTGAAGACTCTACATACTGAGAATAATCAACCTCTCCTTCAACCAATGAGACAGACTCAATATTAATTTGCTTCTGAGCATTATAAAGCTGTACTAGTCCTTTAACAGTTACAACTTGCCCTGCTTCAAAGGCATTTAACTCTTCAGGTTTTAAACTCCATTTATTGGCGAAAATAGAACCACTTTGATCGACAAACTCAAACTTTAAATAAGGCTTTTGAGCTGTTGTACGCCCGACATTGACTGATTTAATCATAACTGTTAACGTTGAAACTTCTTTAACCTTTAAATCTTTAATTTGCATGTGTATCACCTATTTCTAAACTTTCAATGAGTGTTTCTACTTTCTTTTGTGCATAAGTCTCATATGAATCAATATATGTTTTTAAATCTTTTGGATTATGAACCGATGTTCCAATTAAATATTTACTTGAAGCCCCGACCCCAAGTCCTAAAATATTTTGAGCTTCTTCCATGATTAAAATATTATAAATACTTTCCTGTCCCACCTTTGAATAACCGATATTCTCCATATTACCTGAAATATTTTTTTGTCGATATAAATAATAAGGGATATAATCATGAGCAGCAGCAAAATCATATGTCATTTGCCCCATTTCTTGTAATTCCTCTTTTGAGGCCGTTGTATACAATCCACGATTTTGAGTAATTTTCGAGCTTCGTTTAAAGGCTAACATATGAACAGTCAATGATTCAGGTTGTAGCTTTTCAATCTGCTCTAAACTATAAGCTAAATCCTCTTTTCCTTCATTTGGTAGTCCAACAATTAAATCCATATTAATATTATCAAATCCATGTTCTTTAGCCATGTAATATTTTTTAATGACATCTTCTACTGTATGGTGACGACCAATTTCATCTAATGTTTTTTGTTGGAATGATTGCGGATTAATACTAATACGATGAATATTATATCGCTTTAACAACTCTAATTTCTCAGGTGTAATCGTATCTGGACGCCCCGCTTCTACTGTAATTTCACGAACCTCTTGTGAATTTGCAATGTTTTCATAAACTGTAATTAATAACTTTTCAAACTGCTCTGCGGTTAACGTCGTTGCTGTTCCTCCTCCAAAATAAATTGAAGTGACAGATAATTGACGTTCTTTAATAAAAGCACCCACGATTTTAATTTCTTCAAGTAATGCTTCTAAAAATGGATCTACCCACTTTTTGAATGGTCCATGAGCATAAGCTGGGAATGTACAGTATGCACAACGTGTTGGACAAAATGGAATCCCAATATAAATACTCACTTCATTTTGAATCGTATGTAGGTCAGGAATCACTTTTAATTGATGATTGGCAACCTCTAGCAATAAATTAATTTTCTCATCTGAAACTAAATATTCTTCCTGCATATAATCTTTAATTTCTTGGTCGGTAAATCCACGCTTTTTCATTCCATGAACCAGTTTTGTTGGGCGCATCCCATTTAATAATCCCCATGATTGAACACGTCCAGTTTCACGTTGTAATAACAATAAATAAACAGCTAAATAAGCATATTTACGTGTCTTTGATTCATTCACTTCAAATTGTCGCTTAATCGTCTGCGTATCATCTTTCAAGGTTCCCGTCACCACAAGATAGTCACCATCAACCTCTTCTTGAAATTCAAACACTAATGCATACTCCTCTGCTTGGTTGATTGCAGAAGCTTGATAGAATGCTTGGTTTAAAACTTGCATTGAATTGAGAATTAATTCATCAACAACGCCTTCTACTTTAATATTCACTACTTCTGTCATGATGTGCACTCCATTTCTCAACAAAAACTCCTTAGCAGTGCTAAGGAGTTTTCACTATCTACTTTTATCTTTTTTGCGTTCATTCATCACCAAATGAAAGAGACGACTGATTCAAAGATCAAATCATTTCACTAGAATTATCGTACTGAGCGGTGCCATTTTCAATTCACCTTCAATCGATTTAATACCTTCCGTTCCACTTTGATGCTCATCAGCAATCAATATAAAATCATTTGTGACGATTGGAATATTTACTTCACGATTTTGTGTATTAAAGAAAATATGGATTTCGTCCCAACACCCATAGTCTTTAACATTTTTCAATGTATATTCTATCACAGAATGATGATGTTGAAAAATGCGTAGATGTTTTTTTACAAGAATTGCATTTGAAAAACGAAAAGCACCGTGAGCTTTACGGATTTTGATGTAGCCTTTAATCAAATTAATACTCTTTTCATGTTCATAAACTTCATCCCAATGAATAGCATTAATTTCATCTGAGACATTATAGCTATTTTCAATTCCATTCTTACTTCTAAAAAATTCCTGTCCACAATGAATAAACGGAATTCCTTGAGCGAAAATCACCATCGCTGCCGCTAAGATTTGACGTTTTTCACGCGTTTCATCATTTTCATCACTATTCGATAATTTCATCCGATCCCATAATGTATGATTATCATGACACTCGACATAATTAATACTTTGAGAAGGATCATAAAACATATATGTTTCGCCTTCGATCAAACCTGAACTACCTGCTAGCAACTGTTTTCCAGCATTCGCATATCCGAAATTTCCAAGCGCTAATCCTCGATCCTGATGATTAAAGGTATGTCCTTTAATATTATCCCGGAACGCATCATTAAAATGGCCAATTCGTGGTAGCTTAAAAGCATTAAACTTAGCAGCCTTTTGAGCTTGTGGTAATGGGGTATTCATATCCCACCCCTCACCATAAAGAAGAATACTTGGATAAAGTTCCTCACAAAGTTGACGAATTTCATTCATCGTATCAACGTCAATAATTCCCATCAAATCAAAGCGAAATCCATCGATTCCATACTCTTCTACCCAGAACTTAACTGAATCTAAAATATATTTACGAACCATGAGTCGTTCTGTTGCCAAATCATTACCACACCCTGTTCCATCTGATGGCATTCCTTGATAATCATAACGATAAAAATAAGTTGGAACCATTGCATCAAACGGGAAGGTCCGTCGTTCATAAACATGATTATAAACCACATCCATAATCACACCAAACCCATGCTCATGTAGGATGTTAACCATCGTTCTTAATTCATTAATACGTGAATAAGGATCTTTCGGATTTAAAGCATAGCTTCCTTCTGGAACATTATACTGGACTGGGTTATATCCCCAGTTATAAGATTGCTCTGGAAAGTTTTCATCGACACCAGCAAAATCGAAAATAGGCAGTAATTGAATATGTGTCACACCTAATTCCTTTAAATAAGACAGACCATAGTGATATCCTGTTTTTTCATCTATTATCTCTTCTGTTATCCCTAAAAATTTCCCACGATTTTTAACTCGTGAAGATGGATGAATCGTAAAATCTCGAATACTTAATTCGTAAATAATGGCGTCAGTCGGCTTATTTAGTTTAGGTCTCAACTCATGTTTAACTTTAACACATTTCAACGGATCCACAACGACACTATATTCTGCATTTACAGTAGAAGCTATAGCATAAGGATCAATCGTTTCTTGGCGTACTAAATTATTAACAATCTCATATCGATAACGACACCCTTCTAAATCTTGATAAATAGTCAGTTCCCATATTCCCTTAGATAGTCGCTTCATACGTCTAAAATGGGTTACATCATTTTCATATAAAATTAATTGAACTTGTGTAGCAGTTGGTGCCCATAGTTTAAATCTTGTCATGTTCTTACTGTAACTTGGCCCCAAATCATCACCATTATAATAAAACCGTTTATCAAATTCTTCAGTTCTCGCAATATAACCTAAAAATAAATAGCTTGTATTTTTATAACAATCCATGACTTGATATTCAGTTCCTACTGTGACAAATCCTTGGATAGATAAGCTATATTTTAACTCGTTACCAAAATCAAACTTCTCTTCTACCTTTAACTCATAAGCCTCTGATGTCATCATATTGATAAGCTTAAATGGAGCAATTTCTCCATTATAATAACTTTTTGGAACAAGTATTGTAATTTTATTATATTCATCTAAATAAGATGAATATCTACCTTGTGTTATTAACATCAGACACCTCCTCCCCACTTCGACTTCTTGTGATCTCTCTATGTATTTCACCTACTATTATTGATTTTTCTTAGATAAAATAATCATTATCATACAATAAATCCCTAATATTTCATTCTAATTATATTATATGCTTTTTCCATTTAGTAGTTTAACTTACTTTTAATGGAATATAAAAAAATAAATACGACAAAATAACATATAGTAGTTGACTTTTTATCATATTTTTTATATTATGTATACAGTTTCAAATGTAAGGGCTATTTATTTTACAGTCTCATAGGAGGATTATAATGAGTAAATTTAATATTAAAAACTATATCGTTCGAATCATGTTCTTTTTAGTAGGATGTTTCATTATCCAGTTGGGGGTAGCATTCTTTATTAAATCAAATACTGGGGTTGATTCTTTTACAATCTTTATGCAAGGTTTAGCAAATTTATTACACATTACTGTTGGCCAAGCTAATATTTTAGTTATGGGAATTGTATTTATTGGTATGTTAATCTTCACTCGTGAATACATCCGTTTAGGAACATTCTTAGCTGTTATTACAGCAGGACCATTCTTAGATTTAATTAATAACTTATTAAATAACGTAGGTATTGATGCTTTACCATTAATTGTTCGTTTATTAATTGTAGCTATTAGCTGTGTTGTTATCGCAATTGGATTCTCAATTTTAAAATCAGCTGAATTAAGTGTTGCTCCAACTGACCAATTACCATTAATTATTGTTGATAAAACAAGCTGGCAATACAAATGGGTTCGTATCACAATGGACGTTATCTTCATTGTAGTTGGTTTCTCTTTAGGAGGAGTTTTAGGACTTGGAACAATTATCACAACACTTTTAATTGGACCATGTATCCAATACTTCTTACCAATTATCGAGAAAAAAGCAGAAAAAATTATTCCAAATTAATTAAAATTATATTCAGTTGAATAAGTAATCCAGCTATTATTTGGATGATACTAATGAAAAAAGATTAACTATTAATTTATTAATATCAGCTTATTCACAAGATCCCTAATAAGTAAAAAAAAGCAACTTTTAAAAAGTTGCTTTTTTTTATTTTGGATATACAGAAACATATTTACTGCATTATATTTAAAAACTTTCATTTAGAGGCGCAGTAATAAATAATTCAATTTTTTACTAACCTTAGAGCGTTCACGATAAACCCAATTTATATCAAATTCGAGATGGAACACTTTTGAAAAAGAGTAATATAAATTAACTTCTTGATAGTGAATTTCAAGTATTTCAAGATCTTCAGCATGTAGACGAGGTTTCGTTAATTCACTATTTCCATTGATAAAGTGTTCCTCGATATAGAGTAATAATAAATTCAATAAATCCATTTGCATGAAATTTACAGGTAGTTTCATAATTTTCCATTGTACCCATTGCGAGAGCTTATAGTGTTTAATTTGAGTCAATACAAACAAATACCGCTCGATATCCATCTTTTTATAATGGTGAATATCTTGATAATGATTTTCCCAAATCATTAGTTTCTCAATCAAAGGAATCCCTTTAATTTCAAGCATCGATTCATGTGGACCAATAATAGCCTGCTGAATGACTTCATCTTTACATTCTAGCTTTTCTTTTACAAATGCCAAATGCTCATCTAAGCCTGTGACATAGCCGATTTCATAAATCCCTTTGCGTCCTGCTCGTCCAGCAATTTGTTTTACCTCTTGTGACGTCAATTCACGAACGACTTCCCCATCAAACTTTTTAGCACTAACAAATACAATTCTTCGAATTGGTAAATTAACTCCCATCCCAATGGCATCAGTTGAAATGAGTAACTCACTTTGTCCCTCACTAAAGGATTGATATTGAATTCGACGTACTTCTGGTGGTAAATCTCCATAAATAATACTCGTCTTAAACCCTCGATCTTGATAATATCTGGATAGTTCTAAAACTTTCTTTTTAGAAAATGCAATCAGAGCATCCCCTTTAATCGGTTTATTTAATTGATAAGCAGTAGACTCAAACTGTAAGGGAATATTACGGAAATACTCGATACACTCGTATTCATCCCCACATTCAGTAATCATTTGGATTAATAATGACTTCACATTAAGTGCGCCACATAAATGAATTTCTGGACTTAAAATCCCTAAAATAGCACGTGTCCAAGATGCCCCCCTAATACTATCTTGAATCAATTGAACCTCATCAATGACTGCGACATGATACTCTTTTTCTAAATCCAACTTTTCGATCGTACAACTAATATGATGAGCCCCTTCAATCAGTACCTCCTCTTCTCCTGTTAACAAATGACACTTAACGCCATCTTGGTTCATTTTCTCGTAATTTTCAAGTGCCAATAAACGAAGTGGAGCTAAATAGATTCCATCCTCTCCTAATTCAAGTTTCTTCATCGCATGATAGGTTTTTCCTGTATTCGTCTCTCCTAAATGTAAATAAAACTTACGTTTCATCTGACGTGCTATAGGGTACTCATCTTTCGGATGTGACGGTAAAATAGCAAAATGAGGAGAATTCATTAATCCTGGTAAATAACGACTAAGTAAAATATATAATACTCCATTTTGCATGTATTCTTCTTCAAATCCCTCAATCACTTCTTCCAGTCGATATTCAGTTTCATTCTCCTCATTATATAAATTTAAAATTTGTTCTGATGCGTCATTTAGTAACCTTAAATAGTCTTGATAGATTTGTTGCTCATTCGTTTCTTCTAGTTGATTCAATAAATATTGAACAACTTTCATTTTTTTCCGAATAGTTGCTTCTTGATTTAATAATACTCCCATCGACCTAGTCTTAACATTTAGTTTTAGTTGAGTAAGGTGCGCCTTAAGTTTTTTAATTTCTTTATCAATCCCTTGTATTTTCTTCATAAGACACCTCTTTCACTCTTTGCCATATTGCTCATCAAGCTTTAAGGTTTCTAATAAATAGTATGTTTCATCTTAGCGTAATATCATTTCATTCAAATAAAAAATAGCCTTTTAAACAGACGAGTCATAAAAAAATCTCTACCCTTAAATTAATCTCTTAAAAATCATTTCCCAAAAAGAAAAACCTGATTAAATAACACCAACTTGGTCGATTATCTCAGGTTTTTTAATTCTTTAATTTTCACTTACTTTTGAGGGAGCTAATTTTTCTAATATTAATCTCCTGTAGCTTGTCACTTGATCACGTCCATTGGTTTTTGAATGATACATTGCTTGATCCGCTGCATAAATTCCATCGTCTAACAAATCTTCATTAAATCGATACTCGTGAACGCCTAAACTTGCTGTCACTTCTTTTATTCCTAATTGATTAAATCTAAAACTAAGCTCCTTCAATTCTTCTCTTAATTGTTCTGCAAATTCACAAGCTTGATCAATATTCCGATGATTTAAAAAGATGATAAACTCTTCTCCTCCATATCTCCCAATTACCGTATCACGATTACGCTTGGTCTTCAATAAATTACTAAATAGTTGAATAACTTGATCACCTATTTGATGACCATATGTATCATTAATAAGTTTAAAATGATCAATATCAATCATGATAACACTCATTGGATTTTTATGTTTAGCTAGCCGATATAATTTTTCTCCTTTTTTTAGTGCCTCTACTCGATTATATAAACTTGTTAATCCATCATAGCGAGCCAAATAAGCTGTCTGACGATATAACTTAGCATTTTCTAAAGCAATAATAATATAAGAAGCTAAAACACTTAACTTAGTTAAATCGCGTTGAGTGTATGAGTTAATTTCATAAGATTGAACAGTAATATACCCTTTAACTTCATTACGAATGATTAAAGGACAACAAAGTATGGATTTAATACCTTTTTGAAATAAAATCGTTTCATCCTTTTTTAACTGATATAGTTCATATTCTTCATCTAAATTATTAATAATTAAATTTTCCTTTTGTTTAATACAATAAACGCCTAAACTATTCTCATCGTCTAAGCTAACATATCCAGAGTTCAATCGATTACCTGATTCTAAATATATTAAATAGTCTAAGCAATTTTTCTCTTCGTTAACCTCTGTAATAGCTAATACAGTCGTATCCATCATTTTAGAAAGTTGTTCATGAACATGAATGATTAATTTTTCCAAACTTAATGTTTCTGTAAACGAACGACCGATATGAGAAATAGTTTCTAATTCATCATAGAGTGACTTAAAAATCTTTGCTTCACTAATATATTTCTCTCGATTAATTCGCTTCTCCCAAAGCTCAGAACGCTTTAGGTGAGCCTTTCTTTCTACTTCCGAACATTTTTCATAATAATGCAAGGCAAGTTCAAAAATATTTAATGATTTATAAAATTCAATTAAAGCCCTACATATATTAACAGATAGTAATGGACTTCCAAGACGCTTAACGTAATGATCAGCTTCTAACAGAAATAGCTCTCCTCTTAATTTATTATCCTTCGCTAACTCGATTTTCCCCCACTCATAATACGTTTGTGCCAGGTATTCTAAAAAATTTCCTTCCTGTGCTAGACGAATTGATTCTTCAAAGCTTTCCTCATATACTTTATCATCACCAAGTTGATAATAAACTTTTCCTCTCATACGTAAAGTTTCTGACAATAATGCCGGATGATTAAGGTTAAGTACTCGTTCATAAGCACGATCAATCAAATACTTAGCTTCCTCAAGATTATTATCGACTAAACAAATGCCAGCTTCTAACTGATCTAAAGATACTTTATTCCCCTCCACGACTGGTTCTTTTAAACATCTTATCAATTTTACTGCTTCTTTTGCTTCCTCATATTTTTCTAATGCATAATAATTAAATGCAATATTTCCTAACGTTAATAGTAATAATTGATCATCCCCTGATTCCTGTGCCAGTCTTAGTCCCTTCACTCCAAAATCAATACTCTCATCATATAGGCCAAGGTTAAAATAACCACACATTAAACCACTGTAACTTTGGACTATCCCAGCTTCATCTTCATTTTTTTCAAAAATTGATATAGCCTCATCCCACAAATCAATAGCCGCCTGTGTCTCCCCTTGATTAAGCAATAAATATCCTAACATATTAAGCAACTTAGCCGCAATAAGATTAAATTGCTGACTTCTCATTATTGAAATTAATTGCTTAATCTCACTTGTAGAGACTTCATTGCACCTTCTCTGTTCAGCAACAAATGTTAATACCTTCTCTATATCTGATTCAGTTTCAAAAAATTTATCGTATAAACATTTAACTTTTGGACTTACGTTATTCAGTTTCAGCCTCCATCACCTTCCCAGTTTTTACCTATGTCAGTTAAATTCTAACATATAACAGATTAAATGTATCGACTTTTCATATAGTTTTTAATACAAAAATACACTATATGTTCTTTTTTTCTGCAAAGCATTATTAACAATAATATTTTATTAGTTTCCTTTTGCTAAAGAATTCCCCCTTTACTTTTTATCACCAAGTATTTTATTACTATAATCAACGGATTACGTCACTTCAATCTTAATTGTAAACACAGTATATCAATTATAAATCACTATAAATTAATTACTCATGTATTTTTGCATAGACTATGGTATGATTAATTGAATACAAGAACGAAAGGTATGTCATTATGAATTTTAAAGATTTAGGGATTAGTGAACCATTGGTTCAAGTTTTAAAAAAATCAGGAATTACAACTCCTACTTCAATTCAAGAAGAGTGTATTCCATTAATTAAAGACTATAAAGATGTAATTGCTCAGGCTCAAACAGGAACCGGAAAAACATTAGCTTTCTTATTACCATTATTTGAAAATATTTCACCTGATGTCTGTGCAACTCAAGCATTAATTATCACGCCTACTCGAGAGTTAGCTTTACAAATTACAGAAGAAGCTAATCAATTAGCTAAAGGAAAAGCTATTAATGTGTTAGCAGCTTACGGAGGACGCAATATCGGTTCTCAGCTAAATAAATTAAAAGGTACTATTCATTTAATCATTGCAACTCCTGGACGATTAATTGACCATATTGAACGTGGAACAATAGATTTAAATAAAGTTAAAACAGTCGTCATTGATGAAGCAGATCAAATGTTATTAATGGGATTTAGAAATGAAGTTGATCAAATTTTAAGAGCAACTCCTCGTAATCGTCAAACACTATGCTTTTCTGCAACAATGGCACCAAATGTTAAAAAACTTGCTTACCACTATACTTACTCACCAACAATGGTAACGATTGAACCTAAGAAGGTGACGATTGATACGATTCGTCAAGAAGTAATTGAAACAACGGATCGTTGGAAGGCAGATACACTTTGCCAAGTTCTTGAAGAAGATAATCCATTCTTAGCCATTATCTTTGCTCGTACTAAGCGTCGCGCCGATGAATTATTTGCTAAAATGAAAAAACGTGGATTTAACGTTCAAGTCATTCATAGTGATATTGCACAAAATAAGCGTGAACGTATCTTAAAATCCTTCCGTGATGCAGATTTACAATACTTAATTGCAACAGATGTTGCTTCACGTGGACTTGATATTAGTGGTGTGACTCATATTTATAACTATGATGTTCCAGAAACACCTGAGATTTATATTCATCGTATTGGGCGTACAGGTCGTGCAGGTGAAGATGGATACACATGTATGTTTGTCGCACCAAAAGATAATCTCGAATTTAATATGATTGAACGTAAACTACGTCGCAACTTACCAAAGCGTCAATTAAAGGAAGAATTACGCAAAACAAAATAACAAAACACAGCCATGCTGTGTTTTTATTTATCGCTTTTCTTCTCAATCCTATATCTTTTCAACAATTATAACGCCATATCTTTCATCAAAAAAGGGATAACCTAAAATGATTACCCCTTTATTAACACTACAATGACCATTTAGTTAACGTAACGTCACCTGTTCCTGATAAAGTTAATGTTTCATCTAATTTTTTATTATAAATACGTGAAGTAAAAACTTCAGCCCCCTCATTTAAATAAATCTCTAAAATTGAGTTATCAGAGTAGATACGTACATTTGAGATAGCTTTAATCTCAACACGACGGTAATCACGTCCGTATCCACTTCGACCTAATGATAATGTAAAAATTCCATCTTTAAATGTTAATTGACAATCTTCACGAAAATCTAATTCAAATGAAGTTGTATTTTTGAAGTCTAGGTTTAATTCGTATGTATTATTTTCAAATAATTTGAATACTTGTGATTGACCTAAATTAATCTCTTTAATAATTGTTTCATCTTTACGCAGTGCTTTTAGCTCTTCTACTGGCACTTGATATAATTTTTCACCTTTTAAAACTAATTCACGTGGTAATGTTAAACAATGTTGCCATCCTTTTTCAATAGTTGGATTACTGTGTTCAACGGCATCTGGTACACCAGCCCATCCATACATAATAATACGTCCATCATGGTTTTTAAAAGTTTGCGGTGCATAAAAGTCGAAGCCACGATCTAATTCATCAAAAGCACCTAATGATAATATTTGTTTATTTTCATCAAATGATCCAACAGCATATCCACTTTGATAAACATTATGATACTTTAATCCTTTAGCATCCATTCCTTGTGGAGAGAACATGAAGATGTCCTTTCCTTCTAATTTGAATGTATCTGGACACTCCCACATGTATCCCATATCATCTAATCCACCAGCTGGAACACTTAATAATTCCCAATCTGTTAAGTTTGTTGATTTATACAGTAAGACATATCCTTTATCATCAATTGAACGTGCACCTAAAACCATATAGAAGACTCCATCTTCTTCCCACACTTTTGGATCACGAACATGTAATCCCATATTTTTAGGATAATCTTCATTCGTTAATAAAACTTGCTTTTCAGAGAAATTAAATCCATCTGTCGATTTAACCATAATTACATTTTGCTCTCGTCCCGTTAAAATGTAATCATGATCACCTTCGTATTTAACATTTCCAGTATAGAATAAATACATTTCATCATTATGAACTAAAGCAGATCCTGAATAAACCCCATCTACATCTGCAGCGATGTCTGGGAATAAGGCTACTTCATGCTCTGTCCAGTTTACCATATCTGGTGATGTATAATGTCCCCAGAACTTTAATCCACCTTTCGCATCTAATGGTGAATATTGATAAAACACATGATATAATCCTTTAAAATAACATAATCCGTTTGGATCATTAATCCAACCAATAGGTGCCATGAGATGAAATTTATTACGCCACTCATCCCCATTAACTATGGGTAACTGATTCGCTTTTTCTGCAGCAATTTGGTCAATAAACTGTTGTTTTGTTATCATCCTCACATCCTCCTAAAAATTATCGATTCATCATTTCAATCACTGCTTCTTTTGTAGGTAATGCTGCAATGGCACCTTTTTTAGAAACAGTTAATGCTGCAGTTGCTGCGCTAAATGTCATGATTTCAGTCACTTTTACTTCATCTAATTGAACTAACTCTTCTAACGTATTAACTGTTTGAGCAACTTGATATAAGAACGATCCGATATATGAATCTCCTGCTCCTGTTGTATCTTCAGCTTTTACTGTAAACGATGGAACAGTGACTTTTCGTTCTTTTGTGATGAAGTCTGATCCATTTGTCCCTTTTGTATAAATAACAACTTCTACATTTCCAACGAATAATGATTTTAATGCTTCTTGCTCATCTTTAATTCCAGTAATGAATTCTAATTCTTCATCACTAATTTTAACAATATTTGATAAAGGTAAAAATTCTAAAATAGCTTGACGACAAGCTTCTGGTGACTCCCATAATGGTAAACGAACATTAGGATCAAAGCTGATGATTCCGTTATATTTTGTTGCATACTCAATAGCTTTTTTATGAGCTTGTTTAATTGGTGCATCAATCAAGCTAACAGAACAGAAGTGTAAGATTGATCCATTTTCAAAATCTTCTTCATGAATTTCATCTTCACTTAATAACATATCGGCACTTGGATTACGATAGAATGAGAAATCACGCTCTCCATCTTCTTTTAAAGAAACGAATGCTAATGCTGTATTAGCTTGATTTGTACGTCCTACACGTGAAACATCTACACCTAATGGCTTAACTTCTTCTAAGATTGCATCTCCGAATCCATCCATCCCTAATTTTGTTAACATTTGTGCTTTTCCACCTAATTTAGCGACAGCTGCTGCAACGTTTAATGGAGCTCCACCTGGCACACGTAAAAATCCTTCTACATCTTTAAGTGCTACTCCTTTTTGTTGTGGAATGAAATCGATTAATGCTTCTCCAATTGAAATAACTTTTTTCATGATACCGTTCTCCTTTTTGCTATAATACAGAAAAATGAATAACGGAGAGTCCCCCATTATCCATTTTCCATCTATGAATTTATTTAATTAGTCTTCTTTAATCCCAAGAATCCATGTCGCAATGAAAGCTCCTACAACTGCAATTCCCATTGCAATTAAATAGTTTAATGTTGTTCCAGGTGCAGAAATTGCTAAGGCCGGAAGTCCAGTTACTCCAACAGCTGTAAATACAACTTTAGAGAATACAATGTAAGCTCCACCTAAAGCCCCACCAATTGCAGCTCCGATGAATGGACGACCATACTTCATGTTTACCCCAAAAATTGCTGCTTCAGTTACACCAAATAAACAACTAATGGCAGATGGTAAAGCAATTGCTTTTGTTTTTTTATTTTTAGCTAAGAAGTAAACAGCGAATGCTGCCCCACCTTGTGCTACGTTTGCCATTGACCAAATTGGTAATAATGAGTTAAATCCAGTATTTCCAATTAACTCTAACTCAACAGCATGGAAACTATGATGAATACCAGTGATTACGATTGATGAATACCAGTGATTACGATTGATGAATACCAGTGATTACGATTGATGAATACCAGTGATTACGATTGATGAATAAGATCCACCTAATAATAATCCCGCGAAGATACCGAAGTTATTTAAGGCATATGTAAAGAATGTTGAAATTGCTGAACCTACTGTATTAGCAATTGGTCCAATGACAACTAACGCTAAGAATCCTGTCACTAATACAGTGATTAATGGCGTTAATAAAATATCTAACATTTTAGGCATATATTTTCGTGTATATTTTTCAATATAAGACATTACAAAGATAACGATTAAAATTGGTAATACCGTTCCTTGATAGCCTAATAAAGGCATATCAATGATTCCTAATACATTAACTGTTTCATAACCAGTTCCTGATGTCCAAGCATTTTGTAATGCAGGGTGAATCATAATTCCCCCAATTGTGGCTGCTAAGTAAGGATTACATTTGAATTGCTTTGCAGCTGAAATTGCGATTAAGATTGGTAAGAAATTAAATGCTGCAGATGAGAACATATCTAATAACGTGAACCACCAACTATCAGTTAAGTGTCCTAAACCAACTTTATCAACAATCCCTAAAATCCCCATTAATAAACCTGCTGCAACGATTGCAGGAATAATTGGTACAAAGATGTTTGATAGCATACGACAGAAGCGTTGGAATGGATTTAATTTTTCCATTGCTGCATCTTTAACATCTGCTGTACTCATCTCTTGAATTCCAGCAAGTGCTGCTAATTCAGCATACACGCGATTAACTGTTCCTTGTCCAATAATAATTTGGAACTGTCACGCTGTTGAAAATACACCTTTAACAATATCCATTTTTTCAATTTCTGCTTTATTTACTTTTGACTCATCGTTTAAAACTAAACGTAAGCGTGTCGCACAATGCGCAGCACTAGCAACATTATCTTTTCCACCGATTGCTTCAAGAATAACCTTAGCGACTTCGGCATAATTTGGGTTTGTCATAACTTTTTACTCCCCCTAAGTATCATGTCTACAAGTAAATATACTAATCATTTTAGGATGACTAATATATAGTTGAAGATGATACATTGTTTCATTGAGCTGACGACTTATTATTTCTTCTAAACGCCATTATTGTTTTCCATTTTTCTCACTTCAATGTTTACTACTTTGAGTTTCTTTGAGGGAACGTTCCCACAAAGTCCTAAAAAAATAAATTAACGCTTTCTTTTTGGACTGTATTTATAATTGGTTTTTATGGTTACTTAATGAGATTTTTGCGGGAACGTTCCCATCAGGTTCAAAAAAATAATAACCTTCATCACGAAGATTATTATACACTATCACGTTCTATAAGTCTATAATTAAAAATAAAATTGCTTTCATAATTTTTAGAGCTTTCTTTTCCTGATTGAATTAACTGCATTAAAAGATTAGCACTTTTAGCTCCCATCGTCTGAAAATGATAATGAACAGTTGTAAGCCCTGGTGTCATATAAGCAGCGATTTTTATATCACCTAGCCCCATGACTGCAACATCGTCAGGGATCTTATATCCATTTTCTTTTAAATATTCCATACATCCAATAGCTAAGTTATCAGTCACGGCAAAAATTGCACTTGGTGGTTTTGGTAACGACATTAAATGCTTAGTCAAGTTAAATCCACTTTCATGACTAAAATCCCCAATTTGAATATACTCTGATTGAGCTTCAATTTTCTGTTCTTCTAAAGCATCTAAATACCCTTTTTTACGCTCAATTCCAACCGCAACATCATATTCACCAACGCCAATAAATCCTATTGAACGATGACCTTTATCAATTAAATAGTTAATGGCATCTTTAGATGCATGATAATCATCATGAACAATACATGGATAATCTTTTACTTTTTGAGCAACAACAACAATCGGAATATGTAACTGCTCAAATAACTCATAATGTTTAGGTGTAATTTCAGTGGCCATAAAAATAATTCCGTCTACTTGGTTTTTAAAGACTTTTAAATAATCGAATTCTTTTTCAATCGATTGACTTGTATTTCCAATTAGTACTTCATACCCAGCGTTACTTAATTCATTAGTAATTCCTTCAATGACACGAGCAGCTGTTTCTGTACTAATTTTTGGAACAATAATACCAATTAAATTTGTTTTTTGTGAACGCATCGCCTGAGCTTGTCGTCTTGGAACAAACCCCGTTTGTTCAATTACTTCTTTTATTTTCTCGCTAGCTTCCTCGCTGACATATCCATCATTTAAATATCTAGAGACGGTTGACTTTGATACTCCTGCCAGTTTCGCAATTTCAATTATATTCATTGTATCACACCTCTCATTATCAGTTTATCATACCCATTTCATTCATGCAATCTCTCCAAAATAGACACTCAAATATGACAATCGCATATGATATGTTGTATCACTTTTATCTCAGATAAGGAGGAGATAGGATGTCAAACTTAACACCCTTTGGCGGAAAAAATGAATCATTAGCACCCGTTAATTTTTTTGATATTTTTAATCATATGGAAACGATGATGTTAAACACTTTTCAATCTGCTTTTACACCAATGAATAATACAACCTTTAATGATCAAGGAACAGAATATATTTTCACGTTGACACTTCCAAATTTAAAACGGGAAAATATCCAGTTAGCTGTTGAAAATCAAAATTTAATCCTAACAGTAAAACAAGTTGTTCAAGCAAATGAAGAAACAGGACAAGCTTACCAAAGTAGTTCTTTTTCACAAAGCTTCAGTCTATACGACGTTGATGCCGATAAAATTACAGCCAACTTAACTAATGATACACTTACCATTGTTCTTCCAAAAAAAGAATCAATGGTCATCAATCGTCGACTAATTAATATTTTATAAAAATACTAAAGGTGAGCTAAAATGCTCACCTTTTCATTAGTCTTCATTATATAATCCAGTTGATAAATAGCGTTCACCTGTATCTGGACAAATCACAACAATTCGTTTCCCTACATTTTCTTCACGTTTAGCTAACTCAGTTGCAGCATAGACCGCTGCTCCAGAAGAAATGCCCACTAATAAACCTTCTGCATCCGCTAATAGACGTGATGTTTGAAAGGCATCTTCATTTGATACAGAGATAATCTCATCAATAATATTGCAATTTAAAACATTCGGAACAAATCCAGCACCAATTCCTTGAATTTTATGAGGGCCGGCTACCCCTTTTGATAAAACGGGTGAAGTTGCTGGTTCAACTGCAACTACTTTCACATTTTGGTTATATTCCTTTAATACTTCTCCTACTCCTGTGATTGTTCCACCTGTCCCAACGCCAGCAACAAAGATATCCACTAATCCATCTGTATCATTCCATATTTCAACAGCTGTCGTCAAACGATGAATAGCTGGATTAGCCGGGTTCTCAAATTGCTGAAGCATTATCGCCCCCGGAATTTCTTGACAAAGTTCCTCAGCTTTAGCAACGGCACCTTTCATCCCTTTCGCCCCTTCTGTTAAAACAAGGTTGGCACCAAGAGCTTTTAATAACTTTCGACGCTCGATACTCATCGTGTCTGGCATCACTAACGTTAATTGATAACCTTTAGCTGCCGCAACAAAGGCTAAGCCAATCCCCGTATTTCCACTCGTCGGTTCAACAATCATCGATTCTTTCGTTAAAACCCCTTGGCTTTCAGCTGCTTTAATCATGGCACAAGCAATTCGATCTTTTACACTTCCCGCTGGATTAAAATACTCTAGCTTAGCAATTAACTCTGCCTTTGCTCCTACTTGCTGACTATATTTGTTTAAACGCAATAAAGGTGTATTCCCGATTAGTTCAACTAAACTATCCACAATGTAACTCATCTATTCCCCTCCTCGTATAATAAGTTTAAGCCCTTCATTTAGGGCATGAATTGTTCTTTGAAAACTGAATGAGTTTTCTTTACCTAAATGATTCATTTAGTGATCTCTTTTTGTCTCAGATACCCTCGGACGTTCCATCATATAGGTAATGGAATTGGATCCATCAGGAATATACTTTTCCCTCCTGTAGTTCGACTACATTTGAAGACTGTGACCCAGACCCAAACTGTTCGGCATACGCACAAGCTGTATCAACTCCTTCTATGTTCCTCTTCTTAACAGGGTTGAGGGCAGCACTCATAGCTAAAGTCTTTAGAATACTTATACGCGAGGTTGTCGCCACGTTTGGGACCCTAGGGATGTCCAGCCGTATCCGAGTTTATTCCAAATTCATTCAAAAGAAAGGAGGTCCCTTCCATGAAATTATTTGTCGGTATTGATGTTAGCTCTGAAAAACTTGATGTTTGTTTTCTTGATAGTTCAGACACGACGTTAAAAGAAGTTACCCTTCCTAATAACATTAACGGTGCCTCTTCTATCAAAGAAGATGTTCTCCAGTTTCACCAATCATTTAACTATGAAAAAATCGTGATTGGAATGGAGTCTACTTCGATTTACAGTTTTCATCCTGCAACTTTTTTATCTGAAGATCTTGAACTAAAATCCTTAGGTCTCGTTGAAGTCGTTATCCAAAACCCTAAGTCCATTCATCGTTATAAAGGGCTTTTTGAAGAAGATAAAAACGATCGAATTGATGCCTTTCGTATTGCCGACTTCTTACGTATTGAACGATTTAATAAGACAGTTTTAAAAGAGGAACGCTATGTCGCTCTTCAACGTCTGACTCGTTCGAGATATCAAATGGTTCATCAACTCACCGAATGTAAACAGCACTTTCTTGAGAACCTTTACTACAAGTGTAATACCCTCTCTAAAGAGCTCGATACCTCTGTTTTTGGTGCGACCATGCTCGATCTTCTTTCTGATGCACTAACCCTCGATGAAATGGCCGAAATGGAGTTAGAAGATTTAGCTAACCTTCTACAAGAAAAAGGTCGAGGTCGTTTTAGTGATCCACAGAAATTAGCTAAAGCCATTAAAAAAGCTATTCGTGATTCTTATCGATTGGGTAAAGTCGTTCAAGAATCAGTAGACATGGTTTTAGCGACTTATGCACGATTAATCCAAACGTTGAAAAAACAGATTAAAGATTTAGAAAAAAGCATTGTGGCGCTCTTTGAAATTGTAACAGAAGCCCAATGTTTAAAAAGTATTCCAGGTATCGGTATTGTTTATGCCGCCGGTATTGTCGCTGAAATCGGTCAAATTGAACGTTTTGAAAATGAAGCCCAATTAGCCAAATATTGCGGTCTCTACTGGAAAAAAAATCAGTCTGGAAACTTTGAATCGGAACGTACACCACTGACACGAACAGGCAACCAATATCTTCGGTATTATATGGTTGAAGCTGCCAACTCTATCAGACGACACGAAGATACTTACCGCTTGTATTACCAAAAAAAATACGATGAAGTTCCGAAATTTAAACACAAACGAGCCCTCGTCCTAACCGCTAGAAAATTAGTGCGTTTGGTGGATACGCTGTTACGTAACCACCAACTCTACACGCCGGAAAGGAGCGTATCACTCAAAAGCTAACTGATTGCTTTTGAATCCTTTCTGTCTGGCGCTAGGCTAAATTTTTAAAAAATTAGCCGAGGGTCTAGTTCAGTGCGTCCAACTTTTAAAAATCTTTATCTATTTTTTTCAATCATATACTTGACTTAATACCACAAGTCTTTATATTAATCATTATATTTATTCGTACGCTTCAAATATTCTTCCGTTCATTAAAAAATTATACATTAATGTATATTTTTGCCCCTTTATGTATCTCTTAGTTGAAGAACATATAAAAAGAGGGCTTCTTTAACCCCTCTCTTCAATTACTTCAGATAAATGAGCTTCTTTTATTTTTTGGAATTCTTCTTTAATCATTTTCAAACAATCATCATCCGTCAATAAGCGAACTGCAATACGCGCTAAAATGATTGCGCCATCAATAATAGCTTGATCACCTGCTTCTGATTTAGCTGCCTGTTTAAATTCCTCCGTATGAATCGTAATAGAATCATTACAAATTTTAATCGTTGGATGAATCGTTGGAACCACCTGGCTCACATTTCCTGCATCGGTTGAACCAATGCTTTTACAATCTTTCGTTTTAACCTCTAACCCTAATCGATTGGCTTCCTCAATAAAAAGATTTTCGAAACTTGGGATAATGAACATTTCCCTCACTCGGTTAAGTGAATCATCATATTTAAACCTACATCCTGTTGCTAATGCAGCACCTTGACCAATTTTTAAAATTTTTTCTTTATAAATATCACATAAATCAGATTTAGGAGCTCGAATATAAAAGCTAGCTTTCGTATATGCAGGTATAATATTTGGCGCCTCACCACCATTTGTAATAATTCCATGAATTAAAACCCTTGGTGGCATTTGCTGCCGCATGGCATTAATCCCACTATAAAATAGAAGCATAGCATCTAAGGCATTAATCCCTTTTTCAGGTGCTGCTCCCGCGTGAGAAGGACGACCAAAAAACTCAAATTCAGGTTTAACAATCGCAAGGGTTGGTTGAGTAGGGGCTGTTGTATGAAACGGATGAATCATCATACAGACATCAACTTCATCAAATAGATGCTCTTGTACATAACTCTCCTTTGCATTCCCGTGTGGTCCTCCCTCTTCAGCAGGTGTTCCGTAAACAACTACCTTTCCACCTAACTCATCAAGGACTGAAGAAATAGCTAAAGACGCACCTATACTCATCATAGCAATAATATTATGACCACACGCATGCCCTAAGCCTCTTAATGCATCATATTCAACGAGTATTCCAATTGAGGGTCCTTCCTTCTGACTTTTCTTACGCGCAATAAAACCTGTTGGATGGGTAGCAATATCAATCTCAACCTCAAATCCTTCCTCTTTTAATAAATTAGTCAGTAATTGACACGCAAATTGTTCCTCATTGCCTAATTCAGGTTTTTCATGAATTTGATGACTCATCTTCAAATATAATGGCGCTTTTTCTTTAATATCATTTGCCACTCGTTCAAAATAATTTTCTACTTGATTCATCATCTAAATCCCCTTTTCTGATCCATAATTTTTCCTAAACTCTAGCTGTTACTACATTATGTTAATTTATCCTAATCGACACGGTTATACTCCTAATCCAAATATATTCATTATTCAGGGTAAGAAAACAGTTATTGTTTAAACTTACACTCCCTTGTTAGTTAAAATACCATTATTTTCTTAACGTATTATTCAGAGAATCTTTAAAAAATCTTAAGATTTTTATAGAACAAATCTAAAGATTTAATTTCTATAATAAACCTATAGGAAACAGGAGGAAATAATATGAAAGTTCTAATTTTAACAGGGAAATTTGGAATGGGGCATTACTCAGCATCCTATTCAATAGAGGAACAACTTAAATCTACCATTGAAAATTCAGATGTTACGATTGTCGATATATTCGACTATACACTGCCACATATCTCAAAACTCATTTACCGAAGCTTTAGTCTCCTTATCAATCGAGCATCTATATGCTATAATATATTTTATAACTATACAGAAAATGGCAACGAAACTTCAAAACCTATATTAGGCGATTACTTCTATAAATCACTACAACAATTACTTTTAATTACAAAACCAACAGTGATTATTTCAACCATTCCTTATTGTTCTCAGTTAGTTTCTCATTATAAAACTAAATCTAGTTGTCAAATTCCACTGATTACTTGTATTACAGATATTAGTAGTCATTCAGAATGGATTAATGATCAAACAGACTGTTACTTAGTAGGAAGTCCTTCTCTTCAGTCAGAATTAATCGAAAAAGGAATTCCTCGAAATAAACTTCATGTAATCGGAATTCCAGTCAAATTAGCCTTTAAATCCCATCATGTATTACCTCAGTTACATCAAGAAAATAAACACCTTTTAATCATGGGTGGTGGTCTAGGTTTATTGCCAAAATCAAAAAAGTTCTATGAAGAGTTAAATAACTTAAAAAATATAAAAACAACGCTGATTACAGGAGGGAATAAAAAACTTTTTCAGAAATTACATGGAAAATATGAAAACATCGATGTCATTGGTTTTACTAATCAAGTCTATAACTACATGCAACAAGCTGATTTAATCATCTCTAAACCAGGGGGAATCACTATATTTGAAGCGATTCATTCCGAACTACCGATGTTAATTATCGAACCTTTTTTACAACAAGAAATGAAAAATGCTCAATTCATTAATTACCATCGACTCGGTCGAATTATATCAAAACGGCAACTGATAAATATTCACTATCTCTCTCAAATTTTAAATGATGAAACGAACCTCTACGAAATGAGACAAAATATGAAGTCACTTAAGCAGCAGCTCAATCATGCGACACTTGATACCATTATCCTGTCTTATCAAAACTGTCAGTTGAGAGCCTAACACTAATGATTTTTTTATTATTACCACTAAGTGTGTTTATCATCCACTCAATTTTACCAACCTATTACCATAAACACTTTAATTCAAATGCAATCACCGATACTCAACAACAAGGAATACTTCTCACCTTTGATGATGGACCTGATGAAATCTATACTGAGAAGCTTCTCGATCTCCTAAACAAACACGATATAAAAGCTATCTTTTTTGTTGTTGCAAAGAACGCTAAAAAATATCCTCATCTCATCAAACGTATGATAGATGAAGGACATGAAATCGGTCTTCATTCACTCGAACATAAAAATGCATGGTTACATAGTTATTTCTATACAAAAAAAGACTTTCAACAAAGCCTCGACATTATGAATCAATTAAATGTAACGTGTCACCTTTATCGTCCACCCTGGGGACATATGAATTTATTTACTTATCACTTCATGAAAAAACATCAATTAAAACTTTGTCTTTGGAATGTCATGATTCAAGACTGGAAAAATCAATCTAAATCTCTCTTAAAAGAACGATTGATTAAACAGTGTCATTCAAATTCAATAATCTGTTTACATGATTCTAGTCATGATTGTGGCGCTGATTACGGGGCCCCTTTAAATACAATCGGTGCCTTAGAACTAGCCATCCCACAATTAAAAATAAAAGGATTGAAATTCATTTCTCTAGAAAGGAGCCAGTAATGAATAATAAGCTAAAATCATCAGTAAGCCTTTTATTTATGATTTCTCTAATCATAATTACAAGCTATTTTATTTTTAAAGATCAATCTTTACCTACGTTACTTCAAACATTAAAAGATGTTAATTTATTCTATATTATATTAGGCCTTTGTATGATGTTTATCTTCGTTGGGTGTGAAGCCATGAATACATTCTCAATTATGCGTGCCCTCGGACAAAAGATTTCCTACATAAAATGTCTAGGATTTGCATTTATCGGTTTCTATTTTAGTTCAATTACTCCCTCTTCCTCTGGTGGGCAACCCGCTCAAATGTTTTATATGAACAAAGCTAACATCAATCTTTCTTATTCTTCCTTAAATTTATTAATTATTACCGTTGTCTATCAAATGGTCATGATGGCATACGCTGGAATTATGTTCCTTCTGAACCATGAATTTATTATGACTAATCTTCATGGAATTCAATACTTCTTAATGTTTAGTGTAACAATTAACCTTTTATTAACGATTGGTATTTTATTAGCGATGTTTTCAAAAAAATTTATCTATCAATTAATCTACTTAGTTACTAAATGGTTAGCCTCTATTCGAATCATAAAAGATGTAACCACGACACGATCTAAACTAGAATCACTAGTAAAAGAGTATACGATAGGAGCAGATTACCTTAAAACACAACCCCTTTTATTACTCCGTATCGTTTGTACAACAACCATTCAATTAACTTCTACTTATCTAGTGCCCTATTTTGTTTATAAAGCATTCCATCTTAACGACTTTACTTTATTACAAATTATCTCGCTTCAGTCATTAGTCTCATTAGCTGTTTCATCCATTCCACTTCCTGGGGCAGTTGGTGCTTCAGAAAATGCATTTATGAGTGCTTTTAAACTATTCTTTGCAAGTAACCTTATCGTCCCAGCGATGTTGTTATGTCGTGGAATTAGTTTTTATGCCTTTTTAATTATTAGTGGAATTATCTCAATGATTGTTCATTTCCTTTTAACAAAAGAGCAATCGACAACTCCCCCATCAAAATCTATGATTTCAATATAAAAAAGACGTATTGAGCCCCATCACTCAATACGTCTTTTGATTATTTTGTTGCAATGGTACGTCTAAGATTCATAAAGAATAAGATAAGTCCTACTCCTAATAAAATATGACCAACACCAGATATTCCTGAAACTGAGGCATTAACTGCTTTAGAAAGTTCAGCATCTTGAATTTGTAAAAATCCACGAACTGCCATCATTAGTGATGTTAAAATTAAACCCGCATTATAAGTCATAAAAAATCCATTAAAGATTTTTTGTTCACTTAACTTTAATGTTGTTTCTAATGCTAACACAACTAAAAAAAATAACATACCTAAAGTAAATAAATGAGTGTGTAATAACGATAAATTCGTTTTACCTGAGAAACCAACAACTTTCGTATACTCTCGATACACCACACCCGCTACTAATGCAACAATTGTATAAACAAATGCCGTATTTGATATTTTTTTCATTCTCATTCATCTCCTCTTTTTCAACAGGAGATATTGTACATGGACTCTTAATTAAAGTCAAATTTCATGCATTGCTTTTAACATCATAGCTTAATGGGAATTGGTATGTGACAAGTTGGGCATTTTGACTCATGAATTAAACAACGTGTCTCATATTGATGTCGTTCAATTAAACGTTCATGACAATTCGGACAATAAGTGTTCGTATCAGCACCCGCAACGTTGCCGATATAGACATAATTTAGATATTTCTTAGCAACCGCCACAGCTTGAGCCATGATATCAACATTTGTAGCTTCATTTTTCATTTTATAACGGGGGAAATAACGACTTAAATGTAGCGGGATATCTGGATTAATGGACGCTAAAAACTGGGCAATTTGTTCTACTTCTTCTAAAGCATCAAATTCATCTGTGACTAATAACGTGGTAATTTCAATATGAATATAGTCATTAGCACGTCTAATCGTCTCTAGAACTGGATCTAGTTGAGCGCCGCAAATCTTTTGATAGTAACGATTTGAGTACCCCTTTAAATCAATATTCATTGCATCAACATAGGGTAATAATTTCATTAAAGGTTCTTCATTAACGTAACCATTTGTGACAATAACAACACTCGTGTCAGGATTACGACGCTTTAACTCTTTTGCCGTATCATAAACGTATTCATACCACATTAGCGGCTCATTATACGTGTAAGCTATTCCTGCATTATTCTCAACCGAAGCTAAGGCCTCGCTTAATTCATCAATCGATAGTGTGTCTGTTTTAGGACGATGTTGAGAAATCTCATAGTTCTGACAAAAACTACAAGTCATATTACAACCAAAACTCCCAAGTGATAAAATATTTTTTCCTGGTTTAAAGTGATACAGTGGCTTTTTCTCAATGGGATCAACTGCTGCTGAGGTAACTTCGCCATAGTTGATAACCATTAGCTGATTATTTTGTACAGTTCGAACTCGGCATATTCCTGTTTTTCCTTCTGAAATCAGACATTTATGTGGACATATTAAACATTGAATACGATCTTGTTTTCGTTCAAAAAACGGAACGGGATAATCCACTATCGCTCACCTTCTTTATAACGAATCACTTCAAATTTTTCAATATCAAAATCTCCATCGGGATTAATGCCAGCTTTTTGACAAGCAATCGCTAATTGATCATCTACCGATTCGACTCCTTCTAAATTAGGTAAAAGTACCCCTTTACGCATGCCTTTACTTACAATCACACCATAACGTTTTGGGTCGAGTTCCTCAATACTTGCTGATGTTGGTGTCATAAGGACATCTACGGAGATTTGAATCTGTTTTAATTCTTCAAATCGAACAGGAATAAATCGCGGATCTTCCGTAGCTGCTGCAATCGCATTTCTAATAATTTCTGATGCAACACAATCCGTTGTTGGAAAGATGGTTCCAATGCATCCACGTAATTGTCCGTCTTCCTTTAAGGAGACAAAGACGCCGTGACGATGAGCCACCATAATTTCTGGTAATTCTTCCTTCGCAATCATTGTCTTAGTTTGTGTGAAATAATCCTCTAAACATTTTCTAGCTAATCGGACATACGGATTACTTCCTTTCGGTAACACTTCTGTCATACCTTGCTCCCTCCGTCCAATATATTTTAGTGCTTTGGTTCCAACACCGACTTCGTTAAATTTAACCACTCCATAGCCGACACCAAATGGACTTTGATAAGCGAGCACTTCTCCTTTTATCTCTTTTCCATCTAGTGCTCCCATTAATATTTTCGTCGATCTTAAACCGCACTCTGCAGCCTCTTCAATCATTTCACAATCTAACTCAAAAATATCTAATGGTTGAGAGGATGAAAGCTTGGCTAAAAACTGACGATCAAATTGTTCTCCGTACGGAGAATAAGCATAAGGTCCACTTGTACTTAACTTATGAGATAAATCTCCACTTGCAATCAGTATCGATTTACGATTAAGGTTTTGAGCTACTTGTTGAAGAAGCATCCCAAATTTATAAAGCATTCGATCACTTAAAGGAGCATAAGTAATATGAACTAATTTATAATTTTGATAATATTTATTCACAAAATATAAAGGAACCAATGTTCCATGATCCAGTTCAAAGGGACGTCCATAGGCTCGTAATAATTCTCGATCAACAGAGACAACAGGAACTTGTTCATCTTGGGATAGTTTAAGTAAAACCTCATTAAATTCCATATCAAGCTTTACATCCACCTTTATATCAAAACATTGAAATCGTCTAAAATCACCACTAATATCCTCTCCATCGGAAATGGAAATAGCATTTGAAAACATCGGTCCATGCGGAGTTACAATGATAATTGTCTCAGGTTCTTTAGTTGCAATTTCTTGTGCAATATCATAACAAGCTAAACTTGTTTGATATAACTTTAATTCTTCTCCTTTACCTATATTGGGAACAATTATTGGAGGATGCGGCATTAAATAGTAACCTTCCAAATCTCCACCTCATTTCTTTTTTTATCTTTAGTAGTTTATATCCTTTTACTATTCATATTCTTATCTAAGCAAGATAAAGTGCACTTTTAAAAAGTATAGGATAAAAACAAATGTTTAAAATAAGAAAGTGATGCTAAAAAATTTAAAAAAATGAGGTAATTATTATGACATGGTTCGTACATGCTCTCCAATCACATCCAGAGCTTGCCTTATTTTTAACATTGGCCATTGGATATGCAGTTGGAAAAATTCAAATCGGATCATTTAAAGTCGGATCCGTCACTGGTGTACTTATTACAGGTGTTATTATTGGACAATTAAATATTACGATTGACGACACTGTTAAGTCTGTGTTTTTCCTTCTTTTCTTATTTGCATTAGGGTATAATGCCGGACCTCAATTTTTTAAAGGATTAAAAAAAGAAGGAATTCCTCAAGTAATTTTTTCTGTTATCGTCTGTGTCATTGGTTTAATTTCTACGATTATAGTCGGAAAAATTCTCGGATACAACGCTGGTCAGGCCTCTGGTTTAGCTGCAGGCGCTTTAACTCAATCAGCAGTTATTGGTGTTGCACAAGATGCTATATCAAACTTAAGTATAGCTGCTAGTGATAAAAAATCAATGATGGATTTTGTGCCCGTAGGTTATGCCGTAACATATATCTTTGGAACGATTGGTTGTGCTTTTATTTTAGCCACTGTTGGACCAAAAATACTTGGTGTTGATCTTGAAGAAGAAAGTAAAAAGCTTGACAATATCTCAAAAGATAAACTTGAAAATAGCTTAGAAAATTCACGGGCGGGTGACTTAGACTATCGTGCATATATTATTAGTGACAAATATGTTGGACAATCAGTTTCAACTATTGAAAAAAAACTGGCACGAGATAGTATTCGTTTATTCCTTGTTCGAATTAAACGCGAAAATAAAGTGTTCAAGCCAGCCGGTGATGAGGTCATTCAAAAAAATGATCATGTCGCTTTCGCCTTTAAAGAACGAGATGTTGAAAAAATTAACTTATTAGATATTGGACAAGAAATCTCAGATTATCACTTAATTAACTTCCCAACAGAATCACTAGCTGTTTACGTTAAAAGTGATAAGGTTATTGGTAAATCAATTAAAGAAATTCGTCATCATACACTTACTCGAGGAGTATTTATTTCTAAACTTCAAAGTACTGGTGAAGAAGTACCTTACCAAAATGATACAATCGTCCAAAATCATGATGTTCTTACCTTAACTGGACCGGTAGATGACGTTGAAGTACTGGCTTATCAATTAGGTCGTCCAGCGCGTAATTCTGATGAGACAGATATGATTTTTGTAGGCCTTGGGATTCTACTTGGTGGATTAATCGGGATTCCAGCTTTAATGATTGGAAAAGTAGGAATCAGTTTATCAACAAGTGGTGGGGCACTGATTATGGGATTAATCTTTGGACTACTTCACTCACGTCGTCCAACCATTGGTCGTATTCCCTCAAGTACTGCCTGGTTCTTAAGTAATGTAGGGCTAGCAGCATTCGTTGCTGTCGTTGGAATTAATGCTGGACCTGGTTTTGTTTCTGGATTAAAAACATCTGGAATTAGTTTCTTTTTAGCTGGTGTCATTGTAACTATCATTCCAACATTGGCAGGAATTTTATTAGGGAAATACGTCTTTAAGTTCAAGGCACCCATTACACTTGGTGCTACTGCAGGAGCATTAACAACAACTGCTGCTATCGGAGCTATCTGTGAAAAGGCGAAAAGTAATGCCCCTGTACTTGGATACACTGTCCCATACGCGGTTGGTAACATTTTATTAACCGTTTGGGGTTCTATCGTCATTATCTTCTTCTCCTAATTTAAAAATAGTTTGAACGTTTGAAAGGAAGTTTTATATGACAACACACGAAGAAAATAGACGTAAAAAAATTCAAGATATGATTAAGAAGGTTGAAAGCTTAAGTCCATTCGAATTAAAAGATGAACTGATTAAAATGGCTAAAAAATCAGAGCAAAAAGGCATTCGAATGATGTTAAATGCTGGACGTGGTAACCCAAACTGGACAGCCGCTACTCCTCGTCAAGCATTCTTTACTTTTGGACAATTTGCCGTAGAAGAAACCCAACGAACATGGTCTGATAAAGATTTAGCGGGAATGCCGGAGAAAGCAGGAATTTATAATCGCTTCTTAATGTATACAAAGCATAATTCTAATGCTCCTGGTGTTGAGTTATTAAAAGCTATTATTGAATATGGAATTAAGGAACATGATTTTGATCCTGATAGTTGGGTATTCGAATTAACAGATGCTATTATTGGTGACAATTATCCAGTTCCTGATCGTATGCTAATTCATACTGAAAAAGTAGTTAAGGACTATGTCATTAAAGAGATGGGAGGTGACCCTAAAACAGCAACTCATGATTTATATGCAGTTGAAGGTGGAACTGCTGCTATGTGCTATATCTTTGATTCATTAATCGCCAACCGTATTTTATCACCAGGTGATAAAATTGCTCTGTTTGTTCCAATCTTTACACCTTATGTCGAAATTGCAAACTTACCTCGCTATCATTTCGACATTGTTAAAATCTATGCTTCTGAGGTTAATGAAAATGGACGCCATACGTGGCAATATCCTAAAGAACAGCTAGATAAATTAGCAGATACTAAAATTAAATTAGCCTGCGTCGTTAATCCAAGTAATCCACCCTCAGTGGCAATCAATGAAGAGTCTATGTTCTACTTGAAACATATTGTTGAATCTAAAAATCCAGATTTAATGATTGTTACCGACGATGTTTATGGGACATTCGCAGATAAGTTTCAATCTTTAATGTGTTCAATGCCTTACAATACACTAGGCGTTTATTCTTACTCAAAATACTTTGGTGTAACAGGTTGGCGTCTTGGCGTCATTGCCTTAGCAAAAGATAATGTCTACAATCATTTAATCGAGCAATTACCCGAGGACGCAAAAGATATTTTAAGAGAACGTTATGGTGCTTTAACAACTGATCCAGATCATATTCCATTTATCGACCGTATTGTAGCAGATAGCCGTCAAGTCGCACTTAACCATACGGCCGGATTATCGACCCCACAACAAGTACAGATGGCATTTTTCTCAATCTTTGCTTTACTAGATAAAAATGATACGTATAAAAATCAAACAAAAGAAATTTGTCGTCGTCGTAAACAGTTATTACATACTTACCTTGATGAACTTACCTTAGAAGAAAATCCTTATAGTACGTCATACTATGACGAAATTGATTTACTGGTTTGGGCAAAACTTAAATATGGTGAGGAATTCGTTGAATACCTTAAAGAGGAACGAAATTCATTAGAGTTCTTATTTGAATTAGCTGATCGTTACAGTATTGTCTTATTAAATGGTAGTGGATTTGAAGGACCATCTTGGTCAATTCGTGTTTCATTAGCTAACTTAAAAGATGAAGAATATGCTGAAATCGGTAAAGCTATTAATGAATTATTCGCTAAATATGCAGAAGATTGGAACGCATTTAAATGGTAATCACTATACAGAACTGATATCTAAAGTTACTTTTATAAATCAAAGATTTTCATGATGTAACAACTTATCTCTCTCTATATATAAGTAGCCCTAAAAGAATGATATACCAAGCCTGATTCTGAAAATGTAAAATATATTTCTCTATGTATATAGATAACAATAAGAAAAAGCTGTTGATTTAAACGTCAACAGCTTTTTCTTATAGTAACTTTCCACATTTAATACATGTCGTTGCATGCCCTCCATTTTCCATTCCGCATTCCGGGCAAATGGTCGAAACAATGGTTTCTCGTTCATCATTTAATTTACTTCCACACGTTTGACAAAACGTTGATGAAATCGGCATTTCCGTTTTACACTTCTCACATCGCTTAATCCCTTTTAACTCGTTTAACATCACTTCATATCGATCAATAGTCTGTAAACATCCACCAATTCCTTGGCAAATATCCGTATATACTAACTCCGGATTATTCTTATGCATCTGATAATAAAGTTGTCCCAACTTCATATATAATTTATTTAGTTTCTTCTCTTCCTCAGAAATTTGCGAATTAATTTTTGTCATCTCAGCTAGTTCTTTCGTTTTTTTCATCGCATCTTGTCCTGTTTGAGAAACTTTCTTTCCAAGTCCTTCAAAAAATGAATTCATTTCTTCTCCTCCTATCCCAACAGCTTTGATTAAATTACTTCATTATATTCACTAATCATCACTTTATGTTTTCTTCAGCAAAATAACAATGATAAAAACAAGAAAACACATAGATTGCTCTATGCGTTTGTCTTTGACTATTCAGCTTTTAACAATGCAAACTCATCTTTAATTTCTTTTAATTTTTGAGAATCTAACAGTAACTCTAAACTAATACGTGCTAAAATTTCAGCACTATCTAAAACCGCTTGATCACCTCTTTTAGAAGCCGCCGCCTCTTTGAACTCTTTAGTATGACCAGCAACATGAGGTTCACAAATTTTAAGTGATGGATGAATCGTTGGAACCACTTGACTCACATTTCCTGCATCTGTTGAACCACGTGAAGCATTCGGATCAAGTTCCTCTACTTCTAGTCCAAGGTCAGTCACCACTTTTGTAAATAATTCATTAAACTTTGGATAAACAATTAAATCTTCCACAATATTTTGATAAGTCGTATATTTTAATTCACATCCCGTCGATAAAGCTGCTCCTTCTGCTGCTTTAATCACACGTTCAGTCACTTCTTCGCAAACTTGAATCGTATTAGCACGAATATAGAATCTTGCTTTTGTATATTCAGGAATAATATTTGGAGCATCTCCACCATGTGTAATAATTCCATGAATACGAACATCTGGTGTCACTTGCTGACGAAGTGCGTTCACTGCATTATAGAACAAAATCATCGCATCTAAGGCATTAATTCCTTTTTCAGGACATCCCGCTGCATGAGCTGGTCGTCCAAAGAATTCAAACTCAATTGGATGATTAGCAAGAGAAGGTCCAGTAATAGTCGTCTTGCTACCTGGATGAATCATCATACAAACCTCAACGTCCTTAAATAATCCTTCGCGAACAAATGATCCTTTTGCACTTCCGTTATCTCCCCCTTCTTCAGCAGGCGTTCCAAATACAACGACTTCCCCACCCGTTTCTTCAATCACTTGAGCTAATGCACAACCGGCTGCTACACTACTAGCCCCGATAATATTATGTCCGCATCCATGACCAAGTCCAGCTAAAGCATCATATTCAGCTAAAATCCCAATAATCGGACCTGGTTTAGAGGATGCTTTACGAGCCACAAATCCTGTTTCATGACCTGCCACATTCACAGTAACATCGAATCCGGCTTGGCGTAATGTCTCACTTAATAACTCACAGGCAAAATATTCTTCGTTTGCACTCTCAGGACGTTCATGAATTTGATGACTAATCTGAATAAAATCTTCTCGACGTTTATTTAAATAATCTTGTACTTTAATAATTTTTTGTTCCATGATAATCTCCCCCTATACTCTTATTCAAAAACTGGAATACTTGCCCCTTTATATTCCTCTTCAATTGCTTTTTTCGTTTCCTCTGTTTGATAAACTTCCACTAATCTTTTTAATGTTGGATTATCTTTATCCTCCGTACGAGCCGCAATAATATTATAATAATTTACAACAGACTCACTTTCTGTATTTTCAATATAGATAGAATCATTTAAAGGTGATAAGTTAGCTTGTACGGCAACTCCATTATTAATAACTGCAATTTCTGCATCAGCTAATGAAAGTGGTAATTGTTGTGCGACTAATTCAACAACTTCAAGATTCTTAGGATTTTCAACAATATCCTTTACAGTTGGTGTAATTCCAACTTCATCCGCTAATTTAATTAAACCCGCATCTTGTAATAATAATAAGGCGCGTCCTCCATTTGATGCATCATTTGGAATTAAAACAGTTGAATCATCTGGTAACTCATTTAAGTCAGAAATTTTTGATGAATAGATTCCCATTGGAGCTAAAACCGTATAGCCAATTGATGTTAAATCTAAATTATGATCGTTAATAAATTGTTCGAAAAACGCAATAGTTTGGAAAGAGTTTGCATCAATTTCGCCATCAGCTAATGCTTGATTCGGTAAATTATAATCACTAAATGTTACAAATTGTAAATCAATCCCTTCATCTGCTAAACGTGATTGAACACTTTTCCAAATCTGATTGACTTCTCCATTAATCCCTAATTTGATGACTTTGTCAGTATCTCCTGATTGTCCACCACACGCTACTAATAAAATTCCTAAACAAATCGTTGTTACAATACTTAATAATTTCTTTTTCATTTCTATCTCTCCCTTTGATTTTTTTCTTTGTTCATTAATGACTGAACTTTCGTTCAAGTACTTCCCCAACACTTTGAACGATTGAAACTAAAATGATAATAATAATGACCGTTACTACCATAATATCTCCCTTATAGTACTGATACCCATAACGAATAGCGAAGTCTCCTAAACCTCCACCACCGACATTTCCAGCAATGGCCGAAAATCCAATTAAGCTAACCGTCGTAATCGTTAGTCCATAAATAATTCCACCTAGCCCTTCTCGAAGTAGGACACGATAAATAATTTCAAATGGCGTTGATCCCATTGCCTTTGCAGCTTCAATCACACCAGGATCCACATTTAATAAGGCTGATTCTACTTGTCTAGCAACAAATGGCGCAGTTCCTACCACTAAAGGAACGATTGCCCCTTTTAATCCAATCGATGTTCCGACAATTGCTCGAGTTAATGGCATAATAAATGCTAATAAAATAATAAATGGAATCGAGCGAAAAACATTAATGAACTTCCCCACTATCAGATTAACTGCTTTTTGTTCTAACAAATGTCCCGGTCTTGTCACGACTAAAACAACTCCAATGGGTAAACCAATTAACACAGCAAACAATCCCGAGATGACCACCATCAATAATGTATCCCATAGCGCTTGAATTAACTCTGGAAAATACGCTACGACATTCGGACAAATTTGATTAAGCAACTGATTCATTCTTTAACACCTCCACCTGAATATCTGAGTTTTCTAAATAGTTAATCGCACTAAAGATTTCTTCTTTGTTACCATGGAAGCTAACAATCAAATGACCAATCGGGGTCTTTTGAATAATCTCAATGCTTCCAAATAAAATACTTGCCTCTACATTAAATTGCTTTGATAACTTCGAAATAAAGGCATGTCCTGTTTGCTGACCAACAAATGAGATTTTAACTAGCTTCTCTAAGTGACTCAGTTCTTCTAGTGGTGCTCTTTCTGCTAATAACTCAAAGATTTTCTCATCTTGGAATAATGAGGACACAAAATCTTTTGTAATCTCTGATTGTGGATTTGAAAAGACACTAACAATATTTCCTTGTTCAATAATACGGCCCTTCTCCATGACCGCAACTTTATGACAAATCTCTTTAACCACTTCCATTTGATGCGTAATTAACACAATCGTTAATCCTAACTCTTTATTAATTTCTTTAAGAAGTTTTAAAATCGACTTTGTCGTCTGTGGATCAAGTGCAGATGTTGCCTCGTCGCATAATAGAACTTGAGGGTCATTAGCCAATGCTCGTGCAATGGCCACACGTTGCTTTTGTCCCCCACTTAATTGGGAAGGATACACATCTGCTTTATCCTCTAGACCCACTAAATTCAAAAGACGTAGTACTTTTTCCTTCTTTTCTTCTTTACTAATTTTTTGACCTTTTAACGGATAAGCAACGTTATCAAAAACAGTTCGTGTCTTTAATAAATTGAAGTGCTGAAAAATCATCCCAATTTTGTGACGAGCTAATCTTAATTCTTTGGGCGATAATTGATTTAGCACTTGACGATTAACAATCACTTCCCCTTCAGTTGGAACTTCTAAAAAATTTAAACATCGAATTAAAGTACTCTTGCCTGCACCACTATATCCAATAATCCCAAAAATTTCACCAGCTTCTACTGTCAAATTAACCTCTTTAACCGCTTCAACAATCTTCCCCTTTAGCGAAAAAGTTTTACTCACATTCTTCAGTTCAATCATATTGACTCTCCTTTCTTGCTGTTTCCAAAATAAAAACGGACTCCTTATGCTGATGAAAGAAGTCCGTTCAAATCTAAATAAATTCTCACTCACTCCCTCATCTTTCAGAATAGCTCTGTCGGATTTAGCACCTTTGTACATTGTACTGGTTGCTGAAGCTTCATCGGGCCTGTCCCTCCACTTCTCTCGATAAGGATTATTATTCAATTAAAAAAACTAAGGATTCCTTCTGAGAAATCAGAAGAACACCTTAGTTTAAAATCAGCATACTAACCTGTTCTCCTCATCTTTCAGAATAGCTCTGTCGGATTTAGCACCACTGTACATCTGTACTGGTTGCTGAAGCTTCATCGGGCCTGTCCCTCCACTTCTCTTTATAAGGAATCACGATTCAATTGGAATTATTTAACTTATGGATACTATAACATCTATTTTTCTATTTGTAAATCTTTTCTTACATAATTTGTATTTTTTATGAAAAATATTAATTAATAATGAAATTTTTTCTTCAACTCATGAATCATCTGACGATCCGCAAAGAAGAATAAACCGACACAAGTAATGATCGTATAATAACTTCCAATAATAGCAATTTGACGGAAGATAATGACTTGGAAATAAATCATCGCTAAAATCACAATTCCCATCAATCCAAACATTAATTGATAAATAACTAAATCCGTAAATCGCTTTGGATTAAGAAGAATCATGACAGTAATTATAGTTGTTCCAGCCATTAACCCCAGCGGGAAAATAATCTCTAAAGACCACCCACTATATCCCAAAAAATAATCAATAATGATTGATAAAGCCGATATTCCAATAACCTGTGTTAAAATATTTGGACCAATATTTCTTTTCACACGTGATCCTAAAATAGCACTAATAGTTAAGTAAAGTGTTGCAGCTGTAATAATGAATACCCAATTCCATTGAAAATCTTGAAAAATCCCACTGATAAATGAGAAGGAGATAATCATCATGGCTAAAAAAATAATGGATTTTCGAATAGAAAAACGGCGTTTTTTTGCAAATTGCTCTGGATAATCTCGTTCAATTTCAAATTCAACCGACTCCAGTAATTGCCCACAAAGTGGACAGTTATTCAATTGATTTTGTACTTTCATCTGACATTTAGAACAATATTTCATGATTAAATTCCTCATTACAAGAGATTGTTATATCAATCCCGTATTTTTTTAAAAATCTGAAAAAGTATCTTTGAATATCTGTTTCCTCTAAAGAGGAAGTAAATGTTAAAACAAATTGATCATTACAAGAAATAACACCACAACGAATCGGTTGATGAGGGGTCACAGGAATCATCATTCGCATTTCCTCAACATATGGAGCTAATGATTCAGGTAACACGACACGCCCTAAATTTGATAACGTTGTTGTAACCCCTTTGTCCGCTTCATGGTAAATATGACGCATGACCATGTTCTTAATTCCTAGTGGTACGAAACGAATCATCATGTTTTTTTGAGCACTGACATTATCATTAATTTTTTGATTCACAACTTCTGGCTTTTTACCCTCATTCAATTGGTTTGAAACGTCTTTTAATAAGTCATCAAAGCTTAAGTTAGGACCTGGCGTAACCGTCACATTAACATTTGAAAAAAAATTTCTTAACGTATGTGAACCAAATCGCCCTCTTAAATCAATAGGAACCGTGACAATAATAGGATGAAAATCCTGATTAAATTTATAATTTTGTTCATAGATCGCATAAATCAAAATTGAACATAGCAAGCTGGATACGGTCACTTCATATTGCTTTGCGATACGAACGACCTGTTTAGCAGACATAATCCCATGAATGACCTTTAATTCTTGAGGACGTTTTTTAATACCTGTTATTTTATATGCTACAGTTGTTTTCGGTATGACTTTTGATTGAGCTTCACTTTTTACCTTTAAAAAACTGTCTTCATCCATCGCAGGTAAAGATGAATGATCTCCTCCTATCACAATGGATTCCGTCGCTAATTCTGGATATAAACGTTTGAGATAATGATAAATGATAACCTTTAAAAACTGAGTGGCTCCTGCACCATCTGCCAGCGCATGAAAGACTTCTAAATGAATCATTTTCTCATAATAAGTAATGCTAAATAAATAATTATTATTTGTAAATTTCGTCATTTTAGAACAAGGATATGTATATTCTTTTCGGATACGAGGCTTTTGTAAGTTCATATCAAAGTAATACCAAAAAAATCCATTACGTAAACGTACACTAAAGGAAGGCATCTCAATCAGTGCTGCCATTACCGCCTCTGATAAAAGATCCGCTTGAACAGCTTCTTTCATCTTCACTGATAAACGAAACACATTCGTTGCCTTTGAACTAGAAACAAGAGCATATAACTTCGCCACATTATCTAATTTACTCCAATAAAACGTTTGAAAATTCTCATTCATCCCTCATCTTCCTTACTGTTTCAATATTAACGATAGAACTATACTTCACTTATCATACACTAATAGACACATAGAATCTAGCCGTACCAGTTAAACTTTACTTCTATCATTCTGATTTTTCCTCACCCTAACTTACCTTTTAGTTTAGTAATTTTAATGTTTAATATGTAATTTATGTATTTTTTGTTGCACTATTATACAATACTTTTTAATATTAAATCTCGAAATTATAAAAACTCTTTCTCATATCAGGTTACTCCCCCTAAACCATGACATAAAAAATTTTATGGTAAAGTTTAGGGTCATCTATAGAAAATATCTATATCTAAGTTTTCTTAACTATTAAAAGGCTATGTTCATATAACTTGAATATAGCCTTTTAATTTAAATTTTCTACTGATTAATATCAATGGTTATTGAAGATGATAATCTAACCATCCTTTTAGTTCGTTTAATGGATGAAATCCTTTTGCTGATTCAATCGGTTTTCCATCCTTAAACAACATTAATGTTGGCACCGTCATGACTTGATATTCATGCGCTAAAACAGGAACTTCATCCACATTCACTTTAACAAATTGAACGTCATTTTGATAAGTATCTGATAATTCTTCAAAGATAGGCGCTAACATTTTACATGGCCCACACCATGTGGCATAAAAATCCACTAAAGTTAAGCCTTGTTTTGTTAACTGTGGGAGCTGTGCATTATATTCTACTTCAAAAATTTTATTCATTTAATCACCTATTTGTGTGTATAAGAAATCAATAAACCGACTTCTTTCCTTTTCTTTTTTAGAATAACTATAATCCTTAAGATGACGCGTTAATAAAAGGGTTTGTTTCGCACGGGTCATGGCAACATAAAAAAGACGACATTCCTCTTCTTGGTTTGTACCATTAAAATCAAGCGGGAACATCCCTTGATTTAAAAATGGAATAATCACATGATCAAATTCCAATCCCTTCGATTGATGTACTGTAATCACCGCTAATTTATTTTGGTCTTTCATAACTCGATCCAGTTCACTAGCCGATAACGAAGTTTGGGCTAAAATTCGTGTCCATAACTCCCACATTGGAAGATGAGGACAATCGGTTAAATGTTGCTCCTCAATTTCTCTTAAGCAAGCTAATAGTTCATGATGCTTCATTTGTTCCACTTCATCTTCAACCCATGGGGCTGTCTCCCAGATTTTAAACTCATCAATTAATTTTAATAAAAACTGTGAAGGAAGTTCTTGATTAATCCAAGCATTTATTTGTTCCAACTGATTAACGATAGGAATTAATGATGCCTGATAATAACTCATGACCTTCTTACGCTGTTCATGACATTGCATTAAGCGTTCCATACTTTTAACTAACACATCTTTTGTGGCCAAAATATCATCCATCGCATTATGCGTTGGTTCGTGTTCCACACCAATAAAATCACTCACCGTATCTAGCTTATGGTTTTTGAGATTAGGATATAATCGCCTCACAATATCTAGCGTATCACAATAACCTACGATTGTGTCAAATGATAAACCAACTCGATTCATATGTGAACGAACAATCTTCAAGTCATACTGAACATTATGACCAATTAAAAGAGCACCATCAATAAACTGTAAAAACTCTTGAAAAACATCAGAAGCTGATTGTCCATGCGTTTCTAAAAACTCATCACTAAATCCATGAACTAACGCAGAATCTCCAACCAAATTCGACGGCTTAATAAAACGTTCAAAAGATTGAACAACTATTCCTTCTTTTAGCTCAATAGCAGCGATTTGAATGACTTCATCTTTAGTGACATCAAGCCCAGTTGATTCCACATCAAAAATGATAATTCGTCCTTTTTCATAATGTTGCTTCAATAAGCCGTAAGGTTCCTCATAATCATAAGCTTGTTTTGAAAATAAGTCGACAAGGCGCATATCGTATTGTTTATAACGTTTTAAATATTGAGGCTGAATCATTTGTATTAAATCAACCGACTTAAATAACAAAGGAATAAATCTTTGAAGAGAGACTTCGTCCGATGGATTCAAATAAAATCGAACGATAGCAAGTAAATCTTTAATACTTTTGCGTTTAAATAAAGATAATTGATCAACTAGATAACACGGAATTCCATCTGCTTTTAAAAAGTTAGCAACTTCACTATTTTGACGATTACTTCGTGTTAAGATAACTGTTTTCGCAAGATCTTCCTGTCGATGATGTTTTAAGTGATCAATAATAAAATTCATTTCTTCTTGTTTCGTTCCCGCTTCATAAAAGACAGGACGAGTCCCCAGTACGTCACTGGCTGCTTCAATTAACTTTGGTGATAAACTAGGATTAATTAAGCGTGCACGCTTTCCATTCTCTAAATAATTCGCACTCATTTGAACGAGACGTTTTGTCGCTCGATAATTTAATGATAATTCTAAACAGATTGGATTAAAATCTTCCATAATTTTGGCACGAATTAAAACAGGATTTGAATCTCTCCATTCATAAATCGTCTGATTAAAATCACCAAAGGCACTGAAGTTTGAATGTAAAGCTAACTTTTGAATTAACTCATACTCTACGATACTTGTATCTTGCACCTCATCAACCACGATGACTTGAAACTTAGATTGCCACCTCTTCAAAATTTCCTCTTGAGCTAAACAATCCGTAGCATAGAGTAATAAATCATTAAAGTCTAGCAGGTGATGCTCTTTCAAATGGCGTTGATACTCTTCATAAAGCCACCAACCATAATTCGATAAATAAGCTAATGTTTCACTCCCCTGATTAGAGTTTTTCAAGGTGTAATAAAGTCGTAAGGCTGATTCTGATTGGTGAAAGGCATTAATTAAGTCTTGGTCCACCTCACCACGTCCAATTTGATAAAGTTTGAGGGCTTGGATGTATTCGTAGGCTTTATCACTTAAAATTCCTACATTTCCAATCAACTGCTTAATCACAAACTTCGCATCTTCTTCATCAATAATCATAAAATCATTAGATAATTTTCCAAGCGATTTTGATTCTTCTTTAATTAATTGATAACAAAGACTATGAAACGTCTTTACGCAGACTTCTTTCCCATCCGCTCCAATTGTTTTCATGACGCGATTTTTAAGTTCATGACAGGCCTTATTCGTAAAAGTTAAACACAATATTTGATTCGGACTCATGCCTGACTGAATAAAATGAGCTGTTCGTAAGGAGATGACATTGGTTTTTCCAGTTCCAGCAGGTGCCATAACTAAAAGAGGCTGATTTAAATTTTCTACTACCGCTCGTTGAGCCTCATTCAATTTCTGTAACTCTTCCTTTAACCCCATTTCAGACCCACTCCTTTCCATAATTTTACTGATAAAATCCAAACAAATATTCGATAGTTTAGGGTATAATATTGGAATATAAGACACTTTTCGACATCTATAGAATCATAGGAGGACTTTAATCATGACAGCCGCTACTCACCAACGCGGAGGCTTACTTTGTGGACTAATCACTCATCAATTATTTATCGCACCGATTTATGCCGAAGCTAATACCTTTTCTAAACTTTTCATTATTACCCTCTATTGTGTAGCTACAACTGTCGGTTCTTTACTGCCTGATATTGATATGAAAAGTTCACAAATGGGAAAACTTCTTCCCTTTATTTCAAAATTTATCTCAGCTCATTTTAAACATCGCACGCTAACTCATAGTCTTCTATCCATTGCTTTTTTCTTTATTCTTATGTCGTTTGCACCACTGCTCAATATTGGTCAAGATTTTTACATCATTCTAACTTGTGGGTTAATGGTCGGTCATATTTCTCATATTGTACTCGATTTATTTACGCATCAAGGCGTGTGTCTCTTTTATCCTTGTAAAATAAAAATTAAACTGGCGAACTTTAAAACAGGAGCTAAAGGTGAACGATTTGTTAATTCTGCCCTTTTAGTCAGTATGGTCCTTTATTTTTTATACGAAACTTATACCGTGATGGTTTATGCCTTTCATCCGTGATAAAAGCCGTTCATTTGAAACGGCTTTTTATTTTTGAACGGGATATTTAACTGCGTTCTTTTCTAATTTTTCAAAAATAATCTGCTTCGCATCAACACCTAACACATCTACCATTTGTAAACAATAAATTAAAACATCCGCCAATTCTTCATTAACATGAATCGGATCAAACTCATGGTTCCATTGAAAACATTCAAGTAATTCTGCCGCTTCAATCGAAATTGACTTCGCTAAATTTTCAGGTGTATGGTATGGTTTCCAACCACGTTCATCTCGAAACTCTAAAATTTTTTTCATTGTTTCCTTCATTAATTCACTTCCATTTCTATATATATAAGTTAACAGATTGACTTATGCTAAACAAAGGTCATCTCTAATCATTCGATGTAAAAAATAACTACTGCTTAACACTATGATGTTTTATTTTATCATACCTATAGAACTTGGATAGATATCCTTTTCAATATTTTATAAAAAACATAAGATATCATGATTTAAATTTAATCCTTACTCAACGGTGATACCTATGAATAAAAACAACGTTCCATTAAACAAACTACTAAAACACGAATGGAAAGAACTTGATATCGCTTGTAAGACGGTCTTAATTATTGGTGTTTTTCTCTTAGTTCAATTAATTTGCGCGATATTTGTGCCAGCTTTCCATTCGCAACCTACTATTAATGCGATTTTTCAAACGAGCCTTTCAAGTATATTCGGGTATATTTTAGGAATGAATATTCCACACCAAAACAATAACTCTAACGGACAAAAAAAAGATTCAAATACTGAAACACCTGAATCAAATCCTGAAACATCAGTCCAAAATATAACTCGTGAAATATTCAATCAAGACATGGAACCTCAAATAAAAAATCAAGAGATAGACAATGACAGTCTTCTTACAAGGGGAGTGACCGAACCTGATTTAGAAACGGAAAAAGACCCTGTCTTACAAACTGAAGTTCCACTTTTGAAAGGAACGAGTATTCGAGTACTATTTGCGGCAGGCGTTTGCCTTATCTGTCTCATCACATTAATGGTTATTGCTTTAACCAAGCAGAATAATTATAGTGATGGCATTACTCAAGTTGATCATTTAATTTCAACAACCATCGGCTTTTTAATTTCAAATACTAGTCATAATCACTAAGCTCTCACTTTTTAGAGAGCTTTTTATTTAATGGTACTACGACTTATTGACTGAATAAACACATATTCTTTCTCATTTTAGTCCCCATCATAATAATCTATACCTAGCTATTAAAAAAGAGCTAATCAAATTTTACTCTAATTAGCTTTAAACTATTCTATCCTACCACACTTCTTTTATCATTAACTCACATCATACACTATATTCTTTCCTAAATAATAATCCCATTACAGTGATCAATTTCATGTTGAATAATTTGAGCGACAAATCCTGTAAATGTTCCTTTTTGTTTTTTGAAGTCTTTATCTAAGTATTCGACAACGATACTTTCATATCGTGTTGTTTGTCTAACACCTGTTAAAGATAAACAGCTTTCCTCAGTCACATAACTTTTTTCTTTTTTCACGATTATTGGATTAATCATCGGAACAATTATTTCTCCTATCGCAAAGACGATAATGCGTTTTTTCACTCCAATCATGTTAGCTGCCATTCCTACGCAACCATCAAGATTGGCTCTTAATGTATCGATTAAATCTTCAACGACTGGTAAATCTGCTTTTGTAGCTGGTACTGATTTTTGCGCTAAAAAGACTTCATCCTTCATAATGGGTCTAATCATCTTTATTCCAACACTCCTTTAATATCTTTTGGCATAGCCACAACGTTTACAAAGCTCTTCAACAGCACAACGGCGTGAGAATCCGTCATACATATTTTTAGCACGCTCACTTTCTAAAACTTCATTTAATGGTGTTTCATGAACATTTCCTAGTGGAATTTTTCCTTCACTGTCTAAACAGCAAGGTACGACTGTTCCATCGGCTTGAATCGCAATATGATCGCGCAACCCATAACAGAACATTTTCTCACTAATCACGTCACGCTCAAGTGTTGGCCATTCAAACTTTTCGGCCATATTAATAAACACCCGATCTTTAATCTTAATATTATGCGTTTCTTGTAATTTCTCACTTAAATTAACATCTAATTTAAAAGACTTTTCAATTAACGTTAAAATCTCTTGATTCAATGAATTTTTCGCCTTTAATTCTTCTGCATCCATATTCCATAAACGAAGATTACAATATATAGGCTTCACCGCTTGAATCCGGTCAATAAAATCAGCAATACTTAATAAATAATCTTCGAGTGTTCCATTTTGTTCATTCGCTTCAAATGAATGAATTGAGAAATTAATTTGTCTGAGGGCGGGTGCTTGAATTAAAATATCTTCAACCTTCTTAATCAATGTCCCATTCGTTGTTAAATTAACCTGCATTCCTGCTTCATGACTCAGTTCTAAAAAGCGTCCAATACGTGGATTTAAAAACGGCTCTCCTAATAAGTGAAAATATAAATAATTCGTATACGGCTTCACTTCATTTAATATATGTATAAAATCTGACTCTGTCATCACACGCCCCTTTCGACCAAGTGTCGCACTCGGACAGAAGTCACACTTTAAATTGCAACGATTTGTAATTTCAATATAAATCTTCTTAAATCGAGGCATGTCTAAAACCTCCCACTTTATCCAATAATACATTGTAAACACAGGTAATTTTTCACCTAAAAATTATTTTAGCATAAATGTTCGTTTAACGACAAAGCGAAGTGTCTAGAAAGTGAAAAACCATCGACAAAATTCGTCATTTTTTTAAAATTAAGTTCGTTAGAATACAAATACTAACATAATCATTAAAGGAGTGTTCACATGAAAGTAGGAATCGTTTTAGAAGGTGGCGGTATGCGCGGATTGTATACGAGTGGTGTCTTAGATTATTTATTAGATCAAGATATTATGGCTGATTACGTGATCGGTGTTTCTGCGGGAGCTTGTAATGGGGTTTCCTATGTTTCCAAACAGAGAGGACGTAACTTTCGTGTCAATACAGGTTATTTAAATGATAAACGTTATCTAAGCTTAAATAATTTTATTAAAACAAAATCTTTATTTGGAATGGATTTTATTTTTAATCAGATTCCTCATCAACTTGATTTATTTGATTATGATACCTTTTTGGCTTCTTCGTGTGAATTCAAGGTAGGGGTCACGGATGCCTTAACTGGTCAACCCGTTTATTTCGATAAAACTCATTTAAATTATGATTCAACGATTATTAAAGCGTCTTCTTCTATTCCCGTCTTTTCACCTATTGTACCTTACCAAGAGGGAGAATATTTAGATGGTGGAACATCAGACTCTATTCCTGTCAAACAGGCGTTAAAAGACGGGTGTGATCATGTCATTGTTGTGCTAACTCGAGATCGTAGTTTTATTAAAGAACCAGAAAGCTTCCGATTTATCTATTCAAGAGCTTTAAAAAAATATCCTAATATGATTAAGACACTTGATAACCGCCACCTCATGTATAACGAAACCCTTGAATTCATTAAACAACTTGAACAAGAAGGAAAAGCAACCGTCATTGCACCTTCTCATCCGATAAAAATCAGTCGTTTTGAAAAAGACATTAATAAATTAAAAGAATTATATGAACTTGGTTATCAGGATGCGGCTACTCAAATCAATAAAATAAAAAAACTAAAGGATTGATGTCATCTCACTTCAATCCTTTTCTTATTGACTCTTGATCCAGATTAAGCACTCAGTAGACATATTTTTAAAAAAAGCACCACTTATGATTTCATAAGAGGTGCCCATATCTATTTAAAATAAAATCTTTACTAATTCCATGTTCAAGTGCATACGTATAGGCTTCGACTTTCGTATCAAATGAAATAATATGTAAAACATTCATTGGGTAATAGGCTTGCTTATACTCTTTATCAAATACATCTACTACTTTTAAAATAATAAACGTGCGTGTCATCGCCTCATCTAAATCATCATAATCAATCGCATCAAAATCCATGAAGTTAATTAATTCTTCAATAAGCTTAGCCATATTGACATTAATTTGTTGAGCTTCAATTCGTACATTTGAGGTTTCCATCATGTCAACTAACTCATCCATATTTCGTTGGATTTCTTTAATGACAGCTGAAATAGATACGGCTTGCAAAATAGTTGTTGGATAAGTTAATTGTGAGACTAAACTTTCTAAAATTCCGAAATTATTATCAAATCGTTTATATAATGCTAAGAAATCATAATATTCTTGACGAGTTAAAATACAATTGGCGATTTTTATAAAATCATTCACTTTACTTTCGCAAAGCTCACAATAATCAAGCATATCATTGGCTGCCTGAATGATTGAGGTTGCTCGTTCATCGCTCATGAATCCATCTTCTACGACTGTCATCCTCTCATCCCCCCACATCTATTCCATTGTTCTCCTTCACTTCTCACTGAACATAAAAATCTACAAATAGATCTTATTAATATAATGTATGAGCCTAAATTAAAAAAATGACACATTATAACAAAAAAAGAACCATTCATTCACGGTTCTTTAACAAAACAGATATATAACTTACATAAAATTCATCAAAGTGACAGGCTTAAAACCTCCTAAACACAAATCAGTGATAAAAGGAGTAAAATTTTTATTCAACCTGAAACGCAACAATGGCATAAGGATTCAATTCTTGATCACATAAGGTGACATAATAAATATCCTCTTGCCTTGCAATAGTTGGGACTAAACAATCTCCTAACTTCGCTGCCTTTTTATACTCGACTCGAACTTGCTTAACCTGAATTTGTGCAGGTAAGTATTCCGAAGCAATTGCCACATATTGACTATTATTCATATGGCCATTTGTATCGATTTGAAATTGACTAACACGAATCGCATCCATATATTTCTCAGCCTTAGGTGCTTTGATTTTTCGTGGTAAATAGGTCATCTCCCACTTCGGTTCAATTGGATATTTTTCAATTTCATCTATCGTTAATTTAACAAAAGATCCGGTTTTTACACTTAAGAAGCACCCACACACATTAGCATACGCTAAAACTTCATCATTTGCACCAAACAGAACATAATTACGATAGCCAAACATCCCTCTACAATCATAGATTAACGTTCCAACTTTAATCTCTTCACCAAGTCTAGGTAACCGATTGATTTCGATTTGCCACGATAATATATAAAAAGCTAAGTCTTGTTGCATAAAATAATCTGTGCCAAGCCCAATATCCTCTAATTGAAAAGTACTACAATCTTGAAAGTAATTAATTAAATGATGCAGTGTTAACCGTCCATCTTCACCTATTTCACTAAATCGAATACGTCCTCGTGTTTGATACAACGAAATCACCCCTTTTATTTAATATTATAAACTAAAAATCCTATATTAACCAAATAAAAAGGCCTTATCATTTTCCCGATAAGGCTATTTCTTTTCATTCAACTCAATCTTATGGTTAATCTTTTAAAAAATACTACTCAATAAATCAAACTCCACGGCTCACGTTGATGAGATTCTTGCGATTGTGGTGGTTGACTTCCCGTTTGATCCTCTTTTGCTGAACATGAAAAAAGGTATCCACATAAAACCACCATCGTCATGATTAACATCCATCGTCTTTTCATCCCGGGCACTTCCTTTATAAAGAATATTCATTAAAATTTAACAATCTACTAAATTATATGCCATTTCCCCTCAAACTATTATAAAAGAACTTATTTTTATTATCTCATCTTCAACTAAAAAATAACTGACTGTTTTGTTACCATGAAAAAAAACTTCCTAAGAAAAGTTAGAAAATCTTTTTATGACTCAAATTCACTTCAATTAAGCCTTTTGTTTTGCTTTATAATCTTCTAACGCTTGAATGGCTAGAATATATCCAAACTCACCAAATCCGCATAATTGTCCAATACAGGCTGAAGCTGTCACTGATTTATGACGGAATTCCTCACGGGCATGAACATTTGAAAGATGGACTTCAACCGTTGGAATCGTGACGACTGATTTAATTGCATCATGAATGGCATAGCTGTAATGAGTATATGCTCCTGGATTGATAATAATCCCATCATAGTTTTCAAAGTATGCTTTTTGGAACCAATCAATCATTTGTCCTTCATAGTTACTTTGAAGAACCTCAATTTCATGTCCACGTTTTGTTCCTTCTTCCTTGATATAGGCTACGATATCTCCATAGCTACGATTTCCATAGATACCTTGCTCACGAATTCCAACCATATTTAAATTTGGACCATTTAAGACTAAGATTTTCATCAATACCTCTCCTATCTTATTTAAGATCTAAAACATCTTTAATATAATCAATCGGCATCTCCTCACCTGTCCATAACTTAAAGGCTTCTGCTCCTTGATAAATAATCATCCCAACTCCATTCATAACCTTGCATCCCGCTTCTTCCGCCTGTTGTAGCAACTTCGTCTTTCTTGGATTATAAATAATGTCACAGACGATTAAGCCAGGATGCAAAACACTAGAATCGCTAATAAAAGACAGGCCTTCTAATTCAGCCATCCCAATACTCGTGGCATTAATAAGAAGATAGCTATCTGCTAACTGTTCTTTTAATGCTAATTCATCATTTAAGTGATAAAAGGTTGCTTTACAATTTGTATGTTTGTTAATTAAGTCAACGACTTGTTGTCCTCTCTCAGCTGAACGGTTAAAAATAGAGAGTTCCGATACTCCATCTAGCGCTGCTTGAATTTGAATCGCTTTTCCAGCTCCACCACAACCAATCACCGTTACTTTTTTCCCTCGAATATCATAACCTTCATCTTGTAGTGAACGAATTAATCCACTTCCATCCGTCATATGTCCAACCAATTTACCATTTTCATTCACAACTGTATTGACTGCTTGACATAATTTGGCCGCAGGCGATAATTCATCTAAATACTCAATGATTGCTGTTTTATATGGCATGGATACATTAAACCCTCTAGCTCCCATTGCCTTTAAACCTTTCACACTATCCTCTAATTGTGACTGTTCAATATCAAATGCTAAATAAGCATAATCCAGCCCTAATTTAGAAAAAGCTGCATTATGCATTTTAGGTGAAATACTATGACGAATAGGTGTTGCAATTATCCCTATTAACTGAGTTGTTCCACTAATACGTGCCTCCATGGCCATCCTCCTTTTTATACTATTATTAACGTTCATATTTCTTCATCAACTACTCTTTTATTATAGAAAAAAATGTTAAAGAAATAAATAATTTTAATAATCGATAGTTTTACTAATAAAAAGGTACTCCTAATCAATACCAACAGGTTCAGTTTTAGGGTTGAAAAAGTAAATTTACATCACTTTTTTCTATAAAAAATGTCATTATTTTCACTGAATAAAATAAACAATCATAAATTTATAACGGAGTTTCGACTCTTTCAAAAGCTATTGTAAAACTTAATATATTTTTCAAAGATAATCCTAATAATCATTGATACAACAAAAAAACTGCGACTATAAAATAGTCGCAGTTTTTTTATGTAATTAGTCATGTCATTTTGAAAATTCCACTCCAAAACCGAAAGACATGTAATTTCTTTAAAAATATAATTAACGATAAAACTCTTGAGTGGCATAAACTTTATCTCCACATCGATAAACACCAATTCCAATACTAGAAAAATTAGTAGATAAAATATTAGCTCGATGTCCACTCGAATTCATCCAATTAGACATAAATTGTTGTGCTAACGCCTCTAGACTTTCATTCATATCGCGACCAATATAGGCAATATTTTCACCCCATGCTTGATAAATAACTCCATCCTGTTGCATGAAGGCACTCATTAAATCGCCTTCAGGATTTTCATGAGCAAAATAATTTCGATCACCCATATCTTGTGATTTTGTTCGAGCATATTGACTCATCATCTGATTGTTCTCAAGAGGTGATAATCCAACTTTTTCACGTTCTTGATTGACCTTTTCAAAAATCAGCTGCTCAACATACGGCATAAATCCATCAACGGATTCTGCTACTGTTCCACCTGTTGGCTCTGTTGTTAATGGCTGTAATAAAGATTTTTCTTCAAACTTCTCTTCTTTTGCCATAAATACATCATCTGTTTTAGTTTCATTTGATAGTAAGAAAGGCTGTTCTTCTTGCTTTACAGGTTGTTTTATTTCCATAGATGATATCGTACCTTTTTCTTTAAACTGTGGCAGTCGTAATGAAGATACCATCGCTATTTCATTCGGATTTTCTGCTTCTATTTTGTGACTTGTAATCGTCATTGTTGCTCCTAAAGCAACAAGAACAAAAGTCATAATCGCAACAAGTTTCTTATTCATAAGTATCTCTCCTATTTGTTGAGTATGTCTTACGGTAACTCCTGCGTTCACCTTTATTGTAACACAATCTCATCTCAGAGTATCTAGTGACTTATTGTCTATTTTATCAAATGATAGTATGCTCTAACATTTGTATACAGGTCTACCAAAATAAGATAACTAAGAAAAAATATGAATTAAATCGACGAGTTACGACTTTTTTATACTATTATTTCAAAAAAAGCTTGACTCTACGACTAGAAATCAGTATATTTATTTTCAAGTAGGAACCCTTTAAGATTACTCACGAGAAGTAATTAAGGAAAAATATAGTCGTTATTTTATACTAAATGATAGTATTGGTCTATCTTTTAGTTATATTGCTGTATTCATTTATGCCTTAAGTTCGTGATATCTAATGGAACTTAAGGCTTTTTTTATTCATCTTATAGACAATAACCCTGTTTAATCTAATAAGATGATTGGGTCCTAACATCTATAATAGAGGAGAGACTTATTCAATGACTAAAAAACAAAATAAAAATCGTTTAGCCATTCATATGGCCATTGCCCTTGTCTGTGGTTTAGTAACAGGATCATTATTCTTAATGTTACGTGAAAACTTATTAGCGGGAGGAAATGCTGATCTTTGGGCCACTATCAATAAAATCTTATTCCAAGATATTAGTGTTGAAGGTGCAACAGATGCTGTTGGAATCTTCTATATCCTAGGTCAATTATTCTTAAATTCAATGCAATTAGTTATTGTACCTATGGTATTTACATCAATTGCATTAGCAATGTGCCGTATCTCTGATACAAAAACATTAGGACGCTTATCATACAAAACAATCACTGGATTTTTAACTACTTCATTTTTCGCTCTAATTTTAGCAGGTGTCGTTGGATTATTCGCAAATAAACTTGGAGTATTTAACGTTAGTATTGATAATATTACAACTCAAACTGGAACAACCGGATCAAATCCATTATTAATCCTTGTTAAAGCTATCCCTAACAACATCACTTCAGTTTTTGCAACAAACGGAAGCATTTTATCCATCGTCTTCTTAGCAGTCATCACAGGTTTATCAATCAATCATTTAGGCGATCAAATCTCAGTTCTTAAAAAATTATTAGAAGATGTCAATAAAATTATCACCGTCTTCTTAACATTCTTAATTACAAAATTCGGACCATTCGCTATCTTTGTATTATTAACTCGCACCTTTGCCATTTATGGTGTTGAACATTTAAAACCTGCCTTAGCCTATGTCATCACAGTCATTGTTACTTTATTAGTATTCTTAACAGTTGGTTATGCCTTATTCATCTTAATTACAACTCGTTTAAATCCAATGCCATTCGTTAAAAAGATTGGAAAAGTTGCAATGTTTGGGTTCTCAACTTCATCTTCAGCTGCTACATTACCATTAAACACAAAAACAACAACTGAAGAATTAGGAGTAAATGAAGAAGTTGCCTCATTTATCTTACCTCTAGGAATGACAATTAACATGAACGGAACAGCAATCATGCAAGTCATTGCTGCCATCTTCATCGCTTCAAGTGCAGGCTATGACGTAACATTCGGAAGCATTTCATTAATTGCTATCTTAGCATTAATCGCTTCAATTGGAACACCTGCCGCACCAGGTGCCGGAGCTGTTATCTTATTTACAGTCTTATCTGGAATGGGATATCAAAATGATGCAGCACTATTAGCTTACTCGTTAATTTTAGCGATCAACCGCCCAGTAGAAATGTTAGTAACAGCATTAAACGTTGTTGGAGACTCTGCAACAGCTGTTGTGGTTGCTAAATCAGAAAACTGTTTAAATGAAGAAGCATACTTTCAAGAAATAAAATAAGAAATCATTAGACGCCATTATTTGATGGGCGTCTTTTTTCATCTCATCTAAAAAAGCGTAAAACTATATTGTTCTACGCTTTTTATTTAAAGTACACGATTAAATAAATATCATCCTCTACATATGAAGCACCTAATTTCCTCTATCATTCCTGGTGCTCACATATCAAGAAGTTTTCATCTATAAGTGAGCATGCTTGTTCTTAAGTTGAGTGGCTAAAGCATAAATATTTACATACCAAATTTTTGTGAAATTATTTAGTTATTTATTATAAGGATTATTCACCCTAAATGTCTCTATTATAAAGCTGTCAGTCTGAGATAATCCTAAAATTATACTTTTACTACTTCATAAATATAAATAATTTATATAATTAATTCCTGTGCGGGTTTTAAAAATTTTCTCTTTAATTGATTGAATTGCTTCCTTACTCATTTGATCTTCATCAATATTAACTAAAAAATCCGCTTCAACTAAGATTTGAAAATCTAATCCATCAATCTCATGATATGTATGATGATGTGCAATTATGTAGCAAACACGTTCAATAAAAACTTCATCATATCCTAATTGTTCTAGTATTTTTCTTGCAATCCCTGGCCCTTCAATTTCCTGATAACAGCCTGCGCTAGATTGATACTTCTCTTCACTTACCTTGATTCCAATATCATGAAGAACAGCTGTTACTTCTAATATCTCTTGCATTTTTTCATCTAGATTTTCCATTTCCCCAATCGTTTTGGCATAACTATATACCTTAAAAAGATGATTAATTCGGGAAATATCTGGTGTGAAATAGCCAATTGCCTCATCAATTACATATCCAATTTTCTTCACTCTCTCCACCTCTTTCATCCATCAAACATTATACCAAAATATTCCGGTTTATTGGAAATAAATCCAAATATTTGATAAAAAAAACAGATAAGGTATCTTATCTGCTTCTTAATAATTATGACAAGGCAACTCGAAAAATCCTTGCGGATAGCCACAGAATGGACAACGTTCAGGCGCTTCTTTCCCATATACTCGATTCCCACAATTACGACACTCCCAAACGACTGGCTGATCTTTTTTAAATACTCTGTCTTCCTCTATGTTTTTTTCTAATTCTCCATATCTCATTTGATGACTTCTCTCAATTTTAGCAGCTTGTTCGAATAATTTTGCTATGTCATCAAATCCTTCTTCTTTAGCAATCTTTGCATAATCAGGGTACATACTCGTATGTTCATGAGTTTCTCCACTAACAGCATCTTTTAAATTAGCTAATGTATCACCTAAGCCATCATGCAAAATTTTATACCATACTTCTGCATGTTCCTTTTCATTTCCTGCTGTCTTCATAAAGATTTCAGCGATTTGTTCATACCCATCTTCTTTAGCCACATCTGAAAACATTCGATATTTAGTCTGTGCCATCGATTCTCCAGTAAAAGCATCTTTTAAATTTTGTTCTGTCTTACTCCCTTTTAGCTTTGCTTTGGTTTCTTCAGAAATAAATCCATCCATCTTAAAACCTCTTTTCATAAAATCTATACTCTTTATAATCATATGATTTCTTCGTAATATCGACACTTTTTATTTGCCATTATAACCAATCATTTTGTGTTGATATTAGATATATAAATATTCGATATAAAGAGAAAATAGGTAGCTAGACCATCTTTAAGGATACTAACTGAATGAATATACTATATTTTCGACTCGTCATGGTTACACAATTATGGGGGATATTTAAGAGTTAACTGATAGTTGGTGCAGAAATACTTTACAAACTTTTGTCTCGCTTTGAGAAAGAAAGTCTCATTGAAGCATTACCACCAATCAATGAAAAAACATACGAACTCACAGAAGATGACGTAAACTTATAAAAAAAGGCTATCTCAATTTATAATGAGATAACCCTTTTAATGTGTGTGTTATTGTGCTAATTCTAATGCAGCATTATAATCTGCTAATGCTTTTTCTGCTGCTTGTTCTGGAGTTGCTAATCCTTCCCATACTGAACGATACATTGTTTCAACTGGTGTCCAATAGCTTGCCATTTCTGGTAAGATTGGCATTGGTTGAGAGAATTCTGCTTGTGCTAAAATTCCTGAAACATATGGATCTTCTAAAACACCTTCAATAACTGAATTATCTTTTAATGCTGGAATACTTCCTTTTACATCATAAAGAATTTTTAATCCTTCTTCTGATGCTAAGAATTCAAGAACTTGTTTAGATTCAGCTACGTGTTGTGTATAGGCACTAATACAAGCAATGATGTTTCCAGAGAATGTTTCAGGTTGTACACCATTGATAGTTGGAATTGTTGTAACTCCCCATTCAAATCCTGTATTTTGGTTACGAACTTCAGCAATTGACCAAGGTCCAGTAATAATATAAGGAACATTACCTTTAGCAAATTCAACTTCAATTGAATCCCAATTTAAATCGGCATATGGGACAGGTAAAATTTCTTTTAATGATTGATAGAATGTTAATCCTTTCACTACTTCTGGTGTGTTTAAGTTTACTTGTGAAGCATCGTCATGATTTGGTCCATATAGTTCAAATCCTGCAGACGTTAAAAATGGATGCACTGTATATGAGTTACCAGCATCAAAACGGAATAAGAATTTATTTGCTGCGGCATCATTATATTGTTTAGCTTGTTCAATTAACTCTTCAAATGTCGTAGCGACTTCAAATCCGTTTTCCTCTAATAATGTTTTATTATAGAATAATGCAATTGATTCAGTTGCTAGTGGAATACCATAATAATTATCTCCTGATTTAACTGTTCCAACTGATCCTTCTAAAAAGCGCTCTTCAATATTTGCTCCAATCTCAGATCCTAATGGTAATAAAATTTGTGATTGAATAGAATTACTCATTCCATCATGTGGCTGAATAAATAGATCTGCCCCAAATCCAGCTGGACCATCTAACTCAAGCTTTTGACGAGCATCTACAGCCCCAACTTTTTCATAAATAATATCAATGTTAGGCAGTGCTTCTTCGATTGCTGGCTCAATAGCTGCTGCAAAAGCATCATCATCTAACCATAATTTAATTTCAACTTTGTCTCCATTTGCTGTTGATTCTGAGCTTCCTGTTTGTCCACCCTGTTCTCCAGCATCAGATGTTGACGATGGTGTACTTGTATTCCCATCATTTCCACATGCTACAAGACCTGTTAATGATAATGACGCAACTAATCCGATTGATAATAATTTTTTCATTTCTACGCCCCCCATATTTTATTAGCTGTTCACATTAGGTAATATACCACCTAAAGCGCATACATTCAATACATGTAATATACACTGTTAACGGTTACACACCTTGAGGTACCGGTTACACACTAAAAAAGCGAAGTTCAACTTCGCTTTTTTAGAATTAAAATTTAAGTTTTAATTCTGTTTCATCTTTTTTAATGCATCCCATGATATACTCGTTTTCTTTTTTACTCATCTCTCCATGACAGTCACACCCAACCGTAATCATCAAATCATGCTCTTCACAGAAATTCACACAACAAGCCGTTAATTCCTCACTATGAATCGGATAGTAACATTCAATCCCATCAATCTCACTTGCTAATAACTTCTCAAAATCAGTAATAACCTCTTCCATCGTACTATTACGATAATACTTACCTGGATGTGCTAGAACTGCTTTTCCTCCACATATATGAATGTGTTTAATCGCTTCTTCTACCGTTGGGAAGTCATAGTTACTATAAAAAACTTCATAATCACGATAAATTTTTAATCCATCCATCACATTTTCAGTAAATCCACGATCATGTAAATAATGAATACCTTTAAATCCTCCTAAACGGCGATCATATGTATAACCTTCATAATCAGCTAATGAAATATGATCATATTCTTTTTCCATAATCTTAATCAAATCAACACCCATTTGATCTAATTGATGACGTGATTTTTAATAATAGCAGCAAATTCTTCATTTACTTTAAAATCATAGGCTAATAAATGTACTGATCGTTCCCCAAATACACAATCTAACTCAACACCAAGTACATATTTCATGCCAAGTTGTTGACAAGCTACCTCAAACTCTTCGTGCGCTTCAATCGTATTATGATCTGTAATCGAAATAAATCCCAATCCTTTTTGCTTCGCTAATTCAACCACTTCACATGGAGAAAATGATCCATCTGAATAATAAGAATGCATATGTAAATCCACTAACATAACATCTAACTCCTCATCTATTTACTTTTTAATATTATAACAAAGTTCGACAAAAAACAAAATGGTATTAATCAAAATAAAAAAGAGATAGTCATCAAGACTATCCCAATTAAAAGATTATTTTAAATTTAATGATCTTAAAGCCTCTTCTACTGCTTTTGCTGGTTCCATACCATTTAATACAACATTTTCAACTGCAACCCCAGCAGCTGTACGTACATTGTATGATGTGAAGTCATCATTTGTGAAAACAACATCATAGAAGTAGTAGTCTGATTGTGCAGGTCCAGCTTCTTTTGTCATATCTCCTGACTCAACAATGTAGTTTTGATATTCTTCTGAGTCAACAACTGTTTGACGAATTGGTAAATATCCTGTATTCATTGTCCAGTAAAGGTTAGCATCGTATGTTCCTAAGAATTTTGCAAATTCATAAGCAGCATATACTTGCTCATCTGTTGTATTCCCTTGTTTCATAACAACAACGTTTGTTCCTTGTTGGATAACTGCCTTAGTATCTTCACTTTGTTGTGGAATTGGAGCAGCTGACCACTCAAATGCATTCTCAGACTCTGCTAATCCGTTGATTACATGTGAAGCCCCTGAAGTTGAACCAACAAACATTTGAACTAAACCACTTGTAAATGGCCCAGACATGTATTTATCTTCACCTGGTAAACGCCAGTATCCAGCATCAGTATTACGTTTAATCATTTCTAACATTTCAACAGCTGCATCAGATTCACCGAATAATACTTCACCTTTAGATGTTGTATATTCTCCACCGAACTGTTTAACTAATGTAATAAAAGCATTTTCCGCTGAATCGAATCCGAATGAAGGTTTTCCAGTAATTTCTGTGATTTGTTTAGAAACTTCCTCCATTTCTGCCCAAGTTGTTGGCACTGTTAAATTGTGCTCTTCAAAGAATGTTTTATTGTAGTATAAAACTTCTGTTGATTTATTAAATGGTAAAGAGTAAAATTTGTTCCCTTCGTATTGGCTATTTTCTTTACGATATGCTTCAGCGATATCATCAAAGTTTTCAATCCCTACTTCTTCATGGAAAATATAATTATCTAATTCAACAACCGCTCCAGATTGTAAATACTCTGCTACCCAATCAGGATATGCTTGAGAAATAGCTGGTGCTGTTTTTGCTTTAATTGCCGCTGTTACCTTTGATTTTAAGTCATTATAAGCCCCTTGATAAATAGGCTTAACTGTGATTCCTTTTTCTTGACCAACTGTCGCATTGAAATCTTCAACTAATTGATTAACTGCTGCTTCGTTTGGTCCTGACATAGCATGCCAGAATTCGATTTCAACTGGATTTTCAATTGAAGTCACTAAATCTTTGTTTTCTTGTTCTTTTTGATTTTCATTTCCATTTGAACAAGCTACCATTGATGATAGTCCAAATAATACTGCACATGATGCTGCTAATTTTTTCACTTTCATGCCCTCCTATTCAATATGGCCATTGAATTTTTCCACTAAAATCTTATCCCTAAATTTGGATAATTTCAGTCCTTTTTACTTACGAAAGCATTATATCCAAATTCTATACAAAAATCAACATTTTCACCATTATTTTTACATAGAACACAAAAAGAACATTTTTGAAAACAAAACTAACCCTTTACATAAATAAAAAAAGTCTCAGAAAAACATGTTTTCTAAGACTTTTTGTTTATATTTTACAACTGTTTTATAGAACTGTTGCACGTTGTAGTAACTTTTGATAAATAGGGATCATTTGTGGTTCCTGACAGTATGTTTCAATTTCATTAATTGGAATCCAACCGACGTTACTATTCTCATCTTCTTTAATACGTAATACATCTTCCTCACTTCCAACTAATAAATAAGAAACATTTAAATGTTGATGAGAACTCACGTATTTCCCTTTCTTCATATGACCCCAAACCGGTAAAATATCTAATGACATGATTTCTGCACTTAATGGACGAATATTTACAACCCCTGTTTCCTCTTTCGCTTCTTTTATTGCCACTGCTAATAAATCTGCCTCACCATCAGCATGCCCACCTGTCCAAGCCCAACTATTATATAAATTATGATAAATCATTAAAACTTTGTCTCTTGCCTCATTTAAAATAAATCCTGAACTTGTTAGATGTGCAAATGCATTTTCTCTTGTTAAAATATTATGCTCGAATAATTTGATATAATTTAATATCACTTTTTGATCCTGTACTTCTTGCTCATTCATCGGAACATATGATTGAATCTGCTTTTTAAACATCTTATTCACTCCTTAATCGAATGGTCATAAATTCATCTAATGCTAATTCAGATAAATCACCTAAAATTCCACCCTTTTTATAAACCATTAAACCTAATTGTTGAAACATCTCATTTAGTTCCGCTACTAATTTATCACTGCGGCGCTTATAACCTAATTGCTTTAAAAGAGTGCGTAGCTTGATTTTCACATAGTCAGCCTCAGTATATTGCATCCTAAGTTTCATAACTTTCAAATAGTGCGCCATATCTTTTTCAAAGTGACAACTAATTAGATTTTTTTTCATTTGTGATTGTAATTCATCAATCTCTTTCATCACTTGAACGTCTAATTGTTCTAATTGCTCATCAACGTTTAACATAAACTCATTCAAAGATCCTTCATATTGTAAATCCCGATATAATTCACTAATGATTTGTCGTTCTCTTATATATGAAACGTCAATAACAGATAAAAATGTTGCAATATCATAGACATTAACTAACTCCATGCGTCTCTCCTTCCACTAATTTTCTCAATTCAATATTTAGTTGTCGCATAAAAAATACTTTTTTATGAAAATAAATAGAGAATAAAGACTCTGGGCTATTCCACAACTGGTCGATATAAGCACGTTGCTCTGAACGCGTCAAATGCTCGTCAATAATAGTTTGAGCCACCTTCGATAAATCCACACGCTCACGATCTAATTGTTCAAATGGAATAAATGGTGGGGCTTCTTGATGAACACTAAAATATTGAAGCAAGGCTTTGATATCACGTTCATCATAGGCGGGAATGAGCTCACCTAAAAAGCAGCGTCGTGCACAAATATCACTCAACTTTTGTAATAAATGAGGGGAAGTAATCTCCCCTTTAATTTGATGATAATTAAAGAACTGTGGTAACTGTGCAATCAAATAATCGTAGCGACGCTTCGTACTATCGTATATTAAAATTTGATGACTCCGTTCAATCCCTCGATCAACAAGCGTAAAAGCATACATTCCTAATGGGATTCGTTTAATGAACGGAATCGACTCGAGTTGAGTTGTATCAATACTTGCATCTAATAAATGAATATATTCCTCTAATTTAGCAAATGAGATCTGCTCATAAATCTTTTCGACCCGATCACTCAACTCTCCTTCTCGTAACTCTTTCTGTTCATTCATCAATGTCTTTGCATTCACCCAATTAATCTTATCTTGCCAATCATCAATAAAGCTGACAATATAGGCTTCATTAGTTCCACCTGCTTTACTTCCGCGTAAAGCTCGACCAATCATTTGCGTCATTAATGTTGCTGAAGTCGTTGGACGGGTTAAAAAAACAGAACGAGTTTGAGGAAGGTCTACCCCTTCCGTTAAAATATTGACATTAATTAATATATTGATTTCCCCACATTGGTAAGACGTAATAACAGCCTCATTTTCTGCACTAAATTGTTTCATTTCCAAAATATCATCAGTTTCCCGGGAAATAATAACCCCACATTTCACACCTGATTTTTCAAATAATGACTTTAAGACTAAGGCATGGACTCGATTAATTGCAAAAACAATGGTTTGTCCATATTTTTTATAATCATATTGCCTCACAATCATAGCATTTCTAAGTTTATGCTTCGCCATTTTAATGGCAATCTCAGATGGAATCCAATCTTCAAGCTCTAACTTTTTTTGTTCTTCTTTCGTTAACTCTAAAACTAAATCTGTTTGACATTCTTCAAAATGAGGAAGCGATAAAATCCCTCGTTTAATTAAATCTGTTAAATCAATTTTATAGGCAATATCATCTGGAAACACTTCACTTAGATGACGGGCATCACTTCGGAAAGGGGTCGCCGTTAACCCAAGTAATTTCATATTCGGAACTTTACTCTGAAGATGATTTAAAATCTTCTCATAAGTTGGCGCACTCGCATGATGAGCTTCATCTACAATGATATACAATTCTTTTTCACCTTTTAACCAACGATCTAAACTCTTCACACGCTTAGCTAAGCTATCCTTACTGACAATTAATAAATCATCCGTACGTTCAATCATTTGAGTTGACTGATGAGTACCAGAAATAATTCGATAGTTAAATCCCCATCGATTAGTCATCACATCTGCATAAGCATTTAGCTCAAAAGTCTTAGCTGCCTGTTCTAATAAAAGTTGTCGATGTGCTAACCATAAAACTTTCTTCTTATTATTCAGTGCACCATTTAATAACCACCAACAAGCAGTTAATGTTTTTCCTCCACCTGTAGGAATCACTAATACCGATTTAAATGACTCGTGCTGATCTATTTCTTTTAATACCTCTAATGCCTCTACTTGATGTTCATATAACTGTTTTGGGTTATGCTTTAGTTTCACCCGAATTTCTCCTGCACCTATCATATTGCCTCATCCTTCATCTAAATTTAGCTTTATTATATCGAATTATCATGTTTTTTGACAAATTAAAAGAGCGGTTTACCGCTCTTTTTAATGTCCTGAGACTGTTTTCAATTCATCTGTTTTATTATGAAGTGCACATTTATCAACTAATGCTTTACAGCGTGGACTTAATCCGCTTAATGTTGCTTCAATACCATTTTTGTCTAAGCGAAGCATAACTTTATCAATAGCATCAACTGCTGACTCATCCCAAAGACGAGCATTTGTAAAATCAATCGTTATTGTCTTGTCTTCATCTTGATAATCAAAAGCAGCGATAAAGTCGGAAGCAGAGGCAAATGATAATTGTCCACTAACCATATAAGTATGATCCACTTTAATTACTTGTACTTTTGAACTTTTGATTCCTAAGAAAATAGCACTTAATAACGTTCCTGCAACAACTCCATAAGCTAAGTTATGTGTCATTACCACAATCCCTACTGTTGTTAACATCACTACATTGTCGGTTAATGGAACTTTATGCATTCGCTTGAACGATTGCCAATTAATCGTGGTCAATGAAACAACCACCATCACTGCCGCTAGTGAAACAACAGGAACTTTAATGACAAATCGACTAAATAAAATCATTGAGCCTAGCATTAATGATCCTGCAACTGCACTCGCTAAACGCCCGCGTCCACCATAATTCAAGTTCACCATTGATTGACCAATCATACCACAACCAGCAATCCCACCAAAGAATCCTGACACTACATTAGCAAGTCCTTGTGCCACTGTTTCTTTATTTTTATGACTCGACGTTTCAGTGATTTCATCAATTAACTGCGCTGTTAATAATGACTCCACAATCCCTACAATCGATAACGAAATCGCATAGGGAAAAATAATTGATAACGTCTCTAAATTAAATGGCACATTAGGGATCATGAACTGCGGTAATTCACTTGTTAATCGTCCCATATCTCCTAACGTTTTAATATCTATTTTAAATGCAAGCACAATTGTTGTAACAACTGTAATTGCCACAATTGGAGATGGAATTTTCTTTGTTACTTTAGGGAATAGATAAATAATCGCAATTCCAATTGCACCTAGTAGCAATAAGATAGAATTTCCTTGGAAATGTTCTAACTGCGAAATAAACATCATCATTCCAAGTGAATTCACAAATCCATGCATCACTGGTTTAGGAATAAACTTTAGTAAATTCCCGATTTTTAAATATCCAAAAATAACTTGTAAAATCCCCGTTAAAATAGTTGCTGCAAACATATATTCAATCCCATAATCACGAACTAAATTTGCTAAAACTAATGCCATGGCTCCCGCTGCAGCTGAGATTAACCCTGGACGACCTCCAAAAATAGCCGTAATCATCGTCATGCAAAACGTTGCATACACCCCAACCATCGGGTCAACACCTGCTACAATCATAAAACCCATCACTTCTGGGATTAACGCCATAAACACAACAATTCCTGCTAAAATATCACCTTTTGTGTTCCCTAACCACTCTTGCCTTAAATCTTTCATCGATAACCTCACTTTTATAAAAATGACATACAGCTTTCTATTATATAAAAGATATTCATCAAACGTCAATGTCATCCTAAAAAAGAGTAACATTTAGTCACTCTTTTGAATTTGATTAAACTTGTCTTTTGTTAATCTTAACAATATTCCAACTTCAGTTTTATCTACCTTTTCAAAACCATAACTCATAAGGACGCGAATCCCACGTTCATTTATGACCTCATCGATCATGACTTCGCCACCAACCTCATTAAAATAATAATCAAGCATTAAATCCATTGTGGCTTTAGCATATCCTCTCCCTCGATAACGAGCTTGTATCTTAATATTAAACAAGGCACTTTTTTCATTTTCATCATAACAATGAAAACTAATCTCACCAATTGGCCTCTGATTTTCGTTATAAACCAAACAATAGACATTACAGCCATCACCTGGTTTCACCATACGTTCATACCAACTTTGATGACGCTCGAGTGCAAATTCAATAATCCCACCAACATCACGCATCGTCTCTTCATCTGCTCAAAGCTTTTTGACATAGCCTAACTCCTCAAAGCTAGGGCTTTTAATCTGAACTCTATTATTAGACTTATTCAATTAAATCTCTCCTTTTTATGAGTTATCCACACATATTCTCTTGAAACTTTTTGGATAAACTCATACAATTAAATCATCACAATAAACGAGGATAAATGAAATGAATGAAAAAGATTATGAAACGTTATTAAATATTGAAACAGGTGGTGTTGATAAATATCATACCTCTCATCTTTATCACAGATATGAACCAACCCCTTATGAGATGCTAAATTATTTATTTGAACAATATCAGCTCAAATCAACCGACCATGTCGTTGATTACGGGTGTGGAAAAGGACGTTTAAACTTCTATATCCAACATTATTTTCATGCGCATGTCATAGGAATAGAATTAAACGAAACCTTTTATGAGGATGCAATGCGAAATAAAGATAACTATCTAAAAAAACATCGTCGCCCAAAAGATTGCATTGATTTTTATTGCTGTTTAGCTGAAGACTACCTCATTCAACCAACAGATAACAAATTCTATTTCTTTAATCCATTCTCCATTCAAATTTTTAGAAAGATCGTGGAGAATATTTTAATCTCACTAGAAAATACGCCTCGAGAAGTTGAACTAATTCTTTATTATGCTTCAGATGAATATCAATACTTCCTTGAACATCGTACCGCATTTACACTGAAACAAGAAATCACTTTACCTAACTACAAACGTGATCATCGAGAACGCTTCTTAATTTATCAACTATCATACTAAAGACTGCAAAGCTTCGCAGTCTTTTTTTTATAGCTGATGGTGTTAACACCTATGTTAAGTGATTATACACTCGTTCAAATCTATCTATTCATCACCAGTATGTACTCGTCTAGGAGCACAATTTAAAACGAAACTATCTAAATTAAGATTTTATCCTTAACATTCCATACTCACTTGGCTCCTAAACCGCTACCTCCTTCATTGCTTTACCTATTAGAACTTTTATAAACTGAATGACCGCACTCTAGAAAAAAATGAATGAGATTTATACTTCCACGATACATCCCCCTAACATATAGTTCATATTTTGCAATACTAACCTTGAAACAAACTCTTCTTTTTACAACACCATCAGACTAAAAACTGAAATATGAAATTCAACTTTTTAATCTTCGCTCTTTTAATGGCTTATAGATACTATCTTATTCCCTTAATAAATTATCAATTATTTACACTTTCTATCTCTAGACTTGGCAATAGATATCCGTTTTGATACAGGTTGCTTCTTTATAAATCGAATAAACTTTTTTAATTTTTCGTCGCTTTTTAACGCTTCAATAGAAAATAATCGAAGTGCTAACTCTTGATTTGAATACGAAGCATGGATTTGCCGATGACAATCTGAACAAATCATGACAATATCTTTTTCTGTTCCACCTTCTTCTCTTGGAATTAAATGATGTTTGGTTAATTTGATATCACTACGTTCGCATAATTCACAGCGTTTTTCCATTAATACCGCTCCTTTAAGCATTATTTTTGCTTTAATTACATAAAATAAGCTAAAAAAGAACATTTTTTTTATTTTATTTAAACTTTTTTAGGCAAATATACGTCTAATAAATGGAGGACTGTTAAAGATAACTAAATTAACAGGATGAGGTTGGAAGGAGATTCACAGTTGTGTTCAAAATAAATAACAAGGAAGATATTTATGAACAGCTTGTTACGTTTGTAACAACAAATCAAGAGCACTTTTATCGATTTGCATATAGTTATACGCGTGAAGAACAAGCAGCCCTTGATGTTGTTCAAAATGCTATCTATAAAGCTTTAACTAAATATCAATCTTTAAGAGATATTCAATTTCTTAAAACATGGTTTTATCGCATTCTCGTTAATGAAAGTCTGACTTATCTTCGAACGAATAAGCAACTACTCACTTTTTCATCAGAAATTGAACAGATTCCACACTCTGATTTATACAACTTGGATGAATTAAATTTATACCAAGAAGTCAATAAATTACCCGATAAACTAAAAACAATTATCATTTTAAGGTTTTATGAAGAAATGACTCTTGAAGAAATCTCAACTATTACAAATACTAACTTAAGTACGGTTAAATCAAGACTTTACCAAGCATTAAAACTATTAAAACTCAATTATAAGGAGATTAACCCTTATGAATAAGCTTAAAAATACGAAAAAAATATATGACCAGATTGAAGTTCCTGATAACTTAAGTGAAATCATCCAACAAACCGTTAATGAAACTTCTCCACCTCGATCAACAAGACATTTCTTTAAACTTCTTGTTCCTCTAACCCTTGCAATGACTACTGTCTTTGTGATTCTTTTAAACACCTCCCCTGTGTTAGCTAGCAACTTATCAGATATTCCACTCTTAACTCAGATTGTTAAAGTCTTAACCTTTAGAAACTATCAAACAATGGATGAGATGAAAAATATTTATGTTAGGATCCCTGTGCTTGAAAATACAGGAAATAATGAACTCGAAGATCGAATCAATTATGAAATAAAAAAACAAATTGATTTCAGCGTCTCTAAATCAGAACAGTTAGCTAAAGAACTTTATGATACTTACATTCAAGCAGGATACAAGCCGTCTCAAATCGAACCATTATTAGTTGAGGTTGACTATCAAACAACGTTCTATAATGATCGATATTTATCATTTATCATTAAAAAGTATGAGAATATTCCTTACTCTACAGTTGATAAAGAACAATACTACTACAACGTTGATTTACAAACTGGAGGTCACATCACACTTCGGACATTATTTGGTCCTGATTATTTAACAAAAGTAGGAACTGAAATCTATAAACAAATTGAATCTAAAAAGAAAGAAGATGAAAATATGCTCTTCTTTGATGAGATTAATATTTTTGAAGTTCTTGAAAATGAAGAAAAATTTTATATTAATGAACAAGGACAAGTTGTTATTTCTTTTGATCGTTATGAAATCGCCCCAGGATATATGGGCTATCCTGAATTCATCATCAATCTACCGATGGAGATGAACTTAAATGAAACGTAAACTAATAATCTTTTGGCTATTAACTCTTATTCTCATAGGGGGTTACCTTGTAAAAAAAGACACCTATACCTACTCTAATCTTGACGATCAACAATCAAAACAACTATTAGAAACTCTCATTCCCAAAACGATTCCTCAAAAGGATTTAACACTATTTTGGAATACTATTTCTGATTACAATAATATGATGAAGAAAGATCAACTCATTAAAACAAAGATGAGTACTTCTAAAATTGAGTATCCAGCTAAAGAGTTGATGGATACCTGGTATGAAAACAACTTACCTTATTATGATTTGGATTCTAAACTTTTGTCCTTTCGCCTATTTAATCATTATTTAAAACTTCAATCAGATTCAATATTTAACATCTCTAGTTTTGATTTAGATCTGATAGAAACTAATCCATATGCTACTTTATCTTCAGATCAATTCAAACTCTTTACAGCCCTTTATGCTCCTATTGAAGTCTCTGACAGTGATCAACAACAAATGATTAATGAAATTAAAAAGACTTGGAAAAGCCGAACACTATCTTTTCATCCACCTGAACAATTATCGTTAATCAATCTTTTCATATATGATAAAAGTCATAACCAAGTTTATATTGAACAATCAGGACTTTTATTTTATACAGCTACTGATTTATACTATTTAGAAAAATATGCCCCAATTTATCCATATCAATTAATTAAATTTAAAACCAAACAAGAGCTTATTCATTATCTTAAAAAATGCCTTCCAGTGAAGGAAGATCTAATTATATTAGAAAATAATGAACAATTAGACATACATTAAATGAAAGGGAGATTATTTATGGGAAACTATAATCGAAACTACTACTCAACTAAAAAGCAACCATCACCATTATTTTATATCGTATTTAGTTTGGTAATCGTTGCGATCATTGTAGGAGGACTTTTTGCCAACCTCTCGCAACAACGCAGACATTTAACTTACAATGAACAGCCTGTTGAACAATTAACATTTGAAAAAACAACACCAATTAAACGCTGGCATAATCAAGAAGCTAAATTTGTCTATTTAACATTTGATGATGGGCCATCTAATAACGCTTCAAAAATAATGGATCTTTTAGACCAGTATAATGTTAAAGGAACATTCTTTGTGTTAGGAACCTCTATAAGTAATAACGCTAACTCAAAAGAATTATTACAACGTATGAAGGACTCAGGTCATTACATTGGAATGCATACAATGACTCATAACTACAATCACTTATATGGTGAGAATGGACCTGCTAACTTTGTTGCTGAATTAAAAGAAGAGCAAGCTTTAATTGAAGAAATAACTGGTGGATTCAAAAGTGAATTATGTCGTGCACCTTATGGAACTGGAGGAGGCACTTTCAAACCTGAACATATTAAAGCTTTAAATGAAGCAGGATTTAAATGTTGGGATTGGGACGTTGATTCTCTTGATTGGAAATATACTGATGCCAACCAAGTCTTTGAAAATGTTCAACACTATACAGAGCTAAGAAAAGATGCAACCAACTTAGTTGTCTTATTCCATGAAAAAAATTCAACATTAGAAGCTTTACCACGTGTTATAGAATATTATCAAAGTCTAGGTTATGAATTTTTACCTTATAATCCAGAGCAACACTTTACTCGAAACTTCTTCCATAGTGACGAAATTTAGGAGGTACCCATCATGAAAAAAGTATTATCAATCGTTATTTTACTTGCTATTTTAGTGATTGGATTAACGGCTGCCTTTTCATATCAGGTTCCTGAAATAAGAACCTATACAGCCTTAAGTAATATTGATACAAAAATTGAACAAAATATTGAAGTAAATACTCAATCAATGGCAAAAAATTTAAATGAATTACAATTATCTGTACAGAACTTAATTACAATTGGCGAAACCTATACAGAAGAAACAGATGTAACAACTACCTTTGAACAATTCAATACAGCTTATCAAAATACTCAACTATTACAGTCACAATTAACAGACTTAATAAATATGGATTTAACCAATAAGTTAGAAAATACGACGTCAAAATTATCAGCTGAGCAAAAAAAATTAGCAGATGAAGCTATTGAATTAGAAACAACTCGTCTAAATGAATTATCACTTCTATATAAACAAATTGAAGCATTAAACTCAAAGCTAGCTAAAACAGAAGAAATGTTTTACACAAAAAAACCGAGTGATGCTATCCAATACTTCAATGCATTAAATCATGACTTCTCAACCATTGAGGAAACATATAAAGCTTATGCTGATGTCTCAACAAAATACTTTGCAGCCAAATCAAACTTATACGAATCAATTATTGGCTAAATCTATTTAGAGATACTCTCGTTTGAGGGTATCTCTTTTTAAATTCCTTAAAAAAAGATACTAATGAATCAAAAAAGCAACCCCCAAAAGGGTTGCTTCTATTAATATTTATTAAAACTTTAATTTTTCTAAATGCCAAATTTGATCTGCATACTCTTGAATGGTACGATCTGATGAGAATTTACCAGAACGTGCAATATTAATCATTGACATTTCAGTCCATTTTTTACGATTTTTATACGTTTGATTTGCAGCTTCTTGAGCACGAACATAAGCATCGAAATCTTTTAATACGAAGTATTCATCTCCATTATGTGTCACTGCATTAAAAATATCACGGAACTCTTCTGTATCTGGTGTTAAGAATCCATTCACTAATTGATCTAGCACACGACGAATGCGTGAGTCTGAGTTATAAAGATCCCATGGATTATAGCCACCATTTTGATAATAGTCATTTACTTCATCCGCACTTAAACCAAAGATAAAGCTATTGTCATCTCCAACTAATTCATGAATTTCAACGTTCGCCCCATCCATTGTTCCAATTGTGATAGCCCCATTCATCATGAACTTCATATTCCCTGTTCCTGAAGCCTCTTTTGAAGCTGTTGAAATTTGTTCCGATAAATCAGCTGCTGGCATAATTAACTCAGCATACGTCACATTATAGTTTTCGACGAAGACCACTTTTAATAAATCAGATGTCTCTGGATCGTTATTTACTTTTTCGGCAATTGAATTAATTAACTTAATAACTTTCTTTGCAAAATAATACCCTGAGGCTGCTTTTGCACCAAAGATAAATGATTGTGGATGGAAGTTTTCTTTAAATACTTCATCTTCTTTTAAACGATTATATAAATACATGATATGCATCGCATTTAATAGCTGACGCTTATACGCATGAAGACGCTTTACTTGAATGTCAAAAATAGAATTTGGATCTAATTTAACTCCTTGTTCACGTTCAATACGTTCTGCTAATGCTTTTTTACGTGCATATTTCATTTTCGTAATAGCTTCTCGAACTGCTTTATCTTTAACTTTTTTCTCTAACTTCGCTAGTTCAAATGTGTTTGTATGATATCCTGTTCCAATTTGCTTATCTAAAATATTTGTTAATTCTGGATTACAATGTAATAGCCAACGACGGTGTGTAATTCCATTTGTTTTATTATTGAATCGGTCTGGATACATATCATAGAAATCTTTCATTTCAATATGTGTCAAGATATCTGTATGTAATTGTGCTACCCCATTGATACTAAATGATCCAACAATTGCTAAGTGAGCCATACGAACTTGATCATAACCGATAATCGCTAACTCTGCAACCTTTTGTGGTTGATTTGGATAACGCTCTAATAATTGTAAACAATAACGGCGATTAATTTCTTCTGTAATCATATAGATACGTGGTAATAACGGTTGGAATAAACGAACTGGCCATTTTTCAAGCGCTTCAGCTAAAATCGTGTGGTTCGTGTAAGCACATGAATGTTGCGTAATCTCCCATGCTTCATCCCAACCATAACCTTCTTCATCAATTAAAATACGCATTAATTCAGGAACGATTAGCGCTGGGTGTGTATCGTTGATATGTAACACATTTTTTTCATGGAAATTATCAAGCGTTCCATAAGTCTCTTTGTGTTGACGAACTGCCCAACGTACCCCTGCTGCAACAAAGAAATATTGTTGTTTTAAACGCAAAATTTTTCCTTCCGTTGTTGAATCATCTGGATACAAGAACTCTGAGATATTACGAACACCTTTTTCATATTCAACGGCTGAAAGATGATCTGGATATTTATTTTCTGTTGGTTCTGATGACCATAAACGTAACGTATTCACCGTCTTATTTCCATTTGAAATGTCGCCTACAACAGGAACATCATAAGGTACGGCACGAACATACTCAGTTGGAACATGTTTATATACGTCTCTTCCATCAACATGCTCAACTGTCACCTGTCCATAGAATGGAACTTCAACTGATTCATTTGATTTACGAACTTCCCAAACATAGCCACGTTGTAACCATTTATCTGGAACCTCTACTTGATAACCATCAATGATTTTTTGTTCAAAGAAACCATATCGATAGCGAAGCCCATTCCCGTGACCAGGTAATCCTAATGAAGCAATGGAATCCATAAAGCAAGCTGCCAAACGTCCAAGTCCTCCATTACCAAGACCCGCATCAGCTTCAATACGTTCTAATTCATTTAATTCAATATTTAATTCATTCATCCCAGCTTCGATCACTGAGCGAATGCCTAAGTTCATAATATTATTAGTTAATAAACGTCCCATCAAAAATTCCATTGAGAAATAATAGACTTGTTTGTGTTTCCCCTCTACAATTGCCTCATTTGTCTCAATCCAATTTGATGAGATATACTCACGAACAAGTGTCCCAAGCGTGAAATATCGTTGATGTGGTGTACTTTCTTCGAATTTAACTCCATAAATTTGTTCCACACGTGTTTGAAACGCTTCTTTGAATACATCTTTATTAGCAAATACATTAGCCATGAGAAGATATCTCCCTTCCATATATGTAACACCCCTCCGACGTTACACATTTTTCCATTTCATAAGCTTATTATAGCAGATAATCATTGATATTAAAGCATTGTTTCCCATGTAACGCGTTCCTTTTGTAGATAAAAACAATGGATTTTTTACATTTTTTTCTCTGGATTTAACCATTATCTTCTTGATCTTCTGTTTTTTTGTCACCTTCATAAGGATTTAAAAAGACTTGCTCTGTGAAATATTGAACCGATACTTTAATATAACTTCTTTGGAAATATAAAATATCATCATCTCCAACAGAACACTTGCTTAAAAATAAGTTTATGTCAAAAGAACTCTGTTTGACCGCTTGCCTAAAATTAGTTGAATCAGAGTTCGCTGAAGAAATTTCACCAACTAAATTAACCCAATTTAAACTCGCTTGAATTAAACTTCATAAAGAGCTAGGAAATACAAGATGCAAATAGCATCTTGTATATTTTTCTTGTGATGGAATTCGTGTTGTGAAAAGTAGAGAGCTATAAAAATCTGTAACTTTTTTAAATTGCAAAAAATTCTACTACTTCTATATAATAATCGCTGATATTTTAAAAGTTTAACTTACACGGAGGTCATGTAAATAGTTGATCTATTTATGTATAGAAATAGCATTTAACGTTATCCCTATTGAGTCTCTATTAACTCTTTCAATAATCAAATAGAGATTGCCCTCTATTCAAAAAAGTATAGATTGAGTAAATCAGATACATGAGATTATTCCTTCATATAATCTCTTATTTTTTAATAACCTTTTTATCTCATTTATGATTAAAGACTATAAAAAAAGAACCAATGAAATTTTGGTTCTTTATTCTTCGTTTATTAAATTTCGATAGAGGTTAATATACTGTTCTGTTGAACTTTTCCAACTTAAATCTTGTGCCATTGCGCTTTGAACGAGCTTATTCCAATGTTCTGGCATGTGATAGAAATTAATCGCGCGCTTTAGTGTAAATAACATATCATGCGCATTATAATGGGCAAATCCAAATCCATTTCCATACTGAATAAATTCATTATATGGGATAATCGTGTCTTTTAACCCACCTGTTTCACGAACAACTGGTATCGTTCCATACTTCAAGGCAATCATCTGACTAATTCCACATGGTTCAAATCTCGATGGCATTAAAAACAGATCACTTCCTGCATAAATCATCTGTGAATTATAGGAATAAAAACCGATATTCACAGAAACTTTAGTTGGATATTTTTGTGCCATTGCTTTAAAGAAACTAGTGTACTTATAATCTCCATCACCTAACAATACAAATTGAACATTTTCACGCATGAGCTCTTCAAAAACTTTTAAAATTAAATCAAAGCCTTTTTGTTCAACCAAACGCGAAACCATTCCAATGACCGGTACATTCGGATCGACTCGGAGTCCAAGCTCGCGTTGCATTTGACATTTATTTTCTTTTTTGACCTCTACATTTTTGGCCGAGTAACGTTTATAAATACTCAAATCCGTTGCTGGATTATTATAATTATAATTAACTCCATTTAAAATGCCATGAAGATGATCTTTACGTGCGACAATAAAGCGATCCAAACCTTCAGCAAAGTATGGATAACAGATTTCATTACAGTATGTTTTAGAAACTGTTGTAACTTCATCACTGATGACAATTGCTGTCTTCATGAAGTTAACCTTTTCAAACAACATCACTTCATTTGGAATTGAATCAAACTGCGAGATAATTGCTAAATCTGATACATCACAAATTCCTTGATAATGAATGTTATGAATCGTAAAGACGGTTTTCGTAAACATAAAATAATTGCTTCGCTTCATAAACACATACTTCATAAAATAAGGAACTAATCCCGTCAACCAATCATGACAATGAACCACGTCATATTTCAATCCACATTTTTCAATAAAATCGAGGGTTAAATAACAATATAATTCATAGCGTCGACAATCATCACTATAGCCATATAGCTTCTCACACGTTAACTCTCCACAGGAGATGAAGTAATAATTAATCCCATCCTTTGAATAGCGGTACACATCATATGGCACTTCTAACTGATTAATCACCGCAACAGAACGGAATTCATGACTTAAATTTTCTTGATAACGTTCAGCTAAGGAATTAAGCAGCGGGAGAATCACATCAACATTTAATCCTTGATTAATTAACTCCTGCGTTAATTCGGATGTTACGTCAGCCAAGCCTCCTGTTTTATAGAAAGGAACGCATTCCGTTGAAATTTGAACGACATTAATCCCTTTATTTCCGATAACACGCTGTCCTTTTCCAATCACAACAGGTGTATACTCTTGTCCGCTTAACCTTGCGCCATCACTAATATAAACATGCTTATCTGTAATAACTTGTTCAACAATACTGTTTTCACCAATCACCGTTCCCGGTAAAATAACCGAATTCCTTACAATTGCCCCGCGCTTAATCGTTACATCACGAAATAGAATACAGTTTTCAACCTTCCCCTCAATATGACAGCCATTTGCGATCATTGAATTACTGACATCAGCCTGTTTCGTATAAAACGTTGGGGATTCATCCTTCGTTTTCGTTAAAACAGGACGTTCCAGTAAGAAGATTTGAAAGCCGTACTCATAGTGTAACATATCTAAATTCGCACGATAGTAAGATAAAATGGAATCTATTGTACGGGTATATAACGTATGTTGATATTGATTGATTTTAATTCCATCATTCATCTCAACTAAATCCATTACTGTTTGATATGGTGAAATTTCATGCCTTAAAATTAACTCAATCAAATACTCACGTGATAAAACAAAGATACTCACAGGTTTATTACGATAGTATACTTGCGTCACATCAGCTCCTGATTCAATATGAGATTTAACAAGCTCTTCAAATCGAATGGTGGTAATAATATTAGCATGATACATAACAACATACGTCTGTCTTGAACGTAGAAAATATTCAATATATTCTCTCATCCTCGCAAAAGTCAATGTATTCGCAATCGCACTCACCTCTTTTTTAGGCGGTAACAAGAAAAGACCATCAACCTTACGATCTAACCCCCAAAATTTTCCCGAACGAATATGATCACTTAATGAGTGATAATCACCATCTGGAAAAATAGAGACATTTGTAATTCCAGAATGCACAGCATTCGATAATGCAAAATCAACTAAACGATAACGACCAGCGAAGGGTAAAGCTGCGACACAGCGTTGATTTAATAAGTTTTGTAGTGATTGTGACGTATTCGTTCCATCAATCACACATAAAGCCTTATTCTTCATTATTCATCCCCCCTACCTTGATTCTCAAGAATTTCTTCCAAATTATCATTAGTCACTAATATAATATGATTTTCATCCCCTTGAATATCAGTATGAGCTGGAATAATAACGTCATCGCCAATAATGGCATAACTAATATGGCAATCATGGTCAATATAAGCCTTTGTTAAAATAACACTCTTTTCGACAATCGAACGTTCCTGAACCACGCAATGATGCCCAATAATCGAGTCATATATTTCACCAAAAATCATACTTCCTTCATTTAACCAAGCATTACGAACCTTTGCACCTTTTAAAATATGATGTGGAGGTAAATTTGGGGTTTTGGAAAAAATAGGCCAACTATAATCGTGTAAATTTAAGTCATTATCAGGATCTAATAAATCCATATGTGCTTTCCAATAACCTTCAACTGTTCCAACATCGCGCCAATACCCCTCATACTCGTAAGCATACACTGCACAATCAGTTTCAATAAAATGGGGAATTACATCTTGAGCAAAATCAACTCCATCATAAAGGTGCTTATAGTATTTATGAACGATATCTTCTTTAAATCTTTGCCAGCTAAACACATATACTCCCATAGAAGCTAAGCGGCTATCCGTTTGCTTTGGCTTTTCTTCAAAGTCAATCACATGATTTTGATCATCCACCTTTAACATACCAAATCTATTTGTATCTTCTTCTGGTACACGAATGGCTGAAATCGTTAATTCAGAATTTTTCTCAATATGATAATCGATTAATTTTCGATAATCCATCTTATAAATATGATCAGCAGATAACACTAATAAATAGTCCGGATTATACTGCTCAACAAATGGCAGATTTAAAATAACTGCTTCTGCTGTTCCACCTTGCCATAAAAAGCCGTAATCACGAGAGGTATAAGGCCCCATCACCGAGACAGAGGCCCCATGTACATCTAAATCCCATGAACTACCTTCTCCAATATAACTATTTAACTCTAATGGTTCGTACTGTGTTAAAACCCCTACTTGATCAATCCCTGAATTCGTACAATTACTTAATACAAAATCAATTAAGCGATACTTTCCTGCAAATGAAACAGCAGGTTTGGGACGATGAATGGTTAATTCTTTTAAGCGAGTTCCTTTTCCTCCCGCTAATATCATAGCAACAACGTTAACAGCCATCCCTCATCCCCCCTCTAATTCTTCAAACTAATCGATGTTAATGTTTATAACATCTTCCTCTAATACACTTTCAACATCCTCTTTTTCATCTAATAAAACGTCTTCTTTTAAAGGTTTGGCTTGATATTTTAAGATAACCGCTCCAAAAGGTGGAATAGTCATTTCAACAAAATAAGGCTTTCCATGAGTGACTCCTTCTTGTGAGCTTAAAGGTAACCCATTATATTGATTTGATCCATGATAATAATCACGGTCACTATTTAAAATCTCTACATATTCCCCTTCCATTGGAACACCTACTCGATATTGATGATATGCCACAGGTTTAAAGTTTAATACAACGACTACAAAATCATCTGGATTTTTTGCTTTACGAATATATGAGAACATACTTTGCTCATTATTATTAACATCAATCCACTCAAATCCTTCAAATGAGTGATCTAATTCCCAGAATGCTGCATCATTTAAATATGTTTTATTTAAATCTTTAATATAACGATTCGATGCATCATGCGCAGGATATTTTAATAAATGCCAATCAACTTGTTCTTTATCTTTCCACTCATGGAACTGCGCAATCTCATTGGCCATGAAATTAAGTTTTTTCCCAGGTAAGGTCATTTGATATGTGCACAATAATCTAAACTGAGCCATTTTTTGCCAATAGTCTCCTGGTGCTTTATCTACTAATGACTTTTTACCGTGTACAACTTCATCATGTGAAAATGGTAAAATGAAATTCTCACTATAAGCATAGGCCATCGAAAAGGTGATGTAATTATGATGATATGGGCGATATATATTATCTAACTCAATGTAATCTAATGTGTCATTCATCCATCCCATGTTCCATTTATAACTAAATCCTAACCCTCCTACTGATACCGGAGCTGTTACTAATGGATAACTTGTTGAATCTTCAGCAATCATTAATAATTTATCATCTTCAGCAAAGAGTGCTGTATTTAATCGTTTTAAAAACTCGATGGCTCCATGATTCTCACCTCGATCTTTATTTCCGCCCCAATAAATCATGTTAGCAACAGCATCGACACGAAAACCATCGACATGATAATATTTCATCCAAAATAATGCATTTGAAATTAAAAAGCTTCGGACTTCACCTTTTGCTAAATCAAAATTCGCTGTTCCCCATTCAGAAATTGCAGCATCTGGAAATGGATATTCATAAACAGGTTCACCATCAAATTGATATAACCCATGTGCATCACGACAAAAATGACCTGGAACCCAATCCATAATCACACCAATTCCTGCTTCGTGACAACGGTTAATAAACATCATTAAATCTTTCGGTTCACCATAACGGCTACTTGCTGCATAATAACCAGTTGCTTGATATCCCCATGATCCATCGAATGGATGCTCATAAAGTGGCATTAGCTCAATATGCGTATAACTATGTTCAAGTACATACTCAATTAAATCGTCAACAATTTCTGCATAACTATGGAAATTCTCCGCCTCAACTAAATCTTCACCTCGGCGCCATGATCCTAAATGTAATTCATAAATGTTAAGTGGCTGTTCGAAGATATTAGATTGTTTACGTGCTTCCACCCAAGCCTCATCTGTCCATTCAAAATCTTCAATATCATAAACAACTGATGCAGTATGTGGATGATGCTCAGCATAGAAAGCATATGGATCAGCTTTAAGAATTTTTGCCCCCCATGAAGTTGTAATTTCATATTTATATGTTTCACCAGATTTTAACTTTGGAATATATAGCGACCAGATTCCATGATCTCCAATCATTTCATGATGAGTTCCATTCCAATTATTAAAATCACCAACAACGGATACAGCTTTTGCATGTGGTGCATACACACAAAAATAAGTTCCTAAATCTCCATTCTCATTCTGAACGACATGAGCACCAAATTTCTTATAAAGTTGTTTATGTGTTCCTTCACTAAAAAGATATCGATCAATCTCAGTAAATTGACAATACGGCTTCATTTTTTTTACTAAATTCTTTTTAATCTCATTCTTAAATAATTGGCGATTCTCTTGTACTAATTCAAATTCAAACATTCACATTTCCCCCTTAGTAAACAACAGTGATAGTCTAGACCTAGTCCTTTTAATTATAATCTACATTATCTGATTCAAAAGAACTGTTGTTACTGTAAAGCATTACACTTTTTCAACTCATAGCCCAATCACTTTATTGTTATTATAACGAAGAATGGATGATTCATTTGTCTAATTTTGAAAGATAACAGACATATCTATACTTTTTCTTACTTTTATTAATTTCATAAAAAAAGATTATCTCATGAAAGAGATAATCTTTTAATATTCTCACTTTTCTAAACTTTTTGCCATCAATACTAAGGCATCTTTTCCAATCATACCTGGTTTAATCCCTAGTTCCTCACATGCCACTGTTACTTTAGCTAATGGAGCTTCTAAAAGCTGTTCAATACTACGAACTCCCTCTGCACGTCCTGCAATAATTTTTCGAGCTCGTAATTTTTCAGTGTTATTAAAGAAATCAATATCTAGCGCTGCACACATAATGTATCCTACTTTTTCATAAGACACAATAAATAATGTCGTTTTAGGTAACTCTACCTCATAAGTTAAGAAATCATAACCTTCAATGTTAATTTTATTTACATGTAACACAACTTATCACCTCTCTATAACCTATGCAAAAAGCCTAGAGTAAGTGATAAAAAATGTTAATAAATAGCGTCCTTTGATATTTTAAACAATTTCAAGCATAAGGATCTATCGATTGTACAAACTAGAAATGAAATTTGTATACAAGGAGTGCTGTTTATGAAAGTAAAACAATTTATGACAGATGGCATCGAAGCACTAGCACCTAATGAAACGGTTTTAAATGCTTCAAGGTTAATGAAAAAATATGATATTGGATCACTTCCGGTCATTGATGAATCATCACAAGTTATTGGGATTGTAACTGATCGTGACATTGTTGTTCGTGTGTTTGCAGACATTCTTCCTATGAATACAAAAGTGGAAGATGTAATGACCCATCCTGTTCATACAATTATAGAAACAGCTGAAGTTGGGGAAGCAATCTCTTTAATGGCCAATAAACAAGTTCGTCGCCTACCAGTTGTCGACAATAACCATAAATTAGTTGGAATGATTTCACTTGGTGATTTAGCAGTTCATCAACTAACTGATGGGCGTGCTGAAATTGCTTTAAAAGAAATCTCTGAACCGAATACTAACCCAAATCGCGACTTAGAAGTTGATGATTTTCCATTATAAAACGTGTACCGATAATAGAAGCTATTCTAATCAAACTAAAAAACTGAGTAAGCGACGACAAAGCAGTTCTCCTTTCTCAGTTTTTTATTAATATCTTTAACTCAATAATGGAAACTTTCTTCAAAATTAACAATTAAATCATTCCATCAATGATTGATTAAAATAATGTGGGGATGCAAACTCAATTCCTCTATACGCTTGTATCCCCGCAACTTTAAATGATTCGGTAGTTAAATATTTTTCTACCATTTCAATCATAATGAATAATTAGCCATTTATATCTGCTTTTAATGTAGACATTAAGATTAAGTCTAGACTCATTCCCTTTTGAACATATTAAATATATTCTTCAAAAATAATTTCATTCATGGCTGATGGATTTTTGACGCCACCTTCAATGATTAAATATTTCACGTTTTTAATCGTCCTTCAATACAATTAACATTTTATTATTTCTTCAAACCATTAATATAAGATGAATACTTAAACAGCCCCTCTCTTGAATGAAATAAAAAACTAATCACTTGTTATAAGTTAATTAAAAAAGTCACTATAAAATTTTATAGTGACTTTTAGTATTTAAATATAATTAATATATGCACCCATTATTTATTTTAATCTTCATGATGACAACCGCATTGATGTTCTAACTCTTCAAATTCATCGTCATCATCTTCTTCGATGTCAATTACACAACTACCAAGTGCTTCGTCTAATAATTCCTCATCACTTAGTGTTGATAGATTAAGCGCATCTAAAACGGGGCAATAACGGGTGATTCCCTCTGCAACTTTCATACTACCAAGTGCAGCCATCCATCCTTTATGCTTCATAATTCCTAAACTAACCATCATTAATCCGGCACTAATTCGAACATAGGCGTCCATGCGTCCAACGTTTTTTACACACATGTGAATCACTCCTTTCGTTAATAGTGTCTCATTTTTCGACACTTTAATACAATTTTATTAGTTAACAAATAAAGTAAAAAGACTAAGTCTTAATATGGACTTAGTCTTTTTAAAGAATGATTTAATTAAAATTTAAACAGCTAATCGTTGATTAGCCGATTGATCCATTCATTTCAAGTCTTAATAATTGGTTTAACTCAACCGCATATTCCATTGGTAACTCTTTTGCGAACGGTTCAATGAATCCCATAACAATCATTTCTGTTGCTTGTTCTTCAGTTAATCCACGGCTCATTAAATAGAATAATTGCTCTTCTGAAACTTTTGAAACTGTTGCTTCATGTTGAATCGTTACATCATCATTTTTAACAATGTTATATGGAATTGTATCTGATTTTGAAATATCATCTAAGATAATTGTATCGCATTCAACATGAGACTTGGCACCTTTAGCCTTTTTGCCATGTTCTACAATTCCACGATATGTTACATTTCCTCCACCACGTGATAATGATTTTGAAATAATTGTTGAAGATGTATTTGGTGCTAAGTGAATCATTTTGGCACCCGCATCTTGAATTTGTCCTTCTCCAGCAAATGCAATTGAAATTGTTGTTCCTTTTGCACCTTCACCTTTTAAGACACACGCAGGATACTTCATCGTAATTTTTGAACCGATATTTCCATCAATCCATTCCATATGAGCATAATCTTCACATACTGCACGTTTCGTTACTAAGTTTAAGATATTATTTGACCAGTTTTGAATCGTTGAGTAACGACAACGTCCACCCTTACGAATATAAATTTCAACAACTGCAGAGTGTAATGAATCAGCTGAGTAAGTTGGTGCCGTACATCCTTCAACGTAATGAATATCTGCCCCTTCATCAACAATGATTAATGTACGTTCAAATTGTCCCATACTTTCAGTATTAATACGGAAATAAGATTGTAATGGTTTCTCAATTTTTACGCCTTTTGGAACATAAATGAATGATCCACCTGACCAAACGGCACTATTTAATGCGGCAAATTTATTATCTGCATAAGGAATAACTTTTCCAAAGTATTCTTTAAATAAATCTGGATATTCACGTAATGCTGAATCTGTATCCATGAAGATAACTCCTGCTTCTTCAAGTTCTTTTTGGTTATTATGGTAAACAACCTCTGATTCATATTGTGTTGAAACCCCAGATAAGAACTTAGCTTCTGCTTCTGGAATCCCTAATTTATCAAACGTATCTTTAATTTCATCTGGAACGTCTTCCCAACTATTTTCTGTCTTTTCAGACGGTTTAATATAATACGTATAATCATCGAAATTAATTTCTGATAAATCTGGTCCCCATTCTGGCATTGGTGTTTTCGCAAAATGTGCATAAGCTTTTAAGCGATACTCTAACATCCATTCAGGTTCACCTTTGATAGCTGAGATTTCTCGAACAACGTCTTCTGAAATTCCTTTTCCTGTATCTTTTAAATTTTTATATTCTGTTTTGAAGCCATATTTATAATCCGTTACAATGCCTTCAAGTTCGTGTTTTTTCTCTTGTACTTCAGCACTCACCCAGTAACCCTCCATTTCGGTTTGGTATGATTTTTTTTATGTTATTTTTTTATTTCGTTAATTGCTTGCTCAGCAGCTTTCCATGAAATAGTTGCACATTTAACACGTGCTGGGAATTTAGACACACCTTGATAAACTGGTGCATCTCCCATATCTAAATCTTCATCGAATTCATTACCTTTAACTAACTCATAAAAATTATTTGTAATATGCTGAGCTTCATCTAATGTTTTTTCTTTTAATGTTTGAGACATTACCGAAGCTGATGAACAACAAATTGAACATCCAGTTCCTTCATGACGTAAGTCTATGATTTTACCGTCCTCTACTTTAACTTGAACCGTAATATCATCTCCACATGTTGGGTTTTTTAAGTGAACTTCATGATACCCATCTTCTTGTAATAATCCTTTATTACGAGGATTTTTATAATGATCCATAATAACTTGGCGATATAATTGCTCTAAATTAGAAAAAGACACCGTCGAAAAACTCCTTTCCTTTACGAGTGGCTTCAATAAATGCATCCACTTCTTCTTTTGTATTATATAAATAGAAACTTGCACGTAAAGTGGCTGGTTGACATAACCATCCCATTAATGGCTGTGCACAATGATGTCCAGCACGTACACAGACACCTTCGGCATCATAAATAGTGGCTGCATCGTGTGGATGAACCCCATCAATGTTAAATGAAATGATTCCAGTTTCAGCATCACGATTAAAAATCGTTACCCCACCTAATTCTTCAAGTTTTTCAACCGCATAGTTTCGTAACTCTAATTCATGTGCTGCAATATTATCAAATCCAATTGCGTCTAAATAATCGATGGCTGCTCCAAGTCCAATAGCTCCAGCAATAACTGGTGTCCCTGCTTCAAAACGATAAGGAGCATCTTTCCATGTTGATGTTACTTCACCAACGATATCAATCATTTCACCACCAAATTCCATTGGCTCTAATGCGTTTAATAATTCATATTTACCATATAAAACACCAACACCTGTTGGTCCACACATTTTATGTCCACTGAAAGATAAGAAATCACAATCTAAATCTTGAACATCAATTTTCATATGTGGAGCTGCTTGAGCTGCATCAACTGAAATGATTGCTCCTACTTCACGAGCTAAAGCGGTGATTTCTTTAATTGGGGACACATATCCCATCACGTTAGAAACATAGTTAATCGCAACAACTTTTGTCTTATCACTTAAAACTTTTTTAAAATTTTCTACTGTAATATGACCTGTTTCATCAAGTGGGATGAATTTTAAGACAGCCCCCGTCACACGAGCCACATGTTGCCATGGTAAGAAGCTACTATGATGTTCTAGCTCAGAAACAATGATTTCATCCCCGGCTTTTAAATTATATAAACCATAACTTTGAGCAACTAAGTTTAGGGCGTGCGTTGCCCCTTTAGTAAAAACAATTTCTTCTACCTTTTTAGCATTAATTAATTGTTTAACCTTTTCACGTGCCCCTTCATATAATTCCGTTGCATCGTTACTTAATTGGTATACACCGCGATGAACATTAGATGTTTTCTTCGTATTGTAATGATTTACGGCGTCAATAACCACTTGAGGTTTTAACGTTGTAGCACCACTATCTAAATATACTAATGGATGTCCGTTCATCGTTTCCTTTAAAATAGGGAAATCTTCACGGATACGATTGACATCGATTGACATTGTCTCCACCTCTTTAAGCATTAATTTTACGTTCAATAACCTTCATGAATTCTGATTTGATTACCTCGCTACGAATATCATCAATGAATGGCATTAAGAATCCGTAAATAATTAAAATTTCAGCTGCACGACGCGTTAATCCACGACTCATTAAATAGTATAATTGCTCTTCGTCAATTTTACCCACACCAGCCGCATGTCCAGCTTTAACATCATACTCGTCAATTAAAAGAATTGGGTTAGCATCGGCACGTGCTGTTTCAGATAAAATCATGGCACGGCTTTCTTGTTGTGCATTCGATCCATTCATTCCTTTATTAATTTTTCCGATTCCATTGAATGTTAATTGAGCACTATCTTTTGAAACCCCATGGTTGACAATATGTCCTTCTGTATAAGGAGCAAAGTGTTCAATATTGACCGTGATATTTTGTTTTTGTGTGCCTTCAGCAATCGCCACTGTTTTCACTTCAGCAGTTGCCCCTTGCCCAACTAAAGCGACTAAGTTCTCAGAAACTGTATTTCCGTCATTTAAAGCTCCTAATGATAATAAGAAACGTCCATTTGCTTGAACATTTGCTTTACGACATTGGTAAACGGTTGAATCTTGGTGTAAACGATCCATCGCTGCATATTCAACATGTGCATTTTCACCAACAACAACTTCTGAAATCGCATTGATATTTGCTTTTGAAGTATTATGATAGTTTTCGATATATTTGAATTGTGAACTTTGTTCTGCCACGATTAATGTGTGATTCATTAATGATCCATTTTCTTGTACATATACAACATTTAAGACATCATTAATCACTTTATTTTTTGGAACATAGATAAATAAACCACTATTTAAATGAGCAACATGCATTGCCACTAATTTATTCATTTCTACTGGTGTTACTGTCATGAAATGAGACTTAAATAAATCTTCATGAACCGTTAAAGCCTCTGTTAAGTTGGCTAATACAACTCCATTAAAGGCATCACTTAATTTCTTGTAAACAACAACGCCGTCACATACGATGACAACATTTTGTTCATCAGCATTCACTAAGTGCGAAACTGCTGCTGGGATTTCATTCTCTTTATATGAAACTGGAGCTTGTGCTTCAATGACATCGAAGGCCCAGTTTTTAATATTTGTACGATCTGCTTTTGGTAATTTTAATGAAGGCATCGCAGCTAAAGCTTTCGATTGCATTTCATTAACCCAAGTTGGTAATTGCGTCATCAATCTGACCCCTTTCATCTATAACTTTTAAATCTTATCAGTACATTTATTATATAAACAGTGTTTAGATTATAGGTCTAACATTTCTTTTGTAGCACATGTTCCGATTGATACGACTTTACGTTTTTCATCTTCAACGATTACTCGTTCATCTTCAATTCCTAATTCTTGTTTAATCCAATCGTATCCTTCACGATCAATACGTTCAATTAATTCTGGTCCACCAGATTTAACGATACGCCCTTTCATCATGATATGAACGAAGTCTGGTTTGATATGGTCTAATAAACGTTGGTAGTGAGTAATTAATAAGCATCCAAAGTTTTCACCACGCATTGAGTTTACTGCTTCTCCAACAATACGTAATGCATCAACATCTAATCCTGAGTCAATTTCATCTAAAATTGCAATATTTGGTTTTAACATTAACATTTGTAAAATTTCATTACGTTTTTTCTCTCCACCTGAGAATCCTTCATTTAAGTAACGATGTGGTAAATCTTCACGCATTTCTAATTTTGCCACACTCTTATCTAATTCACGAATAAACTTAAATAAAGGAACATCTTTTCCTTCTTCCATACGTGTTTGCATAGCTGTACGTAAAAAGTCTGAGTTTGTAACACCTGGTACTTCTGCAGGATATTGCATTGCTAAGAATAATCCAGCACGAGCACGCTCATCAACTGACATAGCTAATACATCTTCATTATTTAATGTCACATTTCCACTTGTTACATGATATTTAGGGTGTCCCATAATTGTAGAAGATAATGTCGATTTTCCAGTTCCGTTAGGTCCCATGATCGCATGAACTTCTCCGCCTTTAATTTCTAAGTTTACGCCTTTTAAAATTTCTTTATCTTCAACGTTTGCACGTAATTCTGATATCGTTAAAACAGGTTTTTGCATGTTTTATTTCCTCCATTCAAGTGATTTACATTTTTTCAAAGTAATTTTATTATACTAAATTCACATCTTAAAACCAAATAATATAGTAATCTTCTTTACAAATCGATATTTTTATTGTAGTAAAACAACCAATCTTTGTTATTTTTAGATACGCAAGTTTATTACATACATATTTTTTTTATAGATTCCTTTAAATCTTTATGACTGTTGCACAATAAATATATAAGATAGAATGATTTTTGTCTATTCACAAAAATTTTCCTGATTCAACCATCGCCTTATGTAAAGGATTGTTAATGCTTTTAAGTCTAATGTACTCCATGGATGCCATTCATGTTTCTTTATATAGAAAGTGTAAAAGAAATAAAAAATAACAGAATTTCATAAAAAAATGTAGTTACACTAAAATTATAAAATGCCACCGTAAATAACGATTACTTTTTATTTTTTTAAAATACTATCGTTTTTTATCTTAAATATAGGTTAATCTATTAACATATTATTTTCATTTAGAGGATTTTGTAGTATGATGGAACAGGATAAAATTTGGAGGTAACTGTATGGAATACATTAATATCTTACTAGGTCTATTTAGTGGACTTGCCCTATTTTTATTCGGTATGGAATTTATGGGAGATGGACTTGAAAACGCAGCAGGTTCACGATTAAAATCATTCTTCGATAAAGCCATTACAAATCCACTTAAAGGGGCTTTAGTAGGAACAATTGTCACAGCAATTATACAAAGTAGTAGTGCTACAACCGTAATGGTCGTTGGTTTCGTTAACGCAGGTCTTATGAGCTTATACCAAGCAGTAGGAGTCATCATGGGGGCTAACATCGGGACAACGATTACTGGTCAATTAATCACATTCAAAATTGATGATTACATTCCATTATTCATCATTATCGGGGCGGCGCTTATCTTATTCATGAAACAAGAAAAGCGTAAAGAAATCGGTAAAATCGTCTTTGGGTTCGGTCTTTTATTCATGGGATTATCTCAAATGAAAGATGCAATGAGCCCAATTGCCCAAACAACATTCTTCCAAGACTTAATCTTAACTCTTGAAGGAAACATGTTCTTAGGAATTTTAGTCGGGGCAGCTATGACTGCAGTCGTACAAAGTTCTTCTGCATCAACAGCAATTCTTTTATCCCTAGCTGCAACAGGTGCAATTAGCTTACAAGTAGCGATTCCTATCCTATTCGGTAATAATATCGGAACATGTGTAACTGCCCTATTATCAAGTTTAAATGCCAATAAAGTGGCTAAGAAAGCTGCATTCATCCATTTATCATTTAACTTAATCGGAACATTAATCTTCTTACCATTGATTAATATCCTATCGCAAGTTGTGATGTATATGGGTGGAGATATTGACAAACAAATTGCCAATGCACATACAATCTTTAATATTGTCAATGCAATTATTTTATTACCATTTGCTGGTGTGTTTGTTAAATTAGCTAACTTAGCTCTTAAAGATAAAGAAGGTGAAAAACCAACGATTAATCGTTTAGATCGTCGTTTCCTTGAAACACCTGCGATTGCATTCGAGCAAGCATTCCAAGAGAGTTTAACAATGTATGATTTAGCAAAAGAAAACTTAACACTTTCAACAAATGCTTTAATTGATGGTAAAGTAAAAAATCTCAAAAAAATCTTTGAAAATGAATCAGAGATTAATCGCTTAGAGCGTGAATTATCTACATTCTTAGTATCAATTTCTTCTCATGATATTACAGAAGTTGATACAAATCGTATCGCATCAATGATTAAAATCATAAGTGATATTGAGCGTATTGGAGATCATAGTAAAAATATCGCTGAATTAGCCGAAGAAGTTTCAACAAGTAAATTAACATTTACAAGTGATGCATTAGAAGAGTTAAGATTAATGTATAACTATACAATCGAATCGATTAATTCATCTTATGCAAGCTACAAAAATAATAATCGTCAAAAAGCAAATGACACAATGATTTTTGAAGAAAATATCGATCGCTTAGAAGAGTTATTACGTGATAAACACATCCAACGCTTAAGCCAAAACAAATGTAATGCCCATAGTGGTGCTGTATTCTTAGATGCCATTTCAAACTTTGAACGTATTGGTGATCATTCAATCAATATCGCTGAATATGTTTTAAGTTTAGATAATAATATGACAAAATAATTTATATTATCCACAAAAAAACAAGTTAGGACATTCATCCTAACTTGTTTTTTTATTTTTATTTAAGACCAAATACTAAGTCCATTACTCGTAATAATTCATTTGCCTCTTCTTGATTACGAATAGGATGGTATTTAAAAAAGTCTAACGTTTTTAGTTGAGCCTCACTAACTATTCGATCAATTGGGCCTCCTATTTCTAGAGTCGTTCTTAATCTTTCCTCTATCTCTGCAACTTTGAATAAAATATGATTCATCTTCGCCACATCCCTTTCTATTAAATAAACTGACTTATTATGGCCTCAAAATGGACAGTTTATTCATTTCCAGGGAAGAATTTATGGACTAAATTTTAAAGGGGGAACGTACAATCTAGAGATACTAACATCAATAGGAGTGAAAATAATGACTGTACTACCGATCATCCTTAGCTTATTTTGTGGTCTTGCTCTCTTTTTATATGGAATGCGACAAATGAGCAATGCCTTGAAATCATTAGCTGGCAATAAATTAAAAGAAACAGTTTCTACCACTATTACTTCCCCTTATAAAGGAGCATTTATTGGTTGCATCTTTACCGCACTCGTTCAAAGCAGTTCAGCAATTACTGTGTTAGTCGTCGGGCTAGTGGACACAGGATTAATGACTTTATTACAAGCAACAGGAGTCATTATGGGAGCTAACATTGGAACAACGGTAACTACGCAATTGATTACACTTAATTTAACGGATTTTATTCCTTACTTTATTTTTTTAGGAGCTACCCTAATGCTCTTTTCTACCAAAAAGAACATTCATCATATCGGGCATTTTTTGTTTAGTTTTGGGATGTTATTTCTCGGGCTTGGAATCGTTAAATCATCAATGAGCCCTATCGTCTCTTCTGGCCTTTTCAAACGACTGATTTTTAATGTTCAAGGTAACCCTCTTCTGTGTATTTTTCTTGGAATGTCGATTACCTTCTTAATTCAAAGTTCCTCAGCTTCAACAGCCATTCTCATCTCACTCGCTTCTACCGGAGCAATCACTCTTTATACAGCTGTTCCTATTCTTTTTGGCCATGAAATTGGAACATGTATGACAGCTATACTATCTAGCTTAGGTGGTAATACAGCCGGAAAGCAGGCAGCACTCATTCACTTTACCTTTAATCTTCTCGGAACACTGCTCTTCTTACCATTCATCGACACTCTAATAGATTTCACTGCAACCTTTAGTCCAACACCTGAAAGACAAATTGCGAATGCACAACTTTTCTTCAATTTATCGACTGTATTCTTATTCCTACCATTTAGCAAACTATTCGTTAAATTTGCTGAAATGGTCTTTCATGAGAAAAAACAATCTACCTACCGACATTTTCGATAGAAAAAGGGAGCACTCATTTAAGAGTCTCCCTTTTGTTTACTTTTAATGTCTTTTTTAGTAATAAGCTATCACCCTACCAGCGGAAATATCTCATTATTAGAGGATACTTTTTCTTTCGAAAAAGACGAGGACTCCATAGCTAAGCTCGCAATCAAAGATTGTTTCACTACCTAGCAATTGAGGATACTTTTTCTATAAAAAGGCCAAGACCCCCTTATCGTTGAGAACCCATGAAGTTCTCAATGTCTTCTACCGATTTGATGATGTCTTTTGATAAGTTTTCGTGTCCATCTTTTGTCACTAATATATCATCTTCGATACGGATTCCAATTCCTTCTTCAGCAATATATAATCCTGGTTCAATTGTAATAACCATACCTGGTTGTAAAATACCACCACGTCCACCAACATCATGTGTATCTAATCCTAAATAGTGTCCGATTCCATGATAATAGTATTTTGATAATTCTTCATCTTTTTCAATTAACCCCAGTTTCTTACATCCTTCAGCTAACTTTTTACGAGCAAATTCATTAACATCTTGTAGAGAAACTCCAGGCTTAATGATTTCAATAGTTGCTAACTGAGCATCTAAAACGGCCTGATAAACATCACGCTGACGATCTGTAAACTTCCCGTTAATTGGGAATGTACGTGAAATATCAGAACAATAATAGTTCCACTCACATCCTAAGTCAAATAAAATTAAATCTCCATCGCGACAGATTGAATCATTTTTATCATAATGTAAAACTGTGGCATTAGCTCCAGAAGCTGCAATCGTATGGAATGATGTCTTTTTAACCCCTTCTGTTTTAATCGTAAAATTATAATATGCTTCTAATTGATACTCATACATTCCTGGTTTTGAGTTTCTCATTAAACTCTCAATTCCTAAACGTGTTTTTTCAATTGCTGTACGCATATTTGCAATCTCATCTTCTGATTTAATTAAACGTAAAGCGGTAATATCGTGATAAATATTTTGTACGTGCAAAAATGGATATTGACGTTTTAATTCTTTGGCAAATAAAGTTTGAATCGTGTCTGGATGATTATATGATCCACGTTCAAAGTCAAAGTACGCATTTTCAAATCCTTCGTTTAATAACCAACGACCTAACATGTTGCGTAACTCACTTTCAGGGAAGACATTTTTAATTCCTGAAATTTCTGTTGCTTCTTCTTTACTCATTCGTTTTCCAGTCCATTTTTCTTCTACTTCTGAAACCGTCTCAATGAATAAATAATCTTCCATAACTCCATTAAATTTACGTAAGACATACGCCATTTTTGGACGATCTAAGTTCGTTAAATAATAGAAATTACGATGTGGTGTATATTCATAAAATTGATCACCTGAACGCACGGGTGCATCTCCTGAAAATAAAATTAATAATGAGTTATCTTTAATATTGGCCCCTAATTTTTGACGTCTAAATTTTAAAGTGTCTAACATAAAACCTCACTCCTTTTCAAAATATCGCTACTATTATAGCATATATTAATTCATTCAATTATTGTTTTTTTGTAAGAAATTTATTCATCTCCTATTTTAGACGAAAAAGTCGAATTTAATCATAGAAAAAGACATCCTGAGTTACAGAATGTCTTCTTCTATGACGAGACACTTGTCACCTCATCCTACAATAAGTGAGTCACTTGCTTAATTGCCCATGCTTGATGATCAAGATGTAATTGACTTAAACAATCCTCTAAACTCATCCAGACTAATTCATGGTCATGTTCAATCGGCTGTGCCACTTGTTCAAGATACGTCGCTAAATAAAAGTGTCCTATTGCATATAAATAAAGATCACGATACATCGAATAGTAGTAATTAGATGCCTTACAAACAAATTGATTAATTTCAATCTCCCAGCCAAGCTCTTCTAAGCATTCACGACGTAAACAAGCTTCTTTACTTTCAGTGCCTTCTAGTCCACCACCTGGTAAAAAATAACCATGAGGTAGACGAATAGTAGCCACTTCATTTTTATCATTTAAAATAATGGCATAAACCCCTTCTCGATCAACATACGTTTGACCAGATAGCTTTTCACCAAAAACATCATCAACCATTTCGTACACTTCCAATCTTTAATTAAATCTCACCGCTTATTTTTAAATAATAACCAGGAATTGCATCAATTCCCCATTACACGTTTAATATCAGTCGAATTTTTAAACCAACTCTCTTTATTAATTCGTTGGATTTCAATCAGACAAATCATAATTTTAGCTTTCGGATATGCCCATTGAAAATACATCAAGCAACGTCTTGTATGAAATACTTGTATACAAAAAATGGCTTTTTCTACCTCAACTCCTAGTTAATCCGTCACTTGATGGCATTTATATACCTTTTTGAATTAAAACATCTCACATAAACACCTACTCTGTCTCATATGGATGAGGATATTATTTGATCACCTCATCAGGTAGACTAAGGTCATCTGCAAGTACACTATATTTCCCCGCAAGAAGATCGTTAGCATCTCCTTTCGATCATCATTTAGCTGCTTGAAAACAAGACCGTAGAATAAAGATAATATGCTCTGTCTCTAACTCGTGATCAACAAAAATACATTCGGTAATATCCCTAATCACGAAACATCCACTTATTTTCACTTTCGATTATAACGAGTTCAATATACAACATTTGTCACTTTTTGACCATTTTGATTGATAAGTGCAAAAAGTCACTAACCCCTACATGATTAAAGATAAAAGAATGGGAATAAAAATTGCAGGAACAAAGTTCATTAATTTTAAATTCGTCATTCGAAGCATATTCAAGGCAAGTCCAATAATTAATAATGATCCAACCCCCGTCATTTCAGCAATCACCATATCAGTTAAAAAAGGAGCCATCAAACTCGCAAGAAAGGTGATTCCACCTTGATAGATCAAAACCAAAACACTTGATAAGATAACTCCCACTCCTAAACTCGTTGAAAAAATTAACGCTGATATTCCATCTAACATTGCTTTCGTATAAAGCATCGAGGTATCACCTTTTAGTCCATCTTGTAAAGCGCCAACAATCGCCATGGCTCCAACACAAAACAATAAACTTGCACTCACAAATCCTTCAGAAATTGAAACATATTCATCCTTACTTTTAAACTTATTCTCTAGCCAATTTCCTAATTGAGTCACACGTTCATCTAAATCTAATAACTCACCAATTAACGTTCCAATTACCATTGATAAAATAAGCATTAATACATTTTTTGCTTGTAGCGTTCCACTGATACCAATATATAGTACACATAGTGCTAACCCATTCATGACTTGATTTCCAAATCGCTTAGGCAATCCTTTTTTTAATACAAGTCCGATACTCCCCCCTAAAATAATCGCCCCTGCATTCACAACTGTCCCTAACACTATGACGCCCCCTTTCTTTTGTCATGAAGAAATTATACATAAATCTTTCAAAAAATAACAGTAAAGAAATTAAAAAAAGATTCACAGCTATGTACCCAATAACTACACTCTAAGAAAAAGAAAAAAACTAAATCAATTGCCACTGAATCACCTCAACCACAATCAATCTAGTTTTTTCACTGCTAATCACACCCCTATTGCTCTTTTATTATAATACACTTATTAAGCTTCATTTGTCATTTATTGTAAAATATCCCCTTCAAATTTCTACATTAATTTCAAGATTAGTGTGTTAAATCGTTTTTTAATAACTTTAAACCCTAACTTCTTATATAAAGCTAATGCTTCCTGATTTGTCTTCATCACATCAAGAAGATATTCACTTACTTTTATTTCATCCAAAATATATTCTATTAATTGTGTCGCAATGCCTTGGCGACGAAAGCTTGGATGTATAACTAATGAATTTAAATATATTTGATTATCATTCACAACAACTGCGTCTCTCATAACCTTGTAATAAAATCGTAGAAATTTAGACCACCCTGTCATCTTTCTAACATCTTTTAGACTCACTTCAAATGAAGCATGTTCCCTCGTTGAATAAGTCAATACACCTACCAGTTGTTCTTTATACAATGCAATAAAGCATTGTTCACACCTCATCGCAGTACTAAATAACTGAATTAATACCTCTTCCTCTATTTTTAAAGTTAAAAATATATCCTTAAACTGCTCAATTAAAAAGCTAACAACTTGGTTAATTTCATAAAATTCAACTCGTCTAATTGTCACTTCCATCTAATCACTCATTTCAATTGTCGATTGAAAAAATCTTTCTTGAAATTCAACTAAAGCCTTAATCTGTGATTCATTATATCGATACCGATCGCGACAAACAACTAACTTATCTTCCACATCATCTTGTCGATGAATAATCGCCACGACATAACCTTCAAATCTATCTAACGGTTCAAACTCTCCGATAACATAAGCATCTACTTCTTCGCCATCACCCGCTACAGTATCTGGAATATAGCCATAATTCAACGGATAAATGAACCCATGTTTCGGATGTTTTGATCCGAGTGGACGATCCATCATCACAGTAACTTTTTGACCAATCATCACTTTCGCTCCCTTCTTATTCCGTACGATAAAGCTAAATAAATTTTACTATAACTAATAACTACTCTTTTACTTTTATATGACGATATAAGAAGCAATCCTTTTTAATCATTCAACGTATTAATTCAGTTCTCTTATGATTTGAAAAGACGTACCGCTGCAATGGCTTTTTTCCATCCTCCATACAGTGTTTCTCGTTGTTCTTCTGTAATTCTGGCCTTATATTGTTGATTCGATTGCCAATAAGAAGCAATCTCATCCATACTCTTATAAACACCCGTTGCAAGCCCTGCTAAATAGGCGACACCTAAGGCGGTTGTTTCTGTTGTCATCGGAACAGATACATCAACTCCTAAAATATCACTTTGAAATTGCATTAAAAAGCTATTTTTAGCAGCACCACCGTCTACTTTTAAAACATTCATCGAATGCCCTAAATCTTCTTCCATCGCGGTGATTACATCTTTACTTTGATATGCAATCGCTTCAAGCGTCGCACGAATAAAATGTTCTTTGCTCGTTCCTCGGCTTAAACCAAACACACCACCACGAACATCACTATCCCAATAGGGCGTTCCTAGCCCAACAAAGGCTGGGACAACATATACACCACCGCAATCTGTCACACGATTTGCATAGTCTTCCGAATCTTTAGCATGTTTAATTATGCGAAGTCCATCGCGCAACCATTGAATGGCGCTCCCACCAATAAACACGCTCCCTTCTAAGGCATAATGTATTTCATTATTAATTTTCCAAGCAATCGTTGTTAGTAAACCGTGGCTTGAAAGGACTGGCTCAGTTCCTGTATTCATTAAGACGAAACATCCCGTTCCATATGTGTTTTTAACATCACCTTTATAAAAGCAATTCTGACCAAATAAAGCTGCCTGTTGGTCACCACAAACTGCAGCAATGGGTAGCGGAATCCCTGTCATATAATCCATCGTATACGTATAGACTTCTGAAGTTTGTCTCACTTCAGGTAAGATACTCTTTGGAATACTGAATAGCTCTAGTAATTCCTCATCCCATGTTCCTGTATGAATATTAAATAGTAATGTACGTGAAGCATTCGTCACATCTGTAATATGTGTTTTTCCCCCTGATAGCTTCCAAACTAAGTAACTATCCACCGTCCCAAATAACACCTCACCTTTCGCCACTTTCTCTTGAATTCCTGGAACATGATCTAGTAAAAAGCGAATTTTTGACGCAGAAAAGTAAGGATCAATTAAAAGCCCTGTCTTTTCTTTAACGATAGCTTCTAGCCCTTGAGCTTTCCAGTTTTCACAAATGGATTCTGTCTGTCTCGATTGCCAGACAATTGCATGATAAAGTGGGCGCCCTGTTTTTTTATCCCATAAAATTGTTGTTTCACGTTGATTTGTAATCCCAATTCCTTTAATATCCTGAACATCAATTTTAGGGGATAATAAGACGCTATTTAAAACAGATAATGTAGAAATCCAAATCTCATTCGCATCTTGCTCCACCCATCCCGATGTTGGATATAAACAAGTAATCTCACGTTGTGACTCTTCAATAACCTGACCTTGTTTATTAAAGACAATCGCCCTTGTACTTGTCGTCCCTTGATCAATTGCTAGTATTAAGTCCATTTCACCCTCTCCTTTAATAAAAGAAACCGTTTTACTTATTATACCACGTTTTAATTTTACCAATCATATAAATGATAAAGCCTCTGCTATGTGCATACAGTTTATAGACGACGTAATTTATTGGAGGATTTATGTTTAAAAAACTGAAGCGTCAGCTCATGCTTGCCTTAGTGCTTTTTCTTATCGCCGATTTATTGGCGATTTATCTGACGACAACTCATCCTTCATCGATTCCAAAACATTTACAATCCCGCTTAAATCACAAGATTGAGATAGTGGATCAAATTCGTGTGAATGAAATGGAATTTATCCTCTATCATGACTTAGCAACAGATCAATTAGATATCGCCTGGTATGAACCCAATGCTCTTTTATTTTGGCGATATAACTTTTCTGGGGGGCACACCACTTCAAGTGGAGCCTATGTGAACCGATGTCAGACCTATCAAACATCAGATTATTTCCTCGTTTGGGGAATCAATGAAGACTTACGAGCAAGTACGTTAAAAATATCATTAAACAATGAAACCTTTATTGAAGATTTATCACAAGAGCTTTATTTTATAAAGGTTTATCCTTTAAATGGAGAATTTCCAGATACCATTTATTGTTCATTTTATAATAAAAATCATGAAAATATCTCTTCTTATTTCTTCGAATCTTTTAGTCAATAATGATACAATTTCGTCAAATTCTCCCTTCTTGTTGAATAAACTATAGGTAAGACAAGAAATAAAAGGGGGATTTTTCTATGACTAAAGAGTATTATATTACTTATAAGCGTCATGAAGGCTCTATTGACTTTAGTGGAAATGGAGTCGACATTTATTACCTCTTCTTTGTCATTCATGAATTAGGGCGTCTGATCTATGAACTTGAGTATGAAGATATTCTAGACCCAAATGTTTTAGTAACCTTGAAACAATTAAACCCTCATCAAACCATTGCAGAAATTGAACGTATGATTCGATACATGAGCAAACACCCAGCTCCTTCCATTGAACTTATTGCTCATGTTGAGACCAATTATGATGAAGACCCAACAGCTACTATTCAACTCATCGAAATGAATGGAAAACATTCCAAAACAGAACTCATGAGTGACCTTTATCTATTCCAATTATTTTCTCACATGAATTTGTTGCAGGGTTATAGCTTTTCAGATTCAGAAGTCATCACTGAATCAAAAAAAGATTATCTTCTCACATAAATAAAACCACCCATTTTTTCATGGGTGGTTTTACATTTTAGATCTCCAACACATTGAAGTTTTTAATAATAAAGTTGCCGCCAAAAGCAAGTGATGGTGACAAAGTGGTGATTAATCACCTATTTTTCAAAAAAAGTTAATACATTCCTTTCGTGTAATCACAATTGCTTCATCCCCCTCAGAATGAAACGATAACCCTATCACTAGAGCTTGTGAATCACAAAGATTAATTTACCATATGCTGAATACGGTTTCAATGCAAAAGATGTGTCTTTTTGATGGTATTAGATTGAAATCCTCTCCAAGTAAAAAGAATATTATTTATTTTCATCAAATAATGCTAACACAATACCTAAATAAAAAAGCGACTACTTCCTCCCAATTAGAAGCAATCGCTTAATGAAGCTTTCCCCATATAAAACTTCATTTCAAACTTATAAACTATCATAAAGTAAATAATAAAAATCTAAAAATTATTTTTCCATTATTAAAGTAATAACCCCTTATTACTTTATACTTTCCCCGTTAATTAAACTCTCTCGCATCACTCTAATCTTAATAAATCACCCTAAATAAATACCCATTTTGTATTGACATTGATTATAAATCTCCCAAATTTATAACCCACAACACTAAAAAAACGAAACAATTGAATCAAAACATTACCCATAATTTATTTTATATCGGTTCCCACGCCGATATAAAACCCCAAATAACATGATCCCCTAAAGGTTATACATGTTTGACAAACGTCTAAGTTCTTCTTTCATTTCTTCCACTAAGCTAGGTGGAGATAATACTTTGATACTGCTTGATTGACTGAATAACCACATGACAATCCCTTTACCATATACTTCAGCCTCAATTACATATTTATCAAAGTCTTGTTCTAAAATGGTAGCGGTTGGTAAACGATCAAGTACAGGTTCAATTTTGGAACCATAAAATTCAAACTTTAATTTAATTAACTCGCCAAGAAACATAAACTGTATTCTTTTTCTAAACTCTCCTTCTTCAAATCGGTTAGAATAAGGCAAGTAAAATTGACGATTTATTACACGATAATTTTCAAATCGATCAACTCGAAAGACTCGCAAATAATTATTATTTAGTGTTTCACTACTATATGAATCATATTTCATTTCTTCCATATAGGCAATTAAATAAAAGTAAAAATCTGAAAACATGATACTTACTGGCTTTAAGTGCCGACGTGATCGTTTATGGTCTCCTCGAATATATGAGACTTCTATAATCTGTCGATTATGAATAATCTCACTTAACTCCCAAACTTTATCTAATACATCACGATTATGTTTTAATGGAACATAATTAAATAATTCGTTTCCAATGAGCTCTTTAATCAATTTACGATCCGATAACTCTAGCTGATTCAGTAATGTATTAATTAAATAATTCATTTCTTTCTCGTTAAAAGCTCGACTCGCTAATAAAATCTTTACCATCGCTAACAAGCCTTCTCGCTTCAAGTTTTGATTCTCGCTTCCTAGTAGCTGATAACCACGATATTTACGGCTATATTGTAATTCTAAACTTGCATATTCAGGCTGATTTGCTAAATAAAATTTGATTTGCTCAATATCTCGTTGGATTGACTTATTATTTACACCAAACTCAAGAGCTAATTGTTCTTTATTTAATACCTTGCCCTTTACTAAACGCTCATAAATAGATAAAATTCGGTGAACTCTGTGATCTTTCTCTTTATACATCATCATACCATTTCCTTAACATTATATCATTTTACATGGACATATATTGTCCATTTATATAAATTATATGACATTTATCACACCTTTTGTATAAAATATATAAAATTTATCACACCTTTTGTATAAAATATATAAAATTTAACAAAATTGGGATATTTATATTAGAGAGTGAGGTTGTAAGATAAAGTGTGTAAACTCTTAGAATAGTTACCATAATAAGTTAACTAATTTCGAAGGAGTTTATCATTTATGACAAGAAAAGCTGCAATGAATCAATTATTTAACCTCATTCAAGATGAATATGAAATTAAATCTGCTGGTGATATTGAAGCTGCCTTATTAGATATGTTTGGTAGCTTTATCGAACAAGCACTTGAAGCAGAATTAGACCAACACTTAGGTTACAGTCGATATGATTTTCGTAATAAATCAACTTCAAATGCAAGAAATGGACGTAAACCCAAAACGATTCAGACACGACTCGGAGAAACAACAGTGCAGGCTCCAAGAGATCGTGAGGGGTCATTTCAACCTCAAATTGTTCCTAAGCGTCAAACGAATGTGATTGGAATTGAAGATAAGATTCTATCTCTTTATGCTAAGGGATTATCGACACGTGATATCTCTAAAACGTTAGAAGAAATTTATGGATTCGAAACCTCTCATGAAACCATTTCCGCTGTGACTGATAAAGTCATCCCACTCATTCAGGAGTGGCAACAGAGACCTTTGGATGCGGTGTATCCTATCATCTACTTAGATGCTCTTCATGTCAAAGTGCGTGATGGAATAAGTGCTTCGAATAAGGCTGTTTACTGCATCATAGGAGTATCTTTGGAGGGCCGTAAAGACATCTTAAGTCTCTCTATTGGTGAAGCAGAGAGCGCCTCTTATTGGATGAGTTTGTTAGATGAACTAAAAGCGCGTGGAGTGCAAGATATTTGTATCGCTTGTGTCGATGGTTTAAGTGGTTTTAAACAAGCCATTCAAGCTGTTTTTCCTCATGCCTTAGTTCAACGTTGTTTAGTTCATTTAATCCGTCAATCAACAAAATTTGTTTCTTATCAAGATAGAAAATCATTCTGTTATGACTTGAAACAAATCTATCAAGCCATCAATCAATCGGCAGCAGAACAAGCCTTTAAGACCTTTAAGGATAAATGGAATCCACTGGTACCTTTAGCAGTTAGGGTTTGGGAAAATAACATCGAAGAAGTTTATCAACTCTTTCATTTTCCGAAAGAAATACGAAAAATGATTTATACAACAAACGCTATTGAGAGCTATAATAGTCAATTAAGAAAAGTTCTGAAAAATAAAGGAGCTTTCCCAAATGAAACATCTGTGATGAAATTAATCTATCTACAAACCATGGAATTCACTAAGAAGTGGCAACGTCAAATCTCAAACTGGAGTCAAATATTAAATCAATTATTAATCTTATATCCAGATCGTTTAACACCCTACCTATAAATTTTAAAAATAGTTTACACACTTAACTTGACAGGCTCTAGAGAGTTATCTTTAATCAAAAGCAATAAAAAGTCAAGTAAACTAAACAACTTAACTTAATGCTAGTTCACTTTTAAATTTATTATTTCAAAATAAATAGTACTGATTATTACCTCTCAAACCTTTAACTGCTGATTCTATTTTTTAATGACATTATTCATAACCGCTTGATGAAACTAAAATTTTACCTAAATAAAAATAGCACCCAATAATGGATGCTATCGAATGACTTTTCTATTGATTCATTTTTTGTTTTTCGACTGCCCAAGCACTGGCAATCATATCTTTAACGGCTGGATGTTTTGGTGTCCATCCTAAAATTTCTTGTGCTTTTGCACTAGATGCGATTAATTTAGCTGGGTCACCTGCACGACGTGGTGAGATAATTGCCGGAATTGGATGATTCGTTACTTCACGTGCCGCTTCAATCATTTCAAGAACACTGAATCCTTCTCCATTTCCTAAGTTACAAATGGTACTATCTCCACCGTTGACTAAATATTGCATCGCTAAAATATGTGCCTCTGCTAAATCACAAACGTGGATGTAGTCACGAATACAAGTTCCATCTGCTGTGTCATAATCATCTCCGAAGACATTAATTGCTTCGCGTCGTCCTGAGGCAACTTGTAAAATGATTGGAATTAAATGAGTTTCTGGATCATGTTTCTCACCAATTAATCCTGACGGATGAGCTCCCGCTACATTGAAGTAACGTAATGACACATAGTTTGTCCCGTGAGCTTTATGATACCAGTTAATCATACGCTCCATCGCTAATTTTGTTTCTCCATAAACGTTTGTTGGATTCGTTGGATCCGTTTCTAAAATTGGGATATTTTGTGCCTCTCCATATGTTGCCGCTGTTGATGAAAAGACGATGTTATTAACGCCACAATCAACCATGGCTTTTAATAAAACATTAGTTCCACTCATATTATTATCGTAATATTTATAAGGATTTGTCATACTTTCCCCAACTAATGAATAAGCCGCAAAATGAATGACTCCATCTACCTTCTCTTTGCGTAATACCTCTGTCATAAAGCGATAATCTGCAATACTTCCATGATAGAACGTTGCATCTTTATGAACATCTTGACGATGTCCTGTGACTAAATTATCAACGACAACAACTTCATGTCCTTGTTCAATTAACGCATATACGGCATGAGATCCAATATACCCTGCTCCACCTGTTACTAAAACTTTCATTTCTCTTCCTCCTTATAATGAACGATTGATCGTATTAATGAAACGTTGAATACCTTCTAATCCTTCATCTGTTAATTTATATACACCACAACACTCTAAAATTTCAACAAATTTTTTCCCAACTTCAGTTTCAACAATCGACATAGCTTCATCCGCTGCTACTGATTCGTAGCGTGTTAGCATTTCATTTAACCAAGGAAGATGTTTTTCAAGTCCTGCTTCCTCTAACATATTCGCATCACGAGCAACTAGCGCTTGTTTCACTACTTCTAACTCATCTTTAAGACGACCTGGTAAGACGGCTAATCCCATGACCTCAATTAAACCAATGTTCTCTTTCTTTAAATGATGTAAGTGAGCATGTGGATGATAAATTCCATCTGGATGCTCGTCTGATGTACGGTTATTTCGTAACACTAAATCTAACTCGTATTTTCCGTTTTTAAAACGTGCGATTGGTGTAATCGTATTATGAGGCACCCCATCTGTGTGGGCAAAAATACCTAATGCCTCATCACTGTACTGACGCCATGTGTTTAGAATGATTTCTCCTAGTTCAACAAGGCGCTCACGATTTTCACCTTTTAAACGTAAGACACTTAATGGCCAATTAACAAATCCAACTTCAACATCTTTAAAGTTTAAAACATTTAATGTTTTTAAAATCGGTGCTGTTTCCATTGCGAACTGATAAGCTCCCCCTTGGAAGTGATCATGTGTTAAAATCGATCCTCCAACAATCGGTAAATCCGCATTTGAACCTAGGAAGTAGTGTTTAAATTGATCAACAAATTGTAATAAACGCTCAAATGTTAAACGAGAAATTTTCATTGGTTCATGAGCACCTTTTAAAACGATGCAATGTTCATTGTAGTAAACATATGGTGAGTATTGTAAGAACCATTCTTCATTCGTTAATTCTAATGGAATAATACGATGGTTTTGGCGAGCTGGATGATTTAATGTTCCAGCATAACCAACGTTTTCTTTACACAATAAACATTTTGGATAGTTTGAACTTGGTAAGCTTTTTGCCAAAGCGATGGCTTTTGGATCTTTTTCAGGCTTTGACAAGTTAATCGTAATATCTAAATCCCCGTATAGGGTTGTTGTTTTCCAGCTTAAGTTTTTAGCTACACGGCTGACGCGAATATAGTTTGAAGCTTTGCTTAAATCATAATAATACTTTGTTGCTTCTTCTGGATTTTGAGCATGAAGATTGTTAAATGTTTTAATCACTTCAGATGGACGTGGCATTAAACAATCCATGATTTTAGTATCTAATAAATCACGATGATCCACGCTGTCACACTCAAGCACTCCATTTGATGCTGCATAATCTAAGATAGCCCCTAAAATTTCACTTGGGTTTTCCATTGATGGTAATTCCACCGCTTCATATTCAAACGATGGAACTCTTAAAATATCAATGATTTTATTGGCAGCGTATAATAAATCTGCCTCTTCAATCATGTGATGCTGTAATCCAAAACTGATTAAACGATTAATTTCATAATTGATATTCATGCTCTACTCTCCCCTTATGTCAACTAAGCTAATGTTTTTGTTCCGTCTCCAATCGTTGCTACATATAACTCAGCATCATAACCGATTGCTTCTTTATATCCTTTAGCGATTGCTTCTTTAACCGCTTCTACTGCATCATTTCGAACTAACGCAATGGCACATCCACCAAATCCAGCACCCGTCATACGTGCTCCTAATACACCCTCTTGCGCCCACGCTAATTCAACAATTGTATCTAACTCTTTACCTGTAACCTCATAATCATCACGTAATGATTTATGTGATTCATTTAATAATTTTCCAAATCGATGTAAATCTCCACTTGCTAATACTTCAATCGCTAATTTTACACGTTCATTTTCAGTAACAGCATGTTTAGCACGGCGATATAAAACATCTTTATTTATCACATTTGATACACGATCAAATTCAGCAACTGTTAAATCACATAAGAAGTTAATATCTACTACTGTTTTTAATAACTCTAATGCGGCGTCACATTCTTGACGACGTTCATTGTATTTTGAATCTGCTAATTCACGTTTTTTATTAGTATTCATAATTAAAATGGAATTATCTCCTAGGTTTGCTTTCGCATACTCATAGCTTAAATCATTGGTATTTAACTTAATCGCGTAATCTTTTTTCCCCATTCCGATAGCAAACTGATCCATGATTCCACAGTTCACCCCAACATAAACGTTCTCAGCTTTTTGAGATAATTTCACCATATCGATCATTGAAATGTCATATCCATGTAATTCTTTTAAAATTTGAGAAACTAGTAATTCGAGCGAAGCTGATGATGATAGTCCTGAACCGTTTGGAATGGTTCCGTAAACATATGCATCAAATCCAGTTGGAATTTCAAATCCTACTTCTTTAAATTGCACCATCACACCTTTGACATAAACACTCCAGTGCTCATCATCTGCATGTGATAAATCAGTTAAATCGAACTCGATGATTCCTCGGTCCTCAAAGTTCCCTGAGTATAAGCGTACTTTTTGATCTTCACGAGGTGCAACAACGGCATATGTTCCGTAAGTAATCGCAGATGGGAAAACACATCCCCCGTTATAATCAATATGTTCCCCAATTAAGTTAACACGTCCCGGTGAGAAAAATAATTTTGTATTTTCATTTTCCCCAAATACCTTTTCAAATGCTGATTTTAAATTTTCAATATTCATTCTTTAATCTTCCTCTCTATGTTTATTCATTCTCTGATTGACTCTCATCTGATCGCTATACTAAAATTCTATACTTTTTTAGTAAAAAAATCAATAGAACTTTCTTAAAACCCTTACATTTTTCAGAATTTGTTGAGTTGATGCTGTTTTATTTTATGAAACTTAATGATAAAATAATAAACGAAACAATGATGAACGCATTCATTTTTTTACGAAGGGAGGCTATCACAAATGGCTAAAATTAAAGATATTGCCGATTTAACTGGTTTTTCAATTACAACAGTTTCACGTGTATTAAACCAAGATAAAAATTTCAACGTATCGGATGAAACAAGATTAAAAATTATGGCAACAGCTGAGGAATTAAATTACGTTCCATTAAGCAAACGTAATAAATCAAGCAAAAAAATATAACCTTAACAATTGGACTTGTTTATTGGTACTCAGTGGCTGAGGAAATTACTGACCCTTACTACATGTCCATTCGTTTAGCTATCGAAAATCATTGCCAATTACATAATATCAACTTACAAAAAATCTACTTACCTATGAAATCATTTGATGATATCTCAGCGATGAATTTAGATGGATTAATCGCATTAGGAAAGTACAGTGAAGAGGAAATTCAAACGCTTCACACACTAAACCAACACCTTGTTTTAGTGGATTGTTACTCTAAACATTACAACATTGATGTCGTAATGGCCGATTTAAAAGAGGCCACGAAAGATATCATTTCTTATTTACTTGATTTAGAACTGAAAAAAATTGGTTTCATCTGTGGAATTGAAAAAACATTAGATGGACAAGAATTATTAGATATTCGTTTAACAACTTACATTAATCAAATGTCTAAGCTTAAATCATTCAATCAGAACAATGTTTATTTGGGGGCTTTCACGGCAGATTCAGGATATGAAATTATGTCGGAGATTATTAAACAAGGAAAATTATTAGATGCTTATATCGTCGCTTCAGATGCCATGGCTATTGGCTGCTTAAAAGCATTAAACGAAAACAATATTAAAGTGCCTGATGTTGTTTCAATCATTAGTTACGATAATATCTCATTATCACAATATACCATTCCATCATTAACAACAATTGATATGAATACAAAACACATGGGTGAAACTGCACTAGATTTACTTGTAGAACGTATTAATAACGATCGTGAAATTGCTAAAAAGGTTACCATTCCAACACGATTAATTAAGCGAGCAAGTAGTTTATAACCATCAGATGAGGGGGAAATTTTAAATGGTTACTTACAAAAAATTAGAAAAAGGGATATTCAATGGTGTTAATGTCATTGAATACAGCATGAAAAATGAAGCATTAGAAGTTCGATTTTTAAACATCGGTGGAGTGCTCACTAAAATTGCAATGGCTGAGGACCAATATGAACAAAACTTAGTCTTAAACTACGATCATATCGAAAGCTACTTTAATAATGGATGCTACTTAAATGCCATTATTGGACGCACTTCAAATCGAATTAAAAATGGGCAATTTACGATTAATGGGCAAACTTATCAATTAGATTTAAACAATGGACCAAATAACTTACACGGTGGGGCACAGTGCTTAACTTATGCTGATTTTGAAGTTACTGAAGTTGATTCAGGATACGAGTTAACAACGGTTCTTCCACATCAAACAGAAGGCTTCCCCGGAAACTTAAATGTCAAAGTTCGCTATACATTAGAACAGAACAATTTCATTGTGTCTTACCAGGCAACAACGGATCAAGACACCATTGTAAACTTAACGCAGCATGCTTACTTTAACCTATCTGGTAATCTAAGCACGAACATTTATAATCACGAACTTCAAATTAAAGCAGATTATATCGCTGAAATTGATGATAACTTATCATTTACTAAAAAGTTAATCCCTGTTTCTAATACACTATTCGATTTCAATACACCGACTATCATCAATCCGGAAACAAAAGAAGTATTACCAGTATTCGAAAAAGCATCGGGATACGATCACCTATACATTTTATCGGATACGAAAGAAGTCGTAACATTTAAAGATTTAACATCAAATCGTACGTTAAAAATTTCAACAACATCGCCTTCTATGCAATTTTACGCTGGTAACTTCTTAACTGAAGATTTAGTCTTTGAAAACGGCCGTCGCGGAGAACCCCATTTAGGCGCTTGTTTTGAAACACACTTAGTTCCATTTGATTTTGAATCACAACTCTTAAAACCAGGTGAAGCTTACTCACAAAGCACAACATTCACCTTCACAAAATAACCCAAAAGGGCTGTCTCAACATGAGACAGCCCTTTTACTATGCACTTTTTACTCCATTCATCAAAGTCCACTTAATCTTACATGTTGACTGTTTCATCTAGGAAATATATAAGTCCAGATAAGTTTTTTACATCTTAAAAACTAAAGCCCTAGCAGTTGAGGATTAGATTTCTTTCAGAAATCGCTAGGTGACCCAAGCCCTAGCAGTTGAGGATTAGATTTCTTTCAGAAATCGCTAGGTGACCCAAGCCCTACCAGTTGAAGAAACATTTTCTTCGAAAATGCCAGGAGCCTCTGGACTACAGAATGCCTACGTATCAAAGGGAATAACCAACTAAGACTGATATAGAATTGTAAAGTACATTTCTACTTCTATATAGTTAATAATTCATCTCTTTATCTCATATGTTAGCAATAGACAGAAGAAGGGAGGGACTATAAATGCGAATTGCTTATTATGAGGCCGAGTATTTAGAGGAATGCGCAGAACTTTTACAAAAGGTTTATAACAATGAGCAATGGGGATGTCATTGGTCAGAAATAAAATCAAAAAAATATATTGCAGAATTAAGTCAGATTCCACGCTTTGTTGGATTTCTTCTTTTAAATGATGAGGAAGAACTAATTGGGGCTGCACTTTGCCATGAACGAACATGGTGGTATAAAGATGAGCTCTTTATTGATGAATTCTTTATTGATCCAGACTCACAACAACGGGGATACGGTTCAAAGTTACTCAAATATATGACTAAATATTCAAAAGAACAAAAATTGGCTGGGTTAACTTTAATGACAAATAATCTGATTGTCGCTGATTTCTATCATAAAAATAAATTCCATGATCATGAAATCTATTTTATGTACAAGGGTGTTGAAAATATTGCAGACTAAATGAATTTTAATCTTGTCATCCTCCTCTAAAAAAGGTATAACACCCTAACTAATAGAAGGGAGAAATGTGCATGGAATTTAAAATCGAACGCGCAAAACAATTAAAAGAAAAACCAGTTGAGACAAAATTAGGATTTGGTCGTCATTTTTCTGACCATATGTTAGTCATTGATTATACGGAAGGAATCGGTTGGCACGATGGACGAATCATACCGTACGGACCGATTGAAATGGATCCTGCTTGCATGGTCTTACACTATGCCCAAGAAACATTCGAAGGGTTAAAGGCTTATCGACATACTGATGGGAGCATTGCCCTATTCCGTCCAGAAATTAATGCACAACGCTTAATTAAATCAAATGAGCGTCTTTGTATGCCTCCTGTTCCAGTTGATTTATTTTTAAAGGGAGTTGAAGAACTCGTCAAATACGAACAAGACTGGGTGCCAAAAGAACCAGGAACATCACTTTATATTCGCCCATTCTGCTTTGCAACAGAGTCAGGAGTTGGATTACATCCTTCAAAAAAATATAAATTTGTCGTTATCCTTTCACCTGTCGGTGACTACTATCCTGAAGGGGTTAACCCAGTAAAAATTTGGGTTGAAGATGAATATGTACGAGCTGTCAAAGGAGGAACTGGTTTTGCTAAATGTGGAGGTAACTATGCAGCAAGTATCGCAGCTCAAGTCAAAGCTGAAAAAAATGGTTATACCCAAGTGCTTTGGTTAGATGGTGTTCACCGAAAATACGTTGAAGAAGTTGGAACAATGAATGTGATGTTTTTAATTAATGACACCGTTGTAACGACCCCACTAGAAGGTTCTATTTTACCTGGTGTCACTCGTGATTCAATCATTACTCTTTTAAAAGATTGGGGAGTAACTGTTGAAGAACGCCATTTAAGTATTGATGAACTCATGGAAGCGGGACGAACTGGCGCTTTAAAAGAAGCTTTTGGAACGGGGACAGCAGCCGTTATTTCACCTATCGGAGAGATTCATTACAAAGATGAAACAGTAATAATCAATAATTTCAAAACTGGAAAATTAACTAAAAAATTATATGATACATTAACTGGCATTCAATGGGGGCGAGTTGAAGATCCCTATCATTGGATAAAAATTTTAAAATAGAGAAAAACTGAGACTCGATGGTAAGAGTCTCAGTTTTTTAGTCATGAAAAAAGAGGACGGTTGCCCTCTTATTCATTATTTTGTTAATTCTAATGCTGCATTATAATCTTCTACTGCTTTAGCAGCTGCCTCTTCTGGAGTAGCTAACCCTTCCCAAACTGAACGATATAATGTTTCAGCTGGTGTCCAGAAACTTGCCATTTCAGGAATACTTGGCATTGCTTCAGAGAACTGAGCTTGTTCTAAGATTCCCATTACATACTGATCGTCTGAAAGACCATCAATAACACTTGGATCTTTTAAAGCTGGGATAGATCCACGGACTTTATAAAGAATTTCTAACCCTTCATCAGAAACCATATATTCTAAAACTTCACGAGCTGCTTCAGCATTTGTTGTATAAGCACTCATACACGCAATAATGTTTCCTGAGAATGTAACAGGCTGATTACCATTAATTGTTGGAATTGTTGTAACCCCCCATTCAAAATCAGCATTTTTTTGAATTTCAGAAATCGCCCATGGTCCAACAATAATATAAGGAACGGTTCCTTTAGCAAATTCAACTTCAACTGTATCAACGGTTAAATCAGCATAAGGGACATCTAAATATTGTCGCATTGATTGATAGTAAGTTAATCCATCAATTACTTCTTGAGTATTAAAGTTAACTTTTTCTGAGTCATTATGATCTGATCCAAATAATTCATATCCAAATGCAGTTAAGAAGAAATGCATCGTATATGAGTTTCCTGTTTCCATACGGATGATGAATTTATTTTCTGCTGCATTATTAAATTCATCCCCTTGGGCTTTAATCTCATCCCAAGTTTCTGCAACCTCAAATCCATATTCATCTAATAGTGTTTTATTATAGAAGAACGCAACTGATTCAGTTGAAATTGGAACCCCGTAATATGTTCCGTCAAACTCAACAGTTTGAACAGAACTTTCAATGAAACGCTCTTGAACTTGATTTGTTAACTTCTCACCTAAGGGTAATAAGATTTGTGATTGAATTGATTGAGCCATTCCATCGTGTGGCTGAATGAAGATATCTGGCCCTACCCCCGCTGGACCATCTAACTCTAATTTTGTACGAGTATCTGTCGACTCCACATGCTCCCACTGAATATCATACTGTGGGTATTTGGCTTCAACTGCCTCTTCTAAAGCCTCTGCATATTCATCATAATCTAACCATAATTTAACGACTGTTTTTCCATCATCTGTTGACTGTACCTTATTTTCATCTTTTGGTGCATCATTACTGCACCCTACTAATCCCGCTACAGATAATCCAGTTGCTAATAAGATTGACATTACTTTTTTCATTCAATACTTCCCCCTCACAATTTAAATAATCTTCACTGAATAGTTCATTTTACTACTAATCTTTAACTTTTTCTCATGATAGACAACGGCATTGATTGTTTACACTTATCAGAAAACATTTGTCAATCAATTCCTATCTATCCTATCATTTTACCTTCGGTGATCATTTCTCTCACTCATAATGGTAACGATTACATTTTAGCATATTTTAATAATATTGTGCTTAATATTTACGAAAAAAAAATAATAATATAAACTGTTTTATCTTTTCATTCCAAATAATCTTACAAAATCCCATCTTACTAAAATAAAAAAGACATGTTTTACACATGTCCCTTTTAATCAACGTTCCATTTGTCTAAAAATGTCTGTTAATAGTAACATCTTAAATTAAGTAAGATGTTAATTCTCGCTTTAATGCTGAAGCATTTAATGTATATGCAAGCACGGTCATAGGTACTCCAATACCTAAACTTAATACCCCTAAAATCGATTTAGCATCTACTTGATATGCATCTCGTTGCAATTGAATTTCATAGCCATAGTGGTTCGCAATATTAACAAATGCTTTAACGTCTTCAATCGAATGAAATTTAATTTGATACATTCTCATCAAAATCACACTCCTGTCTGAAACATAAATGTTATCTTCTAATAAAAGCATATTCCTTATTATAATGACTCGTTCAAAGAAAACGTATCTCAAACTTCTGCGACCATCCCAATTCTTGATAGATAACAATCCTCAATCATATTTTCATGTACAAATCAATTGAGTGTGTGAATAACTGTATAAAGAAAAAATGTGCAATCTAAAAATGAGATCGCACATTTTTTGTATGTTTTAAGTATGTGATATTTAAAATTATTTTGCCGCTTCAATGACAAAGCTAAATTCATAGTTTTGGTTTGCTGGAATTTCGAAGCATTCTTCTGGACGAGCCCCCCAAGAATCATCGCCTCCAACTCCCATTTCTTTTAAGTTGATAGATAATACTGTTTTGTGTACTGGTGGTAATTCATAGTGATGGTAAGCAGCTTCTAATTCATGGGCTGAATACGGAAGCGCACTGAAGCTTAATGGTGTTTCTCCACTGATGCGTAATCCTTTTCCTTCTTCATTTGTTACAGTAGCAAAGCGTACTCCTGTATGATTCCCACATGCTTGTGGAATAACATATCCCGCTACATTATCAACCACTTTATTAGTGAATGTTCCAAGGCGTGCTCCAAATTCACGGTCTGCATATGTTTCATCTGGTCCAAATCCACGCCAAGTTAACGTATCAAAATCAGCTGGGATTGCTAAATCCATCCCAAACTTGAACATGTTGGGTAATCCTTCAACCCCATTGTAACTCATTGTGACATGAATTTGTCCATAAGAGTTAATGAAGTATTTAACAACTACGTGTGAAACAGGCATTGTATTTAAATTGTAAGTAAAGATAACTTCTAATCCATCAACACGACGGTTAATTTCCATGTTTTCATGAAAGGCATATAAGCTTGCTAATTTCCATTGTGCCATACGAACTGGTGCTTGATTTCCGCGATCGTTATCCGTTGATGCACGCCAGAAACTTGGCATTAACGATAAGTTTGGTTGATGAATATATTCAACTCCATCGTATTTTAATGAAACGATACGGCCTAAGTTTTTTGCAAAGATAACTTCAAACCCATCTCCATTAATTCCAACATTAACATCCCCCTCAGCGATGTTAAACTCTTTAACTTCACGTTTTACTTCTTCTTTCACCGCTTCAATCACACGTTGTCCAAATGCGATTTCATGTCCAGCCTCAGCATAAGCTGTCGCTTCTTTTAAACAAACTGATACAGTAACCACTTGTTCAAGTGAAGATGAAGTTAGATTAATTCCTAAATCAATAAATGCTTTGCTTAATGGAGCTAATTTTTCAACTGTTTCTCCACTAGCAATCACTTGGTCACCTTCTTCAACTTGCCACTTAATGACATACTCACTTAAATCAGTGAAGCAATGTTTATTATAGATGTCTGCTCCTGTATCTTTTACTTCAATTGCAAATGGTTGATAAGCTCCCTTAATCGCTTGGATTTTTGGTGAAACCTCACGATTTGCATAAATGATTCCATTCACACAGAAGTTATAATCCGTTGGTTGATCACCAAAATCTCCACCGAATGCTAAGTATGGGTTGCCATAACGATCTTTCGACCATAAGGCTTGATCGATGTAATCCCAAATGAAACCACCTTGATACATTTCATATTCATCTTCTAATTCAATATAACGATCCATTCCACCATTTGAGTTCCCCATAGCATGTGTATACTCACATAAAATGAATGGTTTTTCTGGATTATTATCTAAGAATTCACGGATTTCTGGCACTTTTGCATACATACGGCTTTCCATATCTGATGTATCATTAAAACGACGATCCCAGAACACTCCTTCATAGTGGACTAAACGTGTGTTATCTCGGTCTCTAAAGTACTGTGACATTTTGTATAAGTTCTCTCCACCATAACTTTCATTCCCACATGACCAAATCACGATACTTGGATGATTTTTATCTCGCTCAAGCATTGACTTGGCACGGTCTAAAATGATTTCTAAAAACTCTGGACGGCCATTTGGAATAGTGACATCCTTCTCTTCAACTGCCCCCATACGTTGCCATGTTCCGTGTGTTTCTAAATTTGTTTCATCAATCATGTATAATCCATATTCATCACATAATTCATAGAAATACGATGCATTTGGATAATGTGACGTACGAACTGAGTTGAAGTTATGCTCTTTTAAGAATTTAACATCCCACTCCATCTCTTCCTTTGTAACAGAACGCCCATATGTTGCACTAAATTCATGACGATTGACCCCACGGAAAACAATGCGCTTTCCATTGATACACATCACTTTATCAATCATTTTAAACTCACGAATTCCGACACGTTGGCAAACAGCCTCTACGACTTCTCCATTCACTTTTAGTTCTAATTGTAACTCATATAAATAAGGATGTTCGGCACTCCATAAATTCGCATGTTCAACTTCTAACGATAAAGTGGCCGTTCCATCGATGACATCACACGTTCCAGCAGATACTCTACGCCCTTGTGCATCGACTAAATTAGCGACGATGGTTGATTCTTCTCCCGTTACATTAAACTCCACTTCAACAGTTGCGTCTTGATAATTATTTTTTAAATGAGTTTTTACAAATAAATCTTCAATATGAGTTGTTGGAGTAGTAAACAAATAAACGTCACGGAAGATTCCTGATAAACGCCAGAAATCTTGATCTTCTAACCAACTTCCAGTTGACCATTTATAAACTTGTACGGCTAATTTATTTTGACCTTCACGGTTAATATACTCTGTTAAATCAAATTCACTTGGTGTGAAACTATCTTCACTATATCCAACGTATTCCCCGTTACACCAAACGTTGAATGCTGTCTCCACTCCTTGGAATGAGATACAAACTTTTTGTCCATTCCACTCAGCTGGTACTTCAAAATAAGTTACATATGAGGCTGTTGGATTATATTTAACTGGGATATAAGGTGGCTTTAATTCTTCATGTCCATCCCATGCATACTGTGTATTGACGTAGTGTGGTTTATCATATCCTTGTAATTGAATATGCCCCGGTACTAAAATTTTTTCAAAATCTGAACAATCTGCTTCTAACGCCTCAAACCCCTCTGGGCGTGTCGCAACATTTTCACTATACTTAAATAACCATTCTCCATTTAAACATTGACGCCATGACATCTCTGATTTATTCATCGCTTCTTCTAACGTTTGATAATAACGATGGTCACTATGAGCTTTTAAACGATTAATTTCAAAAATTTCAGGATTCGTTAATAGTGCTTGAATATCTTGCGATGTTTTCATTCTGACTTCCCCTTTTTTAGTAAAATTTTATCATTTTTACAAATAGATATTATCATATATTCAACTTAGTGTAAACGATTTCTAATATTTTTGTGTTTTTTTACCAACAAAAATTAATACTTCTTATCAGTATCTTTGGCATCAAAAAAACACCTCATCACAGGTTCTTCTGCTTTGAGGTGTTTCAATTTTTATTAATAAGCTAAAATTTCAGCTCCATCTTCTGTAATTAAGATCGTATACTCCCACTGAGCCGATGGCTTACGATCAGCTGTATAGATTGTCCATCCATCTGATTCATGTTCTTCAATTTCAGCAACTCCCATATTAATCATCGGTTCAATCGTAAATGTCATCCCAGGGACAATTAAGCAATCTGTTCCACGGACTCCAACATGACTAACGTATGGCTCTTCATGGAATTCAACACCAACCCCATGTCCTCCAATGTTTTGCACAACTGTATACCCATTTTTAGCAGCATGCTCAGAAATAGCCGCTCCAATATCACCAATGTATCCCCAAGGTTTTGCTTCAGCAAGTCCAAGATCTAAACACTCTTTAGCAACACGGACTAATTTTTGTTTTTCTTCATCAACTTCACCAATCATAAACATACGTGACGCATCCGCATAATATCCGTTAACAATCGTTGTCACATCAACATTTACGATATCTCCTGATTTTAAGACTTCATCGTCACTTGGAATTCCGTGACAAACAACTTCATTAATTGAAGTACAAATACTTTTTGGGAATCCATGATAATTTAATGGGGCTGGCGTTCCACCTAATTCGATCGTATACTCGTGAGCAATTTTATTTAATTCTTCCGTACTCATACCTTCTTTAATAACTTCTGCAATTTTATCGAGTACCATCGTATTGATTTTACCCGCATGACGAATTCCTTCAATTTGCTCTTTTGTTTTTAAAAGCTCACGTGTTGGAACTTCATCACCTTGATGATAATGTTTAGCAATTTTCTCTTCAATCGGCAAGTGGCATTGTTTAAATTTCTTTCCACTTCCACACCAACATTTATCATTACGTCCTATTTTCATAAGTATCACCTTTTTGCTTATAAAATAACTTTCATTTATTACTATACTACTATTATGGAAAAAATCCTATCTTTAAGCACGATGTTCTAAAGATATATAAATCGAAATAAGTTTTTAAACGTTAAAAACTTTTATAGCCCTATCAGTGGAGGAAAGCTACGAGTTCGCAAGCTCACTCCGTAGCATAGGTGACCCCAACCCTAGCAATTGAGGAATATATCTCTTGCAGAAATCGCTAGGTGACCCCTGGACTATAGTATGCCTTGAATAGCATAAATGTCAAACCTCTAGTTTGCTATAGTAAATATAGAGAATATTTCTGTATGAATATAGTGACTTTCAAAACAAAAAGACTGAGCTTCATGAATGACGATTCATTCATCTCCCCCAGTCTAATGATGCAACATTAAGATGCTTTATTATTTAATTTCCCTTCAATGACAGAGGCAATTCCACTCTCATGCATTTGAGGTAGTTTTAGTTGCTCTGTACTTATTTCATTTAATTGAATACGAGTTGCTGTTTCAATTCCACTCTTTAGTAAGTTCACTGAATCTCCCATGCGCGTTAATCCGTTGTCATAGTATTGTCGACTAATTCCAAGTACATTTGGTAAAATATCGACGCTATACCATCCTTGATATTCTAAGTTATGAATGTTTAACGTCGTTTTTACCTTTTGATAGAATGAATGATATTTATAATCGACATTTAAAATTAGTGGAATCATACTTGTATGCCAATCATTCACATAAATTTCTGAAATTTTTGTTCCTAGATATGGAAGAGCTTCAAGCACTGCACGATTGAAAAAGGCGAAGCGCTCAGCATCATCTTCATAGCCATAAATCTCTTCACGCGTAAAATATCTATCATTTCCGATAAATAAATAAGTCACTGAATCTTGAACTAATTTAAAAAGAGAAGCTCGAGCTTCTGTCGATCCTACTTTAATTGGTAAGTCCATTAACCATTCCATAGTCGTTCCGTAAACTTCCGTAATTTCTTTATACTTAGGTAAAGCAATGATTAATGAGCGACCGTCTTTAATTGTTTGAGTTGCAAAAGCGGCAGCTGTTTTTCCCAATTCTCCTAACGAAGTAAATGGTTCACATTCAGTCACGACATAAGCAATAGTCTTAGCCTCCCTTGACTTCTTCACTACTTTAGGTGTTGTTTCAATAGTTTCATTCGTATCTTTTCCACGACAAATATGACGGCTTAATGTTGCTAACTGTGTTTCATCTAATTTAGACTGAGCTTTAACTTCAATTCCGATTTCATGACAAATGGCTACAAGCTCCTTGCTCGTCATCCCATAATTTCTAGCAAATTCGTATACTCTCATCGTATATCCCCCCTGTTAAACAAGATTTAACATATAACAACATTTTAGCATTTACACTCTTGTTTGAAAATCTAACTTCTTGTAAAACCATTCAAATGACGCAATAGTTAACCGTTTACAACATCGATATCACAACTTTTTGACACACTTCACCTCAAATTCTCCTTCAAATGTCGGAAAAACAGTTGTGAATCCATACATAATTTCTAGGAATCTTGCATAAAATTTTACTTTATTAATTTGGAATTCATTGATTACTTCGACACTCCCTATCAATTCCAAAGCTCAAATACTTTTAACTAAAGCCAAGGAACAATATGTTGCCCCATCAAAGAGAGAAGTAGCCTTCCTGCTAATAAAACTGAGCCGATTCCATCATTTTCACATTTTTCTTTAACAACTATATACGCAGTGGTAATTTTTATAATTTCACCGCTGCTATCCTCAATCTATATAGAGCCCGAAATGTATTTTATAATTTTGAATTATTCTTAGTTGCTTAACCGATTTAAGACGAAAGCTCCCTATAGTCCAGATAAAAGTTTTTTGTCATATGAAAAACTTATCGGGGCTTATATACAATAAGGAAATACAACTTGAATCAAAAAAATCAGCGGATAAGAATCCGCTGATTTCATTTACTATGCTTGCACTGCAGCTCCCTTTAATTCAACACCTGAATGATGACGAGCTTCTAATTCTTTTAAGTTATTACGAGCTTCTAATTCATTAAGAACTTCTTCATGGAAGTCACCATTTAATTTATAGTATTTTTTATAAATAGCGAAGCATAAAACAATAAAGATAATTGGTGCAATCGTCATTAAACTGCGCATTCCCATAATAGTTCCAGCAGATTGCTCTTGGTTCGCTACATATCCCATCATTTGTAATCCAACACCAATTGCCCATCCACTGAAAGCAGATGCTGATTTTACTAATAATGTTTGACAAGAGAAAATAATACTTTCATTACGTGTTCCAAGTTTATATTCACCATAGTCAACAACATCAGCTAACATAACTGTTGTAGAAGCTAAGACGAATCCGCCTCCACCACGTACTAATAATGCAGATAAGATAACTAATAATGCATTATCGGGAGCCCAAATTCCAGAAACTAATAATCCAATTAATCCAATCACAGGAGCGAAACATCCTACTTTGAATAACTTTTGACGTCCAATTTTTTGAGCTAAGATTGGGAATAATAATAATCCACCAATTTCTGCAAACCCGGCAAATCCGTTGTAAATTTTAAACATTCCTTCATTACCTGTTGCATACTTGAAGTAGTAAAGCGCCATCCCACCTAAAAGCTGTAACATTAAGTTCATACATAAAACAACACCGATGAACACTTTTAATTGATCATTTTGACCAATAATTTTAAATGTTTGTTTTAATGTCACACGCTCAGCTTTTTTTGTTGTTTTATCTGCTGTTTTTGTTGAAGGCTCTTTGACATTAATACATGTTATTAAAGAAGAAACGATGAAGATAACAGCGATAATAAATGCTAATGATTCATATCCTTTTACATCATTCCCTTGCCCTAATTTAGCAACGAAAGTTAAACCGAATGTCCCGATTGTTAATCCACCAATACTAGCGAAAATACGAGGAATTACCGCCACTTTTTCACGTTCAGCTTTATCTTGTGTTAAAGATGGAATCATTGACCAATAAGGAATATCCATAATTGTGTAAGTCATTCCCCATAAAATATACATCACTGAGAAATATGCATATAATGGTAATCCATCTAAATCTGGTTTTTTGAATAAGAAGAATAATACGATAGCATTAATAATCGTACCTATTAAAATCCATGGTCTAAATTTCCCCCATTTTGTTCTCGTATTATCAACGACCATCCCCATCATCGGGTCATTGACCGTATCCCAAATACGTGCGATTAAGAAAAGTGTCCCGACGAATGCAGGCGCTAAACCAATCGTATCAGTAAAATAAATCATTAAGTAAGTACCAACAATACCGTAAACTAAGTCTTTACCTAGTGCCCCTATTCCATAAGAGTACTTTGCCTTTGCAGTTAGTTGCATTTTAACCTCTCCTTTTTTAACTTTTACAACCCGTCCCTCTCTTGGGTTGCAATCATTTTCAAACCTCTCATGCTAATAATATACTATATTTGAAATCGTTTTACAATAGCTATTGTACTAAAAAAGTATTTTTTTTACTAATAAAAATAGATTAATTTTACTTTAATTTACGTGAGGTATTTTTAAAACGTTAACAGGTCATATTCAAAAACAATCTACGCCATGTTTTATCTTATTTTATCCTTTTATAGTGATATAAATAAAAAGTATTATACTAAAATAATCGTTCAAATTGTATTTAGTCTAGTATTCGAATGATCTTTTGCTTAAGCAGATTATTCCGAGATTCTATTAACATCTCCGTCTCATTTAATGAAAAAAGAGTGTTGCATCAAACAACACTCTTTTGAGTTTTATTATGCTTTTTTAAATTTAATAATCGTACTTGCGTAGTCCCCGCTTAATTTCACATCAATTCCATGGTTCATTAAATATGATCCTGATTTTTTCATTTCAGTTCCAGCTAATGTAAAGGTATATTGTGCATTAGCATCTAATCCACGTAATTTCACGCGCACTCCAGTACGAGAGATTTGTGTTTGTGGTAAGAATACGAATAATGCAGCTTCTGTTTCATTCGCATACTCATAGCAATAATAGTTGTTGCTAGACGTATGTTGTAAACGATAGAAGTCCCCGTTTTGCACGACTTCACGAATTTGTTTATATTCTTCAATTAACTCTGCTGATAACTTCATGTCTTCATCAGTGAACTTTAAAATATTACATCCCATTCCTAACGTCCCCATCATGGCACTATGGAATTTGAATGTTAATGGGATTGTTGAACGATTATTAGCGTCTGTTACCCATGCACGCATCGCTTTAATTGGATAAACGTATGAATATGTATTTTGAATTGTTAAGCGATCATAGGCATCTGTGTTATCACTTGTCCAAAAATCATCAAATGATGACTCTAACATTCCATAGTCGACACGGCCACCACCTGAGGCACAGGCTTCTAATAATAAATGAGGATATTTTGCTTTGACACGACGTGCAATGTCATATACAGCCTCAATATGACGAAGCCACATATCACGTGACACTCCTGTTTGTGAAATCGGACGGTTCGCATCCCATTTAATATAATCAATCTCATATTTAGATAATAAGTCATCAATCATATTGAAAATGAACTCTTGTACTTCTGGTAATGTCACATTTAAAACCATCTGATTACGTGATGTATCGTTCACACGATTTTTGAAATGATAAATCCAATCTGGATGATCTTTTAATAATTGTGCTGGCGGGTTCACCATCTCTGGCTCAATCCAAATACCAAACATCATTCCCATGTCCTTAACCGCATGAATTAACGGATTTAATCCTTCTGGGAATTTATCTTCGTTCACATACCAGTCACCTAAACCATCTGCATCACTATGGCGCTCACCAAACCAACCATCATCGATAACAAATAACTCAACACCCATTTCTTTCGCCTTTTTAGCTAAGGCAATTTGCTCATCACAATGCACGTCAAACTCAGTTGCTTCCCATGAGTTATAAAGAACCGGACGAACACCTTCACGAAGCACATTTTGTTTAGCATAATCATGCATGTGATGACTCATCGCCTCAAACCCTTCATTTGTATAACCAAACAACATCGCTGGCGCAACAAACTCTTCACCTGGTTGTAACGTCACTAAGCAATCATGAGGATTAATTCCCATTTGAACTAAGGTTCCCCCATAAGGACGTGGCTCAATAATAGTTGAGAAATTCCCACTTAATTTTAAAATCCCAAAGTACACTTCACCTTCAGTTTCAGTCGCGTGACGATCTAAAATGAAGAACGGATTATGATTATGCGTTGAAATACCACGACGGTTTTCTAAAATAATTTTCCCTTGTCCTAATGGTTGCTTAAACTCTTGAAACTCCGCTAACCAACGTCCATGAGAAGATGTTAGTGTTAAATCTTGATAAGGAATATGAATTTGAGCACTATGAATTTTTTCAATCTCTACAACGGCTTGTGTATTATTTTTAACAGACACAGTACGCTCAATTAAATCTTGTTCCTCATACGTTTTATAATGTAAATTGAATTCAAAGTCATAGTACACATCCTTTAAATGGATGATTAACTCCTCTTCAGTTTGTGTGTAGCCTACATACTTATATTCAATATCACGAGTTCCATCAGCAAAAATTACTTTTAAACAGTTTTCTTTATAACGCATTCCACCGAAAACTGGATACTCCTCATCTGTTAAATCAAGAATTGGATCATTACTTGATAATTCTGATAATTCAGGCACTTCAAAATCTTCTAAACCATTTAACTTTGGCCCCCAGTATAAATGGCGTAATAAACCTAAGTTATCTACTGCGAATGCATATGTTGTTTTAGCAGTTTCTACACCAAAAACTAATCGTTTTTCATCAATTAAAAATCCCATACTTTTTCTCCTCTCAACGTTACTCCCTCTTTTAGATAACGTTTTCTAAATTGATTATAATATAGCCCTCTTCTTTATTCAATCATTTTTTAGTAAATTTTTAGTGATAGTAGGAGCTTGAGAGAACATCTCATATAAAGACAAGAAATCCCATTTTACTTCAATAATTAAAATCTTAACCACAATAAGCAATAAAAACTAATCTTAATCATCTGAATATTAATAACATGAGCTTAAACTTTATCGAAAATTTAACTCCTTTCTCACTTTTAAAAAAGACATACAATTAAACTTGTCATTTTGACTACATAAATTTAAAAGAAAAAACTTATCTATTACTAATATTGCTAAAGGAGTGGGCTATAATAATCCCTTTGCCTTTTCAAAGATTTTTCGCAAACATAAAGGGATGAGTCCTTCACAATATCGAAATGAACAACAAAAAACCTCGTAGACTAAAATCTACGAGGTTTTTGATTACTAAGCTTCTACTAACTCAGGAGCTTTTTTTAGATTTCCTTTTTTAAATAAGAAGATAACGACTAATAATGTTAAGACTTCTGCAACTGGAACCGTCATCCATACCCCACTAATTCCTATGAATTGTGGTAAGATGCTAATTCCTAATAAAATGAAAATCATACCGCGACAAACAGCCACAATAATAGACGATAGCGCATCACCAATTGACGTAAAGTACCCTGAGAATAAAATGTTCAATCCATTAAAGAAGAACGTAAAGGCATAAATCTTCGACCCGTGTAACGCTAAATCTAATACGGCCTGATTATCGCTAACAAACATCATAATTAAATACTTCCCAAATAAGAAGATTAACACGACTAAAGCGGATCCCATGATAATGGCCATCTTACAAGAAATATTCATCATTTGCTTCACACGATCATGTAACTGCGCCCCATAGTTATAAGAAATAACTGGACCAATTCCTGCTGAAACTCCAACCACAATTAATGACGCAAATAATGAAATGTAACCAATCGCTGTAAACGCCGAAACTCCAACTTCTCCAGCAATTCTCATAAACGCCATATTGAACACAAAGGTTGAAATAGCCGCTGCTAGTGATGATACGCCTTCCGATGATCCGTTATATAATAACTGACCTGTTAACTTCCAGTTAAATTTTCCTGTAAAGAAGTTTAACACAGCACTCTTCTTAATAAACGGAATAGCTGCAATTAAAAATGATGTTGTGAACGATAATCCCGTTGCAATCGGTGCCCCAACAATCCCTAACTTTAACTGCTTAATCAACACATAATTTAAAATAATATTTGCAAATAAACTTGCAACTGAACTGATTAAATAAACATTTGGCTTTCCAATACAACGTACAAATACACCTAGAATAAACGAAAGTCCGATAAATGGAGCAAATAACGCTAAAATCTTAATATACGTTGATGAATCAGCAAGCAACACATCATTTGCACCTAAAAATGATGCTAATTGATGACTAAATGTAAATCCTAAAACTAAAATCACAATTGATAAACCAATCATGAATAAGCAAGCTGATTTAAAAATATCTTGCGCGCGCTTAACTTGACCTTCACCTAAACTACGCCCAATATAACTTGCTCCACCAATTCCAATGATTAAGTTCATCCCAATCATTAACTGCATAAATGGCGCTGCAATATTAACACTAGCCATCGCATTCGTTCCAACAAAGTTTCCTAAGAAAATTCCATCAACCATTGTTTGAACCCCAGCAATCGTTAATGATAAAATCGCTGGAATCGAGAATTTAATAAATAACTTAGAAATCTTTTCAGTTCCTAAGACATTATCTTGCATCATCTATATAACCTCCCTATCTCAATACTGCTCATTAAAAATAAGCAGTATGATTAATTGTCATAAAAAAAGCCAAATGACTTGCATTTGAGCCTGAATAATATTATCATGTATCCTTAAACATTTTTAGTATTATAATGACTTTTTTATAATTATTTTGACATCAGGAGATTAAATATGACTCATTTTGACACAGAATTAAACCAAATCGCTTACATTAAAAATCTCATTGAACAAACCTCTAATTTACCAATTTCCATTCTAAATTGTAAACAAGAAAATCTTTTTTCAGATTTTATCATCGATGATTATGTTCTTAATCAGCTTGATTTAACTAAAACATATACGACTCCACAAATTAAACTTTATTCATTAGATGAAATTTACATGTTTATAAGCTATATAAAGGAAAGTGAACTAATTGGAACATTCATCGTTGGGCCTATTAGCTATAAAAAGATATCACTCAATCAATTGATTCATCAAGCGATGCTCATTCATAATTTAATTTATCATGAACCGCTAACTTTTGAAGAAGTTCTTAAAGAAAACTTTTATGATGAACAGCTAATTGAGCAAATGGAAAATAAACTTCAAAGTGACTTTACTCATATTCGAATCGATGACCAAATTCATGAACCTTTCGTCCCGCTACATTACGAACGCGAACTACTTTCTTATGTAAAGCATGGAAATACAGCGGAGTTAATAAAAATTATTGATAAACTTACACCGACCGAAGCAGCAATTAATCATCTTAACGAAGACCCAATTCAAACCATGCAAACGATGGTAATCACCTTACTCATTCTTGCTTCTCGTGCTGCGATGACGGGAGGTTTACCTACTGCCTTAGCTTATAAAATTAATACTTATTACTTAGAAAAAATACAAAAAACAACGGATATTCATCAACTCAATCAATTAAAAATGACCTGTTTAATTGACTTAACTTCGCGAATAAACCAAATTAATACGACTGAAACCTCTCGTCCAGTTTCAGATACTATCTTTTATATTACTAAAAATCTTTATAATAATATTTCATTAAACGATATTTGTGAGGCTTTACACTTCAGTCCAAGTTATCTTTCACGATTATTTAAAAAGGAAATGAATATGACGATCAGTGAGTTTATTATGCAGGAAAAAATAGAAGAAGCTAAACGCCTTCTGATTCTTTCAAACCATACAATCCTTGAAATTTCCAGTCTTCTTCACTTTACTGATCAAAGCTACTTTACGAAAACTTTTAAAAAAGTAACAGGAGTCACACCAAAGGTTTACCGAAATCGATACAAACTACTCTCTTAAGCTATATTTCTTTAACTGTTCTCGGCTTTCACGGGTTGCAAATAAAATTAGTTCACTCAATGTATTCCCATCAATACACGTAATATTACATTCTTTTACCCATTCTATGGCCTGTTGTGAGAAAGAAGAAGTGGTTATAAATATCCCTTCACTCACTTCATCACGAATCATCACTGAATGAAAGTTTTCAAGCATATGTTGTTCAATTAGATCATCTGATTTTTTTTGCTTACACACAATATACACACGATTCCCCTCAGATGTAATGGCACTAATTCTTTTGGACTTCGTGACCTTTACTTCCTGATAACCGAGTAACCGTAATAAATCAGCACAATAATATTCAAACTGAATGGGTGGAATTTGTTGCACATCATAATGAATTAAACGTAAACACCGCTCTCGTTGTGCCATCATTTGTTGATTCTGTTGCACCTGTTCTTCTAACGCTTTAATCTCCTGTTCACCTAAACTAATCGACCAAACAACCGACATCGCAAATAAAGGAAGAACGATTAAAAACCACCAAAAAGGCAATGCTGCAAACATATCAACAATTCCTCTAAAAAAGCCTTGAAAATTAAAATAAGTAATCCAACAAAAACACCCAATCATCATATAACCTAGCCATTGCTGAACTTTCCCCTCATTTAAATCCTTCATAAAGCCACGTCCTTTCTAGTAACTTTATTGTGGGAAAATAAAAAGACTTTATTCAATGATCGCTAAATAATAAAGACTAATTCCAACAATTATACTGGCCAATAACTCAATCCACTTTCGATTTAAACGCCACCAGTTTCGTCCCCTACCCTTTGATATAGTACATAAAATCAATCCTTGAATACGCCCAATATTAAAAAGCTGAGGGTTTAACTCAGCTTTTTAATATTCTCGATAATCTTTCTTCTGTTCTTCTCGTTTCTCTTTTTTACGTTCGATAACCTTAATACTAAAAAAGATAATAAAGAAAATGAGATTAATGACATACCACCCAATAATCAATTTAATCATTGATGACCACAGCTGTTCCGTAAGCGACCATTTCTGCTGCTCCACTCATCACTGATGATGACATTAATCGCATCCCAATAATCGCATTTGCTCCTTTTGCCTCAGCATCTTCAACCATTCGCCCAATCGCAATTTGACGCGCTTCTGTCAGCATATCGTTATAGCTATTTAATTCCCCACCTGCTAAGTTTTTAAAAGCCGCTGCAATATCATTCCCTAAATGTTTTGAACGAATCGTGCTTCCACGTACTAATCCCTTCACTTCTAAAATTTCTTTTCCTACGATATTTTCTGTTGTCACAATTAACATCTACTTCACTCTCCTAATCGATTTACTAAATGGATAAAGCGTTCATTTTCATGCAATACCGTGAAAACTGGATTTTGTAATAACGCATCTTTCATGCTTTTTTTGAGTAACACTTCATCACGTGGCACGATATTTCCAAGATCAAATGTTTCATACCAATCTTCAATCATATCAAAAAATGGCGTGCCTCTAAATTTAAGAGGATAAAAATCATAGGTACATAACTTTGAATAATCATCTAAGTAATCAAGTGCCTTTTCCACTTTTCCAAGTTGGACATACCCTTGTGCCACCACTAATAAAATGGGTATAACAACATAAGGATTTAACTTCCGCAATTCAAAAGTCTCTTCTAACTTCATAAATCTTGAAACCGTCTCTTCAAATTGATCCGCTCCACCTAATGACAATAACATCGGAAAAGCTTCGACAATCGAAATTAAACTTTTAAACAGAGAAATTTGTAAAGCCGCTTTAGCCTCGTCTAGTTGTCCAAGCATTTGATAGGCAGTTGCCTGTAACACTTCCCCTGATAGTTGAGGTTTTTGGCTTCCTTCTAATAACACTAAAGCTTCTTGTGGTTCATTTAACAGCAAGCAACAATACGCCTCAACCATTTGCGCCTGCTTCGCCAAATCAACATCCTCACTATTTAACTTCACCCGTTCAAATAACGATTTAGCTTGCTCATTTAATTTTTGTGTTTGATTAGCATCTAACATACTATGATTAATGATTAAAACGCCCATTTGAAATAATAAAGGAAAACACGAATAATACTTTCGAATGATATCCTGACATTCCTCAATGACGTCATTAAATGGTCGAGTCGTAAAATCATGACAAAGTCGTTGATACAAAGATTTAATCTCCTCCTTCATCATTTGAGGATCATAACCTATTAACTCATCAATACTGACATTAAAATATGAGGCTAAAATCGGTAAAAATGTAATATCGGGATAACTCTGACCGGTTTCCCATTTAGAGATTGCCGCTTTAGAAACACCTAAATATTTTGCTAATTCATCTTGCGTTATCTTCTTTTCTTTTCGCTTCGTTGTAATCATCTTAGCAATATTAATTTCTTTCATCGGATCACCTCATAAGTTTATTGTAAACCTATTACCTTATATTCTCAATAGAGTAAACGTAGACTTTCGTTGATAAAATCAACTATCAGTTAACAACGAAAACTTTGATATAAGCGGTCACTCAAATCACTTATGATATTGTATTATCTTTTCATCTATAAAATACTTCATCATTTGACAGTGAATTGGCGGCATAAATATTATATGGTAAAATGTAGTAATTAAAATTTAGATTGGGAGAAAAGATATGACTCTACAACAGCTAAAATATATTATTCAAGTGGTGCAATCCGGTTCAATTAGCTCCGCCGCACAAAAACTATATATTACACAACCTAGCCTTTCCAAAGCAATTGCCGATTTAGAAAAAGAAATGGGAATTACTATTTTCTATCGAAATAATCGGGGGGTGTATTTATCAGAAGATGGTATTAAATTTCTCTCTTACGCAAGGCAAGTCGTTGAACAGGCGGAATTGTTAGAACAACAATATAAGTTCAAAACACCTGTACGACGAGTATTTGCTATCTCTTCACAGCACTATGCCTTTGTCGTCAATGCTTTCGTTGCGTTAGTTAAAGAATATGGGGAAAATAAATATGAGTTTTCACTACGTGAATCGCGAACCTTTGATATTATCGAAGATGTGCGTACGAAAAGAAGTGAGCTAGGAATTATTTTTTTAAGCCATTTTAACCGTGAAGTGATTCAACGAATTTTACAAAACGATGAGATGCAATTTGTTCCTCTTTTCACAGCAAAACCACATGTATTTGTCAGTCGAAACAACCCTCTTGCAACGCGTAAAAAAGTGATGTTAGAAGACTTAAAAGAATTCCCACGACTTACGTATGAACAGGGAACCAATAACTCCTTCTATTTTTCTGAGGAGCTACACAGTACGATAGAAAGTCCTAAAAATATCATCGTCTCCGATCGAGCCACTTTATTTAATCTGTTAATCGGGTTAAATGGTTATACGATTTCTTCGGGTATTTTAAGTAGTGACTTAAATGGAACAGAAATTGTATCCATTCCACTTCAAAGCGATGAAATGATGGAGATTGGATATATCCATCCAACGGATCATCCATTAAGTGAAATGAGTGAACGATATTTAGAACATTTACGCCTTTACATTGTACATTATCAATCTTTGGTATAGTTTTTATCTATATGTCACCATTATTTATTAGTATTAACACATAACCAACCTTTTGTGATAAATTAATCTCATAACAAATCACAAGGGGGATAAAATATGGGGAATACATTAACACAAAGAAAACATGCACCATTTCGATATGATATTGTAGGGAGCTTTCTTCGTCCAGAAGCGTTAAAATCAGCGCGTGAAGCTTTTGCAAAAAATGAGATTAGTGCAGCACAACTTACAGAAGTTGAAGATGCTTGTATTCGTAACTTAGTGGAAAAACAACTTGAAGCGGGATTAAAATCAGTAACAGACGGAGAGTTCCGACGTAGCTATTGGCACCTTGATTTCATGTGGGGATTTGATGGAATTGAGCATAACGTAATGGATCAAGGATATATTTTCCACGGAGAAGAAACACGTCCAGACTCTGCAAGAGTTTGTGGTAAAATTAAATTTACACACCATCCATTCATCGATCACTTTAAATTTTTAAAAGAAGTGGTTGGTGACCGCGCACTTGTTAAACAAACCATTCCTGCACCTTCACAAATTTTTGCCGAATTAGTTCGAGCAGATAATGAAGAACACCTTAACCGTATTTATCCAAATCGCGAGGAACTTTACACTGATTTAACACAAGCTTACCATGACTTTATTCTTGCATTATATAATGAAGGCTGCCGTCATCTACAATTAGATGACTGTACATGGGGAATGCTTTGTGATAGTAATTTCGCAAAATATTTTGCAGATGCTGCAGGTGGTTTAGAACAATTACAACAGCTTTACGTAAAACTAAACAATGAGGCGATTGCCAATTTACCAGCTGACCTTGTAGTAACAACGCATGTCTGTCGAGGAAACTATCACTCAACATGGGCAAGTAGCGGAGGATACGGACCAGTATCTAAAACATTATTCGGAAAAGAAAACGTACATGGATATTACCTAGAATTTGATAATGATCGTTCTGGAGATTTCGGACCATTAAAAGAAGTATCAGAAGAAAAACTCGTTGTTCTTGGTCTGATTACCTCTAAATATCCAACACTTGAAGATAAATCAACAATTATTGCCCGAATCAAAGAAGCATCACAATACGTTCCATTAGAAAGATTATGCTTAAGTACTCAATGTGGATTTGCTTCAACGGAAGAAGGTAATATTTTAACTGAAGAAGAACAATGGAAAAAAATTAACTTAGTAAGAGAAATTGCAGAAGAAGTATGGGGATAACCCTTCCTAAATAAAAACTTTTTAAAGAGAAGTCATCTAACAAATTAGATATGACTTCTCTTTTTATGTTCTCAAAAAGCAAGAGCTTTTCACATATCAAACAACTTGACCCTCATTGATTTTTTATCAACCATTAATATATCTTTAACGGCAATTAAACTCAAAAAGAGACGTCCATTCAATGATAGACGTCTCTTTTTATTATTTTGCATTTTTTAATTTTGACAAGTCATAAATATGATCAGCTGCTTTAGCAACTGCTGGTGTATGGGTAACGATGATGACACATTTTCCTTGATTGGCTAAATCCCTTAGAATTTTAATAATTTCAGCCTCTGTTTCTCCATCTAAGTTTCCAGTTGGTTCATCTGCTAAAATGACTTCTGGTTGATAAGATAGGGCACGTGCAATGGCGACACGTTGTTGCTGTCCTCCTGATAGTTTTAAAATACGGCTATTTGCCTGCTCACTATCTAATCCCACACTTTCTAATAAATCATACACATATTGTTTCTTATCATTCACATTAAAGTTTGCAATATCCATTGATAAACTGACATTCTCAAAAGCTGTAAATTTTGTTAATAGATTGAAGCTTTGAAAAACAACACCAACATATTTACTACGAAAGTCATACTTATTCATTTTCTCCACATCTTGGCCTTTATAATAAACGTTTCCTGATGTGGGAGCGGCTAAACCTGAAAGCACTGATAATAGCGTTGTTTTCCCAGTTCCCGACTTTCCAACAATGGCATAAACTTTTCCTTTTTCAAACTGCAAGTTTAGATTTTTAAAAATTGGTTTTTTATCATAAGTAAAACTAATATTCTCAAGCTTTAAAACTGACATTCTTCTCACTCCTTAGTCACGATTTGATAAAATTCTTAACGGTTCATAACGTGTAATGAAAATAATCGAAACAACACTTGCAACTAACGTTAAGACAATACCGATTCCTAGTAACTGCATTAATACCGTGAAATCAGTGGCTGACGTAACGTTTGAAATATAATCAACAGCTGCCATCGCCTGCCCTTTACCACCAATGATTCCAGTCATCCCTCCCATCGCTCCTGATGTTGGACGACCAAATGAAGCCTCAGTTTGCATCATATTATTACTTTGAGCTTCAATTTGAGAAGCTAATAATGTATTTGTTACTGGAACGGATGACATCGCCCCAATTCCTGCTCCAATCACTAACGCTACTAATGTGACTACAAAACTTTCCACTAAAAATTGCATCGCAACTTTCCCTTTTTTCATTCCAATGGCAGTTAAAACTCCAATTTCATACTTACGTTCACGAACATTAAAAATATTTAAAACCACTAAAATGATTGCGCCAATTCCAAACACAACGGCTAAGAAATAACCCGCCATTTGACTTAAGTTTTCTAATGGTAATAAACTTTGTTCATAAGCTGCTAAATCAGTTGATGAAACGGTATAGGTTTCATCTAATCCTAAATCGCGTACTTCTGATTCAAACGTATAATATTCATCAACATTTGCAAAGACATATGTTCCTGAAACTTGAGATGGAATAGCCGTTGTTGTTTCCATACCCGTTGTTTCATCAGTTGAAACAACTGCCCCTTCTTCTGAAGCTTTAGCAATCGCCTGAACAGCGTTGTAACTCATATAAATACGATTCGCTGGATCACTAGCTGCTGAGAATCCTTGCATCACTTCACTACTTGAAGTGGTTGATTGACTGTTATTATAAATTCCAACAACGTTTAACGTATAAGTTTCCTCTTCATGATTTGGATTGACTACTGTAATCGTATCTCCTACAGCTAAATCATTATAAATAGCTAATTCATCTGAAATCACACAATCTAATAACTCTGTTCCTTCTTCAAACATTTTTCCATCTATTAACGTTGAAGTTCCTGCTACAAAGTCTGTCATCGCTTCATCTGAACTATATCCAATAATCGTGAAATCACCTTGTACACCCATTCCACCTTTTTGGAATCCGCCACCTTTTCCACTATCCATTCCTGGCATTTCCATACCAGCTTTCCCCATCATCGAATCTATCGATGATTCAGAACTTGAACTTGTCGTTGAGATAGCTTCAAATTCATCTGTTCCATTTAATGAAATCGTTGATGTATAATAGAACGATTTAACCGAATCCGCTTCGGCATAAATTTGCATCTCATCAATTGATAAACTTGAAACCTGAGTAAATGCTGATTTATCAAATCTACCTTCACCATTACCATTATTCATCATTTGCTGCATCATCGCTTGACGATCGACTGAAATTTGAGCAGTAACACTCATTGAATCTAACGTCTGTGTTCTTGCACTTTCCGCAGCTTGGCGAATAGATAGCCCGATACAACATGAAATTGAAATGACTAAAACAATAATTCCAATTAAAATATTTCTTCCCATGGAGCGTGAAACACTCTTCAATGCATTTTTCAATACATACATTCTTATTTCCTCCTTGTGTATTAACTTCTCATCTCTTCGTTATTACTATAAACTCCCAACCTTAAATCAAACTTAAATCACAAAAATCAAAATTCATAAAAAATTCCATCAAAAAAAGATGACCAAGTCATCTTTCCGTCTTTACTTTAATCCCGAATCCAAATCGAGCAATAAACCAAATTAAAATGAGTCCCACTAAAAACAATGAATAAATTCCTGTTAACTCTTCCGTATGCTCCAGTGAGACCAAAAAATCTTGTAATCCATGAGCAATCATTAATGGCACAATCGTCTGATACTTAAATAGAAAATAAAAATAAACAAGTGCCCCCACTCCAATAATCAACGTAATATTCAACCACTGATCATAATTATAATTACTATGTAAAAGCCCAAAGAAAAAACTCGTCACAATCACGGAAATGATACATGAACCAAGCTTATGTTTACTAACTTTAACCCCAAGCCAATACAGGATAAAAAACACACATAATTTAAAAATTTCCTCTCCAATTCCGACAAGTGAATATCGTGCTAACTGATTCAAGACATATGGCCCAGATAAATGAAAGGTATATTGATTCAATAATTGAGGGTCATTTGCTGATAAGAAATATCCTGTAAAACTTTCCGCTAAAATCCCACAGACATAAACAGCCCCTGTTATTCCAATTAAATTGATGATTCCGCCTCCCTTATTATAGAAAGGTCCAATTTCTTTGAATCCAACTGTCACTGAAAAAATTAAAAATATCCCTAAGTATATCATTAAAATCATTTCTGGTCTTGAAAAAACAGATAAAATTGGCGTCCTTAACATCGCCAGAAAAACTAAGACAAGCAACAAATAAACCATTGGATGTTTAATAATAGGGACAGCTACCATCTTCTCTTTAAGTTTCATCTCGTTCCTCCTCTCATCCTCTTTTCAATTATAGAAAGTAAATGAAAGAATAGAAGTCACTCGACAAAAAAAGCTATCTATATTAGATAGCTTCATTAGTTATAAAGTTTAACACTAATTTATAAAGCTCTGCTTCATCATGGATACAATAATCCGCTTGAATATTCCCTTCTGGATGCTCTGCATGGTGGCGGTTTAACCAAATAGCTTTCCAACCAGCTCCCTTGGCACCTATAATATCACTCTGAAACGTATCTCCAATAAATAATGTCTCCTCTGGATTAAGGTTCATTATTTTTTCTACATGCTGAAAGATTCCAATCTGCGGTTTAGCAACTCCAATATCTCCTGAGACGAAAATATATTCCTCTCGAATAAACTCCATTACCTTCAATGCCTTCACTTTATTCCATTGATGCTGTGAAGGTCCATTTGTAATAACCCCCATCATAATCTCATGTTTTTGACAGAGTTCAATGATTGTTCGCATCGTTTCAGAAATTTCTAATTTCTTTTGATTACCTGCATAAAGTCGTTGAAACTCTAATGCTTCATCATCTGTGACACTTATACCAAAACTCTCAAAGGCTTTTTGTACACGATAAATATACATGGCCTCCATCGACATTTCTCCACGCTGAGTAGCTTCAAACACTTCATCACTATAATAACGACTTCGTTTATATAACTCTTCAATTGAAAGTTCAAAACTCCCTTTAAATAATTCTTCATACGCCTTTTGAAAAGGAATCACCTGATCATATAACGTATCATCCACATCAAATAGAACTGCCTTCATCTCACCATACTCCTTTTTAACATCTGTTATTTCCAATCAATAGCTGATAATACATCCATCCAAAAAAATTCAATGGTAGGTAGCTAAGTTTTTTTCAATAATAGAGTAATAATTTAAATTCAATAAAATTATACGACTATCACTCACTTTCACCAACAATAAAGGCTATACTATCGTTATCAGAAAAGATGAAAGGGAGATATAACATGTACATAAAGTTACTCGTATTAAGCATTATTATGACAAGTCTACTATTTGCTTTTTTTAATAATATCTATTTAACTATCAAATCCATTCATTTAGATGAAAAACCTAGTTTCATTAAATCAATGACTTATCAATTCTTAAATGTTATCATTATCTTTACATTTCTATTAATGTTAGTTATTTTTTCACAATATGGCGATGAAATCATGAACACTTTACTTTATTAATCCTTGCAGAGGTTTGTTTCCCCCTGAGGCATTAACTTACTTAATAAAGAATTAGGAGTAGCTTCGGCTATTGATAAAATTTAATCCTTTACTTAAAAACTCTTGCTCTTTATTTCAAATGAATAATTGTCCTTTTTATCGCCGCCAGTTCTCTTATTTCATGGCCTTTTATGAGATAAGTCATGAGAAATTTTCTATAGAAAATCTTAATATCAGAGTATTTGAAGAACTAAACTTAAATCACACTCTTTGTTTGATGGATAAAATAATAAAAAAAGTCCCTAACGATAGGAACCTTAAAAACTATTTTTATATATTTCAAAGAAGCGGGATATTTCATAGCCTTGATCAATAATTTCTTCATCCTCATGGGTTAACTGCCAGCCATAATAACCATACCGTCGCCACGTTAACTTTGTGATAGGAAATAAATAGTACTCTTTTTGGATGGCTTTAAAGCCATCTTTATAATCAGTTACGATTTGTTTAAAAGCTGCATCTGGATTAACAAATACCGGCTTTCCATCTTGATTCATACCAATTTCGTAAGCTTCTCCACCACCAAAATCACTAGGTAACTGACTTGTATCATAAACGCCAATCGCCTTATTTTTAGGATTCATACATCCCACTAAACACAAACAAACTAAAATACTCCAAACCACCCTCACCTTACATCCCCCTAAACCTAATTAAAACTCTTCCCTACAATGCACTCTCATAAATCTCGTTCATTTTTTGGTTCTCGATAACCTTCCATAAAGTTTGTAGTAGATATTTTTTCTGTTCTGCTTTATTTTTTCCTCTTACTTCTATATCAACTAATGCATACCCTAAAAACTTCAATTGATTTGTTTTTAATGTTTTTAACTCAATACACTCAATAAAGTTATATGCTTCTTCTAACCCACAATTTAAAGCTTTAATAAATAATTGATTCTTATTTTTTTCTAAAAAATCTTTCAATTCATCTGTCATTAATTGGCTCGAGTGTGAAAACGCATAGTAATATTTTCCTAAAGTTTTGATATCAACATTCTGATTCTTTTTTTCCTTTGGCTCCTCCTTCATTCCCTCTAGTTTGTTAGAAAACTCTGTAATACTTAATTTCTCATAAGATTTTAATAACTGTATAAATTCCTCCACTTCTTCACAAGTTTCCCCTTTAATCTTTCTATAAATATCTTGATATACTTTTAAAGCATTAATAATTACTTTCAAATTAAATTCCTCCCCACTATAAAATATCAGTCACTTTACGAGCATTAGGAGATTTTTTAATCGACAATCGATTTAAAATTTCAAAGACGAGATTTCCATATGATTCATTGGTTGCATTTTTAAGCCGGGAATTGCTACTTGTAAAACAACACTCTCCTTTATCAATCCCTCGTGGCACATCTACTTGATTATAAATAATAGAATCGAATAATTTTCCGGGATTATCCTTACTTACCCTTCCCCTGGCTAAATCTGTATTCGCACCTGTCTTTTTTAAAGTTTCAAAAATTCCTAATAATTGTGGTTTCCCTTTTTTTAATAATGATAAATATGATGAATTTGGCGATAAATCAATTATTGTCTTATATTCATTTAACAAGTTATGAATAAAAGTATTTTGAATGATATTTTTGACATGCTCAACCCCTTGGCTTCCCATATCATCCATCACAGCAGGAATTAAATAATAGTCTGAAATAAGTAAAGCGTTTTGAGTAATGATATTATTCGATGGTGGGCAATCAAAAATAATAAAATCATATTGATTTTCTAAGTTATACTCTTTAATAAATTGAGCTAAAATTGTTGCCTGCTTTAATATCGCATGAGTATCATAACTATACTTACAACGAATATCTCCCTCAAGTTCATCTAATCCTCGAATATATCCTTTAGATAATGGCATATACATCGAAGATGGAATAAAATCAAACCCTTTTAATCTAGTTCTACTTCCAGTATAAAAATCTTTCTTAATAAGTTTATCTAAATTAATCCGATAATCAAAATCTAAAATATCCTGATTTAAATTGGTTCGAAAAACATGATTAATTGTTTCATTAACTGACAAGCCCTCTAAATTAATTGTTTTATTTTTTTTATGATTGTATGCTGTCAAACAAACCCGACTCAATGAACACTGTGGATCTAAATCGATGAGTAAGACAGAGTGTCCATTTAAAAAGTTTAGTCCCGCTGCGATATTAAAGGCACTGACCGTTTTTCCGACGCCGCCCTTATAATTAATAATTGATATAATCTTTGCTTTTCCCACGTCGCTATCCCTCCCTATTTTATTATCATTATATTAATCAGCTGGTTAAATCATGTTAGTGTATAAGTGATTAAAACAGGGAAGTTTATCATCAGGCATCTACTTGTCATGATTTATTAATATAAGCAAATTATCGATCATCTTTATTAAAAGGGACACCAAGAAACCTTTGATTAACAGGTAACAGAAGTTTAATGAATAATCAGACGAAATATAAACCTATTTTCTAAAGAGATGATACTAAGCTGTCATCTCTTTTATCATTCATATTTAATTCTACTCATCTCATAAAATGACATATAAGCAAAGGAGGTTTTGTATGGAGTTTTCCTTAATGGTCTGTGCCATTATTTTAATGGCTTGTATTTTACTTAGCAGGCTGACTCACCAACTGGGTCTTCCTTCTTTACTATTTTTCATTCTTCTTGGGATGATCTTTGGATCAGATGGCTTTTTTAAAGTGGCCTTCAATGATTATCATCTCACCGAACAATTATGTACCATCGCCTTAATCTTCATTATTTTCTATGGGGGGTTCGGAACCAATTGGAAAACAGCTAGACCGGTCATGAAACCCGCTTTAGTCTTATCTACACTAGGTGTCCTTTTAACAGCAGCTATAACAGGACTTTTTTGTTACTTCTTTCTTCATCTTGAACTCATTGAAAGTTTACTCATTGGGGCTATCATCAGTTCAACCGATGCAGCATCCGTCTTCTCAATCTTACGTTCGAAAAAATTAAACCTTAAAGATGGAACTGCCTCTATTTTAGAGCTTGAAAGCGGAAGTAATGACCCAATGGCTTACATGCTGACCCTTCTTCTCATCGATTTAATGAATCAAACTGCTAACCTAAGTGAAATCCCCCTTCTCTTACTGAATCAACTGGGATTCGGGACACTATTTGGTGTTTGCATTGGGATGATTACCGTTATTATCTTAAGAAGAGTTAACTTTATGATGGATGGCTTAGAAACAATCTTCGTCTTGGCCATTGCGCTTTTAACGTATGCTCTTCCAACAGCTATCGGTGGAAATGGATATTTAGCAACTTATCTAGCCGGAATCATTATTGGAAATGGAGCCATCCCAGATAAAGTAACTTTAGTAAACTTCTTTGATGGTCTCACCGGATTAGCTCAAATTCTAATCTTCTTCCTACTTGGACTTCTATCCTTCCCATCCCAAATGCCCACCATTTTACTACCTGCTATCCTTATCTTTTTATGGCTAACCTTTGTCGCTCGTCCATTAACAACCTTCTTATTAATGAAGCCCTTTAAAAGTACCGTTTCCCAAAAACTCCTCTTATCTTGGTCTGGTCTTCGTGGAGCCTCTTCCATCGTCTTTGCTATCTTAGTTGTTTTAAAAGGATCGGATACCACGTATGATATTTTCCATATTAGTTTTTGCATCTGTCTCATCTCAGTGACCTTACAAGGAACATTGCTTCCCGCTATCGCCCATAAACTCGCGATGATTGATGATAACGACAACGTCCTCAAAACGTTCACTGACTACCAGGAAGAAGAACACCTTCCCTTGCTCCAAATCTTTATCACCCCAACCCATAACTGGGCAAATCGTCTCATTAGTGAACTAAACCTCACCGACACCTTAATTTTAATGATTAAACGCAATGAACAGACAATTATCCCGAATGGACAAACGATGATTTTACCTGGTGATCAACTCGTTGTCAGTGGCACCAGTTTTCACGAACAAACTAATCTCACGCTTAATGAGATTAATATTGATAAAAATCATCCTTGGCTTAGTAAAGAAATCAAAGACCTTGATCTTCCACCTCAAACTTTAATTATCTTAATCAAACGTCAGGATGGAACAAGTATCACCCCAAAAGGTGATACACTTATCCAACAAGGAGATACCATTGTTCTAACCTGTGAAACCTTTAATCAATGCATTATTTCTTGTACCTAAAAAACCTCTCGAACGAGAGGTTTTTTTAATTGAATATTTCGAATATATTAAATTTCATCCTAATGTTCATGATATCTACTAATTGACCAGTTAAGATTATCTCTGACTCTAACGACTTCGTTAGTAGACTTCTTATCAGTAATAATAATCTCGATTGGTTTATTGATAGTTTTTATTTCATCATCACCCTCTGCTTCCTCTGTAAAAACTTCAGATATTAAATACATCGTTGACTGATTAACTTTTTCAAACATAAAATCTAGCGGGGCCCCATCAACTAAAACATCGATTTCATATTCATCAGGATTCAAATCATTAAAATCAATCTCTAGACCTAATAATACCGCAATCAAACTATTTCCTTCAAAGGAAATATCATCGTCAAAAGAATAATCATCGAAGAACTTAATAGAAATCCCCTGTCTTTTATGTATAGTAGGCCAACTAAATATCATTCCTTTATCTTCAATTTTAATGGGGAACGAACTCTCTATTTTCGGATTAGAATTCACATAAATCTCACTTTCTTGAGGAATAATGTCTCCAATATTATTAACAGTTCCATCTAAGTAAACTATATAATCAATAGACTTAACTAAACTAGTCATACAAGCTCCTTCATTTCGAAGTGATAAGAACCATTTATAATCCTCTAAGTCTTCTTGACTTAATTCATTTACTTTTTCATTGGCAGTCAACTCTGTACATACTTTGTCTTTATTAACTTCAAATGGATAATTTTTTGTTAATTCAATAATCTCTTTCATCTCTTCATTAAAATTGGTAAATTCTCGATTAACACGGGCTAATCCGATTGTTGTTTCACTAACAAAGCCTTTTTTGCTAATATTATTCACTAGTAAATAGTCTAAAATCTTATCATTCTGTGATAAAGTTAAAAATAAATAATCCTCAACCTCAATCATATCCACCTCTATCTGCGATGTAACATCTAAATACTTTACTTGATTTTCATACGTATAGATATCATCCGTAAGCTGAATAAGATTTGGATTTTCAACATAGCCATGAAGATTAAAATAAATTTCTTCTCCAAACACATTTAAACGGTATTCATTGGCGCTAATTCTTGTCACTCCATATGAACCATCATCATTCGAAAAAAGTGGAAGTAAAAATAAGACAGCAACTGCTGCGATAGCGGTCAGTGGTTTGATCATATGAACTGTTGACCTTTTTTGTTTTTCATAATTATCAATTCGATCCATAATCAACTTAGCTTCTTGACTCACATCAATGTGTTGAATCTCTTTATTCATGACAATCGCCTCCTAAAGCAATCTTTAATTTATCTAAACTCCGCTTAATAATCGTGTAAATTGTTTTAACTGATGTTTTTTCTAATATTGCAATTTCCTGTGGACTTAAATCTGCATAAAAATAATACCTCATAATCCGTTCATACTTTGGTTTTAAACAAGTTCGCATCAGCTGATTAATCTTTTGTGCTTTCTCTTCTTTAATTAATCTTGTTAAGGCATCGTCTGAGCTTTCAGATAAAGTCTCTAATTCATCTTCCCCATCAAACGTGCGCTGTTGATACGCCTTGCTTCGCAAATAATCAATACAACGATAATTCGCAATCTTATAAAGCCACGTCTGGAAAGACGCCTTTTTCGAATTATAACGCTTAAGCGAACGATATGCCTCAAAGAAAATATCCTGGCATAACTCCTTACTCACCTCAACATCCCCCACCTGCTGATAAACATAATGATAAATGGATGAATAATAACGCTTTATAATTTGTTCATACGCCTGTTTATCGGTCGTTAACACGACCTGAATCACCTTCTCCAATTCCATCTCAAAACCTCCCTAGACACGTAGCATCTATCTATCCGAACTTCTCCTCAAAAAATCTTCAAAATTTTAAAACTTTTTTCTTAATCTTAACATAATCGCTTGAGAATGAAGAAAAATAAATTTGTTGAGTTATACGAATCACCCTATTTCGTAAAAAGACATCAAGGATTTGAATAAGCCTTGATGTCTTTTTGATAAATTAACATTAATTTGAATAATTGAATGAGCTTTGACAAATCTTAAAACAGTAATTAATTAGCACTCTAGTGGCTTAGTTAGGAGGACTCGAAAATGTGTACAGGGTTAAGTTTAACTACTAAAGATGGAAAACACTTCTTTGGTAGAAATTTAGATGTTCCCGCTTCATACGGACAATCTGTTCATATCATTCCAAGAAATTTCAATTGGCTAAATGTCGTAAATGGTGAAACATTAGCTTCTAAATATGCGTGTATTGGAATGGGAATCGTTGTAGATAATCATCCACTTCTTTTTGATGCAGTCAATGAAAAAGGATTAGCTGGTGGTGGATTAAACTTTACGCACTTTGCTAAATTTAATGAAAATGCCATCGATGGAAAAATAAATATCTCCGCATCTGACTTTGTATACTGGGCACTTAGTAACTTTGCGGATTTAAATGAGTTACGTCAAGCGTTAGAAAATTTAGTACTGACTAATATTCCATTTGAGCATGAGCTTCCAGTTGCAGGTCTTCACTGGATGTTCACTGATTTATCTGGGCGTAGTATCGTGATTGAAAATATGGCCGACGGTATGCATATTCATGAAAATCCAGTTGGTGTTTTAACGAATGACCCAACTTTTGATTGGCACTTAACTAATTTAAGACAGTATGTTACCCTTGAAAAAGCAACACCGGCTCCAAAACAAATGGGAGATTTACTGCTTCATCCATATGGTCATGGTTTAGGAATGTGTGGAATTCCAGGAGATGCTTCACCTGCTGCACGATTTGTTAGAACGGTCTTCTTTAGAGATTCAATCGTTGAAGCGAATGATGAAATCAGTGGCGTTACTGCTTTCCTCAACGTGTTAACAGGGGTAACAGTTATTAAAGGGTCTGAAGTTGATCCCGATGGCTCAATGAATTATACCGTGTATAAATCAGCGATGTGTCAAGAAAGTGGAACTTACTATTATACCGATTATTACAATCGACGTATCAATGCCGTTAAATTATCAAATGCTAATTTAGACTCAAAAGAAATTACAAGTTTCCCTTATCAAGGAGAGCAAGATATCTTGTTCCAAAACTAAAAAAATATTTTTAAAAATATAAAAAATCCCCTAGAGAGTAGGTTATGTAAACATCCTACACTTTAGGGGATTTTTATTATTTATAAACCGGAATATCTAATAAAAACTCTTGATTGTCGTCATATAAATAAGCAAATCGATGCATATAATTTCCTATTTCATAAGCGTACCATGGTGTTGTCGCATATTGATGCCATTGGTTAGCACTTAATTGATTATATTTAATTTTAAATGGAGTATTTTGCTGATATTTTGGTGAATTAATATAATTCAAAGAAATAAATTCAGCTGCACCAAAGATTGCTTTTTCAGGAGTTGTCCACCCTTTTTTATAAGCGTAAGTCGTTCCTAATAAACGGGGAGCATGATCCCTAGCCCCAATTCCAAATAAGTTATAAACCGTCACTGGTTTATCTAATTGAATGCGCTCATAGTCAATAATCTTTCCACTAGAATCTTTAATTGGTTTATTCTCATCTGCAATTTCTGTAATTGTAATTCCTTTAGCCAAATTACTAGTTCCCCAATTCGTTTCATGAATAGACTGAGACACAAAGAAAATAGGATCAATATTATAGTATCTCGATGCATTATAGAAAATCTGACCTTGATTATGAAGGACTCCTTTATTTTGAAGTTCTTTGTTCAATCCAGCAACATCAAAACTTCGGAATTGATCAATGCGTAAATATTGAAGTAGATAGTTAACATTAGCCGGGTTGTTTGGATTCAAATAACTTGTAATTGACTGTATTGTACCGGACGTGTAACTTTGTTGGATTTGTGCAAACTTAGTTAACGAATAGCTATATTCCGTTGTTAAATAACTAACACGACCATTTAAATTACTTGTTGCCTTAACCCCGACATAATCTTTATGAACATAGGCATAGCTATCATCATAACTAATTTTATAGAAATCATTGAAACGACCAATAATACTTACTTCATCTTTTGCTGTTAATGTTCCTAAAATAACTGAGTTAGTTGTAGCTTCTTGTCGAATGTTTAAACTTGTAACACTATCGATAACCACACCTATACGTGGTGTAGTTTCAAAATCAATATTAGCATCTGGATGTTGATTTGGTTTATTAAACGTAATATAATCTTTTGATACATATCCCGTTGAATTATTATATTCGATTTCGTACCAGTTTCCAGATTCACCTACAATTGTGACAGCCTCTCCTTCAGTTAATTTTCCAATAGCTGACTGACTAGTATTCGGTTGTGGTCGAACATTTAGTGTCCCACCATCTAAGTTATAAACATAAGCTATTTGCTTTGTAATTTCTGGCGTTTCAGGTGTTATCGGCGTAAACGTAATATAATCTTTTGATACATATCCCGTTGAATTATTATATTCGATTTCATACCAATTTCCAGATTCACCTACAATTGTGACAGCCTCTCCTTCAGTTAATTTTCCAATAGCTGACTGACTAGTATTCGGTTGTGGTCGAACATTTAGTGTCCCACCATCTAAGTTATAAACATAAGCTATTTGCTTTGTAATTTCTGGCGTTTCAGGTGTTATCGGCGTAAACGTAATATAATCTTTTGATACATATCCCATTGAATTATTATATTCGATTTCATACCAATTTCCAGATTCACCTACGATTGTGACAGCCTCTCCTTCAGCTAACTTTCCAATAGCTGCTTGATTAGTATTCGGTTGTGGTCGAACATTTAGTGTCCCACCATCTAAGTTATAAACATAAGCTATTTGCTTTGTAATTTCTGGCGTTTCAGGTGTTATCGGCGTAAACGTAATATAATCTTTTGATACATATCCCGTTGAATTATTATATTCGATTTCATACCAATTTCCAGATTCACCTACAATTGTGACAGCCTCTCCTTCAGCTAACTTTCCAATAGCTGCTTGATTAGTATTCGGTTGTGGTCGAACATTTAGTGTCCCACCATCTAAGTTATAAACATAAGCTATTTGCTTTGTAATTTCTGGCGTTTCAGGTGTTATCGGCGTAAACGTAATATAATCTTTTGATACGTATGCTATTGAATTATTATATTCGATTTCATACCAGTTTCCAGATTCACCTACGATTGTGACAGCCTCTCCTTCAGATAATTTTCCAATAGCTGACTGACTAGTATTCGGTTGTGGTCGAACATTTAGTGTTCCACCATCTAAGTTATAAACATAAGCTATTTGCTTTGTAGTTTCTGGTGTTTCAGGTGTTTGGGAATCATCTTTTTGAACATAACTTCCATTTACATATCCATATCCATGTTCATACTTAATCTTTAACCATCCCTTTGAATCCTCACTTACAACCTCAATAATGGTTCCTTTAGTTAATGTTCCAAGAAGGATTCCACTTACATCGGGATAATTACGAACATTTAAATTCTCTGTTGTTTTTCCTGTCCAAAGAATATTTTCCGGAATTGTTGGTATACTAAGATTTATAACAGTTACTCGTTGAACATAACCATATCCATCGTGATGCTTAATTTTCAACCAATCTCCATCTTCTTCAATAACATAGACCACTGTTCCTTTAGTTAATGAATTTAATACTGTACTAGTTGTACTTTTTGTTGCATATAGCTTTGTATCTTTACCAATTTCTCCATCCCATAATATTGTTGAATTTGGTAAATTACCTTGAGTGACAACTTTTTTTAACATCCATGCATAAGTATCATTATACTTAATTCTAACCCAATCGCCTTGTACTTTAACGACTTCAACCTTTTGTCCAGCATGATAAGTTGTTAAAGTAGTTGCACTAGTATCAGCTGTTTTGTAAACAATACTTTCATTGGTATTAACAGTTCCAGTCCAAATAACAGTTTCTTCTAGTTCTTCGTATTTAGTCACCTTAAAATATGAACCGCTCACATATCCTGTTTTGCCATTATAACTTACTTTATACCAACCATTCGCATTTTTTTCTGAAAGAATCGTCACTGTCTTTCCTTTCGGAATCGTCGTTAAAATCTTTCCACTTGTACTTGGTTGATCTCTTAAGTTTAAATTTTCTGTTGGCTGTCCTTCAATCGGAACTGGTGTTGATGGTGTACTCTCTGTTGACTCGGAATTACTATCACCTTCTTTAATATAATTGCTAATAGCATATCCCGTTTTTCCATCATAACTGACTTTATACCAACCATTTTCATCTTTTTCTGAAAGAATTGTTACTGTCTTTCCTTTCGGAATTGTCATTAAAACCTTTCCACTTAAACTAGCTTGATTTCGCAAGTTTAAGTTTTCTGTTGTTGTTCCCGTTTTAGATACTGTTGGCTTTGATGGTGCACTCTCTGTTGCCTCGGAATTACTATCATCTTCTTTAATATAATTGCTGATAGCATATCCCGTTTTTCCATCATAACTGACTTTATACCAACCATTTTCATCTTTTTCTGAAAGAATTGTCACTGTCTTCCCTTTCGGAATCGTCGTTAAAATCTTTCCACTTAAACTAGCTTGATTTCGCAAGTTTAAGTTTTCTGTTGCCGTTCCTGTTTTAGTCGTTATGGTCGTTGAACCACTTGGGCTTGTGGTTAAATAAGATCCACTCACATATCCCGTTTTTCCACCGTAGCTTACTTTATACCAGCCATTTTCATCTTTTTCTGAAAGAATCGTCACTGTCTTTCCTTTCGGAATTGTCGTTAAAATCTTTCCACTTGTACCCGGTTGATCTCGTAAGTTTAAGTTTTCTGTTGCTGTTCCTGTTTTAGACACTGCTGGCGTTGAATTACTTGTCGTTAAATAAGATCTACTCACATATCCCGTTTTTCCATCGTAGCTTACTTTATACCAGCCATTTTCATCTTTTTCTGAAAGAATCGTCACTGTCTTTCCTTTCGGAATTGTCGTTAAAATCCTCCCGCTTGTGCTTGCTTTATCTCGCAAATTCAGATTTTCCATAGTTATTGCTATTTTTACACTTGAACGCTCTAAAAGGGCACTAGGTCGACTTTCTTCCGCAAAAACCGTCTTCATATAATCTTGATTGCAAAGAGCTGCCCCCATAAGCGATAGGGTAATTAAAACCTTTTTTGGCATAATTAATATCCTTTCTGCACTTAAACTTTCATTAAATAAAGATATGTTGATTATCTTTGCTTAAGGTAAAGTACATCTTGTAATACAAAATTAATACAATCTTTTCTATTTTAACATATTAATACATAATAACCCAATATAAGCTAACGTTTATGGGAGTTTTCATGAATATTTTTTCTTATCTACTTTTTTTACTATATAGAAACAGAAATATATTTCATAATTTTATAGTAGACTTAGTTGGTAATTATCTTTAATACTAAGTTCTCTACGCTACGTGGCTCAATCTATGATTGGGATCATAAATTTCCCTAACTAGTACAAGACAGACTATAGTCCATGAGGTACCAAAACCTTTTACACTCGCATAGTAGATAATTTTGATTTATATAAAAAAGTGACCTAATTACTTAAACAACAGTTTCAGTTTTGGGGTTGAAAAAATCAAATTACATTAATTTTTGCAAAGAAAAAAGCAGCCATTTTTACAATGGTTGCTTTTATTGTATTATCAATGTTTTTAGACATTTTAAATCAAATAAAATGTTATTTTTTACACCTGTTTTTACATAGCTAAAAATTGTGGTAATAAATTTATGACCGCTATTTTCATGTGTGTAAAACTTAATGTAAAAGCTTTTGTAAATTAAGCTGTAAAACTGATTGTAATTCTTAATATAAAAATGATGATTTCAGAGAGCTCCCCTTTGTTAAGAAATCTCTCCCTGTCTTGTTTTTGTCATTTATTTTTGACAGTTACTATTTTACTATATAACCCTATATTTGTAAATAATTGGTTATAATAGTCTTTTAAAGAGAGAAGCAAAGCCTTAATTAAGCCATAATTTTAATAAATGATATTTAATCCATTTTATGGTATAATATAACAAAGCCAATAATTAAGGGGGGATAGTTAATGAAGAAAACATCTTTTTTTCTGGGAGTCTTCATTTGCTTCATTACATTAGGGTGTTCGAAACAAGGAGCAATGGACCTTCAATCTTTAGAGGATGCGTATTTTGAAGTAGCACAAAACACAGTGGACGAGCCATTAAGCGTTGTTGAGTTAACGGAAATGTTATCAAATTATGCTCCTAAGGAAATGGTAGATGGTAATCAAAAAATCTACACATTTGCTACTGATAACGAAGAGTTAATGGTTTCAGAACCGAAAGACCAAGAGGGGATAACAGACATTTTATATACAAAGCATCATGACTCAAATTCATTATCAGTGGCGTGCCATATCTCTTCTAACGGAGCAGATACATCAGCATCGTCTCTCGTGTTAAATACCGTTGATATGGATTTATTCAAAGTATTTGCTGCTAAACTCAATCAAGAACCATCTAATCTGTTTGATGATTATCTAAGTATGAGCGAGAAAATGTTAGGAGATAAACCAGTGACCCTAACTGAAATACAGAAATCTATTAACTTAGAACCAAACCTTCAAGAAAGAGGTACAGATGTAAAATACTATTCATTTGAAGATACAGATTTAGGTGATGTGTTAGGCTTTTATGTCACTTCTACTTCTGAAACGATTAATCAATTGTTTTATAAAAGTAATGCCACAGGCGTGCTCTATAATACAACGATGGCAAATAATGCTGTCATGTTTAGTCTTTCAACAGAGGAAGCTACGCTTTCTAATCAAAAAGAGGTTATGTCTTTATTTGATAAATAATTAAACATCCATTCTTTAAAGCAACTTATTGGTTGCTTTTTAAATTCATCTTGTTAGGGATATAAACTCTCTTTATGGGAGACATGAACTGTTGGCGATAAAAGGGTAAAAAAAGAGAAGTAGTCTTAACTTAGACTACTTCTCTTTTTGTTGTCTCTATTTGACATAAATATTGGTGATTTAAAGCATTTAAACGACTCGTTTATCATGAAGCCGTTTAAACACGAAGGGATTGCAAATACCTATTGAAAAAATGTTTTGTTTTTTTACGCTTAAAATACTATTTTTTTAGATGATAATGACACTGTATTTTATATAGTAAAAAACAATGTATTTTTGTTTTTTCAACCCCAAAACTGAAACTGTTGATTACTTAAAACTAGGTCACTTTTTCTATTAAAATGTTACCTCTTATTAATCATCAATAAAAGCGGCCAAAAAACCTGATTCAAGATTAACTTTTTCTATGACAATTTCTGTCTTTAAAATTGACGGTAGATTTAACTTTGCAACTTCTGATGCAAACGATTGCTGAAATAATTCTGGATTTGAAAGCAACTTATCAAATAAACCAATAAACCCAATACCTGCTACGTGGAAAAATAAAATATCTGAATAATCTCTGACAAATTGGGCGAGTTGTTTAAGACATCGCTTTCCAAGTAAAAGACCATGATCTTTGGATAATTCTCCAAAATTCTCTAAAATAATACCAATCACATGATATTCTTTATCTTTAGGAATCGACTTTAATATTCTTGCTAATGCTTTTCGATTATACAATGAAGTCACTGAATCAATTTCAACTTCTTGATAAGCATTAATTTCATTTGTTATATCTCTCGCGACACAAAGGATTCCTTTATTCATTTTCCTTTTAGAAATTTGATAATAATTCTGATTGGTAAAAAACTCGACATTAGAATAATTGCCCTGTTTAATGACCTCTGCATCACTCTTACTACATTGATATTGAAAAATTGGTGATAAAACTCCTTTACTCACCAACTCCTCATCTGTTAACCCTAATAAATCTGACTTTTCTACGTTTAAAAAACGTAAATAAGTTTTATTAGCATACTCATATGCTAAGCCTTCTCCCTTAAAAAAAATCATATCCGATGAATTTTCTACAACAAAATTAAAAATTTCTTGCTCTAATGTTATACTATATGATCTTGTTGTAATCTCGACGATAATTCCTAATTCATCAGGAATAAATTTTAAAGTAAGCTCTTGATGCTTCTTGTCTTTAATAACTACAACCTTTTTCTGCTTCGTCTGATTAACTGATTCTAATATCTCGATTAAATATTTTCTACTTTTAATTAAACTTATATTTTCAATAACTTCTACTAAATTAAGTTCTTCTGAATAATCTGTCACATTCAATAAGTGTTTAGCTGCTGAATTTAAATATTTTATGCCTCCATCAGGATTTATCAAAACAATAGGTTGTGAAAGATGTTCAAAAAGTTGAAGTGTCACGATAATTCCTCCCTCATAAATAGCTCAACGGGACTCCCTCTTTTTTTATCAATAAATTACCAAAACCAAATAAAGAAGAATGCGAAGTAAAAGTCATAAATCCTTATTTTTATGCCAATTTATACATTTATTATAGCACATTCGACAAAATCAACTAAAGAAGAAAAATTATTTTTGGTACTTTTTTCTAATTGAAACATTGAAATCATTATTCACTTTCTATGAACTCTTTCCAAGAAAATGAAAAAAGGTATTCTCCACTAGAGAGAGTACCTTCTTACTATTTAACTCCTATTAACAATTTCTGTTCAAAATAATCAACTAATTTCTGATAAATATCACTTTCAAACACATACTGATTTAAACGACTATTTGTTATAGATAGAGTTGCTTGCTCCTCTATAAGATAAGCACTTTTTTCAAAATCACTCACATAATAAGTTAGTAAATTAATTAACTGAGTCTGTGAATCATAGGAAATATTTAAAACTGTTTCATCATCATGAATAGAATAGATGATACCTTGTTCTCCTTCATGTTCTTCAAATGACATGGATTCTTGCTTTAAATGGTCTGTTAAATTCGTCATTTCAATGGGTGTTTGAGTAACAAAAGTAGGAAGTTGCTCTTCAAAAACATTTTCAATAGGGCTACTAGGTAACCTAAATATTAAGGATAACTCAATACTATCCTCGATATGAGGCGTTTTTAACGAGACTTGAAAATTATCTGACATGATTTTCGGACTAAATCGATAACCAATTGACAGTGACTGCATTCCTAATTCAGATGGTATCACTAATTCATACTGTATAGTCAGAGTATTTAAGGGTTGATTAGACGTATCCTCTAAAAATGGGCCTGTCTCACTGAAACGAACGCTTTCCATCTCACTTTTTAAATTCTCAAATAACGGATTAGATGTTGTTGTCTCCTTTATTGATAATGCATCTTTTATAAATTGCTCGCGCTCATTAGTGTTATATGATTGAATTTCATCTACCATATTAAGAAAATGACTCAATATAGGAAATGGCTCTATCTGTTCCGTTTCTTCTTTCTTCGAATGACAGCCAACTAGAATAACTAAGATACATCCTATTACGAAAAGGCATAACTTCTTCATTTCCCTCACCTTAAATTAAATTTAATAAAAAAGAATTATAAATAGTATGTCTCTAGCGTTCTTTATTCATACACACTCTTAGACTTTCTTAGGACGTTTTAACTTTAAATCTTCCTTCATCCAATAATTTGTATCTTCCAGATCGAAGATTGGATTAAACTCATCAACTCCTAACCATTCCATTACACTCTCGTATTCAGGATGACTTAAATCTTTAATAATCTCTAACAATTCTAAATAACCTGGAACACCACCACCATCCTCTGGCGGACAAGCTCCTTCACCGTCTAAGCAAACAGGATAAACATTCGGATAATCTTCAAGTTCTTTTTCAAACGTAATCACATGCTCCCAATAATCCCCCATATCGTATACATAAGGAATCGATTGGCCTACTTCAATGTACTTATCTACTTTCGCATTTTTACTTAAACGGTACGTTTTACGCAGGCGCGGACGACCATCATATGTTGGCATCTCATTCATCCACGAATACTCCTCCACCTCTTCGCTTGTTTCAACCAATACCAACTCTTCCGCTAACTCAAACTGATACAAATGACAATTATACCAACCCATACTATATTGAATCACACGATGCAACGCATTAAACGATACTTCTGCTGGCATCACGACACGACGCCAAACATCCAAACCTTCTAACTGAATTTTTATTTGATAAGCCTTCACAACATCCCCTCTAAATATAAGTACCTTCATTGCAGCAAAAAACACCGTGATTATACAAACTTCTATTCAAAATAATACGGTAAAGATTGATAACAAGTCACGACACAATCAATCGCATCATTCACTTCATCAAAATCAGCATGAATCTCAATGGCTCCAAAAATCAACTCTCCATACTTAGCCATATCATACTCAAAGTCTGACCACATATCACGCGTCAACTTTTTACTTTCAACTCGCTCATAAAAATCGTCCACTTCAAAGAAATACATCCCACTCTCACTCTGTAAACAACAAGTTACAAACTCCTGTAACAATGAGCTACACTCGGATAACGGAATCTTTGGTGTATCCTTTAACTCTTCCTGAATTGCTTTTATCCATAAATAATCATCTTTAACAATCACAATGATCACTCCTTATCCACAGCTATTATAGCGATCAATTAGTGAATAAAAAATATAAATACTAAAACAAAGAACAAAGCTCTATTGTTCGTATATTACTACGAGGAATATACCGGGCCCTAAACTATCCTCGTTTTACAATAAATCCATCTGTTTTAAAAATTTATTTTATAAGCTATAATAAAGGAGATAAAAGTGAATAAACTAATTCAAAATCTCAATTTAGCTGATGACTTCTTATTTGCTAAAGTCATGAGTGATAAAGTAATCTGCAAGAAAGTTTTAGAGGAGATATTAAATATTAAAATCCAAGAAATAAAGATGCCAGAACAACAAAAAGTAATTGATCTTGTGCTCGATAGCAAATCTGTAAGACTAGATATTTATGTCAATGATGAACATAATACAATTTACAATGTTGAAATGCAAAAGAGTAGTCACAAAAACTTAGCTAAACGAAGTAGATACTATCAAGGTAATATTGATTTAGATATGATTCAAAAAGGAGAAGACTATGAAAAGCTTCGTAAAAGTTTCGTTATTTTCATTTGTACCTTCGATCCTTTTAACAAAGGAAGGCATATTTATACATTCCAAAATAGGTGCTATGAAGATTCCACGCTAACCCTTGGAGATGAAACAACAAAAGTCTTCTTAAATACAAAAGGGGAACTTAATGACGTTAATGAAGAAATGATTGAATTTCTAAACTATATTGAAAATTCAACAGATGATTATGCAAATCAGGCTAAGAGTCAACTTGTAAAAGAAATTAACCAAAAAGTAAGTTATTTAAAATCAGATAAATCTTTGGAGGTGGAATATATGACACTTTACGAACGTGATAAAGAAAAATTTAAAGAGGGGCATGAACAAGGACTACAAGAAGGATTAGAACAAGGCATTGAAAAAAATAAAATAGAGAATGCTAAAGCTCTTCTGGATATCCTAGATGATGAAACAATCGCTTCTAAAATTGAACTACCACTGGAAACCGTACAAAAGTTAAGAACTGAAATACTATCTCAATAACATAATAAAAAATCGTAGCAAAAAGATGCTACGATTTTTTTCATTTATGCGTCCTACTAGTTTATGAACCTGTTGAATGTCAAATAAGTCAATGATACTTCCGACACTTCTAAATGGATCTTCAGTTAAAACCTGGTTATTTTCAATAAATCCATTTGCCTCAATGTAATCAACTAATAATTCAATGAATTTTAATTAACTGACATTAAGCGACTGATCACTTAATAATTATGAAAATACTGCTTGGACCACTTCTTTTCCATTCCAACGCGCATATTAAATTCTATAACACCCGATTAAATAAGGCTGTAGAATAATCCACAATGTCTGTGATACTTAGCATATTATACTTTTTATACACGTCTGAAAAATAACTTTCAATTAAAGCTTTCTCAATGACTTTTCCACCTTTTTGATTAGGGGATAAGCCTTTTCTTGTCTCTCTCCATGGCTTTTCACAATGTGTCATACGTTCAAGTGCTTTTCCACTATAACATCCTAAATATCTCATAATCAAATCAATAAAAAACTGTTCTTCCTCATCTAAGGAGCATACGTCATTTTTAGATACAATATATTTATAATCTTTAAATTTACTATATATCTCTGGATAAACAGGACCTTGATCCCAAGCCTCACAATCATTTTCAAACAAATGATACCCATAAAAAACTTTAAAGAATGCTTGCGAATAGTAAAGAATTTTTTGTAATGCTAACGGTGTGATATCGTCACTAACACCTAAAATATAATCGACAACTTTAAAAATCTTATCGTTTTTCTCCCCACTATCAAAAGGTCTTACATACTTGCTTTGCTCTAACTCATCTTGATAGTCTAAGTTATCATGATAGTCTAGGTCATTTGAATCATCTAAGTTATCCTGCTGTGTTTTATAGGCTTGATAATCTAGATCACTAGTTTGCTCTAAATCTAAGTCTACCTTTAAATCATTTATCCCTATTTTATCAAGGTTGCTTCTACATTTCTCATAAGCAACTTTTGTTATTCTAGTCTGATTTTTTTGTAATATTTCATAGAATTTATTCGCATCTTCATTGATAGCTTTTAGCAAATCTAAATAGTCTTTTTTAGGAACCATCCCTTTTAAATATCTCGTTATCGTTAATTCTCCCCAATCTAATAATAAAGATAAGGGCCTTTTCCCGATATTATACTTAGACATAATCGAATTGATAATACTTATCGTTTCATTAGAAACCCTCTCCTGATAAGCTTTCTTGGTATTCTCGTTATTCTCTTCATAGATTGCATCGATAAATATTAAATGTTGGCACTCGTTACAAATGGCTTCTTTCTTTTCATATTCGACTTCATAGCCTTTCACTATTTTTTTATGCTTTTTTTTAACGACTGTATATTTAGTCGTTTTTTTACATTTCCCACAAAACTCCTGCATGATTAAAATCTCCTCTTAATTAAACGAACTTCTAAAAATACTTCTTTATATCTTCTAAAAAGGAATGATTTTTTTGGTGAATTACGCGCTTGAATGATACATTCAACCTCTGTATCCTGTAACTCTATTATACACAAAATGATACATTTTCTTCAATCCCTAGTGTATCATTTTGATGCGTTATTTTTCCAAATCTCGCAAGTGTAACATTCCATGGCTCCCTCTTATTAAAAATCTACTGTATCAATTTTCGACATCCTTCTTAATAAAAAAGATTAGTTTTTGCAAACTAATCCCTCTATCCTTTTAATAAATAAAACACAACGCAACTAAAGCAATCACAATATAGATATCACCAACAATTCCCGCTACTCGCTTTACATACAAAACAGACCAATCTTTAAGTCTAAAATTCGACATTTCGGGAAAAGAGTAATTACCTAATAGTGTCTCCAGTAACACAAACACAAAAGCTAGCCCACTGATAACAGTAAACCATCCCTGATGAATAACAATTACTGTCCACAACATCGGCACTAATTGAAGCATGATTCCTTTAATGACTGTTTTATAATACTTGGTTTTATTTTCATACTGACTCATATTTTTCTCTGGAACATAATTTGAATAAATAACATAGTGTGCATTAGATAGCAGTCGAACTTGAACTTGACGCCATGCTAACAATAGCATAATTAAAAAATATCCAATAAGCAAAACACGTGAAATAATTTCTATAATCAACTCCATTTTATAACCTCTTCTCTATAAACTTCCTTCTATATTTATACTCCGTCATACTAACAATGATTTAATTTCTATGCCTATTTTCAAGAAAAAAGAGAATCCCAACGATTTTCGCTGCGATTCTCCTGGATCATTTATCGATATTCCCAAAGGCTTTTTATTCTATAGAGAAACAGAAATATATTTCATAATTTTATAGCAACCTTAGTTAAACATTCGCTTTAATACTAAGACATCCTATCGTCCAGATAAAAATTTTCTATGAATGAAATTTATCTGATCTTATATATCAAGCTCCTAATTTCTCAATCCCCTTCACTGCTACCTAGCGTCCCTAATTAATAACATCTCTTCCATCAAAAAATTCTCTCTTAATTCGATGCTTTAGTTAATCAATTAACATCCCTATCTTTTTCTTAATTCTCTTAATTGTTTCATTCTTTTTAAGTATTTATTAACCTCATCTTTATCAAAATCTACCTGTAACTCTGACACATCATCAATTCCCAACCACTCTATCATATGTTCGTACTCATCATCTTCAGGATTTGATAATACCTCTAATGCATATAAATAACCACCTACTCCACCACAATCCTCTGGTGGACAGATTCCCTCACCTTCAAGACAGAAAAACTCTTCATTAATAATATCTTTATAAACTTTCTCAACTTTTATCTTATGTAACCACTCATCACCAAAATCATATAAATATTGAATCACCTGTCTTGATTTCACATAATCAAAAACATTCGATGTACGACTTTCTTTATACTCATATGGTAAGCATGAATAGCTAGTATTTTTTTCTTCAGCACGATCAACGAAGACAAGATTCTCCTTAATAGCAAGCTCATATTCATGATAACTACTCCAGCCAAAAGACGCGTCAACGACTTGCTTTAACTCATAAAAGGTAATATCCTCTGGTACAACAACACGTCGCCAAACATTTAATCCTTGTAACTCTATTTTCAGCTGATAAAATTTCATCAAATCACCTCTATATTAAATACTTTTCTCTTTACGTTAAAACTTACCTAATCATTCTAAATGCTCATTCACTTCAGATGTACAATCACTCATCTTAGTACGCATTCCTTTAACCCAACTACTATTATGATACAAAATTCGATAAAATGATACATTTTCAACCCATAAATCTGTAACAATTAAAAAAATAATTAATTTTTCCTGATAAACTCAATCCTCTTTTGATAGAGTCTCGTCTGACATATTCAATTAAAGTTCAGATGATTTTAATAACTAAAATCCTATGACTTCGATCAGTTTCTTTTAGGATACTTCCTCGTCTCAAGAGGTCGCATCAACCAATATAAACCATTCACACAAGTTAAATCCCACTAACTTCAGACTTCGACAAATCAACTGTTATTACCAGTTCTCGGTTCAATCAGAATTAATGATCCTGCCCCATAATAAAAACTCTGTTAAAATAATCTAACAGAGTCTTCATTTACTTATTCTCAATATTACCAATGTTCTTAATCTGAATAGCTAGACGTCCGTCTGGCATATTAATGACTTCGATGTAGTCTTTATTATTGTAATAATCAAGTGGAATCGTGATTTCAATTCCAGTATCTGTTTTAATTTTCTGCGTTTTCTTTAGCGGCATCTTTACCCAGTTTGAATTTTGAACTGGTTTTTCAATTCCTTGATTTTCAATTTCCGCGACATACGCTAATTTTGCTTCCGGTGTCTGATAAAACACTTCTTCAGCAATTTCTTTCATATCAATATCTTTTCCTTCGTTGATTGTCTCTTTAATGACGCGTTCAAAGGCTGGCACCATCTCTAATTTATCTAACTCATGATGCTCAATAATTTCCTCCGCTACATAGCGTGCCTTCTTAACAGCCTCTTTGACGGAGATTTCTGTCTTACATTCTAGAATTTTATCAGCGTAAAGATGTGTATCATCATCCTCTGTTGATGTCATATTCTCTAAAATCGTTAATGTCATTTTGTCTAAATCAATCATGAAGAAATTCGCACTTTTTAAACTTGCTGCAGGGATAATAGATTGATGAACAATCAAGTTATTTTGAATTCCTGTCTCGCTTTGATTAACGTGGTGAACCATTCCTTCCTTGCACGTTAGCTCAAGACCAATAACATATTCAACTTCTGAAACTTCAATTTCACATAAGAATAAGTCACTTGCTGTGAAAATTTCGTAGCGATCTTTCCAATCATAACGTTTCGTGGCAATCGCATTGGCAAAATCAATAAAGGGAATCGTGCGATTACGATACTCTAAAAATAATTTTCTTGCCTCACTATCTTCTTTAAACACTGCCGGTCGTCCCGCTGCATTCTTCATACATTTTTCGATATTCTTTTCTAGAAAATGGTAAGCACCATCTACTGTCTCATCTAATGGACGTTCCGTTGGCATAAACATTTGATGCACATTATCTAATAAATATAAATAACAACTTTTTACATTAACCGCCATAAACTCTCACCTTTTTACTCAATATTCAACTCTTTTAAGTCACATGAATCGCTCGTCACATATAAAACGTCACATTCCATGTTTACATCATCAATTTTTTCAAAATAAGTTTTTGCAAACTCCCCATAAACAACAACTTTACATGGTTTATTGAAGCATCCCGTTTTCATTAAACGATTTTTAAAATCATATAAAACTGCCTTCTCAAACTTATTTACATCTTCATTTTCATGTTCTCCAAATTGAGCGTATCCTTCTTTAACCATAGGAGTCAACAAATCAAATAATACTTTATATTTCCCATCTAAATTCGTCGTTTCTTGTAAAGGAACTGAGCAGACATTTAAAACAGAGAAACGTGTATTCGTCTTAGCCAATTCACCTAATGATTTCTTACTTCCTGCATCAAAAATCGTCGCAGCGGCATGACCTACCTCTAGCTCTACATCAGTTGGTGCATCTACAATAAAGTAAACGTCTGACTCTGGATGAATAATATCTGATCCTTTTTTCTTATATTCAGCAAAATAAAAACGACATAAATTTAGCCACTGATTACTATACATCAAACCACTCCTAAGCCTAAGTTCATACCTACAAGTATACAACAAAAAATAACTTAACATAAAATAAAAATTACAGAAAAAACTTATTCATAAATCATTCACGATAAAATATAAATTGCATTAAACTATTGAATAACTGCAAACTAGGAGTTAAAAAAACTTCAACTTCTCCAAAGAATTACCTATCGAATAATATGAATCAAATTTTCTTTCAGATGCTAAAAACCGCAAAACATTATAGTGCTTTGCAGTTTTTGGTTTACATCAATTATACTTAAATAAACAAATTAAACTAATCTCTATTAGGAGACATAACAAAAATAAAATCGTAAATTCTCCATTCATTGACTTTTGATAAGATTCTCTTACTACTTTAATTCTATATTCTCAAAAACGGTATTCGCAGCCACCCATTGTTGAAATTTAATTTTAACGACTAAACCATATATTCCAAAGGTAATAACGATAACTAACCACCAAACAATCCAATGTCCAATCAACTCTTTAGGGTCCCCAATAAATTTTAATCGTTGACCACAAATCACCGTATGTTCACACTTCGCCTCTTGTTCCTTACACAAAATCCACGGATAAGCAAATCCTAGCGTTACAACCCCTAATAAAACTAACTTAATTTGATGAATTAGCGCAGACTTAAAATGCTGATCGTAATATGAACCATACTTCATTTTATTATCGATAATAGTACTTCTTTTATACTCCATTACAAAGTCTCCTTTTTAATCATTCTACTTTTAAATTATACTAAAAACCAATCCTTTTCATACTGATTGGCACTTTAAGAGTAATAAAACACTATACTTCATCTCTATATGACCTCTTAACTCATCCAAAAAAGCAGAGCTTATAAACTTAGCTCTGCTTTTTTCTCTTGTTTACATCTCTCACAGTCACAAGGACGGATGGTATAAACATATTCATATCCTGTTAAAGTGGGCGGGATTTTCATACACATCTCATTCACAATCCCATCCACTTTTTTTGTATTCACAAATTTCATTCGCTCCCAAAACCTAATCGCTCGCCGAACTGATCGTAAACGAATCATATCAAGTTCTGGCAACAACTTAGAACAATCAAGCAAATGCTCAAATACCTTCTTACCAAACCCACAACCCATCGGCAATGTCATAAATTTATTAATCTTCATATATGCAATCTGACGAACAAAGTCCGTCGTATTCGGATAATACAATTCTAACTGAAACAACCAATTCCATGGTCCGCTTGAATAGTGATACTTTAGCTCATATCCATATCGCTTCCGATTAACAATTAATACCACATCACTGCATAACAATTGATCCAACCCTTGCTTCCACTTTAAACAAAATGCCGCCACCTCATCTGTTAATACTTTCACCAAATCTGACATTTTCTCGACATTACGATGGTCAACTGTCACATTCATCACAGCCCTCCCCTCGCATGTAGTCCCTTCATTATATGCAAACTCTCACATGATTGTGACATGAAAATCGATGATTTCTCTAAACTTTCTTCTCTCCCTTCTCCTCCTCTCTTTTTTAAGTATATCCCCATTTATTCGTTATAATTTCTTCAGTCAAGCCCTCATCGATTCCCTCTTCTCGCATAATCGGGAAAATCGTCTCAACTATTAAAAATGCTATTTAAGCTCAACTATCTCCTTTAGCTAAACATCCATCTTCAATCAAGTATAGAAAATGCAAAAATTCTACAAAAAAAGAGCAGAGATTCGCAGCAATCTCTACTCCTTTAAAAAGTTATGAAATGGGAAATTGTGAGTCAAGAAAAAGTTCTTAACTATACATGCGACGCCCATAGCCAAAATCGCGATTTAAATCTTTATAATCACGGGTTTTAAATCCACAGACATCTATACAACCATTTTTAAAACCATGTTTTCTCACCACTAGTTGCCCCTCTTTATAGAAAATTTTTCCTGACGCTGGAGAAACCATAGATTTTGCTACGTGATTGTTCGTAGTAAATGTCACTAATTTTTTTACATCTTTCATTATGGCGTGACACCCCCTACACCGTGCTCTCTCTCGAACACAAGTTTATTATAACATATTTTAGTAAAATTTTTAATTTATTTTAGTAATATTTTTTTAAAAAAGTTCCTACAATTATTTATTAATCATAGGAACTTTTAAATTATCTGGTGTGTATGTGTGTTTATTTAATTAAGCAATAATCTCATTTACGCGAGCTAAAACATCTTCTTTAATTTTAGCCACTTGTGCATCCGCTGCATCGATCACATCAGCAATAACACCGATATAAACTTTTGCTTTTGGTTCAGTTCCTGATGGACGTAAGACGAACCAAGATCCATCAGCCAATGTATACTTTAAGACATTTGACTTTGGTAAATCAATGGCAGTTGTTGAATCATTTGTTAAGTCCGTGTGAATACTTTCTTTATAATCTTCAACCGCTACGACTTCTTTACCTGCAACAGTAATTGGAGTAAACTCACGGAAATCAGCTAAAATCGCTTGAATTTTATCTGCCCCTTCTTTACCTTTTAACGTAATATTCACTAAAGCTTCACGGTAGCATCCGTAAGTTTCATATAACTCCATTAACACATCATATAATGTTTTTCCGTGCTCTTTGTAGTAAGCTGCCGCTTCTGCACACATTAAAACGGATTGAACAGAGTCTTTATCACGGACAAAGTCTCCGATTAAATATCCATAAGACTCTTCGTAACCGAATACATATTCATAATCTGTATCTTCAATTAAACGAGCTTGTTCACCGATAAACTTGAATCCTGTTAACGTTGAAACCACTTCAAATCCATATGAACGAGCAATGGCTGCTCCCATATCTGATGTTACAATCGTATTGAACACTTTCCCTTTAGCAGGTAATGTTCCATGAGCTTTCTTTTGAGATAAAATATAGTGAATTAAGATGGCACCTGTTTGGTTTCCTGTTAATAACACATAGTCTCCCTCAGGATTTTTAACCGCTAAACCAACACGGTCAGCATCTGGATCCGTTGCGATTAAAATATCTGCATCGATTTCTTTACCTAATGCAATTGACATTTCAAAGGCAGAAGCTTCCTCTGGGTTTGGAGATTTAACCGTTGAGAAGTTTGGATCAGCGACACATTGTTCTTCAACCACATGTAATTGCTCATATCCACACTCTGTTAACACACGACGAACTGGAATGTTTGCTGTCCCATGTAAAGGTGAGAACACAATTTTTAAATCTTTTTTATTGCAATCCGGATTAATTTCTAATGCTTTGACACGCTCAGTATAAACATCATCAATCTCTTTTCCAATGATTTGAATTAATCCGGCTGCCTTTAATTCTTCTTCAGACTTAACATCGATTGCGAAAACATCATCAATCGCATCCACTAATGCAATCACTTGATCCGCATCAGCAGGAACTAATTGACATCCTGTCTCATCATAAATTTTATATCCATTATATTCAGGTGGATTGTGAGAAGCTGTTACCACAATTCCTCCCGCTGCTTGTAAATGACGAACAGCGAATGATAACTCAGGCGTTGGACGTAATGTTTCAAACACATACGCTTTAATCCCATGAGATGCCATCACTTTAGCTGATTCCATCGCAAACTCTGGTGAGAAATGACGGCAGTCATAAGCAATTACAATTCCACGTTCTTTTGCATTTTCAACATTTTTTAATAAGTATTGTGCAAATCCTTCATTTGCCTTACGAATTGTATACACATTCATGCGGTTTGTTCCCGGACCAACAACTCCGCGCATTCCCCCTGTACCGAACTCTAAATTACGATAAAAGGCATCTTCTTTTTCCGCCTCTGTCATTTTTTCTAATTGTTCTTTTAAGTATAATTCTAAATTCTCTTGCCCTAACCAATTTTGGTATTCTGTTTTAAATGACATACAATACCCTCCATATCTATAAATATCTAGTTGCTATTATAGCATAACAATGACCAAAAAATAACATAAGCTCAGTAAAAAATAGTGACAAAAGCATCATCTATCCGACAATATACCTATTTTACTTAAATGTCATTGCATACATTGCCTCAAACGTTTCACCTGGTTGTAATAATTGAATGCCTTTTTTACTTGATAACTCTTGTGGCTCATTCACTGTATCTGCCATTCCATACCAAGGTTCTAAACAAATAAAATCTGCAATATGTCCTTCTTTATTAATCGGTGACCAAATACCTACATAAGGAAAACCATTAAAACGTATTTCAACTTCACGATCATGATTATACGATTTTAAAGCAATTGCAGATTCTCCTTCTAAAACTAAGGTCGGAAACTCTTCAAATAATTCCTTATTTAACGGTAAAAATTTCAATTTATCCATAATTGTAATCTTTTCATCCGTAATCAGATTTGTCTTTGAATCAAATCTATACGTCTCAACCCCATTAGATGACTCAAAATATAAATAATAATCACCAAATTGATCATCCGCTTGTAGCCTTGTACTAAGTGCCGGATGAGCCCCGATTGAAAATGGCATGACTTCCTCACTTAAATTCGTGACTTCCCATTTAACCACTAACGTTTCATCCAACAATTCATACCCGATTTTTAAGCTAAATTCAAAGGGATAACATTCCAATGTCTTCGCATTTGACCTTAACTCAAACCACACTTTTGTATCCGTTCGGCACAATACATCAAACCACTCATCTCGAGCAAATCCATGTTGCATCAATGAATATCGTTTTCCATTTAATAAATACGTATCTTCTGCAAGACGACCAACAATAGGAAACAACACCGGTGAAGACCTAGCCCAAAACTCTGGATTCGAATTCCATAAATAATCCAGTTCATAATCTAAATGATAAACACGCTTAACTTCTGCTCCATGATTAGCAATATCGATTTCTAACCGATCATTCTTTAATTTCACCATGCTATCCCCTTACCTTTCATCATAACTTCCTTTACGATTTCCCCTCAAAAATGAAATCGCTAACTAATTATAACACCTTTCCTAAATAAATGCGATTTTTTAAAGAAAAAAGGACAGACTATTACTATAAAGACTTGTGGTATTAAGTCAAGTATATGATTGAAAAAAATAGATAAAGATTTTTAAAAGTTGGGCGCACTGAACTAGACCCTCGGCTAATTTTTTAAAAATTTAGCCTAGCGCCAGACAGAAAGGATTCAAAAGCAATCAGTTAGCTTTTGAGTGATACGCTCCTTTCCGGCGTGTAGAGTTGGTGGTTACGTAACAGCGTATCCACCAAACGCACTAATTTTCTAGCGGTTAGGACGAGGGCTCGTTTGTGTTTAAATTTCGGAACTTCATCGTATTTTTTCTGGTAATACAAGCGGTAAGTATCTTCGTGTCGTCTGATAGAGTTGGCAGCTTCAACCATATAATACCGAAGATATTGGTTGCCTGTTCGTGTCAGTGGTGTACGTTCCGATTCAAAGTTTCCAGACTGATTTTTTTTCCAGTAGAGACCGCAATATTTGGCTAATTGGGCTTCATTTTCAAAACGTTCAATTTGACCAATTTCAGCGACAATACCGGCGGCATAAACAATACCGATACCTGGAATACTTTTTAAACATTGGGCTTCTGTTACAATTTCAAAGAGCGCCACAATGCTTTTTTCTAAATCTTTAATCTGTTTTTTCAACGTTTGGATTAATCGTGCATAAGTCGCTAAAACCATGTCTACTGATTCTTGAACGACTTTACCCAATCGATAAGAATCACGAATAGCTTTTTTAATGGTTTTAGCTAATTTCTGTGGATCACTAAAACGACCTCGACCTTTTTCTTGTAGAAGGTTAGCTAAATCTTCTAACTCCATTTCGGCCATTTCATCGAGGGTTAGTGCATCAGAAAGAAGATCGAGCATGGTCGCACCAAAAACAGAGGTATCGAGCTCTTTAGAGAGGGTATTACACTTGTAGTAAAGGTTCTCAAGAAAGTGCTGTTTACATTCGGTGAGTTGATGAACCATTTGATATCTCGAACGAATCAGACGTTGAAGAGCGACATAGCGTTCCTCTTTTAAAACTGTCTTATTAAATCGTTCAATACGTAAGAAGTCGGCAATACGAAAGGCATCAATTCGATCGTTTTTATCTTCTTCAAAAAGCCCTTTATAACGATGAATGGACTTAGGGTTTTGGATAACGACTTCAACGAGACCTAAGGATTTTAGTTCAAGATCTTCAGATAAAAAAGTTGCAGGATGAAAACTGTAAATCGAAGTAGACTCCATTCCAATCACGATTTTTTCATAGTTAAATGATTGGTGAAACTGGAGAACATCTTCTTTGATAGAAGAGGCACCGTTAATGTTATTAGGAAGGGTAACTTCTTTTAACGTCGTGTCTGAACTATCAAGAAAACAAACATCAAGTTTTTCAGAGCTAACATCAATACCGACAAATAATTTCATGGAAGGGACCTCCTTTCTTTTGAATGAATTTGGAATAAACTCGGATACGGCTGGACATCCCTAGGGTCCCAAACGTGGCGACAACCTCGCGTATAAGTATTCTAAAGACTTTAGCTATGAGTGCTGCCCTCAACCCTGTTAAGAAGAGGAACATAGAAAGAGTCGATACAGCTTGTGCGTCTGTCGAACAGTTTGGGTCTGGGTCACAGTCTTCAAATGTAGTCGAACTACAGGAGGAAAAAGTATATTCCTGATGGATCCAATTCCATTACCTATATGATGGAACGTCCGAGGGTATCTGAGACAAAAAGAGATCACTAAATGAATCATTTAGGTAAAGAAAACTCATTCAGTTTTCAAAGAACAATTCATGCCCTAAATGAAGGGCTTAAACTTATTATACGAGGAGGCTATTAATATGGAAAAAGAACAATTTGTTGCCGTCCGTCGTAACAGCGACGGCGATCTTATCGCCTTTAAATCAAACACAGGAAAAGAATATGACTACGAAACAGCTAAAGAACTTTGTGAACAAGGACTTATCTCCAATGCCCAAACCTTCAAAGGTAAAGGTGGCGGAACTTACATCCGTGGAATCGTGGATGGAGATAAAGACAACAACCTATCCAACCTACCAACATTCTAATTTATAATTAAAAAAGCACTCATCTGGAGTGCTTTTTCTAAACCTTAATGACTCTAAATCATGAAGTCTTTTCTATCTAGTATTCACCAAATTTCCTCGGAAATTATTGCATCGGATCGATAAACATAACACTATAAAGTAAGAGAACTAATATAAACCATACCACGACAAAAATAACGATTCCTACTACACCCTTCTTCAAACAGCCTGAACTGATAAGTGGTTGTACTTCTCTCACCATCACTTTTTCAGAAACTTCAGGTACTTCTTGATTACGTAATAAGTAATCCAATGACACACCATAATAATCACTCAAAGCTACTAAATTATCCGTATCAGGGGTTGATTCTCCTAATTCCCACTTTGAAATCGCCTGCCTTGAAACGTTCAATTGATCCGCTAACTGTTCTTGAGATAAACCTCTAGCCTTTCGTAACTTCTTTAACTTCTCACCTAATAACATGAAATCATCCTCTCTTCAACTCATAATTCCATTTTAAAGGACTCCTAAAAAAAACACTACCCATTTAACCTTGAATCTCCGCAACTAACAGTTGCAAATAAAAAAGTGTTTTTTTTATCACACCTTTTCAACAGCAATTCTAGGCCTACCTTACCTTTTTCAATGTAACAGTTATTCCCGTACAAACAACTAAATAGAAAATAAATTCTACTATAAAATCTAACATAGCTGAGCGTGATACTGGATAAAAATTCATCATTAACGACCCTATATAAAAACAAATAAACGGAAATATCATCCATACTGAAAGCATCAAAAACAAACGCTGTAACTGAGATGATAATTCTGATTGTTTTATTAAAACCACCGTAACTGAGATGATTTGAATAATTAATCCAATACTAACCATTAAAATACTCTGATAAGTACACCATAAAACGATAGATAGAATTAACCCAATGATAAGACCACCCATTCCAAATATAAAAATCGGAAAACTACGACTTCTTTTTGTCTCTAATTCACTAGAAATATTTAATTCATTCAACAATAAATAATCAATAGATACACCATAAAACTTACTTAGTAAAATTAGATTTTCAGTATCGGGCATTGATTCACCTAATTCCCACTTTGATATAGCTTGTCTTGAAACTTGCAACTTCTCTGCTAATTGTTCCTGAGATAACTGTCTTGCTATTCTTAACCTTCTTAACTTTTCACCTATTAACATTAAAGTTCACTCCTTTCAACACCAATATTCTAAATCTTTCTCATCAAAAGAACCACCATCTTTAGCTTGAATCTCCGCAACTAATAGTTGCAAATAAAAAAGCATTGCTTTCGCAACACTTTTTTATTATTCATCGTCACGTAAGACCCAGTCTGCACCTTTGAATGGTTCGACTGTCCATAAATCTAAAAATTCTTGTTGACGTAATGCTTCATAAGCTAAAATAGCTGCTACATTCGATACGTTTAATGAGCGAACTTTATTCGTCATTGGAACACGGAAGCAGTTCTCGAAATAAGGACGTAAAATCTCTTTTGGAATCCCGCTACTTTCTGCTCCTAAAACAATATAATAATCTTCTTCAGGATTTGAAAAATCCATTTCAGCATGATTCTTTTGTCCATAACGAGTACAGAAGCAGAACTTTCCACCTTTATTCTTCTCAACAAATTCTTCCCAATTCTCATAGACAGTGTAGTCTACTTCATTAACATAATTCGCACCTGAACGTTTAATACTTTTCTCATCTAATGAGAATCCCATTGGTTTAATTAAATGTAATTTAATATCCGTCGCTGCACAAGTACGCATAATATTCCCCGTATTTTGAGGAATCTCTGGATTATATTGAACTAAATGAATTGCCATAATTGTCACCTCAACTGTTTAACAATGAATTAAAACTAACACCAAAACTTTATGTGCTATGATTATCACTCTACTTGGCATGGCTTAAAATCATCTTAGATTATTGTTCGTTAATAAACATTTGCCATTGCCTTTTTATTTTACCACAAAATTCTTTATTTTTTGCAACAATCTTATTTGTTGTCTAATCGCTCATAGGCTTGTTTAGCCGCTTCTTTTAACCAATCAGGACCTTGTCCATCACGTATCTTTGCTATCTCAGGTAAAGCAGCTTTATACTTATAAAAACCAGCATTAAACATGGCATTACGTTTAAGAACAGACACTCCACGCCAAGATCCTGCTAAATGACCATACTTTGATTTAAACTCCTTATTCGTCATCGTTAACAATTCACTGATCTTTGGAAACTCTGCACCAGTTGGTTCCATCTCAGCATGTAGATGAAAATCTACTTCACGATTGAATGGACACACTTCCTGGCAAATATCACAACCATAAACATTCTTACTAATCTTCTCGTAAAGCTCAGGTGCTAAATATTCCTTCGATTGCGTCACATACGATAAACAACGTTTTTCATTCAGACTCCCATCTGGTTGAATAGCCTTCGTAGGACAAGCACGAACACATCGATCGCACGTTCCACACAGACGCTCAATCGGTGTATCCGGTGGAAATTCATAACTTACCAATAACTCACCTAAATAAATATAACTTCCAAACGTCTCATTGATAATAGAACTATTCTTTCCACTAAATCCAATTCCACTTCGTAGTGCAACTGCACGATCATTAAATACACCTGTATCAACACTGCCAATGACTTCTATACCAGAGATATGCTCCTTTAACCAATCTTCAAGTAATTGTAACTTCTTACCTACAATGTCATGGTAGTCCATCCCCCATGATGAACGACAAAATTGAACAAAAGGATCTTCCTTATCCTGCTTTGGCAATTCTGTCTGTCGTGGATAGGAAACACCAATTGATACAAATGACTTCGCATTTTCCATTGATAATAAAGGATTCGTACGTTCCTCAATCGACCCTTTTGTTAATCCTGAAGACCACCCTAACTCTTCACGTCGCTTAAGCTCAGTCTCTAAAAATAAAAATGGCTTGACGTCACTAAATCCAATAACATCAATTCCAACTTCTTTACTATATTCAATTAATTTTTCCTTTAACTCATATGCTTCACTATTCTCAATTATCGTTAAATCCTGTTTATCAATAACTCCTTGTTTTTGCTTTTCTTTCTTCATGATGATCACCTACCCTCTACTCTACTAAGAAATCACCAAAAACTCAACCAAAAACACTTATATTATAGCCTAAACTGTTTTATCTAAACAAAAAGGACACCCTAAGGTGTCCAAAATTTTATCCTTTATTTGCCCCTGCCGTCATACCTTCAATTAAGAATTTTTGCATGCTAATATAAACTAATGTAATAGGAACCGCTACAAGTACACAACCCGCTGCGAACATCGTAAAGTTATTTTGACTGTTACCACTAATCATATCATACAAACCAACAGCTAATGTTAACTTATGATTTGATGAGATAATTAAACGTGGGAAGATAAAGTCCATCCAAGGCGTCATGAAAGTTGTAACAGCTACGAACGACACAATTGGTTGGATTAACGGGAACATAATCTTGAAGAAGATTTGACCCTTCGTCGCTCCATCAAGCATCACTGATTCATCTAATTCTTTAGGAATTGAATTCATATACCCTTTAATCAACCACGTATTATACGGAATTTGTCCAGCAGAGTAGCACAAAATTAAAGCCCAGTGATTATCTAATAAATTGAACGTTAAGAACAAGATATATAATGCCGTCATCCCCATGAAACTTGGGAACATTTGAAGCACTAAAATACTAATTAATGCTGGCTTTTTCCCTTTGAAACGGAAACGAGCAAAGATATACCCCATCGTTGTCGATAAAAATACAGAGAAAAGCATATTAATAACAGCAATTTTTAACGTATTCAAATACCACTTAGCAAAGTTTGTTTTTTCAAATAACTCCACATAGTGAGCAATTGTTGGATTAGCAGGAATTGGTGTTGCCCCTGCTAAAGAAGTTCCTTCATTAAATGATGATCCAACAATCCATACTACAGGGAACAATACAATAAAACACATAAAGATTAACTCAGCATAAATCAAAATCGTATATGTAATCTCTTTTACTTTACTTATCGTATTTTTTGTAGAAGAGGTTTTCGACTTATTCTTCACGCTATTTACTTTTAACGATTTAGCCGCTTCCATAAATTACTCCTCCTTAAATGCTGCCGTTCTCGTAAAGTTGATGGCAGAGATTGAACCAAGAATTAAGAAAATCAGAATTGAAAGAACTGATGCCATATTGTACATCTTATCATTCATCGTTAACTTATAAATCCATGAAATTAAAATATCTGTATGTCCAGCATAAATAAAGTTTGGATTAACTGGTCCTCCCTCTGTTAAGAAGTAAATTAAACCAAAGTTATTAAAGTTACTTGCAAATGACATAACAAGTAATGGTGCAGTTGCTGATAAAACTAATGGTAATGTAATCTTCCAGAACTGTTGACCTTCAGTTGCTCCATCTACCTCTGCAGCTTCATAAATATCTTTAGAAATTGAAGTCATAATCCCTGACATTAAGGCCATAAAATATGGGAATCCAAGCCATAATCCAATTCCTAAAATCGTTAAGCGTGGAATCCAAGGGTTTGTTGAATCAGTTAACCAATAAATTGGTGAATCAATAATACCTGCTTGAAGTAAATACTTATTAAGTGGTCCGAACTGACCATTAAATAACTGTTGGAAGTTTAACTGTGAAATCATTGCTGGTAAAGCCCAAGGTAAAATTAAAATACTACGCCATGCCTTTTTACAAATGACACGTTTATTATTTAAAATAACCGCTTGGAACAATCCTAAGAAGAAAGGAGCAGCTGTTGAAATAATCGCAAAAATAACTGTCCACAAGAATACATTCCAGAATGTTGTAAACCATTGATTAGATGAACCAACTTCTCCACCCATTGAAAATAAATATAAGAAGTTATCCAATCCAACCCAATTCACTAAATTTGATGGCGGTAAATGTGACTTGTTATAATTTGTAAACCCAACTAAGAAGGCGAAAATAATTGGCATAAATGAGAACAAAATTAACATTAAACTTGATGGAATAATAACAATATACTCAAACGCATGTTCCCATGTATGCGCAAACCATTCTCGACTACCAAGTACTTCACCTGTTTCATTAAATTGATTAGCCGTTTTATACGCATCTTTAATATTGATATACCAAATAATACCGAATACACATAAAATCAAAATAGCAATAATCCCTTCAATTAAAAGAATAATTGAATGATCGCCTGGTGTTAACCCATTCTCGGTTAACATCGAAGATTGAGTTCCTAACGTGATTGCCCCCCAAATTCCTTTTACAAAGAATCCAGCCTCACGAAATGAAAATGTACCTGAAAAATAATTTCCTGATACCAATTCAATTCCAATGAGTAACACTTGGAATACAAAGAAGAACGCACCTTTTAACCATTGCTTATTATAGGCTTGACCTGCCCCCCATACAATAGTAGATAATACTGCTGCCAATTTTGGTTTTTTCATTTTCTCCACCTGCCTATTTCTTGATTTATAAGTCGCACCTTATGAAAACTCTTCCCCTCACAATAATTAAATCGCTTTCAAAGTGCTATACATATATAATACATGGCAATTATAGTAAAATAAAGTGTGTAAGTGGTTACACATATGCGTTTTTTTCATAAAAAAAACAAGGCTAGTTGCCTTGTTCTTGATTTCCGACTAAATATGGAATGACTCGACGTCTATAGACAAAGTAAGCTACAAGTGGTGCACCAATATTATAAATGAGCATTGTCAAACCTACATTGAACATTCCTACAACTAAAGCCATCACACATGGGAATGTTGATGAATAAATCACAATATTTAAAACTTCCTTATATGATAAGAAACTCGTATGCCCAAACTTCAATAACATCGATAAAGCAGCCACTACGAACGTAAAGACAAACGTTGATAACACACCTGTCTGATAAGCCCCTAACACAAATGGCACAACAAACATTGGCTTAATTGAAGAAGCTACACGACCAAAAATATCCTCATAACTCGCATCATCAAAATTTACTCCTTCAAAATAAGAATAACCAACTTCATATTGTCTATCTTGTTCAACAAAAACTAGATGATCCTGATTGAAAACAACACCATTATTTACTTCATTTACATCTCCGTTAAATAACACCTTAACCCCATTACTCAAATTAATCTCAGCAAATTCAGAACATGTCAACGTACCGCTTTGCACACCACATCCCACTGGAAGAGAATCCACAAAACGATCTTGATCCGTTTCTGTTAACTGCCAAATCTTTTGGTCCCAACGATACGGCGCATCACCAATTAAAATAAATGCAAATGGCGTCATCTGCATAAAAGATAAAATAATTAAAAATAACAAACTAATTAAAATCGGTGTTTTTCTTAGAGCAAATACTGCATCAATTGAATACGTCGTCTCTAACATCAACTTTAACCTTTTCATATCACACACACCCATCCTATAATCTCAAAATCCTCGTACAACAAAATATACCTACTAGAATTTTTATTATAATCTAGTCCATCAACTAAGAATTATAACAGAGTTTCCAAGTAAAGTATAAAATATTACACTATCTTCCCTAATCTGCAGGAATATTATATCAAGTATTAGAAAACACAACCATATGTAATCGTTATCACATTAATCTAATAAAAAAAGTATCCTTTGGATACTAGAAATAAAAAAAGAGTATTACTACTCATTATAACAAAATTGGTGCCTAGGGCCGGAATCGAACCGGCACGGGTGTCACCACCCGCAGGATTTTAAGTCCTGTGCGTCTACCAGTTCCGCCACCCAGGCACATCATTCATTAAATTATTTGGAGGCGCCAATCGGATTTGAACCGATGATCAGGGAGTTGCAGTCCCATGCCTTACCACTTGGCTATGGCGCCTTGTATGGAGCGGGTGAAGAGAATCGAACTCTCACAGTCAGCTTGGAAGGCTGAAGTTCTACCATTAAACTACACCCGCTTATTATTAATGGGGCGACTGATGGGAATCGAACCCACGAGTGTCGGAGCCACAATCCGATGCGTTAACCACTTCGCCACAATCGCCATTTAAACTCGTTGGCAGGGGTGGCAGGAATCGAACCCACACTAACGGTTTTGGAGACCGCTGTTCTACCGTTAAACTACACCCCTATTTATCTGGTGCCGGAAGCAGGACTTGAACCCGCAACCTACTGATTACAAGTCAGTTGCTCTACCAATTGAGCTATTCCGGCAAAATGTATCATTTTGATACATAAATTATTATATATCAACATAAATAAAATTGCAATAATAAATTTCTTTATATTTTTATATCTAATACGTATGGTACCTTACTTTATATCATATATAAGCAAACTTCATTTATGACATAAAAAAAAGAGTTATTTACTCATTATAATAAAATTGGTGCCTAGGGCCGGAATCGAACCGGCACGGGTGTCACCACCCGCAGGATTTTAAGTCCTGTGCGTCTACCAGTTCCGCCACCCAGGCACATCATTCATTAAATTATTTGGAGGCGCCAATCGGATTTGAACCGATGATCAGGGAGTTGCAGTCCCATGCCTTACCACTTGGCTATGGCGCCTTGTATGGAGCGGGTGAAGAGAATCGAACTCTCACAGTCAGCTTGGAAGGCTGAAGTTCTACCATTAAACTACACCCGCTTATTATTAATGGGGCGACTGATGGGAATCGAACCCACGAGTGTCGGAGCCACAATCCGATGCGTTAACCACTTCGCCACAATCGCCATACTGGTGCCGGAAGCAGGACTTGAACCCGCAACCTACTGATTACAAGTCAGTTGCTCTACCAATTGAGCTATTCCGGCAGTTATTTAATTATGGTGGAGGATGACGGGCTCGAACCGCCGACCCTCTGCTTGTAAGGCAGATGCTCTCCCAGCTGAGCTAATCCTCCACTTAATGGTGACCCGTACGGGATTCGAACCCGTGTATGCATGCGTGAAAGGCATGTGTGTTAAACCGCTTCACCAACGGGCCATTAAGTAATTAATGGCGCCCCAACTAGGACTCGAACCTAGGACCCCTTGATTAACAGTCAAGTGCTCTAACCAACTGAGCTATTGAGGCAGGTTTATTTTGGCCCAGCGACGTCCTACTCTCGCACTTGCGTACTACCCTCGGCGCTAAGGAGCTTAACTTCTGTGTTCGGTATGGGAACAGGTGTGCCCTCCTTGCCATCATCACTAGACCATTGAAAGATGTTGTTAATCTTCCAAAACTAGATATCTTCTTCAGTTTCTTTGGTTAAGTCCTCGATCGATTAGTATCAGTCCGCTCCATGTGTCACCACACTTCCACTCCTGACCTATCAACCTCGTCGTCTTCAAGGGATCTTACTTCTTTCGAATGGGAAATCTCATCTTGAGGGGGGCTTCACGCTTAGATGCTTTCAGCGTTTATCCCGTCCACACGTAGCTACCCAGCTATGCTCCTGGCAGAACAACTGGTACACCAGCGGTGTGTCCATCCCGGTCCTCTCGTACTAAGGACAGCTCCTCTCAAATTTCCTACGCCCACGACGGATAGGGACCGAACTGTCTCACGACGTTCTGAACCCAGCTCGCGTACCGCTTTAATGGGCGAACAGCCCAACCCTTGGGACCGACTACAGCCCCAGGATGCGATGAGCCGACATCGAGGTGCCAAACCTCCCCGTCGATGTGAACTCTTGGGGGAGATCAGCCTGTTATCCCCGGGGTAGCTTTTATCCGTTGAGCGACGGCCCTTCCATTCGGTACCGCCGGATCACTAAGCCCGACTTTCGTCCCTGCTCGACTTGTAGGTCTCGCAGTCAAGCTCCCTTCTGCCTTTACACTCTTCGAATGATTTCCAACCATTCTGAGGGAACCTTTGGGCGCCTCCGTTACTCTTTGGGAGGCGACCGCCCCAGTCAAACTGCCCACCTGACACTGTTCCCTGACCCGATAAGGGCCACGGGTTAGAACCCCAGTGACACAAGGGTAGTATCCCAACAGCGACTCCACCAAGACTGGCGTCCTGGTTTCTTCGTCTCCTACCTATCCTGTACATGTGCCACCAGTGCTCAATATCAAGCTACAGTAAAGCTCCACGGGGTCTTTCCGTCCTGTCGCGGGTAACCTGCATCTTCACAGGTACTATGATTTCACCGAGTCTCTTGTTGAGACAGCGCCCAGATCGTTACGCCTTTCGTGCGGGTCGGAACTTACCCGACAAGGAATTTCGCTACCTTAGGACCGTTATAGTTACGGCCGCCGTTTACTGGGGCTTCAATTCAAAGCTTCGCTTGCGCTAACCTCTCCTCTTAACCTTCCAGCACCGGGCAGGCGTCAGCCCCTATACATCACCTTGCGGTTTAGCAGAGACCTGTGTTTTTGATAAACAGTCGCCTGGGCCTATTCACTGCGGCTTGCTTTCACAAGCACCCCTTCTCCCGAAGTTACGGGGTCATTTTGCCGAGTTCCTTAACAAGAGTTCTCTCGCTCATCTTAGGATTCTCTCCTCGCCTACCTGTGTCGGTTATCGGTACGGGCACTTATTAAATTAACCCTAGAAGCTTTTCTTGGAAGCGTGACGTCAGTTGACTTCGCCATTCGGCTTCGGCATCACAGCTCAATGTTATGCCATGCGGATTTGCCTACATGACCACCTCACTGCTTACACGTGAATCCAATCACACGCTCAACTTAGCCTTCTCCGTCACTCCATCAGTTTAATAAGTGGTACAGGAATATCAACCTGTTGTCCATCGGCTACGCCTTTCGGCCTCACCTTAGGTCCCGACTTACCCAGGGCGGACGAGCCTTCCCCTGGAAACCTTAGGCTTTCGATGGATAGGATTCTCACCTATCTTTCGCTACTCACACCGGCATTCTCACTTCTAACCGCTCCACAGCTCCTTCCGGTACTGCTTCACCGCTGTTAGAACGCTCTCCTACCACTGACTCTAAAGTCAATCCGCAGCTTCGGCGGTCCGTTTAGCCCCGGTACATTTTCGGCGCAGAGTCACTCGACTAGTGAGCTATTACGCACTCTTTAAAGGATGGCTGCTTCTAAGCCAACCTCCTAGTTGTCTGTGCATCTCCACATCCTTTTCCACTTAACGGACACTTGGGGGCCTTAGCTGGCGGTCTGGGCTCTTTCCCTTTTGACCATGGACCTTATCACCCACAGTCTGACTCCCGATTATATCTATCTGGCATTCGGAGTTTGATTGAGATCAGTACCCCGAGGTGGGGCCATCACCCATTCAGTGCTCTACCTCCAGTAGACTTAACATCGAGGCTAGCCCTAAAGCTATTTCGGAGAGAACCAGCTATATCCGTGTTCGATTGGAATTTCACCCCTAGCCACAAGTCATCCAAGCACTTTTCAACGTGCCCTGGTTCGGCCCTCCAGTCAGTGTTACCTGACCTTCAGCCTGCTCATGGCTAGCTCACACGGTTTCGGGTCTACAACATCGTACTCTTCGCCCTATTCAGGCTCGCTTTCGCTACGGCTCCGCATCTTCTGCTTAACCTCGCACGATATCGTAACTCGCCGGTTCATTCTACAAAAGGCACGCCATCACCCATTAACGGGCTCTGACTATTTGTAGGCACACGGTTTCAGGTTCTCTTTCACTCCCCTTCCGGGGTTCTTTTCACCTTTCCCTCACGGTACTGGTTCACTATCGGTCACTAGGTAGTATTTAGCCTTACGAGATGGTCCTCGTTGATTCCGACGGGATTCCACGTGTCCCGCCGTACTCAGGATTCCTTCCATGCATCTCACAATTTCACCTACGGGACTCTCACCCCCTACGGTTGGCCTTCCCAGACCATTCGGCTATCATGATTTGTCAATTATGAAGGTCCTACAACCCCGGATAAATCCGGTTTGGGCTCTTCCCACTTCGCTCGCCGCTACTACGGGAATCGATTTTTCTTTCTTTTCCTCCAGGTACTTAGATGTTTCAGTTCCCTGGGTCTGTCTCCTATATGGCTATGTATTCACCATATGGTGCTAGCGTATAACCACTAGCGGGTTTCCCCATTCGGATACCCCCGGATCAATGCTCACTTACAGCTCCCCGAGGCGTTTCGCCGTTTGTCGCGTCCTTCTTCGACTCCTAGTGCCAAGGCATCCTCCGTGCGCCCTTATTCACTTAACCTAAATCAAATCTATTGTTTGTTTCTTCTGAATGAAGATATCTAGTTTTCAAAGATCAACTTTGGAAGAAATTCTTCCAAAACTAAACAGAACGTCTCTTTCTCCATAGAAAGGAGGTGATCCATCCCCACCTTCCGGTAGGGATACCTTGTTACGACTTCACCCCAATCATCTACCCCACCTTAGGCAGCTCCCTCCTTGCGGTTAGGCCACTGACTTCGGGTGTTGTAAACTCTCGTGGTGTGACGGGCGGTGTGTACAAGACCCGGGAACGTATTCACCGCGACATTCTGATTCGCGATTACTAGCGATTCCAACTTCATGTAGGCGAGTTGCAGCCTACAATCCGAACTGAGATTGGCTTTATGAGGTTTGCTCCACGTCACCGCTTCGCTTCTCTTTGTACCAACCATTGTAGCACGTGTGTAGCCCAGGTCATAAGGGGCATGATGATTTGACGTCATCCCCACCTTCCTCCAGTTTGTCACTGGCAGTCTCGTTAGAGTCCCCAACTGAATGCTGGCAACTAACGACAGGGGTTGCGCTCGTTGCGGGACTTAACCCAACATCTCACGACACGAGCTGACGACAACCATGCACCACCTGTATCCATTGTCCCCGAAGGGAAAATCCTATCTCTAGAACGGTCAATGGTATGTCAAGACCTGGTAAGGTTCTTCGCGTTGCTTCGAATTAAACCACATGCTCCACCGCTTGTGCGGGTCCCCGTCAATTCCTTTGAGTTTCAGTCTTGCGACCGTACTCCCCAGGCGGAGTGCTTAATGCGTTAACTTCAGCACTGAGGTTCGACCCCCAACACTTAGCACTCATCGTTTACGGCGTGGACTACCAGGGTATCTAATCCTGTTTGCTCCCCACGCTTTCGCGCCTCAGTGTCAGTTACAGACCAGGAAGCCGCCTTCGCCACTGGTGTTCCTCCATATCTCTACGCATTTCACCGCTACACATGGAATTCCACTTCCCTCTTCTGCACTCAAGTCGACCAGTTTCCAATGACCCTCCACGGTTAAGCCGTGGGCTTTCACATCAGACTTAATCAACCACCTGCGCGCTCTTTACGCCCAATAATTCCGGATAACGCTCGCCACCTACGTATTACCGCGGCTGCTGGCACGTAGTTAGCCGTGGCTTTCTCATAAGGTACCGTCACACTCTAGCCATTTCCTACTAAAGTCGTTCTTCCCTTATAACAGAATTTTACAACCCGAAGGCCTTCATCATTCACGCGGCGTTGCTCGGTCAGGCTTTCGCCCATTGCCGAAGATTCCCTACTGCTGCCTCCCGTAGGAGTCTGGGCCGTGTCTCAGTCCCAGTGTGGCCGTTCACCCTCTCAGGTCGGCTACGCATCGTCGCCTTGGTAGGCCTTTACCCTACCAACTAGCTAATGCGCCGCAGGCTCATCCATCAGCGGTGCCAGAAGCACCTTTAAACTTTCGTCCTATCCGGTATTAGCGATCGTTTCCAATCGTTGTCCCCGTCTGATGGGCAGATCACCTACGTGTTACTCACCCGTTCGCCGCTCACCACCGAAGTGGTTCGCTCGACTTGCATGTATTAGGCACGCCGCCAGCGTTCATCCTGAGCCAGGATCAAACTCTCCATAATTAAATGTTTGTTTTTATCCTAAGCTTCCTTAAGAAACTTAATTCTTAAATAAATGTTTGTTGACGTTCTGTTTAGTTTTCAAAGAACTTCGTGTCACCTTGTTTTGGCGACTTTATTAGTTTATCATGTCTGTCTCTTTCTGTCAAACACTTTTTAAACTTTTTTTTCGAAACTTTTTATTTCGTTTCATTTTTTTGTTATCGCTCTTGCGACTTCTTAATAATATCATACCTGTCGAAAGTTGTCAAACGTTTTTTAAAAGTTTTTTTGTTTTCGACATTTATTTCATCGGTCGTTGGCGACTTGATTATAATATCATCATAACTTCACAATGTCAACACTTTTAAATATATTTTTTTGAAAATATAAAAGGACCTAGTAGGCCCTTGATCTACTTAAATTAAGTTTTCAGGATTTAAGCATTCTAACTCTGGTAAAACAAATCGACCATTTTCCCTGATAAGAACATCATCAAAGTAGATTGATCCTCCACCATACTCTTCTCTTTGAATTAATACTAAATCCCAATGTATTGCTGAACGATTTCCATTATCTGCTTCTCCCTCATATGCTTGACCTGGAGTGAAATGTAAACTTCCATCAATCTTTTCATCAAACAAAATATCTCCCATTGGATGTTTAATAAGAGGATTCACACCAATTGCAAATTCTCCAACATAACGTGCCCCTTCATCCGTATTAAAGATCTCGTTCAATCGTTCAACATCATTATCTGCAGTTGCGTTTATGATTTTCCCATCTTTAAACTCTAATTTTACATTATTAAAGACAGTACCTTGATATGGACTTGGGGTATTATATTGGATTATACCATTTACACTTTCTCGCACTGGTGCGGTAAATACCTCTCCATCCGGAATATTACAATCACCTGCACAAGGAATTGCTTGTAATCCTTTAATTGAAAAAGTTAAATCTGTACCTGGTCCTGTGATATGGACTTTATCAGTTCTTTCCATTAATGCCTTGAGATTCTTCATTGCTTCATTCATCTTTGAGTAATCAACTAGACATACATCTAAAAGAAAATCTTCAAATTGCTCCAAACTCATTTTAGCTTTTTGCGCTAAAGAAGGTGTTGGATAATTTAATAAAACCCATTGTTTTGTATTAACAATCAAATTGGATACTGGTCTTCCGACTCTTGCTTGCATAACTTTAATTTCTGTAGGTACATCACTGTATTCTGAATCATTTTCATCTGCAAACACGGAAATAAATGCATCAATATCTTTATATTTTTCAAGATTCCATCCAGTTACTTTCTCCATTCTTTCTTCTGTATTCCCTAAAGATAATTCACGACCAATCTCATCATCTAAGATTTCTGTATGTGGATAGGCTCCAATACGATATGTATGTTTAATTAATTCTTTAATTAATGGTTTTGCTAAAATATTTCCTTTAATTAGGACGTGTTGTCCCGCTTCTACTTTATTAGAATACTCTAATAATGTTTTAGCTAATTTTTCTAATCTTGGATCACGCATGTTCTCACTCACCTTTTCAATAATCGATTCTTATATACGTAGTACCAATGTTCTGCAAAACCAGGTGCAAATGGCCCACGTCGTGTTTCAATCATATTTATAAGAATATCTAATTGTTGCTTAATAATTTCTTGAACCTCTAATGAATATCCCATTTCATTACTATGTTTGTGATATTCATCCTCATCTAAAATCCTATAACTTAAATCCGGAAAAACTTTTACATCTAAATCATAATCTATATATTTAATCGTTTGTTGATCGTAAACAAATGGGGAACTTAAATTACAATAGAAGTAAACCCCATCCTTACGAAGCATACATAAAACATTAAACCAATATTGGGTATAGAAATAGCAGACTGCTGGCTCTCGTGTATACCACGTTCTCCCATCAGCTTCCATAACTAATGTTTTATTATTTGCCCCAATTACAACTTCATCTGAAATATCTAAAATTGTAGTTTCATGCCATATTCTATGAATTTTAGAGTTATGTTTATAACTATGTATTTCAACTGTTTGACCAATTTCCGGATAATTCACCTCTCATCCCTTCTTTCCCTACATTTCATTTTTCCCTATTAATGTATTATTTTACCATAAATATTAGCATCAATCATAGACTAAAGGTAAGAAGTTATTTTTTTATACAAAAATGGTACAGATTCAAATGCATAGATTTTTTCAACGCACTTTCCTTTTTTATGAATCATTATGCAAGGCACTGACATTATTTCAAGGTCAATCGCCATATCCCCATAGTAATTTAAGTTTATTTGTGTCATGTTAAGATCCGGCATGGCTGCTTTAATTACTTGTAACATTTTTTTGCAACATGACATGTCCCACATGTTGGAGTATAGGCTAATGTAATCACTAAGCACTCCTGTTTCCAAATCTCTTTTAGACTTTCATAGTCTACATTCATTAAGTTTTGATTTATTTTTTCCATGATGTTTCATACACCGCTTCTTTGAATCCTAGCGTCACTTTTTCGTTATCGAATGCCAGTGGACGTTTTACTAGCATTCCATCGCTTGCTAATAATTCATAGCACTCTTCTTCGCTCATAGTTGAAAGTTTATCTTTTAAGCCTAATTCACGGTATTTCATTCCACTTGTGTTAAAGAACTTTTTAATTGGTTCTCCCGATTTTAGATGTAATTGTTTGATTTCTTCTTTAGATAATGGTTCTTCTACAATATGACGGATTTCTGCCTCTACATTGTTATCTTTTAACCACTTTACTGCTTTTTTACATGTTGTACATTTTGGATAAATTAAAATATTCATATTATTTCCTCCTTTTTCTATAATTATATCTAAGATTTAATACCATGTCAGTTATTATAACCTATGCTTTTAATTTAACAAAAAAACGATCTTTTAAAGATCGTTTTTTCGTTTTGATGTAGTTTGTAGTCGTGTTGATTAGTTTTTAATAGTGTTATTATTTTGTTTGTCCTAATTGTTGTTGAGCCATCGCTACTAATCGTTTAGTGATTTCTCCACCAACTGAACCATTTTGACGAGCTGTTGTATCTGCTCCTAATTGAACACCAAATTCATTAGCAATCTCTGCTTTCATGTTATCGATTGCTGCTTGTGCTCCTGGTACGACTAATTTATTGCTATTTGATTGGTTTGACATGTTTGTCACCTCCTGACAATCTTAATATGTGTAGTTTCGACAAATTAATACATAACATTTGTTTTTATTTGAAAATAGTTTATTAAAAATATAAAAAGAGGAGAATCGAGTTCTCCCCTTTATTGTGCATATATTTTTGAATAACTATTTTGTTTGTCCTAATTGTTGTTGAGCCATCGCTACTAATCGTTTAGTGATTTCTCCACCAACTGAACCATTTTGACGAGATGTTGCATCTGCTCCTAATTGAACACCAAATTCATTAGCAATCTCTGCTTTCATGTTATCGATTGCTGCTTGTGCTCCTGGTACGACTAATTTATTGCTATTTGATTGGTTTGACATGTTTGTCACCTCCTGACAATCTTAATATGTGTAGTTTCGACAAACATATACAATCCGTTCGACATTTTTTCAAAGTTTTTAAATATTTTATTATTTTAAGTCAGAAATAGAAATGGCTTTATTTTTTACCTCAGTCGGTATTTGAATAATTTCATTTGAATTTAATAGATTAACCGATAAATTAAAATACATTGCTTCAACCTCTTCACTTGGAAGTTGCAAAAATAAATTGGGATAATCACGTGCTAAGTTTCTAATTAACTCTTGAATTCCATTACTATAGCTCACATCCATTTGTGTGATCTGTTGTTCTTGCTTATTTATTGTTATTCTATAGTTTACACTCTTTGCTTTTTGTATTAATTGATCAAGATTAATATCATTAGAGATATTTAACACATTACTTATTAGTTGTTTTGTTAAAAAGTCTGCGTCAGATAGTGGAAGTCTCAATTCTACTATCTGATTTTGCTCTCTATCATCTATTATTTCTATCCAATCATCTGAATTTTGAAATTTAGACTTTTTGAAAAGTTTAGGAATCTTTTGAAATATAGTTAATGAGCCATTTGATATTTCTTTAAACCACTGTCCATGATTTATATTCATATAATTTATTTTTGAATTTAGGTCAATATACTGAGTTAATTCTGCTGTCATCGGTGAAACACCTTTGCCATTTAACTTCATTAAATAAGTCATATATAAAACTGAATCATCTGACTTCTGTGAAAATCCCCCATCCCCTACCACACTCATTTCATATCCTAAAATATTATATTCACTATTTAATTCAACAGCGTATCCATTTTGATGAAGTGTATTTTTAACAACGGATTCTAGAAATTGGAGTTCACGATAGTTGTTGTAGCGATCGGTTTTTGTAATCCAATATCCACAAGCTATTGATATAATCAGTACGGTGATGAATACGATGAGATGGTTTCTTTTCATGACTTCTTATTTTCTCCTTTTTGTTTATTTTACCATATTAAATAAGTTTGTCAGATGATTGTTTTTTTTGAGTTTATTCGTTATAATGTCTACCGAAAGGTCGGTGAGTGTTATGAAAAAGATCTTAGGTTGTATCCGAAAAGCAGATCGAGATTTTTCTTTAATCGAAGATGGTGATAAAATCGCTGTTGGGGTAAGTGGTGGAAAAGATAGTATGGCGTTATTATACGCTCTACATTTATATCAAAAGTTTGCTCCTGTTAAGTTTGAGTTAGTGGGGATTACGTTAAAGCTAGGTTTCCCTGGGATGGATTTTAATCCTGTTGTGGAATTCTGTGAGAAACATGGAATTGAGTATCATTTAGTCGATACTGAAGTTTATGAAATCTTAAAGTTAAATGGAACTCCAGATGGAAAGATTCCTTGTTCATTATGCTCTAAGTTCAAGAAGGCTATCTTAATTAAGAAAGGCACTGAGCTTGGATGTAATAAGATTTCGATGGCGCATCATGCTGATGATGCAGTTGAGACGTTAGTCATGAATACAATTTACAACGGGTTCTTATCAACATTCAAACCAAAAATGTACTTAGATCGTACAGACGTAACGTTTATTCGTCCACTTGTTTATTGCTATGAAGATGATATTATTGCGGCAGCAAATCGTCATGTTCCTATTGTGCCAAGTACTTGCCCTATGGATAAGCACACAAGTCGCGAAGATGTGAAGCAATTATTAAAGAAATTATATGCTGAGTTCCCAATGGCAAAACAAAATATGTTAAATGCATTATCTAATGGAGATCGTGTTTCATTATTTAATGATTTCAATGATAAAGAATAAGTGTCGTGATTTCACGACACTTATTTTAATGTAAGCTTTTGAATGCCTTGTTTTGTATAAATAACTAGTTTATGTTCTTCATAAAAAAGATAATCTACTTGCTCTAGTTTATAAAATTGATGATTTTCTAATTGTGTCATTAACCACTCTTCATTCTTCCCTAAGCTTTGAAGTGCCTTAGGTTTGATTTGTCCTGAAATAACGAGTGCTAATGGGAAAGTTTTAGTTGGTAATTTCTTTTCAAAGATAGTGAGTTTCCCATTTTTCTCAATAATTCCGTACTGGACGTCTTCCGGAGCTACTATGTTTTGTCCACGAAGTAGCATCATAAAGTCATCGAGATCAATACGGAGTTTTTTTAATTCACCGTAATCGACGCTTCCATTTTTAATGACCATCGATGGTTCGCCTTCAACAACATCACGTGCTTTGGGATGATTAATCTGAATTTTAGCCATTATAATTTGAAGAGCAACGATAACTAGTACACCACCGAGTGCATCTAACCAGTATTGTTCTTCAACAATTCCACCTGCTGCGACATTGGCAATTAAAATATTGATAACAACATCTACCGTACTTAGTTGGTTAACTTCACGTTTACCCATGATTTTATAACATATGAGTAGGACCACATAAAATAAGGCGGCTAATAATAAAGATAGCAACACTTGCAACATAAAAAAATCCCCTTCAGAAAAGTTTAACTTTTTCTATTATGGGGATTTTTTTTTATTATATACAAACTCCGCGATGGTAATGTCCTTTTGTGTAATCATCTGAGTTCTTGTACTGGGCAAGCCAGTCAGAATCAACTTTACCTGTTTGAAGGGCTGTTTGGTAAGCATGAATTGCTTGGGTCATAGTTGCTTCGTTTTCATTTGTGAATTCTAAGCGGAAACTTTGAACACCCATCTTTTGTAATTCTGATAAGAATTCGATGAGAATCAGGTGTTGTGAGTTGAAGATTTCTGTGATGCAGTTTCCAGTGCGAAGTAATGGTAAGATTTTATTTTTGCGGTCACGTAGGCCGAATGGTGTGCTTAAGCACATGCGACAGAATTCTTGTTGATTTAAAAGTTTGACTGGGCAGTGCTTTGTAATCATCATTGGAATACGTGTGTAGACAATCATTTCTGTTGGAAGTGGAGATTGTTTAACGAGTCCACGTAATTGTTTTTGGTTAATTTCATAAGATAATGTGACTTGTGATACACCTAGTTGTTTTAAAGCTTGGATACTTTGAACGTTATTTGTGTTAAAAGCAAAGTCTGTTAGGAAAGTATAGCCTTTGTTTTGTAGGGCGTGATACATTCCGTATTCACCAAGCATGATGGTTTGAAGTGGTAAGCTTTCGATGATTTGTGTTGCTTGCTCGATTTCAGAGTCATCAATGATACGTGGCAGTTGAGGAATGATGGTTACGCCGTGTGCTGCTCCTAGTTCAACTGCCTTTTTCAGTGTTTTGATATCCTTATAATAGATGGTTTCAATGTTGTGGTTAAGGACAGTTTGTAGCTGTTTGATGTTTCGGACACTAACTGTGAGTTGTGGGGTGATGGTTGTTGTGTCTAAGTTAGAAACGGTTGGTTGGATTTCTCGACGTTGGCGACCGGCATGATGTTGCGTACGATTTTTTTCAAGCTTTTCTAATAGTTCACGTCGGATTTTGTTAATGATTGAAATAGGCATGGTAATACCTTCATCCATATTAATATTGATGTATGCAAACGAGAATGCGGTACTTCCTGTTTTTTCAAGTTGTTGTTTTAAACGATCTTGACTTAATGGGGTGTTCGTTGCTGTTTCAAACACTTCTTCTGTTTCAACTGTGACCATGTTTGAGTCATTATCCCAGGCCATGATTTTTAATGGTTCACCTAGTTTGGCACTCACTTCACCATAGATATCAATTTTAGGAACTGATTTTTCTGTTACTTCAACGCGTTTAGCTAAAGAAACGGATGTTGTTTTATAAACTTTCATGCCTTTTGATACTGGGAATGGTGCATCTAAATCAACGTTACCTGGATTCGCAAGTTTCACATCATTTCCTTTAACAAACATTTTTTGAACTTGTAATCCTTGATCTTTGCTGTTTAATCCGACGAAGCGTAAGCCGTCTCCAACTTCGAGTGGTGATTTAAGATTAATCGTAACTCGTTTTCCTTTGACATTAACAACTTCTCCGATTAAGATTCCTTTGTGATTTGGACGATCGGCGCTCATCCAATTGAGACCTTTGTCTCCAAATAAGAATCCTTTCGTAAATCCACGACTAAAAATTTGATCCATGTCTGCATGAGTTTGTTTTGAGATTTTAACTCGGCGGGTTTCTACATATTGATCGATAGCTTCACGATAAGCTTTAACAACTGTCGCGACATATTCTGGTTTTTTTAGACGTCCTTCGATTTTAAATGAAGTGACTCCCGCTTCGATAAGTTCCCCAATTTCATCAATGGTTTTTAAGTCTTTAGGACTTAATAGAAAGTCTCCGACATTTGAATCAAGTGTTTCTCCACTTGATAAATCGACAAGTTCGTATGGAAGGCGACATGTTTGAGCACAGGCTCCACGGTTTCCGCTTCGAGCACCAATCATACTACTCATTAAACATTGTCCTGAATAACAAACACAAAGAGCTCCGTGAACAAATACTTCCAAGTCAATGTCCACTGCCTGTTTCATGGCTTTAATTTCTTCTAATGTATTTTCACGTGCCACAACAACGCGGTCTGCTCCAAATTGTTTAGCAAATTCGACACCTTTTGTGTTATGAAGTGTCATTTGGGTACTAAAGTGGAGTTCAAAGTCTGGATACATTTGTTTGACTAAGTGAGCAACCCCGATATCTTGAACGATGATAGCATCGACATCATTTAAATATAGAAAGTGAATATATTCTTTTAATGCTTCTAATTCTTGATCAAAGATGGTTGTATTAACAGTAACATAGACTTTAACGTTATGTAGATGGCTAAATTTAATGACTTCGATTAGTTCTTCATTTGTAAATGCTGCTTCTTTTCGTGCTCCAAAGGCTGCTCCACCTACATAGATGGCATCAGCTCCGTTTGTAACGGCCGCTAATAATCCTTCACGATGACCAACTGGTGCTAATAATTCAATAGTTGACATTTAATCCGCTCCATTTTTCATAATTTCTTTCATTGTAACATACTTAGGATAGTCGACCAATGACCAATTTTTTAGATTTTTTATAATTTCATGGTTATAACTACATAAATTTTGTAAAAAAATATTTAATGGGCAAGTTTTAATATTGTAATGACCTGTCGCATATTATAAAATGTTGTAGTTTAAGATACTAACACTATTTTAGAAACTAGGTGAAGATGATGAGTAAGGAAACTGTAAATCTTAATCAAGAAAAAGTTAAACAAAAGAAACCTAAGAAAAAGTATGGGTGCTTAAAAGGTGTTTTAATTTTTATATTAGTTTTATTACTTTTAGGTGGGGCTGTTTACGGAGCTGCCCATGTGATGTTATCTCGAATCAATCGTGAAGAATTAGAAGATTTAAATGTTTCTCAAGAAGTTTTAGATTTGAAAAAGGGAATGGGTGTCATGAATATTGCTTTATTTGGAGTCGATTCACGCGATGATGCTTACACAAATACTCGTTCTGATGCGATGATGGTCTTCTCATTCAATAGCAAGACAAATCAAGCTTATTTAACATCAGTTGTTCGTGATACATTTGCTTATATTAATGAAGATCATGGGTTTGAGAAAATTAATCATGCTTATGCTTATGGTGGACCAACACTCGCTGTTCAAGCTATTAACCAAAACTTTGATTTAGACATTCAAAAATATGTTACTGTAAATTTTAACGCAGTTGAATATATTATTAATAAACTTGGTGGGGTCGAAGTCGATGTACAAGATTATGAACTTCAAGAGTTAAATCGTGTCATTGCTGAGATGAATGTCGAAGTTAGTGGTGAAGAAGCAAACTTACTTGAAGGTACAGGGTTACAAACGTTAAATGGTCGTCAAGCAGTCGCTTATATGCGTATTCGTAAAGTAGGAAACGGGGACTATGAACGTATGGAACGTCAACGTCGAGTGATTACATTAGTCGCACAAAAAGCCTTCTCGTATAATAAGGTCAAATTACTTGGATTAATGAATGATTTCTTACCGTATATTCAAACTAATTTAACAACAAATGAAATTATTGCACTGGGAACTCAATTATTATTAAGTGGTGAGCGTGAAATCGAACAAGTTCAGTTACCACAAACAGAATTAAGTTATGGAGAAAAGTTAAGTGATGGACTATACTACTTAGTACCAACGACATTAGAGGAAAATGTAATTGAGTGGCACGATAAAGTTTATGGAACTGATCGCTATACCCCAACCAGTGGTGTGATGAATATTAATCAAAAAATTATTAATTATACTGGATTGTATTAATTCGAAAGCTCATAAGGATCAATGTATTCTTATGAGCTTTTTATTTATTACATATTTTAACCGCACTTATCTAGTATAATAAAGTCAGGTTTCAATTAAAGAAGGGGAAGAGGTGTACAAATTCTGATTGCCTTGTTATTAATTAATCTTACGTTGAGCTAGGTGAAATATTTTTCTATCAAGTTGACTGGACTTGATCAAGAACTCCATCACCATAAAAAAACCTATTATATCAATAAAGATTTGAAACTGAACTTGATTAAGAAAAAAGTAGAAGACACAATGAAATTTCAAGATTAAGATAATCCCCACTTTATATTTGACTAAAACTATAAACAGGCACCCAGAACCCAAACAGGTAAGAGAAAAAACGAGAGGTTTTGGCCCAATGTTATTTCGTTAAGTTACATTGGCTTAGTGGTTAGTTTTATTTTTTTACTTTGGGTAATTCTAACCTTTATCGTATTTAATAATAGCTTTTTAATCTCGGTATTTGTTTATACTATTTTAGCTTTCTTAGGAACACTTATTGGTTGAAAATCTAAAACCGTTAATCAAAAAATAGTTAGATTTCTCATTGTCATTGTAGTGCTCTTCTTAGTTCTATCTTTTATAAGGATGACTTAGCATGAAAAGACGCCGTTTTAAAAAACGGCGTCTTTTTCCTTTGGCTCTGTTAAACGAAAATATTATTATTTACTCTTTTCCTACTTGGAGGGAGCAAAATTTTCAAAAATAAGAACTCATAACTATTGGTATGAAGTGATTGACTACCAACAAGGATGTCTAACACAGCTTTTCTTTTTAATTTCAAGTGATGATTGGATAACTCTTTTGAAACTGTCGATCTTAATTATAAATTTTCTCCATTTGAAGCAATGACTTCTTTATACCAATAGTAACTATCCTTTTTGTAGCGGTTTAATGTTGCTCCTTCTTCCTCTTCTTCTCGGTCAACATAGACAAAACCATAACGTTTTTGGTAGCCATTTAACCAACTTAATAAGTCAGTAAAGGACCATGTACAATAAGCGATGACTTCACATCCTTCTGCCATAGCAATTTTCAATTCTTCAATGTGTTCTTTTAAGAAGGCAATTCGATATGGATCATGAATTGAACCATCCTCTTCTTTTTTATCGAAAGCACCTAATCCATTTTCAGAAATAATAATTGGCAAGTTGTAACGGCTTGTAATTTCTCGTAATCCATAACGTAATCCCATTGGATCGATGGTCCAGTCCCAGTCTGTTGTTTTTAAGTAAGGGTTAGATGGATTTTTAAATAGTCCTGGTTGCCCTGTAACTTGACCTGAACCTTTCACACCTGTGGTATTAAATGTTCCATAAGGTGTAACTCCATTGATTGGATTATATTCACATACACTTGTTTGATAATAATTGACTCCCATAAAGTCAATTTTTGAAGCGGCTTCTTTTAAAATTTGCTCATCTTCATTTTCAAACTGTGGAGCAATTCCTTTCTTTTGTAAATAAACAAACGTTGATTTTGGATAACGTCCATAAGCATACATATCCATCCACCAGAAGTTTTTCATATCATCAAAGTCCATTTTAGACATTGCATTGATTGGATTACAATCGATTGAATAACTCGGACTATAAGAAAAACTTGCTCCAATTTTTCCACTTGGAATCATTTGTTTAAATAATAAGACTGTTTTTGCATGCGCCATAAAAGCATGATGATTTGCTTGGTAGAAAGTTTTTTCATCATTGAATTTTCCTGGTGGATGCATCGCCGTTAACCACCCTAATGATGTAAATACATTTTGTTCATTTAATGTAATCCAGTACTTAACTTTACTTCCAAATCGCTCAAATAAAACTTTTGAATAATTGACAAAGTCATCAATAATACGTCGATCTTCAAATCCATTATATTGATCCACTAAAGCTTGTGGAAGATCCCAATGAAAAATCGTTACCATTGGCTCAATGTTATATTTTAGACATTCATCAATTAAGTCTTCATAAAACTTTAATCCTGCTTCATTAACTTCGCCATTTCCAGTCGGAATAACACGTGGCCATGAAATTGAAAAACGATACGTTTTAAGTCCCATTTCTGCCATGAGCTTCACATCTTCTTTGAAACGGTGATAGTGATCAACTGCCACATCACCTGTTGTTCCTTTATATGTTTTTCCTTCAATTCTAACAAATTGATCCCAGTTAGAAAGACCCTTTCCATCTTCTAAGTAAGCACCTTCCACTTGATAAGCAGCAGAAGCACTCCCCCATAAAAAATCTTTCGGCATTTTAAAGCTTGTCATTACTATATCCTCCTCATTAAATAATAGCTAATACTTGATCATTGGCTGTTACAACATCTTTTTTCTTAACAATTATATCCATAAACTGTTGACTATTTGTGATGATAATTGGCGTTACTAATTCATATCCTGCTTTTTTAATTTTTTCAATATCAAACTCTAAAATCACATCACCTGTCTTAATAGTATCTCCTTGCTTTCTATGAGGTGTGAAGTATTTTCCTTCTAAGTTAACAGTATCTAATCCAACATGGATTAATAACTCAACCCCTGTCTCACTTCTTAATCCAATGGCATGGTGTGTCTTGAAAAAGACATCTATTGTTCCATCAAATGGAGCAACAACTTGACCTTTTGTCGGGATAATGGCAACACCATTTCCCATTACTCCACTAGAGAAAGTGACATCATTTACTTGTGATAACTCAATCATATGTCCTTCTAAAGGGCTCACAATATTTAATCCTGTATTTAAAGGAATCGTAACTTTCTCTTCTAACATTTCTTCATCATCTTCTTCAACCGGATCTTCGAATCCAATCACATAAGTAATAATAAAGGTTGAAACAACTGTTACCCCTAACGTGATTAAAATATATAAAAAGCTTTGCGGATTTCCTTCTTCAAGATATTGTGGAATGGTTACAATTGCTGGTGTTGCTACTCCATAACATTTCATTTGGAAGAAACCACCGACTAATCCCCCCATTAATCCTCCTAAACAAGCTCCGATCATTGGTTTTTTAAATCGTAAGTTCGTTCCGTATAAAGCAGGTTCTGTAATTCCTGCAACTAAAGCCGAAAATGCTGATGACCCTGCGCTCTGTTTAATATCAGAATTTTTTGATTTGATTGATACCGCTAATGCTGCCGCTCCTTGGGCCATATTTGCACAGAATTCTGCAATACAAATAAATCCTTCAAATCCTGTTGTGGCTAAAACTCCTAATTTAATTGGTGTAAAGGCATGATGCATTCCTGTCATAACCACAAACGGGAAGACAGCCGCTACTAATCCAACTGCAATAAAACCTAACTTATCTTGAATAAAATAAACAGCAGTTGATAACATATCACCAAAGATAGCTCCTAGTGGACCAATGACAACCATAACGATTGGTGCAATAAATAACATCACTAACATTGGTTTTAAGAAGTTTTTTGTAATTTTTGGCGTAATTTTATCAACAAATTGTTCAATATAAGGTAAGACTGCTACTGATAAAATAATCGGAATAACTGAATAAGAATAATTAGCATAAGTAACTGGGATTAAGTTAAAGAACTTGACTGTTTGTCCTGCTTCATTTGCTCCCTTTAAAAGAGAGATAAAGTTTGGATGTAAAATAATCAGTGCAATACTCACGGCATAATATGGATTAGCATTAAATCGTTTTGCAGCTGACATTCCAATTAATACTGGCATGAAGAAGAAAGCTCCATCTCCAATAACTGATAACAGTTCATAAGTTTGACTTGTGTTACTTAATATCCCTATCATCGGTAAAACAGTTAATAAAACTTTGATCATCGCCGCTCCAATAATGGCTGGGATAACGGGAGACATAACACTTGAAATGATATCTAACATTTCAGAAATGATATTTTGATTTTTTTCTCTATTTTTTTTGCCGATGTTTTTTCTTTGAAATTACCAAGCGCACAAATTTCTTTATAAACTGACGCCACTTCATTACCAATAATAATTTGATATTGGCCACTTTTTTTCATGACCCCAATCACACCTTTAATCTTTTTCACCTGCTCATCATCCACTTGACTTTCATCTTTTAATACAAAGCGAAGTCTTGTCATACAGTGAACAACAGATTCTACATTCTCCTTTCCTCCAAGTTTTTCAAGAATTCTTTCAGCTAATTTCTTATAATCCATTTTTTCTTCCTCCATTCATTTAAAAATCAAATGAAGTTTTGCCTACATATATAGATTTTCATCTATAGCGTAGTTACAATCTTACTATATATAATAAGCTGATGGATTATCCAGCATTATTAACTATCTTAAATTGTTGCTTTTGTTCTAATTCGTTCAATATGAATCATTAAATATAATTGCTCCTCTAATGATAAATCATAATTATATTCATGCTCGATTAATTCTTTTATTTTTAAAACGCATTCATAACTCTCATGATACTTTTCTTTTAAAATGAAGAATAATTCCGTATCTTCTTCTTCATAAACAGCATTACTAAAAACACGTTGTGCAAAAAATTTTAAATGTGTAATGAAACGATAATACGTACTAGACTCTTCATTAAACTCTACTTTAAAGTGATATTTAATAACACTTAAAACTTGCTGCATCACTTTAGTGATATTTGCAATATTTATCATATCGTTATTAAGTTCAGCATTCACAATATGATAAGCAATATACCCTGCTTCATCTTCTTCAAATGCAACTCCAAAATCCTGATGAATCATTTCTAATGCTCTTCGACCAATTTCGTATTCATCAGCAAATAATCGTTTGATTTCCATTAACAATGGATTTTTAACTTGAATTCCTTGTTGATAACGTTCAATTGCACCATGAATATGTTCTGTTAAACTCACGTAAATAATTTCATTTAACTTTTTATTATATTCTTTTTCAAATGTCGAAATAATTTTACGAGTTAACAAAATATATTCCTGTGGTAAGTCAGAGACAATACTAATTAATTTATTATTAATGTTCTTATTTTTACACGAAAATATTTTATAATTTAAGTTCGTTAAATCAACTTGTTGGTTTCCTTTCTTTCCAAAAGCAATTCCTTTTCCCATTACAATTATTTCTTCACCATTTTCATCTAAAGATATAAATGCATTATTATTTAATACTTTTTCAATATACATTTATCTTCCTCTCCTATCATCAAGCTAACCTCAAAATGAATATAAAAAAGGCAAAACCCTCCCTATAGAAGTGGGTTTTGCCTGCCTAACCAGTTACAATCCATATCATCATCATATCATGCGAATATCTATTTGTAAAGATTTGGGATAGCGTTTTACAAAAATAATTAATTTGAAAATATTTAAAGACTATAAGCTCATCACCCAAACGCATTGTTGATTTTAAAAAAATATTTTCTTATTTAAAATGACGTTTAAATTATATGGAAAACAACTCATTTTAACACTTAAATTCATCGTTTTAATAGAAAAAATCATCAAGGGCTATTTCTGGTAAAGACTCAGAATATAAATAAAATTTTCCCTTCTACAACTAGATAATATACTTAATTTCATAAGGAAATGGAAGATGTTTTAATCCGAATTCAAAGAGTTCTTTGATTTCAGCGATAACTTCTTTTGGATAGACATATTTTCCATAACCAAATTGACCATATTTATAAGTCCGTTCAGCTTCATTCATGGGAAGTTGGCTTTCTTCAAAGACTTGAAGGATATGGTTTTTAGCGGTTGGTGTAAATCGATGGGAGATGATTTCAAAAGTGATGGGATGTTGTGACTCTTCATTTGGAAGAAAGTCTTTTAACATTTTAATAAGCATGAGGTAATCCTCTTTCCAGTTGGGATAGATGAAAACCGGCGCAATTAAAAATCCAACGGGGTATCCTGCTTTTATTGCTTTGCGGGCTGCTTCAATTCGTTGTTTTGCTCTTGGGGTCCCATGTTCGAAACTTTCAATGACGGTATCTGTATTAATAGAAAAGCGCATTTCAGTATGCCCATTATGTTTGAGATGAAGTAAGTCATCTATATCGGTGAATTTTGTGACAAAGCGAAATCTTGTATTAGGATCTTTAGCAAAAAATTCAATGGATTTAGCTAAGGCATGCGTATAGGGTTCAACAGGGACAGGATCTGAGGTTGCGGATCCTTCAAAAATGGTTGGTTTAAATTTCCCTGTCTGTGTATATCGTTTTGCTTTTTTCAAAATGTCATCGAGATTGACATAGATACGCGTAAAAGGCTTATCTTTGAGATTCGTGTTTAGATAGCAATATTCACATTTTCCGATGCAACCTGTGACCAGTGGAAGTTGATAGTGAGCAGATGGTTTACATGATTGAAATTCAAGAGTACGGCGTACGCCAATGACAAGAACTCGCTTCCCTATTTCATACTTTTCTTGCACACTTTTCCCACGTAAAAAGTTCACACGATTACTTTCCAGAATATCGACAGGAATCTGCATATCTTCAAACTGCTTTTTTAACTCTTTCCCTAGTGTATAATCTAATGCTTCTTTTTCGATATAAACATGCTTAGGTTTAAACATAAAAATCATCCTTTCTTATTTTATTATTTTAAATCGTCGGAAAAATATCGATGTTTTTTTACAAAAGATGACGAAATCATCACTCTATCCTTAAATAATTAGAAGTGCTAGTAATAAAAAGAAAGAATAAATTTTATGAATTGATAATCGTGTCACATTTTAAATTTAAAAATGAAGGACCTATCTGAAGGAGATACCCATTAACCATCTTAGAGGGAATAACAATCGATTCCCCCTATTTAATTACATAATTTCAATCAAACAATCGTTACAATCAAAAAAAGCCCTCATAGAGAAGATTGTTGAGGATAAATTACTTGATATCAAAAAATTATTGAAAATCATTTTGAAATTTTTCATTAGCTTGCGCTAGGTAAATAACCAATAATAACTGTCTCGTCTAGCAAAGCTAAAAATAAAACAGCTATCATGATAGCTGTTTAGATTTGTTGTTTTTCTTTTAGTCGGTGATAACGACGGGTTAAATAGATTTGTGCTAAGGCCGCCGAAGGAATTGAGACAATCATTCCGACCATGCCTAAATAATGACCTCCAATTAAAATAGCGATTAATACCCATACCGGATTGAGACCCACACTACTACTTAATAGTTTGGGTTGAATGACATTGGCATCTAGTTGTTGATAAATAGTTAGCAATATGAGCGATAAAATCGCTAGATGTAAGCTTGAGAATAATCCAAGTACGCTTCCTAAAATGGCACCTAAAATAGGCCCGATATACGGTATGACGTTGGCAACACCTGTAACTAGCCCAACTAAAATGGCAAATGGATGACCAATCAATAGTAAAATAATGGTCGAACAAATACCTGCTAAGAGAGCGGCAATGAGTTGAGCGATTAAAAAACCTCCAAATACAGTATCTAAATCACGAAGGAGTTGTTTTACACGACTTAATACTTTTTCAGATAATAAAACCTCAGCGCCTTTATTCAAAGAATCTATTAAAACTTCCTTATCTTTTAAGAAATAGATTGATAAGATGATCGTTGTTAATGCACTAATCGCGAACCCTGTTACATTCGTAATCACACCTGTTCCTAGTTGTAAGGCATACGTTCCAGCACTACTTAATAAATTAGTAACAAAGCTTGAAATTTGATCAATTTGTTGTTGAGTAATAAAGGATTGAACATAGGGTCCAAGTTCATTAATGTAGTAACTCATACTGTCTTGGAACATCGGTAAAGATTCTAGTAGTAAGCGTAAGTTCTTTATAATGGGAGGGATAATGCTATTAAATAAAACATAAATCGCTCCGACTACAAGAAGAAATAAAAATAAGATGGTGATACTACGACTTACACCTGACGTTATCTCCTTTTTAAATAGCTTCCGACTGATTCCTTTTAATTTTTTCTCAACAAAAATCATTGGACGATTTAAGACATATGCAATTCCAAACGCAATGATAACGGGTCTAATGAGTAGAATGAAGGTATGGATTTCTTCTGTAATTAATCCTACATTTTTTAAAATAAAATAAATAAAAAGCAATCCAACTCCAACGATAAAAATACTTAAACTATTAAGCCAAAGTTGCTTGTTTTCCTTTAATTTTTCAAACATTTATAGCACCTCTGTTCTATATATAAATAAAAAAGCAATCTAACTCTTTTAATTCAAATTCAGCTCTTAAAATACTCTGAAATCAAGACTGAATCTAGTCATGGTGAATAACCTGACCGTTCCATTTATAAAACCAATCTCATCTAATAGGGATTAGGTGATCTACCACTTTCGAGAAAATGTATCTTCACTTATATAAGATTGAATCTCTATAATCATTTTACCATCTATAAAAAGATAAATATACTATTAATCTATCGTTTAATTTAATGTATGCAGCCTATGCTTGGTGAAAAAAAAGATAGGAGTCTAATTAAGATCTCCTATCTAGAAACTGGTTATTTTTGATATATCATTAGTTTTGGAACATATAGATAACCTGTACTTTTAATTCTTCTCCCTCATCAACATAATGAGCATATAATGTGTAAGTACTCGATGCTAATTTTGTAGTATCGACCGTAATATACCCATCTTCATCAATCATTGTTTCAACAACAGAATCTTTAAATGTTAAATTATTTCTAAGTGATAACTCTGGGGTTAACCTTTCTCCGTTTCGATTAGTTAACTCTAATTTAAATTTTATGATTCCATCTTGAGTTTCTAACATTCCTCCTTCAATTAGTTGATAACCTACATTTAAGTGTGTTAAGTTGTTTAATTCAGATAAAGGAGAAAGATTAGTTATTTGATTGTATGAAATATCTAGTGATTGAAGATTTTTAGCATACTCTAAGCCTGTTAAACTCGAAATACCAGAATTGCTTACATCTAAATGAGTTATGTTCAAGATATCTCCCATGGTAATCTCATTTTTCGTTAAATTTAATGCTTGAATAACAGCTAACTTTAATGTTTCATCAGTAAATTCAACCACTTGATTTAAATCGATGGCTTCTTCTAACTCATTAATAGCTACTTGTAATTGTTCAACCATTTGATCGACTTCATATTGTTGACTATTATTAGCAGCTATCATTTCTGTTGCTTGATTCATGGCATGTTTTAATACTTCAATACTTTCATTGGTATACTTATCAAATTCTATAGAAGTTGCCACTTCTAATAATTCAATTAATGATTGATAATTAGTAGCTAAAATTAATTGATTTAATGCTGCTTCAAGCTGAGAAGTTAAGCTGTTAATTTTCTCTTGAGTGTAACCATTCATTAACTGACTATTCACTTCATCTACAACTGACATTAATTGATTCCAAGATTCTTCTGTATAATCATTTGAACGTAACTCTTGGCTTGTTATTAATAGTTGATTAAGTTTTGAACGATCAATTCCCTCACGATTACTATTAACAAAATATAACTTTGTATCTCCCCATGTGGCATGGTCAGATCCAATTCCATTTCCACCATCAGTCACCACTAGTTTTAATTCTTTTGCCCCGGCTAAACTAACCTCAATATATTGTTGTGGATCTTTTGATTGCATTAATCCACTATCAAATTGTTTTACCCCGTCAACATAAACTTCGAATGAAACACTTCCCACTCTTCCATACATTGCACGGTCAACACCAACAGATGCACTAAAGAATTGGTAATCCTTATCACTTAAATCATAGATGATAGTGGCATTTGCATGTGATCCAATTCCTCGTTCATATGTTGCAACCGTTCCATCTTCATTTGTTAATCATAAGGCAGCTCCACTTGTAGAAATATCTTTTTTTGTGCTTCCATAACTTTGAGTGGCTGACTTCCAGTCATACTCTGTTAAATACGTAAAATCATTCATATCAAAGACTGAAATCGTACGAGTTTTTTTAACTTGATTTCCATCTGAATCTGTAACAGTGTAAGTAATTGTGTAATTTCCTGGACAATCGAAGTTAACATTTTCTACGCCTGATACTTCAACTGAATCCGTTAATTCACCATCCTCAGCATCTATTGCCATATACGTCCCTACAATATCTTTAAATGGTTGTCCCACTTTCACTGCGGTATCATTTGGAATCGTTAATGTAGGTTTTGCATTATTTGTAATTAATTTTGGATTAGCAATTATAGCATGGTCTGACGTATTTCCATTCCCTGCATCATTTATTTCAATGACTAATTCCTTAACCCCTTTAACTGGCACATCGATAAATACCATATTATCGGCATGTTTTAAAATTGGTGTCGTTGCTAAAACTCGACCATCTGCAATAACCTTTACTTGTAAACTTGAATTTAACTGAGAGGCAATATTCATATCTACCCCAATTAATGCTTCAAATCGATCGTAGTCTAATCCTGTTAAATCATACGTTATTTTTCCATCAGCATGAATTCCAAATCCTTTTTCAAAGGTTTGAATATCACCGTTTATACGCCCTTTAATATTTTCATTTCGTCTTGGTGTTCCCCATACTGTTTCAACATCTGTCCATTCACTATCCGATAAATAGTCATAATCACTAACGACTTCGACTTTAATCATTTTAGTCGTTGTCATTCCTTGATCTTCGGCCATGAAAGTAACTGGATAGATTCCTTTTTGACTCACATCAACTGAGTGATTAACAGTTACTGCATTCGTCATCTCTTCACCAGTATATGTATAGGCTCTTACAAGACTGATCGGTTCAAATGCTTCATTTAATTTGACCGTCACCTTGTCTTGACCAATCATAACTGTCGGTGCTAATGAATGAAGATAAACTTCTTCACCTGAATTTAATTTCTTATCATAAGGAATTACCTTGTACTCAACTGCTTCGCCCACTTGAGTCGTTGTATCAATAAAACTATTTGTTGAAGTAAATCCGATTAATTCTTCATCTTTAAAAATCTCATATCCTAATACATCAGTGGCAACATCAGGATTTACTTTGAATACTAACTGATTATGTTCACCCTGTGTTAAACGTTCAACCATTAATCCAATCTCTTTTTCAAAGCCATTTCCTTGATATTCAATATAATCATAATTTGCATACCATGTTTTAACTTCTGGCTTTTCATATTGACTGACAAATTCTTTTGTCTCATCTGAAACAAAGAACCCATGGCGTTCAAAATGTTCAGTTAAATCTAACTCTAACGCAATACTTGAGTATTTTGCTAATTGATTTAATTTATCGTTTGCTGAATCTTGTGAATCTAATACAACATTGTTCTCACGATATTGTCGATTAAGTTTAGCCCAATAACCAGGATAAATCATTTCTAATTGCCAAAATACTGCTAAATTTTCAGAGTAATTACCTGAGTAGTACTCATTATTATCTGTAGCGATAACATTTTTATAAACATGGCTTTCAAATGGAATACGCTTATTAAGCTTATTATAGTAATAAGATGAATTTTGCGGAATCATGTTATTTGTAACTTCACCAATTGTTCGAACTGGAATATCTAATCGATGTCCCATCTCATGGTCAACACCCCAACCACCGACACTCGTTAACATACTAACCATCACATCACCTTGAACCCCAATGTGATTTGTATAAGCATACATATAGCCATAGGGTTGAGCCAGACGAATATTTTCACGTGTATACTTGATATCATTTAACTCATTGCTACCATCTAGCCCTAAAAATTCAAACACTAAGTCCATATGATCATTATACATGTTTACAGTTTGAAGTGGACTAAACTCTTGGTTCACATAGGCTTCATATGCGCCGGTTGCTGTTCCCGTGAATACTAAGTGATCAGATACAATTTCAACTATATCAATCATTTGACGATCCATCACATCTGGATTCGCTCTTTTATCTGCATCTAATCGTGCTTTATAATCTTTTAATAACTGTAAAAACTCTTGCTCATCTGTATTTTTATCCACCATTGGAAATACTTCAACACCTTTAGCAAATCGGATAACTGGTGACTTTCCTTGTTGCTCCTCTGTATAAGGATTAACAATATATACCGCTCCACCTGGTGTTACTGAATGATGATACCACCCATCATTTTGAGTAACCTCTGGAACTGTAATGACATTTTTTCCAGCATGTAAACTAACCGTTCTTCCCCAGTTTGCAAAACTTCCCTCTTGCTGTGAGAAAAACAATTGAGGTAATGGTTTTCCTGGTTCAGCATCAACATAAACAATAACTGTATCACCTGGTTTCGCCAACACTCCAGTTGGTTGATTGTTATTTCCAAATCCAAACTTTAAATTCTGATTAGTGTGTGCATTTCGGTCACCGTGCTGCTCTACAGTCACTGTTTTTACCGTTTGTAATTCATTATTAATAATATCTTTTGCTAATTGAATATCTTCTTGATAAACAGAAGCTAATGGATGCTCATTCACTTTCTCCTCTAAAGCTTCTAATTTTTCAATTGTATTAAAAGCTTCAGATACTTCATTCATCAGTCCATTTGTAAATAGATTTTTCATTTGATCTGCAGTAGTATCTTGCTTATAAACACGGATATCTCCAATAGATGCCCAATCTTGATAGGCTTCTTCAAAAACAAATTTAATACGCTTTGCTTTTGTTGAATCAAACTTGATTTGTAACATGTCATTTGTCACCGCATAGTGACCTTCCGAAACTTTTTGAAAATTATCTCCTGTAGTAACTGGCGATATATAGATACTAAATTTTGTTGGGAATCCTTTATTAATCGTTCGAGGTTTATAAGTTAAACGATCAACTTCTACTGCTTTATCTAACGTTAAAATAACTTCGTTTTTAAATGTATCACTATTAGCAGTCCCAGTTTCCCAATGCGTTGTGATATCTTCATCAATTGCATATTGAAGTAGAGCTCCTGGATAATTTCCACCATTATTACTAATTGCAGAAATAGGCACACGGAACATCTCATCATATTGTTTGATATATTCTGTATAAAATGGTGTAAATTTACTTATATTAGAAGTTCCCAATTGGATAGTACCAAATTCTATTAACTCTTTAGCAATGTTCAACTTTTCCATATACTCATCAGCAAATGGATGATTTTTTACTTGTTCAGTCAATGATTCTATCATTGCAATTGTAGCAAATTCCGGGTTTAATTCACTCATAGTCTTATCTATGAATAAGCGATCCATTACTTCAGAGATACTATCTGGTTTATAAATTCCAAACTCAGAAGCAAGTGCCCAGTTTTCATATCCTTCTGTAAACACAAATTTAATACGACGTGCATCTGTTGGATTAAATAAAATCTCCATCGTATTTTTTGTATCAATCGCCATCTCTCCAGCTGTTACTTTTTCAAATGTATCACCTTGAGATGTTTTTGAGATATAAATTTCAAATGCTTGAGCATATCCTCTAGAGTGATTATTTGAATACATTAAGCGATTAATTGTTGTTAATTCTTCTAATGTAATAATAACTTCATTCGTATGGCTTGAACTATTTTGAGATCCCGAATGCCATCTTGTATTGATGTCATTATCCATTGCATTTAAAATAGTATTATTTGCATACTGACCACCATTCGTCGTGATACTTGTGATTTTTTCAGAAGGCACTTTATATAATGCATCATAGGCCTCTACTCTTTCATCATCAAAAGAAGTAAACTTTGAAATGATTGCATTCATATAGTTAACTTCTTTTGACTCTAATAAGACTCGAGCATTATCAATATCTTCTTTGATAACGTCATATAATGGATGTTGTTGCGCAAGAACCTCAAATTTATTTAACTTGTCAATAGTATTAAATTCATCACTTAGTTCATTTTTAGACTCATTCGTAAAAATGTGATTCATTTGATTCAGAAGTGCATCTTCTTTATAGAACCAAAATTCTGATGCACTGGCCCAATCTTGATTAGCTGATTTAAAAACAAATTTAATTTTTTTAGCTTGAATCGTATCAAACTTAAACTCCATCATATTTCCTGTTGTAGTATGACTTCCAGTAACAGCTAATCGAAAATCATCGTCTTCCTCACACAACGAAGCATAAATTTCAAATTCATTTGGGAATCCTTTTCCTTTAGCCCCATCTTGTCGAGTGGCATAAACAATACGATCAATAGATTGAATCTGATTAAATTCAATAATCACTTCATTGATAAATGAGGAAGTATTTTTTGTTCCAGTTTCCCAATGAGTTGATAAATTATTATCAAATGCTTTATCTAACGAACTTGAATTATATTGTCCTCCATTATTTGAGAATGAGACTATCTCATCTCGTGAGACGCGATACTTTTCATTGTAAGCATTAAAGTTATCATAACTATTTAATGCAAAGCCTCTAACAATCGCTTCACTCACTTTATTTTGTTTAGTTTCTTCTTCTGAAACTTTCACTTGTTTTTGCCATTCATTAGCGAATACACTTAGTGTTGGTGAAAAATTTGAGATAATTAGTGATAATGCTAATACACTCGGTAAACTTTTTTTCATGATCTTCCCCCTTTTTCTTAATGATAATTTGAAAGTGATAAAAAACTACCCATTTCTCTTGTTGCTTATATAAGCAAGAAGGGTACCACGCCTAAGAATAAAAAAACTACCTATAAAAGGTAGTTGCCATCTTATTTCAATATCACAAAAAAACATCATAAAAAAAGCCTGTTCAAAGCTTGTTATTATTTCTTTTATGAAATACAAAGAATTATCATTCTTCGGCAACTGGCTGGCATAGTTTATATAAACCTTAGCCCCTTTAGCTTTGCGCCTCTAGATTTCCCTAGATTTGCCAATATATTCACTTTACATATACATTTTATAATATTTTTTCCATAATTAAAATATTTTTTCGAATTTTATCCATATTTTTTCTTTAACAGCAAGGTTAATTTATAAAATTTAGAATGATTACCATTATTTTTAATACATCTAATTTTTTTCTCTTATCTAATGATCTGATTATTTTTACTTTTATGGATTAGTTCTATCATTTTAGTAAATGATAACGATTATGGAGGTGAATTACGATGTCTGGTAAAATGCATAAGTATAATGAAAAGAAAGTGAAACAACCAGGTAAAATTTATGAACCTGGTGAACCTGTTCCTGGAACAGGTGTCACAACAAAGAAAAAAGAACAAAAACATTAACCTTTAACGCATATCGAACCATAGAAGACACTAACAAAAAGACTGCTAGGACGCTAGCCAGTCTTTTTTGTTAGATTCACTTCTCCCAAACTAATTGAAATAGAACGAGATAAACCAAGACCGCCACTTCTTTTCCAATTACCAGTGCTGCCAATGGATAAGTTAAAAGTGTGCCTATAATCCATGTTCCTATGATTTCACCTGATACAGCTAACTCAATTTGTTTAATAAATATCCTGCTAAAAAAAGCTCCAACTATACTTCTAGGAAACTCTAATCCACTTCCTATTAAAGTATTCTTTCAAACTTTATTTTCAAAAAAATAATAAAAACATTGATAAAGTCGTGATATCAAATTCTAAACAAAGAAATCAGTAATGAATTATAAGAAATTTAAAGAGGGACATCTCAAACGAGGTGTCCCTTTTGGTTATAGTTCTAATTGATAATAGTCAGCTGATGTGACGAGGGTGAAGTTTAAAACTTCATGCTCGAAATTATTTAAAATTTGTGTAGCTAATTGATTGTTTGTTTTAGCGACATAATCAACTAATATTTCTTTTAAAATCTCGATATGACGATCTTTCATCTCAAATGCTTTAACATAAGATTCATTTAATTTTTCATTTAAATATTTTGCTTTATATAGATATAGTAATCCACCTGTCATTCCAGCTCCAACGTTCGCTTGAACCGATCCAAGTGACACAACAACCCCGCCTGTCATATATTCACAAGCATGAACACCCATTCCGTGGTTGACGGCTGTTGCTCCTGAATTACGAACAGCAAAACGTTCTCCAACACGACCTTCTAAATAACATGTTCCTGATGTTGCTCCATAAAGAATCGTGTTCCCAGCAATTAAGTGATGATTTGTATAAGTCGGATCTTGATCGGCTTTTTGGCGTGTCGTTTCGTCTGCTTTAACCGTGATATGTCCACCGCTTAATCCTTTCCCAACATAATCATTTGCATAACCTGTATGGATTAACTCAACACTTTCATTCATAAGAGCCCCAAAACTTTGTCCTGCATAGCCATATGTTTTAAATGTACGTGATTCCTCACTCACAAACTGAACTCCAAGTGTTCTTAAAGACGTATCAATCGTATTAACTTCATTCGTTGACAGATTGACTGCATTAAGTGTCGGATTCAACACATTCATTTCTTGTGTTACTGGTAATGATTCTAACCAGTCAAGCTTTAAATGATATGGATTTTCTGTTGGAATTTGAATCAATTCTGTACGTCCACGGAGCTCGGCTAACGTGCGAACACCTAAATTCGCCATTAATTCACGAGTTTGACGGGCAACAAATGTCATATATGTTTTTAACATTGTTGGATCCTCTTTTAAACGTGAACGTAATGCTTCATTTTGTGTCGTAATTCCTGCTGGACATTTTCCAGTATGACATTGCTTACATCCGATACAGTCTACCATGACTAAGCACATCGTTCCGAATCCAAATTCATCGGCTCCTAAGATTGATCCTAAAACAACATCATATCCTGACTTCATTTGTCCATCTACTTGAATCAGCGTTTCATGACGTACATCATTTTCAAGTAATGATTTATGAGTTTGGAATAATCCATACTCCCATGGAAGCCCTGTATATTTTAATGATGATTTTGGAGAGGCTCCGGTTCCGCCATTAAATCCTGAAATAACAACTTTTTTTGCACCCGCTTTAACAACCCCATTCGCAATGGTTCCAACGTTAGCTAATGAGGCTAACTTCACACTCACAGTTGCACTTGGATTCGTTGTTTGTAAGTCATAAATTAATTGAGCTAAATCTTCAATCGAATAAATATCGTGATGTGGTGGTGGTGAAATTAAATCCACTCCTTGTTTTGCATAGCGAACACGGGCGATATGTTCATCCACTTTTGATTTTGGTAGATGTCCACCTTCTCCTGGTTTTGCTCCCTGTGCCATTTTAATTTGAATTTCTTGGGCACTTCTTAAGTAATCATACGTCACTCCAAAGCGGCCTGATGCGACTTGTTTCACTTTTGAGGCTGTGATTGTCCCAAAACGCTCAACCAATTCTCCACCTTCACCACTATTTGAAGCCGCTCCTAGTTCGTTCATCGCACGAGCAATCGTACGATGAGCTTCAATCGACAAGGCCCCATATGACATGGCTGAGGCAACAAATTGACGAACGATTTCTTCTTCACTTTGCACCTCTTCAAGTGGTAATTGAGTCTCACTCTGCAATTCTAAACAGTCACGTAAGTTGATTTTACGGTTACGCTCGGCTTCCATAATCGCTTTGAACGTTTCATAATCATTCGCTGCAACGGCTGCTTTAATGTCTTTAATGAATTTTTTCGAGTACGCATGGTTCATGAAAGTTGAATCCATATTTTGATATTCGTTTACTTTATTTAAGTCAAGACCTTCTCCAAGCAGATTGGTATCAAGATCTTCAAATGATTTTCCACCAAAAATAGAAGCTTTTGTTGTGAATAAAGATGTGACTTCTTCATCTAGACCAACGACTTCAAATACTTTCGATCCACGATAAGAAGCAATCGTTGCAATCCCCATCTTCGCCATTAATTTTAATAAAGCAGTATCGCATCCTTTAATATAAGTACTCAATGCTTCATCTTTATTTTCTACCTGACGCGCAATATATTCATAGCAGAAATATGGGAAAATAACGTCTGCTCCATAAGCAATTAACATCGCATGATGAATTGGTAAACGTGCATCTGCCGATTTCACAACTAAACGAACTTCTAGACGTTTTCCTAAGTCAACTAATACATCATGTGCCACCGTCGTTGCCATTAATGACGGAATAACTTTTCCCGCTGCTTCTTGATCTAAAATAATGACCTTTGTTCCTTCATTAACCGTCTTTTTAATATTAGCTTTGAAAATTTCAATCGATTCACGAAGGGTTGTTTGGCAAGCTAAGCTAATAATCGCTGGATTAAATTGCTTCTCATTTAAAATGGCTTCAAACTGATCGCTCGTGATTAACGGTGTTGAAAATTCATAAACTGGGAAATCGAGTTTACCATCATGTAATGAAGTAACAGACGTTAAGCTGGAAGTTAATGAGAAGACTGATTTTTCACGAATCGAATCTAATGGTGGATTCGTGACTTGAGCAAAGTTTTGTTTAAAGAAGTCAAAGAATAATTGTGGACGATCTTGTAATAAATTTAAAGCCGCTGTATAAGGGAATGAGCCAATGGCTTCTTTTCCAGTCTCGACTAATGATTTTAACTCTTGTAAATATTCAGCTTTTGTGTAAGCGAATTTTTTCTCATTTTCTTCAAAGTTCTGAATGTCTGAACAGAAGTTGTGTGTCGCGCTTGGTTTAATGACTTTCTCACTTAACCACTCGCGATAAGGTTGTTGTGTCGCTAAAACTGCTTTGATGTCTGCATCTGTCGTAATCGTTTGTGTATCTAAATCCACACAAAGAATTTCACTTGCTTGGATACGACTTGCGACTTTGATGTCTTCAAGTGGTGTATTTAAAACTCCGATTTCAGAGGCTAAAATGATTTGATTTTCCGTTTGAATGTAGCGGAATGGACGTAATCCATTGCGATCAAGTGTCGCAATTAATTTATGACCATCACAGACGATTACCCCTGCTGGTCCGTCCCATGCTTCTTGTTTTAATCCACTATATTCATAATAAGCTTTTAAGTCATCGCTTAATCGTGCATCTTGCTCATAAGCTTTTGGTAATAAACGAGTCACCGCATCTTCTAACTCGAAGTTTTCATGAAGAAGTGCTTCGAGTGTTCGGTCTAGGTTCGCACTATCTGAGTGTCTCTCATTACAAATTGGATACACTTCTTGATGAGTCGCTAATCCCACACGCGCATTTGACCATTTAATATTCCCTGACACAGTATTAATTTCCCCGTTGTGTGCTAAGTAGCGGAATGGTTGCGCTAAATTCCATGAAGGTTTTGTATTCGTACTAAATCGTTGATGAACGATACAGAAATTTGAGGTAAAATCTTCATCTTTTAAATCTAAATAATAGTTTGGAAGCTCTTCTGGTCGTAATAACCCTTTATAAACAATCGTTTGTGATGAACATGATAAAATATAACATGCTCGATCTGATAATTTTGCATCTTTAAAGTGTTGTTCAATACGACGACGAAGTTTATATAACATGGCCTCATCATAATTAGTCATATCAAAGATAAATTGAGTTGGAATTGGCTCTGTTTTTTTGGCTGTCGGCGTTAAAAATGTTGAGTCAACTGGTACTTCAATTTCTTTAATGACTTTCATATTAAAATGATGAACAGCCTCATAGATACTGTCAACGGCTACTTTGCGATCTTCAATCTCTTTTGGCAAGAATGCCATCATGACCGCAAATGGCCCACTAATTCCATATTTTTTGTGATAAAAATGTTTTGGGATTTGTAATAGGATCCCGCATCCATCCCCTGTTCCATCTTTTGATGTTCCACCACGATGGCTAAGGGCTTTTAATAAAGTCATCCCTTGTTCAATAATTTCATGACTATATGCCCCATCTAGATTGGCAATGGCCCCAATCCCACAATTCGAATGATCAAACATATGTTTCCTCCTTACTCCCATACCCACTATTTTTAGGTACTTATACTAATTATGATATGAATGAATATTCCCGTCAACTCTCCCTCCATTTTTTTAACTAATTTTAGCGATTTTATAAAAAAATTGTTTTATTTTATGAAGATAAATAGGAGAAATGATGGCTCGAATCAAAAACTTTTAATAATAAAGATTCGTGCTAAAATTGAATAAATAAAAAAATAAAGAAAAATTTACAAAAAAAAGGGGCTGTCTCAAAATGACTAAAATTTTATAGTCATGGAGCGACATGCTCCTTTTTTTGGCTATTCATCGTAAAAAAATTAGGCCCTGGATTGAATTTTATGGATTGAATTTATTTTTGAGTACGATGAAAAGAAGGACGTTTCTTTCCTTCAAAATGACCGTATATTCTGATTTTTTAAGCCACTTTTTGTGTATGGAGTTGTTGCCCGCAACGATTGTTTTGGATTTTGTTATGTAATTTTTGTACATTATATCCAAAACATAGAAGCAACATTTCTACTGTGACATGAACTTTTCCACGGGTTAAAAATTTTCTGAAGCCGTAATCTTGTTTTAACACGCCAAAAGCACCTTCAACTTGAATGGAGCGATTCTTTCTTAAAATAATCCCTTCTTCACTTTGGATATTTTCAAGTGACTCTGTTCTTAGCGAAAGCATTTTTTTAGACACTTCTATTCGTTTATGGTTTCCTTCTTTCGCTTTTGTACATTTGGAACGCAAGGGACAATCTTGGCAAGTTTCACATTCATAAATCGTGACTTCTTTTCGATATCCCGTCCGACTTTCTCGACTTTTAACTTCGATCGGTTTTAACACTCTTCCATTGGCACACGTATAGGTATCTGTGAGTTCATCATATGCCATGTTTTCTCGTTTCCCCAGTTGAGCTTTATATTTTCTTGTTTTTGAGGCTTCATAGTTGAGAGGCTTAATGAAAACTTTTTGATGGTTCTCCTTCAAATAAGCATAATTTTCTTCACTTTCATAACCTGCATCTGCGATCACCCGTTCAAATGTGTTAGATAATCGAGATTCCATGGATGTCAGAAAGGGAATCAAAGTCGTGACATCATTGGCCGAACTAAAGATTCCAACATGCACAATATACTCCGCTTCAACGCCAATTTGGACATTATATCCTGGTTTTAATTGACCATTTTTCATGTGATCGTCTTTCATTCTCATAAAAGTGGCATCAACATCCGTTTTTGAACAACTTGAACGATGCTCGCCAATCCTTTCTTGATACGTCAAATACATGTTCTGTTTTTCAATATAATCCTCGAGTGCTTCCACTTGACGTTGGAGAACGGTTTTTCTCTTTCCTTTTCCAGAAACAAATTCAATGGATTGTTCAATCACTCGTTGTTTCAAATTCATTAAACAAGATTCTAAAACATCTAAGGGTTGAGTCGAATTGAACTGATACGTTGTTAGATACATTTCGTTGATTTGTTGAAGCAGTTTTTCAATTTTTGTATGAAGTTTAGATTCATTTTTAGTGACTGATTTTAACCAAACAAAGGAATAACGATTGGCATTCGCTTCAATTTTTGTTCCATCAATAAATAGGTTTTTAAAATGAATTTCATCTAAGGCGTGAAGACGCTCAATCCATTGATCAAATAAATCTTCCATGACACCATCGCTTAAATGATGTTTTCTAAATCGATTAATCGTATGATGGCTAGGCGCGGGATAACCGTTTAACAACCAGATAAAATGAATATCCCGTTGACAAAGTCGCTGAATTTCTCGCGAAGAGAAAGCGCGATTCATATACGCGTAAACTAAAATCTTAAACATAATAACCGGTGGTACGACAGAATTTCTCCCTTGATCAGAGTAAGTGCTTAATAATTTTTTATCATCTAATCCCTCCAATAATTGATTAAGCAAACGTACAGGGTCATGAGGTGCAATATAAACTTGAATATCCATCGTTAAAGAGAGTTGATATCCAGCTGAATAAGTTGTATAATCTTGAGGTATATTTTCTTTTTTTAGCATAAAAAAAGTATACAAAAAAGCAGTCCCGAATGGGACTGCCTTTTTTTGTAAACTGTAGTTTTTTAATTCAAAGGGTCATCTATTTTGAGACAGCCCCTTTTTATTTATGTTTAATTTTTTTGATTTGGTTAACTGAGTTTCCTTTGAAGGGCCAACGGTTAGCTAGTAGTAGATAGGTTTCAACCCCAAGTATGAGTGTTGATAAGACATATAGTGGGATACTAACTTGGAACATGACAGCTGTGATTCCGAATAGGTGTCCACTTTTTAACATACGACTTCGGCTACATTCTCGATAAGTATAACCATGTAATAAAAATAGAATGAATAACGTTAGTTCGTTAATCAAAAGTCCCCCAAATAGTTGGTCAACAAAATTTTTAGTCACAGGTGCTAACATTAAAATAATAAGCAACTGAATAAGCACAGTTGTTAACTTTAAATAACCAATTTCTTTTCTAATCACAACACCATCCCCTCCGATCTCTTTACTATAAAATATGAAAGAGCCTAGAAATGGGAACTGATTTATTTACTGATAAATTTTTTCAATGTCTTTAAAACTAATCAAGGTTACTGTCATCCAATAGACGTTAAAATTTTTAGGGTATTGAAAGACACATTAAATCAATAATCATCAATTCTTATTTTAATGATTGCTAATCGCTTCCTATTATTAAATTCATTCATTTTATCTATAGGTGTGATATACTATTATCAAATAATAAAACTTTTAATAGTGGCAGGTGACCCAATATGAACTTAAACCATCTTCAATACTTTCGAGTTTTAGCTAAGTTAGAACATTATACACAAGCTGCTGAACAACTCTCTATTACTCAACCGAGTTTAAGTCATGCCATTGCTTCACTTGAAAAAGATCTTGGAACATCTCTTTTTGAAAAACACGGACGAAATATTCGTTTAACAAAACACGGACGTTTTTTCCTAACTTACGTCGAAAATGCCTTAGATGAATTGGCGTTAGGCGAAAAAAAATTACGTGAATTAACTAATCAAACAAATGGTTCAATTGAGTTGGGGTTCATTTATACGTTAGGTGCGAGCTTTATTCCTCATCTTATCACGGAATTTTCAAAGCATGAGACTCATCAAAATATTCGCTTCTCATTTGGGCAAGGTAACACAAAACAACTGATTCAAGATTTAAAATCCGAAAAATACGACTTAGCTCTCTGCTCCTATGTTGAAAATGAACCAGACATCGAATTTATTCCAATTACTCAGCAAGAATTGGTGATGATTGTACCGCCTCAGCACCCTTTAGCACAAAAAGAAACGATTGATTTAAACGAGACCATTGATTATCCATTTATCTCCTTCAATAAAGAAAGCGGAGTCCGTAAGATCATTGATTCTTTGTTTAATGCAGCAAATATCCATCCAACCATTCGTTGTGAAGTTGAAGAAGATACTGCAGTAGCAGGTTTAGTCTCTGTGAATTATGGTATTGCAATTATTCCTCGAATTCCATTTTTAGAACAATTCAACGTCAAGATTTTACCGATTACAAACCCTAAACATGAACGTTACATTTATCTGGCATCAGTTCGAAATCAATATGTCACCCCATCCATTACAGCATTTAAAGATTTTCTTTTAAGTCATAGTCAAACGTTGTTAGAAAATACAAAAAAGTAGGTCGAGCGAAACCTACTTTTTATTTAAATCATTTTTTAACTTATCTAAGTATTTCGTTATTAAATTATAATCATCTTCACTTAACATACGATCTTCTATCATTTTAATAAGCATTACTTGTAGTGACTCAATATCATGATTGTTCTTTATCATCTTTAAATCCTTCCCTAACGATACGATATTCAATTCCTTTAATATCATGCTGATAATCATGATCATACACCCATAAATCAATACGGTTGTCCCAACTACAAGCACCACATGCATCTAAAACAATAGCTTTTTGTGTATCTCCTTCTGGATAAGTAATTTCTAAAACTGTTCCATAGTAATTAGGAATGCCACGTTCATTTAGTCCCACTTCTAATACTTCATCAATGTTTATCGCAACAATAGGAAGCCATTCATATTGAGCATCATAATAGTGCATCACGTTATCAATCACCTTAACGCTATCATCTTGATAAGTAAGACCATACCCGACTTTAACCTCACCACCTGTTACACTATAAAATGTCTGACGATAATCTTTAAAAACAGTCTCCGTTTCATCTACTTTACTATCAGAATTTGAGATCGTTGATAGTGGTATCACTTTTACAATTTCATCACCTGAACTACTAAGCTTGAATGCTTGATTTGAAACTTCTTGTTGTGGGTTCTCTTCTAAGTCTTCATTTTGACTTTCACTTAAAGCTGCCTGTAGGTTAGCTAAAGCTGCCTTTTTCTTTGCTTCATCTTCCTCTATTCTAGGAATATCACTTACTTCAGAAGATGAGTTCACTTTGTGAAGTTCTTGTGACTCCTGTTTTTGATTTGATGGTGTATCATCATTAGATTCTTTATTTAAAAAACTAATTTGTGTTTCATTTTCCTCGGTAGAAATTAATACATTCATTAATTGTTGTGATTCAATTTGGTTTTGCTCGAGATTAGTAACTAATACGTTTGATGATGACAAGATAGACATCACCGTTAATAGTATGTTCGTTATAATATTTAGCATAATTCACCTCAGTTTGGACTGTTTAACAGAAATCACGTTTTTATTATGAACCAAATCTGAGATATTAAACACGTTTTCACTTTTTTTAGTAATTTGAAACATAAGAATTGTTTAAATTCACATACTATTGGGAGTGTTGACTTGGATTGACAGTTATGAGAACTTGTCAAATCAGATAAAATAAAGTATAATGTTTTATGTAATCAAATTAACCTGGGGATGTTACGGATTCGACTGGGGCATTTGAGCTTAATAAGCAAGTCGTGCTAACCCACGTTAAAAGGTCGAGGTTTTAATAACCGGAAAAACAAACTTACAATTAGCTGCTTAATATAACGTAGCTGCCTACCATCCAATCGCCCATGTTGAATGACTAGGCTCACTGTAGTGGGATACGCTAGTCTGTGCCGTTTGAATAGCCTAGAAGAGATGATCAAACTCGCGGTCTGACAGGTGTGTCGCCTAACCAGTCACCCGTTAAATTTAATAGGAGACTAAACTTGTAGAAAGTTAAGTGGTCGGTGTTTTAGGACGGGGGTTCGACTCCCCCCATCTCCACCAGAATATCCACGTCCGCAACTGTTACAGAGAAATTGGCCAAAATAAAAACCATTATCTGAGTTCAGATTAAATCTGATTTGAGATAATGGTTTTTTATATTTCTTTTCATGATTTTCTAAAAAATAAGCTATCAAGATTTAGTTCTTGATGGCTTTTACTATTTACTCTAATGATTCAGCTTTATTTTTTGAATATCCTCCATGTCCATCTCAGCAGAATAATTGTTATTTTTTCTTCAGATTATACAATCGAAAATAGTTAACTTATTATGGCAACTGTTCTAAGAGTTCACACACTTTATCTTACACCCTCACAAGTTTTATGTGTTGCACTTAATATTACAATCTGTCATTCTTTAATTAACTATTGATACAAAAAAGCTGTATCAAATAGTAAAGCTTCAAATAGATGAAACTAATAGCTCCATGTTGCTTTAACTGTTACTCTTTGGTTTACATTATCATATGCAGTGCAACCATACTTAGCATAAATACTTCCTTGAGCCGCAATACTTCCAGCAACACTTGCTTCTACTCTATAAACATAAACACCACGTGTCGCAAAAGATGAATATGTTCCTGGCATAGTATAATTTTCTGACCAAGCATCTTTTTGACCTTGATCACAATAATATAACCCACCACCTACACAGTAAGCATTCACTGATTGTGCTGAAATTTTACCTGGACTTGTTGCAATAGTAGTATGTAAACTTTGACTTCCAACAAGCAATGGGGTAGTTGTCTTTATCTGGTGAGTATATGTTGAATTATATTTAATGTATCCTGACTCAGATCCTGAGCCTCTTAAATTTGGTTGTGGTGTAAATACAGATGTGACTGTATAGTTATATCCACTTGGTGTTTCAACATTAAATTCTTTTATTGTTGGTAAACTTCGAGAAGAAGTATTTAAATCAAGAATAACTTCATCTTCAAACTCAATCATGCTATCATTAACCTCTTCAGTAATAATGTCAATAATCTCCTCATCACTATATGACATTTTTAATTTTTCAAAGTCAACTTTTTCCATATTCAGACTGATTTCTTCAATTAATTGCTCTGTCTCAAGCGTAGAAGCTAAAACATTATTTTTCCCAAAAGCTCCTCCTAATAACATTACTGCCCCTAAAATTATCATTTTTTTTCTCATTCTACTCCTCCTATTACACTATTTACTTAAATAGTATATCATTTTTCATAATAAATAAAAGTTTTTTGGTTAAAAATGTATTTTTTTCTTTTTATTACATTTTTGATTCTAAGATTTTATAGTATAATTTCCAAAAAGGAGGAAACGAAATGGAATTTTTAAAAGAGATATTTATGTTTATTGGGCATCTTATTTTATTGGGACTAATTTTTATACCTGGAATATACATCCTATCATTAATCGTTAAGATACTTAGAAATAATACTCGAAAATAATTTTTTTAGAGTATTATAATAATTCTTAATTTAACGCTGTGTTAGATAAAATTGTTAATAAATATTTAAAAAGATAATGAGCATTATACTCATTATCTTTTTTTTAGGATATAATTATAATTTTTGTTTTATTTATTCCTCAAACGCTTCGTAAAAAAATGAAAAGAAATTGCTATAATAATTAGTAAAATTGGTAATAACCCGATAAAAAGAAATATACGTGTATCTAAGAAAATTCTAAAATAATTAATAAGATTCTATTAATAAAAAGAATGTTACTGCTAAAACAATTAGATGATAACCTATAATTTTTAATAAACTATGTTGATTTTTATATTTAGGAGAAACAAAATTTGAAGCTTTCTTCGTTAAAAAAAGAATTCCTATTAATAATAGCGGAAGAAATCTAATACAATTATCCAGTGTAACTTCAATCCATTCGCTCATGTTAAACCAATCTCCTTAAAATATATTTTTCTATAATTTACAACATAATAAGTGATAAATCAATTATTTAGAAATAGAAAATAATCTTATCTAAATAAAGCAGTTCTCGTTCTATAATCTTCAATATTTAGTTCAAGTTGACTTGCTACTGTTTGAAGAAGCATATTTTTTCCTTTCAAAATTTCTTTATCGTCTTTAAAATATTCTAACCAGTCTTCTAATGGCAACTTTGAACTTGATAAAACCGATTTTGAAAGGTCTGTAAATGTTCGACGACAAGATTTGCATTTATAACGTTGTTTACCACATGTAATGCCATACTTGCATATCTCATGGCTATCGCAATGAGGACAAGCCTTTCCTTTTGAAAAACGAGCTTCTCGACAATCAGTTATAGAAACAGGGCTAAGTGATAAAATCACCTCAAACATTTGTTTATAGTTAGTTTACCACATTTAAGAAGTCTTATTCAAGTTACCAACAATATTGTCTAACACAGCGTTTTTATTAAGCTACTTCATTAAATGCAGATTCAATTAATTTTGGTACTTTCGATTTATTAATATACGTTGCAATCCATCTACTTTGACGAGGATTATGTTTTATTACTTCTCTTGATATAATTTGTCTTTCTATATCATTATCAATTGAAGATAAATAAGATTCAAGAACATTTCCAAAATAAAAGCGTGTATGTCGATACCCTATTTCTAAAAATACAGTTATAATTTCTTCCTGTAAATCATCATTATTAATTAAATACAATACTTTAATTAGGAAATTAGCTATATTATCAGTAAAACTAAAAGGGTGATCTACGCCTGCGACATGTAATAGGTATTGATTTATAATCTCATAAAATTCTTCTCCATAATGTTTATGCATTTGTATTAGTGTAAGATTATCAAATTTCATTAATACATTAGTGTATATTGCATAATTAGTTTTATAAAGAAGGAGCATATCAATAAGAGTTTTCAGCTCGATTTTATTATTAGTTTCCTTATACTCTCGATATGCCTTTTTCAAAACTTCTACTGGATTACTAAAATTATTACACTTATTACCACTTAATAATTGAAATTCATCATACATCTCCTCAATAGTTTGATATCTTCTTTCCTTGTTAGGTTTAGTAGCTTTTTTTACAATTCTTTTATATTTACTATGTTCAATTTTCTCTTCATCAATATGTAATGGGAAATCAAACGTTATTATCTCATACAAAATTTTTCCTAAAGAAAAAATATCAGCTCTTTCATCAACATTTTTTGCATTTCCCTCTTGAAACTGTTCGGGAGCAGCATATGCCTCCGATCCCATCTTCATTACTGTTTTAGTCAGGACTTCAGTTTTTCTATTAATAAATTTCCCCAAACCGAAATCAGAAACTTTTAAGACATCTTCACCATATACTAATATATTCTCAGGTTTTAAATCCCTATGAATGACCCCTTCAGAATGTGCATATCTAACTGCATCTAAGATTTGTTCAAAATAAAATTGAACATCACTATCATCCATATAGGGCTGAATATGATCTTGTCTGTATTCACACAAGAATTTTTGAAAGTTCTTTCGTGCTAATGGCATTGTATAATAAGGAATACTATTTTCATCACATGTATTAAAATCCAAAATTTGAACTATATTAGAATGCTCTAATTTTGTTTGAATTTTTATTTCTTTCTCGAATCGTTTTAATATATCCTCATCCATATTTTCATCATTCAAAAGTTTAAGCGCAATATTCGGCCCTCCCCAGAATTCTTCCGCTTCAAAAACCTCGCCAAATCCACCTTTACCAAGAGAATTAATTATAGTATAACAATCTAATTCATTATTAATTTTTGTCATTCTTTCATCCATAATATATAAAACAATCCTCCATTTTAAAAAGATAGGATTATTTTATCACAAATTGTCACCTAAAACATCACTTTGGTATAAAATACCAAAGTGATTTGTCTACATTAAGTTTTTTTAGTATACGGTATCTAATAATCATCTAAATTCTGAGTAATTAATTTTCACTCCATCCAACATATCTGCATCATAATTATTTAAATGTTTTCCACTTGTTAAGAAGTATATTGAAACAAATTCCAATTTTTCTACTATTTCGATTATTGCCTTTAAATTCTTTTTATCAATATTACAGTCTGTTATTACTGTTGTCTTTCTTATCAATTCCCCCATACTCCACCTCCCTAATAGACCCTCACAATAATAACTGTTTTCGCAAAAAGTATCATTATAGTTTTTCCTTGTAAAATTCCATGAAGACTTCCTTATTAACTCACCTCCTTTAAAGGTGAATAGGCATATATTTCTTTCTTTGAATAAACCTTTGTTTCTATCAATACCACCTTTTTGAATTCAACAAAAAAGCCACCCAGATTGTATTCAATCTCGATGGCTTCATTGTGAATGATAATTTTATGAATAAATCTTGATAAGATAAACTTCATCATTTCATCATTATTTTTTAAAACATACTCTTTGGCTTCTTCTAGGACATCTTTCATTTGATCTAATGTAAGATTAACTTCTGATTGTTTCACTTGATGATTTTGTATCTCATTTGTTAAGACAATCTTTTGTTGTTCTAATCGTTGTAATTCAGCAGTAATCGTATCAATACTTCCTAATCCTCCTACCGCAATTGCTTGAACTAAATTCGATGCTTTTTGATTCACTTCTTTTAACTGTTTTTCTAACTTAGGTAAATCATCATCCATCTCTGAAAACTTTTGTTTAAGCTTTTCATTAACTTTCTGATGTAACATTTCTAAATGTTGAGGATTCAAAATAGTTGTAAAGAGTTGATTAACAATGAATGAATCTAATAGCGTTCTATTAATCTCTTTACACTTACATGGGTTCTCGATTTTCTTACGTTTTGAACATCTATATGAAACGTATTTTTGTTTGTTTCTACCTCCAATTCGTGCACTTCCATGATAGGCTGATCCGCACTCACCACATTCTATCAATCCTGAGACAAGATAGACTTCTTTTGCTTTTGAGGCTCCTTTAGAACGTTGACGACTAGCTAATAGTTTTTGGACTTGTTCAAAGGTTCCTTCGTCTACAATGGCAGGTAATCCATTTGGCACACGAATGATCTCTGATTCATCTTTGTTTTTACGATGAGATCGTTTCATTCCTGGTTGTTTCGGCTTAGACAAGCTACGTCCAAAAACATATTCACCTTTGTATTTTGAATTCACAAGGATATCATAAAAAGATGAATTAGCAGAAAATTTATTACCTATTTTAGTGCGATATCCTAACACATTCAGATACTCCGCTAATTCTCGATAACTCCATCCTTCTAAGAACTTTTTAAAGATAATACGAATTGATTCTGCTTCTTTTTCATTAATGATGTACTGCTTCGTTATCGGATCAACATCATATCCTAAGGGTGGTAATCCTCCGTTATGCAAGCACTTATACGCATTCTCTCTCAATCCTTTCATTACTTCTCTTGCTAAATTTTGGGAATAGTATTGACCGACACCTAATTGGATGATTTGTTGTAATTGTCCTTCAGGTGTATCTGCAAATTGTTCAATAACACTAATCACCTTTACGCCATATTGAGCTAATTCACTTTCAATATTTAAGGTATCACGAACATTACGAGAGAAACGGTCCATTTTATGAACGATTACCACATCAAATAAACCTTTCTTAGCATCTTCTATCATTCGTTGGAAATTTGGTCGATCGGTATTTGTTCCTGTCAATGCCATATCAATATAATCACCAACAGGTGTATAATCATGTTCACCCATAAATTTATAAATGGCTCTTAATTGTGCGTCAATCGATTCTTCTCGTTGATTACTACTACTGAATCGACAATAAGCAGCCGCCCTCGATTTCTTCCTAATCACTTCTAAAACCTCCATTTATCAATCTAATTTTTAATGAATCATTCAAAAATATAATATCTATTTTTAAATTCATTCATTACTCATTCGATTCAAATTAAAAGTAGCTAAAGAAAAAATTCTCTTTAGCTACTTTTATTTCAATGACTATTGAATAGTTAACTCAATAGTCCTACATATTTTACTTCACCTATAATCCCTTTTTTTAATACCTCTCCTTCTAGATGATATCCTGATTCTAAAAGAGCTTTTAATGATTCTTTGTCAGAATCCTTCCCAATGTAAAGCTCGTAGCTATTACTTAATGAATAATGAATTTCTCCTAAAATCCCACCGGATACATGTTGCACAATCTTATAATTATTGTGATCATAACTTACAAATTCTCCTCGAGCAAAGTTCTGACGAACAGCTTTATCTTCATCACAATACAATGGAATAATTTCTTGATGTAAAGTATCAAATTCTAATCCTTCAATTCCCATCAGTTCTAAAATAAGAGCGAGCTCCATTAATGAGCGAGGATATTGTAATACTTCATCATAAATTACTGGTTTTTTTGTTTCCCAAATTAGCGTAACCTCGCCTTCATTATCACTTGAAAAAATAATTTCAGAAAATTCACTATAACTAGCACTAAATGTATTTTTTAATGCATTAATAGCATTGTAAAATGTTATGGCAAAATAATCTTCCTGCATGTAATCTTGACCGTATTCTAATAATGAGATCAGATCGATTTTAGCACTAAAGCGAACTTTTACAGGCCCCATGAACATTAAATCTAACATTTGCTTTTTATTCTCAATGATATACTCTAATGCTTGTAACATCATTCCAGGTGCATCATCTTCTGAATAAGACATCAATTCACTAGTTGTCCATTCAGAAAATTCTTCTTCATATACAGATAATTGATCGACTTTCTTTTTTAACTTGGATACCACATCGTCATAATTTTCTAATGTTACATTAATCTCTTGTTGTTTCATACATTTCTTCTCCTTTTTAATCCTTTCGACTAACTGATATTTGTGATTACCATTCATTCAAATAAATGATACGTAAAACAGAATCTTTTCTTTTTCGACAAATTTTGCAGTTAATTCTATTATTATACAGTTTTTGACTTAATTTTTACATACATATTTAACATTCTAACGATCATCAAATGTTAACGATGATGAATACTTTGACTAACTAGCCAGCCTAACTTCTTTAGTATAATGACCTGAATAATGATTCATCATGTAATTGGCTATCCACTCTGCTAAATCATCTACATATGATTCAAAATCAATCGATAATTCAGTTGTCATACCTTCTTTTAATTCTTCTTTTGTATATGTGTATTTTTGAATCATACAACTTCTCCTTAATTGCTAAGAAAGTGCGCTTAGTGCGCTTCTTTCTTAGCTAAAATTATTTTTTGAAAAATATTTTGGCTCAACACCAAAATTGGTTCTTGACACTTAATTCATCTATAAAAAATCGTTCATTACATTCCAACAAGATTCTATTCTCATAGATCGTTCGATTCGGAAGAAAATAACTTCTTCGAATTAATGTTTTAATTTTATTATTTCGTCCTTCTACTGAACCATTTGTGTAACGACACTTATGGTAATTAGAAATTTCTTCTGTCCAATTTTCAAAAGGTTTAAGTGCTTCAGTTAATTCAGGAATATTTAGGGCTTTAGCTCGAGCAATCCATTGAATTAAACGTCTATAAGAATTTGTTTCATCACTTAATTCATACCAATTAATCAGTGATTCTTTAATGGCATACACTTCCGTCAGTTCTTTTGAATAGCTTAGAAGTTTTCCTAATTTTCGTTCTTCTTTCTCGCTCAAAGAATCATATCGTTTACCGATAAGGTTTTTATTTCGTTTCAAATATTTACGACTTTCCGGTGTTAGCGATAAACTAATCCGTCTTCTCACAGCCTGTAAGGCATCTGTTAGATAACGATTCACATGAAATCGGTCAGCAATTCGGATAGCATCAGGAAAAACTTCAGCAACAAACTTGTGATAAGAACGTGCTAAATCCATCACAACAGCGTAGGGTTTCAACTCTTTGAGTTGCTTCATTAAGACTTGATTTTGAATTAACGTTTGATAAGTTCTTCCCATAACTAATGTTAACAGGTTACCATTTCTTAGGTCATGAAATCCTGTATTATAAGTATGACCTTTTCGAATCGCAAAATCATCAATGCCTAATATGAGCCGAGTTGATCCTTGAGCAGCAGCGATCACTTTTCTTTGAATAGACGGAATTAAATGAGCAAGATGTTGCTTAATGAAGCGTTCACCAGTTGAGTAAGGGACCTTAAACGTATCTGTTAATTGTTTAACAGTGGTACCGACTAACGGTTTAGAAAGTTCACGTTTATAATCGTTTGTATAGCGAGTTTTCCCTGTCAAAAATGCATATTGATAGGTAAAAGAAACTTCACACTGTTTACAGAAAAGACGCTTCATCGGAATCAATAAAATGGTTTCACGATTGAAACAACGTAAATGTCTAACTTGACGTAGTTTTTGACGGCTACCTTTACAAATAACAAATGCTTGAGTATGGCAACAAGGACAAGGTTGTTTACTCTTTGTTGGACACAGGCTTAAAACTAAAACATTATCTTCTGAAATATAATAGTTACTGACTGTAACATCTTGTAATTGAATTAAATCATTGATATGATGTAAGTGCATCTAAAATCTCCTAACTTTAGTTTGGTCGCACTTACTAAAGTACAAGATTTTAGATGTTTTTTTTATAGGTAAATATAAGCATTTATTTAGTCAAGCACCATTTCTGGTGAAGACTCAATATTTTTTTGAAAAAATTTTTTTACTATCCAACAAAGCGCACTAAGCGCACTGATTAAATTCAATACCAGAAATATATCGTTTACCGTTACTAATAGAGTAGTTAATCTCAAACTCTCTTAATCTAAAAATGGTTTGATTAAAATCCCCCCAAAACTTTTTATGACTCACATTGTAATAAGAAGCAACTTGATTAGTCTTAACCCACTGATTAAACTCTTCAAATACCTTTTCTTTTAACACACAATTACTAGCCATGGGATTCAAACATTCACAAATGAACTCCATCATTGGATCTAACCATTGAAGATAATCTTGTTTCACCTTTTCTGACTCTTGACTAAAAGTAAGGGTATAATTATTCTCTACTAATCGTCGGTAACCTTCTAATGCCCACAAAAAGATTCCATCTAATTCCTGCATCAATTTCCATTCTAACTGGGGATCTTGATAAGCAGAATTAGATTTTAAAGGTTGACCTTGCTTAACATACTGTTTATTAAACGGTATAAATACACATCTACGATAATACCCTTCTGATCGATCATCTGTATTTGGATAATGATTCGCTAAAATAATTAACTTAGCATAAGGTCTAATAGAATATGGGTCCTTAAACTTGCTTTCTATCAAGATAGTATCCTCACCCGTTAACATTTTTAAAGTTTGAGTATTCATCTTTGCTTGTGCACTATCTGTTTCAGCACTAATATTCAATCGCTTGTCTTTGATGACTTGTTTACCAAAGGGACGATTAAGCTCCTCTAATGTTGCACTAGAACAGTTTTCTTTTCCACATAATGCTTCGAATATTCTTGAAAGAATACCCTTTCCATTGCTACCAACTCCGTAAAAGATGAAGAATTGTTGTAAGTTAGTATCCGTCGTTAGACAATACCCTAAAATTTCTTGAACTAATTTGACTCGTTCCTCATCATTTTCAAAAATATCATAAATAAAATTCATGAAGACAGGACATTGAGCCTCTACATCATATTCAATAGGTAACTGAACAAAACTCAAAATATCAGGTGTATGTGGAATTAATTCAAAAGTTGAAAGATTCAGAAAACCATTCTTCAAGTTCAAGTACTCTTTGGTTTCTTCTACACATGATAATTTTGGGGTATCCATGCTTAAAAACTCTAAGATATGATTCCCGTAACTTGGTTTCCAAATATCAACTTTAGCTTCATGCAAAATCTCCTTACAACGAGCTTTTAAAAAGTCTTCGCCAATAAAGCAGTACTTCTTACCTAAAAAATCATAAGCAATATATTGTCCACCTACACGATATAAATGGATGCGACTTAAAACGTAGTCAGAGAAGATGTTAAAATTAACTTCTAATTCTCCTTTTTTATTTTTACTCAGTCCACGTTCTTTAAATAATTTCTTTTTAAGGGAATTACAAATATTTTCAAATGCAGTTTTTGAATGATTAAACGTATACCCTAATGAATCTAATGCCTCATAAGAAATTGGCTTTTTCACCTGTTTACCACTTTGGAGTAAATCTAAGAACTTTTGTTTCTGTTCCTCAGATGATTGAGCCTCGGCTAATGCAACGATTAGTTCTTCACCAAATGGTAATAGATTACTTCTAACTGCTTGGTTAAGTGTAGGATCAAAATCTACACTTAACCAATTTTTAATTAGAGGCTCTCTATAAATAAAGTCCAAAGACATGGATTGACTTGTTGTTACAATTGATACCTGCTTATCTAAAACATTATTTTTCATACACTCACTCCTAAATTGCCATATGCTCGATAGTTGGCTTAATTTCCTCAATGATTTTAGTAATCTCTGAAATTTCACCATCATCCAAATTTTTATGCCCCATCTCAACTCTTACGACTTTTCCTATCAATAAGTTTTTATTGAATGGCTTATAGGGATTAAATGAATAACCATCAGTTTCTAATAACATAGTTAATGTTAAAACATATTCCGAGTCGCTATACGATCTCCAAAACAAAGTTTTCTTTAGAGAATGTATCTTGTTATCATGCTCAATTTCAATTACAAGCTGAATATAACTATTATCATCCTTAGTTATTACTTCTTTGATAACTCCTAGCATTTCACCTTGAGGTAAACAAGGAGTTAATCGTCTTTTACCACCAACTAATTTTACATCCTCTGTTGAATCAACTTTATATGAATTTGCCTTTTTAAATACTGCTGCTAGATTTACTGTATTTAACATTCTTATCTCTCCTTTTTATTTAACCCATGTTTTAGCGATTTTAGAATCTACTACGACAGGAACCTTTTTTACAGTTTTACCCATTCCTTCGATCATTTGTTGTTCCAAGAAACACTTTGCTTCATTAGCGGATTCAATAGGAACTTCGAGTACGATCTCATCATGAATCGCCGCAATAAGCCCCCATTCATGCTTTTTATTTTTCATTACTAAGTTAAGGGTTTCTTTCAAACCTTCTGCGCTTGACGATTGAATGGCATAGTTAAAGCGTTGGCGTGGTTTCAATTCCAACAATCCATTCCGCTCTTCCCAGTAACGCCCACCAAGTGTCGTAATGATATCCGATTTTAATTGTTGATGTTGATAAGACTTCACTTCTGGAAACTTTTCAAAATAAGCATCCATAAACTTCTCAGCTTCATCCTCATCTACCTTCATACCTTGTAATGAATTAATACGATTAGCTAATCCATAAGGAGTCAATCCATAAATTAACCCGAAATTTAATTCTTTTCCGACTTGCCTTTTAACTTTATCGATCGGTTGATCTTTAAAGACCGCTTGGGCTGTTGAGGTATGTAAATCTGCTCCCGCATTCAATAATTCAATGAGAGTAGATACATTAGCAATCTCTGCCAGAACCCGCATTTCAATGGTTGAATAATCTGCAATGATAAAGACATGATTTTCTTTTGGTTTGATATACGGTCGAAGTTCCTTTGGTAATCCTTGAAGGTTTGGCTTGGAACAGGACATTCTGTATGTTTGAGTTCCAATCAAACTCCATTCACCATGTAACCGGTTATCATCGTCCAAAAAGCTTTTTAACTTATCCCCGTAAGTGGATATAATCTTCTGCTTTTTTTTATACATTAATAACCTTTCAACAATCGGAAAACTACCTGTGAAACTAGCCAAATGTTTTTCCTTCACGTTATATAACGGAACTCCTAAGTTTTTTAAGCTACGTAATAACTGAGAATTTGAATTAAGATTAGAACAGTGTAATTCTTCTTCTAATTCTGATTTCAAGTCTGCTACCTCTATTGAAATCAATTCTAATTGTTTTTCCCAACCTACTATATCTACATGAATACCATTTAATTTCATTTCAATAATAGCAGGTAAAGCGCCAATCTCACGCCTATAAGTAGGAAACAAATAGTTATTATGTATCTTAGTAAACATGACTTGATACAGTTGAAACGTAGCTTTAGCATCCTGTAAACAATACTTTCGATGCGCATCTGTAATCTCACCATTCCAATGCTTCGAATGTTGCAAAGATTTATCTAATTGTATACCCAGATAATCTTTTGCTAATTTGACTAGACTTTGAAGCTCTCGGTTATTCATCAAAATTTGTTGCATAATCATAGTGTCCGTATAATTCACAACCGAATAATCATTGAATTCAAGAAACGACACATCGAATGAAGCATTGTGAAATACTTTTAAAACCTTAGGATCTTCTAAGATAGTCCTAATTGATTCTAAATCCTCCGTAACAATTTCATACGAATCTGAATAAATGGCAATCAAACGTATTTGATCTTTCCGTACATCCAAACCAGTTGTTTCTATATCTATACCAACCACTTCTTTTACTTCCGATGGAGGGTCCTTTAAGTACTCCTTTACAGAAGTTGAATATCGCTTTAAGGTAGCAAAACAACTAATTTCCTCATTATTGAGTACCCGATTATCCTGAGATTTCAAGGTAGGTATTAACATCCCTCCCTCCAAAGAAAAATCAAAATTCTTTCTTAACTCGAAATATTCTTTCATTATTTATGACCTCCTAAATCGTATAATCAAATTCAATTTTCAAAGAGCATTTTTTGTCCTTAACGGATATTGCTATTATACATACCTATTTTTATTTTGTAAATATTGCTCTGTAAACGCTTCAAAAATAAATTTTATTGATATTTGTATTGTTTTTTTATTATTTTATTGATATATTGGTTTTATCAATGAGCGGGTTCTGCCCAACTCATTTTGATGTTATATTTCTTTTGTTTTTATTACACTTTTTACACATTTATACCTATTTTTTTATACATATTTTTTTTGATTTTTTAACAAAAAGGAGATTTTTATGACTAAAGAACTAAATAATACAGACAATAAATCTTCTATGAAAAAAAGATTTAGAAGAAATAACCAACAAATGAAACAAATTAAAGAAGAAGTAGTTGATTTACTTTTAGAATCTTTAACCACTGGTACAAATGTTACGATTAAAGAATTACAAAATATTTATAATAAATATGGCTTATCTGATGCAACGATTCATAATGATCGAAATAAATTAGGTATTGAATGTATTCAAAAAGGAAAAGATAGCATCTATGTTCTAAATGGAACCCAACAATCAAGACTATTAGCAAAAAAAATAGCTAATCAACTAAAATATTTTAAAATATATCATCCCATAAGTTATAAGAATGAGTTGAACCTTCCTTTTCAATTCGATGATTTAACACTCTATAAATTTTATTTAGCACCTCTAGGAGAAAATAAAGTTGAAGATATCGAGCGATTTAAGCTTTCTCTTCTTGATTATCTTAATTCAGTAAATAATCTTTACGGTGATAGTACCTTGAGTGAAGATTTATTTGATTACTTTTTTAATATCACTGATACTAAAAACTCAATTTGCTTTGAATTTACCAATCAATCTGAATTATTAGATTTCCTTAAATTAATCAACTATCTATCTACTATAGATCTTTCCGTAAAAACTAAAAAATCAATATCTATTTATCGCATAAAAAAAAGAAAATATTAAAAGCTGTTCATTTCTGAACAGCTTTTTATAATTCCTAATACTCGTTTGCGAGAAGCATCGTCACATAATCTTCATTTTCTATAACATACACTTTTTCTGTAATTGGGTGATCGATATTAATCACATACGTTCTTTCATATTCGGGTACTTCCTGTTTATGAGTAATTTCTTGATTCAATACCTCTCCTTCTAATCGTTTCAATTGAAAAACATGAAGATAATCACATGGATTCATCTCCTCCTTACAACGATCATACATTTGCCACATCAACACCACTAAATCAAAAGGGATACATTCCTGTACCCCTCTAGTCATATATTTTTTCATTTCCACAATCAAATTCCTCCTATAACCATTTCTCTAGTTCTTCTTTTGATAGCCCAAAGCGTTCTGAAACTGTTTCTACCACTTGTTCATTAGACAATCCTATGGATAGAAGTTCTAACAACAGTGCTACAATACGAATCCATTGCATCGGTTTCCTCCTTATGCCATATTCATTTCTGGATTGATATTTTCAAAATATTTGATGACTAACTCTACAACTACTTTTAAGACTTTTACAATTGATCTAATCATGATACATTCTCTCCTTTACTCATTAATCACATTGAATTGCGGATATTGTTCTAATACTATCAATGGCATAAAAATCACTAGATTATAATCTGAACCTGCTAACAATAACAGTTCACAATAGTTCTCCTCATCAGCTCCAACAAATGCATCAACATATTCTGCTTCTGTTACAGGGAACTGTTCCAATAACTCATCTAACTGTTCCTTGTGATTCACATAAGTTACAAAACCTCCTAAATCATCAATCATTCGAGTTTCTCCATAATTCTCATTTAGGATTTCTATTTTTTCTATTATTCGCTCTCTAACTAAAGGATCTAATGAATGAACTTGTGATAACTGATTGATATTTAATATTTTCATTTGATTTCCTCCTCATATAAAAACCTCTATCCTTACAGAAAGAATAGAGGCTCGTCATTCTATTAATCATCATTAATATCTATCAATAATGATTAATATCCATTGATGTTCTACTAATTTTTCCAATTTACTAAATTCCACGTTGCTACCTTAGGGGATAAAGGATGATACATTTTAACTCCATACTCATCACTGATATAGAAAGTCTTATCCCTAAATGGTTTCAACTTCTCTAACAATTCCTCTTGTCGTTGCATCATTTTTTTACTTCCATCACCAAATGATCCCCATGCGATAATCAATGAATCACATTTCAACGCTGACTTCTCAATATAGATATCATTTTCAGGATGTAACAATTCTTCGAATGAATCACCTATCCTTAATTTAGGTGTAATGTAAGAAAATAAGTTACAGATATCTACCGAGGTATAATTCAATCGTTTCAAATTATTGATGATATTCATTGTCGTACGGTCCATTTCTATTTCATCGGCTGTTGATGGATTAATCATGATAATCGTACACTTTAACTTTTCCTTATCTCTCGACCAATCCTTCTTCAAGATTAATCGATGATTCATATCATCTGAATAAACCACCTCTGTTCTGACACTTGAACGAGTTGTAATCATAACTAACCTCCCTACTTTGCATACACAAATAGATGACTATAATCATCTTGAACAGGTTTCAATCGAATAAAGAAATTGAAACATTCACTTTCTGCCTTAAACGTTTCCTCATGCTTGTAACCCTCACCACCACATTTTTCGGTGACTTTATCAAAGACATCTAATTGATTGAAAATCAATTCATTCAATTCCTGTTGTAACTGTTGGATTGAAATTTGATGCTCCATCAACACTTGATTCATTTGTGAGGATGGAACCCATTGATTACAGACTTCATTTGGTCTTGAAGAACAGTAATCTAATCTCATTATTCCTAACGATTTATCCTCGTCTAATCCTAAGCGAACTAATTCTTTTACATTAATCCATGTTGTTAACATTAATTATTACTCCTTTCTTTGTACAACTAAAAAACACTAGATAGCTTGATGTTCTATCTAGTATCATTCTTTTTATATCAATCACAGATGTTAAATTCAGTCTCAACCAAATCTGATGAATCTAAGATGATTTCTTCATCAAGATATTGTTGTCTAACATATTCAATCGGATCACAATCAATGTCATCAACCTCTAATTCAATCAGACGTTCCAATGTTTCAGTAATACAAACCGTTAATTTATAGCTCATAAATTTATCCTCCTTATTTTATTTACGACATAATAAAAGAGCTAAGCGACTTATGCATCACTTAGCTCCTTATAAATAACCTTTTTCTTTTAATGATGTAAATGTTCCATATCCTACCAGTGGAGGACACTTGCTTCGCAAGGCAGGGAACCCATCTCCAATAATGAGATGATCTAATAACTTAATCCCGAGTAGCTCTCCTGCTTCAACTACCATTTTGATTGATACAATATTTATTCTTTTACTTACGACATTCGCCATATATTATTACCTCCTAAATAAATTCCGACTATTCAGGTATATAATATATTTTTATAAATTCAGTTATTACATTTATAGTTTGAATTAAACCAATCTTCCCTGATTTAATTCAAATACTTTATTACACAATAGCCGTATATTTATCTCAGCATAACTTGGCAAAAAGAATCACTTTACCCGCTTTATAATCTAAAAAGGGCCAGGATAATATTCTTATAAATACAGTGAGAACTTTTTTAGATTATTATAAATTTATAGTTTTGTGACATCTCATAGAAATAGTATCGTCATGTGTCACAATAACGATTGTTTTTCCTTCTTTATTGAGAGCAGTTAAAAGACCTAATATATCATCTCTGGTTTCAGCATCTAATGATCCAGTTGGCTCATCTGCTAAAATTAAATCACAAGGTTTTAATAATAGACGAGCAATCGCTACTCGCTGTTGTTGCCCACCAGATAAGGTATATATTTTATCATTAACATCCACATCTAAGCCAACTTTTTTTAATGCTTCTTCTTTCATCTTTTGTTTCTCGCGTTTACTCTTATTAACATATGCCAATGCTACATCTAAATTTTTAGAAATTGTTTCATTTTCAATTAACGCATAATTTTGAAACAAATAAGAAATCTTATAGCGAAGTAATTGATTAACCTGACTTAATTTAATCTTACTCATATCTTGTTCAAATAAAGTCACACAACCACTATCTGGCTTTTCTAATAATCCTAGGATATTGAGTACAGTTGTTTTTCCAACACCACTCTTTCCAACGATAGCCACCATTTCACCTTGATAAATATCAAGATTAAATTGATTTAAGACCTGTTTTTTTTCATATGATTTATCAATATTTTGCAAACTGCATATTCTTTGCATTTATATTATTCTCCTTTAATAACGTATAACTTATTTCTTTTTTCTAAAATGTTTAATCCCATTAATGAGTAAAAAGCTTCTATTAAAAGGATCCCTATCACTATAAATATCGCTCCTGCTCCTAAACTAGCAACAGATATTAGTAACAATATTACCCAATTAATTAAAAAAATAGTCCAATACTTTCGGTAAGCTTTGACATATCCGAAACCATATAATCTTTTAACTACGATTTCTTTCTTATACTTATTAAAATGAATGCTTATATTTTGAAGAAGAAGAATCGAGAAAATTAATAAATCAATTAAAAAGATGCCTCCATAAACCTTTAATTCCTCTTGTAATTCTTTTACCTTGTCTAATGCTAGTTCATTAGCTGGAACTAAGTACTTCAGTTGACTATCTAAATTTAACTCTTTTAACAAAGGTGTTAAATTTTCCATTGTTACTTGTGGATCATTGTCTATTAATTTAACTTTTAATGGATCAGTACTCCCTCCTCCTAAAATCCCCCACCTTTCCGTTGGAAAAGAGTTATATTCAGTTATCACTTCGACTATTGTATCAGAAATCATATTATTTTCTTCTTTATACACATCTGGATTAAAACTAAAAATGGATTGATTATTTTTTAACCAAATAATCTTTATCTCCTTAGGTTCAAAAGATGTTTCTTTTGAAAAGTTATTTTGATCAAATTCATAAGTTAACCATTGATTTTCCTCGAAGAAATCTAATATTTCCCGTTCGAATTCCTTATATTGAGCTTGAACTAGTAAAATTCGATCCTTAGTCTGCTCATCTATTACCACTTGGTTTCCTAACTCATCATAAAGAGGAAATTCTTTCAAATAATTTGGATTAACTCGAATACTAAATATTCCTTTATAATCTTGATTTAAAATCAGGGAATCCTCTTCATAATCTCTAGCATTGATTAATATAGCCCCTTGACTGTTTAACTCATGATATAATTCTGTACTGGCTGTCACTAATGATTTAATCATATCTTCATTCGTATCATTATCTCCTCCAAGTAAAGGATAAAAGACACCATAACTATTTCCTTTTTCCCAATTTTTTAGTGAAGATAAATAATGATATGACGATTGTATATTCGTAAAAGAAGCAACACCAATTGCAATCATAACATAAGTTAAGAATCCCTTTATAATACTATTAAATACAAATATAGGTTGACTATATTCTTTATTTTTCAAATTAAGATAGATATTCGTCGATGCAATAACCCCTAACGGAACTACCGAAATCAATGTGAGTATGACATAAGTTACTAATTGCTTTTGTAAAAAGCGCAGTATAAATTCATTATCATTTTCACGAATAAGTGCAAAAATAAGAAGCAACACGGTACTCAATAAAAAAACTCCTGTCAGATGCAAATGAACTATCTTTAACCATATTTTAATATTAGAGAATCCAAATAAATTATAAATACCAATTTTCCTTGATTGATTTAAAATCATATAAACAATTAAAACAATCGTTACAACAACTAATATAATTTCGAAGATCTCTAAAAACTCATCTTCATTTATATAATCAGGAACATAAGGTTCTGTTAATCTAAAATCATCCGCAACAAAATTCGTATGGAGTGTCTGATTCAATTCCTCTACCATCGTTTGGAGAAACATATCATATGATAATCCAATCGGTAGTTCGACAAAATAAATTCCTTTAACACGGGAACTATTGTATAGCTGTTTTAAGTGCCCCACATATACTTGTTCTTTATTTTTAATTGTTCCGATTTGATTGGTATCATTCGATTTTTGTGTTGATAAGTACTCATTCTCATCTAATTGTTCTAATTGATCCTTTTGATCGATAATTTGGAAATAATTAAAAAATTCCGTATCTGACGTAATAAGTGCATATTTTCTAATTTCTAACTGATTATCTTCATCGACAACAAATTGCTGTCTAAAAAAATTAACCTGAAGTTCGTTTGCAATTCTCTCCAAACAAGGATATATTCTCTCTGGATCACTTAGTTCTACACTATCTGGTATTTCAAATGCTTGACCTATTCGATATTCTACACTTCTAACATTATTCATTTGCTTAACATTTACTCGATTTTCTACTACACTGAATGAGAAAATTGAGATAAGACAAATAAATAAGCTCACTAACATTCTCACTAAAACTTCCTCCTAATAACTCCATCAAACTATATTAAAACCTCTTCACCATAAAAAGCAAACTATGTAAATTACACAGTTTGCTTAAAATATTCTTTAATCTACAAGATTCCATTGTGCATATCCTGTAGCAGATCTTTCTCCAGTTGCACTAGCTTTTGACCATACTGCTGCTTTAGTATCTCCACTATATGACCATGCAGATCCTGATCCTACCTTAGCAGATGACCCATGCTTTTTAGTTTCATGGAAATAATTAGAATGAGTTTTTTTCTTTAAACTAATAGTTAGTGTTGATCCGTAATCCCATTTCCCTCCTCCAACATCTGTCGTAACACGTGCATCTTTTGTAGTCTCTGTTAAAGCGACAGTCCCACTTGTAGCTGATGATGAATCATATGAAGCTAAAGCAGATTGACTCCCGATTCCTAAGCCTAGTGCTGCAATACATGTTAGTGCGATTACTTGTTTTTTCATTCTCTCATACTCTCCTCTATATGTTTTGTCTTGCACCTTTAAATTCAGCGCAAGAAAAATTTACCACAAGATAGTCTTATATTGCAATATAGATGTGCTAACTGGTCGTTAACTGTAGCTATTTAGTCAAAATGAGATCATTTAACACTATTTTAATAATAAAGAACTATAAAAAACTTTAATTTTATGATTTACACAATTCAATATTTGCTCCATCACTAGCAATTATATTTGTTTTAACTATAAAATAATTATATTTTATGTCAATAACCTTTTATAATGGAAGCTAATATTTTATTTTTTATACCGTCCTACAACTAATAAGATAGCTATCCAAATTATCGCACATACCGGATAAAGAATATAAGTTGTAAAAATATCAAGTATCAGGGTAATTCCAATCAGCATACCTATCACTTTTACTAAGTTGATCGCCACATTTTTATACTGTTTCTTCTCTTCTTCACTCAATGGTTTATTTCGATGATCTAATGGGGCAAATCGATAAATAATAATGAGGCTAATAATTAATAAAACGAGTAATGGAATTTTCATCTTATCCACCTCAAGATTATTCGTCAACAAAACTGTGACTAAATAAATTATAGTAAATATCAATGTACACTTTGTATAACTATTTGCGTGATAGCCCCCTGTAAACTGCCTTATGGTACAATAACACCCTAAAAATAAAAGTGTGTGAATAAACTTGTGAAAAAGAATCCCAATAAATACCGCTATGGAAAGGTTAACAATAAAATAAATTAACATCTCAAATCCATATCGATAAATTTCTTCATCTTCTTTTCCTATTATTTCATAATTAATTAATACCCTTGTTATTTTATTTGCTAGATAAACAAACATACGATCTCCTTAAATACAAAAAACCTCCCTTGCTTAACGGGAGATTTTACTTACTTTCTTTTCTTTAATTGTTCTAATTCTTTTGGTTCTTTCGGTTGATGGATAAACCACGTACTTGCACTATTTGCTGATAATACTGCTATTCCAAAACTTAACATTGAAAGTTTTTTAAGTAATTTAAATCCGATTTTTTTCATTTCTATCTCTCCTAACTAGGTATTGGAATCATAATGTTCAATATAAACTCATCATCAGAATAGTTAATAACAACTTCACCATTATATTTATCGGTAATATACTTGATACTTGAAATTCCGATTCCATGCCCAACTTTATCTACTTTAGTGGTATATATTTGATCATCAATCACTTTTATCACATTTGATTTTGAATTAATAATCTTAATAATAATAAATCCTTTAATATCCCGACAAGTCACACTAATGTATTTTTTTGCACAAGATTCCATCTCTATACAAGCTTCAATTGCATTATCTAGAGCATTCGCAAACAGAGCGCATATCTCAAATTCCGCCATAAAATCTAATTTAGTTATTATAATATTATCCTCATATTCAATCCCATCTTTTTTACAACGATATATCTTTTCACCTAAAATGATATCTAATGTCCTATTTCCTGTATCCCTAAAATCTTCAAAACCTTCAATTTGCAATTCTAAATTAGTAATATAATCCTCTATTTCAGCTTTAGTTTGGAAATTTTTAAGACACAACAGATGATTTTTCAAATCATGATATACGTATCTTATCTGTCTATGGGCTTCATTTATCCGTTCATAATTTTGATAATTCACTTTAATTCGATTATTAATCAATTGAGATTCTAACCTTTTTTGTTTCTCTTTTAAAATTTTTCTAATAATGATTAGCAGTGAAATGGAAGATAACATTATCAAGACAGTGATTATAATTATCATTAAAATATTATATCGATTTTCAATATGTTGATTCAAATTATATCCATAGATGACTAATAAACTTGCTATATTCGTTGTCACAGGAATACCGATTAAAAAACTATCTTTCAACTTAAAGTCCACAGATAACTTAAAATACCTCCCCCCTATTAAAGTAATAAAAAGCAAAAATTTTGATAATACGATTGCTTGGAACCTTAAGGATCCCCCCCTTAATAATGGAGTAACACTATCAAGATCATTAAATAGAACCACCACTACTGTAGATATAGACTCGCTAATCATGAGGACAAGCCAAAACAATAGATTAACAATCATACATTTATAAAGACTATCTTCATATAAATATTTACAAAATAACACACCCATTACTATACATAAAATCATCCGCATATTAGGTGATATTTCTACAATATTCAAACATCCAATAACGAATAAAAGAAGAATAGCCACTAAGATATATTTTTTACTATTATCTTTTCTTCTTCCCACCCTATTAATTACAAAGAAAAAAATCAGCCAATCTATCTCAATCGTGAAAAAATCAATGAGCTTCCATAAAGTATCATGAGTTAACATACGATATCACCTAATGCATGCGTCATAGCAATCTTTAAACCTTTAACTCGGTATTTACTAATAGGAATCTCTTGACCTTTTAGAATAACTGAATGATTTTCTATTGATTCTACGAACTTTAAATGAATGAGATAGCTGTTATGACATCTAAAAAAGCCATAACCATTTAGGCTTTTTTCTATTTGAGAAAGACTCATCCTAATTGTATATTGATTTTCAGATGTATAAATGATGATATTAGGACGCTGCGTTTCAATATAGATAATTGAATCAATCTCAATTCTATGGACAGAGTTTTTTACGTTAACAGTTAAGTAAGAACTTTTTTTTTGAAGAAGTTCATTAATACAAGGTAAAATATGTTTTAAAACCTTGTTTTCATTGATTGGTTTTAATATATATCGATAAGCCTTAACCTCATATCCTTCTTGTATAAAGTCAAGCAAAGAGGTCATAAAGATAATCTCTACTCTTTGATCAAAAACTCTAATTTCTCTTGTAGTATCCATCCCGTTTAATTTCTTCATTTGGATATCCATTATTAGTATATCTAAACGCTCAGGGTAGTTCGCTAAAAGCTCCTCACCTGATGAAAACTCATAAAAACGATACTCTATTGAACTTGATCTCAATATTGAATGCAATACCTCTTTTATCTTTGACCTAAAGTTTTCTTCATCATCACAAACTCCAATCTGGATAACCACTAAAAATCCCCCTTCCCCCTTCATTATTATACATATTTTATCATTTTTTTTTAAAATTTTACAATTTTTTATTTTCTATAACGTAAATTGTCAATTTAAATCACACAATTATTTATCACAATTAATTAAATTTTATATTCATTTAAAGGCCTTCTTTGTATAGATTTGAATAGGTTACAATTAATTAGACAGTCTTTCTAGAACCTGTAGAATTATAAATAAAAAAGGAGGTTAGCGTAACTAGCTAATCTCCCTCATTAATGATCAGTATACTTTCATTATATTGAGTTTATTTTATTCTCTATAATGATCTATTATATTGAATCTTACCATTTCATCTTTAATAATAACCAATATCTTTTTTCAGATGATATTCTAACATAAGTTCATCTACTAAATATCCATCAGCATAACAATGTAAATCACTAATTCCTTGTGAAATTAGTTGATATGTTTTTGATGTATAGAACAATCCCATTGCTTCTTCTTCAGTTATATGAGCCTCTTTAGCTAAGCTTTCAATAATTCTTGCAAATTTCCGTTGTAATAAAATTTTATTAGCTTCCATTAAACATCTCTACTTTCTTTATATGTCAAATAGTTATCAATGACTTCTTGATTAACGATACAGATTTGAAAGTTTGGTTTATAATATTTTAATCTTCCTAAAGCCTCTTCTTTACTAATTAATCGATCTAAGTAAAGCTCAACTGTATTAAACACTTTATCATCTGCAATACCACCTGCTATAACATCATAATCCTGATAAATCAATTCACCATTGCGACACTTAATAATAAAATCTAACCACTCAGTGTTATACTCCTCAAATATCAGGATACGTAAATCTTGCTTTACTTTCTCAAAATCAAACTCATACACATTAACAATACCTGGTTTTCCTAATCTCTTAAATCTAGATACCCAACTAACCGCTTGTTCTTCAATTGGCGTGACATAAAACCCTTTTCCAAAATCTAATTTATTTCTTGAATATTTAATATCTGGACTTACGATTTTACAGTAAGAACCATGATAAACTAGCATTAGATCAACTCCTTCTGCTTCATCATACCTACAATCTCATTTATAATATATTCCTTACTTTGTGTATGTAATGGCTCATAAGACGGCACAATATAGTCAAATAATAGCCTACTTTTAACACCTAGTAATTGATAAATATCCTGTGCATTCATCTTTAAATAATCAGCAATGTTTTCCACACAAAATACAGCAAACTCAATTTCTTTTTGACTCAAACAAGACACCTCCAAATAGCAATATCCTGTATTATTTTTTCAAGTTTCTTTAAATTCTTTTCTCGCATTATAGATAATTGTTCACTCACAATAATCTATTATATTGATTGAAATTTGACTTTTTATCCAATTAAATATAAATAAGTATCAAAACTTCTATCTACTGCTTGTGCAATAAATTCAACAAAATCATCCGTATTACCAGTCGTACTCGCTTTTTCTAATGCACTCATATAATCTACACGGTCAGTATTTCTAATAACAGTTAGTGGATATCCGTTTCTTAGTAGAATTAAATTCATTAATAATCTCGCTGATCTACCATTTCCATCTATAAAAGGATGGATATAAACATATTTAAAATGAAATAATGCTGCTAATTTTACGGGATGCATTGTTTCTTTATTTTCATCATACCAATCTAATAGCTCTCTCATTTTATCTTCTACAAGAAAATATTCTGGTGGTCGATGCATACTACCACTGATTAATACATTTGCTTTTCGATAAACACCAGCATTTGAATTATCAATGCTCTTTAAAATAATATGATGAAGATCTCGAATGACTCTTTCTGATAAATCAAACTCTTTACTAACGACATCTTGTATATAATCAATCGCTTCTTTATGGTTTAAAACTTCGAGATGTTCTCTTAAACTTTTGCCTCCACCTATTGTTAGACCATCTTCTAAGATTACTTTTGTTTCAGTAATCGTTAATGTATTTCCTTCAATGGCATTTGAATTATAGGTAAATTCAACATCAAAATATTTCTTTAAATTCGTTAGAACCTCTCTACTTAAAGGACGCTTATTATCTAACAATTGTTTCTTTTCATCTAATAACGTAAACATAAAAACTCTCCTCTCTTTATAAATTCATTTATTCTATTATGGACTGTTAAAGTCATTTATTCCAATGATCTAATATCCCTGTCTAACATTAATTACTTTAAATAGCAATACTAAGACTATTATATCATAAATGTGACTATCTACTTATCATATAAAAGACTATTTACTATCCTATTCGATAGATATCTGGACGTGGATACTAACCGGATCGCCCCATCTCCACCAAAAAATTCTTGTCCACAACTGTTACAGTGAAATAAGAAGAACAAAAACCATTATCTGAGTTCAGATTAAATCTGATTTGAGATAATGGTTTTTTATATTTCTTTTCATGATTTTCTAAAAAATAAGCTATCAAGATTTAGTTCTTGATAGCTTTTACTATTTACTCTAATGATTCAGCTTTATTTTTTGAATATCCTCCATGTCAATCTCAGCAGAATAATTGTTATTTTTTCCTCAGATTATATAATCGAAAATAGTTAACTTATTATGGCAACTGTTCTAAGAGTTCACACACTTTATCTTACACCCTCACAAGTTTTATGTGTTGTACTCAATATTACAATCTGTCAAATAAATAACCTCCTTGATTGATTACTCAATATAATGCTTTTTATATCGAATTCAATTTAACTTTTTATCCAATTAAATATAAATAAGTATCAAAACTTCTATCTACTGCTTGTGCAATAAATTCAACAAAATCATCCGTATTACCAGTCGTACTCGCTTTTTCTAATGCACTCATATAATCTACACGGTCAGTATTTCTAATAACAGTTAGTGGATATCCATTTCTTAGTAGAATTAAATTCATTAATAATCTCGCTGATCTGCCGTTTCCATCTATAAAAGGATGGATATAAACATATTTAAAATGGAATAATGCTGCTAATTTTACGGGATGCATTGTTTCTTTATTTTCATCATACCAATCTAATAGCTCTCTCATTTTATCTTCTACAAGAAAATATTCTGGTGGTCGATGCATACTACCACTGATTAATACATTTGCTTTTCGATAAACACCAGCATTTGAATTATCAATGCTCTTTAAAATAATATGATGAAGATCTCGAATGACTCTTTCTGATAAATCAAACTCTTTACTAACGACATCTTGTATATAATCAATAGCTTCTTTATGGTTTAAAACTTCGAGATGTTCTCTTAAACTTTTGCCTCCACCTATTGTTAGACCATCTTCTAAGATTACTTTTGTTTCAGTAATCGTTAATGTATTTCCTTCAATGGCATTTGAATTATAGGTAAATTCAACATCAAAATATTTCTTTAAATTCGTTAGAACCTCTCTACTTAAAGGACGCTTATTATCTAACAATTGTTTCTTTTCATCTAATAACGTAAACATAAAAACTCTCCTCTCTTTATAAATTCATTTATTCTATTATGGACTGTTAAAGTCATTTATTCCAATGATCTAATATCCCTGTCTAACATTAATTACTTTAAATAGCAATACTAAGACTATTATATCATAAATGTGACTATCTACTTATCATATAAAAGACTATTTACTATCCTATTCGATAGATATCTGGACGTGGATACTAACCGGAACGCCCCATCTCCACCAAAAAATTCTTGTCCACAACTGTTACAGGAAATTGGCCAAAATAAAAACCATTATCTGAGTTCAGATTAAATCTGATTTGAGATAATGGTTTTTGTATATTAGGAGCTACTGAAATTTATTACATTTAGTAATATCCTTTTTCGCATAATAATTCATAGCAATAATTGACTTGTTCATCAGTGAATAATTCGGCATATTCACCTTTAACAATCGTTGCCTCCATCGTTAATTCAAGATGCCCCACTTCTGCTAATTTATTAAAACAATCCGATGTTCTACCTTTTCTAAAAATTTCTTGTGCCGTTCTAACTATTCCAAATCTTTCTATAGTTTGTAGAAATCTTGTCATTTTGCAGTCATACTCTTTTTCTGCAAGTCCACAATTTTTCATAACTTCTTGTTGTAGTTTTTTCTCTAATGCCATCATTTTCACACTCCAATATTATAATCTGATTTGAGATAATGGTTATATTTTATCCACTTAAATATAAATAAGTATCAAAACTTCTGTCTGCTGCATGTACAATAAATTCAACAAAATCATCCGTATTAGCAGTGGTATTCGCTGCATACTACCACTGATTAATACATTCGCTTTTCGATAAACTCCAGTATTGGGATTAGAACATATGGAATAACTCTTTCTAACATGAATTACTTTAAATAGTCCTACTAAAACTATTATATCATAAATATAACTATCTACTTATCATCTAAAAGACTATTTACTATCCTATTGGATAGATATCTGGACATGGATATTCACTGGAATGCCCATACCCTAGTAGTTGGGGATCGTTCACTTCGTTCTCTGCCAGGGCACCCATACCCTAGTAGTTGAGGATTGTTCACTTCGTTCTCTGCCAGGGCACCCATACCCTAGTAGTTGGGGATCGTTCACTTCGTTCTCTGCCAGGGCACCCATACCCTAGTAGTTGAGGATTGTTCACTTCGTTCTCTGCCAGGGCACCCATACCCTAGCAGTTGAGGATCGTTCACTTCGTTCTCTGCCAGGGCACCCATCGTTTGAAGATAGATTAATTTCATCATCCATGTTTCATTTCGAAAAGCTCCTTTTCCTTGTAGAACTTTTCTTAATTATCTATTGTAGCTTTCACTGGCGTTTGTCGTATCAATTTTTTTCGAATTTCTTTAGAAAAATTAAACAGTTAATAAACTTCTTCGATGTTATTTTCCCACATTCTAACGGATAATAGCATAATGGGAATCCATTTATTTTTAAAAATTTTAAAATCTTGTTCTGCTGCCGATCAATTAATCGCTTGATAGATTTGTTTCAAATCATATTCACTATAACCTAAGTGTTGATTTAATTCTGCTTCAAGTGCCTTCCTCGATAAAACTCCCAAACATATCTAATAAAGTACCTTGGATATGATTACTAGATTTAATGTTGTATTCATCTTGAACGAAATTAAATAATTGTTTCATTGCAGCTTTTCTTGTCATAAATCATCCCCTCCTTTTAAAATTGTTTAGTTTAGTATGAAATCATCTGAAGTCATAGTTCTGACTAGGAATAAAACGCATGTATTCTAAATACCTTTATATAAGATTAGGAAGATGATTAAGGAAATATCGTTTAATTCCTTTTCTAAAAATGGTATAACTTTACATAATAAAGAAAATTAACAAAAGGAGGATTATAATGAAACGAGTTCTAGGAATTGTAGCATTTTGTGCCTTACTCTTAACTGGTTGTTCATCAGATGCTGAAAAATTGTTATTTGAAAGCTTTGAAGAAAAATTGGTAAATGAAGATTATGAAGGTTTATATCTTTTATTAAGCAGTGAGTCACAACAAGCAATAACAAAAGAAGATTTTATAACAAGATATACAAATATTTATTCAGGAATTAAGGCCAGCAACATTGACCTTGAAATGGGAGAAATTGATACTGAAAATAAGGTGATTCCTTTCTCATTAACAATGAATACTGTTGCGGGAGAAGTCAATCGTTCTGATTTTGAGCTTCCTTTTATAAAAGAGGATAAAGAGTTAAAAGTCATTTGGTCAGAGAGCTTAATTTTCCCGATGATGGAAAGTGGTGATAAGGTCAGAGTCAGCACTCAAACTGCAAATCGCGGAAGCATCCTTGATCGAAATGGAGAAGCACTCGCATCAGATGGCACACTGGTTACAGTTGGAATCCATCCTGCTATTTTTGATGAGGAGAACAGAGATAATAAAATTAAAGAGTTAGCTAATATATTAGATATTAGCGAAGAGACCATTACAAAAAAATTAGCTGCGAATTCAAATCCAGACTATTTTGTCCCTATTGTGGATTTACTTCCAGATTCCCCTAAATTAACATTATTAGAAAATCGTCGTAAAGAAGGCATCTTAACACAAAGTAAGCAAGGTCGAATCTATAAAAATGATGAAGCATTCGGGCGATTATTAGGATATATTAGACCAATCAGTGAAGAAGAATTAAAAGCAGATGAAGAAGGCATTTATACCACAGCCTCAATGGTCGGAAAGGCCGGACTTGAACAAGTATATGAGACAACACTAAGAGGAATTAACGGAGTTGAAATTTATATTGAACGCGATGGTACTAAGGTTGAAACTCTTGCTTTAAAAGAAGCACAACATGGAGAAGATATCAAAATTTCTATCGATTCTTATTTACAAACAACTGTCTATCAAAAAATGAATGGTGAAAAAGGTTCAGCAACAGCCGTCGATCCAACAACGGGTGATATTCTAGCCTTAGTTAGCTCACCATCTTATAATTCCAATTGGTTTACAACTTATATGACAAAAAGTGAACAACAGCACCGTGAAGAAATTCAGTTTGCTGATGAAAAAAATCGTTTTGCTACTCTTTATTCACCAGGTTCAACATTTAAACTCATTACAGCAGCAACAGGACTCGAAAATGGAACGCTTGATCCAATTGAAATCAAAACAATCAATGGGAGGGAGTGGCAAAAAGATAGCTCCTGGGGAAATTATCATATTAGACGGATTAATGCTCAAACAAACGTTGCTTTAAAAGAAGCTGTTAAATATTCGGACAATATTTATTTCGGGATGAATGCTCTTGAAATGGGAAGTGAGGCACTGATTAAAGGAGCCGAACAATTTACTATTGGAACAGACTTAGCGATTGGCTATCCAATCAAACAGAGTCAAATTTCTAATAATGGAACGCTTAATCGTGATATTCTTCTTGCAGATACAGGATATGGACAAGGAGAAATCATGGTCTCAACATTAAACATGGCACTTGCTTACAGTGCTTTATCAAATAGCGGAAACATTATGGCTCCCACTCTTATTTTGACCGATAATCACCAACCGAGTGTTCTTAAAGAGTCAGTCATTTCAACACAAAATCTTTCTATCCTACAAGATGCCTTTAGTGCAGTTGTTGAAGATAGTGATGGAACTGGACATTTAGCTAAAATTGATGGAATTAAATTAGCTGGAAAAACAGGAACAGCTGAGATCAAATCATCTCAAGGTGAAACAGGAAGCGAAAATGGATGGTTTATTGCAACAGATTTAGATTCGTCTAACGTATCCATTGCCATGGTTGTAGAAGATGTCCAAGAAGGACTTGGAACACTCGGCGTTGTCTCAATGGTTAAAGAAGTACTTTTAGATTATTTAAAATAAATGGTTTTTTGATACATAAAAAGGGCTACCTCATTTTTAAAAGAGGTAGCCCTTTTCCCTTATTCTAGGTAATTTTATTATTTCAAGCTAAAATTATAATGAATGATTTTTATTTTTCATGGTTTATGGTTAATTAGGTTAATAAATTATAATTCTTCGCCATTTGTTTCAATAACTTTTTTATACCAATTAAAACTTTTCTTTTTCATACGTTTCATCGTTCCCGTTCCATCATCATGTTTATCAACATAAATGAATCCGTAACGTTTTTTATACTCACCTGTTGTGAATGAGACGCAATCAATACATCCCCAAGGTGTATATCCCATTAAGTCTACACCATCTAATACTACTGCCTTTCTCATTTCCTTAATATGGGCCTTTAAGTAATCAATACGATAATCATCATTAATTGAACCATCCTCTTCAACTGTATCGATAGCTCCAAAACCATTTTCTACGATAAATAAAGGTTTTTGATAACGTTCATATAATAAGTTTAACGCATATCTTAATCCAATCGGGTCAATTTGCCATCCCCAATCCGATGATTTAACATGTGGGTTTGGTACACTTCCTGGGAATCCAGATAATCCATTTCCTTCTACGACATTGTCCGCTTTAACTGCATTTGTCATATAATAGCTTAATCCAATATAATCTACTGTTCCATTTTTAAGGATTTCTTTATCTTCTGGTTCCATATGAATATTAAATCCTTTACGTTCCCACTCCTTAATTGCATAAGTCGGATACTCACCACGTACATGAACATCACTAAATAAATAACGATCATGCATTGATTCAACAGAATACATCATATCTTCTGGTTTACAAGAGTATGGATATAACGGAACACACGCCATCATACACCCAATTTGGAAGTCTGGATTAATTTGATGTCCTAATGCTACGACTTTAGCACTTGCGACTAATTGATGATGAACGACTTGATACATACATTGTTCAGGATTCTCATCCTGATTAAAAATAACTCCAGAACACGTGTACCCGAATAATGGATACTTATAATTTTTTTGATTATTAATTTCATTAAACGTCATCCAATATTTAACTTTATCTTTATAACGTTTCATCACGACTTCACTGTAACGAACAAAGAAATCAATAACCTTACGATTTTTCCATCCTCCATATTCTTTAACTAAGTGATATGGCATTTCAAAGTGAGATAACGTAATAACGGGTTCAATATTGTATTTTAATAACTCATCAAATAAGTCATCATAGAATTTTAATCCTTCTTCATTAGGTTCTAATTCGTCACCTTTCGGAAAAATTCGTGTCCATGCAATAGATGTTCTAAAGCACTTAAATCCTAATTCAGCAAATAGTGCAATATCTTCCTTATAATGACCATAAAAATCAACGGCTTCATGATTAGGATAATATTTACCTTCTTCAATTGAATCGGTAATCACTCGATCGACACCGTGAGCTCCACCTGTTAAAACATCGACGATACTGATTCCTTTACCACCTTTATTATAGCCTCCCTCTACTTGGTGAGCTGCAACAGCCCCACCCCATAAAAATTCCTTAGGTAATTGATTCATAGCAGGACCTCCTAATCTAATTTTTTAAATAATTTTCTGCTTCAAAATAGTAAAGAAGCAATGAGTCGATCATTGCTCTTTTAACTCTACTAATTTGTTTATTTTTCGTCATTAAATCCAACGATCATTGTTAATACCATACCAAGTACAAATGATACAATGATTGAAATAATAAATCCAATAAATGGCGTCATATATCCTACTTTAAAGAAGGCAGGAATTGTGGCAATACCAGGCATATTATAACTCCATGAGACTGCATTAAACGCTCCCGCAATCGCTCCACCAATAGCACCAGCAATACATCCGCAAATCATTGGTTTTTTAAGTCTTAAGTTAACTCCATAAACAACAGGTTCTGTAATTCCGAATACAGCTGTAACAGCCGCTGGTAAAGAAACTTCTTTTAATTCCTTATTTTTAGATTTAAAGTATACCCCAAAGGCTGCCCCAGCTTGTGAAAATACAGCAGATGCTTGAAGGGCTGTAAATGTATCAAATCCAAGCGAAGCATAGTTTCCTACTGTAACCGGCGTAATTCCCCAGTGAACTCCGAAGATAACTGCTACTTGCCAAAGCCCCCCAACAACAATACCTGCCACAATTGGACTTAAGTTATATAAGAAATTATATGTATCTCCAATCGCTCCACCAACTGTTGCACCAAATGGTCCAAAAACTAATAACGTAACTGGTACCATAATAGCGATTGTAAACATTGGTGTGAATAAGTTTCGAATAACTGTCGGTAATACTTTTTCAAAGAATTTTGCAACATAAGATGCTAACCATACTGCTAAAATAACTGGAATAACTGATGATGTATAGCTTAACATTTGAATTTGAATTCCTAAAAAGCTTAACTGTGTTCCATCATTCACCATTGCATTATAATCTGGTGAAATTAAGGCACAAGCAATAACAACGGCAATAAATTCATTAACCTTAAATTTCTTAGCTGCTGTAATCGCAATTAAAACAGGTAAGAATGTGAATGCTGTCCAAGAAATAAAATTTAAAACTTGGTATGTTCCATCTGCTGTATCAATCCAATCTAATGCAACTAAAACTCCTAAAATCCCTTGTAAAATCCCACAAGCGGCTAATGTATATAAGAACGGAGCAAAGATACTTGAAATGATATCAATGATTCGACTAAAAATGTCAACCTTCTCTGTTGAAGTTGAGACATTTTCTTCACTAACATCTACTAATTTTAGTACTTGTTCATAAGCATCTTTAACATGATTCCCAATTACAACTTGAAATTGCCCTCCTGCTTCTACCGTTGTAATAACCCCTTGAACTTTACTTGCTTTCTCTTTATTAACCACTTTATGATCGCTTAAAATAAAACGTAAACGCGTTGCACAGTGAGTAACATTATTAATATTTTCATTCCCACCTAAAGCAGCAACTAGCTCTTTGGCTGTCTGTGCATAATCTCTAGCCATTTTAATACCTCCACATCATTTCTCTAACTATCTTGCACACTTATTTTAAATAATAAAGCGCTTTTTGTCATTATTATTAGAAAAAACAAGAATTTGTATCATACCTTTGAAACTCGTGACATAGACGAAACACCTTGTGACAGAAAAAAGGCGTAAACACAATTACTGTGTCTACGCCTTTTATTTAATTCTTCTTCCAATGGACTCTAAAATAAAAATGACAGGAACTTGTGTCGTAATGTCATACTCTTTCTTATTCTTTTGATTTGTCATATAATACGAAAGATTGTAATGTGACATTTTTGCTAACGTTGAATTCATACTATTTGTAATACTCACGACTGTACAACGTTGCTGTAAAAAGTGTCTGGCTAAATTAATTGTTTGCTCTGTTTCCCCTGATACGGAAAGAACAATAGCAACAATCTCCTCACTAATATGACCAATATTAGGATAAAATGGATCATCTATTACGTAACTCAACTTTCCAATATTAGAGAAATAGCGAGCCCCATACTTTCCTAAAATCCCTGAAGTCCCAACCCCTATAAAGACAATTTGTTGTGAGGCACTAACGATTTCAGCAATTTGATTAATCTTATTTTCAAACTCAATATTATCAATGGTCTCAAAATAATTCATGACTTCTGATATATCATTTAATGGTTGTTTTTCTTTCTTATCTTCCAAATACAACTTGAATTGAACCTTAAATTCCGCATACCCTTCACAGTCTAACTTCTTACAAAAACGCATAATAGCTGAAGTTGAGACATGAACGGCATCCGCCAATTCTCTAATCGTCATATATCGAATATTTTGCGAATTTTGTATAACATAATTATAGATTAACATCTCTACATCTGTAAATTTTTTGATTTGTTCATGATTAAACATACATCTTCCTCTTCATGCAATGATATTCATTAATTAAATGATACTGCTATCATCGTATCATATTCTTTCAGAGAGTTCTATAAAAGCAATTGTTTTTTTTAACCGTTATCATTATAGTTAGTAAAAAATCTTCACGAAACAGAAATGTATTTTACAATTCTACATCAGTCTTAGCTAATGATCGCCGTTAATCCTAGGACAGATTATAGTCTAGAGATTTACTAGCATTTTTGAAGAATATTCATTCTCAACTGCTAGGGAATAGGTTACCTGCAAATCTCTCAAAGAAATCTAATCCGACGCTACTAAGGCATTTAAAATTTTTACGATGTAAAAAACTTATCTGGGCTTATATTCTAAAAAAAACAAAGAAAAAAATTTTTATTATGTATAAAAAATAATTTTAATGTAGACTATATATGTCCTATTTATTTGTTATGATAGACATTAATTAAATAAAATTTAGAAAGTAAAGAGGGATATTTATGAATCCATTTATTGAACAAGCCTTATTAATCAAAGATGAATTAATTAATTACAGACGAATCATTCACGAAAATCCTGAAGTGGGAGCTGTTCTTCCAAAAACAAAAGCATTTGTAATGGATAAATTAAAAGAGTTTGGATATGAACCAACAGAAATTTGTGAGAGTGGAATTGTTGCGACAATTTCAGGTGAAAAACCAGGAAAAACATTCTTATTACGAGCAGATATGGATGCTTTACCAATGAAAGAAGAAACAAGTTGTGATTTTAAATCAACCAATGGATGCATGCATTCTTGTGGACATGATATGCACACAGCCATGTTACTTGGTGCTGCTAAGTTATTAAAACAAAATCAAAGTCAAATTGAAGGAACGATTAAACTTGTTTTCCAACCTGATGAAGAAGGTTTTACTGGTGCTAAAAAGATGATCGCAGCTGGTGTCCTTGAAAATCCTAAAGTAGATGCAGCAATGGCGATGCATGTCCATTCTGGAACACCTTCAAACCTTGTCTTATGTGGATTAGGAACGACTATTGCAGGGTGCAATCGTTTTAGAATCGTAGTTAACGGACAGGGATGTCATGGAGCAATGCCGGAAACAGGTGTGGATCCAATCAATATTGCCGCACACATTTATATTTCTTTACAAGAAATTATTGCCCGAGAAATTGCTACTACTCAGCCAGCCGTTGTAACTATCGGTAAATTTGTAGGTGGAGATGCTCCTAATATCATTCCTGGACAAGTGATTATGGAAGGAACTATCCGAAGCTTAGATAAAGAGATTGGAGAATTTATTTTTAATCGCATCAACGATATCGTTGTATCGACAGCAAAAATGTTTAGAGGAGAAGCCGAATTAATTGAGTTATCATCAACTCCACCACTAGCTAATGACAATAAACTTGCGCACGAAGTAACTTCATATGTAAAAGATTTAGTAGGCGAACAAGCAGTTATTTTATTCGAGCAAGGTGGTATGGGATCAGAAGACTTTGCCTCTTACTCTTATGAAGTACCAAGTGTTTATTTAATGTTAGGCGCTGGTGCAAAGAATGAAAATCCTTTATTTGGTGAACCAATGCACAATGAAAAGGTACAATTTAATGAGGATATTCTTGTAACAGGTGCCGCTATGCATGCCTATAGTGCTATCATGTGGTTAAAAAATAATAAATAACAGTAGCATGAGATTATTAGATTTAATATTTTATCTATTAAAATGCAGCTCAAAAGTGACAATCAAGGAACTAGCTAAAACGTTCAATGTCTCAACCAAAACAATTCAACGAGATTTAGATAAATTATCTATTTTAGGTATTCCAATTATTATTTATCGTGGAAAAGATGGTGGCGTTGAAATAGATAAAAACTATATTATTGCTAAACAAGTTCTTAAACAGAGTGACTACTGTGCGCTAATCACCTCCTTGTATATTGGAGAACATCTCAGTGAAAGTATTCATGAAGCTTCTTTGATCGATAAATTTCGACTCATGGACCCTAATAAATGCTCAGACATCATCAATCATCTTCAAAAACGTTTAATTATTGACTTACCTTATCCTAATTTTGATTTAGAAAGTGAACTCTGTCAAATAATCAATCAGGCTCTAGACAATCGGGCCTTCATTAAATTAAAGATAAATCATGAAATGATAGAGGTCCTTCCAATCTCCTATGTTTTAAAACCTGAAGGGTTATGTCTATATTGCTATACAGGTGAATATCTCCTAATCCAATTAGCTCACATCTGTGAAGCGAATCTTTCATCTAAAATTTGCACTGATATCATCATTGATTACAATGATAATAAAGAAAAAATAAAATTCATTTAATTTAAAAAGTCATTGAAATAGATCACAACTATTCAATGACTTTTTTTATTGAACTTTTTCACTTAAAACCTAACGAAATTAATATTCATTCCCTTTTCACATCACTCTAGTGCTTGTCGATGACTTTAAAAATTTCAACTTTTGAAATCTAATTCACTTTTTTCTTATTTTAATAAATCCATAATGATCATTAAGCCTCCGATAACAGTAAGTACTACACCTAATGTTCGATTTAAAACCTTAGCTGAAGCCTTATTTGCAAATTTTGCTGAGACTCTTGCTCCAATCAATGTAAAAATCATACATAAAAACAATATTTTTAAATTAGGTATGCCGCCAATCACTAAATGTGAGACACCTCCTGTTAAAGCGGTAAATGTCATAATAAAAACACTGGTTCCAACAGCTGTTTTTAATTCATAGCCCAATACACTCGTTAAAATTAAAAGCAACATCATTCCGCCACCGGCACCCACAAATCCACAAATAAACCCGACTAGTACGCCACATAAAATAGACTGAATAATTTTTGTACGCGTAGGCTTTTCTTCTACTACATCTGGAGCTGTCATAATCGGCCTAACTATAAATTTAATTCCCACAAGAAGGGTCATATACATTGAAAAATTCCCCATCATTTGATTTGGGACCAATTTTGAAAGATAACTTCCAATCATGGTAAAGATTAAAACACTTCCCATCATAACTAAGCCATTCTTGATATCAAGCTTTTTATTTTTTCCATACGTATACGCTGAAATGGCACTGGCTAATACATCTGAAGAGAGAGCAATTCCAACAGCTTGATAAGCTGGCACTCCAAGAAAACTAATTAACATCGGTGAAATCACTGCTGCTGCACTCAATCCTGCTAACCCAGTTCCAATCCCTGCCCCTAAACCAGCAATTAAACAAACTAATAACTTAACTAACAATACTAATCATCTCCCTTCCTTGTATCAATGGGTGCGAAATCCTTTACCACCTCGTAAATATGATTTACAAGTTGGGCAATCTGCCCCCATTGAGTTTCATTCGCATCCATATAATAATAATTTTTCGTTCCCTCCCTTCTCATATTAATCATCCCTGCTTCTTTTAAAATCTTTAAATGATGAGAAACAGCAGGTCTGGAAAGATGCGTTTTCTCTGTAATTTCACCGACACGAATTCCATTACAATCACTTTCTAAAAGCGTCATAATAATAAGTTGCCTCGTTTCATCACCAATAGCTACTAGCGCATCATGGCAAACTTCAAATTCTTTTATAATACGCTTAAGCCTATATTGACACTCCTTCATCTCAGACCTCCTACAATTCAATAACGTGAGGGATAACCTCTGGATCATGCGTCGCTAAAACTTCCACACATCCTTCTTTTTTTGACATTTCCTGAACCCATTTTAATGTCTTTCTCATCTTTTCTTTATCATCAACAGGCCCCGGAAGACGAAGCTCTTCCCATGACTCTTTAGCATAGCCCGTATCTCCTGTTAATAAAACAAATTGTCCTTGATTCTGAACCATTACTAGACTTGTCCCTTTTGTATGTCCTGCTACATCAATAAGTAAGACACTTTCATCACCAAACACATCATAGCTTCTACCAAATGGACCATAACTTGAAACTTTCATCTCAAATGGTTCTAAATTAACACCATTCCAAAAGCGATCTGAATATCGAATATCACCTTTTTGAGCTGCTTCTAGTTCTTCTTTACTTGTCATAATATGCTTAGCCTCTTTCACTAGTTCAAGTCCACTTGCATGATCAACATCTAAATGAGTTAAAAATACATAGTCTAAATCTCTTGGTTTAATTCCTATCTTTCCAAATTGTTCATCAATTGCCTCTCCTTCAGGTAATCTTGCCTTGCTTGCAAAATTTAATTTCCAAGACATATGCTTTATTTGATCAATTCTAGCATCACGATGCCACCCTGTATCAATTAAGACCAATCCTTTCGGATGTTCAATTAAATAAGCAGATACAGGAAGCAAAATTCTCCTTTTTTTACTTCGAAATAACCCTGTATAGGCAATTGGATTACGAGAAACATCTCTAAATGGAACCGCAGGATCAACCCCTACTTCTCCGGTGTGAAACACATGAATTTTAATCTTCTTTTCCATCGCTTAATCACCTCTTTTAGTTTTTATATTCTCTATTAGTTAATTTCATTATTCGTTTATTCTTTTAAACCATGACTAATATAACACATCAAATGTTACATAGTTCAATGGTAAAGAAAATCGAGACCATTAAAAACACTTATTGTCTTAAGCATAAAACCTAATACTAATAAGTGGCATTTAACTTCATTATGACCAAACATCTTCTATATCATTAGACACTTAAATACTTATATTTGCGATATCAGAATGATGTCCTCTTACAAAAAAGGCAATCATAATCAATTTAATCCTATCTTTCTCCACCTCTGTTCATTAATTATAATTATCACCCGCACAAAACTTTTTATAATTATTTTAACCCTACCATAATACATCATTTTTTTACATTTCTTCTTGTTATAATACTATCGAATCGAATTATTAGGAGGGGTCTTATGAAGAAATTTATTGTAGCAATGATGACATGTTTGTTTATGGTTTTTAGTTTATTTGGCTGTTCACCAGCAAATGAACAGGAATCAGATAGCAATCAAGCAGCACAATCTGAAAACGATTCTTCTACAAGTGATCAAGAAGAGAACCAAACTTCCATACCTGAAGATAATAATTCCGATTCTAACACTGATTCAACTAATAAAACTGAATCTGATGATTCTAATCAAGACGATAATTCAGATTCAAATCAAACACCTAACACTCAACAACGGATAAGTCGACTTTATTACTATGATATAGAACAGAATCAAATGTTTTATGTCGATAAGGAAGTAGACGTCATCGAAAATGCCTATGTTAATGCTTTAACTGAAGCACTTAAAGAGAACCAAGACAATAAAGACTTTGTAACAATAAATGAAGATACCTTTGTTACCTCAGCCACACTCGATGAGGAAAGTGGTATCTTAAATATTTATTTTAACGAAAGCTTTCATCTCTCAACTAATCTTGGTTCAGGTATTGAAGCAGGCTTCATTGATGCTTTAGTTAATACATATGGCTACAACTACAATGTCGATAAAGTCGCCATTTATGTACAAAACAAGCTTTACGAAGACCAACGTGGCCCAATGCCAGATGGTTATTTCAAAGTAACAGCAGAAGACGCTGTAAAATATGAATAAAAAGGATACTTGATGTATCCTTTTTTCTTACTCTTGTCTATTCTTTTGTTCCTCAATTCTCCTTCCTTCATATATTATTAATGAAGATAGCAATTAACATTTCATCTATTTAACGTGCTATCTTAACTTAATACTAGGGAGACCTAGTTTGATCGAATAGATAAAATTAATTAAACCTTCTAAAGTGAGCTAGCAAACCTAAGTACTTTAGAAGGTTTTTTTCTATGTCATAAATATATATATCAGAATCAGTCTTTTTGATAGAAAGACCAACTATAGTAGCGCTAATTATATAGGTACTGTCCTTTACAAATCAATGTTGCCGGTCCCGTCATATATATTTCCTCACCTACTCGTTCCATAAGTAAGTTACCACCTTTAACATGAACGGTAACGCTAGTTTCGCAATCATAAAGATCTTGACTTAATAAGGCGCAAGCCGCTGATCCAGTTCCACAAGCGAGTGTAATTCCAACCCCCTTCTCCCATGTTAAAACATCGATATTTTTCGAGTCTACTACCTTACATAAATTTACATTCGTTTTGTTCGGATATAGTGGATGATTTTCAATGGCTGCTCCTATTCGTGCCGCCGCCTCTTCATCAATGTTATCCATAAATAATACGGTATGAATCGTTCCCATGAATAAACTACTCACAGTATACGGTACTCCATCAACTTCAAGCATTTGATTAATAAACTTATCTCCGTCACCTGGGAGCGGAACTGATTCATGTTGATAAATAGCACTTCCCATATTTACACGCACTAAACTAGTTAAATCATCACTTTCAATTATTTCAAGTGTCAAAATGCCAGCTAATGTTTCTACCGTAAAAACTTTCGTTTTAACTAACTCATGATCAGTGGCATACTTTGCAAAACAGCGAATCCCATTTCCACACATCGTCGCTATACTTCCATCTGCATTATAAAAAATCATTTGCATTGTAGCTACTTTAGAAGGCGCAACAACAATCATTCCATCTGCACCAATTCCAAAACGTCGATTACAAACCTTTTGTGCTAGTAGAGAATGTTGCAAACCATCTAACTCAGACATCTCAAAAATAACAAAATCATTCCCCGTTCCTTGGTATTTTTCAAACCTTAACATTAAAAATCCCCCTTTATTAAAAAAGGCATATCTAGTTGATATACCTCTTTTTCTTATTCTCTAACAACATTCGTATCATCTTCATAAACTCTGAGCCACTCGCCCTACCAGTGGAGGAAAGCTACGACTTTAATCTTTCGATTAAATCACGTAGCGCAGGGGTCCCCTGTTGTTTTTCTTACTATCTTAAATCTTCTAAAATTTGCGTTTTGTCAGCTGTTTGTTCGTCTTTTTCTTTAATGACACGGGCTGGCATTCCAGCAACAACTGTATTGGGTGCAACATCTTGTGTAACAACAGCTCCAGCTGCAACAACGGCACCCTCTCCAACACGAACACCTTCTAAAATAACCGCATTCGCCCCAATCATCACGTTATCTTCAATAATAACTGGTGTTTTGCTAGGTGGTTCTAACACACCTGCAATAACCGATCCTGCTCCAATATGAACATTTTTTCCAATCGTTCCACGTGCACCAACAACGGCATTCATATCAATCATTGTATTCTCACCGATTTCAGCACCAATATTGATAACCGCCCCCATCATAATAACTGCATTTTCACCAATGCTAACTTTATCACGAATAATTGCTCCAGGTTCAATCCGAGCTTTAATTTGTTTTAAATCAAGCATCGGAATGGCTGAATTACGACGATCATTTTCGATTTCATAATACTCAATTCGCCCTTTATTTTCAGCAAGTACCGATTGAATTTCAGTATACTCACCAAAAACAACTAAAGAACGGCCTTCCCCAAACACACGACAATTTGGAAATTGTACACCGTCTAAATCTCCTTTAACATAAACTTTAACAGGTGTACTCTTTTTTGCTTCTTTAATATATCGTGCAATCTCATATGGATCTGTTAAACTAATTTCACTCATTTCTCTTTTCCCCCTTAATTTGCATGCATCATATCACTCATGTTATATAACTTCGCTTCTTTATGTGTAATAAATTCTGCTGCTTTAATGGCTTGCTCGGCAAAAATCTTTTTCGATAACGCCGTATGCTTAATTTCAATCATCTCATCCGGTCCTGCAAAAATAACCGTGTGCTCACCTGGAATCGTTCCTCCCCGAACAGAATGAATCCCAATCTCTTTTTCATTTCGTTTCATATGATTACCTTGACGACCATAATTATAATCCATCGCTTGATTAAGCTCCTCATTAATTGAGTTAGCAATCATAAAAGCTGTTCCGCTTGGGGCGTCCACCTTTTTATTATGATGCTTTTCAATAACCTCAATATCAAAGTTATCATTCAATAAACGCGTTGCTGTTTTTACTAAGTCAAGCAATACATTGACTCCAAGTGATGTATTACTTGAACGGAAGATTGGAATCTTATGCGAAGCTTCAATAATTTTGGCTTCCTGTGCTTCGCTAAGTCCAGTCGTAGCAATCACAACTGCTGTCTCATGATTCACACAATAATCTAATAAATGATCAATATTTTCTGGCTTTGAAAAATCAATAATCACATCACAATCTACATTAATTTCATATGGATCTGTGAATACTGGATAATCATTCTCATAGCGTTCCGGCTCAATATCAATCCCAAAAACGACTTGAACATTTTCTTGTTCTAATAATAAATCATGGATGATTCGTCCCATCGTTCCATTACATCCACTTAGACCTACATTCAACATCTGATATCACCTCGTGCTATAATCCGTACTTCGTTAGTTCGTCTTGTAAAATTGCTAAATTTTCTGCTGCCATTTCTGTTAAAGGAAGGCGGAGGTTTCCTACATTCATCCCCATGAGATTCATGGCTGTTTTAACTGGAATTGGATTTACCTCAATAAATAAAGTATGCACAAGTCCATTCACACTTAGTTGTAAATCACGTGCTTTATTTACTTCGCCCTCTAAATAGCTACTTACTAAATCATGTGTAACTTTTGGTAAAATATTCGCTAAAACTGAAATTACTCCTTTTCCACCAAGTGATAAAACTGGAATAATGATATCATCATTTCCACTATAAATTGAAAAATCTGTTCCACATAAGCGAGCTATTTCGGCCACTTGTGAAATATCACCACTTGCTTCCTTAATCCCAATAATATTCGAAATCTTTGCTAACTTTGCAACCATCTTTGGTGTTAAATTTACCCCTGTACGTCCCGGCACATTATATAAAATAATTGGTAAATTGACATGACTTGCAATCAACTCATAATAATTCAAAAGCCCCTTCTCTGTTGCTTTATTATAATAAGGCGTTACAACTAACAAGCCATCGACACCAACCGATTCACAATATTGACTCAATTCAACCGCATACGCAGCATTATTACTTCCACTTCCTGCAATGACAGGAATCCGTTTATTAACAACCTCAACCGTGAACTTAATAACCGATTTTCGTTCAGCATCACTCATCGTTGCAGATTCACCCGTTGTTCCACAAATAATAATCGCATCTGTCTCATTAGCAATTTGCCACTCTAGCAGTTCTCGTAATTTTTCATAATCAACTCGATCATTTTTAAATGGTGTTATAATCGCTACTCCTGATCCACTAAACATCTTTCCCATCTCCTACAAATAATCTAACAGTAATTCAGCAATCTGAACGGTATTCGTTGCTGCACCTTTTCTAATGTTATCGGCAACCACCCATAAATTTAAACCTGAATCGACACTAAAATCACGTCTAATTCGGCCAACATGAACTTCATTATGCCCTTCAACATCAATAGGCATTGGATAATCGAGCGAATTTTCGTGACCATGTACTACTAAGCCATCCACGCTTTGTAGTAGCCTATAAACCTCTTCTAACTCAAACTCACGCTCAAACTCCAAATTCATCGAAACAGAATGTCCATACTTAACAGGCACTCGTACTGTTGTTGCTGTTACTTTAATATTTTGATCTCCTAAAATTTTTTTCGTTTCCTCAATCATTTTAACTTCTTCTTTTGTGTACCCATTATCTAAAAATACATCGATATGGGGTAAGCAATTTCCAACAATCGGATACGGATAAAACTCAGTTGTTCCCGCTTCTAAATCATGAAGCCCCTTCACCCCTGAGCCAGATACAGCCTGATAAGTCGAATACACAATGCGTTTAATTCCAAATGCCTCATGTAACACTTTTAATGGAACGACGGATTGAATCGTTGAACAATTTGGATTCGAAATAATGTAGTCATTATGACTTAAAACATGAGGATTCACCTCTGGTACAATAAGTGGAATTTCGGCTTCCATGCGCCAAGCGCTAGAATTATCTACTACTCGTACTCCTTTACTAGCCGCAATCGGAGCAAACTTCTTACTAATTCCACCGCCTGCTGAAAATAAAGCAATATCAATTTCTCGATCAAAAGATTGTTCTGTTAATTCTTCAACAACATAAGTTTTTCCTTTAAACTCAATCGTTTTTCCAGCTGAGCGACTTGATGCAAAGCAATATAACTCCTTAATTGGAAAATTTCGTTCCTCAAGTACTTTTAAAAAGGTTTGTCCCACTAAACCAGTAGCCCCTACAATTGCAACATTAATCCCATTCATTTTACACACTCCCTAATAAACATTTAATAAACGACACATTTCATCATACAGTTCAACGCCATTTAATAAAACATTGTCACTAAAATTAAATTTCGAATGATGCAGTGGATTTGTAAAACCAAGCGCATCATTACGAGATCCTAGCATAAAGAATAATCCTGGAACCTCTTTTTGATAATAAGAGAAATCTTCTGCAATCATCATCGGATCAATTTCAATCATTTTCTCACCGAGTGTTGAGTGACACACTAACTCAAATAATGATTTATCATTCACAATACATGGATACATATCAATAAATTGCGTCTTTACTTTGGCATTAAACATCGTCTCAAGTCCAGTATTGATCTCTACAATACGTCGCTTAATCGTTTCATAAACTTCTTCACTAAATGCGCGAATCGTTCCTGTCAGTTCTACTTTTTCAGCAATAATATTTCGACGCTCTCCACCATGAATCGTACCAATGGTAAGAACGCCCCCATCAATTGGATTCAAATTTCGACTCACAATGCTTTGATAACTATTGATTAACTGAGCCATTATAATGAGCGCATCATTTGCTTTATGAGGAATCGCCCCATGCCCCCCTTGACCTTGAATGACAATATCAACCTCTCCAGTTTGAGCTGTCATCACACCTGATCGAAGCCCAAACTTTCCTTCCTCAATCTCTGGATATAAATGTAGACCAAATATAAACTTCACCTTATATTTTTTTAATACTCCTTCTTTGATAATAACCTCAGCTCCACCTGGACCTTCTTCTGCCGGTTGTAAAATGAATAATACGCTCTTTTTTAACGGTTCAATCTTTGATAAATGAGTCGCAAATCCAAGTAAAATAGCCATGTGACCATCATGACCACATCCATGCATTTTTCCCTGATGTTTAGATGTAAATGCAACGCCAGTCTCTTCTGCTAAACTCAATCCATCCATATCTGAGCGAAAAGCAATACATTCATCACTTTCACCTTTTCGATAAGCTAACAATCCTGTTTTTGCGGTTGATTCAACCTTGTATCCTAAAAGTTCTAATTGTTCTTTTAAATATGCTGATGTTTTAAACTCACAAAATCCAAGTTCGGGAATTTGATGTAAATACTCTCGATGCATTGTTAAAATTTCTTTTAAATCCATACGCCGTTCCCCCTTTACAAATTCAACTCATTCGATAAGGCGCGAACTGCTTTTTCTTTATCTTTTTTATCAATTGTATACGAAATACTAATTTCTGATGTTGTCACTTGCCTAAAGGAAATCTCGTTATCCGCTAAAATTCTAAATAGGCGACCACTTACTCCACTTTGATTTCTCATTCCAATTCCAACGACTGAAATTTTTGTAATTTCATTCTCTATACTAATCTCAACTTTACCCTCTAAATCCCTCATCACCTTTTCAATTATAAATAAATCATCTTTTGGTGCAGTAAAAGAAACATTAATATACCCATCAACTGGTGCTGTTTGACTAATCATATCCACATTTACATTTTCAATCGCTAGTTTTTCAAATAAAGTCGCAACATGATCTAAGTTATATAAAATATGACTAACTGTTACCATTAAAATATCATCACAAACACTTAACCCCGTTACTATATTCCCTTCCATTTTCTCATCATACTCCTTAATATAAGTTCCACCCACATCATTTATACTTGAAGCTACATAAATTGGAATATTATATTTACATCCAATTTCAATAGCACGTGGTTCCATCACACCTGCACCAAGGCTTGCCATCTCCATCATCTCTTCATAACTAATAACATCAAGTTTTTTCGCCTCTTTATACAGTCGTGGATCGACGGAATAAATGCCATCAACATCTGTATAAATATGACATGGACAACCAAGTTTCGCTGCTATAGCAACTGCTGTTGTATCTGACCCTCCTCGACCAAGTGTTGTAATATCACCATTTTCATTCACCCCTTGAAACCCAGCAACAACCACAACTTTCCCTTCTTTTAAATAATTCTTAATTTTCTCATCATCAATATCCAAAATTTTATTTTTAGTATGCGGTCCATATGTTTTAATTCCAGCTTGAAACCCAGTTAGAGCAATAGCGTCATATCCAAATTCCTGAAAGGCCATCGACAACAACGCAATGGACACTTGTTCTCCAGTGGATAAAATCAAATCCATTTCTCGTTTATTGGGATTTATCGCAATCTCTTTTGACATCTCCACTAAATAATCCGTCGTTTTCCCCATCGCCGATACGACAACCACCATATCATTTCCCTTTTCCTTTTCCGCAATGACTCGTTTTGCAATCCGTTTAATCTTCTCAGTTGTTCCAACTGATGTCCCACCATACTTATGAACCAAAATCCCCATATTCTCATTCCCCCTATAAAACTTCTAAAGCTAGTAATTCCTCTAACGTTTGTCGTTTACAAATCACTCGACTTTTTCCATTTTGAACCGAAACAACCGCAGCCTTCGGAATCTTGTTATAATTTGATGACATCGAATATCCATACGCACCGGTTGAGGCAATAATCAAGATATCACCTGTTTCAATACCCTTAATATCAACATCTGTGATAAGAATATCACCACTTTCACAACATTTTCCTGCGATCGTTACTTGCTTTTGATCCCCTGTTCTCATTTTATTCACAATCGCACACTCATAACGTGCTTGATATAACGAAGGTCTGATATTATCAGTCATTCCACCATCTACACTGACATAGGTTCGAACATCTTTAATATCTTTCATCGATCCAACTGTATATAGCGTACTTCCAGCATTTGCGACAATGGAACGTCCTGGTTCAACGATTAATGTCGGTACGTTAATCCCTAATTTCTGACAAGATTTTTCTACTTTTTCAATCATGGCTTCACAAAATTGTTGAATGGTTTTTGGTTGATCATTTTTCGTATAATAAACGCCAACTCCTCCTCCTAAATCAACTTCTCTAATTTCAATGCCGTATGTTTCCTTAATCTCCTTAACTAAATTCATCATAATATCTACTTCATCTAAAAAAGGTTCTACATCAAAAATTTGTGATCCAATATGTGCATGTAATCCAACCAGTTGTAGATGATCATATCGATGAAAACTGGCTAAACACTCATATAAATCCCCATTAGTCAAAGTAAATCCAAATTTCGAATCAATTTGTCCCGTTTTTATATAATCATGTGTATGTGCTTCTATACCAGGTGTAATTCTCAAATAAATCGCTTGCGATGTGCCTCTTTCTTTACAGAACTGTTCTAGCAAATCAAGTTCATAATAGTTATCAACAACAAATCGACCTACTCCTAACTCAAGACCCATTTTAATTTCATCAATGGTCTTATTATTTCCGTGAAACAGTACATTTTCCATTGGGAACTGAGCTTTATGCGCCGTGTATAATTCCCCACCAGATACCACATCTAAATATAATCCTTCTTCTTTAATGAGTTGACACATATGAAGGGGTAAAAAGGCCTTCCCAGCATAAGCGACTCGATTTCGATGTTCTTTCACTTTGAAATGTTTCACATATTCGCGGCAATTCTCTCGAGCAAGTTGTTCATCAAAGACATATAAAGGGGTTTGATACGTCTTAGCAAGTTCTAAACAACTAATTCCTCCGATATAAAGTTCATCATTTTTTACTGACATCGTTCCTTGTAATTTCATTTTGTCGTCCTTCCTTTTCGTCATAAAGAGGCTCACATTTACAAATAAAAGCTCCCTCATTTGAATCATACTAAGGGAGCTTCGAAAAATACTATCCTAAAATAGATGATAACAGGATAGTCTCTATTTCTTAAATGTAGCTCAACACAAATTTGCATTTGTGACAGTGATGCATATCTTCTATACACCCCCAGGTCTATAACCTTAAAGCTTCAGTTATAGCCTTCGGCGGTTATTCCTTTCTTCATACTTCATTGCGCTTACCTCATTATGAATACTCTTAAGAACCGCAGCCTCTACCTTAATTATTTTTTATTAAGTTATTAATCATTTTAAAATATTTTCCATTATTTGCGAATAAATTCAAACAAACTTAGTATATTCAAATCATTTAACCTAATATTTCACTAACTCTACAATTAAAACTATATTCAATACCTAATAAATTTATACGGTACATTTCAGTTTTAATTAATTATTTATTACTAACCCGAGGGTGTAAGATAAAGTGTGTAAACTCTTAGAACAGTTACCATAATAAGTTAACTATTTCAAAGGAGTTTATTATTTATGACAAGAAAAGCTACGATGAACCAATTATTTAATCTCCTCCAAGATGAATACAACATTAAATCTGCTAGTGATATTGAAGCTGTTTTATTAGACATGTTTGGAGGCTTTATTGAACAAGCATTAGAAGCTGAATTAGATCAACATCTAGGATATAGCCGATATGATTTTCGTAATAAATCAACTTCAAATGCACGAAATGGACGTCAATCTAAAACCATTCAAACGCGTCTTGGTGAAACAACGATTCAGACTCCCAGAGATCGGCAAGGTTCATTTGAACCTCAAATCGTGCCTAAACGTCAAACCAATGTCATCGGAATTGAAGAAAAGATTCTATCGCTTTATGCTAAAGGTTTATCAACGCGTGATATTTCTAAAACATTAGCAGAGATTTATGGCTTTGAAACGTCACATGAAACGATCTCTGCTGTAACTGATAAAGTGATTCCACTGATTCAAGATTGGCAACAACGGCCTTTAGAGCCTGTTTATCCTATCATTTATTTAGATGCGCTTCATGTCAAAGTGCGTGATGGAATGAGTGCCTCAAACAAAGCAGTTTACTGTATCATAGGTGTGTCTTTAGATGGTCGCAAAGATGTTTTAAGCCTCTCTATCGGAGAAGCAGAAAGTGCCTCTTATTGGATGAGTTTATTAGATGAATTAAAGGCTCGTGGAGTGCAAGATATTTGTATTGCCTGTGTGGATGGTTTAAGTGGCTTTAAACAGGCCATTCAAGCTGTTTTTCCTCATGCCCTCGTTCAACGTTGTTTAGTTCATTTAATCCGACAATCAACGAAATTTGTTTCTTATCAAGATAGAAAATCATTCTGTTATGATTTAAAACAAATCTATCAAGCGATTAATCGATCAGTAGCAGAACAAGCCTTTGAGACCTTTAAAAATAAATGGAGTTCCATTGTGCCTTTAGCCGTTATGGTTTGGGAAAATAACATCAAAGAGGTTTATCAACTGTTTAATTTCCCTAAAGAAATTAGAAAAATGATTTATACCACGAACGCCATCGAAAGCTACAACAGCCAATTAAGAAAGTTCTAAAAGGAAAAGGAGCTTTTCCAAATGAAATGTCTGTTATGAAATTAATCTATCTTCAAACCATGGAAGTCACTAAGAAATGGCAACGTCAAATCTCAAATTGGAGTCAAATTTTAAATCAAATATTAATCTTATATCCAGATCGTTTAAAGCCCTATCTATAATTTTTAAAAATTAGTTTACACACTTAACTTGACAGGCTCACTAACCCAATCAGCTTATATTATATTAAACCCTAGGTTCTTTTGATTTAGGTTATTAGGGATTTTATTTTGTCGTTGATTAAGATATGATATAAATGATATAGTCATTTTTATCTATAAAGAAATGAGGTGACAAGATGTTTGAAGAGTTTGTGATGCAACCTTTATCTATGCTTTATGAAGATGGAACTTACGATGAAATCCCTTATTGTGCGAATTGTAATCTAGAAGTTGGACCAGGTGGGCGTGTCGATTCACGTTTCCCAATACAGGATGATTATAATCGTTGTCGTGAATGTGTAGGGAAATAATAAAAACCACTTGCCGCCCTTGAAACGGTAAGTGGTTTTTTTGTTATGACAGATTGTAATATGAAGTGCGATACCTAAAGAAACCTCAATACTAGATTGAGGTTTCTTTTATTCAATTAACGCACGGTATCTAATGTTTCTTTTAAAATTGAGACGGATTTAGTTAATTGTTCGAGTTTTTCTGGACTAATATTTAAGTTAAAGACTTCGCGAATTCCGTTACGATTGACAATCGCAGGCACACCGGTAAAGATATCATGAAGACCATATTCACCATCTAAATAAGCTGACACTGGTAAGACTGAGTTTTCGTCATTTAGGATAGCTTTAACAATACGCGTGATACACATCCCAATTCCGTAATAAGTGGCGCGTTTACGTTCAATAATATGATAAGCAGCATCACGGACGTTGACATAGATTTCTTCTAAATCTTCTCTTTTATATTCTGGATGATCTTTAATAATATCGAAGATTGGTTTGACACCGACGCTTGTATGTGACCATAATGGCGTTTCAGTATCACCATGCTCACCGACAATATAACCGTGAACGTTACGAGGATCGACGTCTAAATATTTACCCATTTGGTATCTTAAACGAGCGGTATCAAGTGTTGTTCCGGTCCCAATGACACGATGTTTTGGTAAACCTGATTCTTGCCAAGCAATATAAGTTAAGACATCAACAGGGTTACTTGCAATTAACAGAATTCCATTAAATCCTGATTGCATAACATTTTTAATAACATCACGCATGATTTTCGCATTTCGTTCAACTAAGGCTAAGCGTGTTTCTCCGGGTTGTTGATTAACACCAGCTGTCACAACAACGATATCGGCTGTTTTACAGTCTGAGTAATCTCCAGCCCAGATTTCAATTTTTTCTGGCCCAAACGGAATACCGTGATTTAAGTCCATGGCTTCACCAACAGCTTTTTCATGATTAACGTCAATTAGAACTAACTCCTCAGTTCCACCTTGGTTTACCATTGAATACACAAAGCTCATTCCAACAAATCCTGTACCAACTAATACAACACGTCTAGTTCCAGTCTGCATAGCGACTACCTCCTTTAGTTTTACTTCATTAGTATGTACGAATTAGTCATTTCTAATCGCGAAATTTGTCGAAAACATTAGAGTTATGTTATAGAACTTGGTGATATAATGATTAATAATTATCCACTTTTGAAAGGAGAATAAAGATGTTAGCATTAAGATATACTAAACTAGAAGATATTGAACGTGTCATGGAGATTATTAAACAAGCTCAACAATATTTCAAAGAAAAGGGAATCAATCAATGGCAAAATGGTTATCCAAATGCTAAAGTCATTGAAAATGATATTAAAAATGGACATAGTTTTGTCTTAATAAAAAATAATAAGATTGTTGGAACCATCGCTATTTCTTTTGAAGGAGAAGCTACTTATAATAAAATTTTTGAAGGGGATTGGAAAAGTAATGATAACTATGCCGTCATCCATCGGATTGCAGTTGATCATGAGTTAAAAGGAATCGGGCTCTCATCTGAAATGATTAAACAAACTGAATTAATGTGTAATAAAAAAAGTGTTGGTAGCATTAAAGTCGATACACATGAGGATAACCAAGCGATGCAACGCTCTCTTATAAAAAATGGATTTGATTATTGCGGTGTCATTTATCTAGCTGATGGCAGTAAACGTGTAGCTTTTGAAAAATGTTTATAATGAAATAAAGCCTATATCGAAAATTGATATAGGCTTTATTTTATTTATTATTCAGCTAATTCTTCTACTGGTTGCGGTTTAACAATTTCTTTTTCAATTCCAACAATATTTAAGATTTTTTCTGAGCGTTCTCGCGTTGAACCTGTGATAACTTCATACTTCACATTCTCTGCATTTAAGAAGTTTAAGATTGCATCATCCACCATTTGAGCAACTTCTTCATCCTGCCAACGAACTCCATCTTTTTTATATCCAAATTCACGAGGTACAAAGAAGATATAGTCGTACTGAGGTAAGTCACGAATTGCTAAACTATATAAGTCATTTAAAATCTCAATTTCTTTTTTAGTACGTTTTTTATCTCCAAGCATTAAGCGTCCATAAATATATGGAACAAATGTTGCGTAATCCGTAACTGCATATTCATGTCCATCTAATGCTTTTTCTAAATGTAATTGTCCTAAATAAATTCCGTATTGCTCTGAAATTGATTCGATCATTCCTTTATCACGTAAATAATCGGTACTATATTCAGTCGCAACCCCGACATTAATATCACGGATTTTCATATCCACATATAATTGTTGAATTAACGTTGTTTTACCACATCTTGGTCCACCTAGAATTGCAATTCTTACTGTCATTTTTCACTTCTCCAATGTATAGAAATTTTTCATCATAATCAGCTCTTTTGAAGTTAAATTATATCAATAAATGAAACTTTTTTCAACGACAATTTGTTTCAAATTAAGACATAATATACCAATTAAAAAGTAAAAAACCTTATCATAAGGATAAGGCTTTATTTATTATTTTTGCGTTGTACGGTATTGAATGGCTAATCCTTTTAAGAAATTACGTAAGTAACGATCGCCACACTCTTTATAATTTTTATGTCCTTCTTTACGAAGTACGGCACTTAATTCGCCCTTTGAAATTTTAACACCCGCTAATCCTAAAATATCAATAACTTCCTCTGACGTTAAAGATAGTGCAATTTTTAATTTCTTTAATACGATATTATTAATGTTATTACGTCTTGTAATACTAACTGGATTTTCAGGTTGTCCAGATTTCTTTTCTTGTGGACCACGTTTAAACGTAATTAATCCATTTAAGAATGCATCTAACATTTTATTGTTACATGGTAAGGTTTCATTACTGTCAGCATCTTGAAAACCAAATTCTTCTTTTACTTTGGTTAACATTTTTTTTACTTCTTCCTCTGTGACTTCTACTCCACCAAGTTTGAAAATTTTAACCATTTGTCCATCTTTTAAGTTTAGTGCATATCGAATACGAATTAAGATATCGTTATTATTCATGTTAGAACCTCCGTTTTTTGATACATCTTTTTTATTATACCAAATTATCTATATAGAAACAGAAATGTATTTTATAATTCTACATTGGTCTCAATTAGAGGCATCTGTTTATTATTTTGAATCATACTAATACTAAATCTATACCTTTCGAAATTCGTTAATTTAATCCCATATTATTTGTAATACTTTTTTAATTTATCGTCCCCTGTTAAAAAATTAATATTCCCCCTAATATAAATAGCTTCTTCTAGCTCCTATATAAAATAAAAAAAGTCATTATAACCTATTAATGATTCTTTGGACAGTAAAAAGCACTTATCTTTTAGATAAGTGCTTTTTACTATAATGATTTTGGTGTGACTAATTCTAAATGATAGAAATCTTCATAACCATAATCTCCAACATGATTTAAGTAAACACGAATAATGGCACGAATATTTGTACCACAGCTACGAAGTTCATCCTCTAATTCATCACTGTTATGATAGTCAATTAAACGATCTACCACTTCAGCAATTGTTGAGCGATCCAGCTCTAAAAGCTCCACATTAGACTCAATATAACTTCCTTCACGTAAGAACATCACTAAATAATGTTGATCCATCTTCTAAACCTCCTGCTGTCATATTTCCTTTATTATATCATAACTCATATTTTCTTAATCAGTTGAACAAAATATTAATAAAACGACTTTTTTCGACACTACTTTCTCTTTTTAGTCGACAAGTTATGTAAATCAGAGTATACTTAGAAAGATTTGCAACAAGAAATCTCGCTAAAGGGTGTGAAAATATGCGCTTAAATAAATTTATTAGTGAATCTTGAAAAGCTTCTCGACGTGGAGCTGATAAACTAATTGAAGAAGGACGCGTTAAAATTAACGGTCGTAAAGCTAAAATCGGTGATCAAGTGAAGCCAGGTGATGAGGTTATGGTTAATGGGCAACGTATTCGTTTGGCACGTAACAATGTCTATCTTGCTTTAAATAAACCTGTTGGAATTACATGTACCACTGAGAAAAATGTTAAAGGAAATATCGTTGACTTAGTTAACCACCCATTACGCGTGTTTAATATCGGTCGTTTAGATAAAGATTCAGATGGTTTAATTTTATTAACAAATGACGGTGATATTGTTAATGAAATTTTACGTGCTGAAAATAATCATGAAAAGGAATATATTGTATCTGTTGATAAGCCAATCACACCTGAATTCGTTGAAAAAATGTCTAAAGGCGTTCGTATCCTTGGAACAAAAACATTACCATGTAAAGTTGAACAACTTTCAAAATATGAATTTAAAATTATCTTAACTCAAGGATTAAATCGTCAAATTCGTCGTATGTGTGAAGCATTAGGATATGAAGTTTATCGTCTTCAGCGTTTTCGCATCATGAATATCCACTTAGGTAACTTACCCGTTGGACAATGGCGTGACTTAACTAAGAAAGAAAAAACACGTTTATTCCAAGACTTAAATTATACACCGCAAGAATGGTACTAAAAACTCGCACCTAATATTAGGTGCGAGTTTTTATTTATATTGAATTGTTGATAGCCCATGCTTAGCACAACAATCATTAGTAATCTTAACGACAAGTTGATGAAGTTTTTCTTCATATAGCTTACGATACATTTCATCTTCTTTCATTGAACTTGAAACAAAAATAATGTGATTATGTAAAACCTTTGAATGTGTGTGTGTAGCAACCACATAATCAGAGTAGTCTTTTAAAAATTGAGTGGCAAACTCGATTCCAATTTGGTGAGCTACCTCTGGTTTAACATACTCATCAACAGGAAATCGTTGCATAATATGATAAGCTGACTCTAGTTGATGAATAGGTTCATTTGTCGTTGTGAATTTATAAATAAGTTCACTATCCCCAGTTTTTTTCTCATCCATGATGGCATCAATTTTCTTATGGTAGTCTTTGGTGATCTTATAAATCTTGATGAATGCCATAGGCTCACTCCCTTTATCAACATGATACATACTTCTACATTAGAATACTCCTAAAATTTCTAATTTTCAAACAAATTACGACTTTTTCTCCACTTCGTGTTATTTTTTAATCTGCTTCATTTCGCTTCATTTGTTTCATTAATTCTTTTGTTTTTATATCGCTTTTCATCGATTCACTAATTTTTTGTAAAGCTTTATTGTAAGTAAATGTATCCAGTTGTGTCTGCTTTAAATAACTTAAAGTTAGATGAGGATAACTCACATAGCAAGCGGATATTGCCCATGCGATTGCCATACGAACGTAGTACCCTGAATGCTGAACCTGATCTAATTCCCGAAGAACATCTGTTACATATTGGTTATCTACATAGTAAATTAACAGCATAACAACAGCAAATCTCACTTCAAACTCTTGATCCGACGAAAGATAAGAGGTAATCATAGGCCAAAATTGTTTTTGATACTGCTTCGTAATCTTGAGTCCAGAACAAAAACTATCACAAACAGACCAATTATTAATCTGAGGCACAAAAATTTGAATGTGCTTCATCACTTCATGAATAGAAATATCTTTAATATAGCCAATGACCATCCCTCTTAGCATAATTTCTTCAAAGTAAATATCATCATTTTGGTTCAAAAATTCACGCCAATTTTCTTTTGCAATTTGCTTTGCCATTTTGCGTAAAATTGGTAAACGGACACCTAAAATATCCGGTGTTCCTGGAAGCAAACGAGATGAAAACTGCTGATAGCTTGGTTCTGCTAATTCTAAAAGTTGTGCTTTAACATTCATATGAAGTCCCCTCTAAAGTTAGTAAATGCTTTTTAACCTCTAGCCCCGCTGCAAAACCGACGAGTTTTCCATTGCCACCAATCACACGATGACAAGGGATGAGAAGTAAAATAGGATTTTTATTATTCGCCATTCCTATCGCACGCGAAGCTTTTGAGTTGTCAATCTGTTCTGCGATTTGTTTATAACTATAAGTTTTTCCACAAGGAATATTTCGAAGGGCTTGCCAAACTTTCTGTTGAAAATGAGTTCCTGCTGGAGCTAATGGTAAGTCGAAAGATTGGCGCAGTCCATTGAAGTATTCATCAAGCTGCTTGACTGCTTCTTTAATTAAGTCCGTCTCTTCTTGAATGGCATTTTCAATTTGTAAAAGATGTGCTAAGTATAAATTTGTAATTCCTCGATCATTGTGTACAATAACTAATTTTCCGATTGGACTTTCATAATAGTGATAATACTTCATTTCTTTCACCTCTTATACAATCTTTAATCCCAAGAGTTGTGCTAATTGAACAGCTTGTTCTGTTGAGACAGTTAACCCCTTTAACTGTTCCATCGGAATGATGACTTGATGAATCTCACACGTCGAGAAATCTAAAGTAGCTAATGAGGTATTAATAAATTCACTTTCAGATAAATTACAAGTATCATAACTTACCTTCCTGTAACTACACTCATTAAAACTACTATTCATCATTTGATTATTAATAAAATTCACCGACTTAAATTTACTGTATGAGAAGTTTGCATAACGTGCAGTATTATCCTTAAATAATGTATTCTGAATACTACTATTTGAAAAATCACTTCCAGTTAAACGACAATTAATAAACTCACAACGATGAATTGTTCCATCCATCAATTTAAGATGAGATAAATCACAGTTATCAAATGTCGTATCTGTTAAATCAATTCGGTCGAATTGACAACTTTCAAAGATTACATTTTTAAAATAACATTTATTTAAATACAATCGATCAATACATTGATCTGTAATCATTGTATTTTCAAATAGAGCTCCTTCAAGATACGGATCATCCATGATGGCTTCCTCAAAAATCAAATCTTCTTTGGAATATTTCATTCGCTTTGGCTTCTGAATTTTTTGCATACTTTCCTTTTCCCCTATGTTATTGTTTATTCCATCATACCATGCACTATCATGATAAAGAAGAAATTCTTTTTTAAAGACAAATTTATCTTTTCCCACACAGTATATCAGTCATTTTCTTTATGAAAATCCGTGCATATTATCTCCTCTAATATAACAGATTTTTTATATCCTCATATTTTCTATATTTACTATTACAAACTAAATGTTTGAAGTTTTTATCATTCCCCCTCCTATAGTCTCAGTAAAATTTTTGTAATGAACAAAATTTACTAAGATTTACATCTTTCTGATTGTTGAATGTTTACAGATTGATTTTCTGCTATACTAATTAAAAAATTAACTCCTTTTTGCGATTATGAGTTAGCTTATATTGTATATCTGCTTTAAAATCACTGAATAACATAACATTCAATCCCTTTTCTTAAAAAAATCCTCTCAATGCTGATTGTTCCATCCTTTCATCTCGCCTCTCCTATCTGTTAAAATAATGACATTTACCACATTATATAATCTATGACAACTTATTTTATTGAATATCTTCCCCGTATCCACTGCCCTTATTAAATGATGATTGTACACAATAAAAGGGGTTATCTGTAAATAACTAAATCTCTCTAGTTATTTTTAAGATAACCCCTCTATTTTAAGACTGTATCAAAATTAAATACTTATTTTATGTATTTGGAAACTTAACAAGTGCCTGACTTTTTATCATTGGAGCTTCCTGTGTTACCTGAATAACCGATTGTATCAATCCTAATAAATCAGCATTGTTGACTCCAATGATTCGTTGTTGAATTTGCAGACTATAATAGTTTTCGTAAGGCTGCTGAATCGGATAAATGGTATTAACAGCTGTAATCATTGGTTGAATTGGATCTTGTCGCATACCAGCATACAGATTAAGATGCCCTCTACTTTCTAGCATAAAAGTTTGCCCAGTGGCAGGGCAAGTTACACCTAATGTGCCATTCATATTAATATATCCTACTTGACAGGTTAGTTTTCTTGAGAGGTCTTCTTCATCTAAAATGAGTTTAAGTCTGTTATTTTCTAGATTGTAAAGACGAGCAACTGCATAGTCTCCACTTCCACCTGTCCGTCCTGTAATAAGAATTTGACTATGATTTGTTTTTAAAAAATCTCCTAAAAATAAATGAATATCATATCCTGTTAAATCTAGTTGAAACCTTAGCTTTCTATCATCCATATAATGAATCAACAATTCTAATTGTTGAATGTAAGATTGACCAGGACTATAAGGTGTCCCAAATAAAACGACTTTTTCACAGTTATAATCTCCATCTACATCACCATATTGAATACTAATTACAGTTTGATCAGATTGCATATCCCCATTCCTCCTCTCATATCTTTAAATTATATGATGGTATTTTAAGAAACATGTTATAGTGTGAGAAAATCAATATAAAAGGGATTATTTAAAGCAAACATTATTACTACAATCCGTCCAATAAGAGGGATGCACGTTAATATCCTCAGACTTACAACTCATACGTAGGAGGAAAATAAAATGACATTAACTATTAAATGTGAAGAAAAAACTAAATTTAAAATGATTTATGACTTTGTTAGAGAAGCTTTTGCAACAGCAGCTGTTTCTGACGGTTCTGAACAAGACTTGGTTAACATACTTGGCACAAGTGAAAACTATATTCCTGAATTGGCACTAGTTGCAATAGACAACGGACAATTAGTCGGACATATCATGCTTACAAAATTTGCGTTTGAGAAGATGCTCCTCTTAGCACGACTGGCTATTAAATTAGACTATCGTAATGAAGGAATTGGAACAAAACTTGTTCAAAGAGCTTTTGAATTAGAAAAACAAATGAACTATACGTCAGTCGTTGTATTAGGTGATCCTAATTATTATAACCGCTTTGGATTCAGACCTTCTGTTAAATTTGGTATTACTTGTACAAATGAGATTCCTTCGAAGAATGTTCAAATCGTTGAACTACAAGAAGGAGCACTAGATTCGGTTAATGGAACAATTTCATTCTAACCACGAGAAAAGGGAAATCTAACTGATTTCCCTTTTTATCTATTTTAAATCAATCCCATATTTCTCATCATTACATTATTTTCTCCAAAATCAGTTATCTCGATTTTGATGCAGACTTCTTTAAATTTTTCCCTAAGGTTCTTTCCTCAAAAACAAAATAATCATCCATGAAGAAAATATTTAGGTTTGAAGACTTCATTCCGGCTATTTGATGAGCAAGTATCGCAGTTGTTTTGACAATTCATCAAATCCTACTTAGCATCAGTGATATTCTTATTTTTTAATAGTTACTCTCCTATTTGGCTCTTAGCAAATTTTAAAAACTTCAAATATTCTTCTTTATGTATTGATGATTTTAAATAGATAAAATTGAATTCGCGACTGAGGTTAAACCCTTCTACTTGAATTTGTTTTAATTCTTTTCTTTCTAATTCCTCTTTAACGGCTTCTTTATAAATAAACGTCACACCATGATTTTGTTTGATTAGATACTTCAAAAGTTTTAAATTTCCAATTTCATCAAGCTGTTTAAATTGGTTAAGTGAACTATTCGTATTAGCTAGCAATTTCTCTAAGATGTCTCGACTTCCTGATCCAACCTCACGGATAATGAGTCGTTGCTTTTTTAATTCCTCTAGTGTGATGACTTCATCTAAGGGGCTATTAGCTGATGCAACTAAAATAAAATCATCTTTCTTAAGTAAATGATGCTCGAATTGCTCTTTATCAAAATATCCTTCGATAAAGGCAAATTGGATAGGTTACAATTAATTAGACAGTTTTTTTAAGGTCATGTAGAATTATAAATAATATCAATCTAAAGGAGCTTTAACATGACCCAAACTAAAACTCGTAGACCTCGCCGTACGTATACAGATGAATTTAAAAACCAATTAGTCCAGCTTTATTTAAATGGGAAACGTAAATGTGATATTGTTCGTGAATACGATATCTCATCGTCTTTACTCGATAAATGGATTAAACAGTCAACTTCTACAGGTTCTTTTAAGGAGAAAGATAACCGCTCAGAAGAAGAACAAGAGTTAATCCAACTTCGTAAAAAGGTTAAACAATTGGAAATGGAAAATGATATTTTAAAGCAAGCCGCGCTGATCTTAGGACGAAGATAAATGTGATTAAAAACAATACACACAAATATTCAGTTTCAGCGATGTGCAAAGTCCTTAATGTGCCTCGTAGCACTTATTATTACGAGTCTAAACCGAAGAAAGATGAAACTCAACTGGTTACTGATATCATTGAGATTTTTCGTCGAAGCCGAAATAATTACGGGACTCGAAAAATTAAGCAAGAGTTAAAAAAGATGGGACAACAAGTTTCACGTCGTCGTATTAGTCGTATCATGAAACAAGAAGGCCTTGTATCGAATTATACCGTTGCTCAATTTAAGCCGCATACAGCTAAATGTAACGAAGATAACACTGAAAATATCGTGGATCGTAACTTTGATGAACAACCACATTTAAACGTTGTTGTCAGTGATTTAACGTACGTTCGTGTAAAAAATCGCTGGCACTATCTTTGTGTGCTTGTAGACCTGTTTAATCGTGAAATTATCGGTTATAGCTCTGGGCCTAATAAGGATGCAGAATTAGTTAAGAAGGCGTTCAGTACAGTCCAAACTAACCTAAGTCAAATCAAGATTTTCCACACGGATCGAGGTAACGAATTTAAGAATAAAATCATTGATGAGATTTTAGAGGTATTTGAAATTGAACGCTCTTTAAGTATGAAGGGATGTCCCTATGACAACGCTGTTGCAGAAGCGACCTATAAAGTAATCAAAACAGAATTTGTAAACCATCAGATATTTGAAACCCAAGAACAACTAGGTTATGAATTTGCCGACTACGTTAACTGGTATAACAATCATAGGATCCACTCTTCACTAGGTTATTTGTCCCCAGTTGAGTATCGTAAAAACACCCTTAAAAAAGTTGTTTAGTTTAGTGTTGACAATCCAAATTCTATTTTACCTTTTAAAAGAGCATCGATTAAATGAGTTGTATTTTGAACTTTAAAGTTAAGTTGAATATCTGGAAACCTCTTTAGATAAGCATCTAAGATGGTCGGCATGACATAGTCTGCTATCGTTAAGGTTGCCCCAAAATTAAGTCGCACTTGTTTTGTTTTTAATTCATACATCTCTGTTTTGGTTGATTTTAATAAAGCCTGTGTTTTTAATGCATACTGTAAAAGAACCTGTGCTGATTCTGTAAGTCGCATCTTCTTCCCTTCATAAACTAATAATTTAGTATTATACGTTTCTTCTAAATATTTAATATGCTGGGTTACTGCGGGTTGGGTTAAACAAAGATGCTGGGCTGTTTTAGTTAAACTTCTTGTTTCGCACACATCAATAAATGTGAGCAATCGATAATCAATCATACTCCACCTACTATAAGAAATATTTATATTTGTATAAAAATGTATAATTTTTATTATATCAATTTACATGGTATTGTAAAGATACAATAAAAATTAGGAGGAGTTTTATGAAAAAAATTTTACCTGGTGTACTTCTTTCATTAGCAATTGCAATTATTGCAACGATTTTAAATCAATATGTTCATATCATTGGGGCGAGTGTATTTGCACTTTTAATGGGGATGGCTATTAACTTTTTCATGAAAGACACTACGACATATAAAGCTGGAATTACTTTTAGCTCAAAAAAACTTTTAAAAGTTGCCATTGTCTTATTAGGAACAAGCTTAAGTGTTAGCCAAATTATTCATGTTGGTAAATACTCACTTGTTGTTATGGTCTTCACTTTAGCGGCAGCATTTGGATTCGGTTATCTATTCGGAAAACTATTTAAAATGGACTGGAAACTTAGTTCATTAATTTCAGCTGGAACGGGAATTTGTGGTGGAACAGCAGTTGCCACTTTATCACAAGTTATTGATGCAGATGATTCAGACGTCGCGTATGCTATTTCTGCAACATTTATTTTTGATGTTGTCATGGTTATCTTATTCCCTATTATGGGTGCGGCTCTTGGGCTAAGTGATATGGCCTTTGGATTATGGGCTGGTACAGCCGTAAATGATACATCTTCAGTTGTTGCAGCGGGATATGCCTATAGTGATGCAGCGGGTGATTTCGCAACGATCGTAAAATTAACACGTACGTTATCAATTATTCCTGTCGTATTAGCATTCTCATATTTAAATGAAAAATTAAAAATGAAACAAAATGCAGGTGCAGCAGTTGAGCAAAAGAAAGTTAACCTCAAAAAGATTTTCCCTTGGTTCATTTTATTATTCTTAGGAGCTGCTTTATTAAATAGTGTTGGTATTATTCCAGCAGCATTAAGTTCAACTCTTTCAACATTAAGTAAATTCTTTATGGTTATGGCATTAGCTGCAATCGGATTAAAAACAGATATTCGTGATGTAACAAAATCTGGTTTCCTTCCTATGCTTCATGGATTCATTATTTCAGCCATTGTTGTAATTGTGGCATTATTAGTTCAAGTTTTATTAGGACAAGTCTAATAACATAATTTAAAACCTCACTGATAGTATTCTGATTTTCACATTCAGTACTATCTTGTGAGGCTTTTTTTATTATTTGAGGTAATCTATTTTACAATTGATCTAAACTCTTCTATGCTATTAACCATCTCAACTGAAATATGAGCAGAGCAGAATACAGATAAATCCATTTTCACCCTCACTCATTCAAATCACTTTTTCTGATAGTCAATTAAAATAATCCGCTAATTATTTAACAGGCTTCCCATGCGAATTTCCTTGTTTCATCATTTCAAAATGATCATACCAAGAAAAAACAATCTTAGGATTAAAGAAACTAATTTTTTATTTAATTTTTCACTTCAGTGATTTTCATATATCCTAATCAATACAAACACCTTAAAAGATTCACCTTTACATGACTCTAATTTCTCCATCAAATGACTACTTCCTAAACGAACCTTTTCTTCCTCAATTAACTTCTTATTGAATACTTTATAATTTTTTGTCTCTGATAGCTCTTTTATTTAAAAATTCATCTGACACAAATCAATAAACCTCTAGTACTTTATCGCAAGCAATAGCACATGATTCACAAGCTTGTGCACAACGTAAACAATGTTGATAAGTATGTGCATGTTTCATACATTCGACACTACAAACACGACAGATCTCTGCGCACACTTGACAAAGTTGATTCTTAAAGTTTGTTTGTGACGATAAAGCTTTTGCAACAAAAGAACAAATATCAGCACAATCTTTTGTTAAATGAATACAATGAGCAAAAGGCTCCATATGATCATCAATTAAACACGCATTAAAACAAAAGTTACACGCCTTCATACATGCTAAACATTCATCTACACATTCTTGATAACGAGTTGACATTTGATTTCCTCCTCACTCAAACAATTTTCTGTTATTTTAGTATGTGCGACTCTCTACAATCTCTATACGCAAAATTAAATGTTAATCATACAGTCTTTGCTGATTTAGTCACCTAACTATATTTAATACTAAATAAAATCTAGCTTTAAAAGCTCATAATCTTTTCTAATTTTAGTGAAGTATATATTAAGCAATTGAGGATATTTAACCTGAATAATCGCTTGAATTAATGCCTTTATGTCGACGTTTGGTATCAGTGGCATCGTTGCCCTGGTGACAATAGAATTTGGTTTAGGAATGGCAAGACTCACCATAGCAAGAATAGTTGCTGTAATCCTTTTCTGATCAACTTCTAACATTTGATTATTTTTTACTACTAAATAGCAGATTTTCACTTTTATCGCCCCTGTTCTTCAATTTACCTTTAGAATTAAATGACACTATTTATTATCATTCTATTAACTATCCCTTTGTCTGTTTATATGAAAAGTTTATGTTCTTAATAAACAATTATGCTGATAAAACTACAATCAATTGGATTTAATACGTTTTCTTTCCAAAAACAGATAAATTGTATTATATACCGGCAAAATAGTTCGATAAAATTAGTCGGCATAAAAAAGAGAGCCTATATTTTTATAAGCTCTCTTTCTTATTCAATTAATCCACTGATTTTAGGGACTCAACCATTTCTACTCGTTTTAATTTATAATACATCGCGAAGTTAACAAGTGCAGCAAATACAAAGGTTAATCCCGCTGCATACACATAACTTAATCCACGAATTTGGCGACCAAACATCATCATATCCATTTCAACTGTTGTCATAACAAATAGATGTAGCAACACCCCTAATCCAAGCCCAACGAACGTTCCAATTAAGGTTAAAATAATGTTCTCACGATAAATATAAGCAGATACTTCATTATCATAAAATCCTAACACTTTAATTGTGGCAATTTCGCGCATACGCTCAGAAATGTTGACATTCGTTAAGTTGTATAATACGACAAAAGCTAAAGCTCCAGCTGAGACAATCAATAAGATAATGACGTAGTTCAAGTTGTGAATCATATCATTAAAGCTTGATTTTAACGTTGAAACCCAACTAATACCGCTGACTTCCTCTAAAGCCATTAGCTCACTTGAAAGATCAGATTGTATAGCCTCATCCTCTAGAGAAGAAATAGCAACTAACTGATTAAAGCTTAATTGTTTATCAAATAATTGCTCATAATATGATTTTGATAAATAAATGTAATGAGAAATATAGTTCTCAGTAATTCCTGAAATTAAAACCTCGACTTTTTTTCCATCAGCATTTTCAAGTGTAATGTGATCGCCAACTTTAACATTTAACTGTTTGGCTATCTTTTCTGTCAAAATAGCTCCTTCATCAGTTAAACTAAAATCCATCGCTGTTTTACGATTTTGGAAATGAATAAACTGACTTAAGTCATCCAAATTCTCAGGAATAAAAATCGTAATATCTTTTTCTTCATCGTTGGCCAATAGTTTACCATTTTCACTCGTTGTTAAAAGTGACCCGACAATGCGTTCATCCTTGTTTAAAGAGCTTACTACATTAGCTTGATCCTCTTCCGTACTTTCACGATTAAACGTTAATGTCATATCATATAGGAATAACGTTCCAAATTGTTTATCCACAATCGTACGAATCGAGTCTTTTAGACCAAATCCTGTTAATAATAGAGCTGTACATCCTGCAATTCCAAACACTGTCATAAAGAAACGTTTTTTATAACGGAAAATATTTCGAACCGTTACCTTTCCAATAAAGCTCAGGCGATTCCAAATAAATGGAATACGTTCAAGGAAAATACGTTTCCCCTCTTTTGGAGCTTTTGGCCTCATTAAGATAGATGGGGTTTCAACAAGTTCTGAATTGACAGCAAAATAAGCTGATAAGGTTGTGACTCCAACTGCAATTAACAATGCTGTTAAAATAAGTGACCAACTAAAGACAATAATCGTTTCTGGTAACACATACATCATTGAATACGCATCAATTACAACAGTTGGAAAAACATAGTTCCCAACAACTGCTCCAATGATACTTCCGGTTACACTTGCTAAACCAGCATAAATTAAAAACTTAGAAGCAATTTTCCACTTACCATATCCTAATGCTTTTAACGTTCCAATATTCATTCGTTGCTCATCAACCATTCGTGTCATCGTTGTTAAACAAACGAGCGCAGCAACCATAAAGAAGAAAACTGGAAACACTTGAGAAATAGCATGGATACTTTCAGCTGCTCCTTTATAATCAACAAAAGAATAATGTTTATTACGGTCTAAAACATACCATTCAGGATGAGCAATATCTTCAATCTGTTGCTTGGCATCAGCTAACTTTTCTTCAGCTTCGGCAAATCCTGCTTCAGCCTCTGCTTTAGCTTCCTCATACTGTTTCTGACCTTCAGCTAAGTCAGCTTCTCCTTTTGTAAGCTCCGCTTCAGCCTTGTCAAATTGTTGATTCGCTTTAGCTATTTCATCTTCAAGATTAGCTTTTTGCGTATTTAATTCCTGACGAGAAGCCACAAGTGTTTGCTTCGTTGTCAACAACTGTTGTTCCCCGTTAATTAAAGCTTGTTCATTTTGCTCAAGTTCTGCTTTTCCAGCTGCTAACGCAGTTATTCCACTTTGATACTGTTCTTCAAGTGGCGTTAATTGAGCCTGAATACCAGCCTTTTGTTCTTCAGTAAGCATCGGACTTTCTAAACTAGCTTTCATTTGATCAATGGCTGTTTTTAATTGATTTAATTGTTCTTCACGTTGACTAATTTCTTGTTTGGCTTCCTCAATTTTTGCCCAAGCACTCTCCTTATTGGCATAAAACTCATTATAAGCTTGATTAAATTCAGTTTCACCTTTTATTAACTGCGCTTCTCCATTGGCGATTTGTTTTTTAGCGTCAGCAATGGTTTGTTCAAATTCTGCTTTCTTTAAAGCAAGTTCCGATTTTCCTGACTCAATCGTTGTTTTAGCTTCCTCTAACTCATTAGCAGCTTTTTGTAATTGTTCTAAAGCCTCTGATTTTTTCTCTTCATATTCTTGACGATTTTTATCTAATTCCTCATTAGCCTCAGTAAAAACTTCATCGTAACGTTTTTGAGTTTGCGTATCTGCTAATGTTTCAATAGAAGAAATAAGTGGTTTCAGTGCCTCCTCATATTTCTTACTAAATGTATCAAGTGCTAAAACATCACTTGCTGTGACAAAGATTTCAGTATAAATATCTAATTTAAAATCTTCCTGTGGAATCATAATGAAACTTGAGATCTCACCATTTCCGATTGTCGTACTTCCTTTATCAAATGATAAATAATAGGGCGTCTCAACAATTCCGACAACAGTATATTCTGTTGTTTTCAAGTTATCACTTAATGCTGTGTCTGTTCCTGATTCAAGGGTAATGGTTGAACCAATCTCGATTGATTCAAAATAGGCATTTCGTTCAACAACCGCCTCTCCTGATTTCTCAGGTAGTCGCCCTTCAATGACACGGACTTGATTAATATAATTCGGATCATCTAAACTTAAGTCAATTGGCAATGCATGAACTTTTAAAACTAACTCTTGATTATGATAGTTCGTTAATACATCTTGTGAATAAGTTGGAAAAATCCCTTCAATTCCTTCTAACTTGGCAAGGGCATTGACATCTTCTTGTGTAAAACCAAAGGTTGAAACAAGTCTTAAATCCATCATATTATAGTCATCATAATATTGATCAACCGTCTTTTCCATAGATAGCGGTGATGATTTAATTCCCACGAAAAAGGCAACCCCTAAGGCACAAATCATGAGAATAGATAAGAAACGACCTATCGATTTCTTAATATCACGAATGGTATCTTTTGTTAAACTCTTACTCATGATTACCACTCAATCCTTTCGACTGGAGTTGGATTTTCATTGATTTCAATACTTGAGACTTTTCCATTTCGAACATGGATTACTTTATCTCCCATTGGTGCGATGGCTAAGTTATGGGTAATCATCACAACGGTCATCCCCATATTACGACATGTATCCTGTAATAATTTCAAAATTGCTTTCCCGGTATTATAGTCTAATGCACCTGTTGGTTCATCACACAGTAATAATTTTGGATTTTTAGCGAGTGCCCGTGCAATTGCGACACGTTGTTGTTCTCCACCTGACATTTGTGCGGGGAAATTATTTTTACGATGACCAAGCCCAACTGCTTCTAATACTTCATGCACATCTAATGGATTTTCACAAATTTGTGTTGCTAACTCGACATTCTCAATCGCGGTTAAGTTTTGAACTAAGTTATAGAACTGAAAAACGAATCCAATATCATGACGACGATAAGTGATTAACTCTTTATTATTATAATTACTTATCTCATTCCCACCGACTGAAATTGTCCCACTACTTGCAGTGTCCATTCCACCTAAAATATTAAGTACCGTACTTTTACCGGCTCCGCTGGCTCCAGCAACAACGACGAATTCACCTTTATCGATTGAAAAATTAACACCACTTAAGGCTTCAATCTCAACCTCGCCCATCTTATAAACTTTCTTTACATCTTTAAAAGTAATATAGTTCTTCATCTCACCCACTCCTCTTTGTTGATTGACTTTTATCATTAACTCTATTATGATGGACTTCAAAGTGAGATACAATACTCAATGTTCATTTTCGTGTCGATTAATCAACAATAAGGCAGAATCTGTTGATTAATATTATTGGGAGGAAGGATTGAAGCATGAAATTAGAAGATCGCCGTGTACGTCGCACAAAGCAATTAATTAAACAAAGCTTAATTGAGTTGATGCACGAAAAACCATTTAAAGATATCACCGTTAAAGATATCACAGAACGAGCAGACTTAAATCGAGGAACCTTTTATTTACATTATGTTGATATCTACGATCTCCTTTCTAAAATTGAAGACGAAACATTACAAGCCATTGAAGAGATGATGCTAGATTATCGATGCAAAATCAATATGCCATCCTGTTATGAATTATTAGATGAATTATTCTCATATATTGAAGATAACCGTGACTTATTTGAAGTTTTATTACACTCACAATCAGAAGGAATTTTTCTCAATAAACTTCAATATTTAATTAAAACAATGGGACTTGATTTAATGAATATGATTTATAAGGACACTTCACGTCCTCATTACTGTTACTTTTTATCATTCGTTTTAAATGGTGTTTTAGGGGTAACTGAACAGTGGTTTAATAATGGAATGGATATGAGTTCAACTGAAATGGCAACCATGATTGATCATTTCATCATGGATGGAATTTCTATTTTAGCCAAATTATAATTTTTTCATTTTTTATATTGTTTAATCTATCAAAACATGATATTCTATTCACTCAACCCCTTGCGTTAAGACAAGGAATGTTTCGAGGTTGAAGGAAAAGAACAATTTCCACGTACTGTTCTTTATGTGTTGTTAAGATCATCGTCGGTAATGATGATCGCCGAAGCATTCACAAAAAGAAAGTAATTACCATATAAGTTAATTACGAGCGCTTTTTCATAAATAGAGCTCAGATTGCAAACATAAATGATGAGATAAAACTCTTCACAGAAACCAATATGAAGGCTAATTTCTCACCTTAATGAGAAAACGCGGCCACTAGGCTCTGTTTATTTTTCTTGTTTAAACGCAATATGCGTTTTATAGGAAGAAGGCCTGTAAAACCTTTGGGGTTAATTAAAAACACCAAAGGAGGAATTTGAAATGAAACAAATTCAAATGTTAAAAGATGCAACAAAAGGATTAGTAATTGGAACAGCTTTATTCTACATTACCCCTCAAGTCATCGAAGTCATTGCACACATGACTGCTGTTAAATAATAAAATAAAAACCTGATGAATTCATCAGGTTTTTATTTTCCCCCTCTCTTTAAATTTTTAAAGAAAAAAATTTAGTTATAGTTCATTTGTAACTATTCAGCCACCAAGTAAACGAATTCCGTTTCTTGGTGTTTTTGTTAATGATATGTAGCTCTCGTGAATAACTTACCTATTTGTAAGATTTACGTTATAATATCCTTACTATTCCAACTTTAGAAGAAGGTGTCATCTTATGTCAGAATCTGAAATCATCAAAGTTTATCAGGAGGGGATTCAATCCGTTATTAGTTTAGTTCAAGGACTTTCCACTCAAATCTCTGAAGTTATCTCAGACTGTTTCAGATTTAGATGCTCGCCTTAAGAAACTTGAAAAACAATCAAATCAAACCAGTCAAAATAGTAGCTTACCTCCGTCAACCGATGGTTTTAAAAAGACAAAAAGTTTGCGTCAACCTTCAAATAAAAAAACGGGTGGTCAAGTCGGGCATCAAGGTTCAACCTTAAAAATGGTAAAAGATCCGGATCTTGTCGTCACACATCATCCGAAAACTTGCCAAGGGTGTGGGTGTTGTTTAGAAAACGTTGAACCTCAAAAAACGATTCGACGTCAAGTTTTTGATTTACCGAGCTTAAGGCTTCAAGTGACTGAGCATCAATCCCAAATTAAAGTATGTCCTAACTGTCACTTTAAAAATGAAGGACTATTTCCGAAACATGTCACACAACCGACACAATATGGGCCACATTTAACAAGTGTATTAACTTATTTCAGTCACTATCAATTGATTCCTTTCAACCGTCTGAAACAATTGACTCAAGATATTTTCAAAGCGACCATCAGCCAAGGAACACTGGTGAATATGACGAAACGATGTGATGAGTTATTAGAAACGACTGAAGCTTCAATCAAAGAAAATCTTTTGGCATCAAATCATCTTCAGTTAGATGAAACAGGCTGTTATGTCAATGGAAAGAGACACTGGCTTCACGTGACTTCAAATCAAAAATTCACGCATTACTTTGTTCATGAAAAGCGTGGCTCTCAAGCCATTGAAGCCAATGGCATTCTTCCCTCTTTCAAAGGAACCGTCATCCATGACCATTGGACCCCGTATTTTAAATATGATGATTGTACGCATGCTTTATGTAACGTTCATCATTTAAGAGAGTTTAAAGGAATCATCGATTTTGAGAACCAACAGTGGGCAAAAAACATGACGAAATTATTACTTGAAGCTAAAACTTATTCAGAAGAGACGGAATATCCTTTACCCTTATCTAAAATACAGGAGTTTGAGAAACGATACCAACAAATCATCGAAGAGGGTTACCGTGAGAATCCTTTAAAACTGCATGAAAAGAATACGGATTCCGTTCGATTACTCAATCGTTTATCGAAACGACAAGAAGAAGTATTAGAATTTCTGTATCAAGTTGAAGTTCCGTTTGATAATAATTTAGCTGAGAGGGATAGGGTCCCCATCCTTTCTGAAAGAAAGGTATCTACCTTTGATGGGCAATGAATGACTAAAACTAAACAAAAAATATCCGGATGTTTCCGAACAGAAAAAGGTGCTCATTGTTTCGCCCGAATCAGAGGTTTCATCTCTACTTGTCAAAAGCAAGGATTAAATATTATCGAAAGTATTGAAACCATTTTAATGGGAAATACGATTCAATTTTCATAACATTCACAAGGAGTACTTCACTAAATGAGCACTCCTTTTTGTGATACTCTTTTCTACTAGGCTGAATAGTTACGTTCATTTTACTAAAATAGATTTTTTATCAGAAAAAATCACTATTTTTACGATAAAAGTAAAAGGCTACCGCTTTGCGATAGCCTTTTTTACTATTGTTCAAGATGATCATTTGGGTGTCGGATTTCATCAACAAATTCTTTTGCTTTATCAACAATTTTTTTTGCTCCATGTTCAATTTTTTCACCGACATGTTCAATACCTTCTGCTGTTTCATGGATTACTTTTTCAGTGCCCTCAGCAACATTTTTCATTCCTTTAGCAATACCATGAGCCACATCTTCTGCCACATCTTCTGCACCATTAACTACTTTTTTAGCACCATGAGCAATATCTTCTGCAACGTTTTTAACTCCATGTGCTGTTGCATGAACTGCTTTATTCGCACCATATTCCACATCTTTAGCTACATTTTCCACACCATGAGCCACTTTTTTTGCTCCGTGTTCAACATCTTCTGCTATGTCTTTGACTTCATGTGCCATTTTATGTGCAACATGTTCGGTACCTTTGACAACTTCTTCACCAAACTCTTCTTGATGAGTTGATTTATTATAGGTAGACATCTTAAATACCTCCTTTAAATCTCAACAATTGTTTCAACTTAATGAAACCAATATTAGTATTCTCAAATTCTCATCAAAATACATTCATTATAGATTTTTCTTCCAAAAATCAATCTTTATTAAAATACATTCCTAAAACTACTATCTTTACTACTCTTTCGTTCCAATTTATCCTTACCTCAAACTTCAGAGACATTCATTTTCATCAAATTGAAGATAATAAGAGAAAATCAAACTAGGTGATATTTATGCGTCAATGTACAGGATGTAAAAAAGAATTGTATCAATTATATCGTGAATCATCATTTGGAACTCCAATTTATGATGATGAGCAGCTATTCAGAGTTCTTTGTTATAAAATTTTACAAACAGGGCTCAATGAAAAAGTGATTGCTAATAAAAAACGTGAGATAGAAAAAGCTTTTGATCAATTTAATATTAAAAAAATCGCTCAATATGATGAGTCTAAAATCTTAGAGTTATTAAATAACAAAAATATGATTCGCCATGAAGGAAAGATACGCGCAATCATTCATAATGCGAACCAAATCATCCGTCTTCAAAATAATTATCAAAGCTTTTCGACTTACTTATGGCAGTTTAGTAAGAATCAAACGTTAAATTATGATATAGACGCTCATTTATTATCGCCATTACAATTTGCTACGATGATTTCTAATGCTTTAAAAAAAGAAAGCTTTAAGTTTGTCGGTCCTAAAACGATCCTAAGCTTCATCCATGAAATAGGAATTATTTATGCTAAAAAAGTTTGTATTTATAAAGAATAGATGTTTTTTATGCGCTTTCAAATGTGTTATAATAACATACATAAGGCATTGGGGGATATTTTTATGTCACATATTAGTTTAGAAGTTAACCATAAACATTTTCGTGATTTATATTTATGTTTTTGTGGAATTCATGATTGCGAACCTTCTCACTCATTTGGTCCTGCCATTCGACCTAATTATTTACTTCACTTCGTTATTAAAGGAAAAGGAAATTATTATTTAAATGATAATTGTTATGAAGTAAAGGAAAATGAATGTTTTTTAATTCGGCCAAATGAACTCACTTTTTACCAAGCAGATAAAGATGACCCTTGGACTTATGTTTGGGTTGGTTTTGATGGGGAAATGGCTCAGAAATATTTAGAGGCAGCAGGTTTTTGTGACGATCGATTAGTTCGCCAATATGAACACTGTGAGGAACTCAAAGACTATGTGACACAAATGCTAAGTTATAATAGTTTAACTCAAGCTAATGAATTAAAATATCAAGGATTATTATATTTATTTTTAGCTAAGTTAGCCGAGTCATCAGATATTAAAGTAACAACCGAGCATAAAAATGAAAATCATTATATTAGTAAAGCGATCGAATTTATTCAAAATAACTATTCTAACTATATTAAAGTAAGTGATATTTCTAATTATTTATGTTTAAATCGTACGTATTTAACATCATTATTTCAAAAATATTTAGGAATGTCTCCCCAACAATTTTTAATTCAATTCCGTATTACGAAAGCGGCTCAGTTACTAGTTGAAACTAATCTTTCAGTTGCTGATATTTCTCGATCTTGTGGATATAATGATTCACTTGCTTTTTCAAAATCATTTAAGAAAATTAAATCATTATCTCCAACAGATTTTCGTCTTCAAATGAAAAAAGTGTAGCTAGACTACACTTTTTTCATTTGAAGACGAAGCACATTTATCAATTAATGAATTAGCTAGATTCACAGCTGGTCCTATTAATACCGTCATTAAAATAGTTCCAATTCCAATTGGTCCTTTTAATAATAGAGCTATAATAATAGCTATTAGATCAATTAAAAGTTTAGCCGTCCCAATTTTCAGTTTAAAAACCTCATTTAAAGCAACGGTAATATCATCATTTGGATTAGCTGGAAATTTCGGTCTTAAATAAATAGCAATTCCAACCGAAGCACAAAAAATGGCTACAGTAAAAATAATAATTTGATGAACAATTGTATCTACAGTAATCATATCTACGACTTTTACCCATCCCTCAGTAAAAATCGCCATAAATATAGCAGTCATTAATGGTTTGAAATTCGGTTTTCCACGACGAATAACTGTTGAAATTATAATAGCCACAAACGCCATGAGAAGAATAATAATCGATAAATTTAATCCTGTACGATCAGCTAAAGCAAAGTTAATAGAGTCTAACGATCCTGTTCCTAATCCTGCCTTTGAACTAAAAGCAACCCCTAGTGTTAATAACACAATACCTCCAACATATTGAACATAATCCATTTTATTTCGTTTCACATCTACACCTTCTTCTTTCCTTTTTATCTATTGTCATTATAAGTCCTGAGCCGAATATAATACATTTCATGATGTTAGATAGGTATGGTTAAATGTCTGTTTTTTAATATCATTTATAAAGCATGTTACTTTCATTACCTTTAGAAATTTAAGGATATTTTAAGAATCACTTGTTATATTAATCTCAGATAAGGCAATCATTAGCGTAGAGATCGTGTCCCCATTCCTAAAAGCTATCATTTAGGCGTTTTCTACCTAGGTTTGTCTTATCTTCTTTATATTAAAAATCAAAAAAAGAGAGAAAATTAAACAGGAGGCGTTTACAATGAAAAAGCAACTGACTTTTTTCATTTCAGCTTTATCAATTTATAGTACATTAATCGGGTGCTCTAAGCAGCAACCTAACACCTCTGATGAGGCAATACAAGAAAATATCGTTGAATCAACGAATCAAGATCATTCAGCTGCCGATACAACGATTGAATTTGGATCAAGTATTACAGTCAATGGAACTGGTGTGACAGTCGATGAAAACATAGTCACTATCACTCAAGGCGGGACTTATAGTTTAAGTGGAACACTAGATGACGGGCAAGTTATTGTGAATGCCGGTGATTTAGATCAAGTTGAAATCTTATTAAATGGTGTTCATTTAACGTCTTCAACAAGTGCTCCTATTTACGTTATGAATGCTGATAAAACGACTTTAACATTAGTTGAAGGAACAGAAAGTGTCATAACGGATGCAGAATCATATGTTTATGAAGATGCAACAGTGGATGAACCAAATGCCGCTATTTTTAGCAAAGATGATTTAAAAATTAATGGAACAGGTTCTTTAATTGTGAATGCAAACTATAACAATGGAATAGCGAGTAAAGATGACTTAGATATCAAAAATGGAGATATTACAATTAACGCTGTTAACAATGGATTAAAAGGAAAAGATTCTATTGAAATTGATAACGGAACCTTTGTGATTAACAGCGGTGGTGACGCTATTAAATCAGATAATACAACAGATACAACTAAAGGATGGATTACAATCAATAATGGAACCTTTAATCTAACTGCAACAGGTGATGGTATTCAAGCTGAAACAGATTTATTAATTAATGGTGGAACTTTTACTATCGAAACAGGTGGTGGTAGTGAAAACAGTAGTTCGAAATCATCGAGTTGGGGCGTTTGGGGAATACCCGGACATGCTCAAACTTCATCTTCTAGTAGTGAAGAAACAACAAGTGCAAAAGCATTAAAAGCAGGTGTTAACTTAACGGTTGAAGATGGAAGCTTTAATATTGACTCTTCCGATGATTCAATTCATACAAACGATAGTATCGTCATTAATGGTGGATCATTCACTATAGCTAGTGGCGATGATGGGATTCATGCGGATACAACACTAGACATTAATGGTGGAACAATCGATATTACAAAATCATATGAAGGATTAGAAAGTACAACGATTACGATAAACGATGGAACAATTCATCTCATCGCAAGTGATGATGGAATTAATGCAGCGGGTGGAAATGATGGTTCTGCCATGAATGGACGTCCTGGACAAAATAACTTCTCATCGACTTCAGGTATGATTTACTTTAATGGTGGATATGTCTATGTCAATGCTTCTGGTGATGGACTTGATGCAAATGGATCGATTGAAATGTCAGGTGGAACCGTTATTGTTGATGGACCAACTGATGGCGGAAATGGTGCATTAGACTATGACGCAACGTTTAATATTAGTGGGGGATTATTAATTGCATCCGGAAGTAATGCTATGCTTCAAACCCCAAGTTCATCATCTAGCCAAAATACAATCGTCGTGAGCAGTAATACTTCAAGTCATACATTGGTTAATATTCAAGACAGTACGGGAACAGATTTGATTACTTATGCACCTTCTAAATCATCACAAGTTATTATGATTAGTTCTCCTGAATTTAAAACAGGTGAAACATACACGATTTCAACGGGTGGTACTTCAACTGGAACAGAAATAGATGGCTTATACAAAGGCGGATCATATAGTGGGGGCTCAAATGTAGCGACCTTAACTATCTCAAGCTCTATCACAAGCAATGGAAATTTAAATAATGGTATGGGTGGTCCTGGTGGTATGGGGAGAGCTTAAATAACCTTCAAGCAATTAATTAATAAAAACCACCCGTCAAACGGGTGGTTTTCACTAGGGCTATAAGCCCTTGTTACCGGCTAGCGTCTCAAGGCGCTAGCTTTCACTTTGTTCAAGCTACTTGCCTTTGCCGCTTTTGCTTACTCCTAAAGGAGTTTTCGTATGGCTAGCTACCCTTTAAAAGGGTCTTCATATTCTTTTACACTTCATTTATCCATGGCTATATCATGGCTTTCTTGTTCCTGTATATATTTCTTAATCGTTGCTTCATTTAATCCAACTGTACTTACGTAATATCCTTCGGCCCAAAAGTGTCTATTTCCAAATTTATATTTTAAATTTGCATGTTTATCAAAAATCATCAATGCACTTTTCCCCTTCAAATATCCCATGAAACTTGAGACACTTATTTTTGGTGGGATACTTACTAACATATGGACATGATCTAGCATCAGATGTCCTTCTATTATTTCTACTCCTTTGTAGGCACATAATTGTTTTAATATATCTCTTATACTGGTTTTATATTGATTATAAATTATTTTTCGTCTATACTTAGGAGTAAACACAATGTGATACTTACACATCCACTTTGTGTGAGATAAACTATTTGCCTTATTGGCCATAAAAATCACCTTTCTCTTCTAAAATAGTAGCCTGAACAACTCTATTATAGGAAGAAAGGTGATTTTTTAGTGGTATAACCCTTATTTCCCACCCGCATAGCAGGTGGTTTTATGTTTCGCACGCTTCGCGAGCTCAACAGGCTAAAGCCTTTAATAAAAAAAGAAGCTCTCTCCTAATAGAAGCTTCTTTTTTTGCATCTTCATTACTGTCTATTATCTAACAATTCATTGGGTAACATGTTTTGTAGTTCATCTACTAACTGATTCATTGTCTTTAATACAACTTCATCATTAATTCCTATATTTCTAATTAATTGCTCAATTTGTTTCTGAGCGTCAGGTGGATAAATAGGACAAGAATGCTCAATAATTGACAGTAATCGTTTCTCACCCGGATGCAGCATTTCATTAATTGCGAATATAATATCATAATAGCTAGCTAAAAATGCAGTCACTCGGTGATTCAGACTATTTAAATCTTGTCGCTTAATCGCCTTTTCGACTTGATGATAGTAAGATGAAAAAGCATCTCTTAAAATCGGATAATTCATGTTAATAATATTTTGTTTGAGTTGATGTGGATAGCGTCGATGATACTCTTTTTGTAACTGTTTGAGTAAGCCATTACGATCATATAAAAGCTTAGCATTAACAACATTATGAACAAAACAAGTTGTATACCCTGTACTAGCATGATACTCATTCATCACCGAATGAAGGTTATTCACAATGTCTTCTAAATTAAATAGACAAATATCTATATCAATGTTAAAATCTCTTAAAATATATTCATCAGAACTTCCAAAAAACTCATTTCCAATTTCCATTTGATCAGCAAATTTTAATGCGATGCTACGACGTTTCTCAATTGAAATTGGGCATGTAATAAATAAATCCAGATCAATATCAGAATGCTGATCATTTCGGCCTGCTGCTCGTGAACCAGCTAATGTAATGGCCTCCACTTCATCAAGTTTCTTATATTCTGAAATAATTTCCTTTATTATCTCTTCCATCCTATCCCTCCTACTTACATTATACGAACTGATTGAACATAAAATGAGCATAATCAATTTTTGAGGTGAGAATATGAAAAGTAAAAAGCAACTACGCCAAGAAATTATCTCTCAACGTCTCCAATTAAGTGCAACTGAAATCTTAGAAAAAAGTAAACAAATCCAAAAAAAGATCTGTAGTCATCCTACTTTTTTAAATGCGCCAGTCATTTATATTTATATCGATTATCGTCATGAAGTCTCCACACGTTTAATCATTGAAACAGCCTGGAAATTAAATAAGATTGTTGCTACCCCTAAAATTATTGATGGGGAAATGAAATTTTATCAGATTCACACCTTTGATGATTTAGCAACTGGTACATTTGGAATATTAGAGCCTGTGACGAATGAGTGTATCTCTAATAACGAGGGGCTTATGATTATGCCAGGTGTCGTATTTGATATTAATTGTCATCGAATTGGTTATGGAAAAGGTTTTTATGATCGTTATTTAAATCGTTATCCTACTTTAGATAAAATCGCACTAGCATTTGACCTACAAATCGTTGATCAAATAGAAACCGAATCACACGATGTAAATCCGCAATTTGTCATAACAGAATCACAAATTTATTATAAAAAAAAGGAGTAAGACATTTCATGTCCTACTCCCTAATTTTAATTTAATTTTAAATAATCCGTAGCAAAGTCTATCAATGATCGATAATCTAGTAAGAAGCAACTTCCTCCACCAACTGAATACTTTGGTACATTAGTTATTTGTTCATAAGCTGCTCCTAGTTCATTAAATTGACTAGAATCTAACGCTAAATCTTCAAACTCTACTAACGTACGTTTTCCATTTTCAAGAATTACTGCTTCATGAGTTGTTTTTGTACGACAATTAGCTAAATATTCAGCTAAATGAAGTGCTGTTAACTGAGTATAATCTACACCTAAACATAAAATTTTGGCATCTTGTGCATATAATTTTTGTAACGGTGAATTTTCCCCAAACATTGATTGTAATTGATGATTAGCCATAAACCAATCTGCTTTTCTTCCTGACGCTAAATAAGAAGCAATTGGATGTTCACTTCGACAAACGTTTCGATTTCTTGCGAAAGTTTCTGAAACATCTCCTGCTAAAATCGGTGACACTTCCGAATCAAAGGCTGGTGTGTGTTTATAAATAGTCGATTTCCATTTCTTTGGTAATGATTCATCAAAGAAAGTTGGACATGTTTGGTTAATTGAATGAGCCGGCATAATAATCGTTGTATGATAACCTGCCACCTCATAAATTGCTTCGATAATGGTTTGTGCTCCACCAATAACGTAATCAAATGATTTTAAATCTGTATAAACAATTAATAACTCTTCACTAGCAAGATTTAATTGTTTTAAAAGCTTTAACCAATCTGCCTTTGTCACTGGCTTTGTTGTTTTACTAATTACGTCTGTCGATTTCATGATGACTCCATCCTTCCCTTGTGATGATATGATTAAAATACCATCACCTTTAATTCTCTTCTCTTCTAAATCTTAATCCATCGATAAGTTTAGCTAATACCCCACTGCTAACTTATTACTGTTATTTTACATAAAAACTTTTTAATTGAAAAGAGTCTAATTACTCACAATTTTTGGAGATGTAATTGATGAGCGGTCCCTTCTCCACCGACTGGACTTAAACTTGGGATACCATTTGAATAATTAATATCAAAAGCTTGTCCAAATCCTTTGACTAATCGCCCTTTTTTTAATGTTAATTTGAAGAATCCAAAATCCATGGTACGAAGACGCTCAATCATTTTATGATCATGGGCTTCTTTAAACCATTCATAAACTTCCTCCTCCTCTTCTACTAAAGTAGCAGAAGCAACAAAAGAGACGCGTTGTCTTGCAAAAATATTTTTTGCCTCATGTTCATCTTCGATAATCATAATAGCGCAGGCTGGATTAGCCACTAGATTATGATAATGTTCTGCTGTTTGACTAATATAGATGTAGATATCATGGCCTCTCATAATATAGGGCGCATAACTAATGAATGGACTGTGATTACTCGTTAATGTACTTAACATTAATGTCTTTTGACGTGCTAATAATTCTTCCATTTAATTATCACCTTTCTTTAGTTCATCACTTCTTATTAGCCTCGCACATGTTTTTGATTAATCTGGATGACTTTCTCCACACGTGTTGTATATTCTTTGATGTTCGATAAATAGTCAGTAGAGAGCTAGGTCTTAACAATCTCGAGAGCAAGGGCCTAGCTAATAAATTTACCATCAAGGCAAATAACGTTGGGATTTGAATGCGAACGTGCCAAGCTCGTACAAAAGGGATCTTGGCAGACAGCTGCAAAAATTCCAGGAAGTTTATTTACAATCATTGCACTTCCATAGCCTAAGCCGTCTACTAAAATTTTACGCTCTACTTGCCCTTCACTAACAGCCACTGAAGCGGGATAAACGTAATCTGGTAAATCACATGATTCTTCATGATTCGTTTTAAAATCAATAACCTCATGTCCTTCATTTTGTAAATAGATTTTAATCTCTTCTTTTAATTCGATACCTGCATGATCACAGGCCATCCCTATCTTCATAAAAACACCTCACTTTAATTTCTGTCTTAGACTTTGTATTTTACAAACTTTTATACAAAAAAAGAGCCGGATTCAATCCGACTCTCATCTATTCATGAAAATTATAATGTGATTGTAGCTTTCCAGATTCCGTGTAAATTACACCAAGCGTAAACTTCAACTTCTCCTTTGAAATCTCCTAATGGGAAGATTGCTTCTGGTTTTTCAGTTGCGTTGATTGAGCGACGTAATACTAAATCTCCAGCTTTAACAGCTACAAATGGGATCCAGTGTTTTTCGATACTTGGGTGTTCAACTTCACCAACACATACTTTTAATACTCCATTTTCAGCTGATAAAACTGGCATGTGTTTTTCAACAGCAGCATTAGTTGAGTTTGGTACTAACTCTTCCATTGGTTTTCCATCACAAGTTAACGGTGCAGGTTGTCCCGCTACTACTTCAACAACTGTTTGACTTTCAGGGCAAATATAAAATTTCATTGTTATTCCTCCATTCAATTTTGAAACTCTAAATATACTTATATTATAACCATTAACTATCTCTTCTTCAAACATAATGCACTTTATTTTCCAATCTAATAGTCAGGGATTCACGAAAGTTTAAATCATGAATATATAAATCATGGTTTATTATTGGAATCACCTGTTTACTTTTATCCATTTAAATAATAAGTCACATCATATTTAGGTTTCCTTTTTTATTATAAACATTTACCTTAGAAAAAATCCAACTTCTAAATAAAAAGCTGGACTTACATCTATTTTATTAACTGTTCTCTAATTTCAATTCTTTTAATTCTATTGATTGAGCGGCATGTTTAGCTTGCAGCTTTGGCATCGTTTTAAAGTATGACCATAGTAACCAAACAGTGGCTCCTATCCATGCGAATGGACTAGCCAAACAAACCCCTTGATAACCTAATAATCCTGGTAAAGTAAAGGCGACTAATGTACGCATAATTAATTCCATGACCCCTGCAAACATTGGAACAACGGTATTCCCAATTCCTTGTAATGTAAAACGATACAAGAATAATAATCCTAAAATTGGGAAGAAAATCGAAACAGTGTTTAAATATTGTTGTGATAATGGGAGGGCATCCATATTTTCAGATGGGATAAATAATTGGACGATATAGCTACCAAATAAAACAACGATTACCCCAGCTAAAGCATTTGTAATTAAGGTAATCCATGTACATTGGCGAACTCCTTGACGAACACGTTCAATTTGTCGTGCTCCTAAGTTTTGCGCTGAATATGTTGCCATTGTCATTCCCAGTGCAATCCCTGGTTGAACAACTAACTGCTCCACTTTACTTGCTGCCGTAAAAGCTGCTACTGTTGTTGATCCAAAACTATTCACAGCAACTTGTAAAATCATTACTCCAATCGCTGTAATCGAGTATTGAAGTGCCATTGGTAATGATACAAACATTAGCTCTTTGACAAGTAATGGATCATATTTAAAGTGTTCTTTTTTCAATGCCAAAATGTCAAATTTCTTTAACATGTAGAGATAGCATAAAAAGCCGGATAGTCCTTGTGAGACAACAGTCGCAATGGCAGCTCCAGCTACTCCCATCTTAAAATTAATAATTAAGATAAGGTCTAAAACAATATTGGTAATTGATGCTAAGATTAAAAAATAAAGCGGCGTTTTACTATCTCCAAATGCACGTAATAATGAAGCTAGTAAGTTATAAACAATCGTCGCTACTAATCCCCCAAAGAAAATGATGACATATAACGAGGCCTCGTCCATAATATCGGCTGGCGTATTCATCAACTGTAAAATAGACTTAGCCCCAAGTACACAAATAATCGTTAAAACAACAGTTGCAATAGCCGATAAATAAATCGACGTTGCTGTTGCTTTTTTTATTCCTTCTTCATCATTCGCTCCATATCGTTGAGAAACAATCACTGAGAATCCATGAGTTAATCCATTAACAAATCCTTGTACTAAAAAAATTAACCCGCCTGTTGATCCAACAGCTGCTAAAGCCTGCACCCCCACAAACTGCCCAACAATCGCTGTATCAACCATACTATAAAGTTGTTGAAATAAGTTCCCAATTAAAATAGGAACCGTAAAAGCAAGAATTAACTTTGTTGCATTTCCTTTAGTCATATCCGTCATCATGACATTTATCTCTCCTTTTTAGCGTTAAAATGATTAAACTTTACACTTCAAAATTCCTTATCATCTTATCAGTCCAAGGGATGAGTGTCAATGTGATTTTGTCTTATTTTAAAACTGTCATTTTGACTCAAAAAAAGCGGATACTTTATCCGCTTTTTTATGGTTTTATGGCTTGTTCAAAGTTAAAAATCCCTTCAGGATCATACTTTCTTTTAACTGCTTTTAAAGCTTCTAAATTATCTCCATAATAGTTCTTTTCATAATCACCCGGTTGCACAATCGGGAAGTTAATGAATGATCCTCGTGTATAGGTTGCTAATACATTAAAACGTTCTAATACCCATTCATTATTAATAGCTCGGTACTTTGGATCTTCCCATACCGATTGGAAACCAAGAATAAAGGAAGCATCACGATAATAAAAAGCTGTCTCATCTTTTTCTATATCAGCAATGGCACCACCTAATCCATAGAACGTAATTGCTGTATATAATGAACCTTGTGCACGTTCATCAATTAAATCTAACATGGTTAATAATTCATCGGCACTATAATCACGATGAATAAAACGTCCACCTGAACGGTACATTTCAAACTCTGGATGGCTATCTTGAATCTCACGATTCGCTTGTAAAACAGTCATATAGTCAAAATCAAAATCAGTAGCATCTTGGAATAAGGATAGCAAGTCTTGAGCTTCTTCTTTTGAACCATAGAAAAGTCCTGTTAACTTTACGCCTTTTCCTTTCGTTTCAGAATTATACATCGCCATCTTTAAATTCAAACGACGATCTAAATTTTTAAAGAATCGTTGATAACGAAGCGCGACATCAACCACTTTGGCAAATCCAACGTGTTCATAATCAATATTGATTAATGTTGCCATTTCTATTTTTTCTGGTAAGCGATACGTTAATGACGTCACCACTCCAAAGTTTCCGCCACCGCTACCGCGAAGCGCCCAAAATAAATCTTCATGTTGATTAGCATTTGCCACGATTAATTGCCCTTCTGCAGTAATAACCTCAGCTTCAATTAATTGGTCACAGCCTAATCCAAATAATCGGCTAGAATATCCCCAGCCACCACCAAGTGTATAGCCAGCAACTCCTACCGTTGGACACCCACCACCTGGAAAAGGATAACCCGCTCCACAAACAGCCTCATACAATTCACGATTACGAACGCCACCTTGAACTTTAACGGTTGTTTCATTTAACTCAATGCGGTTCATACAACTAACATCAATGACTAATAATTGATCCCCTGTTGAATAACCTTCATAATGATGAGTTCCTGAACGAATTCGAAATGGAACTCCGTATTGCTTTGCCCACTTGATTGCCTGAATAACATCTTGATTCTCTTGGCAGTACACAATAACTAATGGGTGTTTCTCAATCGCACGATTCCAAGATAAACAACATTCTTCATAATTAGGACTTTCCTTAGTGACAACGACTCCACTCAATGCATTAAAATCCATATTTAATACCTCTCTTTAACTATGTTATAAGATTCTAATAATCATTACTCTAATTAACGTAATTAAACTTAAAATCTATATACAAACAAAAATAAAATCTACATTTACTACGACAACCTAAATATTTCATAGTTCTGCCGTGGGTACCCTGCCATGCGAAGCATGTTTCCTCCACTAGTAGGGCTTGGGTCACCTGCCATGCGAAGCATGTTTCCTCCGCTAGTAGGGCTTGGGTCACCTGCCATGCGAAGCATGTTTCCTCCGCTAGTAGGGCTTGGGTCACCTGCCATGCGAAGCATGTTTCCTCCGCTAGTAGGGCTTGGGTCACCTGCCATGCGAAGCATGTTTCCTCCGCTAGTAGGGCTTGGGTCACCTAGTGATTTCTGAAAGAAATCTATTCCTCCACTGCTAGGGCTTGGGTCACCTAGCGATTTCTGAAAGAAATCTATTCCTCCACTGCTAGGGCTTGGGTCACCTAGCGATTTCTGAAAGAAATCTATTCCTCCACTGCTAGGGCTTGGGTCACCTAGCGATTTCTGAAAGAAATCTATTCCTCCACTGCTAGGGCTTGGGTCACCTAGCGATTTCTGAAAGAAATCTATTTCTCCACTGCTAGGGCTTGGGTCACCTAGCGATTTCTGAAAGAAATCTATTCCTCCACTGCTAGGGGGTTAACTTTTTGCAATGTAAAAAACTTAGATGAACTTATATATCTTTGTTAAGCATATCATAATCATATTTTTTTCTCCAATTTTATTGTTATTTTTTATCTATTTACCATCTTTTACGCTATAATCTTAGTAAAGATGTCTTAGTAATTATGAGGGGATTGTATGTCACTAAGTTATTCATTTTTAAAATTTAAGGATCAAACATTTGAAGATTTCTATTTATTATATTGTGGACATCAAGAGTGTCCATCTTCTTATTCTTTTGGACCGGCAGTTCGACCTAATTATCTCATTCATTATGTATTGAAAGGAAAAGGCTATTACTATGTAAATGAGCGTAAGTATACGATTGAGGAAAATCAAGGATTTTTAATTCGACCAAAGGAGTTAACATTTTATCAAGCGGATGAAGAGGAGCCATGGACTTATTTATGGATTGGATTTGATGGTAGTAAAGCTGAAACGTATCTAAAATATAGTGGATTGGACGAAAAGACTTATACTTTCTCTTGCAATGATTCTGATTTGTTAAAGTCTTATCTCGATCAAATGATGAGGCACGATACATTGAGCCACTATAATGAATTTTCCTTACAAGGATTATTATTTTTATTCTTTGCTGCTCTTGCCAAATCAGCTGAAATTCCATACGAAGAAGATGTAGAAATTGATAATCTCTATATTAGTAAAGCCATTGAATACATTCAAAAAAATTATCAGAACCCTATTTTAGTTGCAGATATCGCAAATTATGTTTCACTTAGTCGAACCTATTTAACAACCATTTTTCAACAAACGATGCATCTGTCACCTCAACAATTTCTACTTAAATTTCGTATTACGAAAGCTTCCGAATTATTAATGAATACGACTCTTTCAATTAATACTATTGCTCATTCTTGTGGATACACAGACCCACTTGCTTTTTCAAAAACTTTCAAAAAAGTGACTGGCTTAACGCCAACTCAATATCGGAAATCTAATACCGAAAACTATTATAAACGAGATACAGATCCTCACCAAAAAGAAAAGATGTAGAAAGTAAATCCTTCTACATCTTTTTATTATTCCGCTGTTAAAACGTAGATACGTGATTGGTAGTCTCCATTTGTCCCATCGTATGGATTTTTATTTTCACCACATGAACCATCTGATGTAATTAAACCAGCATTCATTAACTCATCACCGTAGTGAGTTGTCTCATTAATTGAAACATGGTATTTAAAGTCAGGATTTAATCCTTGTAATTTCACACGACGGAATCCAACATTCACTTCATTTAGTGGACGATAATATCCAACTAATGCTGTTTTTTGGTCTGGTGAAACCATCATCCAGCATGTTTCATTCCCTTCAAACGGACTTACTAAGCGATAGAATGTTCCATTGAAGATTGTTTCCCGGTATTCTTTAAAGAATTTAATTTGTTCTTTTACTTCTTCTTTTTCTACATCTGTTAACTTATTTAAGTCTAACTCATATCCGAATGTTCCAAAGTAAGCGACATTTGCACGCGTCGATAATGGTGCATGACGATATAATTGGTGGTTCGGAATAGCTGACACGTGTGATCCCATACTGCTGATTGGGTATACCATTGATGTTCCGTATTGGATTTTTAAACGTTCAATCGCATCTGTGTCATCACTTGTCCAAGTTTGTGGTGCATAGTATAACATACCTGGATCAAAACGTGACCCTCCGCTTGCACATGATTCAAATAAAATTTCAGGGAATTTTGTCGTTAAACGATCATATAAATCATATACTCCTAAAATATATTTGTGGAATACTTTCCCTTGATCGGCAGCATTAGCTACTGCTGAGAAACATTCTGTAATGTTACGGTTCATATCCCATTTTACATACGAAATTGGAGCTTCCCCTAATACCTTTGCCATGGCTTCATAGATATAGTCTACAACTTCTTGACGTGAAAAATCTAAAACGTATTGGTTACGTCCATGACAGGCACGACGGTTTGGTGTTGTTAAAATCCAATCTGGATGGGCACGATATAAGTCACTATCTTTATTTACCATTTCTGGCTCAAACCATAATCCGAATTTGATCCCTAATTCAGTGACACGATTTGCAAGTCCCGTGATTCCGTTAGGTAACTTTTCAAAATTTTTAACGTACCAGTCACCTAATCCTACTGTATCATCTTCACGGTTACCAAACCATCCATCATCTAAGACGAATAATTCAATCCCTAAATCTTTTGCATCTTTGGCAATTGACACAATTTTATCTTCATTGAAATCGAAATATGTGGCTTCCCAGTTATTCACTAGAATTGGACGCACACGATCTCGCCAATATCCACGGCATAAACGTGTACGATATAACTCATGATAAGTTTGACTCATTCCATTTAAACCATTTTCACTATATACCATGACAACTTCTGGTGTTTGAAACTCTTCACCTTGACTTAGTACCCAGTTAAAACGATTTGGATGTAATCCCATCATTACACGAGTTGTGCCATATGTATGAACTTCTGCTTGTGCTAAGAAGTTTCCACTATAAACTAAGCTAAACCCATAAACTTCTCCATCAAATTCAGTTGTATGTGGACGTTTTAAGGCTAGAAATGGATTATAGTTTGAACTACTAGCTCCACGCATACTATACACAGCTTGGATTCCATGTTCTAATTTACGATTTTTAACATAACGCTCTCTTGACCATGCCCCTGTTAATTCAATCATTTCATAATCATAGTCTGGTAAATCAACAGATGCGCTCATCGCACTTGTTAATGTGATTTGCTCTTCTCCTAAATGTTTGAAGCGGGCATTACGAGTAATAACCGGACGTGTTTCGTAAATAGTATAAGTTAATACTAATTTAGTTTGAATTAGTTCATCTTTTAATGTAACTTCTACTGTTGTTGCTTCTTCATCAACTTCAACATATGTTGCAGGTAATTTATCTGAAAGTCTTGGTTTTCCATTATAAATACAGTGTGAAACATATTCAAAGTTTGTAATGTCACTTCCGTTTTGTTGTAAGATTTCATAGGCAGGATATTTGAAATCACCTGTTCCATAGCAAGGATACTCTTGTTTAATATGCTCCATTGAGAAGCTCATATTTCCTTCGAACGCACAGGCTGATAATGGACGTGGACGTTCTTCTAATAAATGTGCAAATGAGTCATTATGACGAATTTTTTTACCGTAGTATAATTGCCCTAATTGGTGATTTGGTAAGATATTCATGATATAGCTTACTTCATCATTGTATAAATGAAACTCTTTCGTTTGCTCGTTAAATAAAATCGGCATGGTTCCCTCTCCTTATTCTTCATTCATCTAATCTTTCAGATTGTCCTGAACATGCCTTCATTATAAACGAGGAACCGTTTTCTTACCATGTTTAGATGTTATAGATATATGGTTAAATGTATGGTCTTTTATAGTAAAATTTACTTTTTTACACAATTCCAAGCCAATATCTTTAAGAACAAAAAAAAGATCCAGTTACAAAAGGTAACCGGATCAAGTTTTTGAGGTTATTAATAATTATTTGAGGGGGTAATTATTAAATACTCTTGAGGGGATAAATTACTGTTTAAAAAAAGTCTTGGCAAGGACTTTATTGTATTGTTTTACAGTTGTCTCTCTGAGACATTTTCATTATCTCACACGACTTTTTTTTAGACAAATAATATGCTTTTTATTTTTTTAAAAAATGTTCTATTGTCGTAATCACTCCAAATTCATCATTGGATGGGGCATTGAAATTACAAATAGCTTTTAAATCTTCATGGGCATTTTCCATAGCATAACTATAATAACAAGTTTGCATCATCTCATAATCATTTAAGTAATCTCCAAAAGCCATTGTCTCATCATAAGAGATATTATATTTCTTTTGGATTAGACGCATGGCTTCACCTTTATTAACCGTCGGATTCATAATATCTACCCATTGATGTCCTGATAGCGAAACTTTAAAGCTATCATTCAAATGTTTAACATGCATGTAAGTATTTATTTGCGCATCCTCTGTATCAAAAATAGCTATTTTACAAATTCTATCTCTCTTTGCAGCTTCAAGTAAATCATCCACACGTTCACAACGAGCATAATACATATCTGCATTTTCATTAAATTCTTCATGAGTATCCTCAATATAAGCTGATTCTACTCCACATAGAATTGGATAAGCATTTTTGATTTGACGAATCATTTCAATCAATTTCACAATATCTTCATATGCCATTGCATCACAGAAAATATTTTCTCCTTTATCAAAGACAAGCGCTCCATTCTCACAAATAAATGTTACTTCATCTTTTACAGACTCGAAATCTTTTAATAACGTATAGTATTGACGTCCACTAGCTACCGCAAATTTAATCTCACGTTCATGCAACTGATCAATTATATTAAACATATGTGGAGGAAACTTCTTTTCACTTGTTAATAATGTTCCATCCATGTCTGTCGCAATTAATTTAATCATTCTTATTCTCTCCTTTTTTATGAATCCTTCTCAATCAAACTGTATACCCTTTCTCTTTATACCATTTTTTTATAACGAATTGTCAATATAAATGCGACAGTTTTTGCGATAGTTATACATGAAATTAAAGTCTCATGCTATTTTAGAGGGAAAAACACCACAATTTAATCGTGAAATCAAAAAACCTTAGAAATGAATTTCACTTCATCTCTAAGGTTTTAATCTTATTTTTCGTCATCCATTTTTGCTTTCAATAAGATAGATAGTACAGCTTGTTTGACTTCTTCATGAATTGGCATAGCTAGTGTACGTATCATTCGTTCATTGATCGTCAAGTTCTCATCTAAAATTCCGTAGAAATATGGTTCAAACTTTTGTTTATCCGTCATTGGGATCGTTGAATCTTGAACTAGCTCAATAATTGCTTCATTCACATCATGATGATAACCATATAAATCTTCACTTGTGATGAAAACTTCAACTACATCCGTATACGAATAATTTGGTAACTCTACACTTAGTGTTGAAGTGACTTTATCGTAAGAGGCTTCTGCCTTGATGATTTCATCATTGATCTTAACGACAATATCTGCCTCTTGACTCACACCTCTAAATTTTAAACAATATTCACGCTGTGTTGGTAAAACGGATACGTCTCCCGCTACCGGTAAGATGTTAAATGTTAAATCATTTCCTTTTGCATCCACAGCAAACGTTGTAATTGCATAAGCCCCTTGTTCGTATTGACGACTTTCTCCATCATCTTCATATAAGTTAAATGAATTTTGACTTTTTCCAAAAATTAAGATATCCATCTTAGCTGGATTTTCAATGGAATTATCATCATGTTTTGCTAACGGAATAATCGCTCCTGCTTTCGCAAATACAGGCATCTCCTCTAATTTCCCATACATCGGATAAATATTATTTCCTTTATAAGGCTCTCCTGTAAAGAAGTTAAAATATTCTCCACTTGGTAACCAAACTTCTGTATAACTACGATTTGTCACATTTGAGCGTTTTGTTAAGTGTGGAGCCACTAATAATTCACTACCAAAGTAATACTCATTTTTATAATCATATGCTTTTTGCTCATGTGGATGATCGTAATAAAGTGGTGTAACTAATGGAAGACCTTCCTGTTCATTTCGCCAAGCCATTGAATAAAGATACGGCACTAATTGATGACGTAGATTTAAATACTGTTTAGCCGTCTTGAATGCTTCATGAGAATGTTTCCATGGTTCACGGCGATTGAAAATCCCACTTGACGTATGCAGGCGGTTAATTGGACTAAAGACTCCATATTGAACCCAACGCGCATAAAGTTCAGAATCATCTAACCCTTGCATATGTCCACCAATATCATGACTCCACCAACCGTAACCTACATTAGCAGCGGTTGCTGTAAAGTATGGCTGATATTGAAGAGATTCCCATGTTACAATCGTATCGCCTGAAAATCCAATAGGATAACGATGTCCACCAAGACCTGGCCAACGTGAAAAAGTAAAGCCACGTTTAGATTGGTCACGTCCTAAGTCAAGATAATGTAAATGATTTAAAAAGAACAGTGGATCTAACCCTTTCATACTTGAATTTTGACCTTGTTGCCAATCTATCCACCAAAAATCTACCCCATCAGCTTCCATTGGATGATGTACCTTTTCAAAATAAGCTTTCATAAATTTTGGATTTGAAATATCAAACTGAACGGCTTGTTCTTCCTCAACATTCACGCCCATAAATTCAGCCACATCTTTATAACAATCTTCATGGCCTCGAATTCCATCAGCTGGATGTAAATTAAGAGACGTTTTTAACTTTTTATCATGTAATTGTTTTAAAAATTGCGTTGGGTTTTTAAATAAGTCACGATTCCATGAATAACCGGTCCAGCCACTTCCGTATTTCGGATCAATGGCAACTTGATGCCAATCCATGTCAATAATACAAACCGACAATGGAATTTCCTCCGTTTCAAAGCGAGTCATTAATTTTAATAACTCTTCATCAGAATAACGCCAATAACGACTCCACCAGTTTCCAAGTGCAAAACGTGGAATTAAAGGAGTTTTTCCTGAAACTTTGGCATAATCTTTTAGACATCCTTTAAAATCTGTTCCGTATCCAAAGAAATAACAATCAACTCCTGATGCGGTGCGTGGCTGTAGCCAACCTGATTCGTTAAAAACAAGTGATTTTGAATCATCAATAATAACATAACCATCTCTTGACATTAACCCTTTTTCAAGTTGTAACATCCCATTCACTTCATCTAATGTTCGAGCCGTTCCTTTTAAATTTTGACCTTCTTCCGTTCCATAACGCCAAATTTTACATGAATATTTTAACTCAATTGATAAAGTATCCACGCTAAAAGGTTGATTTTTCACATATCGTAAACGTAAATGTTCAGTTGATGCTTCAATGATATCTTCTGTTTCTTTAATCTTTAATGCTGGTACCTCTTGTTCACGATACCAAAACGCTTGACTGGCATGATCTTCAAAACATCCATTCTCCTCATATTCTAATCGAATTAAACGCGAGGTTAAAAAAGAAATTCGATATCGCTCTCCTTCGATGACCGCCCCTGAATTTGCCATCGGTTTAAACGTCACTTTAAACTGCTCACTAATGTACTGTTCCATTTTTACTCTCCATTCTTCATATTCAATCTCTCTCATTTAACGGCTAATACCGCCATCCCTCAAATAAATCGTTGTAGTAATAAGTCGTCACATCATCTATTTTTTATCGTTCATTAACTAATCGAATTGCAATATTTTTCTTCAAAATTCCATAAAGATATTTATCAATGATGATGATTATATCAACGACTTAAGATAATAAATCCTTCTTTAAATCTTAATTTATTTATCCCCTCCGATTTCATCCTAATTAAAGTTTAATACTATACCTAATAATACCAGTTAAATCAACTTTTGGAAATAGCGCTTTCTAAAAAATTTCCACTTAACATCTAACTTATATTATTGAGTTACAGTAGCTTTAAAAGTATTTTCTAACAATAAAAAGACATGGATGCTCGCCCTCATTCATTATCAACTAAATGAAAGGGGGAACATCCATGTCTTAACCTCATCTTAACTTATGAAAGATAGATACAATTACTCATAAAAAATAAAATAATAATAAACTGCTTTAGGAAACTATCAACTAAAACAACTGTAAAAAGTAACGCGATGAGATGCTTTGAGTTCAATGAGTTCGTTTACAATAAATTAACATATAAAACTAAAGCTTATTTTTCTAGAGAGCTTCTTAAGAAATATAGAACTTTATCATAGTAAACCACCTGTGCAGTAAAAACATCAACAATATCCCAATATTTATTTTCATCGGCATAAGTAATAATATTATTTGTAAATGCTTTTAAATACTCAAGATTCGAAATTGTAATAGTAATCGCTTCTTGGCTAGAATAAGTACGCTTTGAGTCAATGCTATTTAAACGAGTATGGGAAGTAGCCTCTTGTAATGTTCCTTCGGGCAATGCTTCTTGAAAACGGATTTGTTCAGCGGTAATATCAATATACTCAAAAATTTGATTATAAACATCGCCCAAATAAGGATGTAAATAGATAAAACCTTCAGCAATTAAGTTCCAGTGAAGAATATGAACATTTCGCTCTGCCACAGTTAAATCTTGTAACAGTTGATTCAGTGCACGATAAAGATTTTGATCCATTTTAAATCCCTCCATCTAATCAATTAAATAACCCAATTTATCTTATGTTTAAAAGTAAATTTGGTGATTCTCAATACATTTACCCAGTTAAATGAGGGGTTTTTTTATGTGTTACACTTAATATTACAATCTGTCTTATAAAAAAAGCTATTTTGATTGTTATAATCAAAATAGCTTTCTATTTCTACTGAACTTCACGAAGTAGATGTTCGAATGTAATCTCATCAGATTGATATCCCATAACCGCTTTAAAAAAAGCTTCATTATCCTCTAGTACCCAAATTCCGTCTTGTTTATGAAGTGTTAGCTCAATATCTTGGCTGACATATTCTTTTTTAATCGATGGATCATCAATTAAATTAACTAATAAACTAATCTCAAAGTCGTCAATCTGTGCAGTTGACTGTAAATTTTGATCTTGCACAGGTTTCAATGTTTGTTTAACTAAACTAGCTTGATAATCATTAAGCATATGATCCAAATTAATATTACTTATTTGTAGAGAAACGATTGCTGTATCTCCATCAATATGACTCTCTAAAATTTTATAGTTCATGTTTGGTAACACTTTATTTAAAAGAACTGTTTCGACTGATGAATCAGTAGATAATCTAATCGCAACATTTTCTGAATCATAATGTAATGATTTATAATTATCCAATAACTCCATTACATTTCTTTGTGGAAGATAATTTTGATAAGTAGTAGTAAATAAAACAAACAATACTGCTGGTACAATAATAGCACTAATAAGTCGCACTTTTTTTTCCATATAATCTACCTCCTCAAGCGGTACCTTATTAGAATTACCAACTTATCTACTTATATTCCAAATACTAAAAATATGTTATGCTTTTCCCCCCTAACAAATTCTAAGAAAAATAAAAAAAGACTAGCACCCTTTAAGATAACTATATACAAACAGAAATGTTTTCTACGTTTAATACAGCAACCGAAATATGGGATGATCATGCCGTTCAAGGCAGACTATAGTCCAGCTAAAAGTTTTTACGATGTAAAAAACTTATCTAGACTTATATAGTCTATATAAATTATTTATCTTCACGAAGTAAATAAGCATTCCCATCTTGATCTTTAAATGAGAACATTTTACCATATGACATGACTTGTAATTCGCCAACTTCTACTCCATTTTCTTTCATTTGATCATAAGCTTTTTCAATCTCTTGAGTGCTTAAAATAACATTTGGATGTCCTACATTAGCAGTTGGGTTTTGTTTTTGCATTAATTCTTTTTCATAAATAATGAATGATGTAACTGCTCCTTCGTTTGGACGAACTTCCATCCATTTAAAATTAGGTCCCATTGGTTGTTCATGACAAACGAATCCCATTTTCTCTGTCCAAAATTGCTTTGCTTCTTCTTGATTGCTTACATAGATTGTAACTTTTCCAATATAATTAATCATTATTCTAACCTCCATCATTTGGAATATCTATTATTTTACCACATCCTTTTCACAAATCCCAAACATATGTTCTAGTCTTTGAAATTTAATTGTATGGAGTAGTGATCTTCTCCTATAATGGTTTGTTCAAAAATTGAAGTCGCATTTTCTTTGTAATCCGCCGGATCAGTCACAGCAGCGCCAAAGTGTGTCAGTAATAGTTGATCAACTTCCGCTTTTTTAGCTAAAGTTGCCGCTTCTTCAAAAGTCATATGCTTATTTTTAATGGCTTTATCAATATCTGTTAAACTTCCATATGTTCCTTCACAAATGAATAAGTCACTTTTTGGATAAAAGGAATAATTTGATTAATTGGACGAGTATCAGTAACTACTGTCACTTGAATGCCTTTTCGTTGTTTACCTAGCACCATCTCTTTAACGTAGGTTACTCCCTCATATTCAATTATATCTTCGCCCTGTTGAAGTCGATTCCATAATAAACGAGGGACTTGATTCATTATTGCTTTCTCCACATCAAACTTTGGCCGTCTTTTAATATGAATTTTATATGCTAAGCATGGGGAAGAATGCTCCACCTCTAACGTTTCAATGACAACTTGTCCCTTCAATTCATCAGTTAATCCTTCAATAAGAGTTCGAGGATTCTCAATCACGATGATTTCATAAGTTAAATGCTTAGCAATAACTCTTGCTGCTGCAACAGCTTCTTTGATTCCCTCTGGGCCAATAATATATAATGGCTGTTGACGACCACTATTTCCAATGGTTCCCAACATTCCAGGAAGACCAATTATATGATCACCATGGATATGCGTAATACAAATAAGATCTATTGACTTAAAACCACTATTAATTTCTCGCATTGATACTTGCGTGCCTTCTCCACAGTCAATTAAAATCTTTCTTCCTTTATATTGAAGCAAAGTTGCTGATAAATATCGAGTTGGTAAAGGCATTCCTCCTCCACATCCTAACAGTGTTACCTCAAGCATAGCCCGCCCTCCAAAATAAATCTAAAAGTTGTTAACCATATATATATATGTTCTCCTTTAAAATAAAAAAAATCCGTTTAATTCCCACATTAAACGGATTTTTTAGATTCAACCACCGTACCCCTACGATGATTTAAATTTCATAAAAAGAATGAGAACAATCTCTACCCATATATAACTTATTTAAAATTCCCACCTTTTAAATAAGTCTACTTATCTAAGCTATTTACTCCCAAATTAAACAACTCAGAATTAGTCCCTGTGTACATTACCCTTTGTACATGTCTATAATACTATATAACTATAGTAAAAGAAACAAAAAAAATATCACATAAGTATGTGATATTTTGTGATATTTTTAAGAGGTAAAGAAATTATATAAAAAAAGATATTCTTCTCTTCGAAGGGGTGATAACCCTTCAAATCTTTTATACATACTTGTCTTTAGCTCATATAACATTGATTCTGGAAACTTATCAATATCTACTAAGGACTTTAACTCAATAAACAATTCTTTAACTTGATGGATTTGATTTAGTTTGCAATATAAATCTAATTGTTCATCTATCCATAATAGCTTCGTACGAAGACTTTCTGACATCAGAATAGTCTCTTTCGTTTCACTATAATATTTTTGTGCTTCTTCATACTGACCTATTTCAAAGTAAATACGACCAATTAATAAAGTTGTTATGGCCTTATCTAATTGTTTAGGCCGCAACGGTAATGCTTTTTGCAAAGCCTCCAATGCTTTCTCATATTTTTGAGACTCAAGATAATTCCATCCTAAACTATGATACACATAATGAGAGAAACTAGGAAATTGATTTAGTATATCAGAATCTAATAACTCATATAAGTATTTTCTTGATTTTTCTGCACCTTCTAAACGTCTCATACATAACTCTTTAACAATCAAAGTTCCTACATATCGACCTTCTTTTAAATTATCTTTATTCTTCAATAACTCATTAACAACTTCAAGTCCTAATCGATACTCTTTCATACGATGATATGTTAGCGCTAAATAAATTTGTGCATCGCAAACTAACAGAGAATCAGGCGATAATTCTTTAGCTACTAAGAAGGCTAAACTTAAGACCAATACAGCTTCGTCATATTTTCCAATCTTTCTTAGACGCCTTCCAAATTCAAAATATAAAGACGATGGATTTAGGCTAAACTTCCTCGAATTACCAATGGCACGACGATAATAATAGGCCATCATTGAATAATCTTGGGCTTTAAAATAATATTCACCCATTCGCTCATCAATAAATATCATATACTCGCCTAATGAATATTTTTCAACAATTAGCATAAGTTCTTCATACCTTTGGGGTAATGTTTCTGAATTCAATTGTTGATCTAACCAACGGCTAACTTGTAGTTCAATAGGTAAACAAAATTCTTCAAAGGTATAAAAAGATTCTATTTCACCGTTCGTTAAATTGATGAAAGCATCATAGATATCCCTTAGCGTCTGCTCTGGTGCTTGACGCTTATTTGTTTCAATCATGCTCAAATAATGTTGCGTAATCCCAAAATTACGAAAGCTCCCCTGTTTCAAATTAAATTGTTGTCTAGCTTGACGTATTTTTTCTCCAACTGTTAAGAACAACGAATTCACTCCTAAACTATTTAATTTTTCACTAGGTCGTTTCTACATCATTAATAAAAATAACATACTTTCTAAATTTTTACCAACAATTATTCTTATATTTCCCCTTTATTAGACCATATAATCATTAAAATTAAAAACTATAATGATTACTATTTACTCTTTATAAAAAAAGATTCATTATTTTAAGATGAATCTTTTTGGTTAGTTTTGACCTTGTCCAGCAGCTTGAGCATATTTTTGTTTAACTTGATCAATTTGTTGTTGCTCAGCAGATTGTGTCGGATACCAACCCTTTTGTGCCATTAAGTTATAAATTTCATTTTGCATACATAATGTATCATTTAAAACTTTTTCGAATGTTGAATGAACATTTAATGTTGATGACTCAATTGTTCCGTGTAAATAAAGGTCAGCTGCACCCTTTACGACTAAAAGTACATCTTCCATTAAATCACGATCGTTCATACTAATCCCTCCTTACTGATTTAATAGTTGATAAAATTGATCAAAGATCATTTTATGTTTATTAGCTAAACGCTCTACTACTACTTTTAACTCTTCATCTTGAATTTGAGTCGCACATTGACGACATTTTTTCTCCATATGCTGAGCATGTCCTAACGCATCTTGAATATATAAAAGTTCTTTTGGACTCATTGTTTCACCTCCTCATGGATTATCTTTAGTATTTATCAAATAACTCTAGTTATACGCGATAAAATCATTGTCTTTCAATAACACCTTAGATTCTCCTCGCATAACATAAAATATAAGTATCTTTAATTTTTAACAATCGTAATAAGGAGGAAATTTATATGTTATCGTCTGATCAATCAAATCACAATCAAGCAATTAATAATTTGATTGCCTCTATCGCTTTACAAGAATCCTTTTTTTCAGATGTCATTTACAATGAATCACAACGATTAAATAATATCGTTAATTCCCAGGGGATAACCCCAGATGAGTTATACAATGCAAAACTTTGCTTAGATGAGATTTCTCAAGCAATTTCGGGACTTGAACGAATTTTACAAGCTAAAATCGAATTTTTTGAATCAGAATTTTCACAATGAAAAAAACCTCCAATATGGAGGTTTTATTATTTAAAAATATGCTTTTCTTTTAACTTCGCCACTGAATGAATTAATGACTCTTTTGTCTTAACCTCGATTAAAACACTTGCCTGATTTTCACTCGCTATTTGTAATTTTTCATTTAAATCAACTTCTCCTGTATAAAGTTCTAAGTGATCATTTCTCTCTTTTGCGTCATGAAGATGAATATGCTTAATAGATGAACGATGATTTAACATAAATTCTCGATCCGCGTGTGATGAAATATAATCATGACCCACATCCCATGTTAAACAAAAACGCCCGCTTTTAAGCAATTGATTGACAGCTGTTTGAATGTGAGGCCGATGTAACAAACCGGTATTCTCAATTGAGATATGAACGCCTGTTCCCCCTAGCCAAATATCAATCAATTCTAGACTAGATTTAATATTAGATAAATATTGCTGTTGATATTTACCGTATAACTCAATTTTTTCTGTTGGAAGTGTAAAATGAATGCCTGGATTCATATGAATATTCAAAATTTTACATCCTAAGCGATCAGCAACGCCAATGGCCTCCTCTAAAACCTTCAAATGGGCTTCACGAACATGACGATTAAAATGTCCTAAGTCTAAATCTTCAGGTAAATGAAGAGTAAACTCTACCCCATATTGACCTTTCAATAAGTTTAGATAATGAACATTCATCGTTTCAGGTTGGCACGATGGTAAATTACAATTTAACTCAATAAAATCAAGCCCCAACTGTGAGCAAAGTCGAACATTTTCTTCAACCGAGTTTAACTCGATGAGTTGGGGCATACCATAACTCACCCTTTGCATAAGATACCTCCCCTCCTTTATACCTCCTTAATAGGGTACTTTATTTTCCTTTTGATACCAAATTTTAAAGGCTTCTAGCGCTTCATCTCTTAATAATTCTTCAAGAATAATAGGTGGTTCAGTTAGTGATTTATTTTTTAAATAATGATAAATAAATTCATCTGCGAATCCTATTTCTTTTGCGTCATGAACATTACATCCGTAATAGACCTTTTTAATTCCTGCCCACATAATAGCAGATAAACACATTGGACACGGTTCTGATGAGGTCACTAAAATACAATCACTTAAATCAAACCTTTGTAGTTTTTGTGAAGCTTGACGAATCGCATGGATTTCAGCATGTGCCGTTGGATCATTTGTTTTTATGACCGTATTATGAGCGACTGCTATCAGTTCACCATCTTTTAAAATAACGGCACCAAATGGACCTCCTTCACCTTGATTAACGCCGTTCACCGCTTCTTCAATACATAATCTCATAATATTTTTCATTATTTCTCTGTTCCTTTGATATATAGACATCTCTATTTGTCGAAAATTGTCAATAGTAGCCCTTTACAAGTTGACGATTCACTTATTCAGCTCATTTAAAAGAGTTTATTTCCCTTTCGTCAATCATCAAGGAACAGCCCCTCCCCTCTCTTTGTTATCTTATATAATGAAAATAAAGCTCCATTATTTTCAATCCCATCAAATCTTCCAATATCTATCACTGTATTTATTGCCCTATATTAAATATATACACATAACTCCAATTTTAGACTAACCAAATCAAATAAAAAAAGGCTGTGAATAGATTCTCTATTCACAGCCTTTAAGCTAATGAGTTAAAAATTATAATTTAACGATGTTAGCTGCTTGAGGTCCACGGTCACCTTCAACGATTTCGAAAGAAACTTTTTGACCTTCTTCTAAAGTTTTGAATCCTTCACCTTGGATAGCTGAGAAGTGAGCGAATACATCGTTTCCACCTTCAACAGTGATGAATCCGAAACCTTTTTCTGAGTTAAACCATTTTACTGTACCTGTAGTCATAGTCAAGTACCTCCTGAGATATTTTATTTCTTAATGCCATATTTCAAAAAATTTCAATCAATGTTCGAGTTCAACACTACCACAGTGGTTCAAATTTAAATAAAAAAAGACTATTAAGTTAAATTAATTGTATCATACACAGAAAAAATAAGCAATCTAAAAAGATTTCCTCAACAATAAAGCGACCGTCATTTTTCGACAACGGTCGCTTTTAATTAATCTCTTATCCACTTTATATATTCTATATATTATATGTCCATTCAACTGATTGGTACCTATAACACTCACAAGCTTAATCTTAAGATTGCCCTGATTCTTGTTGATCTAACTCTTTAAACGTTGCTCTTAAAAGAATAGTTGACATCAGTAAAGTAATTAGATCACTAATAGGTTGAGCAAAGAAAATCCCTTCTACTCCAAAGAAAATTGGTAATATACTATTAATGTGCAATTTTAAAGAAAAATTTTCCATCATATGAAAATACACTGATCCTACGCAATTTTCAACTCTTCAAAAATGGTTTTTAATGCCACTCCATTTTGGGCTTTACGATAAATTATTTTTACTAATTCTTGCTTTTGTTTTCGTTGACATTGGCGTAAACTTTCACCCAGACAACTGTTGTTCGGAGTCATGCGCTTTAAATAAAGGTAAACGAATTGAATCATTAACATCAATCGTTTAATTCCTTTCAAGGCTCGAATCTGATACTGTCCCATTCCAAAATTTTGCTTCACTTCTCGGAAAAAGATTTCAATGGGCCAACGTTTAGTATAGTGTTTAAGCAGTTGCTTGGCAGACATTTTTAGATCATGACTCACAAAACAACGTAAAGCTTTTTCTTCCAAAGGAGCCGTGTGAGGCCAACTTAAAATGATTTGAACGACATGTCCCCCTCTTATCCTTCCTTGATATAGATAAGTATAATAACGCTCAGATCCGACAGTCACTAAGTCGAGATCTTTGAGGGATAAGGTGTTCGCAAATTGTTTCAGTTGAATCCCTTTCGGACGATAGCCTTTAGGCAGAATGATTCGATTCGTTTTGATACCTCCTAAGTAATAAAAGCCTAATTGATTAGCGATTTGGAATAAGGCTTCACACGAATACCAACTATCAGCTAGGATGTATCCTTTATGAGGTGGTTTAGGTAAAGTGGTGAGAATCTCTTTAACGAGTTCAATTTTACTCTGTTTATCTTTCTCATACGGAATGATTTGATACGGTAAGATGACATCATCACATTGAAGCATCACAGTAACAAATTGATGACCATAAACGGATTGATGATGAAGATGAGAGTAGTGCCAATCACATCCTTGAATAGGATAAGTCGCCTGTGACGAAGGCTTCGTTTTAACACATGTTGTATCATCTACTAATACGTAAATAGGTTTTCCTGTTTGATGTGAACGATTGTAAAGGCAAGAGAGAAGATAGGCTTGAATTTGATTAGAAATCGCCCCATCATCCCAGGGACTATCATTTAAAAATCGTCCAAAAGTTGTCCGATGACAATGCTTAACGGCAGAGATTTTCCCCTGATAATTTTCCTGAATCATCACGTTTAGAAACTGGTTAAGATGATTAAACTGAGGTTTAGATAAAAATAAATCTAAGTCAAGCTGTTTTAGAAATTTGAAAATTGAATTTGAATCTGATATAATACTGTCCATGAACATTAACTCAATTCCCCCTTGTTAATTGGTTGTGCGAGACTTAATTATACAAGGATTTGAGTTAATGTTTTTTCTTTTTGCATTGGTATTTTATAACTGGAAATTAATTGGAAGCAGTTTTGCACATTAATAGTAATATAATAATAAATGGAACTAAAGCAATCACTTGTCTTACAAGCGTTAAAATAATAGAAGGTTTAGCCTTTCCAATCGCTTGGAAAAAGGTGATGCATAAGAGCACAAATCCCACAATCGGAATCAAACTAAAGTTCACTCTCAAGGCTGTTACCCCTAAAGACATTAAATCTTCATTTTGTCCACCACCAAATAAATAAACAAGTTGAGAGGGGAACAGTTGAACGAGTACCCAAATAATCGTTGTAATAAGAATGGAAATTAAGCACCCTGTTTTCATCATATATTTGACACGATGATATAATTTAGCTCCGTAACAATATCCTAGAATCGGTTGCATTCCTTGACTTAGTCCACTCGCCGGCATTAGAACAAAAGTCATGATACTTGAGATAATCGCATAAACAGAAATGGCTAAATCTCCACCATACTTTCCAAGATACACATTATAAATTAAACTGATGAATCCAAAGGCAAACTGTGCAATGAATAAAGCAACCCCTAATTTCGTAATTTCTTGAATGATTGACGGATCTAATTTAAAATCATTTCTTTTCGGCTTTAAAATCGTCTTTCTTCCAAAGATGACCCATAATCCAATTAAAGTCGAGATAACTTGTCCAATGACTGTTGCTAATGCAGCACCTTGAACACCCCATCCAAAACCAATAACGAAAATCGCATCTAGAATAATATTAACAATCGCGCCACTTCCAGTAATCAATAAGGCTAAAAAAACTTTTCCTGAAACACGAGTAAAATCATTCAATACAAATGTTAATCCTTGAAAAACAGACCCAAAGACAACAATGTCATAGTATTGTTTAGCCATTGGGTACACAACATCACTTGCACCAAGTAGTCGTAAAAATTTTTGACCTATTAAAAGTAATAAAACAGTCACAACTAATTCTAAGATTAACACATAGCTAAAGGCATTTCCAAATGCTCGATTTGCCCCTTCCATATCTTTTTCTCCAAGTTTTAAAGCAAACAATGTTCCACCACCGGCACTTGCTAAAAGTCCAATTCCAATCATAATAAAAGTTATCGGAAAACAAACTGATAAGGCGGCTAAACCTAAATCTCCAACATAATTTCCAACAAACATTCGATCGACAATGTTATAAATCGCACTAATCAATAATGCAATAATAGCTGGTGTAGAATAAGTCATAATAAGAGGAAATGCTTTACTTTCCTCCATCGGATTATTCATTACCTTCATTTTTATTCCTCCCCAAATTTAATTGAAGCTTGCTTCATTTCTTTTGATATTTCCTTCATGGTTTCAATCGTTAATTGACAACGTTCAGCTCCAACCTTCTCAATCAATTGATCTAAGTGCTGATGATAATTCATCACATAATGTGTTAATGTCGCCTTCCCTCTTTCCGTTAAGTCAACTTGAACAATACGTTTGTCTTTTAGAGATGGACATTTAGTTACCATGTTCATTTTCTGAAGCTCATTCACCAATTTCGTAATATTAGGTGAACTAATCTTTAATCGCTTACTTATATCAGTTACTTTGACTTCCTCTTGAGTGACTTTTAACTTTTCAATCATTTGTAAAACTTGCAAATGACTTTTTCGAAGAGTTCCTGGTAACGTTGGTAAATACTCAACAATTTTTTTAGCTTCGAAAAACATATCAACTAAATCACTGATTAACTGTTCATTTCTCATCAAGTTTCTCCTTTTTTACTTAATCTAAATATATATGTAACATATATATTTAGATTAAGTACTAGATTTGTCAATTTCAAAGATTTTTGTCATTATTTCGTTTGCTTGTGTTATACTTTCCGTGAGGTGTTAAATATGGATTTTAATAAATTATTAAATGTAAGTACTCAATTAGGAAAAATGCTTCTTGAAAATGGAGCTGAAATATATCGCGTCGAAGAATCGATTCAACGGATGGGACTAGTTTACGGTGCTAAAGAGGTCGATGTCTACGCTGTCCCAACGACCATCATTATCACGATTACAACGCCAGAAAATATTAATATTACAAAGACAAAAAGGATTCATGATCGCTCAACTAACTTAGATAAAGTTGAACGATTAAACAATTTATGTCGACAAATTTGTCAAACAACACCAGAGTTGAAATTAGTTAGAGAAGAATTAGAAGTCATTGCAAATCGTCCTATTTATAGCTTCAGAGTTCAATTATTAGCCTATGCCATCACGTGCTCAACTTTTACCCTCTTTTTCGGTGGAACACTTCTGGACGCTTGTTGTGCACTTTTAATTGGACCACTCATCAAGATTGTTTCATCTCATCTGAGTCGATTCCGAACAAATCCATTTTTCATTACCATCTTGTGTAGTTTAATGTGCGCCTTTTTAACAACATTTGCTTGTGATCTTGGAATAGGACAACAAGTGGATAAGATTATTATCGGTCTTGTCATGACATTAGTTCCAGGAGTAGCGATTACTAATTCAGTTCGTGACGTCATTGCGGGTGATTTTATTGCTGGACAAACAAAAATGACAGAAGCGTTACTAACAGCTACCTCTATTGCACTCGGAACTGGGATCGCTTTATCTTTAGCATCATACTTCTAGGAGGAATTCGATGAAAATCTTGCTATCTTGTTTATATTCATTCGTAGCTACGATTGGTTTTTGTGTCATCTTTAATATTCGTGGAAAAATGGTCTTCTTTGCCTCATTTGGTGCAGCTTTAGGGTGGCTTGCGTTTGAGCTATCAGCATTTTTTGGAACTGATTTAAGTCAATATTTCATCGCAACCGTTGTAATTGCTCTTTATGCTGAAATTATGGCTCGTCTGCATAAAGTACCTGTCACAGTTTACTTAATTGCTGCTTTAATTCCTCTCGTTCCAGGTAGCGGAATTTATTATACAATGGAACACTTTATTGACGGAAACATCGATGCCTTTTTATCCACATTTGTTCATACAATTGCCATTGCAGGATGTTTAGCCTTCGGTATTCTACTCGTTTCATCCCTCGTTCGTCTAACAAATCGAATCAAATTAGATAAAAACAAAAGAAAAGTCGCTCGTTAATTTAACGGCGACTTTTTTCTATTTAATATAACCTTTAGCTACACACTCTTCAACAATATGATGAATTAAATCTTTAAAGGCTTGTGGTCCTTTTTCAAGCGTAATTTGATTTCTTTTATAAACTTGCTCCACAGAAATTTCATGCTGTGCCCAAGTTCCACCCTCATTCACATAATTCATAATTAATGGCTGTAGTCGATCAAGCATAGCTGCATATTCAGCTTCAGGTGTTTCACATGCTTCAAACTCTTCCCATAAAATACGCAACTCTTGACCTTGATCAGTTTCTAATAAACCAAAAATTTTATCTGCTGATGCTTGTTCACGTGCTTCTTTATCCTGCATTCCCTCTTCATCGAAGCAAAAGGTATCACCTGCGTAAATTTCAACTAAATCGTGAATTAACACCATCTTTATCACTTTTAAAAGGTCAACATTTTCATCCACATACTCTACAAATAAAAATGCCATGATTGCTAAGCTCCATGAATGTTCTGCGTCATTTTCACGACGAGATCCGTCTGCAATCGAAGTCATACGTAAAATATTTTTAACCTTATCAATCTCCAAAAAGAAATCTAACTGCTTCTTAAAACGGTCGGTCATCATATAAATCCTCCTTTTATTTTAATTATTATAACACAATAATTACTGAAGCTATTGAGAGAATTTACAATCTGTTATTTGCTTTATTGATAAGAACTAAAGCTAAAACAATTGATTCCAATTAAATAATTCAAATAGGTAACGTAATTATAACCCGTGCTCCACCTGTTAGCGTATTAGTTAATTTCATCGATCCATCATGTAAATCAATAATGCGTTTACTAATATATAGTCCTAATCCACTACCTCCATCTTTAGTTCGTGCTCTATTTCCTCGGTAAAACTTGTTGATCCCATATTTTAAATCATAATCAGAGAACCCCTCTCCTTCATCAATTACTTCAACATACAAATTATAATCATCTGAATCAAGATGAATTGTAATAGTAGATGAATGTGGAGCATATCTAAAAGCATTCATCACAAGATTATCAAGGACACGTGCTATTTGATTTCGATCTATTTCTACTTGTAAACAAGGATTAATATCTTTTAAATTGAGCGTTAAATTTATATTCCGCTGTTTAGCTAATCCTTCATATAAGCTTACTTGACTTAAGAAAAAGTCTTTCACTAGGACACCTTCTTTTGTCAATTTAAAGTCAACTTGTTCAACTTGAGATAATAGATTTAAATCTTCCACTAACAGTATCGCCCGAGATGTAGCTCCTTCTAACACATTTAAATATTTAACACATCGATCTTCATAACGATAAGCTCCGTCTTGAAGCATTTCAACATGACCTTTTATGACCGTTAATGGACTTCTTAAATCATGAGCTAAAGAACTAATTAACTCCTTTTGTTGTTGCTCAATCTTCCATTGTTCATTTAATGACTCTTTTAATGTTTGGCGCATTTGTTCAAATGAAACAATAACATCTTGGAATTCATTTCGATAGTCATAAGAAAGCTCAAACTCTAAATTATTATTGTTAATGTTTTTAGCGGCCCATGTAAGCTTTCGTATAGGAACTAAAATATTGATTCTAAGTTTACGACCAAATAACCACATATAAAAGCCTAAGAACAAAAATGGAAGAGATAAGAAACATAAAGAAAAGAAACTATAAATCAATGAGTTATTTTGGATTGAAATCATTCGGATTGGATACGTGATGATGATGCATCCACCTAGCTCGTCCGTACTTGTTAACAATGGAATATAGTGCTTCGTATTATTATAAAAATCAATGTCACGAGTATTTATTTTTAAAAGTAATTGTTGTTTTGTCCATTCCTTAACTTCACTATTTCCATAACTTTCATTCTTTTCAAAATTAATAACCTGATATGTCACATCTTCAAAGTCGAGCAATTGATTTAACTCTTCTTCTCCATGTCCATTTAACAATTCACTCGAATGATGATTTACATAATCAATCCATTTAGGAAGTTGCTGATCATAATAGTTCGCTGGGTAAAGAAAATGAAGTGCAATAACAAAAATAATAAACCAACCAGCAATAGTACTAATAAATGTACAGCTAATAATGGCAAGAAAGCTTAAATTAATTTGTTTTGATAACGAATATTTTTTAAACAATATTAAAACTTCCCTTCTTGATCCTCACTCCACTTATAGCCAATTCCCCATACCGTTTTTAAATAATTAAAGTGTTGGTCTACTTTTAAAAATTTAGCTCTTATTTTTTTAACGTGTTCCGCAATCGTTTGTGAATCCCCTTCTGCCTCTAATCCCCAAATTTTCTCATAAATTTTTTCTTTTGAAAAAACTTGGTTTCGATTAAGTGCTAATAATTCGATAATTTCATATTCTCGCTTTGTAAATGAAATCAACTCTTCCTTATATAAAATTTCTTTACTTTTTAAATTAATTTTAATATCTTGAAACATTAAATAGCTTGGTTCAACTTCTGAACGACGATTCACTTGACGAAGATGAGCAGTAATTCTTGCTTTTAATTCTCTTAAACTAAATGGCTTCTTAATGTAGTCATCTCCTCCTATCGCTAACCCTTCAATCAAATCTGATTCTAAAACTTTAGCCGTTAAAAATAAAATAGGACATGTCACAGAGTCTCGAATAGCTTTGCATAACTCAAACCCATTCTGTCCAGGCATCATGACATCTAAAATGATTAAATCAGGATGCTGTTTTAATTGCTTGATAGCTTCGCTACTATTTTGAGCTCGATAAACAAGATAGCCCTCATCACTTAAAGCATCATATAACATCTGTAAAATTTCTAAATCATCATCAACGACTAATAGCTTTTGACTCATTGTTCTCCCTCTTTCCTAAGATAAATAATCGTTTCGTTTAAACATGACATATGAACTTCCCATGCCTAGTCCTAAAATAACTATTAAACTTAGTATAACATGACCTCCTGCTTCTATGCCTAATAACAAATCAAAAATTGAACGTGTCGAAGTTGCTAAAAATTCAAATGGTACTATTGAAAACCCTATTCCATACAATAAGAAAATAGATGCTACATAACTTAATAACGGACTTGATAACAATAAACTAATGCTACTAATCACACTAATTATTGCAAGCAACATAAAATATTCGACTAAATAAAACTTGAAATTAAAAAAGATAGCTTCAGACATCGTATACGAAACCTCTGGGTTAAAAAAGGAAGTAGCCGGAGTCTGTGGCAATAATACACCTCCTAAAATCATCGCTAAGATCCATAGTATGAACATTAAGATTCCCATGATGATGGCTAAACTAATGATCTTTGCACTATAAAACTGTGTTCTTGAGTAAGGGCGAATCATGACCATTCGATATTCACCACTTGTACGCTCGCGATTAAATGATTCAACGACTAACAATGGACAAAGGACTAACACGAGATAAAAATGATAATCTCTTAGAACAAAGGGGGCAAAATTTAATGCATCTAATTTTGCTGTTTGGTTAGGATCATAAAATCCAATCCCAAAGGAACTATTAAAAAAGGCTAAAAATAAAAAGGCTAAAACACTTAAAATTAAAATAATAATTGTTCGTCGCCTCATAACTAAACGCGACAATTCACTTTGTATTAATATTTTCAAACTATCACCTCATTAAATAAATTGATCTTGCTTTCCTGTTAAGTAATAACTTAATCCTAAAAAAACACTTAAATAAACACTTAAAACGATGACACTCTCACGTAACATCTCTTGATGTCCGGTAATCATTGAGTAAATTCCTTTTAATTGCATCATAGGTAGTGACCACAAACTAAATAGACTGGCGTCTAAACTGAATAGATAAGGTTGTATCACTTGAAGAATTAAATAAAACCCAAAGCCACCTAAAATAAATAACATTCCAAACACGGTCGTTGTCACAACAGAACAAACCATTATCGCTAGCAAGGAGATTCCCAATGTAAAAACCGATAAAATCAGTAAAACCGCTATATAATATTTAACCGTTAATAATAAACATTGAGTTGGATTTAATGCTTCATGACTTAAAAAACTAATGATCTGATTTTCTTTAGGAAACATGATAAAACCAATAATATAAGAACAAATCAGATAAGCTACAATGAAAAGAAATAAGCTAAGTAGGAGAATCAAAAGCTTAACCAAATATACTTGTCTCGTACTATATCCTCTAATTAAAATCATCCGAATTTCACTATTTTCATACTCAGAAGCAATACTCATTCCCGTCATAATAACAGGAATTGCAAATAGATAAAACGTAAAAATCTTATGTAACGGCATATATAAAGCAAATGTATGAAAGGTTGCGACTTTTTCAACTGAGACTATTTCATTTGCCTTTACTGCTTGTGACACCATGAGTGCTACCATTAAAGGGATGGATAAATATAAGCCCCATAATGACTTCTTTTTAAAATAGCGCATGGCTTCATTTTTTATGAGTAATTTCATCTTTCGTCCCTCCTCATTGAATGAGCTGAATAAATACTTCCTCTAGTGAGGCACCTTCTTGACCTAAGTTTAAAAAATCCTCTTTTGTTCCTTTCCAAGCAATCTCACCCTTTTTAATAATGACGAGTCGATTACAAATTTTCTGAAGTTCATCTAGAAGGTGACTTGAAATAAAGAAAGTAATGTTATGTTCCTGATTTAATTTCAAAATTAACTCTCTTAACTGAACTATTCCGATTGGATCCAATCCATTAGCCGGTTCATCTAAAATAATAACTGTTGGATCATTTAGTAACGCCTGTGCAATACCTAAACGTTGCTTCATTCCAAGAGAATACGTTGAAATCTTATCTTTTTTTCGTTCACTTAACCCTACAATCTCAAGTACTTCAGATACTTTTTGCTGACGCTTTACTTTAGATTGATTGGGAATCAATAATGCTAAATTCATTAAAGCTTCTTCTCCACTCATATGAGAAAAGAAAATAGGGGACTCTACAATGGCACCTAAATGCTTTAGTGCTTCTTTTCGATTTTTTATCACATCGTATCCATTTAAACAAATCTCTCCTGATGTTGGTTTCACAAGCGACGTCAGCATTCGAATGATCGTTGTTTTCCCAGCTCCATTTGGTCCGATAAATCCACAAATATCTCCTTTAGATACTTGAAAATTAACATCCTTAATAATCTCACGTCGTCTAATCTTTTTACTTAAGTCTTGAACAACTAACACTTCATTCATTAATAATCACTCCTTTAACTTCTTAACTGAGCGGATCTTATAATAAAATTTTAAAGATTTTATAAAGAAACTTTCACATAAAAAAGATGAATTTATTCAAAGGTAAATCATATATACACTTACTTCAAATTATTATAAATAACTTATCTCCCAGAATAATATACTGATTTATAACCCAAAACAAAGAAAATAGTAAAAAAATAGATGATTAATCATGTTTAACTTTATTCGGCGATACCAACTCCCAAATTTAAAAATTAAACTCCTACTGCTGTATCTTCTGAATATTAGTGATATTAGCTTAACAATTATCCTGGTCAATACCGGCCTTATTATTGAAGCCAATCCATTAATGGCAAATATTATTACGAATTCTATGGCCACATTTTTTATTAAGATTTTTTTACCTGCGGTCCTATTTGTATATCTTTATATTCGTTTAAAAACAGCAACAGTAAAAATGATTAAACTTACTAACTACTGTCTTATTGGCTTAATTGGATTTTATCTCATTATTAATGTTCTTCATTTAGTTTGGTTTCTGATGTTACCTTTCTTTGTATAAAAAAGAAAGCTATCTCATTCGAGATAGCTCATCAGTTTCTTCTATTAGTCAATTCCAAGTACTGTATACCCAGCTTCATCAATGGCTTGTCTGATTAATTCATCAGTTGCACCTGTCTCAACTAAAACAGATTGAGTTCCTAAATCAACTTGGATATCTGTTGTATTTTCTAATGCTTCTAAAACCTCTTTAACATGTGCGACACAATGCCCACAACTCATACCTTCTAATTGAATTTTCTTTTTCATTTGAATACCTCCTTTTAAGTTTATGCTTTAAATCGGCGTAATCGTAAAGCATTTAATAAAACAGAAACTGAGCTTAAGCTCATGGCAGCTGCTGCGATCATTGGGTTTAATAATGGGCCACCAAATAAGTGTAATAATCCCATCGCAACTGGAATTCCTAGTACATTATAAGCAAATGCCCAGAATAAATTCTCTTTAATATTACGAATGGTTGCTTTACTTAACTTAATAGCTGTTGAGACATCCATTAAATCACTCTTCATTAAAACAATATCAGCTGATTCAATCGCAACATCTGTTCCACTACCAATGGCGATTCCAATATCAGCTTGTGCTAAGGCTGGCGCATCGTTAATTCCATCTCCAACCATTCCGACTTTCACACCAGTTTCTTGTAACTTTTTCACTTCATTTGCTTTATCAGCGGGTAAAACTTCTGCTAAAACTAAATCTATTCCAACTTGACGTGCAATAGCATCTGCTGTTTTTTGATTATCACCAGTAATCATAGCAACTTTAATTCCCATTTGATGTAGCGTTTCAATTGCTTTTTTACTGCTCTCTTTTACTGTATCTGCCACTGCAATAACTCCTGCTAACTGACCATCGATTGCCATATACATTGGTGTTTTCCCATCATAAGCAAGCTGATCTGACGTTTCACTTAATGAGGATACATCAATAGTCTTTTCAATCATTAACTTTTTATTACCAAGTAACATCTGTTTACCTTGGATACTCACTTCAATCCCATGTCCAGGGATTGCATTGAATGATTCTAATTCACATAGTTGATATCCACGATCAATAGCTGCACGTACAATTGCTTCTCCAAGTGGATGTTCAGAACCCTTTTCAGCACTCGCCGCATAAATTAATAACTGTTCTTCTGAAAGATTTGTGGTCACGATATCCGTTACCTTCGGTTTCCCTTCTGTGATTGTGCCTGTTTTATCCAAAATGAGTTTTGATAATTTATGAGTTGTTTCTAACGCTTCTCCACCTTTAATTAAAACACCATATTCAGCACCTTTTCCTGTTCCAACCATAATGGCTGTAGGAGTTGCTAATCCTAACGCACATGGACAAGCGATGACTAATACCGAAATAAAAATCGATAAGGCAAAGACACCTGTTTCACCAGCTAATAACCATGCAACGGATGAAAGAATTGCTAATCCAATAACAATCGGTACAAAGTAAGCTGAAATAATATCAGCCATTTTTGCAATCGGTGCTTTTGAACCTTGAGCATCTTCTACTAACTTGACGATTTGTGATAAAGCTGTATCACGTCCCACTTTAGTCGCCTTGTATTTAATAAATCCAGTTTTATTAATACTTGCTCCAATAACTACGCTACCAACTGTTTTCTCAACTGGAATGCTTTCTCCCGTTAACATTGATTCATCAATCGCTGTACTTCCTTCAATAACTTCACCATCAACCGGTAACTTTTCACCTGGTTTCACTAAAACAAGATCCCCAACCACCACTTCTTCAATTGGAACTTCTAACTCACGACCATTTCGCTCAATCGTGGCTGTTTTTGGTGCTAATCCCATTAAAGCTTTAATGGCTTGTGAAGTTTTACCTTTTGAGACTGCCTCTAAGTATTTTCCTAGTGTGATTAAGGTAAGAATAACAGCAGCTGATTCAAAGTATAAATGCATCGCATAGCTTGCATCACCTTGTGTAATCTTATAAATTCCAAACACACTGTAGAAAAAAGCAGTTAGTGTTCCAATCGCAATTAATGAATCCATATTTGGACTTAGTTGAATTAAATTTTTAATTCCAACTTGATAAAACTTATAGCCTGCCATAACAACTGGTAAAGTTAAAATCAATTGCACTATCCCAAAGTTAAATGGATTCATCATCGGGTCAATCAAATGAGGAAGTGGCATTCCGACCATATGTCCCATCGAAATAATTAAAAGTGGTACAGCAAAAATTAATGAAATGATAAAGCGTATTAGTAACTTTGAAGCTTCATCACGCTTTTTCTCTTCTCCTTTAATCGCATCTTCTTCTGAAACTAATTGAAAGCCGGCCTTTTCAACTGCTACTTTCACTTGCCCATAACTCGCTACATCTGCATCTAACTTAATGGTTAATTTTTCAGTCGCAAAATTAACAACAGCTAATTGAACACCCTCAATTTTTTGTGTCACTCTCTCCACTCGATTAGCACAAGCTGAACAAGTCATTCCTTCAACTTTGAAGGTATAATCTTTTATATTTTTCTTCACTTTAAAACCTGCTTTTTCAATAGCCGCCTCTACTTGTCCTAACTCAATCGCTGATTCATCATATTCAAGGGCTAACGTTTCTGCGGCAAAGTTCACTGCGCCTTTTTCGACTCCATCAAGCTTATTAACGATACGCTCAATGCGATTCGCACAAGCTGAACAGCTCATTCCTTCGATTTTCATCGATGCTTTCTTCATTCTAAAACCTACCTTTCTATTTACTCATTGCTTTTTCTAAAATTGCCATAATCTCATCAATCTTCTCTTCACTTCCACCATTTAAACAAGCCTGTGTGACGCAATGATTTAAATGCTGCTTTAAAATTAATAAATTCGCACGTTTTAAAAGGGCTTGTGAAGCCACAATTTGATTTGAAATATCCATACAATATCGTTCATCTTCTATCATTTTTATAATTCCTTCAATTTGACCTCTTGCTGTTTTTAATGATTGTAATGCTTTTTTTCGTTCTTCATTCATATAGTCATACCTCCTCCTCCCCCCCGCGGGGGGTGTATAAGGATATTATAGTCGTAATTTTAGTGTTGTCAATTATCCTCTTTTTACAAATTCAAAAAAAACTTGATTTATTCAATCAAGTTTTCTAACCTAAAGCAATATCTAAAATCATCATAATAAGAAATCCTATCATAACCCCTAATGTTCCTGAATCCGAGTGTTCTCCTAATTGAGCTTCTGGAATTAATTCCTCAACTACAACATAAATCATTGCACCTGCGGCAAAAGCTAAGAACCATGGCATAATACTAATAATTGATCCAACTAAAATAGCACCTAATACCCCCGCAATCGGTTCTACAATTCCTGATAAGGCACCAAAGGCAAAAGCTTTTTGACTACTAACTCCTTGTTTACGCAATGGCAAAGAAATAGCAGCCCCCTCAGGTAAGTTCTGTAAGCCAATTCCAATCGCCAAAACAAGTGCCGCACTTAAACTAAGTGAGCTTCCTTCTCTAGCGGCTAAAGCAAATGATAGACCAACAGCTAACCCCTCTGGAATATTATGTAAGGTCACAGCTAAAAATAATAGAGTCGATTTCTTTAATTGAGTCGAGGGACCTTCTGTTAATCCACTCATTAGATGCAAATGAGGTAACATTTTATCTAATATATATAAAAATAACCCACCTAAAATAAAACCACCCGCTGCAGGAATCCATCCAATCTTTCCCTGTTCTTCAGCCATTTCAATCGCAGGAATCAAAAGTGACCATACTGAAGCAGCAATCATCACCCCAGCAGCAAAACCTAAACAAATTCGTTGATAAAACGGACTAATTCCATTTCTAAAAAAGAAAACAAAAGCTGAACCTATTACTGTAGCTAAGAATGTAATCATTGTCCCTATAAAAGCTAATAAGATAGGATTCATTTTCTTATCTCCCTCCTCTTCAACTACAGTTCGCATATACTAGCTACTTATTTTTATCATAGCAGATGATTATTAGATCCACAACCGCAACAGGAATAAAATGGTAACTATTACTTTAAAAAATCCTTAGAAAAGTAAGCAGCATTAACTTACCTCTCTAAGGATTAGTAATTATAAACGTTGATTCTTAAAGAAAATCATCTCGTTGGATTTTATCTTCAAATTCTGATCTTGGCATTGGCTTAGCATAAACATATCCTTGAATGAGGTCACAACGCATTTCTTTGAGAATCTTAACTTGTTCTTGAACTTCTACTCCCTCACAGACAACAGCAACACCAATTCGCTTAGCTAAATCAATGATTCCATGAACCAATTCCTTACTTTTAAAGTTCGTCTCAATATCACATAAAAATGATCGATCAATTTTTAAAATATCAATATCAACCTGCTTTAGGTTACTAAACGTTGAACTTCCAGTTCCAAAGTCATCCATTGATACTTTCATACCAAGTTCATGAATAGCTTTAATTTTTTCATTAATTAATTCTACATCATTTAATGCAGTTGTTTCTGTAATTTCAACTTCAATTAAACATGGATCGATTTGATAACGAGAAATGACTGATTTTAAAAATAAAATTAAATCCGACTGATATAACTCGACACGAGATAAATTAATTGAAATAGGAATACTCTCAATACCTTTTTGCTTTTGTTCAGCTAACATCGAGCACACTTCATTAAACACCCATCTTCCAACAGTAATAATATCTCCCGATTTTTCAGCAATAGGAATAAACAATGCTGGACTAATAAATCCCCGATCTGGATGGAACCAACGAACTAGTGCTTCAGCACCTACGATTTCCTCTGTACAAGGATTTACTTTAGGTTGATAAAATACTTGGAAATGTTTAGAAATTAATGAAGGTTTTATCTCTTGCTCAATTAATTTTAAATCCATTTTATTTTTAAATAATTTATCATCAAATAAGTAGTAACGCTTAGATAAATTTTTCTTAGCATGTAAACGTGCCATATCTGCATGGTCAATTGCACGCTGGATATTTAATTCACTATTATCAAAATAATACATCCCTATACTTGCATTCAATGGATTCTCTATAATCTGTTGACTTGCTAAATTAACAATACTTTGAATTGTAGCTGGAATTAATTTCTCTTCATATTTAATTCTTGTATCAAGCATTAAAATAAAAACATCATTAGATAATCGTCCAAAAATAGTTGATGGATGAAATTCCGCCTTTAACCGAAAAGCAATTTCTTTTAAAAGTTGATCCCCTTTACTATAGCCATAAATTTCATTGATTAATTTAAAAGATTCTAAATCAAACACCACTAATGAATAATACGTTTGGTTTGAACGCTTTAGCACAGATTCAACTTTCTTCATAAACCCATTGTTATTTAATAATCCTGTCACTGAATCATAAAATGCTAACCGTTTAATATACTCTAAGTTATCTTTCTTGATCTTTATAACATAATAATAAATACATACAAATAATATATTAATTAAAATGACGACACACCACGTCAGTTGTTTCATATGCTGAATCTTAGTAGCCAATACTTCTGAATTAGCGGTCGTTAAAATATACCAGTCACTTACATTATCAATTTTCTGATAATTAATATAACTATTGTTTCCATAATTATCTTCCCACTCAATACTTTGACTATGATTAGTCGACAGAATATACTGTGAATTACTAGGAGCAGATAAGTTAATATAATAGTCATTAAAGGAATTTACAACAAAATTATTATCATAATTATTAGAAAGAATAACTTCACCGTTATCACCCACAACATAAACATCCGTACTTGATCCATACATTTGACTTAAAATAATCTTATTTAATTCTTCAACTGTATTTCTGCCACATAAAACTCCAATGACTTGATTATCTTTTTGAATAGGGACGGCATAGACAATGATTCGCTTACTGTCAAATTGACTAGTAATTGGGTTTGAAATATTACTTCTTCCACTCATTGCAAGTCGGAAAAAGCTTAGATCACCGTAATTTCTCTCTATTCCATCCGTTGATCTAACAGTTCCATCAGCCTTAGCTAAATATAAAGCATTAAATATTTCTGAACTTAAATCTTGATTTAAAATATCAAACTCAAATGTTGAATCATCTCCAACTTTTTCAACTACAACACCTGCTAAAAACTCTAGCTCTTTTATCTTCGAAGTTAAATGTTCGTCAATTGCCTTTGCCATATGACTTGAAACTTCAAGGCTTTCTTTTCGATAATCACTAACTAGCATCTCTTCAAAATATCGCTCAATGGTTGCTCCTATTAAGCTAATTATCGTCATTACAAGAATAACAACAATGATAAAATTTTTCTTTACTGATTTATAACTCTGACCCACTTCTTATCATCCACCTAGCTACCAAAATCAAAAACCTTCATACCTGGTTCCTATTTTACTATAAACATGGTGGAATTTGGAGATATTTGTCTAGATTTATTTTAAGTTTTAGTTTCATGATCCTTGATAATATAAAATAAATCATAGCAAGGATCACGTAAACAATCCATAAAGATTTATACAATTGAGCAAACAAATAGATAAGTAGATATCCTATACTATAAATAAGTAATGTAGTTTTTAAAATCCACTTCTGTTCTCCTAAAGTCTGAAGTGTATATTGATAAATTGTTAACATATTATTAAAAATAAAAAGAATAATAACCATTGGAAAGTACTTACAAAAATACTCTAATAATAATTTTTGATTAGTAATTAAATTAATAATAAAATTCTGATTTAAAACAAGAAAAACTGAAATTAAAGCATATAATCGAATGGACCTAGTAATCGCTTGCTGATGAATTGGAACAATGCATTTTGGATTCTCACTGACAATCGTCAAGGTTGCCTGTGCATAAGCATACATTGGCATCCATGAAATCTGTAATAAATTATTAATTAGTTGATAAACCGAGACCTCAAGAAGCCCAATACGTGAGATTAACGCTCCTAATACTACAATTAAAATGGTATTTTCTAAAAATTCTTGAACCATCATTGGAAAGGCATATTGAAGATTTTCTTTAATTAAAGAAAATCTAAATAATGGTACCTCCCATCTGATTTCACATTTCAATAAAACAAGGTATATAATAAGATTTAAAATGAGTGCTAAAACAGATCCAACTGCATTTCCAATCATCCCCAAACCTAAACCATAAACAAAGAGCAAATCAAGAATAACATTACTGATTGTGGCGACTGTATTCCCAATTAAAATATATTTAGTTCGATTTATTATTTTTAAATAGCTTGAACAAGTGAATAATAACAGATTTAATCCAATAGCACTACTGAATATATACGCATAGTTCAATGATTCTTCTAGCACTTGCGCATTTAATTGATAAATCTGTTGAAAGATAAACTTTCCACCAAAGGTTATAAATCCAAAACCTAGTAGTCCTATTAATAAACTTAATATGACCTGAGTTTCAAGATATTTTCGAAACAATGATTGATTCTGATAAACTCGTGCTCCTAAAATATTGAAGCTAATTGAAGTTGCACCTAATACCCCTGTCACACTATTAATAAATCCAGCTACAATTCCAACTGCAGCAAAACTTGTTATTGATAAATGGCCCATAACAGCTTGATCACAAAGACTAATAACTAGTGATACAACATTACTTAAGATTAATGGTAAAGCTAATTGATTTAATTGATCTTTCTTAAACATATAAGTCCCCTTCTTTTCAATTTTCTAGAAAAGAAGGGTTAATTCATCCAGCAAATTCATTTTAATCCGCCTCCTTAATGATCTTTACTGTACTCCAGAAAACTTCGACTCATTTCAATGACTAAACTAACAACAGAGATAACGATTAACACTCGACTCGATACATACCAATCGATTGTCCAGTTTGAATGACTAAAAGAAAATAACGTTGTAAAGAATCGTTCATTAAATAGCGTTTGATTTAACATCATCATACAAAATAAGAAACAGGCTGACACTTTATACACTAATTGAAATATAAGCAGTTTGAATGACCATCGTCCTAACATTAACTTACACCAATAATAAAGTAGACCAAATCCATAAATAATAAAAATTAACGGGTGATAGCCCCTTAAAACAGAGACATTGAATAATGGCTCCATTATTTGTAGCTGTCCATTCAAAACATGATAACTCGCAATCCATTGAGGTTGAAAACAGATGAGCCAAATCAAAAAGACAATTCCAATCATGTTAAAAAGACAATCACTTTTAGAAATATATCCATGATTTTTATCCCTTTTTAGGACGAGATTTTCTAATGAATCAATATCAATTCCATCAATCGGAAACGAGCAGATCTTCAGCAAAAAGAAAACAACAGTTACCCAAATAAATGAGATGATAAGCGCATGAATTAAAGTTATTAATATATGAATACATAGACCTATGATTTGAGAGAAAATCCCTTCCAATCCAAACTCAAAATGAGCTAATTGAACAAAAAAAGTAATCGTCATCAGTACAGTCGGTACTATCGTTAATACAAGCTTCAAAATCACTTTATACAAACGATACAACTGCTCTCCTAAGAACCCCTTCATTTAAAGTATCCCCCTTCATCGTATGATGACTTCATTTAATACTATATGAAGAGAGTTATTTAATTATTATAAGAAAGGTTCTGTTTGTTTACAACGAGGATAATTCACACAACCATAGAACTTTTGTCCTTTATTCATTCCTCTCCTAGTTTTACGAACTACCATCTCTATTTGGCACTTCGGACAAACTGGAACACTCTCATTAACCTTTGATACCTTTTTAGACTCATCTGCTTGATTAAGATATTTTTTTAATTCCTCCTGTAATGTTGAAATAATATACGACTGACTGACCTTAATATGTATAAGTGGCAATTTTGCTGCGGTGAAAATCTGATTGACAAACTCATCTCTCAGTTGTCGATTTTCTCGTGCATGTGTCGAATCATCTAATTCAATTGCTACAATTGGTTTTAGTGTATCGCGATCACAAATTAAGAAATCAACATGCTTACGATTAATTTTATTCCAATATTTCGTTCTTTCTTTATAATCTCTAATATTCAAAAAAACAAATCCCCTAAAGATACCTTTGTAAAAACTGTAACTGATTCATTCTCTAAAACTAACATAAGTACTTTATAAAATGATAATTCTGTAGATGATAAAAAATCGTCCCTTAACCGATAAGGTAGCTTTATCTCACTTACCTACCTCATTTGCGGACTAACCTCTTTAGACAAGATCCCAAATATCCGTAGTATACTTCCTAAACATCCTATATTTTGATTCATCACATATCTCCCCTCTTCTTGAATAGAATCTTACATTTTTTACATATCATTGCAATAAAAGACCATGATGGTCTTTTATTTTGCAACTTCCTCTATTGTTGGAATTGATGATGATGATCCTTTACGAGTGACTGTAATCGATGAGGCACGAGAAGCTAACTTTAAAGTCTCTTCCATATCTAATCCTCGAACGAGCCCTGAAATAAAATACCCGATAAATGTATCGCCAGCTGCCGTTGTGTCAACTGCTTCCACCTTATATGCTGGTTGCTCAATCATTACCTCCTGATAAGTATATAAAACACCTTTACTCCCTCGCGTTAATAAGATATGTGTATTTGGATAATTAACTTTTAATGCCTCTAACACTTTGAAATCATTTGTTTCTTTTGTTAAATCTTGTCCTTCAATCTCATTTAAAATTAAATAATCCACAAGGTGTAATGGAATATCTTTAATTTGTTCATTAAATGGTGCTGGATTAATAGCGATTTGAAGTCCACGTTCATGAGCCTTCTTCACAATTAACGGCATCTCATTAACTTCATTTTGAAGTAATAATAAATCTCCTGATTCAAAGTGGCTTAAAATCTCATCAATTCGTGCTTCATTAAACTGATGGTTCGCACCTGGATAAACAAGAATACAGTTTTCTCCATGAGCATCAATTTGTATAATCGCATGACCACTTGGTCCTTCTACTTCGTATAAATAATCGGTCTTAGCTCCATGTATTTCTAAGGCCTGACGAAGAATCATCCCATCTTTTCCAATTAATCCTGCATGATAAACTTCCACGCCTGCTTTAGCTAAGGCAATCGATTGATTTAGCCCTTTTCCACCACTAACGATTTCTAAATTATGAACCGTTTGGGTTTCACCAGGTCGCACCATATGGTCGACATCATAAATATAATCAATATTACATGAACCAATATTTAAAACTTTCATCTTTTCACTTCCTATATTAGCGACATATTCATTTTATTCTAATAGTTGAAACAATACTCCATCATATCAATTATAAAGGTCTCATCATTTATTAATCAATAACTTTTACCAACTATTATGCACGTAAAAAGCACTGAAAAATCAGTGCTTTTTAGATTATTTATTAAACGTTAAAATGACTTTAAATAAGTCTCCATCAATGTGAATATCTAATGTTCCACCTTGAAGTTCAACAAAGCTTTTTGCAATCGCTAATCCTAATCCAGAACCTTCTGTATGACGGGCTTGATCGCCGCGCACAAAGCGTTCTGTTAACTCATCAACGTCTACATTGATTTCATCGGCTGACATGTTTCTAAATATAATTTGAACCGATTGTTCTAGATCAACAATATCAATATAGGCACGCGTATGTGGCATTGCATATTTTGTCATGTTTAAAATTAGGTTATCAAAAACGCGGAACGTACGCTCACTATCCAGCATCAATAGTACTTTATGTTCTGGGAAATTCGAACGAATCATTAAATTTGCTTCTTCAATTTTATCTTCAAGCTCCAACAACGTTTGCTTCATAAGAGAAGTGAGTTCAACTTCTTGTAAATTCATCGTCATATTCCCGCTACTTGCTTTACTCATCTCAAATAAATCTTCAATTAAAACTTTTAAGCGTTGTGCTTTTTGATCAAGTGTTTCTAAATATTGTGCTCGCTTTTCTTTGTCTAAATCTTCATCTTTTAATAAATCGGTGTATGTGATAATAGACGTTAACGGTGTTTTTAAATCATGTGAGACATTGGCAATTAAGTCTGTCTTCATTCGCTGACTGCGCACCTCAGCCTCAACTGCCTTTTTGAATCCACCTTGAATATGCATCACTTCCTCTTTAAATGCATTAAAGATTCCAAGATCTTCATCAATTTCAACATCAAGATTTCCCTCTGCTAATTGTTCCGTCACCTTGAATAAATGTGCATAATCTTTCTCAGTCTTCATGAGGTATTTAAGAAGAAATACATATAAAACAATACTGTAAATAAATCCTCCTATAATTCCGAAGAACCATCCTAAACAGAATACTGATATTAGGATCCATTGAATACCTACTAAGAAGAATAATTTCTTTGTATTTTTCTCTTTCAAATCGACTTTTAAAAACTTTCTTAACTTTCTAATTAAGAAACGGCATCCACGGTACGTCCAACATCTTTCTGTAAACGTCACTTTCCATCCTTGTTTAAATAGGCTTTTAATGTATAGGAACAAAATGAACATCCACGTAAACACTGCAAACCACACCACAAGATTGAATGTAACGGTAAAGATAACTTGAGCTTGCTTTGGAATACCAGTAACCAATCGATTCTCAATGGTTGAATAGATTATGCTTGGAAGTAGCTCAATGAAAAATGCGAATGGAATACTGGCCGTTAATAATAACGATTCAATTGGCCATTTAAGAATTCGCTTAATGAATTTAACATTTGAAATAGATTTTAAAGGGATGATTAAGGCAAACAGGGCTAAAGCTACAAGAGCAATACCATCATAGAAGAAGCTCATTTCTTGAATGTTATAAAAAGTCATCACATAATCGTCTCGATAAATATCATCATGATACAATAACTGCGCTGGAACACCGTAAACAAAGGTCATATTTTTAATGGGTGCAAATGCAACAACTTGATTATATCCTAAACTTCCTGAATCCAGCCTAATTGAAACTTCTTTTTCAGCATTAATGGTAGATAAATCTCCAGATGTAGAATATCGCGATGTGAAATTCACTCCATAAAGATTAGAAACGGTTAAATCTCCCTCTGCATCATAATCTAAGACAACAAAATATTGATAGTCTTCTTTTAACTGAGCGAGTGTGTCTTCCGTTGAATTATTTAACAACAAAGATAACTCTGATAATTGAGGACCGGAATAGCCGCTATATGAATATGTTTGATTGTTCGTTTGATCTACAGCAAAGTAATATAAATTTTCAAGGTTATATTCATATCTGAGCTCATCAATATCACTCGGCATGAATTCGACTAATAAGTCTTTAATTGCTGCTAGTTGTTGTTCATGACTTAATTGTGAAAACTTCATACTTTGCTCTACTTGTGAATTATTTTCAGAAGCTGCATTTAAACTAGTACTCGTTTCAACTGTGACTCCATTCAGAATAGAAAATGAAACATTTTGTTCTACATCATCATACTCTTCATCATAGCCATATCTATCATAATACTGATTTAATAAGTCTTTATAAATGCTTTCGAAGTCTTTGGTTGGAACATCATATAATTTCTCAACGATATTTAACGAATCACTATTTTCATTTTCAAGTGCTTCAACATATGTTAAATACATTTGGTATCGCATTTGTTCATAAAAAGAATAAGACTCCAAATAATTATCTTTATTTTTTTCCACGTATGCTTCAATATTAGGATAAGTCATATACATTCCGACTGATAATCCGACTAACACTAAACATGAGATTATCGTTACAAGGAGTTTATTGTTTTTCAATTTTGTAGCCAACGCCCCACACCACCTTTAGATATTTTGGATTTTTTGGATTAATTTCAATTTTTTCTCGAATGTTACGGATATGAACCATGATCGTGTCTGTATTCACCGCATTTTCATTCCAAATGCGTTCATAAATTTCTTCAGCAGGAAAGACCCTTCCCGGATGTTTCATAAGTAAATTTAAAATTTTGTACTCAATTGGCGTTAACTTGACTGGTATTTCATCTACCGTAAATTCTTTTGTTTCGGTATTCATCTCAAGCCCCCCAATTGTCATGAGATGATGATTCTCTTCTTGCTTGATGGCGGAAAATCTTTTATAGCGTCTAAGTTGAGAGTTAACGCGTGCTAATAATTCAAGTGGACGAAAAGGCTTAGTCACATAGTCATCCGCTCCCATATTTAACCCCATAATTTGATCTACCTCTTCCGATTTAGCAGATAACATAATGACTGGAAAGTGATAATTTTCTCTTAATTTCATTGTAAATGTAATCCCATCCATCTTCGGCATCATCACATCGACAATGGCTAAATCAATAATAGTTGATTCAACAATCTCTAATGCTTCAATGCCATTTCCGGCAATACTTACTTTATACCCCTGATTACTTAAATAAGCTTCAATGGCAACTGCGATATCTCTTTCATCTTCAACGACTAAAATATGTGATTGATTCATAACATCCATCTCCCTAAGCTGATATTTGCTACTATTATACCATTTAGGAATAACTCACCCCACTCTCTTTGATTTCATATTGCTATCATAGCAACAATTCCTAAAGGAAAAATTGAAATAAAACTTAAGATTTTCTAAAGAAATGAAAAAGGATCTCTTCATAAACTGAAGACATCCTTTTTCATTTTTTATTTTTTAGATTTTAGAGCACGTGTACTATTCATAACCGCTAGAATTGTCACACCAACATCAGCAAAAACTGCTGCCCACATGGTTGCTAGTCCACAAGCAACTAAAATCATGACTAAGATTTTAACGCCTAAGGCAAAGATAATATTTTGATATAAAATCGTACTTGTTTGTTTGGCTTTGTTAATCGCTTTAACTAGTGCCATTGGATCATCTTCCATTAAAACGACATCAGCTGCTTCAATCGCCGCATCCGATCCGATACCACCCATTGCAACACCGATATCCGCACGAGCAAGAACTGGTGCATCATTCATTCCATCCCCAACAAAGACTACATTTTTATCTTTTGTTTTATGTGCTAATATCTCTTCGACATGTTCAACTTTTTGATGAGGTAATAACCCAGCGTAAACTTCATCTACCCCAAGCTCTGCTGCCACTTTTTTAGCAACCCCTTCGTGATCACCCGTTAACATCACAACTTTTGAAACACCATGTTGCTTTAATTTTGCAATGGCAGCTTTTGAATTTTCTTTGATTTCATCCGCAATAACCATATATCCAACATATTGTTGATTCACAACCATATGAATAATCGTTCCGATGGCGTCAACCTCAGCTACATTTAAATTTGCACGTTGCATCAGTTTTACATTTCCGATAAGTACTTCTTTATCCCCAACAAATACTTTTATCCCATGCCCTGCTATTTCTTCATATTGTGATAAAACCGTTGTATCTATCACTTGAGTATAAGCATCGACAATTGATTTTGCAATTGGGTGCGTTGACTGACTCTCTGCATAAGCTGCTAATTCAATGAACTCTGCTTCATTCATATTCACAGGTTTGATTTGGCTTACTTTAAATACCCCTTTTGTTAATGTTCCTGTTTTATCAAATACCACCGTTTCAACATGATTTAAAGCTTCTAAGTAGTTTCCACCTTTAACTAACACCCCTTGTTTGGATGCGCCACCAAGACCAGCAAAGAATCCAAGTGGAATAGAAACAACTAAAGCACAAGGACAAGACACGACTAAGAAACTAAGCGCGCGATATAGCCAAGTTGAGAAATTCACTTGGAATACGAATGGAGGGATGATGGCAATAAGCACCGCTAATAAAACAACAATCGGTGTATAGACACGAGCGAATTTCGTAATAAATTTTTCAGTTTGTGCTTTCTTAGATGAAGCATTTTCGACTAATTCTAGAATACGCGCGACTGTTGACTCTCCCGCTACTTTAGTGACACGAACTTTAACTAACGCATTCGTATTAATACATCCGGCTAAAATTTCTTCTCCAACCGAAACAAGACGTGGTACTGATTCACCTGTTAACGCTGATGTATCTAAATAACATTCTCCTTCAATGATTTTTCCATCAAGTGGAACACGTTCACCAGGTTTAATCACAATCAAATCATCAATTGAAACAGCTTCTGGGGCAACTTCTTTTGTTCCTGATTCAGTGACTAAATTCGCATGATCGGCACGAATATCAAGTAGACTACTAATAGATTTACGTGAACGATTAACGGCATAACTTTGGAATAGTTCACCGATTTCATAAAATAACATCACGGCAATTGCCTCTGGATATTCACCAATGGCGAATGCTCCAACAGTTGCCACCATCATTAAAAAATTTTCATCAAAGATTTCACCACGCGTAATGTTACGAAAGGCGGTTAATAATACTTTTCCACCAATCAATAAATAGCTGACTCCATATAAAACAACTTCTAATATCCCTACTGGTTTAAAGGTATGAATAGCTAAGAAAATAATGACACCAAGTAATAACCAAGCATTTTCTTTAATAAAACTAAACACTTTCGATGAAGATTCATTATCTAATGTTTTATGAGAATGTTCATGACTATGTCCTGCTTGACCATGATGAGACTCTGTATGTGAAGAACAACTTCCTCCACAACAGCTACTTTTATGAATGACTTGTGTTGAGACACGTTCTTCAACAACAACATGTGGCTCTAATTGCTTCACAATACGCTTAATTTCAGCAATAACATCTGTTTTAAGTGCTGATTCTTTTATTAATACTGTTAACTGACTCGTTGAAAAATTGAGATTAGCTTCTTCAACTAATTCTAGACGATTGACACGATCTTCAATTTTATTAGCACAATTGGCACAATCTAAACCAGATAAAGTTAATTTAAATATTCTATCGTTCCCCATAAGGTCCGCCTCCCATCCATCACATGAATGATTATTCATATATTCATATTATCAGTATATGCTTGAGGGGAATAATTGTCAACTCAATTGCCTACTTAAAATACTACTTTCTTCCTGTCTGTATATACAAAATAAAAAGTACTCTATCTATCTCAATTCACCCTTAATTCTTAAAATAATTTGATAGTGGGTCCCTACGCTAAATAGTGAGTTTACGAACTCTTAGCTATCCTCCACTGATAGGGTAAGGCCAAATAGAGTCACTATAAATTTTCTCTCTAGAAATTTATCGTGACTAACATAATTCGTACTGACTCATCATCGTCAAGACTAAATTAAGATCTTCAATTTTTATCTTACCACTCAGATTAATAATAATTCCTTCTTCAGCTAATTGTTTTAAAATGCGATTAATACTTCGAATATTGGATCCTAATTCCTCAACAATTAACACTTTTGGAATACAGTTATTCTTATATTGGCTAACATATTTCCAAATATAAAGTAACACTTGGTATTTTAATGGATAACTAACTGCCGATCGCATCTTAATACCCGTATTAATCAATTTTTCAGCTAATTGTCTGACAATATATAATGAAATATTGAAGTCATGTTCCATCCATTTAAAAAAATGCTCACGTTTAATCACATACATTTCCCCATCTTCCATCGCTTCTACAAAACAAATTACTACACTATCAGTGAACACTTCAACATCACCAAGCAATCCTCCTGCTTCGTAAATTCGCATTAAATGTTTTGCCCCATTTTCTGATAAGGAATAGGTCTTCAACTTTCCGCTCTTTAAAATAATAATCGAATCTAGTCGATCCTCTGCATTTAAAATAATCTCCTCTTTTCGAAATGATTTCACTTCATACTTGCCTCTTAAAAATGAACTCGTTTCTAGTTCTTTCATCAATACTGACACGTCCTGCCTCCTTCTAAACTACACTGGACAAATGTCCTCGCTCCTTAAGATTTATTTTGTTATTATAGTCTACAATATTAATCTAAACAAGGAGTGTTAATTTTGAACGATTCATTACAAACATGCCCTATTCACAAATTATTAATAAAATATTGTATCCCAGCCATCGTCAGCATGATGACTGTTTCACTCTACAATACGGTTGATCGTGTTTTCATTGGTCACATTCCTGATATTGGGGCACTCGCTTTAACCAGCCTCGGAACAGTGATGCCATTTATTACGATTATTTTAGCTTGTGAGCTTTTAATTACTTATGGAGCCATTGCTAATCTTTCAATTAAACTAGGAGAGAAAAATCAACTAATGGCAGAAAAAATATTAAATCAAGTCCCTGGTCTTGGAGTAATGATAAGTTTACTTCTCATGATTATCTTCTTTATCTTTAAAACACCACTTCTAGAACTCTTTGGAGCAAATAAAATCATCTTACCACTAGCATCAGAATATTTAAATGTGATGATTCTCGGAATCCCATTCTATATTATTGGTTTTTCTTTAATGGCTACGATTCGATCAGAAGGTAACCCAAAAAGAGCAGCTCTCATTCTAATAATGAGTTGTGTCATTAACATTGTTCTAGATCCTATCTTTATCTTTGGGCTAGGATTAGGAATTAAGGGGGCTGCTATTGCTACCGTCCTCTCCTATCTTGCTGTTTTTATTTATGTCTTTTACTACTATAGTATTGGAAAGTCAAATTTAAAGTTAAAATGGACTTACTTAAAACCTGAATTATCACTTATCAAGCCTATCTTACTATTTGGGTTATCTACTTCTCTTGTTCAGTTAATAACAGCTTTAATTCAAGTTTTATTTAATCGTTCATTGGCCTATTACGGTACATCTTTATCTATCGGTGCCTTTACGACGGTAACAACGATTACAAATTTAGCCCTAATGCCTACTGTTGGAATTAATCAAGGGTCAGTTCCTATTATCGGTTATAACTACGGTCAGAAACGTTATGATCGTGTAAAATTAACATTTATTCAAGGAACTTTAGCAGCGACTGTTATTTTTACGATTGGATTTATTTTAATTCAACTGATTCCAGATATTTTAATTCGTTTCTTTAATTCAGATGACTCACTGCTACCCTCTACAACAGAGGGACTTAAACTTTACTTATTTAGTCTGCCCCTTTGTGCGTTAACAACAACGGCACCAAACTTCTTTCAAGCAATTGGACAATCTAAACTTTCGATTTGGCTTGTTATTCTTAGACAGATTATCTTACTAATTCCACTAATTTTAATTTTACCCAAATTTATAGGGTTAAATGGGGTCTGGTTAGCACAACCTATTACTGATTTAATAATTGCCATCATTTCTTTCTATCTAATTAGAAAGGAGTTTAAGCGATACTCAAGTGTTTAAGGAGTGACCCTTTGAATGTTCGATAAATTAAAGATCAATAAAAAATATCTTAATATAGGTCTAATTACGCTAATGATTGGAGTCCTTTTACTGTTCGTTTATCAAGTCTCCCGTCATTCAGTTGATATCTTTCTATTTTTTAAAAATTTATTTTTTAATTTTTTAGCTGTCATTTCCCCAATTATATACGCCTTTATTATTTCTTATATTTTATATCGTCCCCTATTATTTATCGAACATTACTTTAAAAAACTATGGGATAGATGGACAAAGCGTAGCTTATCACCTAAGACCTATCGCTTAATCAGCCTTCTTATCCTTGTCATTGTAGTATTTGGAACAATTACTTTATTGATAAAATCTATCGTACCACCATTATTCCAAAATCTCCTGACTATTGGAGAAGATATTCCAAATTTTCAAACAATTTTAACAGAATGGCTTTCAAAGTTAGCACCTTACTTTAAATTGATTCATATTACAGAGAATCAAATTCATCAATTAACGACTTATATTACGGGCTTTTTGAGTGGATTTTTAACTAAAATTTTTGCCTCAGGAACAGGGATGGTCACAAATGTTGCTACCTTTTTTATTAATCTTTTTGCGACACTCATCTTAACTTTTTATTTTCTAAAAGATAAGGAGTCCATTTTTATCGCCATTGATAAAATTGCAACTGTGACTCTTTCAATCAATACCAAACTTAAAATAAAGAGATTTCTGAAGGATGTCCATGAAATATTTGGCGGCTTTATTTTAGGTCAACTATTAGATGCTCTGATTGTTGGTATTGCTTCAACGATTCTTCTTTTAATTATTGGGCATCCATTTGCTTTATTAATTGGATTCATCGCTGGTATTACAAACGTGATTCCGTATATTGGTCCTATTATTGGTGCTGTTTTAGCCTTCATCTTAGGATTATTTACAAGTGTTAAGCTGGGACTTTTAGGTGCTCTGTTATTAATTATCTACCAACAGATTGATGGAAACTTTGTACAACCTAAAATTCTTGGGGAAAGCGTCGGACTAGCGCCAGTATGGATTTTCATGGCGATTTTAATTGGAGGAAATTACTTAGGTGCTTTTGGGATGATTTTAGCAGTTCCGATTGTCGCCTTGCTAAAACTTTACATTGAACGACGTCTCGTTAAGCTTCAAAATCAGAATTAAGTTTCATGGCAAAAAGACCGCCGAATAACACCCTTTTCATTTAAACAATCTAAAACGTATGACTTTGAGACGAGTGTTTATCTTAACTGGTCAACTGGAAAATGAAACATTTTTATTTATTTTTTTCACAAATTCCGTTATAATTACTGTGAGGAAGAGAAGACTAAGCAAGAATTTGCAGAGTTCTCAATCCAATAATTTAATAATACAATGGAGGTAACAACATGTTAGTTTCTGCTAAAGATATGTTACAAAAAGCCTATGAAGGTAAATACGCTGTTGGTCAATTCAACATCAACAACTTAGAGTGGACTAAAGCTATCTTATTAACTGCTCAAGAAAACAACTCACCAGTTATCTTAGGTGTTTCTGAAGGTGCTGCAAAATATATGTGCGGTTACGAAACAATCGTAGGTATGGTTAACGGAATGATGAAAGAATTAAACATCACTGTTCCTGTTGCATTACACTTAGACCACGGAAGCTACCAAGGTGCTTTAGACGCTATGGCAGCTGGATTCTCTTCAATCATGTTCGATGGTTCTCACTATGCAATCGAAGAGAACATCGCTAAAACAACTGAAATGGTTAAATTAACTGCTGAAAAAGGATTATCTTTAGAAGCTGAAGTTGGATCAATCGGTGGAGAAGAAGACGGTGTAGTTGGTAAAGGTGAAGTTGCTGACCCAGCTGAATGTAAACAAATCGCTGACTTAGGAGTAACTATGTTAGCTGCTGGTATCGGAAATATCCACGGTAAATACCCAGAAAACTGGGCTGGATTAGCACTCGATGCTTTAGAAGCAATCAACGCTTCAACTGGAAATACTCCATTAGTATTACACGGTGGAACAGGAATCCCAGAAGAAATGATCAAAAAAGCAATCTCTTTAGGTGTTGCTAAAATCAACGTTAACACTGAATGCCAATTAGCATTCCAAGAAGCTACTCGTAAATACATCGAAGCTGGAAAAGATTTAGAAGGTAAAGGATTCGACCCTCGTAAATTATTAAACCCAGGATTCGAAGCGATCAAAGCTACAGTTAAAGAAAAAATGGAATTATTCGGATCAATTAACAAAGCTTAATTATCTGTTCCATCTTAAAAACGTCTACGAAAGGTAGACGTTTTTTTATTTATTCTTCATAAATTCATAACTAACGTTTAAATTAATAAAGTAAACATCTTTATGATAGGAAAGTTATGTTATGAAAAAGAAAATAACTATTCTAACACTTTTGACATTAATAGCTTTAGTTAGTGCTTGTAGTCATAAAAATACTGATATGACTAATCAGACTCAATCAAATAATCAAGTAGTTGACACGACGACAGGTCCTTCTTGGGTAACTGATGATCAGTCTCTTGATACAGCAGTAAAAGATAGCTGGATCGTTATCATTACTAAAGATTTAAAAACTGATCGTGAATTAGTCTTTGAAGGTGGATTAAAAAAAGGTGATGAAGTCGTTCGACTTCTACTTACTTTATATAAACAAGATGAAAATCGTGTTAAAACTGCTTCTTACACTTTAACGGCTCCTAAAGCCACATTCAAACAAGATGGCTCTCGTATCAAAGGTGGAACATTCAAAGGAGATGTTTACGTCGAATGTAATAACTTTGAATTAGTTGATGCAACAGTTGATGGAAATATCTACTTCAAAACACAAGAAGCTAAAGATAGTTTTAAGCTAGATAATACATCAAAAGTGACGGGTAATGTAGAGGTTAAATAATCATAAATAAAAGAGCTATGAAAAAAATAGCTCTTTTATTTATTTAAGTATTGTTCTAAAATCCAATTATTTTGATAAATTTCGGTTGCAGCTTCAACACCAACATAACGAATATGCCAAGGTTCATACTGATATCCAGTTTCAGATTCTCGCCCTTCTAAGTAGCGAATAATATAGCCAAATCGATGTGCATTGTCTTTTAGCCAAATGCCCTCAGCTGTTTTACCAAATTCCGTTGTTAATTGTCCATTCACACTATCAGCTGTCACATCAATCGCTAAACCTGTTTGATGCTCACTATGACCTGCTCTTGCACTAAAACGATCCGCAGCTTCTTGCCCATTTTGATCAACATATCGTTGATATAATGAAACTTGTGTTTCGTATGAACGATAACCACTTCGTGCTAAAAAGATTAATCCCGCTTCTTGTTCTGCTGCACTGAATAATTGTTCAAGATGTTGTGATGCTTCTTCACGTAAATAAATAGTTTTATTTTGTTCATGCCCAAGTGCCAAAACATTTGGGAGCACTAAGTCACTTGGAGCATAACTTGAATCTAATGCATAATTTTTATTCACTAATACGAGTTTTGAATCTCCATTTGAGACTGTTATAACATTTTCATAAAACGAACTTTCCAAGTCTAACTTAGCCGGTTGTTGTTCTAGTCTTTTTTCTTCAGCTAAACGTTCTTCCTCTTGTCGTTTTTCCTCGGCTAAACGTTCTTCTTCTAAAAGCTTTTCTTTAGCCAGTTGATCTAAGTTTGCTACAATTGCTGCCTGATTCGTTTGATTAAACGATTGTGACGATAATGGTTTCCCGACTGAATCTTGACGACTTTCTCCAAAAATCGTTATATTCTTACTTAGACTTATTCCAATTGTAATAATAAACAATCCCGAAAGAGATCCAAATTTAATCATTTTTTTCTTCAACTTCATACGCTCCATGAATTACTAACCCTATCCCATATATATTTTATATAATTTTAGTATATCACAATTCTGTTTAAATCGTTCAAATTATCCAATAATCAGACAATTATTAAGAGCGAATTTCGATAAAAATATCGTTCCATATTATTCAATCGACATTAAATCATAAAAATGGAGCTATATTAGCTCCTTTTAGTTGAGATTATTTTCTTCAATCTGATTTTCATTAGTTGGTGGTTTTTGTAAAGAAGAAATTAAATCTATTAAATTAATTCCTGTTAAAGATTCTACCACCTCTGGAACTTCTGAGATCATCTTAGTTACATTTTGAGTGACTTTGGCTGCTCCGTGCCCTCCCCCATTATCAATGATGACCATCTTCTCAGTTTGTGATAATGGATCTGCGATATTTTTTGCAATATCAGGTAACTTCTCAACAATCATCTGTACAATTGCTGCTTCTCCATATTGTTTATAAGCTTCAGCTTTTTCACGCATGGCCTCTGCCTCTGCTTTCATCGCTTCCGCAAGTGCCTGACCTTTTACACGAGTCGCTTCTGCTTCAGCAGCACCTTTAATTCGAATTGATTCTGCCTCCGCTTCTGCATTTTTGATAATAGCATAACGTTGTGCATCCGCTTCTTGTTGTTCTTTATATTTTTGAGCCTCTGCAACTTTTTTAACAGTTGCTTCGAGTTCTTTTTCTTGTTTAATTGCTTGTTGCATCGCAATTTCCGTTTGACGTTGCTCTTCAAATAACTGTGTATTTTTTAATGCTTCAATGACGCTCTTTTTCACAATATTTTGTTCCACTTCATAGGCATAATCAGCTTTCGCTTGGGCTTTTTGCTCCTCTTCTTTATAAGCTTGGACACGTAATTCTTTTTCTTTTTTTGCTAATGCAATCTCAGTTTCAGCTTTTAATTGTGCCTCAGTCCCTAGTCGTTTTGCTTCTGATGTTTTTTGCATACGATCTCGTTCAGCCTCTGCTTCAGCAATCGCTGCATTTTTCTTCACTTCAGCAATTTGTTTTGCTCCTAATGCCGTTAAATATCCTTTGGTGTCATCAATGTCACGAATTGTAAATGTTTTAATCTCAAGTCCCATCTTATCAAGATCAGCCTTGGCAACATTCTCCACTTCATTTGCAAACATTTCGCGATCTTTATAAATTTCCTCAATCGTCATTTTAGAGACAATTTCACGTAGTTTTCCTTCTAGTACATCTTGTACGGTTTCTTTAATGACATTAATTGTTTCTTTTTCACGACCCGTGTTAAACTGCTCTACAGCTAATAAAACACTTTTAGGATCCGAATTAACTTTAATAATAGCGACCCCATCTGTATCAATTGGAACCCCATTACTATCTAATGATTCATGTGTTTTAACTTCTACCTTAATATTTTCTAAAGAAATCCGTGACGTTTGTTCAAGATAAGGAATGACAATTCCTCCACTCCCACTAATCACACGACGCTTTAATCCAGTGACAACAATCGCTTTATCCTGTGGTGCCTTTTTCCACAACATCAATAAAATAATGATAACTACAGCTGCTAGCACAATCCACCCGATATAAGGTAATAAGGTATTTAACATTATATGTCCCCCTCCTATATGCACTTACAATAATCATATGACTTTTTTACTTAAATAGAACAAAAGGACGCTAAACTTATTATTTAGTGTCCTTTTCATATTTATTTTTCTAGCATGATATTTAATACTTCAATATCCGTTTGTTTCATTCCTTCTCGTCCTAAACGCCCATATGCTTCAATGGTTTGTTCAATTGTTGATTGAACCATTCCACATTTCTCATCAAAAGCAACCCCACGCATTGCTAAATAATGCCCCATAATTGCAGCATCTAAACTTGAGGCAATTTTAGCTGCGCATGAAGCCTTAGCTCCGTCACAAACAATTCCTGCGATATTCGCTAATGTATTTGTAATCGTATTTTCGATTTGTTCAAGTGTTCCACCTTTCATGTATGTTAAAGCCGCTCCACTTCCACAAGCTGCACTTACAGCGCCACAATAGGCCGATAAACGACCAATAAATGTTTTTTGATGAATGGTTACTAAACTCGCTAAAATTAATGCACGATACATCTCATCCTCTGTTAATCCTTTATCCTTAGCATAAACGATTGTTGGTAAGGAAGCGGTCATTCCTTGATTTCCACTTCCTGATGTCGTCATAACTGGTAAACTACATCCACACATACGAGCATCTGATCCCGCTGCCGCATAAGCTTTCATTTTAGATTTGACGTCATCACCGTAGCAATCTAAAATCATTTGACCCACATTGACACCATATTGATTTTTTAATCCTTCTTCAGCAATCGTTAAATTATAGTTAATTTGTTGTTCTAACATATCCTTTAAGTCTGTTAAATCAACGGTTTGCGCAAATTCTAAAATATCTGCAATATTTAAAACGGAACGGTCAGTTAAAGCAGAATTAAAATCTTCTTTATTAAAAGATTTTTCTAGTAAGACTTCTCCATTTCTCTCTAAACGACTAATATTAGTATGCGTATGAATTAACTCAACTAATGACGACTGATCGCCTTTTTTCATCTTTACAATAATATGTAAATTTGCATCATTTTCAATTAATTTAACTTTACATAACTTAGCTTCTAATAGTGATGCAACTCGTTTAATTTGTTCTTCATTAACATTTTCAATAACTTCTAATCCTTTTGATGAATCTCCAGCAACTGCTCCGGTAATGGCACTTGCTTCAATTCCTGTTAAATTTCCGGTATTTGGTACGACAACTGATCTAGCATTTTTGATAATATTCCCACTACATTCAATAATAATCTCCTCTGGGAAATTACCTAAAATTTCTCTTGCTTTTGCACTGGCATAAGCAATTGCAATCGGCTCTGTACAACCTAAAGCAGGAACTAATTCTTCTTTTAAAATTGTAAAATATGCTTGATAAGTTTCCTTTGTTACTGCCATAGAATCCTCCACTCCTACCTATTAGGTATTATGCCCAAAAGTCTACCCTACTCCCTCATTTTATCAAATTATCCTTTCATTCTCCACTTATAAATCACAGGACTTCCCCTAAAAACGGTACTATTTTTCCAAATAAATGTATTCATATTTTCTACTTATAATACTTTGATTCTTTGTAAAAATTATGATTAATATTTCCCTTTTCATCAGTCATTCTTTTGCCTATGAGATTATGAAATGAACAATGACTAAATCAATCACTTCTCTTTAAATATTTCACACGAAAGATTGTTGACAACCCTTTAAGTTAGGCATATAATTTTAACATCTCATTATATAGTTTTAAATACTAGATAATAAAGTTCGGAGGATTAGTTATGAATAATTTCATTAGGGAGCCAATTAATGGATTGACCCATTTAGCAGGAGCTATTTTATCTTTGATCGCCTTAATTGCGATGATTGTTAAGGTCGTATTGGATAATCCAACCGTTATTGGATTAATCGCGGTTACCATTTTCGGGGTTAGTATGATTTTACTTTATGCAACATCAGCTACTTATCATATGGTCATCTCTTCAGATACAGTCATTAACTTTTTACAAAGGCTTGACCACAGTATGATCTTTGTTTTAATTGCTGGTTCATATACTCCTTTTTGCTTAATTGCATTGAATGGGAAATCAGGGTGGATTCTATTCAGTATTGTCACTTTAATTGCGATTTGTGGGATTATTTTCAAGCTTGCTTGGTTTAATTGTCCTCGTACACTATCCACATCTATCTATATTGTTATGGGATGGCTAATCGTATTTGTATTTAAGCCCCTGCTTACTTCATTAAGTGGTCCTGGCCTATTCCTCTTAATTATTGGAGGCGTTCTATATACGATTGGCGGAATCATCTATGCTATTAAACCAAAATGTCTTACTTTTAAGTATTTAGGTTTCCACGAGATTTTTCATATTTTCATCTTGCTCGGTAGTCTCTATCATTTCCTTTGCATTTATCTATATGTTATCTAGCAAATGGGGACTCCATTTGCTTTTTTTATTAGGAAGATAAATTTAATACTATCTATATACAAACAGATGAATAGCTTCCATTTACCACATCAGAATTAAAAAATTTACACAGTCTCACAATAAAACCAACCAATTTTTCACAATGGAAAAAATTGATCCTTGCTTATATATTAATCAAACCAAATGAATGACTTTTTAATTAAACAAAAGAAAAGACTGAACCGAGTCGGTCCAGTCTTAAATTGAATAAGAGAGCAGATTATTCGCAATCACAATCGTCTTTACGATCGTATTCGCGTTCACGTTCACGGCCACATCCACATCCAGCAAGTTTACACCAGTCTTCATTGCGACGACCATGATCATAACGATTTTTTTCTTTAATAACTTTTTTCTCAATTACATATTCATGATCAAAATGATGATTTTCAACTTCTTTGCAAACAACTGGTACAATGTGTTTTACACAATGACGGAAAGATTTTTCTTCTTTGCAATAAACAGTTGGTTCAACAACAACTTTGCATCTTTCTTTGCGTTCGCATTCTTTTTCACGACGTTGTTTTTTGCATTGACATTTTTCTTCTTCGAAGTAGTCATCTTCTTTGTCAAAGCATTTTTCTTTTTTATCAAAACATTTTTCTTTTTTATCGAAGTAGTCATCGTCTTTTTCGAAGTATCTATCTTCTTTTTCTTCTGGATACCATTTTTCTTCTTTATCCATGCAACGTGAATAACCATATTGTTTCATAATTTATGTCTCCTTTAATGTCAATAATATATTTTCTGCGATTATTGCTCATCAATAAATTGACCTTTCTGACAAAGATTTTTCATTTGCCGTTGACCATGATGATAATAATGTACCTCTCTTTGTTTGATTGGTTTGTAAATATACTGATGATAGTAATAATGATGTTCAACTCTTGTTACGATAACTGGAATGTCACATCTTATAGAGTCAGAATGTTTGACTTCTAGTAATTCATTCTGAGTAGGCTCAAATGTTTGAACGGAAGGATCAAATGTTTTGATTTCGTTCACATTATTTTCTACATTATAAGAATTCCATCTTTCCATTTCACCGCCTCCTTTCCTTTTCCTTTGAGCTTACAGTATAATATATTAATAACTTCAAATTTTGTTAGGGTTATTTTCTTATTTTATTTAAAAAGTTAAAACCTAAAAAAAGCACCTCTTACATAGAGGATGATGCCAAAGAGTATCCCATTAAGTTTTCTCTTAAAAATGATAAAAACATAAAAAAACCTGAGTAAAAAACACCAAAGTGGCCTATTTTCTCAGGTTTTTTTAGTCTTTTAAATTCGATGAGAATTACCTCTTCAATCCCTTCTTTAAACAAATAGATACTTTTATCCAATACCATCCTCTATAACATATAACCTTCTAAAGCCTAAAGCTTCTAATTGAATGGCTACAGTTTTACTGCGATAACCTTTATCACAATAAATAACAATAGGTTTATCTTTATACTTTTCCAATTCAGGAAGGTGCTCATTAAGTTCTCGCATTGGAATATTAACTGCATTTTCTAAATGAGATTGAATATATTCCGTATTATTTCTAACATCAATAATGACAATCCCTTTTGTCTTAGCAATTAACTGTTGAGCCTCTTTTTGAGAAATATACTGGATTGAAGGAAATTCTGAAACAGCCCCGCTCATGACCGGTTGAATCGCCTCATGTTCTAAAATAGCTAATATCATTAAAAAAATAAAAACTAAACAAAACGCAAGCTTCCCAACAAATTGTCTCATATTTGTCACTTACTTTCTTTATAGATATTATTAGTATTTAGTTATCTTTCAAATCTATTCTCCAATCTAAAAAAGCCTAAAGATTATTTCTCTAGGCTTTTTGCTTAATCATATTTATAAAATAGCGATGAAAACTTGTATCTTTTGTTAACTCTGGATGAAATGAAGTTGCTAACATTTGCTTTTGTTGACAAGCTACAATATGATCATTGACTTCTAATAAAATGTCAACATCAGATTTTACCTGAGTAACATATGGCGCTCGAATAAAAATTAAAGGGATTTTATTCGAAGAAATCTTTTCTATCTCAACTTCTGTTGTAAAGCTTCCTAATTGTCTTCCATACGCGTTTCGCTCAACAGTAATATCCATGACTCCAAGATGAACCGTCGGGTCATTTTCTAAAGATTTAGCCAATAAAATCATTCCCGCACATGTTCCCCACACAGGCATTCCATTTAGTATTCGCTCCTTTAATGGTTGTAATAAGTTAAAATCTCTTAATAACCGTCCAATAGCCGTACTTTCTCCACCTGGAATAATTAAGCCATCTACTTCATTAAGTTCATCAAGGTATTTAACTTCCTGAGCACATACATCTGGGATTTGATTTAATAACTCGAGATGCTCAGCAACAGCTCCTTGAATTGCTAATACTCCTACCTTTATCATCTTACCATCCTCGTTTTGCATATTGCTCATGTTCTGGTAATTGACGAACATCAATTCCACTCATTGCTTCTCCTAAACCTTCTGAAACCTCTGCAATCACTTTAGGATCATTATAATATGTTGTTGCTTTCACAATTGCCTCTGCACGTTTTTGTGGATTATCAGATTTAAAAATCCCAGACCCGACAAAGACACCGTCACACCCTAATTGCATCATTAACGCTGCATCGGCAGGTGTCGCGATTCCTCCTGCTGCAAAGTTTACAACTGGTAACTTTCCATGTTCATGAACGTAGCAAACTAAATCATATGGTGCTCCCATATTTTTAGCAATCGTCATTAATTCTTGCTTACTAGCTGCTTGAATTTCACGAATTTCTTTATTCATTGTACGCATATGACGAACCGCTTCAACAACATTTCCTGTCCCAGCCTCACCTTTTGTACGAATCATTGACGCACCTTCCCCAATACGTCGTAATGCTTCTCCTAAGTTTTTAGCTCCACAAACAAATGGAACATCGAATTCAGTTTTATCAATATGGAATTCATCATCTGCTGGTGTTAAAACTTCACTTTCATCAATATAGTCAATTTCTAACGCTTCTAAAATTTGCGCCTCAACCAAATGGCCAATACGTACTTTCGCCATAACAGGAATACTAACTGCTTCCTGAATTTCACGAATCATTTTAGGATCTGACATTCGTGCAACTCCACCTTGTTTACGAATATCAGATGGAACACGTTCTAAAGCCATAACAGCCACTGCTCCTGCTGCCTCAGCAATTTTTGCTTCTTCAACATTTACAACATCCATGATAACTCCACCCTTTAACATCTGAGCCAAGTTTTTATTTAATTGATAACGACCATTCATTTTTCAAACCCCTTTACATTATGTTTACTATCTCCTATAATAACTGCATCGAAACAATTTCAGATAACGTTAGATAGTTTACTTATTTTATACCAATTTTATCCTATTAACGTCAATATAAAATAAAAAGGAATGATAATAATGCTCCCTGTACCCATACAATTAGATAAAAATAATGCTAATCCAATGTATATGCAATTAGCTAATCAAATAACCCAAATGATTCATCAAAAACAGCTAGTTGCCAATACTCCACTCCCTTCAATTAGAAAACTAGCTTCTCACTTAGGCGTTAATACAGTTACGATTGTCTCTGCCTATAAACAGTTAGAAACGAACGGTCTAGTTCAGGCTAAAAAGGGAAGTGGCTACTTCATCATTGAAAAATCACCCAAAACTTCAACTCATGTTCTAGATATACCAATGAAACAAATGACTCAGCAACAGATTCATTTACGCGCAAATGAAATTAACTTTGCAAGCGCCACCCCAGATCCAAGTATCTTCCCTATTATTGCTTTTAAAAATTATTTAAATATTGTTTTAGATCGTGATCAAGGTTATGCCTTTGGGTATCACGAAAGTAACGGATATGAGCCATTACGAGAAAGCTTAAGTCATTACATGAAACGCCATCATATGATTAATATTGATCCTGAATATATTCAGATTGTATCTGGAGCGCAACAAGGAATTGATATCATCGGGAAAGTGTTATTAAATGCTGGTGATACTATTATCGTTGAAAATCCAACCTATACAGGAGCCCTTGCTGCTTTTAAATCACGAGGTGTTCTAATCAAAGAAGTCTCTCTTGAACAGGATGGATTAAATCTTGAAGAACTTGAACACCTTCTTCAAACACATCATCCTAAATTACTTTACCTGATGAGTAAGTTTCAAAATCCATCGACTATTTCCTACTCTGAAGAAAAGCTTAGACGAATTATTAAACTAGCTGAACAATATGATTTCTATATTGTTGAAGATGATTCAATGGCTGAAATCTGCTATGATTCATCTATAGCTAAACCCAACTTTATATCACTTGATACTTATCATCGAGTAGTTTATATTAAAAGCTTTTCTAAACTCATGATGCCCGGCCTTCGAATTGGATTTATCGCAGTTCCACCTCAATTATCCACATTGATTATGAATGCTAAACATCATACCGACATTTCATCATCTGGTTTAATTCAGAGAACTGTTGATTTATATTTACGCGAGGGAGATTGGGATCAACACATTGAACAAATGAAAGCAATTTACAAAAGAAAATATACACTTATGTTAAACGGTTTAAATTCATTAAAAAAATATGGGATTAGTTTTTTAGAACCAAATGGTGGCTTACATTTTTGGATCAAATTACCTTCTTATATTCAATCAAAAGATTTTTGTAAAGCCTGTCAAAGGCAATCTTTATTAATTATGCCAGGCTCTATTTTCAACGCTAGTCAAGACACTTCAACCGAACAGTATATTCGTTTAAGTTTTGCTGCCTGTAGTGAAGAACAGATTGTGCAAGGAATATCTATCTTGGAGCAGATTCTTAATTCATTCAATTTACCTAAAAAGATGACAATTCTTCCTCTAATATAATTTCTTATAAAGTGATGACACTTTTCTTTATTGACAACACATTAAATTATTGTAATAACAAAAAACAGATACTTTTATTACAATAATGAGGGTGTAAGATAAAGTGTGTAAACTCTTAGAACAGTTACCATAATAAGTTAACTATTTCAAAGGAGTTTATTATTTATGACAAGAAAAGCTACGATGAACCAATTATTTAATCTCCTCCAAGATGAATACAACATTAAATCTGCTAGTGATATTGAAGCTGTTTTATTAGACATGTTTGGAGGCTTTATTGAACAAGCATTAGAAGCTGAATTAGATCAACATCTAGGATATAGCCGATATGATTTTCGTAATAAATCAACTTCAAATGCACGAAATGGACGTCAATCTAAAACCATTCAAACGCGTCTTGGTGAAACAACGATTCAGACTCCCAGAGATCGGCAAGGTTCATTTGAACCTCAAATCGTGCCTAAACGTCAAACCAATGTCATCGGAATTGAAGAAAAGATTCTATCGCTTTATGCTAAAGGTTTATCAACGCGTGATATTTCTAAAACATTAGCAGAGATTTATGGCTTTGAAACGTCACATGAAACGATCTCTGCTGTAACTGATAAAGTGATTCCACTGATTCAAGATTGGCAACAACGGCCTTTAGAGCCTGTTTATCCTATCATTTATTTAGATGCGCTTCATGTCAAAGTGCGTGATGGAATGAGTGCCTCAAACAAAGCAGTTTACTGTATCATAGGTGTGTCTTTAGATGGTCGCAAAGATGTTTTAAGCCTCTCTATCGGAGAAGCAGAAAGTGCCTCTTATTGGATGAGTTTATTAGATGAATTAAAGGCTCGTGGAGTGCAAGATATTTGTATTGCCTGTGTGGATGGTTTAAGTGGCTTTAAACAGGCCATTCAAGCTGTTTTTCCTCATGCCCTCGTTCAACGTTGTTTAGTTCATTTAATCCGACAATCAACGAAATTTGTTTCTTATCAAGATAGAAAATCATTCTGTTATGATTTAAAACAAATCTATCAAGCGATTAATCGATCAGTAGCAGAACAAGCCTTTGAGACCTTTAAAAATAAATGGAGTCCCCTGGTACCTTTAGCCGTTAGAGTGTGGGAAAATAACATCGAAGAAGTTTATCAACTCTTTAATTTTCCTAAAGAAATTCGAAAAATGATTTATACGACAAATGCCATTGAAAGCTACAATAGCCAATTAAGAAAAGTTCTAAAAGGAAAAGGAGCTTTTCCAAATGAAACATCGGTGATGAAATTAATCTATCTTCAAACCATGGAAGTTACTAAGAAGTGGCGACGTCAACTTTCAAATTGGAGTCAAATATTAAATCAATTATTAATCTTATACCCAGATCGTTTAACACCTTACCTATAATTTTTAAAAATTAGTTTACACACTTAACTTGACAGGCTCACAATAATTGGATTTATCATCAACATATCTCATTCGTTTCGTGTTAATATATAAGAAAAACACTATGAGGTATAGTTATGAATCAAATTACACTTGAAAATATTATGTTAATCTGTCAAAAATGTTTTTCCTACCTAGATGCTAGAATAGATGATCACCCGTCTCAAGTAGCCTATTTATATTGGCGATTACTAGATAATAGAGGGACTTATTCTAAAAAAGAATTATATGATCTAGTTACCATTGCTTTACTTCATGACATTGGTTCTTATAAAACCAAAGATTTTGATAAATTTCTAAATATTGATTCACCTTCATATGATCATGCTATTTATGGAGCATTATTCATTAAACATTTTTCCCCCATCTCGCATTTATCTGATATAATTTTATATCATCATTCAGATTACGAGAGCTACGAATCTCCATATAAATCTGAAACATCCCTTCTTTATTTTATCGATCGAATGAGTATTTTCTTTAATTATAGCTGGCAAATTGAAGATTTCTTTCTCTCACTAAATACAGAAATCGATAGTCAATTCATTTCAGAATTTCACGAAATTAATCGAAAGGAAAACTTAATAGACAATATTCAAACAAGTTATTTTAAAGAATTGCTTCGTAATTTTTTTGCTAAGTCAATTCAATCACCCGAAAATGCCATTAAATATTTATCTATGATTAGTTATACGATTGATTTACGTAGTGAGTGTACGGTCTTACATACGATTATGGTATCAGCTATTTCAAATTTTTTAGCCCAAAAGATGAATTATAATCATAGTATGGTTCAAAAAATTTCATTAGCAGCAATGCTTCATGATATTGGAAAGATTTCTACACCAATTAATATTCTCGAGAAACCAGGAAAGTTAACTAATGAAGAAATGGAGATTATGCGAGAACACGTTACTATTACGTACGAAATTTTAGAAAATTTAGGAAGCCGAGACGTTCAAGAATATGCGTCTTATCATCATGAAAAATTAGATGGGACAGGCTATCCTTTTGGTTTAAAAAAAGACCAACTATCTATTCCAGCTAGAATCATTATTGTTGCTGATATTATGGGAGCATTAATGGCCGCTAGAAGTTATAAAGAAAGCTTCCCAAAGGATAGAATTATTAATATATTATCTGAATTAGCAGCTCAATCACAGATTGATCAATCGTTAGTCGATCTTGTAATTAATGAATATGACGATATTTGTCAACATCTCCCATCTCTGTCTAATCCATATCACAAATTCAAAAATGAGTATATGAGCATAGTTACAAAGATGTCTGCATAAAAAAATTCCCGGAGAATTATTTCCCGGGAATTTTTTTTTTAAAATAACTTACTTAATTCAAAAATTTTATTGTCATCATATAATTTAAATTTTAATGGTGTAATCGTAATATAACCATTCATAATCGATTTAACATCAGTCTCTTCGGGTTGATCAATATCAATCAATGGACCTGATAAACGATGTCCCCCTTGTTCTTCGACATAACACTCATCATAACGACTAATACCAACAGTTGCAACTTTGATCCCTTTAGGTTCTTCTAATGAGGGAAAATTAATATTAATTGTCGTATCTGCTAATAATGTTTGTGATAATAACTTTTCAAAAATGGCTGGAAAATATGACTTCACAATATCAAAATTTGAGTTAGTTGTTGAAATTGCCATGGCAGGATAACCACATAAATTAGCTTCAATAGCACCTGAGACCGTTCCAGAATATAAAACATCTGTCCCCACATTTCGCTCATCATTAATTCCTGATAAAACTAAATCAGGCTTTATTTTTAAATGTGCTAAAGCATACTTTACACAATCAGCAGGTGTACCATCTACACCAATCGCTAAAGTAGCTCCTTTAATCGAATCAGGATAAGACTTTAATGGGCGACGCATTGTGATTCCATGACCAACAGCACTATTATTAGTATGTGGAGCTACAATATAAACCTCACCATAATTAGAAGCAATTTGTGCTAATGTACGAATTCCTGGAGCTTTAATACCATCATCATTTATAATCAAAATCTTCATTTTATCATTCCTTAATGTTTTTTTGCCAATTCATCTAAGTCTTGAATCATTTGATCAATCATATCCCAACTATTTACACGAGCACCAGCGGCTTGAACATGGCCACCTCCACCATATTTTTTTGCAACCTCATTTACAGCAGCTCCACTCGAACGTAAATTTACTCGAATATCATTATTTTCTTTATCTTCTACAAAGAATGCCCAAATTTTTATTCCCTCAATATTCGCTAGTGTATTAACTTGTGAAGAAGCTGAATTTTCATCTATATTAAGTTCTCTTAATTTTTCATCTGTTAATTTAAGATAACCAACACCCTTATCTGTTTCTTCAAAGTTTAATAAAGCATACCCTTTAAAACGTACCATCGACTTAGATTGTGTGTACATATTTGAATATAAGTCAATCATATCAAAATCATATTTTAATAGTTGTGCTGCATAACGTAAAGTTTGCTCACTTACTCCACGGAATAAGAAGCGCCCTGTATCCGAAACAATTCCATTAAATAGGCAACGTGCCCCATTATCATTAATTTCTAAATTATTTTCAATTAATAAGCTTGTAATCATCTCACAAGTTGATGTATATGATGTATCAATCCATTCAATATCTGCATATTCATCTGAGAATGGATGATGGTCAATCTTAATCTTAAATGCTCCTAACTTCCAACGTTCATCTGAAATGCGTGCTGCATTTGATGTATCAGTAATAATAACTAATGAACCCTCATAAACTGAATCTTCAATCTTATCTGTTGTCCCTACATATTTTAGGTAATCTAATTCTTCACCAACTACATATACCTTTTTTTCTGGAAAACTTGTGCGAATTAATTCCGCTAATCCAAATGATGAACCATATGCATCTCCATCAGGAATAACATGACGATGAATAATAATTGTATCAAATTCTTCAATTTTCTTAATAATTTGTTGTTGAATTGTCATAGTTTTAATCCTCCTTATTTTAAATTATAAAGAAAAATAGAGGTAGAAGTCCACCTCTATTTTGTGCATTAAAAATAGTAATTATTTCAAAGAGTTAACAGCTTCTTGAATCGCTTGTTCTGGAGATACTCCACTTAATACAACCGCTTCAACAGCTTTTTCAGCTGCTGTACGAACATTGTATGAAGAATATGTATCTTTGAAGAATGAAGGATCATAGAAATAATAATCAGCTTGTTCTGGTCCAACTACTTTTGTTTGATCATTAGATTCAGCTACGTATTTTTGATATGCATCAGAAGCAATAACTGATTCACGAATTGGTAAATAAGAAGTTGCTGTTGCAAATGCTAAGTTTCCTTCATATGAAGATAAGAATTTAGCAAACTCATATGCTGCATAAACCTCTTCTTGTGATTTATTTTGATTGAAAACAACAACATTTGTACCTTGTTGGATAACCGCACCTGTTTCTTTAGAGATTTGAGGAATTGGAGCAATACCAACTTCAAAGTCAGCTGTTGCAATATGTGAGTATCCAGCAGATGATCCAGTGTACATATAAAGCAATTCACTCATGAATGGTCCTGAAAGATATTTATCTTCACCTGGTAAACGCCAGTAACCAGCATCAGCATTACGTTTTAATAACTCTAAAGCTTCAATCGCGTATTTAGCTCCATCTTCAGCGAATAAGATGTCTCCATTAGAGTTTGTATACTGTCCACCGAATTGTTGTACCATTGTAATGAAGTAGTTTGCTGGTGCATCAATACCAAATGCAGTTTTTCCAGTTAATTCTTTGATTTTAGCAGAAACTTCTTCTACCTCATCCCAAGTTGTTGGTACTGTTAAGTTATTTTGATCAAAGAATGTTTTATTGTAGTATAGAACTTCTGTTGATTTATTGAATGGTAAAGAGTAGAACTTTCCACCTTCATATTGGCTATTTTCATCACGATAAGATTTAATGATATCATCAAAATCATTAATTCCAACTTCTTCATTTAAGATATAAGGATCTAATTCTACTACATTTCCTGATTGTAAATACTCAGCAACCCAGTCAGGATATGCTTGAGCAATAGCTGGAGCTGAACCTGATTTTAAAGCAGCTGTTGTTTTCGTTTTTAAATCTGTGTATTGACCTTGATATACAGGTTTAACAGTAATTCCTTTATCAGCCCCAATTGTTGTATTGAACTGATTTACTAACGCATCAACAGCTTCTTGATTTGTTCCTGCCATAGCATGCCAAAATTCGATTGTTACAGGACTTTCAATTGTTGTTACAATCTCAGTTGATGATGGTGCTTGTTCTTTTTTATCACTTGAACAAGCTGCTAATGTTGTTACACCAGCAACAAGTGATAAAGATGTCATTAATTTCTTCACTTTTTAGTCCTCCTATTCAATTAGCATTGAATTATGTATGTATAAAAGGATTATTTCCTTTAATACCCGCTATTAGCTCTTTTTTTCTTAGCATATCATTACCCTTTTAATCCTCCACGAGTAACTCCACTAATGATATATTTCTGTAAGAATAAATAAATGATGACAACTGGAATAATGATAATTGTCGCTGCTGCCATTTGTAAATGAACTTGTGAACCAGATTCATTCGTAAAGTGAGTTAATCCAATAGTTAAGACACGCATTTTATCATTATTTGTAATTAATAATGGCCATAAGAATGCATTCCAACTTGCAATGAAGTTTAAAATTGCAATTGTTACAATCGCACTAATGGTATTTGGAATCATGATTTTCCATAAGTATTTCCAATCACTACATCCATCAATCTTCGCTGCTTTATATAGCTGTTCCGGAATTTGCATAAAATATTGTCTTAATAAGAAGATATAAAAGACATTTGCAATATAAGGAATAATTAATCCTTGGAACGTATCAATCCATCCAAAAGCTGATACCGTTTGATAGTTTTGAATAATTAACATTTCACCTGGTACCATCATTGTTGCTAACAATAACGTAAAGATTGTATTACTTCCATAGAATTTATAACGAGTAAATGCAAAAGCTGCAAAGATCGTAACAAATAATGTTAAAACTGTATTTCCAACAGCTGAAATAACTGTATTTTTGAAATAAATATCAAATGGAGCCATCTCCATTGCTATTTTATAGTTTTCAAACTGAGCCACATTTGGTAATAACTTTGGTGGCACAGCGATTGATTCTGAATAAGTTTTTAAAGACGTTAAAATCATGAAAATAAATGGGAAAAGCATAATAATTGCTCCAAGTGATAGCGCAACGTAAATTAACACTTTAGCCCATACTGATGTAACCTTTTTTGTATTACTTTCCATTGAGCACACTCCCTATTTATAATGAACTAATTTTTTACTTACTAACATCTGAATTCCTGTGATAATTAAAATAATCACAAATAAGATGATAGATGCAGCGGCTGCTTTATGAACTTGAGATGATCCGTAGAACATGTCATAAATGTAATATACAACGGTCATACAGCTGTTAGCAGGTCCTGGCTTCCCACCGAATAAAGCGAATACTTCATTGTAAACTTTAAAACTTCCGATAACTGATGTAATCGTTAAGAAGAATACTGTTGGTGATAATAAAGGTAAGGTAATACGAGTGAACACTTTCCATTTTGGTGTCCCATCGATTTGAGCCGCTTTATAATATTGTGGATCGATATTTTGTAAACCTGATAGGAAAATAACGATTTTAAATGCTAGTCCACTCCAAATATTAAAGATAATTAATGCCCAAATCGCCATGTTTGGATCATTTAGCCATTGAATAGGCTCTATACCAAACATACTTAAAAATTGATTAATATAACCAAAATCACTATGGAATAGCCAACTCCATACAATCCCAATTGCAATTACTGATGTGACATAAGGTAAGAAATAAATCGCTTGGAAGAACTTACTTGCCTTAATCCCAGAATTTAATAATAAAGCAATAGCCAATGCAATAACCATTGATACTGGTACGGCAATAACAACAATTAAAAAAGTATTCAATAATGCTTTTTGGAAGTTTGGATCAGATAATACAAACTTGAAGGTTGATAATCCGAATCCAGTTCCTTCATCTGTATAATAGTTATATTTTTCATAGAATCCCATACGGAATGACATTATTAATGGATAAACTACGAAAATCAAAGTAATGACTAAAGTTGGTAATAAATATAAATACCCTAAGAAATTTTGTTTAATCGTAGTTTTAGTCGCATTTGATAGATTGGTTTTATTTTTCATAATTTCCACCTACCCTAAACGATGACCTGAAGTTGTATCAAATACATGGATTGCTTGTGGTTTCACAGTTAATTTTACAACATCTGAAACATTAACTTCATTATCAGAATCAATTAAGCAACGGACACTTTGTCCCTCGATGTCAACTGTCATTAACTTATCGCGTCCAATAACTTCTACCATTTTCACTGTTGCATTAATTCCTTCTTCTTGTGATAGGCGCCATGATTCTGGACGAACTCCGACAACTACATCTCCATTAGCTACTTCAGCGTCTCCTAAGATTGACGATCCAATGAATACCTTTCCATTTTCAACTTTTCCATTCATGAATCCCATAGGTGGTGTTCCCATAAACGATGCCACGAATTGGTTAGCTGGTTTACGATACATTTCTTGTGGAGCTTCTTTTTGCTGTAATACTCCATCTTTCATTAAAACAATGGAATCTGTAATACTCATTGCTTCTTCTTGATCGTGTGTTACGAAGATAGTCGTGATTCCTGTTTCTTGTTGGATACGACGAATTTCTTCACGTGTTTCTAAACGTAAGCGAGCATCTAAGTTAGATAATGGCTCATCTAATAGTAAAACGCGTGGTTTTTTTGCAATAGCACGAGCAATAGCAACACGTTGTTGTTGTCCACCAGATAACTCTCCTGGCTTACGATCCATTAAATGTCCGATTTGTACTAAATCAGCCATTTCCTGTGCAATCTTTAATGCTTCAGCTTTAGGAACTTTGGCATTCTCTAATGGGAACATAATATTTTGACGTACTGTCATGTGTGGATATAAAGCATAGTTTTGGAATACTAAACCAATTCCACGTTTTTCAGCTGGTAAATCTGTAACATCTTCATCACCAAAATAAATACGACCACTTGTTGGTTTTTCTAATCCCGCGATCATATAAAGTGTTGTAGATTTCCCACACCCAGATGGTCCTAAAAGTCCTGCCAGTGTACCATCTTCAATTGTAACATTCAAATTGTTAACTGCTGTAAAATCGCCAAAGCTTTTCGTAATGCCCTCTAATCTTACTTCCATCGAACTAACCTCCAAAAATTATGCATCCTTTTACGACTCATTTTATAGGGATACGTTTAAAATTTTATTGTTTTTTTGCATGATAGATTTTTTTGCATTCATTTAGTATTCTAAAGAATAATGTTAGTTTAAGTCAATGAAATTCCGGTGAAAAATTAAGATATTCATCAACTCCTGTCGAATTCTGTTAACTAATACCACTTTCTCTTACAATTATGTCCAATATCTCGATTATTATGAGGTTAGCAAAAAATTTTATTAATTCTTTTTCAAGACTCACACTTTCGCCTAAAAGTAATAGGATATCTTAGACCGAGAATTAATAATTCGGCGATAAGGAGGTTTCCTATGAAAAGTTTTAAACGCTTGTTTACATTTTTTAGTTTAGTGTTTTTATTCACTGGTGTTCTAGTTGGGTGTCAGCAATCATCGGAAGAATTAACAAAAATAAAAGTAGCCGAAGTCACTCATTCTGTTTTCTATGCTCCACATTATGTCGCTATTAGCGAAGGATTCTTCGAAGAAGAAGGACTTGAAATTGAATTAATCAATGCTGGCGGGGCAGATAAAGCAATGGCAGCTCTAATTTCTGGTGAAGTACAAGTTGGATTTATGGGGCCTGAAGCTACTATTTATGTTTATAATGAAGGCGGAAAAGATCAACCGATTAACTTTGCTCAAGTGACTCAACGAGACGGTAGTTTCCTAGTTTCCAAAAATCCAAATCCTGATTTTAAATTTAGTGATTTATCCGGTTCTGAAATTATCGGTGGACGTAAAGGTGGCGTTCCCGAAATGACACTTGAATATGTGCTTAAAGCAAACGGTCTTGATGCACGTCCGGATGATGAAACGGCAGAAGTCAATGTTCGTACAGATATTTCATTTGATGCTATGGCAGGTGCATTTACAGGTCTTGATGCTGAATACGTTACTTTATTTGAACCATTAGCTACAACAATGGAGCAACAAGGTAAAGGTTATATCGTTGCTTCAATCGGTGAACAAACTGATAACATTCCTTACACTTGCTATAGTGCAACTACGTCTTATATCGAGGCAAACAGCGACACAATCCAGGCTTTTACTAACGCTATTTATAAAGGTCAACAATGGGTAGCCTCTCATACAAGTGAAGAAATCGCCGAATCAATTCATGAATTTTTCCCTGATATGGAACTAAAAGATTTGGTCACTGTAGTTGAACGTTATCGTTCAATTGACGCTTGGGCTGAGGATCCTGTTTTAGCAGAAGAGAGTCTTAATAACTTAATGGACATTATGCAACTTGCAGGACAATTAGATAATCGTGCACCTTATGAAGCAATCGTGGATACGAGCTACGCTGAAAATGCTATTGCCAACATAAAATAATAATTTAGTAAAAGATTTAGTTCTTACTATACAGAGCTAAATCTTTTTATTTTACCGGCATTAGGTACAGTTTCTTAGTAGATTAATATTATATAGTATGACATATACGCAAAATGGAGGTGGCTTTATATGTCAACGATATTGGATATGAATCATGTGTATAAGGATTTTTATTCATTAGATGAAGAACGACAAATTCTTAAAGATATTAATTTCTCTGTGGAAGAAGGAGAAATCTTAGTTTTACTTGGACCTTCAGGATGCGGGAAATCAACGATCTTAAATATCATTTCTGGTTTACTTGAACCAACTCAAGGTTCAGTTGATACTCATGGAAAAAAATCGGATATATGTTTCAAAAGGATCATTTATTCGAATGGCGGACTATCATGAAAAACATCACATTAGGACTTGAAATTCAACATAAATTAACCAATGAAGCACAGGAAGAAATTAAACGACTATTAGAGATTTATGACTTATGGGATTTTAGAAACAACTTTCCAAGAGAACTTTCGGGAGGAATGAAGCAGCGGGTTGCTTTAATTCGGACACTTGCGTTAAATCCAGACATCCTATTGTTAGACGAATCATTTTCTGGTCTGGATTATCAGACACGTCTAATTGTGACCGATGATATTTATAAAATTATTAAAAATGAAAATAAAACAGCAATCTTAGTGACACATGATATTTCAGAAGCCATTTCTTTAGCCGATACAGTTGCTGTTCTAAGTCATCGTCCAACAACGATACAAAGCGTCCACAAAATTACTTTAACCCTTGAAGGGGATAAAACACCTTTAACAGCAAGATTAGCTCCTGAATTTAAAGATTACTTCGACTTGTTCTGGAAGGAGTTGCAAAATGATGAAGAAAGAATTTAAAGGATCTCCTGGATATCTTAATTATTTAAAAGGAATAAAAAAAGAAGCGTGGCACATTCACTTGCTTCAAGTCTTATTTTGTATTGGTTTTTTAATCTTATGGGAGCTTTTAGCGAGCTACGGATTTATCGATGACTTCTTTTTTAGTAAACCATCAGCTATTTGGAACTTACTAATTAAGTATATCGAGAATGGAGAAATCTTTAGACACTTAGGAATCTCATTATATGAAACACTCGTTGGATTAATAATAGGGACACTTGGTGGACTATTTATTGCCATTTGTCTCTGGTGGTCTGACAAATTAGCAAAGGTTCTTGATCCATTTCTCGTTGTCTTAAACGCTCTTCCTAAAACTGCTCTTGCTCCTATTCTAATTGTTTGGGTTGGGGCCAGTGTAAAAGGGATTGTTGTGATTGCCGTAATTACTTCAATTACAGTTACCATTATGTCTGCTTATAATTACTTTACAACTGTTGACGAAGAAAAGATTAGATTAATGAAAAGTTTTGGTGCAAACAAGTGGCAAATTCTAACTAAACTCGTTCTTCCTGCTAACGGTATCAATATGATTAATCTTCTTAAAATTAACATTGGGATGACTTGGGTTGGGGTGATTGTTGGGGAATTTATCGCCTCACGTGCCGGAATTGGTTACTTAATTGTTTATGGTGGACAAGTCTTCAAACTTGATATTGTTATGATGGGAGTATTCGTTTTAGCTATCTTTACACTCATTATGTACCAAGGTGTTAGTATGCTAGAAAACTATTTAAGAAAAAAACAAAGTGCTAAGAAATAACTAAAAGGGTGATTCCCTATACTGAATCACCCTTTTTATTTAACGAACTTAAAATTACTACTTAAAGGCTTTTAATTTAACAAAAGTAGAATCCGTTCCGAATGTTGATAAGTTATATAAAAACAAAGCACGATCAAAATCATGTTCACGAATATACTCGTATGGATTCATATTAAAGTATCTTAAATCAATAAGATGGATTTCTTCAAAGTTCATCGCTAGAAATGGAATAAAGTTATGAGCATATGAATCTTTAAAAACAATGAGTTTCTTTCCATTTTTTATACTACTTTTTACAATAGTCAATGGATGATTACCATTGATAAACATTGAATACTTATCTTTCTGGTTTAAGTAATCATAGTTGTACAATCCATCTAAAACTTCATTTTGAGTATCCCAAGTAACGGAGAACTCAACTTCATCGTTTGGAATATAAAGCTGAATTGTATCAGGTTTTAAATGATGATTATTAGCTTTTGAGTAATATGTTCCGTAAAACTCAGTTGACACTGTTTCAACTCGATAATCTAAATAAGAGGTCATTCCCCACTCATTCATGAGTTGTTGATACACATAATAAGCACCTAGGGTTGTCCAATGATGATCGGTTTTATAATAGATATACTCATTTCTATGCTCATTTAACACATTATATGCATCGATAAAGTCAATGGTTAACTCATTTTTTGCGATTTCTAACATCCTGGCTTGATCAAACGTTGGAGCAAATAAAGGAAGCTTATCCTCATATATTTTCACCGCAGTAGGAACTAAAAGAGCCGTTGTGTTTAAGTTAGGCATCTTATCATGAAAGATATTAATCGCTTGTAAATTCTTTTCAAAGTATGAACCCTCCTGCTTAAAAACTTCTAATAAATAACCATCCTTCCCAAAGTAAACCCCATTATTCTCACCCTTTTGTAATAAACGTTCCATATCAGACTTTAGTCCAACCCACTCATCCTTCATGACAAATTGATCAGTCATATACTTATCAAACTTCTGTGTATAGCTTCCCGATAATAAACTTTCAAAAGAAAACTGTGGGAACTGTTGAAGTGGGCGATTTTCAGTTTCAGAAATCTCACGATCTTTATCAACCACGTTTGCGATTGATAAACCAAAAATAAAGATTAAAAATATGCTAATCATAACTTTATTTTTTATAGCTTCCATCTCACCTACCTCCTTTAAAACCTAAAATATAAAAATGGATTATACGATGAATCTACTAAATATGCTGTGGAAAGAGTTAAAATTAAGAGACATGCCATTGGAATAATAATTAATTCAATAACCGAAGAGTATTTAGAGCGAATTAATTTATAATAAATCACTTTTAATAATGGAGTTGAAGCAATAACTAAAATAAGCAATAAAATTGCATTTGAAGTTAAATAGTGAAGAGTCATTTGATTATACAGTGCGACATCTTCTAGGCTAAACATGACCTTAAAATAGGCTTTTAAGTGTGTAAAGTTATCAAATGCAAATAACCCCCAACCGACAAGTAATAAAAATAACGTATAAATATGTCGGATGATTGTTGGAAACTGATTTAACCACTTCATTAAAAAGGATTTTTCAAGCGTAATAATCACACCAAAGTAAAGTCCCCATAAAACAAAATTCCAACTTGCGCCATGCCATAATCCAGTTAAAAACCAAACAACAAAGACATTAAAATAAGTGCGACATTTCCCTTTTCGATTTCCACCTAATGGGATATAAACATAATCTCTAAACCATGTACCAAGGGAAATATGCCAACGACGCCAAAACTCAGTAATACTTTGTGAAATATACGGATAATTAAAATTTTCTAACAGTTCAAATCCAAACATCTTTCCAAGTCCAATAGCCATATCTGAATAGCCACTAAAATCGAAATAAATTTGAAGTCCAAAGGCAATCACACCAAGCCACGACGTTAAAACTGAAAGATTTGAGGTCTCTGTTGATGAAATTTGATCCCACAACAAACCAATATTATTTGCTAACAAAACCTTCTTTCCAAGTCCAATGATAAATCGTTGAACCCCATCAGCAAATCGGGCTTGAGTCTCTACTCGATTGTTTAATTGATCGGCAACAGTCTGATATCGAACAATCGGTCCTGCAATTAACTGTGGAAACATAGTCACATAGGCGCCTAAGCTAATAATATTTCGCTGCGCTGGTGCATCCTTTCTAAAAATATCGATAGTATACGACATTGTCTGAAATGTATAAAAGGAAATTCCAATTGGTAGAGCAATAGAAGGAATATTAAACTGTGCCCCTAATAATTGATTAATATTAGAAATAATAAAGCCTGAGTATTTAAAAAACATAAGCAATCCTAAGTTAATAAATACTGATGATAAAACAACCCGCTTTGCTTTCTTTGGTTGATCAGCATAATATTCAACCAATAATCCATGAATAAAGTCCACCACCGTAGAAAATAACATTAATAAAATATAGATAGGTTCTCCCCAAGCATAAAAGATGAGGCTCACTATTAATAAAATAAAATTACGACAGTTACGTGGAACAATAAAGTATAAGACTAATGTTAAAGGTAAAAAAACAAATAAGAAAACTAAACTACTAAAAACCAATGATTCTCATCTCCTCTCCTATTATATAAAAAGAAGATTGAGCAAAACCCAATCTACTTTTCTTTATTTATTATTTTACTTGCTCTTCGAAAACCTTAACAATTTCTTCCACTTGTTCACTTGTTACGTATAACACATAATTTCCTTGAGTTTGAATCTTATTTGCTTTTACTAACTCATATTGATCTGGTAAATAACGAGACCACATTTCATCTTGATCTGATAAAACTTTTTCATATGAAGCCTTAATATTTTCAGTTGACTCAGCATCTTTAGCTTCTGCAACAATGATTAATTCAGACTTAACATTCATCATAGGCTGTAAAATATATCCTGACTTGATATCTTCTGAATTAAAAATCCCTTCATACATTAACATTTCTTCTTCATTTGTCATGTCAGTTAAAAAATATCCAGATAATACCCCATCTTCTAAAGGCATATCATAAGCTTTTGATAATGTTTCTTGAATTTTTGTTATGATTTGTTTTGGTGATGTTTCACCTGTTTCTCCACCTTGTTCTGAACCTTTACTACATCCAACAGCTAAAACTGTGATTAATAAAGTCATCATTAATAATTTAATCTTCTTCATTTTAACTTCCTCCATTATTTAGTTCGTTTTTACTTAGGTACTTCTCTTCGTTTACATTAAATTAGACGACTGTCTTATGTATATTGTTCCATAATTTCATAAAATAATTAAATTTATGATTAAATAATAACTTAAAACTTCTAGCTATGTTAAAAATATGACGTATAAAAGAGACTCCTTCATGAACAATTAGAGTCTCTTCCTGATGAGATTATTAAATTTGATAGGTCTTTAAAGCCTGGGCTAACCTAATAGGGCTAACACTTTGTTCATCCCCATCGACATAATATTCATAATTTTTAAAAAGCCTTAATAGATTAAAAAATAAATCTAAATCATCATCCAAGACATAAGTCGAATATAATTCACCATTAACTTTCACAGTAATTCTTTGGCGAACTAGATGTGTAATTTTAGCATCAGCAACCTCATAATATAGCTCAATTGTTTCAAACTGTTCCGGTAAGCTTTTAAGGAAACCAATTAATTTTAAGGCATCTTCATCATAAGGTTGTGATTCATTCGAATTAATGACAATAGTATATCTAATTAAAACTGGCTTTTTTAGCTGACCATTATTAAATTCGATAATGTTAAGTGTTTCAGTTTTTAACATATTATCCCCCCTTAATTTCTGACGATGCACAATCAATCATAGGCACTACCTCAAAAAGTATATGTTCGATGATTTTCAGATATGCTTACATATTTGTTTAGAAAGTTGTCTTGCAGATTTTAAAACGAGGGAAATTCCAGTTCCGGGATGTGTACAATCACCTACAAAATATAATCCCTTTAAATCATCACTTTGATGGTGGGGTCTAAAGTAATTCGTTTGGGTTAAATCATGACTCAATCCAAATGCAATCCCTTCATAACAATTAAAGTGTGTGGCTAAATCTACTGGGGTTAAGTATTTTTCTACTTCTACTAACTCGTTAAAATGTTCAATCTTTGTTACCTGAGCTAAAGCTTTATAAATTTGTTCTTTTAATAACAAGATAGTCTGCTCATTCCACTCAACATTTTGTGCCTTTAAGTTAGGCACTCGAATAATAACATTAATCACCTCACCATTAGTTGGAGCCATCCCTTCATCCATACGACTTGGAACATAAAAATAAAAAGAGGATTCTTTTGGTAACTTTCCATCAAAAGCAGATTGGATATTTTCTTTAAATGCTTGATTAATATAAATATTATGAATATTTAACATGGGAAGCTTTTGTTTAAGTCCTAAGTATAAGATAAAAGCAGAACATGATAAATGATATTCTTTTGGACGTATAATTGACTGTAATTCATGCATCACATAAGGTACCTGTGCATTGGCAATAATATAATCTCCTTTATCAATTCGATCAGATAACTGTATACCCAAAACACATTTATCTTCAATTACTAAACTTTCAACAAGTGAATTGGTATGAATAATTCCTCCCCACTCTTTAATCAGTTGCTCCATGACTTCCACAAGACGATACATCCCTCCCTTTAAATGCGGTAATCCATAAAATTGTGACACACCTGGTAATAAAGTATAAATACTTGAACAATCATAGGGCGACATTCCAATATACATTGTTTGAAAGCAGATATACTCTTTTAATTTTTCATCCTTAATAAATTTAGAAACATAATCATAAACATTACTCAATGGTTCTAGCTTAAAAATTTCTTTTAAATGTTTAAATGTAAAAAATGATGAAGCTTGATCACACGATTGACTTAAAAATGCTTGATTAGCAAGTTGATATTTCTCATAAATATCACTCATTAATTGAAAATAGCCTACTGCATCTTTAGTAGAAATAGATTCTAATTGCCTATTTAATTTAATTAAATCAGTAGAAAAATCATAATAGGTTCCATCTTTAAAAAAGGTATAATATAGCGATTTAGGATAGCTTATTTCTATATAGTCTTCTAATCTCAATCCTAACTCTTCAAAAAGCAAATAAAACTCTTGAGGCATCATAGAAATCGTGGCGGTTAAATCAAATGTATATCCCTTTTCCTGAATACGATTAACTCTTCCTCCTACCTTATCTTCTTTTTCATATATAACTACTTCATATCCAGCATTTAATAATCTCAAAGCAGTGGCTAATCCTCCAATCCCTGCCCCAATAATAATGACTTTTTCCTTCATTAAAATCACATCCTATTTTTATTAGCAACAAACACCCATTAATATATCCCTAAGCAAAAAAGGTAATACATCGGAATCCAATGTATTACCTTTTTAAAATTAATATTTTTGACGATCACGTAATGCTTTTTCAATTTGACGATTAGCATCTTTTGCTTTTAAATCTTGGCGCTTATCATAATTTTTCTTACCTTTAGCAATCCCGAATAATAGCTTCGCATAACCATCTTTAATGTATAACTTTAATGGGATTAAAGAGTATCCTCCCATTTTTTGAACTCCAATTAAACGAGCAATTTCACGTTTATGAAGTAATAACTTTCTTGTACGAAGTGGATCGTGATTAAATCTATTTCCTTGCTCATAATGAGAAATATGCATATTGTGAACAAAAGCCTCATTACGCTCAATTCGAACAAATGAATCACGCAAATTAACTTTCCCCGCGCGAATTGACTTAATCTCTGTTCCCTGAAGAACTAATCCCGCTTCAAAGGTATCTTCGATGAAATAATCATGCCCAGCTTTTTTATTTTGAGCAATTGTTGATCCCACACCTTTTGGCATCTCTTCACCACCTTTTAAAAACTTTATTTTTCTAATTCACCATAAGTAATATAGTCAACAACATCGACATTTGGTGAGTAAGTCTCCATTAACGCTTTGATAGATTCAAAATACTCAGCTTGTGCAGAGTCAATCAATGGTACTAATCGATAACCTTTAGTTGAAGCTTCAGCATAATTATAAGTCGGCATAAACTGAGGTTGACCTATTTCAATTTCGACCCCATCACCAATTGTTGTTTTCTTAATATCAATCTTCATGATACCACCTACTAGGCGTTCAAGTCCAACCTGACCTGAAATAAAATTACCTAATGAATAAGCAACAACTGTTTCATTTCCATCTTTCCCAATTAAACGATCCATCGGTTGTAACACATGAGGATGGCTTCCGATAATCACATGAACACCTTGATCGGCTAGCCATTGAGCTTGTTCAATTTGTGCTTCACTTGGAGTATTTGAATATTCCACTCCCCAATGCATCGAAACGACAATCACATCAGAGACACTTTTTGCTTTTTCAATATCAATCGCAGCTTGTTCATAATCAAACTCATTCGCTAAATAAGATTTATCGTCTGGGACACGATAACCATTAAATCCATAAGAATAGGCCAATAAAGCTAATTTAATTCCGTTCTTTTCAATGACAGAAATCTGATCACGTTTTTCTTTAGAATCAGTTGATCCAGCCGTAATAATTCCCTCGAACATTTCCCAATTTTTCTCGGCAGCTAAAACTCCAGATTCCCCTTTATCTAACGTATGATTATTAGCACGAGCAAACATATTGAATCCAACATTAATTAAATCTCTTGCAATTTCATAAGGACTGTTAAAATTAGGATAAGAAGATAATCCAACTTCAACACCTCCAATATTTGTTTCTTGATTGGCAAACCCAAAATCTGCTGGCTCAATATATGGTTTTACATTTTCCAATAACGGGCTGAAATCGAAGGTATCTTCTTCTAAGCGAAAATCATTATAAACTGTGTCATGAAGCAAGATATCACCAACTGCTACCATTGTTGCATCATAGACGTGAATTTCTGGCCCTTGTGAAAAAGTAATTTCAATGATACCTTCATAAGGATTAGCATCATAACTGATAGGATAGCCTTGATTCACATCATTTGAATATTGTGGCTCATTATACACAATTTCTTTAGGATTAATTAGTTGTTCTTCCACTAACTGATTTAAGTAAGCTTTAATCTCAGATTCCGATTGACTTGAAACATCTTCTCCTTTAGAGAATGTTAAAACGACATCACAATCTTCGTTTTTATTACATTTTTCCTGGTTGGCAACAGTACCATATGGTACTGTGTCAGAGTAGACATTCTGATAAACAATTGTAATATCGTTGCCTGCCTCATAGTGCTTGACACGGTCAACATTCCATCCAATCATATCTGGTAGAACAAATGATTGAGCTAATACCAATAAACCAACCATGACGAATAAGAACAAAATGACATTACGCCACTTAATTGATTTTAGTTTCTTCATCATGACTTCCTTGCTCCCTTTCAGCATTTAAACTATTTTTTATTTTTCCCTTGCCCTACTGGCTTAGATCCTTTTGATTTTTTACGTTTTGGTTTAGGATTCTTAAACGTACTGTCCGATGGCTTCGATGATTTACGAGAACGCACTGGACGATAATCTTTTGTATTCCCTTTTCTATCTTTCGAACGCTCTTTAGAGCGATTATTTCTTGAAGATGACGTTCCACGCGTATCAATACGTTTGAATCCACGTCTTTGACGACTTTTACTCATTCCAACTAATTGGAAATCAATCGTACGCTCCTCTTTGCTTGCTGCTGCAACGACAACTTTAACAATATCACCTATTTTATAAATGGCCTTTGTACGGCGTCCAATTAATGCTAAGTTATCCTCATCAAATTCATAGTAGTCATCCGTTAAATCATTCACATGAACAAGCCCTTCAATCGTATTCGGTAATTCAACGTACATTCCCCATTTCGTTACCGATGAAACAACACCTTCAAACTCTTCGTCAATAAATTGAGTCATATATTCTGCTTTTTTCATATCTTCTACTTCACGCTCTGCGTCGATAGCATCACGTTCACGTTTTGAGGTTTGTTCACCAATCTCTGGCATGATTGCAGTGTAATAATCTAATGTTTCTTTTGATAAATCTTGATCAAATAAATAGCGACGGATTAAACGGTGAACAATTAAGTCTGGATAACGTCGAATAGGTGATGTAAAGTGAGTATAAAACTCCGCTGCCAATCCAAAGTGTCCTAAACTTTCTTCACTATAGCGAGCTTTTTGTAAAGAACGTAGCATCATAGTATTAATCGCGGCATGTTCTGGTTTTCCATGAACAGCTTCTGTAATCATTTGAAGTGCTTTAGGATGAACATGATCTTTTGTTCCTTTAATTTCATAACCTAAAGCGCGAGCTAATTTGTAGAAACGTTCTAGCTTCTCTGGTTTTGGATGCTCATGGATACGATAAATAAAAGGGACGTCCATCCAGTGGAAATGTTCAGCCACTGTTTCATTTGCTGCTAACATAAAGTCCTCTATAATACGTTCTGCAATTTCACGTTGGCGTAATACCACATCAATTGGGAATCCATACTCATCGACAAGAATTTTTGACTCTTCTAAATCAAAGTCAATTGATCCGCGGTCATGACGTTTTTCGCGTAATATTTTTGAAAGATCATACATTAATTTAAACGTTGGAACTAATGTAGCATAACGTTCACATAATTCTGGATCTTCATCAATTAAAATACGATTCACATGATTATACGTCATACGCTCCGTTGTTTTAATAATTGATGGGAAGATTTCATGACTTACCACTTCACCTTTTGGTGAAATCTCCATTTCACATGTAATTGTCAAACGATCCACTTGTGGATTTAGTGAACAAATCCCATTTGATAAACGGTGAGGAATCATTGGAATTACACGATCAACTAAATAAACACTCGTTCCACGGAAGAAGGCTTCTCGATCTAATGGTGATCCTTCTGTGACGTAATAAGAAACGTCAGCAATCGATACCCCTAATAAATAGTTTCCATTATCAAGCATACGAACATGAACAGCATCATCTAAGTCTTTAGCATCATCACCATCAATTGTTACAATGGTTTCACCACGCAAATCACGACGCCCTTTATAACTTTCTGGGTCTGGTTCATTTGGAATTTCAGCTGCTTGTTGTAATGCTTCCGGACTAAATTCAGGCACGATATCATACTTATATACAACTGATAAAATATCAATTCCTGGATCATTTTTATGACCTAAAATCTCAGTAACTTCCGCTTTAACAACATTGTTTTCTAAATAATCCACAATGCGAACACGAACTTTATGATCCTTTACTGCGCCTTTCGTTTTATTCTTTGGAATGGCTACCACTGCATGATAACGTGAATTATCTGGTTTAACATAACCGACCTGCTTGATTTCATAATACGTCCCAATGAAATCTTTCATTCCACGTTCGAGAACTTGAGCGATTTCACCTTCTAGACTATCTCCTTTAGAAGAAGGTAAGATTTTAACTAAAACTGTATCTTTATGTAAAGCACCATTTAAATCTTCACTACGAACATATACATCATCCATGTCATCAATTTCAACAAATCCAAAACCTTTTGGATGAATGGAAATAATTCCTTTATAATATCCTAAATCACGCGCCAAATCATAACGATCATTTTTAGAACGAACAACAATCCCTTCATCTTCAAGGGCAACCATTAATTTAACAAATTGCTTAAACGCATCTGTTCCTTCAATTTGTAAATATTCTACTAATTCATCAATCGTCATCGCCTCATACTGGCTTGACCCTAATAATTCTAATACTGTATTGCGCAAGTAGCACACCTCCAACTCATAACTTCTATTCTATCATAACTAAACAAACATTTAACCATTTTTTACTACAATAAGATAAAGTACATCATCTTACTTATCTATCACTAGTTTATACAAATGTGCTTATTTTATATCACTATTATCATCTCTATATGATAAAAATAACCAATATTTACGAAAAGTGACTAATCTCATTACTTAAAATCATTCTGATATAGGGAATTAAATGTAGGCTAAGATCATAGAAATATTAAATCAAAACAATAAAGAACGGCTGAATGATCATCATTTAAACGCTCCTCAAATATACCTTTTATATCTCTTAGACCCTACATAACCTTTATTAAAAATAGACTAAAAATAAAAAAACTCATATTCTAATTGAATATGAGTCATCTATTACTTCATAAAAATAATTAACCCTAAGATTAAGAAAATCACTGAACAGATATATGTCGCACGAACAATATAAGCTTCTGCTCCACGTTCTTTTTGATTTTTAAACAATTCACTATTGCCACCAGAAAGAGAATCACTTAACCCTTGTTTAGAACTTTGTAAGGCTACTAAAATAATTAGGATTACAGAGACAATCATAAATAAAACATCTACAACACCGTATTGAAACATCCTAAACCCTCCTTAGACTATAACAAAACTGTACCATATCCTACATACAATTTCAACCATTATTTAAGGATGCGACAATATAATAGAAATATATTCCAACAATCATTAAAGAAGGTAAAGCGTATAAAATTAAATTCTTAACTTCTTTTCTGACAAGCATATAAGTTAAAATAATCGACTCACTTAATCCAACAATCACAAGTAATGTATTAGAAGTATCCGCAATTTCAAAAATACTCCCCGATAAGTAGAATAAATCAGTCAAAGCAATAATAGCGAAATTAAATAAATTACTTCCTACAATATTCCCAACTGCTAAATCATAATTCTTTAAACGAATTAGACTAATCAAGCTTGTCATTTCCGGCAAGGATGTTGCAACTCCTAAGAACATCGCTCCAATAAACGAGGATCCAATTCCCGTTGATTGAGCAATTTTATCTGTTGTAATAGAAATGAACAGACTCGAAAATACAAGAACGATAGCCCAAAAAATAAATTGAAAAATCAATAGAGGTAAAGAACAACATGATTGATCACAGCTACTATTAGCGTCTTCTTCATCTGAGATTAATCTTAAATTAATATAATATAAGATACCGATAAAGATGGATGAAATACCTACATGACCAATGCGCCCCATCGTCAAACTATAAAAAAGGCTCAACACCAAAATTGGTTCTTGACACTTAATTCATCTATAAAAAATCGTTCATTACATTCCAACAAGATTCTATTCTCATAGATCGTTCGATTCGGAAGAAAATAACTTCTTCGAATTAATGTTTTAATTTTATTATTTCGTCCTTCTACTGAACCATTTGTGTAACGACACTTATGGTAATTAGAAATTTCTTCTGTCCAATTTTCAAAAGGTTTAAGTGCTTCAGTTAATTCAGGAATATTTAGGGCTTTAGCTCGAGCAATCCATTGAATTAAACGTCTATAAGAATTTGTTTCATCACTTAATTCATACCAATTAATCAGTGATTCTTTAATGGCATACACTTCCGTCAGTTCTTTTGAATAGCTTAGAAGTTTTCCTAATTTTCGTTCTTCTTTCTCGCTCAAAGAATCATATCGTTTACCGATAAGGTTTTTATTTCGTTTCAAATATTTACGACTTTCCGGTGTTAGCGATAAACTAATCCGTCTTCTCACAGCCTGTAAGGCATCTGTTAGATAACGATTCACATGAAATCGGTCAGCAATTCGGATAGCATCAGGAAAAACTTCAGCAACAAACTTGTGATAAGAACGTGCTAAATCCATCACAACAGCGTAGGGTTTCAACTCTTTGAGTTGCTTCATTAAGACTTGATTTTGAATTAACGTTTGATAAGTTCTTCCCATAACTAATGTTAACAGGTTACCATTTCTTAGGTCATGAAATCCTGTATTATAAGTATGACCTTTTCGAATCGCAAAATCATCAATGCCTAATATGAGCCGAGTTGATCCTTGAGCAGCAGCGATCACTTTTCTTTGAATAGACGGAATTAAATGAGCAAGATGTTGCTTAATGAAGCGTTCACCAGTTGAGTAAGGGACCTTAAACGTATCTGTTAATTGTTTAACAGTGGTACCGACTAACGGTTTAGAAAGTTCACGTTTATAATCGTTTGTATAGCGAGTTTTCCCTGTCAAAAATGCATATTGATAGGTAAAAGAAACTTCACACTGTTTACAGAAAAGACGCTTCATCGGAATCAATAAAATGGTTTCACGATTGAAACAACGTAAATGTCTAACTTGACGTAGTTTTTGACGGCTACCTTTACAAATAACAAATGCTTGAGTATGGCAACAAGGACAAGGTTGTTTACTCTTTGTTGGACACAGGCTTAAAACTAAAACATTATCTTCTGAAATATAATAGTTACTGACTGTAACATCTTGTAATTGAATTAAATCATTGATATGATGTAAGTGCATCTAAAATCTCCTAACTTTAGTTTGGTCGCACTTACTAAAGTACAAGATTTTAGATGTTTTTTTATAGGTAAATATAAGCATTTATTTAGTCAAGCACCATTTCTGGTGAAGACTCATAAAAACTAAATAAAATAATGAGGTAAATAACCGTACTAATAATATTTGTTTTTGTATTCGATTTTCCAGTATGATTAAATAGCATAGCTTTTATAAAAAACAAATTCCCAACTGCTAAGATAAAAATATTAAATGCATTACTTCCTAAAATATTACCAAATGCTAAATCGGGATTATTTAACATCGTTGTGGAGGAAATACTAGTAATTAACTCAGGAAGCGATGTCACCCCTGCTAATAAAATTCCACCTATTAACGCCCCACCCATTTTTGTTTGTTTATCCAACTCATCCACACAGGATGAGATGCGAATGGATGATACAACAACTATGATTGATAAAACTAAGTATTGTAATAATACTCCCATATAACAGATCCCCCTACTACAACTATAATCCTTTTAATGTCTTTAAACTGTATGATAAGGATTCTGACGATATGTAGCCTTCTCATTTATTCTAAATACTCGACAAAAAAAGTTCGCTATACGCGAACTTTTTGCTTCCATTCCTTTAACGCTTCAAATGAATAACGACAAACAATCTTTAAAATTCCTGCAATCGGGATAATAAAAATCATTCCAACGACTCCAAAAATTTGTCCTCCAATAATAATAAGTGTTAATAAGATAATTGGATGGAAATCAATAGATTTTGAAAAGACAAAGGGTTTAATAAAATTCCCTTCAATAAAATTCAAGGCCATCACTCCAAGAACAACATAAACAGGTGTCCAAACTGAAACCATTAATCCAAAGATAGCAGCTGGAATCGTTCCAATAATTTGACCGACATAAGGGATAATATTCAAAAAACCGATTAATGTTCCAAATACGATGGCATTATCTAATCCTATAATTGAAAAATAAATCGAAGCAATGATTGATAAGGCTAATGAAACTAACAATGTCCCAGAAACATAGCCTTTAACTACTTCTTCTGATTCTTTTAATACTTCAAAAACTTTATTCCATTTCTGCTTAATTAAAAAAATCTTAATCTGATCTCGAATCTCATAAAAATTCTTTAAAATATAATATAAAACAACTGGAACTAAAAAAATCATTCCTAGTACTAAGGTAAAACTACTACTAAATGAAGATATCCAATTCCCCATCTGATTTAAGACCTTAGAAAAAATTTCAAATAATTGAGAGTTTTGAGAAAAGAGTTTGCTAAAATCGTACTCATAAAGATTCATATAATCAAATTGCCACGTATCAAGTAATGTCTGAACCTTTTCCATTAATGCTGGAATTCGATTCATCACCTCTTGAGTGTTAACCACTAAATAAGGAATGAGACTAAAAATAGCATAGATAATTGCACCAATAATTGAAATAAATGTAATCAAGATCGAATAAGAACGTTTAATTTTTAACCGGCAAAAGAAATCAACGAGTGGATTTAATAGATAGGCAAAACAAATTGCAATTAAAAATGGGCAAATAATCATATTCAACATTGAAAAAACAGGTTTAAGAATTGGGAAAATTAATTTAATAATATGGATAACGACTAGTACACCAATCAAAATAATTAAATAATTAATCCATTTATAATTTAAAGATTCATGTGATGGTTTCATCAGACTCCCCCTTGTTTTAACTATGACTAGTTTATCATACTCTAAATATAATTGTATTATTTTGGATAAAAAATAAGAATATATTTTAAGATAGAACTTCATATATATCTATGAGGTGAAATCTATGTCGCATTTCTAGGATTAACCTTAGCTATCAAAAACTCCGGTACTAAGACATCCATCATACAGATCGATAATAATAGCAGTCAATTTTTTATACTTTCCAAAAATAATTACCTATTATCTAAGACAATAAGATACTTTTATACATAAAAAAACCTCTCTTCGTCGGAGGAAGAGAGGTTTTGATAGAGTCATTCTCTTAAAAAATAATTAAATTATTTTTTTAAGTTGTAGAATGATTTAACTCCGTTGTAAACAGCTTGTTGTCCTAATTCGTCTTCGATACGTAATAATTGGTTGTATTTTGCAATACGGTCTGTACGAGACATAGAACCTGTTTTAATTTGTCCAGCGTTTGTAGCAACTGCGATGTCAGCGATTGTAGCATCTTCAGTTTCTCCAGAACGGTGAGATACAACTGCAGTGTATCCAGCTTTCTTAGCCATTTCAATAGCTTCGAAAGTTTCAGTTAATGTACCGATTTGGTTAACTTTGATTAAGATAGAGTTTGCAACGTTTTTCTCGATACCTTCAGCTAAACGCTCAGTGTTAGTTACGAAGAAATCGTCTCCAACTAATTGCACTTTATCTCCGATTTTCTTAGTTAAGTAATCCCATCCAGCCCAGTCGTCTTGGTCTAAACCGTCTTCGATTGAGATGATTGGATATTTTTCGCATAATTCAGCGTAGAAGTCACATAATTCTTCAGATGTGAATACTTTTCCACCTTCACCAGCTAAAACGTATTTTCCATCTTTGTAGAACTCAGAAGAAGCAACGTCCATAGCGATCATAACGTCTTTACCTGGAACATATCCAGCTTTTTCGATAGCTTCTAAGATAACTTTGATAGCAGCTTCATTTGATTCTAAGTTTGGAGCGAATCCACCCTCATCACCAACTGCAGTGTTTAATCCCATACCGTGTAATACTGATTTTAATGCATGGAATACTTCAGCTCCCATACGGATAGCTTCTTTGAATGTTGGAGCTCCAACTGGCATGATCATGAACTCTTGGAAGTCGATGTTGTTGTCAGCGTGCTCTCCACCGTTGATGATGTTCATCATTGGAGTTGGTAATTCTTTAGAGTTGAATCCACCTAAGTAACGGTATAATGGTAATCCAACGAAATCAGCAGCAGCATGAGCAACAGCCATAGATACACCTAAGATTGCGTTAGCTCCTAATTTTCCTTTGTTTTTAGTTCCATCTAATGCGATCATTAAACGGTCGATTCCACATTGGTCAGTAACATCCATACCAACTAATTCAGGAGCGATGATGTCGTTAACGTTTTTAACAGCGTTTAAAACACCTTTTCCTAAGTAACGAGATTTATCTCCATCACGTAATTCAACTGCTTCGTAGATTCCTGTAGAAGCTCCAGATGGTACTAAAGCACGTCCGAATGATCCACTTTCAGTTGTTACTTCTACTTCAACAGTAGGATTTCCGCGAGAATCTAATACTTCGCGAGCATATACATCAACAATATAAGGCATGTATGACATCTCCTTCTTTTCTAAAATTTTCACACTTCTTATTATAATACATTTTTTTGCATATTAAAGACATTTTTACTTTGTAAACGCTATTTTTTTTATAAATTAAACCAATCTAATCTATTCCAAATAACGTTCACATCAGTGATTATGAAAACGAATGTTTTATTTATATGCCGTGAATAATATGAACTAAATAAGCAACTTTTATGCTTCAAATTAAAAAAATAAAAAAATCCAGCATACGCTGGACTCAATTATTCTAAAATGGTGCCGAGTGCGAGAATCGAACTCGCGACGACGCATTACCATTGCGTTATTTTACCACTAAACTAACTTGGCTTTTTACAATTACATTTTAACACATTTTACCTATTTTTAAAATAAAAATACTACTTTAACTTAAAATAACTGGCTCTCTTAAATCAAAAGATTAAGATTAAATCATTTAAAGTGCTAGCATAATGAAAGAAACAACTTATTAAATTAGATATCTCATCGGTAAAAACATTTTTCTTATTAGGAAAAATAGCTAATAAATTAAGGAAGGCTCTTATTTAACTCCTATAAACGATGTATAATGTCTTTAACACCTAGTCTTTATTTGATTATGAAGGTAATCAACTGCAGATACGATTCAACTCGACGCTAATATTATTACTTATAAAGACTTAAACGATTTAGAAGTCCTCTACGATTAGTTTGATGGAGAGGTTCGTAAAGAAGAACTTTTTTATAAAGAGATTAGTTACGGATGAAGTCTTATAAATCTTTAAAGAGCTTTATCCCCTTTCCAAATTAAAAAATGAAAATGATTAATCACTATAATAACTCAGATGAGTGATAAATATATACTAACAATAAAAGGCCTTATTTTTAAAAAATTACAAATTAAGGTTCTGTTTTAAAAGAGTGTTGATATTTCTTTAAAACATACTAATTTACTTAGATCATTGTTCGGTAACTACAAGATACAGTAGTTAATATCAATGTTTTTAAATATCAACATTTGTCTAAAACACAGGATAAATTAAAAAGGACGCTGCTCATTAGCAACGTCCTTTTATAACTTATTAAATCAATTATTTAATAATTGATTTTCCTGTCATTTCAACTGGTTGTTCTACACCTAATAACTGTAACATTGTAGGAGCTAAATCTCCTAAGTTTCCACCGTCGCGTAATTCGATTCCTTCTTTAGTTACGATTACTGGAACAGGATTAGATGTATGAGCTGTGTAAGCTCCACCATTTTCATCTTCTAATTTTTCAGCGTTTCCATGGTCAGCAGTGATGATTGCAACTCCACCTTTAGCGATGATTGCATCTACTACTTTACCTAAACACTCATCTACAGCTTCTAATGCTTTAACTGTTGCATCGAATACTCCAGTGTGTCCAACCATGTCTGGGTTAGCAAAGTTTAAAATGATTGTATCATGAATATCTTTGTTGATTTCAGCAACACAAGCGTCTGCTACTTCGTAAGCTGACATTTCAGGTTTTAAATCATAAGTTGCAACTTTTGGCGAGTTAATTAATACACGAGTTGCTCCTTCGATTTCTTTATCTACTCCACCGTCGAAGAAGAATGTTACGTGAGCGTATTTTTCAGTTTCAGCGATACGTAATTGTTTTAATCCGTTTGCTGAGATAACTTCTCCGTAAGTATTAGCTAAATCTTGTAATCCAAAGACAACCGGTCCTTTAACAGCATCTCCGTAAGACATCATTGAGATGAAGTAAACATCTTTAGGTCCTTTAGATGGATCTAATGCTGGCTTACCTTCTTTAGCATAGTTCGCTACGTTTTCTGGATTTGATAAAGCGATTGCGATTTGTTGTGCACGGTCAGGACGGAAGTTAGCGAAGATTACTGTATCTCCATCTTGAATTAATCCGTTTGCATCAACAACAAATGGAACAACGAATTCATCTAAGATATCGTTTTTGTAAGAAGCTTCAACACCAGCTTTAGCTGATTCGAATTTTTCACCTGTTCCTTGAGTCATTGCATCGTAAGCTAATTGAGTACGATCATAGTTTTTATCGCGGTCCATTGAATAGTAACGTCCTGAAACAGTTGCTACTTTTCCAATTCCGATTTCAGCTAATTTAGCTTCTAAAGCTTCTACGTATTCTAAAGCTGATTTTGGAGCAGTGTCACGCCCATCTAAGAATGCATGTACATAAACTTCTTTTGCACCTTGAGCTTTTGCAGCTTCAACTAATGCATAGATATGTTCATTGTGAGAATGAATTCCACCTGGAGATAATAATCCCATCACGTGAACTTTTTTATCATTTTCTAATGCATGCTTGCATCCTTCAGCGATAACTGGATCATTCTTTAACTCACCGTTTTTAACTGCTAAGTTAATGCGAGTTAATGATTGATAAACAATACGTCCAGCACCTAAGTTTAAGTGACCTACTTCTGAGTTACCCATTTGTCCTTCTGGTAATCCAACACCTAATCCAGACGCCTCTAATGTATTATGAGGGTATGTATTGAATAAACGATCTAAGTTTGGCATTTTAGCTGCTTTAACTGCATTTCCAGCTGTTTCATCGCGTAAACCAAAACCGTCTAAAATAATTAATGCTACAGGTTTTTTAGTCATAATGTTACCTCCTTCATCTTATCTAATTTATAGTATACTAAACTTTAATTCACAAGTACAAGATTATCACTAATGTAAGCGGTTGTTATTTTTGTGCAAAATCATCTTTAGTATGAGCGAATTATATTATTATATGCAGTTATCATTGTATATAATAAAAACCTTATCCATAATTAAATATTACAAATAAGGCTTAATCCTCTGTTTCTAAGTTGAAACGATTAATAAGAATCATCTCGCTTTAGTTTTAATTTTCTTCTGAACGTTTTTGTTGATTTTCACGAATTTCCTCAGCCATTTCTGATAATTTACGCATACGGTGATTGATCCCTGACTTAGTCAACTTCATCCCGCGTTCCGTAGCAATTTCACTCAAATAACTTAAGTTTTCCTCAGGAAACTCTAATCGCAAATTGGCGACATACTGCAAACGTTCTGGTAACGAATTTATTCCATAAACAAGGTCAATTAGTTCAATATTATCAATTTGACGCTGAGCAGCTGCAATGGTTTTAGTTTCATTCGCAATTTCACAATTATTGAGACGATTCTCTGAATTACGAATATCTCTAAAAATTCGAACATCTTCAAAGTTTAACACTGCATTATACGCTTCAATTGCACGTAAGAAATCACTAATTTTTTCTGCTTCTTTAATATAAGTGATGTATCCTTTTTTACGTTGCAACACACGCGCATTCAAATCAAACACATTTAACAAGTCTTTCAAATCCTCTGCATGCTCTTCATCTAGTGTAAAAATTTCAAAATGGTATGAAGACGTTTCAGGATTATTAACAGAACCACCTGCTAAAAAAGCTCCACGCATATACGCTCGCTTACAACAATCATACTCAATTAAATTTTTAGCAATGCCTAAAACAAATCCCGTATCAGACATAATTCCTAATTCAGTTGCAATGTCACGAGCATTTTTCTTAATGCGAATAATATAAACATTATTCTTCTTAAGTTGCATCTTCTTTCTCGATAATAAGTCAACCTCAGTATCAAATAATTGCTTAATTAATTGTAACGTTCGACGTGCAATAGCTGCATTTTCTGTTGCGAAATCAAGAACTAAACCTTTATTTGATAATGAAATAACTCCATTCATTCGAATAAGGGCTGATAATTCTGCTTTCGCACAACAATCGTCTGACTGGATTTGAACTAATTCTTTTTTCGTTTCAGAAGCGAATGACATTGTATCACCCCTCCCTTTTTTCCTCTATATCTAATAATAACGAAAAGATAGTCGCTGCTACTTTTTTCGTATTATGACGAACTTCACCTACATTATTGTAAGAAACTAAACGACTTTTAATAACTTCAATATTCATTTTATGTAATTTTTTTTCATCTATTAAAACGACATCAGAATGTTGATCACAATAACGCTCATAAGTTTCATCATCAATTTCTTCATCATTCACAATGATTTTATCAATAAATGCATGTCCTGCATGCTCATGAAGTGCAAGCACATGATCAGATGCACTATATCCTGTCGTTTCTCCAGGCTGAGTCATGATATTACAACAATACACGCATTCTGCGGATGTTTTTACAAGTGCTTCCGAAATTTCAACTAGTAACAAGTTTGGAATAATACTCGTATATAAACTTCCTGGTCCTAATAAGACTAAATCGGCTTCCATAATAGCCTCCACAGCCTCATCAAGAGCTCTTGCATCTTCTTTTGTATAATAAACGCGTTTAATTTTTTTTTCGATTGTAGGAATGAGCGATTCGCCTTGAATGATTGTACCATCATCATACTCGGCACACAAGCACAATGGAGTGTTACATACTGGTAACACACGCCCTCTAACTTTTAAAACCTCACTTAATTTTTGAATAGCCGAAGCAAAATCTCCTGTAATATTCGTCATCGCTGCAATTAATAGGTTTCCAGTTGGATGCCCTGCTAAATCTGTCTCTCCCGTAAAACGATACTGAAATAACTCTTGTACAAGCGGTTCAACTTCAGATAAAGCAACTAAAACATTTCGAATATCTCCTGGGGGGGAACATCAAAATCAGTTCTTAAACTACCCGAACTTCCTCCATCATCCGCTACTGTTACAATTGCGGTTATATCGATAGGGTATCTTTTTAATCCTCTTAAAATAGTTGATAAACCGGTTCCTCCACCAATGACCGCTACTTTTAAATCATATTCTGCCATACTTATTCCCCCTACTTTTTATGCGCACGGTGAATATCGCGGTGTGTTGCATTTGTTTTATAATCATTTTCAAATGCATGTGATAAATATTCCGCAATTGCTACCGAACGATGTTGTCCTCCTGTACATCCTATTCCAATAATCACTTGCGACTTCCCTTCAGCTTTATACTTAGGAATTAAAAATTGTAACAAATCAATTAGCTTGGCTAAAAACGTCGTTGTTTCCTCAAAGCTCATAACATATTCATAAACACTTTCATCTAACCCTGTTTGTGGACGCATTGATTCAATATAAAATGGATTCGGTAAGAATCGAACATCGAACATAATATCCGTGTCAATTGGTGTTCCGTGTTTAAATCCAAATGACATGAAAGTCACACTGAAATAATCATTATCAATATTTCCATACTTTGTAATAATTTGTTGTTTTAAATCTTTAGCTGCTACTCCTGTTGTATCAATCTTGAAATCTGAAATATCTAAGATCGGCTTTAATAATTCTCGTTCAGTATGAATACCATCTAATAAATTTGTATCACGTGATAATGGGTGTGTGCGTCTTGTTTCTTTATAACGCTTGACTAAAGTTGCATCATCAGCATCTAAATATAAAACATGAACATTAACAAAATGACTATCTTGTAAAAAGTATAACATCTCATCAATGGAATCAAAATCTAATGATCTTAAATCAATAACCACAGCTAAATTAACGTCATGCTCACTTGTTCCCATAATCAAATCAGTTAACTTAGGTAACAATTTAGGTGGAAAATTATCAATACAATGATATCCAACATCTTCTAGACTATTTAATACAACACTTTTTCCAGCGCCACTCATTCCAGTTACAATTAATAAATTAATCTTTTTCATCTAGATATACCCTTTCCTCTATTGAAAATATTTAAATCGCTGCTTCTACCGTAACATCATAACTTGATATAATTTTAATTAAATCATACGAAGGTGTGTAAAATTGTGTTGATACCATCGGCCCATTATGACTAATTAAATGCTTAATAATGAAACGATCACCTTCAAACATCGGTAACTCATCAATTTTATCAATATCGTGCCACTCTAACGTTCCCTCACGATTTACCTTATTCAACACGCCAGTTGCATCTGTTCCTTTAATCGTATACAACATCCATTCTTTTTGATTAGATTCTTCTTCAACAACAACTGTTGTCACAGCCCCTAGCTCCACATTCTGTAACTTTAATCCTGTCTCTTCAAAAAATTCACGGCAACCTGTCTGAAGCACATTTTCACTAAACTCAGCTTTTCCACCTGGTAAAAACCACTTTTGTCGACTTTGTTTAAATAAAAGAAGTATCTTATCATCTTTCAATAATAAACTATTTGCTACACGCATCGTTTCACCCTCTTTCATTATGAATATTATAACATATAAATAAGAAAATAGAAAAAATGATAGTGGACTCAATTGAATGGTATACTTCTCTGTACTATTTACATGTGATTAGAAAAATAATCATACTAAAACAACTATACATTATATGTTAAAATTAATACAATGATTATTCTTTTAACTCAATATCACTAAACAATTTAATATCACTCCAATAACCACACTCAATACGTATAACACGCAAACAATCTTTAAATTTTCCGAGATCGGTCTATTTTCCTTAAATAAAACTAATAAACCTGCTCCTGCCCCTGTACAGAGTCCCGCGACAACTGCTCCAAAACTAATCATCCCTTCAAGGTAAAGCTGCGTAATCAAGATAGATGAAACACAATTAGGAACTAAACCAATAGCTGCTGAAATAAAAGGTTGCCATTTATATGCTCTCAACAACCACTGCTCAAGCACATTCTCTCCAATAACCCAAATAACTACATTCATCAAACAAGTCATAATAAATAAAAAGACAACTACTTTTAATGAACGACGGATCGCACTCATAACTATATTAGATTCATGACAATCACATGCCTTTGAACACTTTAATAAGCTATACGTATTTCTCTTCGGTTTGACATCAAAAACTTTATCCACAAAGCTACCAATCAAAATAGCATAAATAATCTTTACCACTAACAATAAAATAATAAACGCCCCTTGATCCCGATACGTTAACATTAGCGGAATGGCCTCATCAGAAGTTGAAATAAAAACGGATAATAACGTTCCAAGCGTAATGCTCCCAGCTGCATATAAACTTGAAGCGGCTACTGAAGCCCCACATTGAGGAATACATCCACCAATAGCTCCAAGTACCGGACCAAGACGATGATTTTTTAAATACGTTGTTCGTTGATTTCCCATAAATTCAAAAACAACATAAACTATAACCAATAACGGCCATATTTTTAGCGCATCGATGAATGCATCCAATACAAATTCCACTTTATCACTCCTCTTTATCAAAAAATAAAAAAGAAAACTTAGTAATCAAATGAATAGTGATTATAAGTTTTCTTTTTATTACTTTTATTAATTTCTTAATATAAAGGATACATTTAATTTTGCGATGTGTTTGTTAGTTATTAATAATCTCTAATTACTATCGAAGATTTGTTTCAATATATTTGAAAGCAGATTGAGCTGCAATTGCACCGTCATTAACAGCAGTTACTACTTGGCGAAGTTCTTTACTAATAACATCTCCCGCTGCAAATACTCCAGGAACAGGCGTCATCATTGCATGATCAACTGTGATATATCCAGCCTCATCTGTTACTTCTAATTCTTTAATCATATCTGTAATTGGATCTAATCCAATATAAATGAAGGCACCCTCTGCTTCAATATCAGAAACTTCATCTGTTTTAACATTCTTAACTTTTACTGCTCCTAATTTCCCATTCGTTTCTTCAAATGACTCAACAACTGAATCCCAAACAAATTCAATCTTATCATCAGCAAAAGCACGCTCTTGTAAGATTTTTTGAGCACGTAATTCATCACGACGGTGGATAACTGTTACCTTCTCTACTAATCCAGCTAAATAAATAGCTTCTTCAACAGCCGAATCTCCCCCACCAATCACAACAACTTTTTTCCCACGGAAGAATGCTCCATCACAGACAGCACACCAAGAAATTCCACGTCCAGATAACTCACTTTCACCTGGGACATTTAATAAGCGATGTTTTGTTCCTGTTGCAACGATAATTGTTTTCGCACGAACTGTATGGTCACCACAATCAATAATTTTTGTTCCGTCCTCAGCAACTGTAACATTTTCTACATTTCCATATGCATATTCTGCCCCTGCCGCTTGAGCATGTTCAAACATTTTCATCGATAAATCTGGACCCGAAATTTTTTCAAATCCTGTATAGTTTTCAATCTCAAATGTATTCACCATTTGGCCACCTGGTGCTCCACGTTCAATCATCACAACAGATAAACTAGCACGAGCTGCATAAATAGCTGCTGTCATTCCTGCAGGACCAGCGCCGATAATCGCTAAATCATAAATCTTTTCCATTCTAAACACCTTCCTTTTTCACAACATTTAGTAAGTCTTTTGCTTCATTTATTATATAAGTAGGATTATAGGTTTTCAAATAATCTGCACCTCGCATCGCCCACCCAACTGCAACACTTTTAACTCCTGCGTGGTTCGCACATTCAATATCATGTGAATTATCGCCAACCATCAAACATTCATCTCGATTTAAATGATAATATTTTAAAACTGTTTCAATCGGTTCAGGATGTGGTTTTGGATGAAGAATATCGTCAGATGAAACAATTAAATCAAAGTAATCAAACATCTTCAGGCATTTTAATCCTTTAAGCGTCATATCACGCTTCTTTGAGGTGACGATGACTAATCTTAATCCTAATCCTTTTAAAGCCTGTAGCATTTCAATAATACCTGGAAAGACTTCAATCATCTCATCATGATTATTTTGATAATATTTACGATAACATTCAACAAACTTTTCTGGATTTTCTGGACAATATTTTTCACCTGTCTGTTGAAGCGTTGGACCAATACAATCGATAATCTCATCATCACTCAACGTGCGATCAGAAAGGAGTTCCTCAAACGCTTGGCGAAAAGAATTAAAAATAAGATTATTCGTATTTAATATCGTTCCATCTAAATCAAACAAAATAGCTTTTAGCATTTGTTCCTCCTCGATTATTAATCTCTATCTTATCATATTTTATTTTTCTACTCTTTATGACTGTTTTTCACATAGAAACTTTGATATGTTATTAAGTTCTTCTTAGCAAGGCGTCTATATATGACAAGAATCAGAACTAATACAATAGTTGTAATTGAAATAAATTGGGCCATACGAATTGATTCTGTTAACATTAGGCTGTCAGTACGCATCCCTTCAACCATATATCGTCCAATGGAATACCAGACCGCATAAAAAGCTGCAATTTCTCCCACTAATAATTTCGGTAACTTTCTTAAAACAAAGACAATAAATAAGAATCCGACCATATTCCATAACGATTCATATAAGAAGGTTGGATGATAATAGGCTTCATTAATATACATATTATTTACAATAAAATCTGGAATAAACAAAGATTGTAAAAATTCACGTTGAGCATCTAAGGTAGCCCCAGGAACAACACCACCATGTGCCTCTTGATTCATAAAGTTTCCCCAGCGACCAATTGCTTGTGCAATGATAAAGCTAACTGAAGCAATATCTGCCACTAGCCAAAAAGAAACTTTACGTTTTTTACAGAAGAAATATCCAAAGATAAAGGCTGCAATAATGGCTCCATGAATCGCAATTCCACCTTGCCAAATCTTAATAATATCTTCTGGATGTGACGAATAGTAATCCCAGCTAAAAGCAACATAATAAATTCGTGCTCCTATAATAGAAATAGGTAACCCGTAAGTAACCAAATCATAAAAGAATTCTGAGTTAATTCCCATTTTCTTTCCTTCTCTAATAGCTAAGAAAAGACCTAAAGCTACGCCGGACATAATGAATACGGCATACCAGTAAATTGTTATTGGCCCTAGTTGTAAAAACACACGATTTAAAGGTTCAATCGTTGAATGATCCACACCTATCTCCTCCATTTTTAATTAGTTTAAAAGTGAGGCTCCTATGTCCTCACCTGAACTAACTATTACTCTTGGTTTGTATATATTGATTTAATTGATTTGTAAATGCTTCTGCTGCGTTATACCCCATGACTTTTAAGCGATGATTCATTGCTGCTACTTCAATTAATGAAGCAATTGAACGTCCTGGGCGTACTGGAATTGTAATCTTTGTAATATCAGTATTAAACAGACGTGTTGTTTCATCTGATAATCCAATACGATTATAGATTTTCTCGTTATTCCAGTCCTCTAATTCAATCATTAATGTTACACGCTTTTTATGACGGTAAGCACGAGCTCCAAACATTTCTACAACATTAATAATCCCAATCCCACGTACTTCGATGAATTGTTGTAATAACTCTGGGGCTCGTCCAACAACAAGTCCTGGCTCTTTCTCAAAGATATCTACACGGTCATCAGCAATTAATTGATGTCCACGATGAATTAATTCTAAAGCTGTCTCACTCTTCCCGATACTACTTTTTCCTGTAATTAATACCCCAATCCCATTTACATCGACTAATACACCATGTACTGATTCAATTGGAGATAAAGCTTCTTCTAAATAGTTTGAGATTGCTGTGAATAATACTGTTGTTTCCTTCTCACTTCGTAATAAAGGAACTTTCGTTTGTTCTGATAGTTCAATCATCTCTTGCGGGATCTCAAAGTTTTTAGAAAAGATAATAACTGGCGTTTCATCTGTAAACAATACACGAGCTCGTTCACGACGAACCTCACTCTCTAGTGATTGAAGATATAACCACTCCTTTGTCCCAATAATTTGAACACGACGTTTAGCACTATCTCGGAAGTACTCAACAACACCTGTTAACTCCATCCCAGGACGAGATAACATTTGTTCTGTGATTGGACGATCTAACGAAAGATTTTCCGTTACAACCTCTAATTTTAATTCTTGTACTAAATCCTGAACTGTTACTACATTCATAACTTATTCACCACCAAAATTTGATTACATGTCTAATGACTATTAGAGAATTCCGTCTAATCATAACATGTGTTGATAATTCATGTGTGACTAGATATTAATTTTTAAAGAATCTTCCTTTAAAATATAGTGATTAATTCCCATTCGTAACAATGAAATAAAGACTGAAGCTAAAATAGCTAGCCCAAAAGAATTAATCTCAAATGAAGGTCCCATTAAATAATCTGCAACCCAGAGTAAAAATCCATTCACCACAACATAAAATAGTCCAAAGGTCATGATGGTTAATGGTAAAGTTAAAATGACAATAATCGGCTTTAAAATAATATTTAAAACGGTCATAACTATCGCTGTATTTAAGGCATCCCAAAAACTAGCAATATAAAACCCTTGAAACCATCCACTCGTTACCATTAAAACTAATGTATAAACAATTAGATTAATGCCAATTGACCTCATATCAAAACAGCCAACCTGTTTTGTATAAATAACTTGGGGTTGCTTTATATCTTCAGGACCCTTTTGTTTTTGACTATTACTTTGCTTAGCATTTCCATCTAAAAGATTTTCAATCACTTCTTGTTCATCAATTATTTCATGATTTGAATTTAGATCCTTCTTTTGATCCATGCTACACCCTCCTCAATCTAGCCAACTCTATTGTATCATAAGTCAACTCTATCACAACATTTTTAGTAATTGTTGTAAATTGAATTCATATTTAAGGATTTCATTAATATGAATTATTCACTCAATATTTTGGTAACTATATAGAAATAGAAATGTATTTTATAATTCTACACTAGCCTTAGTTAGTGAATTACTTTAATACAAAAGCATCCTATAGTCCAGATAAAAGTTTTTATGATCTGAAAAACTTATCTGGACTTATATATATAAAAAAGCCCGCTAACTTTAACCGATCGTCGTTAAAGTCAGCGGACTTTTTCAGAATATTTACGAAAACACGTATTCACCTTTTATAGCTTCAGCTAATGACCTAAATTATTGATTGTCGTAAGAACTTTCACTAACTGTCCATCCCTCTATAAGCATATAAAATTTAAACGGCTACTACGCTCCGTAAACGAAAGATTACCAGCCCAATCTGAGGACTTTAGTTTGTTTGTACTTTCGGCCAAAATCCCATGGATTTGTGTTGACCAGTAAATCTAAATCATTTCCAGTAATGGCACTTCCGCGATCTAAAACAATCGCTTTACCAATACCATCAATATCTACAATTGTGCCACATGGATAATCTTGTCCAGCGGCAACAATACGAACTGAACCATATGTACTATCATTATAGTAAATGGTTGAGCTAATATCTGGGTATGGTTTACACGCAACTCGTGTTCCACATCCTGCACAGTTTGTATCATATGCAGTCATATTAGCAACGAAAGATGTAATTGGACCCGTTCCAATTGCAATCGTTTTAGTTTGACCTTCGTCAACTACATTCGCCTTTACTTCAGTTTCTTCGACCTGTTCTCCATTCTTATAAACCTTTTCGATGACGTGTTCGACTACTTTTGGCGAACCTTCATTCCATACTTCTTGTTCCCCTTGTGGAATGTCGTCTGTGTAAACATACTCTGTATCTAAATTTATTTCTTCAAACACTGATTCGTATGCTTTTTCTACACGTGTAATTTCAATCTCCATATCTCCTTCAACTAAAGAAGTTTTAGCGACTGAAATCTCATCATTTGAACTTAGTTCAATACTACGTTGTTTTAATACATCGTCTACTGTTGATTCTGTTGTCATGACTAAAGTTTTGATTCCGCCATCATTAATAACTACGGATTGTGCACGATTAATCTCGATGTCCATTCCATCGTAGACTTGATCGTCAAAACTTACATTCATATCATCGAAATTTCCAACTCTTATTCCTTGCTCTTTAAGCAAGCCATCCACCGTTTGCTGATATGTGGTGAATGTATTCAGCTCTCCATTATCATTGATGTTTACTTCCTTCAAGTTGGATTGCATGACAGCGTAGATTCCAACTACAATTACGCATAATGACATAATAAATGCAATTAGATCTCGTTTCATCTCATGCGCCTGTTGCCTAAAATAACTACCATACCATTCATATGGGGGTGAGCCTTTTAGCAACAGTTCACCTCCTTCTTTACGTCCGATAAACAAGCAAGTAATCTTTCTAGAGTGAGCTTACGACGTGCTTATCATAGCACGTGGGCAAAAAGAAGGTCAACCGCCAAGCCAGTCTAAAGTTCAGTTTAATACATTTTTTATACATAAAGAACATATTTTTAAGGCAAAAAAACACAATTTGTTCGTTTTTCGCTATTTTCCCTTATTTTGTTAAACAAGTTTGTCAAATCAAGAAAAAACTAGATCCTTCTATTAGCTCTATATTATGGTATTAAAACATATATCCTTATACAATGAAAATCTCCCAAATTATATGGATTACTTGTTCAAGATATAATTAAATATTCAAGCTTTTATACATTGATAAATGATTGATATCAATCCCGTCATAATTAAAGTATGAATACAGAATAACTATAGAAGCAGTAACATTTGTTACAATATAAAAAATGACTACCCCTATCTAGTAATTGAGTATTTCTATAAACTAATAAAAACCCTATCTATTTAATAGATAGGGTTTTTATTAGTTCATCTGACGCTTTCGATCGCGAGTTAAAATTTTATTTAAATACTTTCCTGTATAAGAACCTTCTACATTAGCAACTTCCTCAGGTGTTCCCTTCGCAACAATTGTTCCTCCGCGTGTTCCACCTTCAGGTCCTAAATCAATAATATAATCTGCCATTTTAATCACATCTAAATTATGCTCAATAATGATGATTGTTGCTCCTTCTTCAACCATACGATTTAGAACTTTTAACAATCGTTTAACATCTTCAATATGTAAACCAGTCGTTGGCTCATCTAAAATATAAACAGTTTTATCCGTAATACGTCGATGTAATTCTGAAGCTAATTTAACACGCTGTGCCTCTCCTCCAGATAGCGTTGACGCTGGTTGACCTAATTTTAAATACCCAAGCCCTACATCACATAATGTTTTTAATTTACGTGCAATTTTAGGGTGATGTTCAAAGAATTCATAAGCATCTTCCACGGTCATGTCTAAAACATCCGCAATATTTTTACCACGATATGTCACCATTAATGTTTCGCGATTATATCGCTTTCCATGACAAACTTCGCACGGAACATAGACATCCGGTAAGAAGTGCATTTCAATCTTTAACACCCCATCTCCTCGACAAGACTCACAACGTCCACCTTTAACATTAAACGAAAATCGACCTTTTTGATACCCACGAACCTTCGCTTCATTTGTTGAAGCAAATAAATCTCGAATATCATCAAACACACCAGTATATGTGGCAGGATTTGAACGTGGTGTACGACCAATTGGTGATTGGTCAATATCGATAATTTTCTCAATATACTCCATTCCCTTTAACTCTTTATGTTGTCCTGGCTTATCTTTTGTACGATAAAGTTTCGAAGCAATTGAACGATATAAAATATCATTAATCAACGTTGATTTCCCCGAACCTGAAACTCCAGTTACAACATTCATCACACCCATTGGAATAGATAAATTCACATTCTTTAAGTTATTTTCTTTAGCTCCCTTAACTTCAATAAAGTTACCATTTCCTTTTCGTCGTTCTTTCGGTAAGTAGATTTGTTTCTTTCCACTTAAATATTGACCAGTAATCGAGTTTTCATTTTGCATCACTTCTTCTGGTGTTCCTTGTGCCACAATTTGACCACCATGTATACCAGCACCCGGGCCAATATCAATTAAATAATCGCAAGCCATCATCGTATCCTCATCATGCTCCACAACAATCAATGTATTTCCTAAATCTCGCATTGATTTAAGTGTTTCAATTAAGCGGTCATTATCACGTTGATGTAATCCAATTGAAGGTTCATCTAAAACATACAAGACACCTGATAAACGTGACCCAATTTGAGTAGCCAATCGGATACGCTGTGCTTCTCCACCTGAAAGCGAACCTGCCGAACGATTTAAGGTTAAGTAATCTAACCCTACATTAACTAAAAAACTTAGACGCTCTTTAATTTCCTTTAAGATTAAATTTGCAATTACTTTATCTTTTTCACTTAAATTTAAGTTTTCAATAAACTCTAATGCTTCTTGAATAGATAAATCAGTAAAATCATTAATATTCTTTCCATCAATCAAAACAGATAAAGCTTGTTCAGAAAGACGTTTTCCATGACATTTGTTACAGGTTAAATCGGACATAAAACCTTCAATCCATTCACGCATAAATGAAGAGCTTGTCTCCATATAACGTCTCTCTAAGTTGTTAATAACTCCTTCATACGTATCGACTTTTTCTTGTTTAATTCCACTTTCAGACTGTAGCTGAAAATGAATAGGTTCATTTGTTCCATATAAGATAATATTCTTCTCTTTATCTGTTAATTGCTCGAATGGTTTATCTAAATCAATACTATAATGTCGACAAACAGTATCTAATAATTTTCGACTATAATTCTCTTCTTTTTCCCATCCACGAATAGCACCCTGTGCAATTGATAGCTTTGGATCGGGAATTAATAAGTCGACATCAATTTTCTTTTGGACACCTAATCCACCACATTCAGAACAAGCCCCAAATGGTGAATTAAATGAAAACATACGTGGCTCTAACTCTCCAACTGAGAAATCGCAATATGGACAAGAAAAATGTTCACTAAAGATTAACTCTTCTTCACCAATTACATCAACTAGTACTTTTCCACTTCCAAGTTTTAAAGCTGTTTCAAGTGAATCAGCTATCCTTGCACTTGCATCTGGTTTTAATGCAATACGGTCAACGATTACTTCAATCGTATGCTTTTTGTTCTTATTTAAATTTATTTCCTCATCTAGATCGAGCATCTCACCATCGACTCGAACACGTACATATCCATCTTTCTTTAACTGCTCAAATACTTTGGCATGTGTTCCTTTTTTTCCAACAATCATTGGAGCTAAAATTTGCATACGTGTACGCTCAGGATATTGATACAAGCGATCAACCATCTGTTCAACTGATTGTGCCTGAATTTCAACCCCATGTACAGGACACACAGGCTTCCCTATTCGAGCAAATAATAAACGTAAGTAATCGTAAATTTCAGTTACAGTTCCAACCGTTGAACGTGGATTACGATTAGTTGTTTTTTGATCGATTGAAATGGCTGGAGATAATCCTTCAATCGAGTCGACATCTGGTTTCTCCATATTCCCTAAAAACTGACGGGCATAGGCTGATAAACTTTCTACATAACGTCGTTGCCCTTCCGCATAAATTGTTTCAAAAGCAAGTGATGACTTCCCTGAACCTGATAATCCTGTCAAAACAACTAATTGATTTCGTGGAATTTCAACATCAATATTTTTCAAGTTCTGTTCTCTTGCACCTTTCACGATAATTTTATCGTTCATTTTAATTCACCTCATGACTTCTGAGTTAAGATTCATCTTCTTCAGCTAAATATTTTGAAAATGGTAAAAATAATGTAAATGTCGATCCGACATCGACTACACTTTCTACTGTTAATCTCCCACCCATTGCTTCAGCTAAACGTTTAGAAATACTAAGCCCTAATCCTGTTCCTCCAAAACGTCTTGAAATCGTATTATTTTCCTGCGTAAATGCCTCAAAAATAGATTCTAACTTATGGGATGCAATTCCCTTACCTGTATCTTGAACTTTAATACTTAAATAAGCATCTGTTTCGTTTTGATAATCTAATTCAAAGCTAACTCTAATTTCTCCACTTTCAGTAAATTTAATCGCATTTGAAACTAGATTAATAATAATCTGCTTAATACGACCCTCATCACCATATAATTCATGAGGAATTTTTTCATCTACAATAAGATTAAAATCAATCCCTTTATTGGCCGCTTCAACAAGAAATAACTCTTCAACTTTATCAGCAGTTTGGAAAATATCAATCTTCTCAATACCTAATTTAACTTTCCCATCTTCAATCATTGAGAAATCTAATAACTCATTAACATGCCTTAACAATAAATCACTCGAGTATTCAATAATCTCTAATTGCTTTCTTTGTTTAGGTTGATCAATACTTAGCTTTAAAAGTTGAATGTATCCTTTTATTGCGTTTAATGGTGTCTTTAACTCATGTGAAACCTTAGCTAAAAAGAGAGTTTTAGCCTGGCTTGCTACAAGTGCACGCTTCCAAGCAAATTCTAATTCTTGGCTCTGTTTATCTTTTACATTTAATAACCGCTCATTTTCTAAATAATCATTTCGCACCATCAAAAATGAAGGTTTCCAAATTGAACTTAGATTACGTGGTACAGTGTAATCTCCTTCTCCACAACGTTTTACATACTCAATCAACAAATAACAAGGTCTAATAATGACCACAAATAAGATATAAGAAACAAGTAAAAATAAAAAAATCAATAGAATGGTACTAAATTCAAATAAACTAATCGTCTCTTCAAGGACTGACCCAGTTAAAGAGCGATTCAGTTGATAGTAAATCATTTTTACATTATTATTCTCAGAAATATACCGATTAATATAATATCCTTCATCTTTCAAAATTTGAGAAGCTTGCTCAAAATCTGCACTCTCTAACTTTTGCTGAATCTCAAAAGGGAGATTATTTTCATTATATAAATGATTACCTATATAGTACAAACTTCGAGTAAAACGCTCTTCTTGAGAAACGAATTGTTCTGATGTTAAAGTCTCGTAAGAAAAACGAATATATCCTAATATTTGATCGTTGTATTGTACTAGTTGATAGACTGACCAAGTAGTATTTTGACCATCTTCCTCATTTACAAGATATAAATTTTCGTCCATCTTAACTATATCTAATGTATTTAATTTTTGCTGTAACCTCTCCCTGTTACATTCATGACAATAGAATGGAATAAATTTAAAATCGATAATCTTATAATCTTCTCGATAAAGTTTCTTAGTTTGATCCAAGGTATCATTGATGATGTCTATTGTTTTTAAGTATGCAAGATAGAAGGCTCTATCTTCTTGTGGCGGCATTGAACCACCAGGTACAAACTCATCAATTAAACGTTCAATATCATCATTATTTAATGATTCAATCAACTGTAAGTTTTCTTTAAGAATCTTTAATAATTTATACTCTTCAGATTTTACTAATCGGATATATTCTCTAGTATTAGCATCCATTTCCATTCCAATACGATTTACATCTTGATCAATCTCAAAAAGTCGTTGAGAATAATTCTTTTCATAATTCAAATAAAAAGTTAAAGCAAACGAGAGTATTACAACACAAAATATAGTCCAAAACATCATGGTTAAACGCCAAAATAATCTTTTCATTTCATCCTCTTCCCGTATAACTTCCTATTCCCAACTTGTTAATTTTAAAGTAACTTCTCTTTCATTAGCTGGACGCTTTAAAACACCATAAATTTCTTCACTTGAACGAATAACAACATCAATATTATATTCAGGTGAAAATGATTCTGGAATTAACTGTGCTAACAATTGGTGGAAAGATAGCTTTTCAGCTAACCCATAAAAATCGATATTTACCGTAATTTCTAAATTTGTTAACTTATCATCCATAAAATGAGCAATCCCGATAATTCCATAATAATGTGGATAATATTCTTTAATCACTTGCTTAAAGGCACTAAATTGGTTTGATAAATTTGAATCAAAAGCTAATGCATTGTTATCTGGCAATAAATAATACTTCTCATTAACTTTTTCCCAATTCTTAATTTGTGAATTTTTTTCCCCAACCAATGTTTTGGCTACCATATGTCCTGGAGTCACGGCACTTTCTTCTTGCACAATATATAATCCAATCATAATTGGAACGGTTTCAAATTGCTCTTGTGTTCTTAAAATATCAATCACACGTTGAGCAATCTCTTTTCCCTTTTCAATTAATGTATTCTCATCCAAGACAATCGTTTGATCATATCTCAACTCATTTTTCCATGTTTGATATGGATTCAATGCCAACCCTATGGTTACCCCTTCTAGAACTGTCTCATCTTCACTTTGAACCACATAGTTTTGTTCTAATAAATAAGCTAGATAGACTGGATTAACATCTATCCCGTCGATATTAATGATTTCATCGTTGGCTGGATTTAAACCAATATCCACATAGTCTGGATCTAATTCCAATTCTTTTTCTAACTCAACTGCCGTCATCTTCTTTGCCAATAGCTGTTGAACAATTGGCTTCGTTAAGATTTGCCCTTCTTGGAAGTAAACCTCTTTTGGATCAAAATAAGATTGAGATTCACGCATTAACGCTAAATCAAACGTATCAATATCATAACGGTTCTTCATTTTTGAATATCTTGAATAAACTAATCCACGCGTTGGACTCGTCTTATAAGGAAGCATCGTACGATAATACTCACTTGTTGCTTCATTTGATAACAACTGCTTTGTTAACATTTCTTCTTCAGTCGTATTTTCTTGAACAGGTGGTACAGGAGGAGCAGAACACCCTATTAACACCACTAAACTGCATAGAAAGCTAACCATCAACACATAAATACGCTTCATTGAAACCCTCCTATTCACCAAGCATTTTTAACATCATTTCTTCATCAATCACTGTCACACCAAGTTCTTGTGCTTTTTTAAGTTTTGATCCACTCTTTTCTCCAGCAACTAAGAAATCCGTTTTAGCACTCACACTTCCTGAAACTTTAGCACCTAAAGCCTCTAATTTCACACCCGCTTCTTTACGAGATAGTGTTGCTAACGTTCCTGTTAAAACAACTGTTTTTCCATAAAATTCATTTGCTTCATTAGCAGTAGAAACTTTAACACCTGTATAACTCATATTCAATCCTAACGCTTTTAATTCATTAATTAATTGAACATTAGCGTCCTGCGTGAAATAGTGAACAATACTATTAGCAATTACATCTCCAATTTCAGCAATTCCTTTGAAGTCATCAAACGTTGCCTGCATTAAAGCATCAATCGTTTCAAAATGAGCAGCTAATACTTTTGCCGTCTTACTTCCAACATGACGAACACCTAAACCAAATAATAATCTTTCTAAACTATTCTGTTTACTATTTTCAATAGCAGTTAATAAATTCGTTACCTTCTTCTCTCCCATACGTTCAAGAGGTAATAGTTGTTCTTTTTGTAATTTATAAATGTCAGCTACATTTTCAATTAACTGGTTATCATATAGTTGTTCAACCACTTTCACACCTAAACCATCAATATTCATAGCATCACGAGAAACAAAATGACATAAACTCTCAACAATACGTGCAGGACAATCAATATTTAAACAGTAGTAATCCGCCTCTCCTGCTTCACGAATCAGCTCACTACCACAACGCGGACAGTCTTGAATCATTTCAAATGGTGCTTCATCTCCATGACGCGCATCAATAACCGGTTTAACAACCTCTGGTATAATTTCTCCTGCTTTACGAATAATGACACGGTCTTTAATACGAATATCGCGCTCCTTAACATAGTCCTCATTATGTAACGTCGCACGACTGACACGTGTTCCAGCAACACGAACAGGTTCTAATACTGCATTAGGCGTTACCATTCCTGTACGACCAACAGTAAAAATAATATCTTTCAGAATAGTCTCCACTTCTTCTGCTGGGAATTTATACGCAATCGCCCAACGTGGACTTTTCACTGTTGATCCTAACTTTTGTTGTTCATTTAATTGATTGACTTTAATCACAATACCATCAATTTCGTACGGTAAATCAAAGCGATTAGTTGACCACTTTTCAATATAAGCTAATACGCCATCAATTGAGTCACAAACTTCACGGTTAGGATTCACATTAAACCCTAACTCTTCAATCTTTTGTAAGCTCTCATCATGCGTCTGACACCCTAACTCTTCAGCACTCGGGACAGCATAGCAAAACATCGCTAATTCACGTTTTGCTGCAATACGAGAGTCTAATTGACGTAATGATCCTGCTGCCGCATTACGAGGATTCGCAAATAATTCTTCTCCTTTTTCAGCACGTTGTTTATTTAACTTATCAAGTGTTGCCTTTGACATATAAACTTCCCCACGTACCTCTAGAGGATCTTTATATGGAATATGTAGCGGAATCGTTTGAATTGTTTTTAAGTTTTCAGAGATATCTTCTCCTACCACTCCATCTCCTCGCGTTGCTCCTTTAACAAACTGTCCATCACGATAGTGTAACGTAACAGCTAATCCATCAATTTTTAATTCACATACATAAGAAATATTAGGTGATACTTTTCGAATACGTGCATCAAAATCACGTAAATCACCTTCATTAAACGCATTCCCTAATGAAAGCATCGGTTTTTCGTGTTGAACTTTATTAAATCCTTCTAATATCGCTCCTCCAACACGAACAGTTGGAGAAGTTGATGATTTTAATTCTGGATATTGTGCTTCCAATTCTATTAACTCTTGCATTAATCGATCATACTCACGATCACTTACGCTTGGCTTATCAAGCACATAGTATTCTTTATTGTATTGATTTAACAACTTCGTTAATTCTTCGACACGTTGTTTAGACATAACGACATCCTCCTTTTACCACTCATTTCATTATGAACGTTTCTTTAATGCTGGATGTGATCCCATTAACTTCTTAATTCCATGTGGAGCACTAAAGGCAATTGAAATCACTTCACCTTTCACTCCAACGACGACACCTTCACCAAATGTGTCATGCTCGACCTTATCTCCACTATTCCAAGACGATCCTGAATTTAAACTAACTGTTTTAATCTGACGTTTTGGTGCTTTTGATTCCATCGCTTCTTTTAAAGTAAATGAAGGACGTGGACGTGATTCAATTCCTGTCTTATTTAAATAGGTTTCTGAAATTTCACGAATGAACATGGACTCAGGATTGGCTGAACGCATTCCGTATTGATAGCGACTTTGTGCATTTGTAATGAATAAAAGATCTTCTGCACGAGTAATCGCAACATATGCTAAACGACGTTCTTCTTCTAAATCATCCGCTCCTTGTTCAATCGCTGAACGAAGTGGGAAGATTCCATCTTCAAATCCACAAATAAAGACAACTGGGAACTCTAACCCTTTAGCCGCATGAATGGTCATGAGTGTCACTTTTGACTCATTGGCTTCTTCTTCAGTTTCTGTATCAGTTTGTAACATTAAGTCATTTAATAAAATAATTAACTTGGTCATCGTCGGAAGATCGTCTGCACGCTCTTCACTTTCTTCTTCTGCTAAAATTTCATCTAAATCAACATCTTCAAATTGCGTAGCCATTGATTTAAACTCACCTAAGTTATCAATTCGACTGTCTGCTTCAATCGTATTTTCATTCTCTAACATTTCTAAATATCCCGTTTGACTTAACACTAAATCAATAAAACTTGCTAACGAATGATCCTCAATTTGTGCACGAAGCATATAAATCATTGTTTTGAAATCCATTAATTTATTTAACGTTGCTTTAGCAACTACACCCGTTGCATCTTGAATAGATGACATCAGTGATAACTCTGACTCCGCTGCAAAATGTGATAATTTATCAATTGAGGCTGCTCCAATTCCACGCTTTGGTTCATTAACGACACGAACAAACGATAAATCATCATCTGGATTACAAATTAAACGTAAATACGCCATTAAATCTTTAATCTCTTTACGCTTAAAGTAACTCTGTCCACCAACTAATCGATATGGAATATTTTGACGGAGCAATGCCTGCTCAATCGCACGTGATTGAGAATTCGTACGATACAAAACAGCAAAATCATGATAATCATAAGCATCACGTCGCATATATGCAATCTTATCTGCAATATAATTTGCTTCAACATCTCCATCAGAGGCACGATGATATTCAATGGCTTCGCCTTCTCCACGATCAGACCATAACTGCTTATCACGACGGCCACTGTTATTTTTAATCACATCATTTGCAGCATTTAGAATCATTTGTTTTGAACGATAGTTTTGTTCTAATAACACAACTGATGCATCTGGATAATCACTTTCAAATGATAAAATATTTTCAATATTCGCTCCACGCCAACTATAAATAGACTGATCTGAGTCACCAACGACACAAATATTACGGAACTTCTCCGCTAATAATGTAACAATCTTATACTGAGCATGGTTCGTATCTTGATACTCATCGATGTGAATATATTGGAACTTATTTTGATAGAATGATAAAACTTCAGGATGTTTTTCAAATAAATGAACTGTTAGCATTAATAAGTCATCAAAGTCAACACGATTATTTTTAAATAATGTTTGCTGATATTTTTCATAAACACGAATCACATCTTCATTTTCAAACTCTTTATTTAAATCACTTGGTGTCTTCAGTTCATTTTTAGCATTACTAATTTGCGATAAAAAATATTTTGGTGATTGGCGTTTTGGATCTAAATTTAAGTCTTCCATCACTGTCTTAATAACACTTAATTGATCGGCATCATCTAAAATACCGAAATTCAAATCATAACCAATTAAATCAATATCACGTCTTAAAATACGAACACACATTGAGTGAAACGTTGAAATCCAAACATCTTTTCCACGCTCACCAATTAACTTTTCAACACGCTCTTTCATTTCGCGAGCAGCTTTATTTGTAAACGTAATTGCAAGAATATTATACGGCGATACTTGCTTTTCAGACATTAAATATGCAATACGATGGGTTAATACACGTGTCTTCCCTGAACCTGCCCCCGCCATTACTAATAATGGACCTTCAGTGGTTAGAATGGCCTCCTTTTGTTGGGGATTCATTTTATCTAATAACTGACTCATCATCTCACCTCTATAAAAAATTTCATCTATATAGATACAGAAATATATTTTACAATTCTGTATCTATCTTAATTCATTAACCGCTCTGATATTAAAGCAGCCTATAGTCCAGATAAAAGTTTTTACACTATAAAAAACTCATCTGGACTTATATACAGAAATGTTTTCTACATTCACTGTTGCAAACTAAATGTTTAAAGCTCATGCCATTCAAGGCATCCTATAATCTCAGTGGGTCCCTGCCATTCGAAGCATTAATCCTCAACTGCTAGGCCCTAAAAATTTTGTGATACATAAAATTTACTGAGACTTATCTATCTCATTTTTAATTTTACTAATGATAAATACAATCTGTTTTATTATAGCAATTTTATAGCCTAAATTAAACAAACATTCGTTTGTTATCAGCCATTTTTTGAGAATATTATCATAAAACAGACATATTTATTAGTCTAGCAAAAATAAAGTAAGCTTATGCAATTTTTGCACTTTACTTTTTCTTCATCAAAATACTACAAAAAAACTTAATTTACTTCTTAACATAAAAAACGGTTCTATAATATTTGGTGTGGGTGATTCCCACACTTCTTTTATTTGGAATAAAAAATAAGTATAAAAAAAGAGACATCACGTCCCAAATTCTATACCATGTAATTGACCAAAAAAAAACACGAAAGGATTGGGTTTATGTCTCACAATAATTGTATCTTAACTTTACTCGATTTAAAAGATAAAAATATTACTTTTTCAGAAAATTGGATGAAAGATGTTCAGATTAACGGGATCCGCTCTAAGGTGATTTCTGGTATCCTCTCTTTTCAACCGACCCATTGTTACAACTGTGGTCATCTCTTTGACTCACAAATCATTAAACACGGCTTCAAAACCTCTCGTATTAAGATGATGAAACTCTCTGGCTTTGATACCTATCTCGATTTAAAAAAGCAACGCTATAAATGCCGTCATTGTGATCGTACCTTTACGCTTAAAACCTCTCTTGTGGAATCTAATTGTTACCTTTCTAATCCCCTTAAACAAGCCATTTTCCTAGAGGCTAGCCATAAAAAATCCGAGTCAGATATTGCCCGTGAACTCAACGTATCCCATTCAACGGTCAATCGGATCATTCATACATCGTACGAGGAACAATCCCTTCATTTTAACTCTCTTCCAAAGGTGCTTTGTTTTGATGAGTTTAAGTCGGTCAAATCAGCGGAAGGGGCTATGTCATTCATTTTTTGTGATGCTTCTAATGGGAAGTTAATTGATATCGTTGAAGACCGTCGTCTAAGCACTTTAAAACCTTATTTCATGCGATTTTCTAAGGAGGCCCGTGAAGGTGTAACTCACGTTGTTATTGATATGTATGCTCCGTATATGACACTCATTAAAGAGGTGTTTCCCAACGCTAAAATTGTTTTAGATAAGTTCCACGTCGTTCAACTTTTATCTCGTGCCCTCAATAAAACTCGTATTCGCTTCATGAACCAAAACAAAGAATTCTACAATAAATTCAAACATTATTGGCGCCTTTTATTAAAAGCCCAAGAGGATATCCATTCTACCCACTACTTCTATTCTAACTGTTTCAAAAAGCAGATTTCTCAACAAGAAATCATCGACTTTTTACTCGCTTTAGATCCGGAATTAAAAGCCACTTATGACTTCTATCAAACCATCAAACAGGCCATCAAACTTCGCAACTTTGATGCTTTTCATCATGCCATTCAAAACCCCTCTGACTTACTTTCACCTGAAATGAAAACAGCTTTAAAAACATTAACTAACTACCAAGATTATATCAAAAATACGATTGAAACATCTTATACCAATGGAGTGCTTGAAGGGATTAATAACAAGATTAAAGTGATTAAACGCATGGCCTTTGGATACCGTAGTTTCTATCATTTCAAAGCTAGAATTTTGATTATCCATAAGTACACCTTTGAACAAAAAAATAAAAGGAATCAAACTGCTCAATGAGCAGCTTAATCCCTCACGATTACAGGTATAATATTTCTTCACCCACACCAGTTGACAAAGAGCCTAAAAAACTCGCAGATTAATATAACACATTAATCTACGAGTTTTAGTTATATACGCAGTTATATCAATTAGATACGGAAGCTTGATTTTAATGAAACAATACGATTGAATGATAACTTCCCATCTTTTGTACGCTTTGGATCAACATTAAAGTATCCGTGACGGAAGAATTGGAATTTGTCGTGTGCTTGAACATCTTTCATATTTTCTTCTACGAATCCTTGAACAACTTCTTCAGAGTTTTTATTGATACGCTCTAAGAATGGTAATCCTTCAGTTTCTTCATTTTCAATTAATAATGGTTCATATAAATGGAAATCAGCTGGAATATTATGTGTTGCATCTACCCAGTGAATTGTTCCTTTTACTTTACGCCCTGTAAATCCAGATCCCGATTTCGTTTCTGGATCATATGTTGCATGAATTTCAACGATATTTCCTTCTTCATCTTTAATGACATCAGTACATTTAATGAAGTAAGCATGTTTTAAACGAACTTCGTTTCCAGGGAATAAGCGGAAGTATTTTGGAACTGGATTTTCCATGAAATCTTCTTGCTCAATATAGATTTCACGAGAGAATGGGATTTGACGAGTTCCCATTTCTGGCACTTCTGGATTGATTTCAGCATCTAAATATTCAACTTGTCCTTCTGGATAGTTAGTAATAACTACTTTTAATGGACGTAAAACAGCCATTGTACGAGGAGCTTTTAATTTTAAATCTTCACGAATGAAGTGTTCTAACATTTGTGGATCAACTGTACTTACAGCTTTTGATAATCCAACTTCTTGGATAAAGTTTGTAATTGCTTCTGGTGTATAACCACGACGGCGTAATCCCGCTACCGTTGGCATACGTGGGTCATCCCATCCATCAACAACACCTTCATCCACTAATTGTTTTAAATAACGTTTCGACATGACTGTATTCTTCATGTTTAAGCGAGCGAATTCAATTTGGCGAGGTTTTGCTTCTGTTTCACAGTTTTCAATTACCCAATCATATAGTGGACGGTGATCTTCGTACTCTAATGAACATAATGAGTGAGTAATTCCTTCAAATGCATCTTCTAATGGATGAGCATAGTCGTACATTGGATAGATACACCATTTATCACCTGTATTATGGTGAGTTGTATGTAAAATACGATATAATGCAGGGTCACGTAAGTTCATATTAGGAGAAGCCATATCGATTTTAGCACGTAATACTTTTTCTCCATCTTTGTAAACACCTTTACGCATGTTTTCGAATAACTCTAAGTTTTCTTCAACAGAGCGATTACGATAAGGTGATTCAACACCAGGTTGAGTTAAGGTCCCGCGGTTTTCACGCATTTCCTCAGGTGTTTGATCATCAACATATGCCTTACCTTTTTTGATTAATTCAACAGCATGCTCATACATTTTCTCGAATGTATCAGATGCGAATAATAATTCGTTATATTCAACACCTAACCATTTAATATCATTGATAATCCCTTGAACAAATTCTTCATCTTCCTTAACGGGATTCGTATCGTCAAAGCGAAGGTTCATTTTTCCACCGAACTCTTTAGCTAATAAATAGTTTGTTAAAATGGCTTTCGCGTGACCAATATGTAAATAACCATTTGGTTCTGGAGGGAAGCGTGTAATAATTTCTTTGTGCTTACCACTCTCTAAGTCTTCTTTCATAATCGTCTTAATGAAGTTTGAATTTTCATTGACCATTTCCATAAAAAACACCTCGCTAAAATTCAAAACTAATGCAAATATTGCGCCTTTAATATATAAAAATCTATTTTTAGATTATATCACAAGTCTAGAATACATAGTAACATTATTCCACTATTTCCAGTGAAAAATTCGTCATTTGACCAAATCTTGAGAATAAGTCTTTAGCTAATTCCACATCCTGTAATAAACCATCCGTCCCATTAAATGATGTAATGAATAATAAAATAGTTTTCGTCTCTTCTGTAATACGAGTTCGAGGTGTATCGGATGTCGGTGTTCCAAATGGACCTACTTCGTCACAATACACTGGGATATTTTCAATATTAATATTTCCACGACCAATTCCTTCATAAGGTTCATCCTGGCCAATACGAATCAAAATATCTCCTTGAATCTTATCTTCATCTAATACAGCGACACTACGTTGCGTTCGAGCTGATAAAACATTTCCAATATCCACAGCATTATTAACAAAGTAAAGCCCATTACCTTTAATTAAACGACGAAGTAAAGCTTCTGTTGATAGACGATAACGTGACGGATCCTTCCCTAATGCTTTATATCCGGCACGAGCTGCCGCAATACGTGGTTGTTTTAACAGCGTCTCTAGCGTTAATTGTTCCATCATCTCTTTTTCTAGCTGTTCCATCTCTTGTTTTAATGACTCCTGTGTTGGTGTCACTTCTGTATCAAAAGACATGATGGCTAAACAGTAACCAGGAACTTTCTCCTTTAATTGTTTATCAAGTGTAATCTTCTTCATAAAAAACCTCCGATAATGTAACTTTAATTACCATTATACAATTTAAAAAAGATAGTTTAAAACTATCTTTTTATTCTTTTTTAAAAGATTCAGCTTCTCGATCCTGTTCTTCCTTCTTCAACTGTGCGTAAGCAATAGCCAATTCTTTTAATTTATTTTCTCTCTCTTTATCAATACAGTATTGATGAACATAAATCATCATGCCAAAAGAAATGATAATTAGAACGCTTAAGTTCACGACATCTACTAATAAATAATTCATTCGCTCAAAATAATATTGATTCGAAGATAAAACATAATAAACAATCAAACATAGTCCATACCACTTCAGCCAAGAAAATAGATGCTCTGGTGAAATCTGAGTGATACGTAGTTGATTAATAAAAAATAATAAGAGAATGGATATCGATAGCAATAAGAATAAATTAACAACCACTTTGATCACCTCAGACAACTAACAGTTACTAATAGCATTGACCATTTTTTGAGTTTTTATTCTTTCACTATAAAGTGTTCTAAATCTTCTATCGGTAAAGCTTTTGAATGGTAAAGATATAGCCTATCCTCATAAAACTCGACGTTTATTAGAGCTTAAAGTCAGTGTATAAAATATTAAAATTAACCAAGATTATCCCCATCAAACTAATCCTATTTTCTTTATTCCTGTCTAATTCCTTCGACCCAAAATGTTCATTTCATTATAACAGATCGTTTGTAAGGCTTATACAAAACCTGCTTCTACTATTTAATCTTTAAACGAATTTGATCGATCCGCTCTCCATCATCACTTAAAATCGAAATCACAACCTCTCCTTCAGCAATTCCTTGAACCGTACCACCTTGTGTAACTGTTGCCACCCCTTCATCACTACTTAACCACAAAACATTCTGATGACTTGCATCTAATGGTAAAAGTTCATAATCTAATGTAACGAATTCACCTACCTTCAATGACCTCACTTCTGTTTTAATCTGTAGCTTTTCAACTGGAATCACGACTCTAACATCAAAACCAATCTCACTATTTTTGGATGATACAATTCGAGTAATTCCCGATGAATTACCAATAAGCTTATCTTGTTTAATGACTGCTATCGACTCATCCGTGCTTTCAAATTCGAGTGTGGATAATTCTAATTGAAATCCCCCTAATAATTGAGTCAACTCTACTTCTTCTCCTACGGAAAGAGCGACATACGTCATCACCTCGTTCGGACGATTAGATGTCTCTTCATTTAATAACATAAAATCATCTCTTGAAACATAAGCCTCACTCGTCTCAAAATTATACGTTATATCAGACTCGATTACTTCTTGTTCTGAAATTGGCATATCACTTTGAATTTTGAGCTGATCCTCCATTTGAGCTAACACTAAAACAGGATAGTTACGAATGCCCGTACTTTGTTGTTGATTTGAAGTTAAATAAGCAAGATTCCCTTCTGAATCCAAATGAACAGGAATCACTTGATTATTCTGTTTAATCGCAAGTTGATAATAATTATAATCCTTACCACCTAATGCTTTATCCATACGATAGTAATGCCCCGCAATTTTTTCACCCCAGTAAGGGTCAGAGGCATATTTAACATTCATCCCACTTCCTTTATTCCCAACGTGTGGACCATAGTATCTAAAATCCGAAACAGCATCAGTATATCCCCAAGACACATAGCGTTCTGCATGATAGAATACACCGTTACGGATACTCGTAAACTGTGTGGCATTCCCATATGGATTTTGATCCGTCGCATTCATCCCAAACGTATTATTCTTCTCAATCGCAATCTTACTTCGACCATAACCACTTTCATGTAAAGCCATTGAAAACTCTAATCCCCCATTAATCCCAAATAATTCTTGGGCTTCTAAAAAGCTTTCTCCCTCATCTACTAACTGACTCTCACCTTCAGTTGGTGGATAAGTAACAGCCTTTTGTGTATAACCTAACTGATTTAAATAAGTATTCAACTCATCATACGTATAATTTGTTTTTGAACGATACGGGAGGTATTGAAAATAATTATAGAAGGGTTCACTACTATTTATTGCTCCTACCCCATCAACTGAAATCGATTGCCAATCATCATAAAAATAAATCCCATCATAACTATAATAACTTTTTCCTTCTTCCATCCACTGCGGTGCTTTACCGATAATCAAAGGTGTCTTTGCTAAAGCATCTCGAACATCTTGTGCTAAATAATGAATGAGATCTTCACCTTCTTTGGTATAGTACGAAATATTTTGAACTTGATTACTCGGAATAATACTGACCCATGTTTCAGTACTTGCCGAAGCATCATACACCGCATGACGATCAACCCAACCATCATAACCTGACATATAAATTTTAAATGCATCTTCTGTTTCATCAACTAATAATGCCTCATCAATATAACAGGCATTAATATACGTATCTAGTGTTTCAGAATTCGTTAAATTATGATTAGCTCCACAAGTCGTCGTTTTAAATTGAACAATAGTTGGGTCCATCGAAATCACAATCATGCCATCATTCAAAACGACTAAAACTCCATCATCAAACGTCAAGCCTTGAACCTTAGACTTTAATTCCTTTGCTTCTTCAAACGTTTGTAAACAAGCAACATGTTCATAACTTCCATCAGACTTTGACATCACTACTTCATAATAATAAGGATCACAATAGGCACTAACAATCTTTGTACGTGTAGTTTCTGTTGTATTACTCATATTTGTATTAATACTGTAGTAATAATACGGGTTAAATAAATCAGACAAAGATTGAATCGAAAATAACTGATCAACGACTTGTATATAATTAACTAATCCACTGGGATTATAAGATCGAAGTTTTTCAAAAGTACTCTCTACCGTGGAAAAATCCTGATAATCACCTGAACCTAAATCATCATCTGCTAATATCTTTATTTGTGCCGATAATAAGCACAACAAACACACTACTAATATACATAATCTCTTCATCCTTCTAGCTCCTATATAAAAAATTACATGAAACTCATTAAAAATCTGATTTCTTAGTATGTCTCCTAAAATAAGATTCATACTTCGTTATACAAAAAAGCTCTAGCAATCAAAAGGAAAATATTGTATAATACTTAAAATCTTAATGATGGAGGTGTGATATGAAACGAGAACATTTAAAGAAAGGATTATTTCTCTTGATTGGACTGATGACAATCTATTGTTTTATGAAGTTAATCTATAGCCTATCCGCTCAAACCGGTCGAGAGTCTGGCTCCCTCTCAAATAGTTTATATTTATTCCTCAGTCAATTTGAATTCTTAAATAACTTTTTACATCAATGGGATCAATTTGTTATTAAAGTACTTTATAAATTAAACTTAGAAGAACTTTATCCTTTTATCTTCTCTACCTATAGTAATTGGAGCTTTATCATTCGTAAATGGGCACATTTTGGGATTTATATGATACTTGGGATACTTTCAATGGGGGTCTTTACTTACGCCTTTAACTTCTATAAAGCCTTCTTAATTACATTTTATTGTGGATCACTCTTTGCCTTTACTGATGAAATCCATCAACTCTTTGTCGAGGGAAGAACAGGACAGATTAGTGATTTTGAAATTGATGTTTTAGGCCTAGTGACCGGCATGACCTTCTGTCTTTTTATCTTTGTGATTGTAAATTTGATCCAATTTATTAATAAACATCTCAGTAACAATAACTCAAAACAGCAATATTCTAAAGAGAAACCAATTATTGAACGAACCCCCTTTACATTAGACGATTAACAAACCAAACTAATAATATTAACCCTTCTAATGATATAAAAATACCCCCATAATAGAATTTAAAGTGATTCTTTATCAGAGATAGAATCACTTTTTTCATCTACTATAGAGGTGCTATCCATTTCATTTAACACCAGCTGTTCTTTCTAATTATAAGAATAGCTGATGTCTACATTTTTAAAGATAGAATTTGTACTCGTCGTTGTAAACTTCTAATATTAACACTTTTTAAAATCCCACCATCTTCACCATCTAATGTCCACTTAACATCTTGCTCACTCTCAACAGTCATACGATCCGTCTTAAATGTCACCACATATTCTGGATCATATTGAGTATTTAAAAAGTCATTTAAGATTCGATGAATATCAATCAGATTTTTTGGAGCACGAATTAACGTCACTTCAAATAAACCATCACTTAGATCAGCCTGATTTCCAAATGCATTTTTTATACCTGCGACAGAATCTGAGTTAGAAATCATTCCAAAAATATAATCCCCTTCAATCACACCATCACGGTGAGTAATCTTACACTTATACGATTGAATGGTAGGTAACTTTAATAATCCCTCAATTAAGTAAGCTAATCCGCCTAACATATTTTTTCGTGGTTGTGGAGTCTCATAAGCCACATCGGTAAAGGCTCCAAACGCAGCAACATAAGTAAAATATCGACTACCAAACTGTCCAATATCAATTGGCATCTGTTTCCCTTGAATACATAAATCTAACGCTTTAGGGATATTTTTAGGAATTCCAAGTGTAGTAGCAAAATCATTGGTCGTTCCAGTTGGAATGTACGCAATTGGTGTATTCGCATTTGCTTGGATTAACCCTGTGATGACTTCATTTAAGGTTCCATCGCCTCCACTTGCAACGACTAAATCATAATTTCTAGCCTCTTTCATTTTCTCCACTGCATCATATTTAGCTTTAGTGGGATACACGACCACCTCATATCCAGCTAAGCTCAATTGGCTAATAATCAGTAATAAATAGTCCTTTATTATCCCACGTCCTGAAGTTGGATTAATAATAAGTAATAACTTCTTACGCACAGAGGCACTTCCTTTCAAAAATTTAAACTTTAATTTTACATTATATTATATCACCTATTGTCAAAAAAATGTCGTTTATGATTGTAGAGATTCTAAGTACACAAATAAAAGCCTGATTCAAAAATTAGAACCAGGCTTTTATTTTATTAAAATTGTGATTTTAAAGCTTCAACTTTATCTAAACGTTCCCATGGTAAATCAACATCTGTACGTCCAAAGTGTCCGTAAGCAGCTGTTTGTTTATAAATCGGCTTACGTAAATCTAACATTTGGATGATTCCTGCTGGACGTAAGTCGAAGTTTTGACGAATAACTTCTACAATCTTGGCATTTGATACTTTTCCTGTTCCAAATGTATCAACCATGATTGATGTTGGCTGAGCAACACCGATGGCATATGATAATTGAATTTCAATTTTATCAGCATATCCCGCTGCAACTAAGTTTTTAGCAACATAACGAGCTGCATAAGCTGCTGAACGGTCTACTTTAGTTGCATCTTTTCCAGAGAATGCTCCACCACCATGACGTGCATATCCTCCGTATGTATCAACGATAATTTTACGTCCTGTTAATCCAGCATCTCCGTGTGGTCCACCAATGACAAAGCGTCCTGTTGGATTAACTAAGTAGCGAGTATTTTCTGTTACTAAGTTTTGTGGTAACACTGCATCAAAGACATGTTTTTTAATATCTGCTTCGATTTGTTCGTGACTTACTTCTGGTGAATGTTGTGTTGAAAGTAAAACAGTATCGATTGCAACTGGTTTTCCTGCCTCATCATATTCAACTGTTACCTGTGTTTTACCATCTGGACGTAAGTAATCTAAGGTTCCATTTTTACGAACTTCAGTTAAACGACGAGATAATTTATGTGCTAATGAGATTGGTAAAGGCATATATTCTTCAGTTTCATTTGTGGCAAAACCAAACATTAATCCTTGATCCCCTGCACCAATTGCTTCAATTTGCTCATCAGTCATAATTCCTGTACGAGCTTCTAATGCTTGATCAACCCCCATTGCAATATCTACAGATTGTTCATCAATAGCTGTTAACACAGCACAAGTATCTGCATCAAACCCATATTTCGCACGGTTATATCCAATTTCACGAATTGTTTCACGAACAACCTTTTGGATATCAACATATGAAGAAGTAGTAATTTCTCCAAATACTAAGACTAATCCTGTTGTCACAGACGTTTCACAAGCAACGCGTGCCATAGGATCTTTTGCTAAGATAGCATCTAAAATTGAATCTGAGATTTGATCTGCAATCTTATCTGGATGCCCTTCTGTTACAGATTCTGATGTAAATAATCGACGTTCTGACATACTAATGTCCTCCTTCTAATTACACTAAGAAATACTCTATATTATTAAGTTCCTGACGAGAGATAATAGCTCGGGCCGGTTAATATTTAAAAATCATTAACAAAATCAATCATTCATACCTATAATGGACAATTTAAGAAAAATAATCCACCTTTTCTAAGTAATTCTTTTTTCTTTAACAAACTAGTACATATAATCTATCGCTGGCCGCTCAGATCATGAGCATACTAGCGGATAACATGGAAAGAACAACTTATAGTTTCACCTACGGTGTACAGTTTATCTAACTTTTACTCTGTTTAAAGAGATAAGCTTACATATAGCTCATCTAATGCGGTAAAACCACAAAGGCTGGTCGGATTCACTACTGCTCATCACTCCTTAGCACTTGAGTGGATAACCCCGAAGTTGTCCCTTTAGGCTAACAAAAAAAGTCCGCTATAAGCGGACTTGAATGACTGATTCAAACCCTCTTATTGCTCGAGTTAAACTCGCTTGGGTCGGCACCTTCCTATTCAAGGAGGTTGCCGCGACTTCATAGGCCCCTATGCCTCCATCGCTCTTAATAAGAGTATATTATTATATTTATTTTTAATTTCATTATTAATTATAAGAACAAACTCGTAACTTGTCAATTATTAACGGTTATTCTTTAAAATCTAATTCAACATTTGAAATCGAATCAAAGCGAGTTCCAATTTTTTCAGTCGTAATATGAATCTCTTTGACATCTTTTGAAACTGTATCAATGTGTTTACTTAATTTATCCCAACGTTCCTTATATCGCTTAAATTCATCTCCTAATTTATTTAACTCTTGTTGAATGACTAAAGCATGACGATCGCGTTCAAGATTATTTATAATGACTTGAATCGTTGTTAAAGTCGACATTAAAGTTGTTGGAGAAACTAACCAAACTCGTCTTTGTTGAGCATATTCAATTAAATCAATATGGTAAGCATTAATCTCTGCAAAAATGGCCTCTGCTGGCAAAAATAAAATCGCCTGATCCGATGTTTCCTCCGGTGTAATATACTTCATGGCAATATCATCAATATGCTTTTTCACATCTTGTTTAAACTGCTTGGTGGCAATTTTACGTTCTACATCAGGTAAGTTACGATCCATCATTCGCTGATAGTTTTCCAATGGGAATTTCGAATCAATCGGTAAATTTCCTAATGGGGCTGGTGCAAATAAAATCGCATCAACCATTGTTCCATTTGAAACCTTATATTGAGTCTGATACAAACGGTCATTTTTCTCTCCAAATACTGAAGCCAAAATTTGATACAACTGAACCTCCCCATATGTTCCACGGCTTTTCTTATCTGTTAACAACGTCTGCAATGAAACAATATCTGTTGATAAACTTTCAATCTTCTTTTGCGCCTCATCTATCTTCGCTAATCGAACTAAAATACTCTGAAACGTCTCATTTGTTTTATTAAACGACTGATCTAAACGCTCATTCACCTTATCATTAATACGCATCAAATTCACTTCCATGCGCTCATTTAACTTTTCAAAATCACGCTGTAGCTGTTCCGTCACCACCGTACTATGTTGAAGTAACTGTCCACGAATCGTACGCTCAAATTGGCCATAACGATCGAGCACTCGCTCATTATTTTGTCCAACGGTATCTAACATTTGAAAATTAGTTTGTTGCAACCTTTTTTCCATTCGCTGTTGTTCATCAATCACCTGTTTAATTTGCTGTTCAAGTAATGAATGTTGGCGTCTTCCACTACTTGGATTCTGCCTGATTAGTACTAATAACACTAAAACAATTAACATGATTAATAATAAATATACACCTATCATACCATCCCCTCTTTCAACACTTCTTTATTTTACCATAAATGAACAAAAAAAGAGGCTTGAAGATTTAATCTTCAAGCCCTTCTAAATTATTCAGTTTCCGTTTCTGATGAATCCATAACTTCAATTTTAACGCGTTTAATACGGCGATCTTCCACTTCAATAATGGTGAAAACTAAATTATGATATTGATACATATCACCGATATCTGGGATATCTTCAATTTTTGAGTACATCCAACTTCCTAATGAATAAGCATCTTCCGGAATATCTAAATCAATATCCATAATATCAAATAATTCATCTAATTCGATGTCTGCTTTTACTTCATATAACGTATCACTTTTCTTAGTAAAGAACTGTTCTTCCTCATCATGCTCATCATAAATTTCACCAACAACTTCTTCAAGAACGTCTTCCATTGTGACAAGTCCAGCAGTTCCACCATATTCATCTGCAACAATCGCTAAATGTTGCTTTTCTAATTGTAGACGAGTTAATAAGTCAGAAACACGCATTGTATATGAAACATACATCGGATCACGCATAATATCTGCAATCACGATATCTTCAGTCGATCCTCTTTCAATAATAGCAGAGAATAAATCACGCTCATATAAAATTCCTACAATATTATCTCGTGATTCATCATAAACAGGGATACGCGAATACTTTTCTTCTAAAAAGACATTTTTAATATGTTCAGTAGAATCGTGAACGTCTACAGCAATGACATCAACTCGAGGTGTCATAATATCCTTAACAAAAGTTTCACTTAAATCTAGGACACTTTGAAGCATCTCAACCTCATCTTGCTGTAATACCCCCTCTTCTTCCATTGTATCAATGATTACGTTTAATTCATCCTCAGTGACTGATGGTTCATCATCTTTTTTACGATATAACTTAGCAACAAAGTCTTTTAAAACCATAAAGATCTTAATTAAAGGCTTCATAATAATAATCATATAATAATAAATTGTCCCGATAGCTAAGGCTAAAGACTCTGAATTTTCTTTGGCATATGATTTAGGTAAGATTTCACCAAAGATAATAATAAGTATAGTCATAACAGCTGTGGCAATTGGGGCACCAGATGCACCTAAGTGTAAAACCTCCGTTGCTACAATGGTTGCCAGTGACGCTGATGCTAAGTTAACAATATTATTTCCAATTAAGATAGCTAATAAAACTTCATCAAATCGCTCGGCTACATTCAGCGCTTTTTTAGCACCTGGACGACCATCTTCCGCATATTGACGTAAACGAATTAAGTTTACGCTCGAAAAAGCAGTCTCAGAAGCACTAAAGAATGCTGATAAAATAATCATGATAACAAGTATTAAATAATACATGGACGGGTCCAAAACAATTCACACTCCTATAATTTACTATTTTTGTATGTAGATTAATATATCAAGTTCATAGTTATTTGTCAATAAGTCGACTGGGTTTATACAATTTCACTACAAAAACAACGATAAAAAAATAAACCTCTAACCGAGTATACTTTATAGTATACTAATCGCTAGAGGTTTCATGCTTTTAATTAATAAAAATCTAATGGATTTGGTGCATAACTTGGTTGGCTACCTGTATTCGTACGAATCTCGAAATGTAAATGAGGTCCCGTTGAATTTCCGGTATTTCCAGCTTCTCCAATTGTTTGACCGCCTTGAACCGTATCACCTGCTGATACACTTAAAGAGTTTAAATGTGCATATCGTGTGTAATATCCATTTTTATGGTTAATTAAAATATTATAACCATATGCACCACTATATCCGGCACTTACAACAACTCCATTGTCAGCTGCATAAACTGGTTGTCCAATATAAGCTTGAATATCGATGGCATAATGACCACTATAACATAAATATCCACATGTGACACTACGATTTGTTGTTGGCCAAACCCAACTTCCATTTCCAACACCTGAGACAACTTTTGTTCCACGCACAACAACCTTGTTCACAGGTTCTGATAATTGTTTTTCTTCAACAACTTCTAATGAAGCTTGTGAGCCATTTTCATAAACAATTTTTGTACGTTTTAAAGACTCACCATTTTGACCTTCTTGTTGAATCTTCGTTTGTCCTTTGACCATCGTATCATCATCAATATACTCTGTTTCATAAGCAATTGTTGAAATATCTACTTTTTCTTTTTCTGTTTCAACAGTAATCATTGGATTTAATGGCGTGACATCTAACTCCATTCCTAATAGCTCTGACCACTTTAAACCTTTAACCTGAGGATTTAATAAAATCAACTCTTCTTCAGTCATTCCATGGTCATTAGCGATGTACCACAATGATGAATCTTCATCAAAAATGACAGTTTCTTTTGGTTTAGCTTCACCGTATAATACCATGCGACGTGTCTCTTCTGGTGTTAAAATTTCATCTGGATTAGCATAAGCTGTATCAACTTTAACTGCTTCTACCACTTTAGCCCCAATATATTGAGATCCTGATTCCATTAAAGGTTCAATTGGATTTTCAATATCCATAATCTTCTGTATATCCTCTTCACCTGTATAATAAGCCATTAATTCTAATAATGTATTAGAAACAACATTAGCATCTTGTACAACAAAGGTTGATTCATCAATTGAAATCTTATAAGCCGATGCTTGGAAATTTGCTTTCTTAGCTACCGTTTTTAAAACAGCTTGATTATCAATTGTCGTAAGTGGTAATAAAGTTACCTCTTCTTCTAGACGAACATTTGTCAGTGACTTAATAACCACTTGTTCAGGATATTGCTTCGATAACTCTTTTTTCTGTTGAACTACAAATTCTTCATATTGTTCTTTATCTGTGATAAGTCCTACCACTTCATCATCTATATATACTCGATAAACAACATTCTGTGTTGCTAATGGCGATGCCTCTGCTACTTTTTGATGATTCCCTGTTAACATCATCGTAGCGATTAATACTCCTACAATTTTTTTCTTCATATCATTACGACCTCCATGCTTTATTACTAGTTGTAATAAAGTAGCTTTCTAGTCTTGGTGACTGTTTAGAATCTATAAATTTGTTTTACTTTATATCATTCTCTCTGTTCTTACTTTAATTGTTCCATATAATTATGTCCAAAATGTGTCCTAAAAGAGAATTTGTCCCCAAAATAAGCATAAATGAATGATTTTATCAGATTTTATACCTTTTTTTCATAAAAATGTTCCGAATTCTTCATATTTTTTATTTTACTTTTTGTATCCGCTTCCAATTGTTGTTTTTTGACTCATTGCAAAAAAAGGCACCGCTTCAACAAAAACGGTGCCTTTTAGTCATTATTTTTTTAATTCAAAGATTACTGTTTCATAAGGTCGTAATTTAAGAGATGAAAGATTATAATCTGTTGCATCATAATTTGACAGAATCACTTGATTCACTTCTCCTTCAATAGCTCTTGTTACCTCTTCTTCACTGAAGTTTGCCACTAATAATAATTTATAGTTCTCATCTTCACGAATATAAGCAAAAATTTGCTCATCATCTGGTAGTAATAACTTATATTCTCCATAAATAATCGTATCACTATATTCACTATTTTTTCGTAAATCAATTAATTTCTTATAATGATAGAAAATAGAATCTTTATTATCTAATGCATTGGATACATTAATTGATTCATAGTTTGGATTAACTTGTAGCCAAGGTTGACCTGTTGTAAATCCGGCATGTTCTGATCCATCCCATTGCATTGGTGTACGCGCATTATCACGGCCATTTTTCCAAATAGCATCCATCATCTGCTCATGTGTATAACCTTTTTTCAAATTATCTCGATAAAATTGTAATGTCTCAATATCGTTATATTGATCAAGTGATTCGAAATGAACATTCGTCATCCCAATTTCTTCACCTTGATAAATATAAGGCGTTCCTTGCATTAAATGTAAGATTGAGGCAAACATTTTAGCGGTTTCCACACGATATTCTTTATCATTTCCCCAACGAGAAACAATACGTGGTAAATCGTGATTATTCCAAAACAATGAATTCCAACCTTCACCATTCAAGGATGTTTGCCATTTACTCATAATTTCTTTAAATTTGATAAAATCAAATGTTGTTGGACGCCATTTTCCCTCTTGTGGATCCCAGTCAATAGAGGCATGTTCAAATTGGAAAACCATCGATAACTCATGACGTTTTGGATCAGAGTATAATTTCGCAATTTCAGGGGTTGCTCCCCATGTTTCACCAACAGTTAATACATCATAATTTCCAAAAGACTTATGATTCATCTCTTGTAAAAATGGATGAAGTTGTGGACCATTTCCTGTAATCTTACGATCAACCTCTTTTCCAATTAAATCTATTACATCCATACGGAAGCCACCAATGCCCTTTTCAAGCCAAAAATTCATCATTTGATGAACTTCTTCTCGTACTTTTGGATTTTCCCAGTTTAAATCTGGTTGACGTTTACTAAATAAATGGAAATAATACTGACCAGTTGTCTCGTCATATTCCCAGGCTGGCCCTGAGAACGTTGAGCCTAAATCGTTTGGTACTCCACCATCTTCTGCAGGATCACGCCAAATATAATAATCACGATATGGATTATCTTTTGATTTTTTTGCCTCTAAAAACCAAGGATGTTCATCACTTGTATGATTAACAACTAAATCCATCACCAAACGAATCCCACGAGCATTTGCTTCTTCAATTAATTCATCCATATCTGCCATCGTTCCGAACTCCGGTGCGATATCTTGATAATCAGAAATATCGTACCCATTATCATCCATCGGTGATTTATAAACGGGGGATAGCCAAATCACATCAATCCCAAGCTCTTTTAAATAATCTAATTTTTCAATAATTCCTCTTAAATCTCCTACACCATTTCCACTCGTATCTTTAAAACTTCTTGGATAAATCTGATACACGACTGAACGATGCCACCATTTTTTCTCCATAAATATATCCCCCTTTTCATAACACTAATTAAAGCGCTTCAAGTCATACTCTTATTATATCTACCCTTACCTAGAAACACAATGAACAACTTCCTAAAACCGATTACCTATTTAAATAAAAAAAGCAGGAATATTTAATCCTACTCTTTATTGAATGACACTTTCTAATTCATCATTAATACAACCAACAGCCTCATCCATAATGGATTGAATCCGATCAGGCATCATTAAAAATTGTTGTGCAGCTTGCTGAAATGGTAAATAAACATAACTAAATTCAACTTGATTCGGAAGAGGCACTGAACGGTGTAATTGTTTTTTTATCACCGTATAATAAGCATCCTGTGAAATCAAATTCTCATAATCTACAGGGGCAATTGCACGATTCATTTCATAACGAGCTGCTGCAACCTCATCAGTTAACAAGAATTTTAAGTACTCAATCGCTAACTCTTTATCTTGACTCAAACGTGTCACTTGATACGTATCAATCCTCATATAAGTATACGGCAAAATTTCCTCGACAAAGTTCGGAATCGCTTGATATCCTAAATTGGGATAAACCGTCTCTAAAGACGGAATTAAAGATGCCGGTGCAATCATTAAATCAGTTATATGATTAATAAATGACTGATATACATCAAACTCATCATTGTAAAGAAGTTTCTTATCAAGCAAATGAAGCATAGCGGTTAGCCCTTGTATCGATTCTTCCTTGTTTAGTCCAATATCATAAAAATTTGTATCACCAAAATTATCAATCCCAACCGTGTATCCTCCAAATCCAGTAATAAATGGATTAATATGATAAATACTCTGATAATCAATCGCTAAAGATACATCGGTATAATCATTTAATTGAGCAAAGGAGCTAATACCATCTTCAAATATTTCTTTATTATAAAATAGAATATCTGTTTGAGCATTATATGGAATCCCATAGTACTCACCTTTTACCTTAAATCCTGATTTAACAGTGGGTAGTATATTGAATGTTTCAAACACTTCACTAATTGGACTAATGGCATTCATCGCAACTAAATCCGAAATCAATGTGTGGGAAGCTGTAATAATATCAGGGGATTCAGATGAAGTAATATACAAAGGAAGTGTAGAGAGAACTTGTTCAGATGTGACAATTTTCATCTGTACATCTACATCGTACATTGATTCAAATCTTGGATTCAAATCTTTTAACACTTCGTATTCTTCACTGCTCACCCATACATGTAACACTTTTTCTGAACCTAATGTCAATTCATTTACATGGCGATATAAACCGATAGATACTAAGATAAATAAAATAACATATATAATCTTTTTCATCTGATTCCCCTTCGATTTTTATTAGTCTCTATATAAAATTTGATAAATAATTTACATCAACTACGAAAAAGTTCAAGAATTTAAACGTTAGACATATAAGCTATCTGTAGCAATAATAACTTTATGCTATGTGAAAACTTTACTATTTCTTATATCCTTCATTATATCAAAAAAAGAGGAGGTAAACACCTCCTCCCTAAATTACATCATAATTTGTTTTATTCTGACACCACTGGTGATAATTTCAGGTTTTTTAAAATCTTTTGAAGTGCAACTAATAAGCGCGGTGCAATCATTTCATATATACCTAAAACAAGTAATCCTTTAATTGCATTGAATGGGAGATAAACAAATGCAATCGCCGCTCCATATCCTAAATCAAATGGTAATCCTGGAATAAATGATTCTAGCGTTGCCCAACCAATTACATCTGTAAACCATAATCCACCGAAGTAAATTGGTGTAATAAATAAGTAGTTACAAAGTGTTAAAATAGAAGAAAATCCAGTAATCACTAATAAAAAACGTAATGATTTGTTTACGACTGTAGTTCCAGAAAGATATTTTTTTACAAGTACGTATAAACAAGCCATTGTTGTTGAGGCAATGAATGCTGTAATGGATCCAATATGCATAGGTGTTGCACTCATTCCTAACATAATATTTACAATTGATTTAGCAGCCGCGACAATAATAGCCGGAACTAACCCAAATACCTCAACTGTTAATAAAACAATTAACTCACTTAAATCAAATTTTAAAAATGGAACGGGTGGATAAGGGATTTCAATTAACATTAAAATAGCCCCTAACGCAATAAAAACTCCTAATAAAACAAGACTTTTTGTGTTACTTAATAAATTTTTAGAGTTATTCATATACTCTCCTCCTAAATTAAGATATTTTTGTAAATAAAAACTTTTTGTGAAATGCAAAAAGATCTCACGTTAATAAATCTTCGTGAGATATATCTAAAAAAGAGTATATCAAAAACGAATCTTCTCCCATCCAGACTATAACTGTCGGCTCTGGAATTTAACCAGATCAACCATACGGCTTGCGGGCTATACCGCCGGTAGGGACTTACACCCTGCCTCGAAGATTTATTAAATGAATTCAATTTACAGTGTAATTTTAGCTCTTAGTCATATATTTGTCAACTCTGATATTGATTTTTTTCTTATTATTACCATTTTCGACGTGAGTGAATCATGACCTTGTAATTTTGAGGATTTGCATAAGTCTCAACAAATTCAAGCACTTGGCCATTCATTAAAATAGACGTTAACTCTAAATAAATGAGTGGATCATGCAATGGCAGTTCTAATAATTCCGATACCTGTTCATCTGCTTTGATAGCCGAAACCATCTGAGAACCAGAAGCAATTTTAACATTCAATTCTTGATCCAGAAACGCATAAATTGAACTATGAATCACTGACTCTGGTAATTCTTTCACAACCGATAATGGAATATAAGTATGCTCAAGCGTCATTGGTCTATCATCTGCCATTCGCAGCCTTAATAAACTATGAACACGATCATTCACTTTAATTTCTAGATGCTTAGCTATCCGTTCGTCAGCTTCAATAATTTCATAATTCACAACCTTTGTATGAGGCCGCATCCCTTTACTACTAATTTCTGAAGTGAATCCAACTAACTCTGCAACCGGTTCATGTAGCTTATCATCAGCTACAAAAGTTCCAACCTTATCCTTACGATATAATTTACCTTCTCTTATTAGTGCTTCAATAGCTTTTCTAGCTGTCATTCGAGATACTTCATATTTAATAGCTAAATCTCGTTCTGATTGAATCATTGCATTAGGAACTAGCTGTTTAATATCGTCTTCAATTAATTGCTTAACTTTCAAATAGATTGGTTGTGACATTAAAAATTCTCCTTCTATCGAATTGAAAAGAGGCCCTAAAGAGCCCCTCTCTTATTATTCATCTTCTAACTCTTCACAAATACGTTCATAAACTGTTGAAATATCATCGTAGCTAAATCCCTTTCGCATTAGCGACTGAACCACTTTTGTCTTTTTCTCATATCCCATAAGACGGTGATGCTTACGATAAAGTTTTTCAATTTCCTTAACCAAAATTGGGTTCTCTCCCTCACTGTCTTCTACAAGTTTAATATTTTCAATTGCCTTGTCAATGACAGATCGATTAAATCCTTTGGTCATTAAATGTTGACAAATCTTTTGTTTAATAAAGTGAGGCCCGTATTTTGTATTCATACGAACGACCTGATTAGCAAGTTTTGTTGCATGCTCAATCTGTATTTCTTCTTCATAAACTGGCATGTATTGATTAATCAAACGATCAGAAATTCCTTTTTGTAACAATTCTTGTTTGACTTTATTAGGACCTTTCTTTCCCATAATCACCTGATGATTAATATAAGAACTGGTATATTGTTCATCATTCAATAATCCCACATCAACTAAACGTTTTAAAACTTCTTGGATAATTTCAATCTCATACTCTTTAGCCTCTAGTTTCTCATAAATTTGTGCTGTCGTATAAGATTTTCGAGATAATAAATTTAGAGCATATTGATAAGCACGCCCTAAATCTAGCTTTCCATTTAGTTCTGTAATTTGACATTCATCTAATTCTTTACCTTCAACCAGACGGAACTTTAAAACTAATTCCTCATGAACAGGCAATAAAACAACATGTTGATTCGGTGTTTGAATCGCTACTTCATAATCTTGAGCTTTTAAGTGTGTTAATTTTAACACTTTATAACTACTGCTTGTAATATTCATCACTATCTTTTAACACATCCTCAACAATTGTTTTTGCAGAATATTCACGAGATAATTGCTTAATATTATTTTTCATCTCATCAAGAAGTCCTTCTTCATTTAAAATAATTAACACATGATAAATCAATTCTGACTCACTTGAAACAATGACTGCTGCATTTTTATCTGAGAAGTATTTAGCATTTTCAAGTTCTTGTCCATATACTGGATTGTATAAAATAACTGGAACACCTTTAACCGCTGCCTCCGTTAATGAAATCCCACCTGGTTTTGTCACCATTAAGTCTGCAATTTCCAATAACTCATGCATTTCCGTACAATATCCTAGCACCTTTAAATTATGATAATCTTTTGACAATTGGACTATTTGGTCATATAACTTCGTGTTATTCCCACATACCACTACGACTTGAATTTCAGGTTGTGAAGCTAAACGTTCGGCAATATCATCTACATGTGAGACAACACCATGTGCTCCAGCAGCTACTAACACTGTTCGTTTAGCTGGATCTAAATCATATTTTCTGTATAGCTCTTGACGATTTAACTCTTTATAAAATTTCCCGTGAATCGGAATTCCTGTTAACATAAATTGATTTTGAGTAAGCCCATTTGCGACTCCCCAAGCAACCATACGATTATTAGCTACATAATGACGACGAGCCCCTTTATATAGCCATAATCCACTCGCATAATAATCTGTAATCACCGTATAAATAGGAATTTTAAATCCCTTTTCCTCTAACGTATATAAAGAAGTCACTGGAAAGACACTAATAATTGCATCTGGTTCAAACGAACGAATCTTATTACGTAATGAACGAATTCCAAATTCTAAGTATGGTTTTAATATCTTAGCTTGGAATGAATCATGAACTGCATAGCTTGATCCGTAATAAAGCATACGATAAACATCTTTTCCAATCGGTTTATAAGTTTTTAAATATGCTTTTTGTAAAGTTTTAGATAGGGTCGGAAATTCTTCAGAGTATAAATCATATTCTTCAACAACCACATTATTATGCTTTAAAAATTCCTCCGTTAATGAACTAGAGACTTGTAAGTGTCCGCTACCAAAAGGAGCAGTTAATATTAATACTTTCTTTGGATTTTCCATTATTTCCTCTCCTTTTTAATGAGTTTCTACTAATATAAAATGTTAAAAATCTAAACAATATGATAACATAAAATACATTTTGTATCCATTATTATTCAGAGACACTTTTAAAAAATTCTGTGACTTATATACCATCAGTTTCACCAAATTTTATTCAACTTATTTTTATTTTGCTCCCCCAAAAAGTGTATATTCTATCTATAATGTATAAAAAGTAGTCACCGTTTACATGAAAAAATTTTACGAATACTACGTTAGCTTGTATTTATGATGTTTTAACATTTTAATTTTAGACAACTTAATATAAATGATTTATCACCTTTTACACAGAAACAGAAGTATATTTTACAATTTCTAATCAGTCTTAGTTCATTAACTGCTAGAGGATGGGTTGCCTCCGCTACGGAGTGAGTTAATGAACTCGTAACTTTCCTCGACTACTAGAGCTTGAGTAACCTACCATTTTCAAACAAAATTTATTTACCGTTGGTAGGCCCCTCAAATTTTTTACGTTGTGAAAAACTTCGAAAGGACTTACATAAAGTAAAAAGAGTGGATTAACCACTCTTTTTACTTTTGATATTTAATACCTAGATATTCGACAGTTGCCTTAACAACTGCTTCTCCCCACGCTTGCCAATTTTCAATCCACTCTTTATAATCTTTTGAATTATCTAAATAAGCATACTCAATTAAAATTGTTTCTGCACCATAATTCGGAATCATTGTGTAATTCTCATTATAATCTAATAGTGCTGAAGACTGCGAAAGACGACCACCCGTCTCACGAATGATATATAAAAAATCCATATAATCACTAGCACAACCATATTCAATTTCATAAGTTGTTCCTGTACATAAATAATACTTCTTATACGATCCTTCTGATACTCTAAACTCATTTTTTTCAGCATCACGAGGATCTTGTCCAGCCTTTGTTAAACTAGTTGCGATTCTTGAAGCCCAATCATTATCGGCAACAACTGAACTATAAATCTCAAACCCTTCTAACGACTTATCAAAAGAGTTTAAATGATTCGATAACATATATTTTGTTTGATAACGATAAACTTGTTCCACACGACCTTCATCAAAGAAGGGAGATTTCCCATAATCAAAATTTCCTGGACCCGCCGGATCTAAATCATCGGTACGCGTTAATTTGACCTTTAATCCATGATCCTCTAAACGCTTTGCAAGATACTTCGATAACTTGAGCGCTTCCTCTGCCTCCGTTAAATCACCCGCCACTGTTCCACCGTCTAAACCACCATGTCCTGGATCAATCAAAATATCATAAACATTCTCAGGTAACTCATCTACTTTCTCGACTTTAAGCGATAACTGACCATTTTTTGGTTGAAGTGTCACTTGATTAGCCTTTTCATTTCTCGTAACGGTATACCACGTTTCACATAAAGAGTCAGTCACATATACGGGTAGATTATTAATTTTTATAATATATTGATCCTCCGCTAAATGGGATAACTCAATCCCTTGATTTCCTTGAGATGAATAAGGCTCATCCACAACAACACGTCCTGAGGAATTAACGAGTTGATACGTTGAAATCTCCTCTTTTAAATCTAATTTTAAATGAAGTGATTCCGCATAAAAATCATGGTCGGCATAATTATAATGTTCTAAATTATTGTTAATCAAAATCAAATCCTGTTCTTCAAATACCAAATTAAATGGTTCAACATTTACTTGATTCACTTGAAGATCTGTATCTTTAACTGACGTTGACAAAAGAAGTTTATTAACGATAGTATCCATCTTTATTGAAACCGTTGGACTATCCTTGAACTTCTCCATTGGAATTGAGACCTCAAGAATAACGGAATCCTGATTTTGACTGATGATTTCTGTTCTTCCTTGCGAACTGATTTGATTAACTAAATCAACGGCCTCATACATTATTGATTTTGTATTAAATTCTATGTTCGAATTTTTTTGAATTTCATGTTCAAATGATAAGATATCATTTTCAATCTTTAAATTAGAGACCGATTGTTCTAACGTATCATTATCTGAAAATGTATTAATAACCTTTTTGACTGTATTTGAAAAAACTAGCCCCTTCTTCTTCGCTTTAAATGTTACCTCATAAGCTTCATTTGGTTCAGTTAATTCAACCTCAAACTTATTTGAACCCGATTCTAACACATATTTCTTATCATTTACTGTAATTTGAATATCTTTATACTTATCGGCAGCTAAGGATTCCCATGTTAATGATAATTTATACATGCTCTCTCCCTCAACCGGATTTAAATCATCCGTCAGTCCGATATTTACTTCTACTTTATCTGTCAGTAATACTTTAATTCCAAAACCAATCCCAAAAAGAATAGTCAAGCAACTAAGAACAAAGATGGTAAATCGTATCTTATTAATTCTGATTCTTTTTCTACGCTGATTTGGACGATAACTATATCCTTTATTATTTTTTTTCATTGCCATCTCTCTTTCAACTAAGCATTTCTTAATCTATCGTTTAAGATGCCTCATTTCAATAGATTATCAACTTGAATTCTCTCCATTTTCAAGTCTTCTATATAGAAGCAGATCCATCATTGACATGACTTACATCCAAGTTAATGCCTTAAAACATGATGGACACAGACTATCTATAGAAGCTATAATCATCTAAACTCAATAGATATAAATTCTGACAGTATTTTATCATAAATAGTTAGCTTAGTTATCATTTTACAAACTTTTTCTAAAATTTTGTATACGGGCAATTCCTTCTTTTAAAACTTCAAAATCACAACAATAAGACAAACGAACATATCCAGAATCCTGCGCTTCAAATGCAACACTCGGAACAACTGCTACTCGTTGTTCTTTTAATAATTCAATAGCGAACTCATATGAACTTAAGCCATAATTACTAGCATCTAGGTATAAATAAAAAGCACCTTCTGGTAAAACAACCTGTTTAAAATATGGTTTTAATTGTTCATATACATAATTACGATTACGCTCATAAAGAGAGCAAATGTTTTTGGTTAATTCCGGATGTTTCAAAGCTTCTAACGTCGCATACTGAGAAATCGTTGAAGCTGAAGCTACAAAGTTTTGATGAACAACTGCAACAATCTGAATGTATTCTTTTGGTCCTAATACGTAACCAATACGCCATCCAGTCATGGCGAATGATTTAGAAACTCCATTTAAAATAAACATACGATCTCTTAAATCCTGATAATCTGATAAAGAAGGACATTCAACTCCATCAAATACAATCTCACGATAAATTTCATCACTAATCACAAAAATAGGATGATCCTTAATACATTCATAAATAGCTTTATTATCTTCCTGAGAAAAAACTTTACCTGTTGGATTACAAGGTGAATTTACTAGAATCGCTTTTGTTTTTGGTGTAATCAGCTCACTTAATACATCTGATTTTACCTTCATCTCATTGGCAATCATATCATATAAAACAACTTTTCCTCCGTACATCTTAACATTACTGTTATACAGTGTGAATGATGGTGAGAAGATAATCACTTCGTCACCTTCTTCTAAAATTGTTTTAAGCACCGCACTGATTGGCTCCGATACCCCCGTTGTCACAACAATTTCACTTTTAGGATCGTAATCTTGATTGTAATGGGTTTGACAATACTCTGCGATAGCTTCTCTTAATTCTAAAACGCCGTATTGATGTGAATAACCGATTGGGCTTCTCATGATACGTTGATGTAATCCCTCATGAATTGTTTCATAAGTATGGTGTGATATATGGGGTTCCCCTAGCGTAAAGTCAATCACATTTTTATAACTATCAGCTAATACTTTCATTTCCCTAATAATTGATGGCTTAACTGTTGTTGCATGACTATTAATTTTAATCTTCATGTCATTCTCCCCTTTTTCTCACTCTATATTTAGTTAATAAAATAGCCATTTGGCTAAGCAAATGACTACTTTACATCCCTACTTATTCATCAAAGTCTGGATCAATATTTAAATCGAAGTAAAACTTCACCCCACGATCAGTATTCATGACTCCATACTTACTGTGATGCATCTTTAAAATTTTACTTGTAATTAATAACCCAAGACCTGTTCCCCCACTATCTCGGTTTCGTGACTTTTCAAGACGATAGAATGGTTCCCAAATACGATCGATTTCAGCTTCTAGAATAAAAATCCCTGTATTTTCAATCTCAAATCGAACTTTATCATCATAACGTTTCAGTGTCACATATATATGGTCTCCATCTGGAGTATAGCGAATTGCATTTGAATATAAGTTTGTTACAACTGTCATAATTTGCTCTGAATCTGCCTCAACATAAACATCATCTAAATCTAAATGAATATGTAGATGTTTCTCGCCCATTAGATGTTCCACTTTCTTATTTAAATGCTCAACCAGCATCTTCAAATTGAAACTACTATATTCTAAAAAATCTTCTGGATTTTCCATCTTCATATAATTTAATGTATCTTGAACCATCAGCGTCATTCGATCAACCTCTTCAATGATCGATTCTAGCTGTAATTTCACATCATCCTGTGACATAGGTTTTGATTTTACTCGTGTTGCAATCCCTTTAATAATGGTTAACGGTGTTTTTAATTCATGAGAAATCGTTGAAAAGAAATTTGAACGCATTTGTTCAAACTCACGCTCACGTGCAATATCATCTTGTAAACGCTCATTCGCAACCTTTAACTTCGTTAACGTATTATTTAAATTATCACTCATTATATTAATATTCGTTGCCAGCTCTTTTAATTCATCATCAGATGTCACTTCACATTTTTCTGTAAAATTGATATTTGCTATATTTTCTGTTACCCGCTTCATATGAAGTAGCGGTTTTGTAATATGTTCGGTCAGCCAAATGGCAAAAAACAGAACTAAAATCGCGAGAATCATAAAAATGAAAATATAGTAATTCGTGAAAACTGATAACATTTCCCCTAAGACCTGCAAAGAATAAGAAACCTCAATAATCCATTGCTCTCCACCCTTAAACGTAATCTTCGTATAATAGTGATATGTTGTCACATTTTCTTCATTCTTGGATTCAAAGAAAATATCATTATCAGTTAAACGATCTAAATTTAACTGCGAAGTATTTGAACTATGAAGCTTGTATTGAACTAAATACTCGCTTTTAAGCTCATTCATATACGAAAAAAAGTCATTGGTGTGTCGCTCAAAATTGGGGACTTCTTCTTTTATATCGTAAACGAGCTGATAAATTTGATTTTGTTTATAACTTGGATAAGCAAAATCATAAAAATAATATTGGGCTGCGATGTCTAAACTCATCGTTGCAAAAAACAAGCCAAAAAGTAATAAAAAAATCTTGGTAGCTAAGCGCAACTTTAGATCACCTCAAATTTATATCCAACTCCAAATACCGTATGAATGTACTTCGCGTATGTTCCTAATTTTTTACGGATTTTTTTAATATGTGTATCCACGACTCGGGTATCACCGAAATAATCAATTCCCCATACCGCATCTAGAATACGATCACGATCTAAAGCAATACGGTGATTTTCAATTAAAAAGACTAATAAATCAAATTCTTTTGGTCTAAAATCGATTAATTCATTATCAATACGAACCGTACGTGATAATTTATTCACAACTAACCCATCAAAAGCAAGCTCATAGGTTTCTACTTCATCTTCTTCATTCACACGAGCTAATAGACGATTTATTTTTGCTACTAAAACTTTATTATCAAATGGTTTTGTAACATAATCATCCACTTTTAAATCATAACCTTTAACTTGATCTTCCACACTAGAGCGCGCTGTTAAAATCATGACTGGTACCTTAGACACTGAGCGAATCTCCTTTAAAACAGAAAACCCATCTCTTCCTGGCATCATTAAATCCAAGAGCACTAAATCAATTTGTTGTGAATGGAATAAACGTAGTGCTTCCTCCCCATCTTTAGCTTCAATCACTTCATAATAATCCGTTAAAAAATCCACTAAAATCTCTCTAATTTTCACTTCATCTTCTGCCACTAATACTTTATATCTTGTACTCATCCTAACACTCTCCAATAGTGAAAAAATATCTATTTAAAATTTAACATAAATGAATACATTTTGTACACACGAAAAACATAGTTTTTTTAATATAAACTAAAGAGTTTCTTTTCACATAGAGGAGGTTTCCATGAAGCAGATGAGTCATCATAAAATAACCTCACTGATTATAATAATCTCTTTAGTCATTGTCATCAGTTTACTGTGTTTAACTATAATCAAATCCATTATATCTTCTAATATCCTATCAGAATCTCCCACTCGTTATACTTAAAAATTACGATTCCTGGGACATAGTCAAATAGTAAGTGAAAAGTGTGAAATTATCATTACATTCGATGATAAAAATTATATTAATCAACTCAAATTAAATTATTCCAATTGTAAGATCATAAAAAATCAAAGTTTTATCCATTTAATCTGATCTATCAACTATTACATTTTTTTGACTAACATAAAAAAGAGAAGCAATCTTTAACTTAGATTACTTCTCTTACTATTAATTTTTATCTACTATTAAAGGTTATCGTCTTTTTTATCTCTTATTTTTCAGCAAGATTTGAAACTGATGCTGCAACTGAAACTAATTGTTCTGTATCCAATGTCTCAGAAACTAAGAAACACTCAACTCCACCTTCAACCCATGTAATTGAATTTTCACTTAACGCACCAATTGTTCCATTAATCATTACAGGTTGACCTGCAACAGATTCCACACCTACTGAATCATTATATGTAACAGGCTCTTGAATCATTGTGAAATCTTGATCACCACTAAATGTCATAATAATACGTTGACCTTCCTCAATGTCAATCGCTTGTTTATTAACTAACGTTGTTCCTTCCGGTAAATAAGCTGGGTATAACTCATCATCTAACACATTGATAACACCTTCACCCATTGTTTCTTGTGAATACTCCATTGTTTGTTGACAATCAAAGTATCCATCTGCAAGTTTTTCATCAAAATTAAATGAAGAGAATTTCATTGAAATACGAGGTTCTCCCTCACTATCAACTACGTAAACTTCTGCTGGAGTTAATGATTTTTTATCAAACGTAATTTTTTGAGAAACTAAATCACGATTTCCATGATAATTAGCTTTAGCCTCAAATGTATAATTCTCTTCTCCAGATTCAAATTTTACTTCAGCATCGTTTAAAATATCAGTCATTAATGATTGATATAAATAAACTTGTGAACTTGATAATGGCCAATCACTTTGGAACTTAAATTGCTTATTTAACGCAGGTGTTAATACAAAGACACCTTCGTCATTCTTTAGTATGATTTGCTCATTGTTTGTTGTTTCATTTTTTAACGTAACTTTGTAATTCTCTGGTTTTTGATAAGCTACCTCAACATTATACTGATACACTTGGCCATTATTATCAACTTCCATCACACCTGTTGCATAATATGACTTAGCATCTTCTAAGTTGCTCGTGAGCTTGTCAACAACGTCTTGCTGAGACATTTCTCCACATGCAGCTAATAGCACGGTAAGCACTACTGCGAACATTAAACATAATTTCTTCATCGCTATCCACCTCTTTATTAAGTTCAATTTCAATTAATACTATGAAATATTAAATTAATTTATGCTTTCTAATACATAAAACTCCCTTATTAATTAAATACTATAAATATCCAAAATAGGAAGGAGCGAAAACTATGTCGTTAATTCAACGTATTGCTTTGATTTTAACGGTAATTGGTGCAATTAACTGGGGTCTTATTGGATTCTTCCAATTCGATCTTGTTGCATTCTTATTTGGCGGACAAGATGCAATCATCTCACGCGTTGTTTACGCCTTAGTAGGAATTGCCGGACTTATTAATATTGGTTTACTATTTGCACCAGATAGACGTTACTAATTCAATAAAAAAATCAGCTAAATTTAGCTGATTTTTTTATGCCCAAATGACAAATGCAACCGCATAATTCTCACAGTGACTAATACTAATATGAACGTTTTCAAGCATTGGGCTTAATAAATAAGGCTTTCCTCGTTCATCATTCATAATACTAAAGTCTTTATATGATTTTCCATCACAATAGGATCCTAACGCTTTATATAAAGCTTCTTTGGCTGCCCAACGTCCTGCTAAAAATTCATTCTGCCTTTTTTCATGCTGGAAGGATTGATATAACCTAAACTCTTCTTCACTTAATAATTTATGGATAAAGCGTTCACGGTGGTTTAATTGTTTAATACGTTTAATCTCGATAATATCTGTTCCGATTCCCTTCATAAAAACCTCCAATAGTTATCTTCTTTATTATAACTTATCTTATTTCATCATAAAAAAAATCTCTAGATAAATCTAGAGATTTTTTATTACATCATTCCCATTCCACCCATATCACTTGGGGCTTGAACTGCTTGTGGCTTTTCAATTTCCACAACAGCTGCTTCAGCAGTTAAGAATGAAGCTGAAATACTCGCTGCATTTTGTAAAGCAGAACGAGTGACTTTCGTTGGATCCACAATACCTGATTTAAACATATCCACAAACTCATCAGTTGCTGCATTATATCCAAATCCCGGATCTAACTCTTTTAATTTATAGACAATAATTGAACCTTCAATTCCAGCATTTTCAGCAATTTGGCGAATTGGGGCTTCTAAAGCTTTTAAAACGATTTGAACCCCAGTTGCCTCATCACCAATTGCTTCAATTTTAGCGACATCATTGTAAATATTCATATAAGCTGTTCCACCACCAGCAACAATCCCTTCTTGAACCGCTGCACGTGTCGCATTTAAAGCATCTTCAATACGTAATTTACGTTCTTTTAATTCAGTTTCAGTCGCTGCCCCAACCTTAATCACGGCAACTCCTCCACTTAATTTTGCTAAACGTTCTAATAATTTCTCTTTATCAAATTCTGAAGTCGTATTTTCTAACTCTGCACGAATTTGAGCAATACGAGCTTGAATATCAATTTGTGAACCAGTTCCTTCAACAATGGTTGTATGATCTTTTGTTACAATCACACGTCCAGCGCGTCCACATTGATCTAATGTTGTATTTTTAAGGTCTAATCCTAACTCCTCAGTAATTAATTGAGCACCAGTTAAAATTGAGATATCTTCAAGCATACGTTTACGACGATCACCAAATCCAGGTGCTTTAACAGCTACCACATTGAATGTTCCACGTAATTTATTAACAACTAATGCTGCTAATGCTTCATTTTCAATATCATCAGCAATGATAATCATTGGACGTCCTGTTTGGACTAACTGCTCAAGAATTGGTAAGATGTCTTGTAACGTACCAACTTTAGAATCTGTCACTAAAATGTATGGATTATCTAAAACAGCTTCCATTTTATCTGTATCTGTCACCATATAAGATGATAAATATCCACGATCAAATTGCATTCCTTCAACAATATCCATTGTTGTTTCAAATCCTTTAGACTCTTCTAAAGTAATCACTCCATCATTACCAACACGTTCCATAGCTTCAGCAATTAATTTCCCGATTTCTTCATCTGCAGCAGAAATCGCAGCTACGTTAGCAATTGATTCTTTTCCTTCTATCGGCTTAGAATTAGCCTTTAATGCTTCAACAGCCACTTTCACAGCACGCTCGATTCCACGACGAATCGTTATTGGATTAGCTCCCGCTACAATATTTTTATTTCCTTCACGAATCATCGCTTGAGCTAAAACCGTTGCCGTTGTTGTTCCATCTCCAGCTACATCATTCGTACGGCTTGCAACTTGAGCTACTAAACGAGCTCCCATATTTTCAAACTTATCTTCTAATTCAATTTCTTTTGCAATTGAAACCCCATCATTAATAATTTGAGGTGCTCCAAACTTTTGCTCTAAAATGACATTTCGACCTTTTGGTCCTAAAGTTACTTTTACTGTATCCGCTAATTTATCCACTCCACGAATCATCGCACGACGTGCATCTTCAGCAAATAAAATTTCTTTTGCCATAATATTAAATCCTCCCTTAAATCAAAATTAATATATTAAACTAAATTTAACTTACTCAACAATTGCTAAAATATCATCTTGGGATAAAATAACTAATTCTTTTCCTTGATGTGAGACCTTTGTTCCACCAAATCCGTTATAGATAACACGTTGCCCCACCTCAACAGTTATTGGATGACGTTTCCCATTATCTAATAACTTTCCATCACCAATGGCAACTACAACTCCTTCTGAATGCTTTGGTTTTGAAGCTTCTCCCGAAAGAATGATTCCACTAGCTGTTGTCTTTTCAACCTCAACAACCTCAAGTACAACATTATTGTTTAATGGTTTTAACATGTATGTCCCTCCTCGTTTTAGCACTCTACCTATATGAGTGCTATTAAATAAATTATACAAAGATGAATAAATAATGGCAATACTTTAAACCAAAATCCTTTTTATTATAGTCTACCTAATGATTAATATGCTTAATATTAACATTTATTCCTATTCTTCTATCAAAATCACCTACTAAAATCAATTATTTGACGAATCAAAAAAAGCTAGGAAAATTACTCCTAGCTTAAAGCTCTAGCGTTCAACTTTATTTAACTTTATATTCATATGAGTTAAGCCCATTTTTTGAGCCATTGGCTCTAGTACTTTTACTAATGGTACAATTACAACTGTAGCTACACAGGCTTCTAAAAGACCATTTGTAAATACCAATCCAATTAAGGCTATTAATAACTGTGTTGTATCTAACCCTTGAGCAGCTGCATAACTTGGTCCAAAAAAGATATAAATCATTCCTAATACCATCGCCGTATGTAGAACTGTACACAATAGTGCTGTTACGCCTCCGCCAATCATATTTTTATCTCGATTTTTAAACCAACTATAAATTAAACCACCTAATACGCCTAACAATACACGAGGTACAATAGCAATAACTAAGCTCATGAAATTTCCGTGATACTCGCCAAGCGAATAAAAAGGCGTAAATACAAATGATAAAATCGTTGGATTAATCGTGGCATTGACAACACTCGAAATCCCAAAGACAAGACCAGTAATTGCACCCCCTTTGATTCCTAATAAAATCCCTGCTAAAATAACCGGAATATGCATGGTTGTGGCCTTCATCGGCCCAATTGGAATAAATCCAAGAGGGGTAAACATCAATAATACCTCAATACTACAAAACACGGTGACTAAAACTAAATACTTGGTTTTCTTACTTGATTGATTCATTTCTTTCTCCTCCACTGTCGCTTCTTCTGAATGCAACGTCTTGAATAATATTTTTAATCCCCCTAACGCTTTACTTAATTGATGTCAACTGATCATCATTAAGTCTCATTAGTAGAATTACTTCTCCTATTATATTTAAATCTGTGATTACTTTCAATAACAAATCCATAATTTTCCTTTTATTTTGCCTGAACATAAAAAAAGAACCAAATACATTTGATTCCTTTTTATCAACGATCAATAATCTTCTTATCCCTTTGTTTTATGATAAATAACTTTCATTCCTTTAAAAGCTAAATCTGGATCATAAATATCAATCATATCAGTTTCATTATAAATGATACGCCCAAGTCCACCAGTCGCTACCACTTTAATGTCTTTACCAACAGCTTCCTTTACTTTTTTGATAATGTATTCCGTTTGACCGATATAACCATAAACTAATCCACCTTGCATACTCGTAATCGTATTACGACACATAATCGTCGCAGGCTTTTTAATTTCAATTTCAGGTAACTTTGCAGCTTGTGTCCATAAAGCTTGAGCAGAAATCTCAATTCCTGGTGACGTGACCCCAAACTCAAACTCACCATTTTCATTGACATAATCATAGGTTGTTGCCGTCCCAAAATCAATAACAAGCGCTGGACCACCATAAATATGATATGCTGCTGCAATATCAACAATACGATCAGCTCCCACCTCTCTTGGATTTTCAGTTTTCACACTAATACCGGTCTTAATACCTGGGCCGACAATGATTGGTTCAATATTAAAATACTTACGAATAGCATTTGTTAAAGAATGCATAATCTTAGGCACAACGCTGGAGATTAAAACATCCTCAACCCCCTTTGGATCAATATTCTTTGTTTGGAAGAATGAAAATAACGTAATTCCAAATTCATCTGATGTTCGTTGCAATTTAGTCGTTAGCCGAAAATTTGCAATTAATTCATCCTGGTCATAAACTCCTAGTGTAATATTCGTATTTCCTACATCAATAACGACTAACATACTATCCCTCTTTTCTTCACTAAAATCTGTAATAAACGATTCATAATCTCATAACCAAGTGCTTCTTTAGACATGACATCTAACTTCGTTACGCCCTCACCCGTTAACATCGTCACTACATTCGTATCCTTTTTGAATCCCGCTGCATCTTCATTTAACTGATTTGCAACAATCAAGTCAGCACCTTTATTCACTAACTTCTTCGTAGCATTCTCAACTAAATCTTGAGTCTCCATAGCAAACCCACAAACAACTTGATCCGCCTTTTTTAACTGCCCCATATGAGCTAAGATATCTGGATTGGTTACAAAATCAATCGTCAACTGATTACCTTGCTTTTTCATTTTATGATCACTCACACGCTCCACTCGGTAATCTGAAATGGCTGCTGATTTCACTAAAATATCATAATCATCTTTTAGAGCCTCGACTGCTTCAAACATTTGAATTGCTGTTCTAACCTCAACAACATCCATGAAAACTGGCTTTCTTAATGAAACAGGCCCAGTTACTAACGTCACATCCGCACCTAAATTACGAGCAGCACGTGCCACTGCATACCCCATCTTCCCACTTGAATGATTCGTCATGAAACGAACTGGATCTAAATCTTCTTGAGTGGGTCCTGCGGTTACGACAACTTTCATTCCTTTTAAAGGCTTGTCCTTAACTAATAAACTTTCAATCGCATCTTCAATATCCTCGATTTCTGCCAATCGACCTTTCCCAACATCTCCACATGCTAAATAACCACTATCTGATTCAACAAAAGTCATTCCATATTTTTTACAAATCTCAATATTATGCTGTGTGATTGGATTATTTAACATTCCTGTATTCATTGCAGGTGCAATGAGTTTTGGGCAAGCAGCGGCTAAAAACGTTGTCGTCAACATATCATCCGCTAATCCATGAGCAAACTTCGCAATACAATTTGCTGAAGCTGGAGCCACAACAAATAAATCTGCGCGCTTAGCTAATGAAATATGATTCACATCATACTGGAAATTGCGATCAAACGTTCCAACAGATACACGATTATGAGTTAATGTTTCAAATGTCATCGGTGTAATAAATTCTGTAGCATTTTTCGTCATAATGACATGAACATCATAACCTTTTTTATATAGACTACTTGCAAGTTGTGCACTTTTATAAGCTGCAATTCCCCCACAAACTCCCAATACAATAGTCTTTTTGTTCAACTAAATCACCTTCTTCGTAATTGGTTCTAACACCTTCGTTAATGGTGCAATAATTAATGTAGCTAAGATGGCTTCGAGTACACTATTTGTCGTAATGATTCCTAGTAATAAGCCAAATAAAGCTGAAACTTCAACTCCTTTGGCTGCCGCATAACTTGGACCAAAGAATAAGTAGATCATTCCAAGCACTAAAATGGAGTGAATTAACGTACAAACTAAAGCCGTAACTCCACTACCGAATAATCTCATTTTATTATTTTTATTTTTAAACCAATGATAAATCACTGCAGCTAATACCCCAAGTAAGACACGTGGACCAATAGCAATAACTAAACTCATGAAGTTTCCACGATATTCACCTAATGAATAAAATGGGGTAAATACAAATGATGTAATCGTTGGGGTAATCGTATTAATAATCACACTACTCAATCCAAAAACTAATCCTGTAATAGCTCCACCTTTGACTCCCAATAAAATTCCTGCTAAAATAACTGGAATATGCATGGTTGTGGCACGAACTGGGCCTAATGGAATATATCCAAGTGGTGTTAACATTAAAACAACTTGAATACTACAAAACATCGTTAGTAAAACTAAAAACTTGGTTTTCTTTCTTGATTGATTCATTTTTCTTCTCCTCCACTGTCGCTTCTTTCGAATGCAACGTCTTGAATATTATATTTGACATCGTTAGTATGACCTTAATTGATGTTATAAAATCACCATTAAGTTTGACAAACGCTATCATCGCTCATAATTATACTGATGTATTGAATAGTTTTCAATAAAATAACATTATTTTACCATTATTCATCGCCTGTAAAAAGAAAAAAAGCTTATAATCAATTGATTATAAGCTTATAACGGACGAATTTTAAAAAGTACTAATGTTTTGCTTGTTCTTTTTGAAAAACATAGAAGAATAATGTCTCTAACTCCATATTTAAATCTACTTCATGAACGGTAATGTCTTCACTCACATTAATCACTGTAGAAGATAAATTTAAAATACCTTTAATACCTAACCCTTCTAATGATGTTGCAACACTTTGAGCAACTGTCGGTGGTACTGTTAAAATAACATAAGTAACACGGTGTTCTTCAATATACGATTTTAAATCATTTAAATGATAAAGAGGCAATTCACCTACACATTGTCCAACTAAGCTTTCATCTGTATCAAACCCTGCAATTAAGTTAACTGGTGTTCTAAATACACGTTTCTTAAACTTATCTGAGCAAAAATACTTTAATAGTGCACGCCCTAAGTTTCCGACCCCAATTAAAACACAGCTCTGTGCATCCTCTGTTTTCAATAAATTATTAAATGCCTCTAAAACAACGCGTACCTCATATCCATATCCTTGACGACCTAATTCACCTAAATATGAAAAATCACGTCGAATAGTAGCAGAATCAATCCCTATTTTTTGGCTTAATTCACCTGACTGAATTCGTTTAACGCCCATTTCATCTAATTCAACGAAACAGCGACGATAAAGTGCTAACCTTTTAATCGTTGCATTTGGAATATTCGATAACATAGAAAACCTCCTTTACCATATTTCAATAATAACATGAAAATAATTCAATGTGAATACTGTCAGAAGCATAAAACGTCTATATGTTAAATTGTTTTAAAATTCGAATATTATTTCATCCAGTGTCCGTTGCTTATCTCTTCTTTAAGCATTATACTTATAAATAAATACAATAAAATCCGAATATCTACTGATAAGTTAATATATAAAGGAGAAACAAAATGATCTTATTACAAACTAGCAAATTGACAAAGCTCTATTCAGGAACTCCCATTCTTGAAAATGTGCAATTTGAAGTCAAAAAAGGGGAGCGTATTGCCGTTGTTGGACGTAATGGTGCCGGTAAATCAACATTATTAAAAATGATTGCTGATGAAATCGACTTCGATAGTGGAGAAATCCACAAGCCACAAAGTGTCGTCCTAGGCTATTTTGCCCAATCAAGCCACGTTAATTCAAATGACACCATCTATAATGAAATGTTAAGCGTCTTCGCTGAAACAATCAAACTAAAAGGCCAGCTTGAAGAGCTAAGCCTTAAAATGGCTGAAGAAGACCCAAGCAGCGAACAATACTTAAGAATTATTGAACAATATCAAAACTTAAATCATCGCTTTGAATTAATGAGTGGTTATACTTACGAATCTGAAATCAATAATATTCTCAATCGATTTAAATTCAATGAGATTGGCTTTGACCAAAAAATCTCAAACTTGAGTGGAGGACAAAAAACAAGATTGGCTCTTGCCAAACTCCTTCTTCAAAAACCAGATGTCCTAATTCTCGATGAGCCTACTAACCACTTAGACATCGATACAATCGAATGGTTGGAAGGATACCTAAAAAAATATTCAGGTGCCGTAGTTATCGTCTCACATGACCGCTATTTTATCGATCAGATTGCAACAACGGTCTATGAAATTGAGTATCGAAAATGTACGAAGTACAAAGGAAACTACTCAGATTATATGGATCAAAAAGCAGTTTCCTATGCATCCCTCATGAAGCAATACGAAAAACAACAAAAAGAGATTTCAAAAATGGAAGACTTCATTAGTCGAAACATCGTCCGTGCTTCAACAACAAAACGTGCTCAATCACGCCGTAAGCTATTAGATAAAATGGAGCGTATTGAAATCCCTAAAATCAACGATAAATCAATCGGTATTACATTTGAAATTGATCGCCGAAGCGGAAATGACGTCCTAAAAGTAGAAGATTTAACAGTTGGATACCCAGATCAAATCATCTCAGATCATCTAGACTTCCAAATTAATCGTCTAGATCGTGTGGCTTTAATTGGGCCAAATGGAATCGGAAAATCTACCATCCTTAAAACAGTAGCAGGTGACTTACCAAAGTTAGGGGGAGAAGTTTACTACGGTAAAAGCCTAGACATGGGATACTTTGATCAAGAACAAGCAAACCTAACTTCTAATAACACCGTCTTAAATGAAGTTTGGAACTACTTCCCGACGCGACTAGAAAAAGATATTCGTACATTACTTGGAAACTTCCTGTTTACAGGAGATGACGTCTTTAAGACAGTTAACCAACTGTCTGGTGGTGAAAAGGTTCGACTAACACTTTGTAAACTCATGCTTCAAAAAAATAACTTCTTACTTCTAGATGAGCCAACTAATCACTTAGATATTGATAGTAAAGAAATGCTAGAACTTTCACTAGAAGACTATGAAGGAACAGTCTTCTTCATCTCCCATGACCGTTACTTCATCGATAAAATCGCAACACGCATTTTAGAGGTTACTCCGCATGGGGTAGTATCATACTTAGGAAACTACTCAGATTATATGGAGAAGAAACAACAATTGGCTGAGCTAGAAGCAGCTAAATTAGCTGAGGAGTCAAACGCAACAACAACTAACAATGTAACAGATTACCAAAAACAAAAAGAACAGCGACGATTAGAACAACAGCGTAAACGTCAACTAGAGGACATCGAATCAAAAATCGCCGCCTATGAAGAAGAACTTGAATATAAAAAAGCTGAGCTTTTCCAAGAAGAAGTCTATCTGGACACACAAAAATCAGCACAGGTTCAAGCTCGAATCGAAGAACTTGAAGAGTTAATCATGGAATCTATGGAAACTTGGGAAGAATTAAGCTTATCATAAAAAAAGTCGTCCATTTGGACGACTTTTTGAATATCCACAATATGTAGTGAATATCATGTAACAAAAGGAGGAATTTTCAAAAAAAGAGTCAAAAAATCTTGTTCACTAGCTAGGCAAATCAGATTAAACACAACGAAGGGGGAGTTAATCAAATCGCCTACCAATAAAATCTCTAGCTCTATCTCATATAAGATAGAGCTTTTTCATATACTTAAACATCACTTGAACCTCCCATGACTAAAGTCACGAGTGTTCTGTTGACATTCATAAAATGGAGGAATACTATGAAAACAAAAAGACTAACCTTAAGAAACGTTGAAATTACTGATGCAAAACTTCTAGCCCAATGGAAGAATGATCCTGATCTGCAAGAGATGTCCACAGGTCAAAAAGAGTTCACCACAGAAACTGAACAAACAGATATTACTAACAATCATGACCCCTACTACATTCTCGTAATCAATGAAACCAATGAGCCTATCGGATATATCCGTATCAATTGGTTAGATGAACATGCAACTTGTGCCTGGCTTAGATTTGGGCTCGGCTCACACCGAGGGCAAGGTTACATGAAAGAAGCACTTGAAACATTAATAACTACCTTATTTAACCAAGGTGTTCATCGAATCGAATCAGAAATATATGATTATAATACACCTAGCCAAAAACTACTCCAATCACTCAACTTTGAACATGAAGGCACACGTCGCCAAGCCTACTATCAAAACGGAACTTATCACGATGTTCATCTTTTTGGACGAATCAAACGTATCCCTAGTACAAATCTCCAAGATTATCTCACTTATGTAATTCCTTACTATCCACAACCTGAATCTCTTAACTGTATCGTCAAAAATCTTAATTTCTTTGACACCAAAACATTAAACCTTTCTAAACTTTATTTCCTAGCAACCTTCTCTGGATTACTCACTAAACTTCAAACAGATTCTAAATTTATGGCACAAACTTTATCACAACTTGTCTCCTTAAATTGGGATCCTGATCAAATAAAAGATGGTCTTTATAGCTTAGAACGTCAATTACACTCACCTCTGACAGAAGAAGAAAAAATCGTTCATGACCTCTATACCTTAGAACAGATTGGAGCTCCAGAAATAGCTAGAGCACTTGCACTCGAAGGAACACAACACCAACTCTTTGATGACATTCGACAAAATAAATTCGAATTTTTCACCACAATTGGGAAAGAAATAGGCGAAGAAAGACTAGCCTATACAAAAAAATTTCTACAACAACTATAAAAAAGTAGCCTTACGGCTACTTTTTTATAATGAAGTTAACTCCATTCCTGATAATCCATTCATATCCATTCCACTACGATGCCCTTTTAAATAAGCCATCGTTCCTGCAGCACCAATCATCGCTGCATTATCTGTACAAAGTGATAATGGAGGAACCGTTAATTTAATATGGCCATCTTTCGCAACAGCTTCTTCTAAACCTTTACGAAGTCCTTTATTGGCTGATACTCCACCAGCGACAATAATTTGTTTTACGTTATATTCACGTGCCGCACGCATCGTTTTTTCCACAAGAACTTCCACCACGCTCGCTTGGAAACTTGCCGCTAAATTTTCAGGAACAATCTCCTCACCACGTTGTTTTGCATTATGTACGGTATTAATAACTGCTGATTTTAACCCAGAGAAACTAAAATCGTAAGACTCTTTATCTAACCAAACACGAGGTAACTTATAAGTATCTTCACCAACAGCGGCTAAACGGTCAATATGTGGACCACCTGGATACGGTAAACTTAACGTACGAGCCACCTTATCATAAGCCTCTCCTACTGCATCATCTAACGTCTCACCAATCACTTCAAACTGATAGTGATCCTTCATATAAACTAACTCCGTATGGCCACCTGAAACGACTAATGCTAACAATGGAAACTCTAAAGGTTCCACTAATTGATTCGCATAAATATGCCCCGCAATATGATGCACACCGACTAATGGAATATCATGAGCAAATGCTAAAGCTTTTGCTGCATTAATCCCAATTAATAATGATCCAATTAAACCTGGCCCCTCGGTCACCGTAATCGCATCAATATCATCCCAAATTACATTTGCTACCTTTAAAGCCTCTTCAAAAACAAGCGTCACACTCTCAACATGATGACGACTTGCCACCTCAGGAACAACCCCACCAAAACGTTTATGACTCTCAATCTGAGATGCAACTACATTCGATAAAATCTCAGTTCCATTTTTAATAACCGCAACACTCGTCTCATCACAGCTACTCTCAACCGCTAATACTAAAATATCTTTTTCCATGACTATCACCAACTTCTATCTAAAATTACGAGTCATTAATAATGCATCTTCACCATCTGCATAATACCTTGCACGAGTTCCAACCGAAATGAACCCACACTTCTCATATAAACGAATCGCTGTGTGATTACTCATACGAACTTCTAATGACATCGTATCACCTTCGTTTTTACACGCATCTTGGATAAATTGTTCAACAAGCAATCTTCCATAACCTTTTGATCGGTAATCAGGATTTACAGCAACATAATATAAATCTGACATTTCAAAAATAATCTGACCTACTAAATAACCAACAATTTGATGATCGATTTCAATAACAATCCCATAATGAAACATCTTCTCTTGCACATAATCTTCAAAATTAAAAGATTGTTTAAATAATACATCATGTAACGATGTAACCTGAAATAAATCTTCTTCTCTCATTAAACGAATATTCATCATTATAATCCCTTATTTTTTTGTTCTAACATCCAATTCATTTCTGCTTCTGGTAAACGATGATACTTCGGCGTAAAATGATGAATATTATCTACAGGAGTCTTTTCTAATGCTAAATTTGCTAAAACAGAGGCATGTGGCATATTTAAATTTTCATCTTCCACCTTAATTACCTTATCACCTAGAACAGACTCAATTAAATCCCAGTACCTTGCAACATCATTACCAAGGAAATACATTTTTTTCTCACTTTTTGATAAATTGTCTAATAAACCTTGTAATTCATAGTGTCCATCTGAAATAACGACATTCGATGACGCTCCTTCATAAACTCCAGCAAACACCGTTTGACGACGCGCGTCAAATAAAGGAATAATGTACGCGTCTTCTTTGATATTACGAGCTAAAATTTCTAAACTAGAAACACCTACTAACGGTTTATTTAATGTCCACGCTAACGTCTTAGCAACAGTCACTCCAATACGAACACCCGTATATGAACCTGGCCCCTCTGCAACAGCAATTAAGTCAAGCTCTTTAGGGGTACGATTAACTTTTTTAAATAAGGCTTCAATCGTCGGCATCAAACGCTTTGAATGATCATTTTTAGTAGCCTCAACGACTTCAATTAATATCTCATTATTCTCAACAAGAGCAAGCGATAAAGTAGTATTTGATGTATCAATAGCTAAAACAAACATTTTTATAACACCTCACGAATTGATTCATAAAATTCCCCTACAGGAGTTAATTCAATACGGCGATCGTTCTCACCTTCACGATATACTTTAATATCTAGACGTTCTTTAGGAAGGATATCTTCAATCATACTAGCCCACTCAACAACACAAACACCATCACCAAATAAGTAATCATCTAATCCCATATCCTCAGCACCATTTTCTAAACGATACACATCCATATGATAAAGTGGTAAACGTCCTTGGTATTCCTTAATAATGGTAAACGTCGGGCTATTTACATTTCGTTTAATATCAAGACCTTTTGCAAATCCCTTCGTAAAAGTTGTCTTCCCTGCACCAAGATCACCTTCTAAAGTCAAAATCATACCAGGTTGAACCCAACCACCAATCTTCTCAGCAAGTAACTGAGTTTCTTCAACAGAATTTGTTTTAATTATATATGTCATACTATCACCTATAAGTTCTAAATAAAGATTATGAATTATTATGGATAAATTTTATCATAAATATCTTAATAAATTAGAAAGTTTATTCTAACTTTATTATAACATATCTCAGTAAACAGATTAGTACTAATACGACAATAAAATACAAAAGGATGAAGACTACGCTTCATCCTTTTGTATCCTGACCTAAACTAAAAGAACAATTGGTAAATAGCCAGTAACATAATAATCACACTAGCAATATACTCTGCATACTTCACAGTACTGTAACTTAAAAAATTATATGTTAAACGACATCCAAATTCAATAAATAAGATACTTAAAATTAAACAAGTTACTGATGTAATATAAATATTAAGCCCTGTTAAAGCAGCACCAATACCTAAACCCAAATTATTCAAACATAAAAATAAACCTAACATACAAGCTTCTCTAATATCAATAGATTTTGAATGGTCCTTATCAAAATTCTCTGCTAAATCAGCAGCATCATTAATAATCTTCACATCACTATTAGCTTTTATTTGCTTATATAGGGCCTGATAAAACATATAAAATCCAAATAAAAATAACAGTGCACTCCCTATCCATTGCGTAATTGAACCAATCAAAAAACCATTAAATATATTACCTATATACATACCTAGCATAGTACCCAGGCAAGAAATGAGACCAACAATTAAATTACTTGTAAAACAAATTTTTATTTTTCTTGCACCATAGCTCAAACCTATAATAAGACTATCGCAAGTAGCAGATGCAGAGAATAGTAGAATAGCTAAAAAGTTCATGTTTTATCCCTACCTTTAGTTTATTACGAGATACTATATGTAATAAACCTGGTAGAGGTTCTATCTATAAACACAAAAAAAGCACTCTAAGAGTGCGACTATTCGAATTGGAGCGGGTGAAGAGAATCGAACTCTCACAGTCAGCTTGGAAGGCTGAAGTTCTACCATTAAACTACACCCGCATATAGGTTTGGCCCAGCGACGTCCTACTCTCGCACTTGCGTACTACCCTCGGCGCTAAGGAGCTTAACTTCTGTGTTCGGTATGGGAACAGGTGTGCCCTCCTTGCCATCATCACTAGACCATTGAAAGATGTTGTTAATCTTCCAAAACTAGATATCTTCTTCAGTTTCTTTGGTTAAGTCCTCGATCGATTAGTATCAGTCCGCTCCATGTGTCACCACACTTCCACTCCTGACCTATCAACCTCGTCGTCTTCAAGGGATCTTACTTCTTTCGAATGGGAAATCTCATCTTGAGGGGGGCTTCACGCTTAGATGCTTTCAGCGTTTATCCCGTCCACACGTAGCTACCCAGCTATGCTCCTGGCAGAACAACTGGTACACCAGCGGTGTGTCCATCCCGGTCCTCTCGTACTAAGGACAGCTCCTCTCAAATTTCCTACGCCCACGACGGATAGGGACCGAACTGTCTCACGACGTTCTGAACCCAGCTCGCGTACCGCTTTAATGGGCGAACAGCCCAACCCTTGGGACCGACTACAGCCCCAGGATGCGATGAGCCGACATCGAGGTGCCAAACCTCCCCGTCGATGTGAACTCTTGGGGGAGATCAGCCTGTTATCCCCGGGGTAGCTTTTATCCGTTGAGCGACGGCCCTTCCATTCGGTACCGCCGGATCACTAAGCCCGACTTTCGTCCCTGCTCGACTTGTAGGTCTCGCAGTCAAGCTCCCTTCTGCCTTTACACTCTTCGAATGATTTCCAACCATTCTGAGGGAACCTTTGGGCGCCTCCGTTACTCTTTGGGAGGCGACCGCCCCAGTCAAACTGCCCACCTGACACTGTTCCCTGACCCGATAAGGGCCACGGGTTAGAACCCCAGTGACACAAGGGTAGTATCCCAACAGCGACTCCACCAAGACTGGCGTCCTGGTTTCTTCGTCTCCTACCTATCCTGTACATGTGCCACCAGTGCTCAATATCAAGCTACAGTAAAGCTCCACGGGGTCTTTCCGTCCTGTCGCGGGTAACCTGCATCTTCACAGGTACTATGATTTCACCGAGTCTCTTGTTGAGACAGCGCCCAGATCGTTACGCCTTTCGTGCGGGTCGGAACTTACCCGACAAGGAATTTCGCTACCTTAGGACCGTTATAGTTACGGCCGCCGTTTACTGGGGCTTCAATTCAAAGCTTCGCTTGCGCTAACCTCTCCTCTTAACCTTCCAGCACCGGGCAGGCGTCAGCCCCTATACATCACCTTGCGGTTTAGCAGAGACCTGTGTTTTTGATAAACAGTCGCCTGGGCCTATTCACTGCGGCTTGCTTTCACAAGCACCCCTTCTCCCGAAGTTACGGGGTCATTTTGCCGAGTTCCTTAACAAGAGTTCTCTCGCTCATCTTAGGATTCTCTCCTCGCCTACCTGTGTCGGTTATCGGTACGGGCACTTATTAAATTAACCCTAGAAGCTTTTCTTGGAAGCGTGACGTCAGTTGACTTCGCCATTCGGCTTCGGCATCACAGCTCAATGTTATGCCATGCGGATTTGCCTACATGACCACCTCACTGCTTACACGTGAATCCAATCACACGCTCAACTTAGCCTTCTCCGTCACTCCATCAGTTTAATAAGTGGTACAGGAATATCAACCTGTTGTCCATCGGCTACGCCTTTCGGCCTCACCTTAGGTCCCGACTTACCCAGGGCGGACGAGCCTTCCCCTGGAAACCTTAGGCTTTCGATGGATAGGATTCTCACCTATCTTTCGCTACTCACACCGGCATTCTCACTTCTAACCGCTCCACAGCTCCTTCCGGTACTGCTTCACCGCTGTTAGAACGCTCTCCTACCACTGACTCTAAAGTCAATCCGCAGCTTCGGCGGTCCGTTTAGCCCCGGTACATTTTCGGCGCAGAGTCACTCGACTAGTGAGCTATTACGCACTCTTTAAAGGATGGCTGCTTCTAAGCCAACCTCCTAGTTGTCTGTGCATCTCCACATCCTTTTCCACTTAACGGACACTTGGGGGCCTTAGCTGGCGGTCTGGGCTCTTTCCCTTTTGACCATGGACCTTATCACCCACAGTCTGACTCCCGATTATATCTATCTGGCATTCGGAGTTTGATTGAGATCAGTACCCCGAGGTGGGGCCATCACCCATTCAGTGCTCTACCTCCAGTAGACTTAACATCGAGGCTAGCCCTAAAGCTATTTCGGAGAGAACCAGCTATATCCGTGTTCGATTGGAATTTCACCCCTAGCCACAAGTCATCCAAGCACTTTTCAACGTGCCCTGGTTCGGCCCTCCAGTCAGTGTTACCTGACCTTCAGCCTGCTCATGGCTAGCTCACACGGTTTCGGGTCTACAACATCGTACTCTTCGCCCTATTCAGACTCGCTTTCGCTACGGCTCCGCATCTTCTGCTTAACCTCGCACGATATCGTAACTCGCCGGTTCATTCTACAAAAGGCACGCCATCACCCATTAACGGGCTCTGACTATTTGTAGGCACACGGTTTCAGGTTCTCTTTCACTCCCCTTCCGGGGTTCTTTTCACCTTTCCCTCACGGTACTGGTTCACTATCGGTCACTAGGTAGTATTTAGCCTTACGAGATGGTCCTCGTTGATTCCGACGGGATTCCACGTGTCCCGCCGTACTCAGGATTCCTTCCATGCATCTCACAATTTCACCTACGGGACTCTCACCCCCTACGGTTGGCCTTCCCAGACCATTCGGCTATCATGATTTGTCAATTATGAAGGTCCTACAACCCCGGATAAATCCGGTTTGGGCTCTTCCCACTTCGCTCGCCGCTACTACGGGAATCGATTTTTCTTTCTTTTCCTCCAGGTACTTAGATGTTTCAGTTCCCTGGGTCTGTCTCCTATATGGCTATGTATTCACCATATGGTGCTAGCGTATAACCACTAGCGGGTTTCCCCATTCGGATACCCCCGGATCAATGCTCACTTACAGCTCCCCGAGGCGTTTCGCCGTTTGTCGCGTCCTTCTTCGACTCCTAGTGCCAAGGCATCCTCCGTGCGCCCTTATTCACTTAACCTAAATCAAATCTATTGTTTGTTTCTTCTGAATGAAGATATCTAGTTTTCAAAGATCAACTTTGGAAGAAATTCTTCCAAAACTAAACAGAACGTCTCTTTCTCCATAGAAAGGAGGTGATCCATCCCCACCTTCCGGTAGGGATACCTTGTTACGACTTCACCCCAATCATCTACCCCACCTTAGGCAGCTCCCTCCTTGCGGTTAGGCCACTGACTTCGGGTGTTGTAAACTCTCGTGGTGTGACGGGCGGTGTGTACAAGACCCGGGAACGTATTCACCGCGACATTCTGATTCGCGATTACTAGCGATTCCAACTTCATGTAGGCGAGTTGCAGCCTACAATCCGAACTGAGATTGGCTTTATGAGGTTTGCTCCACGTCACCGCTTCGCTTCTCTTTGTACCAACCATTGTAGCACGTGTGTAGCCCAGGTCATAAGGGGCATGATGATTTGACGTCATCCCCACCTTCCTCCAGTTTGTCACTGGCAGTCTCGTTAGAGTCCCCAACTGAATGCTGGCAACTAACGACAGGGGTTGCGCTCGTTGCGGGACTTAACCCAACATCTCACGACACGAGCTGACGACAACCATGCACCACCTGTATCCATTGTCCCCGAAGGGAAAATCCTATCTCTAGAACGGTCAATGGTATGTCAAGACCTGGTAAGGTTCTTCGCGTTGCTTCGAATTAAACCACATGCTCCACCGCTTGTGCGGGTCCCCGTCAATTCCTTTGAGTTTCAGTCTTGCGACCGTACTCCCCAGGCGGAGTGCTTAATGCGTTAACTTCAGCACTGAGGTTCGACCCCCAACACTTAGCACTCATCGTTTACGGCGTGGACTACCAGGGTATCTAATCCTGTTTGCTCCCCACGCTTTCGCGCCTCAGTGTCAGTTACAGACCAGGAAGCCGCCTTCGCCACTGGTGTTCCTCCATATCTCTACGCATTTCACCGCTACACATGGAATTCCACTTCCCTCTTCTGCACTCAAGTCGACCAGTTTCCAATGACCCTCCACGGTTAAGCCGTGGGCTTTCACATCAGACTTAATCAACCACCTGCGCGCTCTTTACGCCCAATAATTCCGGATAACGCTCGCCACCTACGTATTACCGCGGCTGCTGGCACGTAGTTAGCCGTGGCTTTCTCATAAGGTACCGTCACACTCTAGCCATTTCCTACTAAAGTCGTTCTTCCCTTATAACAGAATTTTACAACCCGAAGGCCTTCATCATTCACGCGGCGTTGCTCGGTCAGGCTTTCGCCCATTGCCGAAGATTCCCTACTGCTGCCTCCCGTAGGAGTCTGGGCCGTGTCTCAGTCCCAGTGTGGCCGTTCACCCTCTCAGGTCGGCTACGCATCGTCGCCTTGGTAGGCCTTTACCCTACCAACTAGCTAATGCGCCGCAGGCTCATCCATCAGCGGTGCCAGAAGCACCTTTAAACTTTCGTCCTATCCGGTATTAGCGATCGTTTCCAATCGTTGTCCCCGTCTGATGGGCAGATCACCTACGTGTTACTCACCCGTTCGCCGCTCACCACCGAAGTGGTTCGCTCGACTTGCATGTATTAGGCACGCCGCCAGCGTTCATCCTGAGCCAGGATCAAACTCTCCATAATTAAATGTTTGTTTTTATCCTAAGCTTCCTTAAGAAACTTAATTCTTAAATAAATGTTTGTTGACGTTCTGTTTAGTTTTCAAAGAACTTCGTGTCACCTTGTTTTGGCGACTTTATTAATTTATCATGTCTGTCTCTTTCTGTCAAACACTTTTTAAACTTTTTTATTAATGGTGACCCGTACGGGATTCGAACCCGTGTATGCATGCGTGAAAGGCATGTGTGTTAAACCGCTTCACCAACGGGCCATTAAAATGGCGGTCCAGACGGGAATCGAACCCGCGATCTCCTGCGTGACAGGCAGGCATGTTAACCGCTACACCACTGGACCTTTTTTCGACTTTTTAAGCTTATCATCAGTGCTGTTTTTTGTCAACACCCTTTTTAAAATATAGAATAAAATCTCAATTTGATTAATTCCTCTGTCCTTCGACTTCTATATAGTATCATCACTGTCGAAATTTGTCAACACTTTCTTGTTTTTTTTTGCAATTGATTATAATAAATAGCTTTTTTCCCTTTTGTTGCTATATGTATTCGAATGATTCGTTTTTATATAACACAAATCGTAATATTAAGTGCGACATATAAAAAAGCTCATAAATAGAATATTTGTTATTGAATGAAGTTACCACACCAAATTCTTAAAAAGGAGATCTGTGCATGAGTTATCCCAATCTTAACATATTCGAACCTCGATTCATCAACGTCCAAAAGAAGTAAAAAGACGTGAAACGTTTGGACATGTGCTCCCCCCTTCATAGAAGATGAATAAATCCTCCACTGGTAGGGAACGGGGAGTAGGATTCTCATCTCTGTTGGTAACAACAAGGTATTTTCCTTTGAGGAGCAGTAGATACCACTATTTCGAGTCGTAGTAAAATTAACAGTTGTTTACCTACCTTTGTTGAACGTCAAACACGTTTTTATACGGCCATTAAAATAGAAATTCCCTCTGCTCAAACTAAACACATAAATATATTAGTCTATTTACTATAAGATATATAGTTGATCGCTATAATAATTGTTTACACTTTCTTAAATTATAAAAGAAAACTAATCCTAGTTTGGGTTTTATAGTATTGACTGTTACTAGATAAGTACCACCTTCCTTTCATATTATCAAAAAAAGATGTTAAGTCTCTCCTGTTACAATATCAGTAACTAAGAAATCCATAGAAAAATAATCATTTTAGAGGTCACTATTGATTACTTTTAAACTCTGCTCACTATCTCAATACACAACTTATTACTTCGTTTAGTGTTTCAAACATCTGATGTTTCAAATTAATTTCTCTGAACTTCAAGCTACTCTTCAAATTTTGAAAACTATGCTGCTATTTTTAACACACATAATAAGTTCGTATACTATTATTCCTATTGAAAAAGAATTAATAATAAAATATAGCATTTAACGAAATCCCTTGAGATATTGTAACTTTTATCGCTTCAAATCACTTAGCTCATAATTCAAAACTAATTAAATTTAAAAAACCCTAGTAGCTTAGGCTGCTAGGATTTAAAATCAATGACATATTATAGATAAATTGTATTTTTAAGTAAACATAATAAATAAAAACGACTACCTAAATGTTATACATTCGTATACAAGAAATAAAAAAAGAGTTCCTTCGAACTCATTATTATCTGTTATTATGGCGCGCCCAAGAGGAGTCGAACCCCTAACCTTTTGATCCGTAGTCAAACGCTCTATCCAATTGAGCTATGGGCGCTTTTTATGTTATTCTTGATGATGTTGATTAGACATTCATTATGGTGCGGCCGAGAGGACTCGAACCTCCACAGGATTGCTCCTACCAGCCCCTCAAGCTGGCGCGTCTACCATTCCGCCACGACCGCATACAGCTTATTCATGGCACATCACAATGAAATTAATGGAGCGGGTGAAGAGAATCGAACTCTCACAGTCAGCTTGGAAGGCTGAAGTTCTACCATTAAACTACACCCGCTTATTCGAATGGTCGGGAAGACAGGATTCGAACCTGCGACCCCCTGGTCCCAAACCAGGTGCTCTACCAAGCTGAGCCACTTCCCGTTTTTTAAATGGCGGTCCAGACGGGAATCGAACCCGCGATCTCCTGCGTGACAGGCAGGCATGTTAACCGCTACACCACTGGACCTTTTGAATGGTGACCCGTACGGGATTCGAACCCGTGTATGCATGCGTGAAAGGCATGTGTGTTAAACCGCTTCACCAACGGGCCATACTTTTGATTCACCAATTCTTTTTTCATAATGGCGGAGCAGGAGGGATTTGAACCCTCGCGCCGGTTGCCCGACCTATACCCTTAGCAGGGGCACCTCTTCAGCCACTTGAGTACTGCTCCATTTCGTTTTTTTCTTGTCGTTCCTGACGACTTCTATATAATATCATGCTCTACAAATAGAGTCAACACTTTTTATAAACTTTTTTTATTTTATTAAAAAAAGCAGTAATATACGCATATTACTGCCCTCTTTATTATTGTTTTTCTTTTTCCCAACGTCTTAAATGTGGGTAAGGATTAAAGGCCCATTCACAACGTCCATCATATTTATATAGACCAAAATGTAAATGTGGTGGGAACTTTCCACTTGTCCCCTCCTTACCATATCCTGTACTTCCTACATATCCGATGACTTGTCCAGGTTCTACAATATCTCCTTCTTTTAAATCTCCTTCGAAACCTTGTAGGTGAGCATAGTATTGATAAGTATTATAAATATCTCTAATCCCAATTCGGTATCCGCCATAATCATTCCATCCCATTATTTCTACTACGCCATATGCAGTCGATAAAACAGGAGTTGAATAACATGCAAAGATATCTATTCCTTCATGTGATCTTGCTCCACCCCAGCTTCGAGCAGCTCCGTAGTTATCTTGAAAACTATAACTATAACGCTTTGAAACTGGTAATGACCGCTTATCTAACACTATCGTATCAAAATGTTCAAATAAACTAGCAATTTCTTTGATGACCATAACTGCTTGTTCTTTTTGATAGTAGGCTTCTATTGCGCCTTCAAAGTCATCGAATGATCTTAAGTATTCGACCATCGTATACATAACATCATCTTCATTATTAATATCTACTACACCATCTCCATCACCATCTTTAGCAATTCCACCAAAAAGATTAATTGTATAGCTGTCATTATCATAATAATATGGATTCTCAGGTCCTGACCAGCGCTCATTAATCATACAGATGGAAATAGTATCGTACTTTAAATCCTTGCATTCTTCTCTAAATTTATAGATATTTCTTTCATACTGATCAATTGCAGCAATTTCATACCAGGGAACTCCTGAGGCTAATTCATAGTCTTTATACATTTTCATTCTAGCTTCATGATTACTATCATCCGCATTAGCAATGATACTAGGTAATACTATCATGACAAGTGATAAACTCATTATTAGAAATCTACGTTTCATGTCGTCCACCCATTTCTAGCCTTAATTTAAAGTACATTAATAAAAAGGGGCCGACTAGAAGCTAAGATTATTGATAATCACTAATTATGTTTAAGTTTAAGTTGATTGCCATTTGGCTTGCATTAGAAACATATTCATCATTAATATTTGATGGATGATGGGCATCTGAGTTAATCAATACAGGTATTTGTTTATCAGCAACTAGCTTCCAAAATTTCATATGTGGATAAGGGTATCTTTTTCCATCACTGTATTCTTGAATTCCTCGGCGTAAACCGTTGGCATTAAATTCGAGGGGCGTCTGGTATCTATTCGCTGCCTCAATAATGATGTTACTAGCTTGTTCACAATTATCATCCCATTCCATATTATTAAGAAACATTAAATCTGGGTGTGCGACAAAAGCGAAATAGCCAGTAGCTAGTGCCTGTTCAATTGATTTAGCATATTCGATATACTGGATTGTATTTTCAAGGAAGTATGTATTAATATATTTTTTTTGGTCAGATACATAAATGTGTTGTCCTAATACAAGATAGTCAATTCCCTTTTCATTAATTAACTGTTCATAGTATGCTGATTTTCGAGAATCGTATTCAATTTCTAGTCCAATACGTAGTTGAATTTGATTTTTAAATTGTTCTTTTAATTTTTTCATTGTTTCGATGTATTCATCTAATTCAGAATATTTCATTCTTAATCCAAAGCGATCGTCTGGATATGGCGCATGATCTGAAAATCCTAATGTACTAAATCCTGCATTAATAGCTTCTTGGATATATTCAATATCTTCGCCACCTGCATGTTGGCAACGTTTTGTATGTGTGTGAAAGTTCGTTTTAATCATATTTTATTCCCCCCGAAATATTTTTAATATGATGTTCCGTAAATCCAAAGTTGTAAAATTAAGAAGATACATAAGAAAAATGTACAGAATGATGTTCCTATGAATCCTAGTTTTTCATGGTTATTACCATATAGGTAGTAACAAAGTGCACTAATGATTAGCCAAAAGAGAATGAAATACATTGTCATCCCTAATCCACTAATAATTAATAATATGATTGTAATGACAATATTAATCGCTAATTCAGCCTGAAGTATTCTTTTTTTATTTTTAAAGTTTATTTTTTTTGATTGGATCAGGAAAAAGAATATTCCTATAAATATAACTAATATTAATAATAGTCCTAGTAAGAATGGCATTTTAACACCTACTTTTTTTAGATTTTATTTTATTATAGCAATAATGTTTGTTCAATAATTAAAAAGGGTGTAGAAATTTTAAGTTTTCTACACCCTTTTTATTATCCAATCGCAAAGGTAAGTTCAGCTTCAACGGCTACTTTATCTCCCAGTTTAGCCACTGCTTTACCAACTCCAATACTTCCTTTAACTTTGATGAGTTCAGTTTCTAATGTGAGAACATCACCTGGAATGACTTTTTGACGGAATTTTGCTGATTTGATTCCAGCAAAGTATGCGATTTTTCCCTTGTTATCTTCTAAGCTTAAAATAGCGACTGCTCCGACTTGTGCTAAGGCTTCAATAATGAGTACGCCCGGCATGACGTGTTGTTGTGGAAAGTGTCCCATGAATTGCATCTCATTAGCTGAAACACATTTAACTCCTAAAGCACGTTTTCCTGGTTCTAGTTCATCGATTCGATCGATAAGTAAGAATGGATAACGGTGTGGGATAATTTCTTGAATTTGATTGCTATTTAAGACCATTTCTTCACCTTCTTATTTTCCTATATAATATAGAAAGATTTTTTGATTATCCAGCGTATTTTTTAAGGACGATGCATGCATTATGACCACCAAATCCTAATGAGTTAGACATGGCATATTGAATGTCTTGTTTACGTCCTTGATTAGGGACGATATCTAAATTACATTCAGGATCTGGTTGTGAATAGTTAATCGTTCCTGGAACAAATCCATCTTGTAATGATTTAACGGTAATAATAGCTTCAACTGCCCCCGCTGCTCCTAGGAGATGACCTGTGTTTCCTTTAGTTGAACTTAGCATGACTTTTGTATCTTCACCAAAGACTTTCTTAACCCCTAATGTTTCTAGTTTATCGTTTAATGGTGTTGATGTACCATGGGCGTTAATGTAGTCAATGTCATCTGCTGATATTTGGGCGTCATTAAGTGCCATTTTAAAGCAGGCAGCTGCTCCGTTTGCTTCAGCATCAGGTGCTGTCATATGGAAGGCATCACAGCTTACTCCATATCCGATGATTTCAGCGTAAATAGTTGCTCCGCGTTTCTTAGCATGCTCATATTCTTCTAATACTAAAGCTCCAGCACCTTCTCCCATAACAAATCCATTACGTTCTGCGTCAAATGGGATTGAGGCACGGTTTTTATCAGTTGCTGTTGATAAAGCTTTCATCGATGAGAAGCCACCAATTCCGAGTGGTGTAATTGACGCTTCGGCTCCACCTGTTAACATAATGTCTGCATAACCATCACGAACGTATTTGAATGCTTCTCCAATTGAGTTTGTTCCCGCTGCACAAGCTGTCACAATATCTAAACATGCCCCTTTAGCACCTAACATGATAGCCACGTTACCAGCTGCTAAGTTTCCAATTGCCATTGGGATGAAAAATGGAGAGACGCGTTCATATCCCTTTTTAAGACCTTTTTCTTTTTCATTTTCGATGGTTTCTAACCCACCAATTCCTGAACTTAAGATGACTCCAAAACGGTTAGCATCGATTTCTTCCGGGTTAAGTCTTGCATCTTCGTATGCTTGTTTCGAGGCAATCATCGCTAATTGGCTAAAACGATCTAAACGTTTTGCTTCTTTTTTATTAATATAATCCTCTACATTAAGGTTTTTAATTTCCCCAGCTAATTTGACTTTGAAGTCCGTTGTATCAAAATGAGTAATTTCATCGATTCCACAAACTCCGTTTTTAATGTTTTCCCACATCGTTTCAACATCATTTCCAACTGGACAAACAGTTCCTAATCCAGTAACTACGACTCTACGTTTACTCATTAATTACACCTTCCTTATTTAAATTGCCATTCCACCGTCAACAACTAAAACTTGACCGGTAATATAGCGCGCTTCATCACTTACTAAAAATGCGACTGCATTGGCGATATCTTCTACTTCCCCTAGTTGTCCTAACGGGATATTTTCTAATACTTTTTCTGTAATTTCTTCTGATAATTTAGCAGTCATATCTGATTTTACATAACCAGGGGCAACAGCATTTACACGAATATTGCGTGATGCAAATTCTTTTGCTAGTGATTTCGTTAATCCGATGACTCCTGCTTTAGAAGCTGCATAGTTAACTTGTCCCACATTCCCGTTGATTCCAACAACTGATGATAAGTTAATAATCACGCCTGAACGCTGTTTTAGAATTGGACGTGTAATACTCTTACATACATTCCATGTTCCTTTTAAGTTCACATCAATAACAGAATCAAATGAATCTTGATCCATTCTCATCATTAGATTATCTGACGTAATTCCGGCATTGTTAATAATGATATCTAAATGACCGAAGTCTTTAATAATTTGTTTTGTCATTGCTTCGACTTCTTCGTAGTTAGCGACGTTTGCTTGATAGATTTGTGCATTCACGCCATATGCTTTCACTGAATTTAATGTTTCTTCTGCTTTTTGGATATTTCCAGCATAGTTAATCGCAACATCGCAACCAAGTGAGGCAAGTTTTGAAGCAATAGCTGCTCCAATTCCACGCGAAGCTCCTGTGACAAGGGCTACTTTTCCGTTTAATTTCATCTGATTCTCCTCCTAGCTATTTAATGCAGCAAGTGTTTTCTGTAGTGAATCCATATCTTCAACGTTTAAGATTTTTACACTTCGATCAATTTTTTTAACAAATCCACTTAATGTTTTTCCAGGACCAATTTCGATGAAGGTATCAACACCGTTTGCTATCATTTGACGAATACTCGCTTCCCATTTCACGCTAGTGGCCATTTGTTGAACCATTAATTCTTTTAAGTTTAAGTCTGTCTGATAATAATCACCAAGTACATTTAAAACAATTGGGGTTTGAGGTTCTTTTAACTCTTTTGATTCTAGTAATTGCCCAAAAGTTTGAGCTGTTTCTTTTAATAAAGACGTATGGAATGGCCCACTTACAGGTAAAACTAAAGCACGTTTTGCTCCATGATTTTTAGCAATTTCACAAGCATACGTCACGGCTTGTGCTTCCCCACCGATGACAATTTGTCCTGAACAGTTTAAGTTAGCGAGCTCAACGATTCCTTTAGATGATGCTTCATCACAGACGGCTTGTGCTTTTTGTAGATCTAATCCTAATAAAGCTGCCATTTTTCCGTTATTTGAAGCAGTCCCCATCAATTCTCCCCTCTTCGCCACAAGTGAAACACCCTCTGTAAAATTGAAGACATGAGCTGCACATAAAGCTGAATATTCTCCTAAGCTAAATCCAGCTACAACATCGGCTTTAATTCCAGCTTCCTTTAATAGAGCTAATGCCATTTGAGAGACAACAAAGATAGCGGGTTGTGTATAAGTGGTTTGATTAATTAACTCTTTTGAATCTTCAAAGCAGATTTCTTTTAAATCGAATGGTAGTAAAGTATTAGCTTCGTCCATTAATCGACGTGCTGTTTCACTTGATTCATAAAATGATTGTCCCATTCCTACATATTGTGACCCTTGTCCTGAAAACAGAAATGCGATTTTTGACATAATCAATTCTCCCTTTATCATTAACCAATTTTTAGATTTTGACTAACTGTTGACGCATGATTGTAGATATCTTCTATAATTTCAGAAACAGTTTGAACTTGTGAAAGCATTCCTGCCACTTGGCCAACCATTACCGAACCACCTTTTGTATCACCTTCAAGGACTGCTTTACGAAGTGAGCCTAAGGTTAAATATTCAAGTTCCTCCGCTGACACTCCTTGTTTTTCAAGCGCAATATATTCACGAGTCATTGAATTTTTTAAACAACGTACTGGAACTCCGACACTACGTCCCGTTACGACGGTATCTGTATCTTTTGCTTTGAGTATTGCTTGTTTGTAGTTATCATGCACTGGACATTCTTTAGCTGTTAAGAAGCGGGTTCCAATTTGAACACCACATGCACCTAATGCCATAGCAGCAATGAATCCACGTCCATCAGCAATTCCACCTGCAGCGATGACTGGTAAATCAACGGCGTCTACAACTTGGGGAAGAAGTGCCATTGTTGTTAATTCACCTACGTGCCCACCTGATTCCGTTCCTTCGGCAATGATTGCATCAACTCCTAGACGAGCCATACGTTTAGCTAGTGCAACTGAAGGAACAACTGGAATTATTTTAATTCCTGCTTCTTTGAACATAGCGATATATGGACCAGGACTTCCAGCCCCAGTTGTAACAACTTTTACTCCTTCTTCAACGATGACTTTAGCTAAATCATCACAATGTGGATTCATTAGCATTAAGTTAACACCAAAAGGTTTAACTGTTAGTTCTTTACATTTTCTAATTTCACTTTTTAAGCGATCGGCATCCCAACCACCAGAACCAATAATTCCAAGTCCACCTGCATTTGAAACGGCAGCAGCAAGTTCGGCTAAAGAGATGTTCGCCATCCCCCCTTGGATAATTGGATATTTTATATTTAATAAAGTTGTCAAAGACATCTTTTTATCCTCCTTTATAATTGAAGTCTAAATAGAGACGATGCATCCGCCCCATGTTAATCCGCCACCAAATCCGATGAGCATGATTTGATCGCCATTTTTAATTTGTTGTTTTGTGATGGCATCATTTAATGCGATTGGTATACTTGCTGCTGATGTATTTCCATAATCAGAGACATTTAAAAAGAATTGCTTGCTTGAAGCTTTTAAATCTTTAACAACTTTATCAATGATTCGTTTATTCGCTTGATGTGGGATAACTAAATTAATATCATCTAATGAAAGATTATTTTGTGTTAATAAGGTTGTTAAGGTTTCTTTTATTGCGGTCACAGCAAATTTAAACACTTGTTGTCCATTCATATAAAAATGAATAGGTTCAATTTCTTCTTGATGTAACGGGTTATTAACTGAAAGTTTAGTTGTTTTTAAAGCCCCTTGTTCATCACCTGATGAATTCAAATAAAAACTGTGTTCAATACTATCGTCATATTCTACAACAGCCGCTCCTGCTCCGTCTCCAAATAAAACACACGTTGAACGGTCTTCCCAATCCATAATTTTTGATAAAACCTCTGAGCCGATAACTAATGCTTTTTTGACTGTTTTGGCTTTGAGAAATTGTTCAGCAATACTTAAGGCATAAACGAACCCAGTACAAGCAGCATTGATATCAAAGGCAATCATTTGTTGATGATTCAATCCAAGTCTTGATTGAACGAGACAAGCCGTTGAGGGGGTTAATTGTTCCGGTGTGAATGTTGCAACAATAATTAACCCAATTTCTGAAGGATCGACATTACCGTGTTCAATGGCACGTTTAGCTGATTCATAAGCTAAATCAACGGTATTTTCAGTTGAAACAATATGACGATTAGCAATCCCTGTCCGGGTTGAAATCCATTCATCGGTTGTTTCAACAATTGACTCAAGTTGTTTATTGCTAAGCTTTGAAGTTGGAACATAAAGACCACTTCCAACAATTTTAATCCCCACTAAACTCACCTCAACTTTCTGATAAATTAACGATTGAAGTGATCATATTCTCCAATCGAACGATATTTTCGATAACGTTTAGCTAGCATTTGTTTGGTAGATAATTTCTGTGTTTGAGTTAAATATTCTTCTAATTGAGATTTTAATTGATCAAAAACATATTGTGGAAATTGATGGGCTCCACCAATTGGTTCCTTGATAATACGTTCAATAATCCCCATTTCTAAGTAATGATTAGCTGTCAGCTTCATGACTTCAGCCGCTTCCTTGGCACGTGAACCATCTTTATATAAAATCGAAGCAAACCCCTCAGGTGACAGAATTGAGTAGATGGCATATTGTAACATCCAAATTTGGTCACTAACACCAAGTGCTAATGCTCCACCACTTCCACCTTCTCCAATAACGATTGAAAGAGTTGGAACTTTTAAGCTCGACATATCTCGTAAACACTCTGCAATTGCATGACCTTGCCCACGCTCTTCCGCTTCTGGCCCAGGATAAGCACCTGGCGTATCAATAAAAGTAATGACTGGACGATTAAATTTTTCAGCTTGTTTCATTAAACGTAACGCTTTTCGATATCCTTCTGGATGGGGCATTCCGAAGTTATATTTAATGTTTTCAGCCGTCGTATTCCCTTTTTGATGAGCAATAACAGTCACGACTTGATTGCCTAGCTTTGCGATTCCGCCAATAATAGCTTCATCATCTCGATATAAGCGATCGCCATGTAATTCGATAAACGAATCAAAAATGTAATCGATGTAATCACGAGCTTTAGGGCGTTTTGGATGACGTGCTAATGTGACATGGTCCCAGGCTGTTAAATTTTCATAGGCACGAGTTTTATAAAGGCGTAATTGCTGTTGTAGTTCTTCAACTTCTGCATGATTTTCAATAGAAATCTCATCAAGACGAGCTTGAATTTCTGCAATTTTAGCTTCAAGATCTAAAATTGACATTACGCATCACTCCCTTCATGTAATTCAACGAGTTCTGAGATTGTTTGCTTTAACTTTTGACGGCTAACAACGATGTCAACAAGTCCTTTTTCTTGTAAAAATTCTGCTGTTTGGAAGTGATCTGGTAGTGATTGTTTAATCGTCTGTTCAACAACACGGCGCCCTGCAAATCCAATCGCAGCTCCTTTTTCAGCAATAATAATATCTCCAAGTGTGGCAAATGAAGCCGTTACTCCTCCCATGGTTGGTTGAGTTAACACACTCAGATAAAGTAAACCTGCCTGATGATGCTTCGCAAGGGCGGCTGATGTTTTAGCCATCTGCATCAATGAATATATACCTTCTTGCATACGAGCTCCACCTGAAGCACAGACAAGAATCAATGGTAACTTTCGCGAGATAGATACTTCGATTAAACGAGTGATCTTTTCCCCAACAACAGATCCCATACTTGCCATTAAAAAATAACTATCCATTACACCAATCGCTACTGTTTGACCATTTATTTTTCCAATCCCTGTGATAACGGCCTCATTAATTCCGTTGTCTTCCATCAACTTTTGAATTTTCTTTTCATAGCCTGGAAAGTTAAGTGGATTAACCGTAAATAATCGGTGATTAATTTCCTTAAACGACCCCTCATCAACAAGACTTTCAAGACGTTTAGCTGCGGACATTCGATGATGAAAGCCACAACTTGGGCAAACCTCCAAGTTTGAATTCAGTTGCCTGATAGCTAAAACTTCTTTACAAGACTCACATTTTGTATAAATCCCATCATTAATATCTCGTTTAGGTGCAGATGGTTTTACTTTCTTTTGACGTTGTAAAAAGAATCCCATGTTCTAGCTCACCTCCAATTCATGCATATGTTTCTGAATAAAACTTGTATCATAATCACTTTCAATAAAGTTAGGATGTTCCATGATGGCATACTGGAAATCGATATTTGTTTCGATTCCTTCAACAACGAACTCTTCTAATGATCGTTTCATCTTAGCAATGGCTTCTTCGCGATCATGGCCGTGAACGATTAATTTTCCAACCATTGAATCATAAAAAGGGGGAATATGATATCCCTGATAAACAGATGTATCTACACGAACTCCAAATCCACTTGGAAGATTCAACGTCATCACTTGACCTGGTGATGGTTTGAAATTTTGAGATGGATTTTCAGCATTAATACGACACTCCATGGCATGCCCTGTCACTTTAATATCTTCTTGCTTGAAAGATAAAGGTAAGTTAGATGCAATCTTAATTTGCTCTTTAATTAAATCAATCCCCGTAATCATTTCTGTGATTGGGTGCTCAACCTGAATACGGGTATTCATTTCGATAAAATAAAAGTTATTGTGTTTATCTAATAAAAATTCAATCGTTCCTGCATTTTCATATCCAACTGTTTGGGCTGCACGAACAGCCATTTCTCCCATTTTCCTACGTGTTTCATCATCTAAAACAGGAGAGGGTGCTTCTTCAATGACTTTTTGATTACGACGTTGAACTGAACAATCGCGATCGTATAAGTGAACAACATTTCCAAAGTGATCAGCTAAAATTTGAAATTCAATGTGGCGTGGATTTTCAACGAATTTTTCCATGTACATTGAATCATCCCCAAATGCCATTTTTGCTTCTAACTTTGCTGTTTGAAATAAGTCTTCAAATTCACCTTCATTGTGGATAATACGCATTCCGCGTCCCCCACCACCAGCTGATGCTTTAACTAAAACTGGATAACCAATTTGAAGAGCAATCTCTTTTCCTTGCTCAACTGTTTCAATTAATCCATCCGAACCTGGTACAACAGGAACACCGGCTTCAATCATCATTTCACGAGCCTTTGATTTATTTCCCATATTATCAATGACTGAACCTTTTGGTCCGATAAATTTTAATCCTAACTCTTCTGTTAATGCAGCAAAAGTACTATTTTCAGATAAGAAACCAAAGCCAGGATGAATGGCATCACATCCAGTGGCTACTGATGCACTCAAAATATTATTCATATTTAAGTAGCTATCTTGAATTTTGGTTGGTCCCACACAGATCGCCTCATCAGCTAAGTCCACATGTAGCCCTCTATCATCTGCTGTTGAATAAATTGCAACAGTTTCGATCCCCATTTCTTTACATGCACGGATAATTCGGACTGCAATTTCGCCACGATTAGCAATTAATATCTTGTGTAGCATATTGACACCTCACCTTTTTACGAACTTCATATACTATTCAATAACCATTAAAATTTGATCAAAGCCAACTGCTTCTTCATTTTGTACTTTAATTTCTTTAATCACACCATCATATGACGATTCAATTTCATTCATCACCTTCATGGCTTCAATAATACAGAGTGGTTGCCCCTTCTTAACAGTGTCCCCTACCGATACAAAAGGTTTTCCACCAGGTTCATTTGAACTATAAAACGTTCCAACTAATGGTGCTTTTACTTCCTTTCCACCCGTAGAGGAACTCACTTCAATTGTTTCATTATTCACAGCCACAATTTGGGTTTGAGTCACTGGTACAACTTCCGCTACTTTAGGTTGCGTCTGAGTCACTGTTTGAATAATTTCTTTTACTTCACGTTGAAGTGAAATTTTAAACCCTTCTACTTCGACTTGAAGTTGGGTCATATCACTATCCGAGAAGCGATCCATGAGTTGTAACACTTGATCCATATAATCAGGTTTCTTTTTATCTTTAGTAGATGGATTAGTTGTCGGGTTCATCTCAATTCCTCCATTAGTTTTAAATTCAAATACTTTATTTTTCAAATAGTTTGATTTTCAAATATAATATTTAATATAAAGGACAGATTAAACTCTGTCAATGATTTCCATAATATTCATTTGAAATTTTTATCTAGATAGCTAAGATTTCATTTTTTAAAGTTTGCATTAATTCATCTACTGTTGTTAATTCATTGACTCGGTAAGCATTCGACCCACAGAATAATAGGGCATCATCCACTTCACCTCGAACCGCATGAAGTAAAGCTTTACTAATACAATAAACTGTAGTTGCTGGATTACATGGTTTAACGCAGTTATAACATTTTTTGATTTTCTCACGTTGAATCCCATATTTAGCGCTAAAAGGATTACGAATCGCACGTCCTGGCATCCCAACTGGGCTCTTAACTAAAATGATATCTTCTTCTTTTGCATCGATAATAGCTTGTTTGAAATTTGGATGAGCATCACACTCCTCAGTTGCAATAAATCGAGTAGCCATTTGAACACCAGAGGCTCCTAATTCTAAGTAATGAGCAATATCTGCCCCATCAAAGACACCGCCGGCAACGATTATTGGAATTTCCTTATTGTATTTTTCAGCATATGGCACTGAAACTTCAATGACATCTCTGACAATTTGATCTAAATCAATCGTATCATTCTCAATATCTTCAGCTTTAAATCCTAAATGTCCACCAGCTTTTGGACCTTCAATAACGATCATGTCAGGAGCTACCTGATATTTACGATCATAATTTTTTAGTAAAGCTTTTGCTGCACGACCACTTGAAACGATAGGTGCAAACATCGTTTGACTTCCTTTTAAGTGAGCGGGTAATGTTAAAGGTAAACCGGCACCAGAAATAATAATATCTACTCCTGCCTCAACGGCTGCTTCAACATGTTCTTCATAATGTTCCATCGCCACCATGAGGTTAATTCCTATCATCTTTCCCTTTGCTACTGCTTTTGCTTTTTGGATATGTTTTTTAATCGCTCTTAAATTCGCTTGTAATGTATTCGTTTCAAAATCTGGTTCATCATGACCAATTTGTGCACCTGATAAAACTCCAAGTCCTCCACTATTTGAAACAGCTGCTGCTAAGTTTGAACGCGAAATTCCAATCCCCATTCCACCTTGGATAATTGGAAGCTCAAGTGTAAATTTTCCGATTTTCAATGGTTTAATATCCATTTAACTCACCACCTATAATTATTTAGTATTTAAAACTACATAACATATTACATTTAACTATTTATAAAACTATGTGAAGGATTATAACATAACTTTTTAGAAAAAGTGAATATTTTTTTGATAATCAAAATAAAAATTTAGATTTTCAAAGTTATTTCTCCATCATATAGAAGACTAATTTTATCCTTTTCACTTTAACGGTCGAGAAAAGGACAGTGAGCGTTAATCGGTATTTTCGATAAAAATAACGTCTATCTTTTTAGAATAAACAATATGCTTTATCAAAAGGAAGGTGTTATAAATGCTAAGAACAAATCGTGATCGTGTCGTAAAATGGTCAGTCCAGGGAAAGGTTCATCATCCAACTGGAGGGGGATATCGAATTACTCATGAAGGAATTCCAATGGTTTTACCGGCTACTGGGGGGATTTCTTATAATGTTCACATTGGAGATCTTGCTTTTGGATGGGCCGGTGATCATGTTGAGCCTGGTGTCTCTATCCGAAATGAAGATAAAAATGAAAATGCTGCATTAACGACATTTGCATGTATTGGGAATAAAGCAAAAATTATTAGTGGAGATGCAAAAGGTAAACTAGGTTATGTCACTGGTACTCATGGTGGAATCGAGCATACGATGATTCATTTTGATGAATGTATTTTAGAAGACTTATGTATCGATGATAAAATTTTAATTCAAGCTTACGGTCAAGGATTACAACTACTTGATTATCCTGACATTAGAGTCATGAATATTGATCCTGATTTATTTGAACAACTTGAAATTGCAGAGTGCGATGGTAAAATTCATGTACCTGTTGTTGCTATCGTTCCACCCTATTTAATGGGATCAGGCATCGGTGCTGCTAGTTCATATACAGGCGACTACGATATCATGACAGCTGATGTGGATGAAATTAAACGGCTTCATCTTGATAAATTAAAGTTCGGTGACTTTGTCTTACTTCAAGATTGTGATAATACTTATGGACGCGGCTATTTAAAAGGTGCTGTTAGTATTGGAGTTGTTGTACATAGTGATTGTGTAAAAATGGGTCATGGGCCTGGCATTACAACAATCATGACTTGTAAGAAATCACTGATTGACCCTATTATCGATCATAATGCTAATATCACTCATTATATGAAGAAGTTAAGTCGCTCATGATGATAGGTGATTTCAATGAGTAAGATTGTCTTTTTCAGTATTCCGGCTGATGGTCATACCAATCCAACTATTGAGGTCGTGCGTGAGTTATCCACAAGAGGTCATGAGGTAAAGAAGGTGATTAGATGAAAAATAATGTCTCCTGCCCTAAATGTGGAGGTACAGAAATTATAAAAATACCTGGAAAAGCAGGCGCTTATGGTAGCGGAAATAATATTATGATTGGAATGACTATTTTTAGTGCCATTCTTGTTAATCGATATGTTTGTAGTGACTGTGGATATTCTGAAGAATGGATCGATACTAAAGATTTAGAAAAATTAAAAAAGTATTATGCATCTAATTAATAAAGTTTCCCACATTGAATTTCCTATTATCCCCATGATAAGATAACATCTGAAAGCATTATCAAAAAGGGGGAATAGATATGAACTTCAAAGAAACATTAGAGCGTATGCATCATCAAAAATTATATTATTGCAATAATGAAGAACTCATGGCAAAGCAAGAGAAATGTTTAGATTGTCTATACGACTTCAACCAAACACGTCCAACCGAACTTCAAAAACGAACAGAGTTATTAAAAGAAATGTTCGCTGAAGTGGGAGAAGGATGCTATATTGAACCTCCACTTCATGCAAATTGGGGAGGACATCACGTTCACTTTGGAAATGGGGTTTATGCTAACTTCAATTTAACCCTTGTAGACGATACACATATTTATGTTGGAAACAATGTTATGTTCGGACCTAATGTTACCTTAGCAACAGCTGCTCACCCTATCCACCCTGAACTTCGAAGAAAACAAGCTCAATTCAATTCTCCGATTACGATTGGAAATAATGTATGGATTGGTGCAGGTGCTGTCGTTCTTCCTGGTGTAACGATTGGGGATAATACGGTGATTGGTGCAGGAAGTATTGTAACAAAAGATATCCCTGCTAATGTTGTTGCCGTAGGAAATCCATGTAAAGTAATTCGTGAAATCAGTCAACGTGATTTTGAGTATTATAATGGTGATTTAAAAATTGATATTGAATAGAAAAAGAGAGCTCAAGGCTCTCTTTTTTTAGTTATTAATATAATTTTTAAAAACATCTGTAAAATCTTTTTGAATATATGTTTCACGTGCTTTATAAATCCAGTTAAATGAATATTCATTAACATTCGCGAAGACTTGAGATAGATCTCCTGTTTCAAATCGTTGTGAGCCACAAGCTTGTGCAGCTAAGTTTAGTGTTTGTTGAGATTTCTCTAGTAAAATATTATTTTCTTCTACGATATGAGCAATTTTAATTAATGCCTTATAAATATCTTTTAATTGTTCTAGCTGATTACGATTGACATCAATTGAAAAGTCAACGTTCCCCATTGTAAACTTTAACTCACAGTCTAAATCGACAGTTCCAGCCGTTTCAATCATGACATGTTTAATATCATTTTTATAGTAATCATATCGTTTCACTAAACGTTTTTTACTAACTGCTGATGTTCCATCAACATGAATTAAGGCCAAGTTGGTAAAGCAGTACTCATCTGTTCGTGATTTAATTAAGAAAAAGATTTTCTCTTCATCCTCATGCATAATAAAATCATCAGCATCGACTTTATCATAGTCACTCGGACTAATAATTCTCCCAATATCACTTAATCCTAATGCATCTGAAGCTAACTTCTTTAACATCTTATCCACCTCTATTCTCTAATTGCCCTATTCACAGATAGGTTAAAGATATTATAGCATAGGACGCCCACAAATCAACCATGGTGTTTTTACTCTCTTCCTCTCTCAAACTTGTGTTATAAATCCCCATAAAGGAGTGAGAAAATGAAAGGAACATTTTTAACTTTAGTGTCAATGCATTTGAATAATCGGAATAATGGACATTTGTAACTATTTAAAAGTGAAATGATAGACTGAAAAATAAAAGCTCACCTTAATGAAGGTGAGCTTTTATTTGATTTATTATTAAAACAAAGTATCCTGCTACTAGGAAGATGAGTGTAATCCCAATGATGTTGTGGATAAAACTTTGAATCCCAATATCGGTAATATCTAAAAAGAAATAAAGATAAGGATGCTCGGGTTCTGGAACAGGTCGGTGAAAGAATGTACGACCAACAATATAAAAGAAATAGATGATGGGAATTAATAACCACTGAAACGGTATATACCAAGAGTAATCTTGATTCTTATCAAATAAAATCATGTCCATCACTACAAGAAATGGAGAGAGGTAATGAACAGCAATATCTGTTGAAGAAAATAACTGATGCATTGAGCCATATTTTAAACAGTAAGGAAGGATGATGAATTGGTATAATATAAAAGTAACGATAATCGCTGCCGTAATCCCACCTTTTATCCATGGTCTTTTTCTATTTGTCATCATTAAATATAAAAAGAAGAGACAGCACCAAAGGTTACTTTGTGTGGTGTAGTATAATAAGAAGCCTAAGTTTGGTTAATCAGCCGCCATATAAACACCCCCATAAATACCATAAGAAGTACTGATAAGTATTAGAATTCTCCAAATGAATTTAAACATGAAACTCCCTCCCCATCCCAAGTATATGAGTAAGGATTTCGAAAAATGTGAGGTTAAACTAATGAAACAACATCTAGAAGATTATATTGAAGTGATTAAACAACTCCCCCTAAAAAAGAAGTACACAAAAGATGAATTATTAATTCCTGAACTTTTGGTTGAAAAGTATGGTGATATTGAAATTTATTATGCTCCCCATAATGAGTATTTAAATCCAAAAGCAAAGATTTTCATTGTTGGGATTACACCTGGCTTTGAGCAAATGAGTACGGCAATAGCAGAAGCTCGTATAAGGATTGAAGAAGGCCTTTCACTAGATGAAATAAAATATCATTGTAAGGTAGCGGGACGTTTTAGTGGAAGTTTACGTCAAAATCTATTAGCTTTATTGAATCGATTAAATTTAAACGACTACCTAGGGTTAAAAGATGCCAATGAGTTATTCAATGAACATGATGACTTATTACATACCGTTTCACTTATCCCCTACCCTGTCTTTGTAAAAGGGAAGAATTATACAGGGCATACCCCAAAGTTATTAAAAACGCCTATACTTCTTCGTTATATCACAGATCACTTTGTGGATGAGTTATCTAAATTAGATGATGTCTTGATTATCCCACTTGGTAAAGGTGTTGAAGAAGTACTTCTTTATTTATCAAATAAAAACTTGATTAATGAGCATCAAATATTAAAAGGGTTCCCTCATCCTTCTGGTGCAAATGCACATCGATTTAAACAATTTGAAGAACATCAAGAATCAATGAAATTACAGATTGAGTATTGGTTTAAAAAAGAGAATTAATTTGATTAGAAAAATGAAAGTTGAAGACATGGAGTCTGTTATAATTATATGGTTTTCTAGTACGGGGATGGCACATCGCTTCATTTCGCTAGACTATGAGAAAAAAATTATAATATCGTTAAACACAGTTCAAGGAAGATTGAGAATATATAGAAGATATCCTACAAAAACAGGACCTCATTTGAGGTCCTTTTAATTAAACAGTGACAGCCCAGTTTGCGGAATATCGCGTACTTCCACAGTAATCAAGCGTGTAGCCTTAGCTCCCTGACTATCCACCACTTCATATATGACTTGATACGTGCCTACATGATTGGTATTCACATTATTATGAATGACTTTAATTTGATTCGTAATGTCTCCATCTTCTACATCATAAGCTTGAACACCTTCAAGCGGATCAAAGTTTGTTCCTTTTTTAACAATTCGATCCTTTACTTCTATAGTTGGTATTTGATTAATGCTAGACGCCGGCAATTCAACCGTAATTATACGTGTTGCTATCGTCGTTTGATTTTCCGAATCTGTGACCTGATAAACGAGTTCATATGTTCCAGGTGTGAAAATATCAACTTTGCCTTCAACAATAATTTGATCGGTAATATCACCATCTTCAGCATCATAACCTTGAACACCTTGTAAAGGATTAAATTCTTCACCAAAAGGAATAGTTAAGTCGTCAACTCCACTCAGAATCGGTGGTTCTCCAAGAATGACTACATCAACAAAGACAGTTCCTGAAAACTCAATCATTCCACCATATTTCGGGTAATCAATAGTCTTCGTAAATTGATAAGATAAGGTTTGGTTAGTTGTGATGTTTTCCCATATAATTTGATTCGTTGATTCATCGTATTTTCCACCATTAACAACAATATCTCTAACAACTCCATCTTCAGCTTTTATTGGATTAGTAACGACAACAGATTCACCTTTTTTTATAGTTTGTGACGGAAGATAGATGGCCTGGCTATTTATATCTCCATAGCGGATTTCCTCTAGATTATTGACACTACTAATATCAGAGATCTGATTAAAAGAATAATCAAACAAATCAAGCTCTTTAAAGTGTTCAAGTGGGCTAAGATCATTGACCTTATTATGAGAAATATATATAGAAACAGATAAGTTTTTCACATTTTTTCGCAGAGTCTTTGGATCACTTCTGAAGGTCTTTCATTGATATGTTGAATAAATCCTTGAACAGCGTTTCTAATCTCATTTATATTTTTATAAAAGACATTATGAATCACAGATTGTTTTAACCATTTCCATAATCCTTCAATTAAGTTTAATTCAGGACTATAAGGTGGTAAAAAGACTAACCTTAATCTATTTTTGTGTTCGTTTAAAAAAGGTTGTATGACTTTAGCGTGATGAATTCTTGCATTATCTAAAATCAAAACAATCTTTCCACTTGGATATTCCTTTAAAACATTGTTTAAGAATTTAAGAAAAATCTCAGCTGTGTAACGTTCTTCTTCTTGAACATAAACGTGACCTGTCTCATAGTTAAGGATTCCTATTAATTTGACACTTTTATTATTTCCGTAAGTAGGAATGATCCGTTGTTTTCCTTTGGGAAACCAATTATTGACTAATGATTGATAATCTCTAATGGAACTTTCATCTTGAAACAATAAATGATCACTCTCTCCACGAATCAAAATTTTTTAATTGTTCAAATTCCTGTCTAAATCCCTCTTGTTTTTCTTGACTAGCTCTCGCTAATGAGTAAGTCGGACGTGTGTAGCTAAAACCTAAGCGTAACAACATGTCACGCATTCCTCCTTTAGTAAATGAGATATCAAATTCTCTTTTTACCCAAAGACATAGAAGCTTACAATTCCAAGTCATATAAGGTTCTAGCCCAACACTTGAAGGTGTTTTCTCAACTATTGTTTCAATTAAAGAAGCTTCCTGTGAAGGTGAAAGTTTCTTCGGACAGCCTGATTTTGGGCGTGGGTTTAATCCCTCAAGTCCATACTTTTTATAATTTCTAACATGTGTTCCGATGGTCTGAGCAGTGAAGGGAACCATCTTAGCGATTTCTACATTTTTGTATCCTTGTAAGTGTAAATAGATCACTTGATAACGAGTATAAAGTTGTTTAGATGATGTTTCACGCATCGCTGTTTCAATTGATTTTAATTCTGTCTGATTCATAGTTGCCCCAATTTCTATTTTAAAATGTATGTTTAATCCCTACTATTTTAACATAGATTTTGACGAATTTTGACCACGAATGTTTGAATTTAAAACTATGAAATACATTTCTGTTTATATATATAAATAGTATAAAGTAGGTATATTTTGCAATGGCTGTAAATTAGTTACTTGATTATTATTTAAATTCAATAGTGTTACATTTTTTAAATTAGCAAGTGGTCCAATATCTTCTATGAGGTTATCATTTAATAATAATATCTTTAGCTTAGTTAAGTTACTAAGGGGAGTCAAATCCTGAATATTATTTTCATGTAACTTTAAGAATGTGACATTTTTAAAATACTGTATTCTTTCTAAATTACTAATACTCGCCTGACTTAAATCAAGGGTTTGCGGTGCATTCTCAGCTTCTGCTATGGAAATCTCATCATTTGGTGATTTTCCTAATTGACGTAAAAGGGCAACTTTTAAATCTGAGTCTGGAAATTGAATGACATCACTAGCTTGAATACTGAAAGAAAAAATTAACAATAGACTAAAAATACTTATCATAGTAGATATTTTTTTCAACATGTATTGTTCCTACCCTTCACAAGAATGTTATTTTTAATATGTTAATTTTAAAGTAACCTTATGAATGAATTTAAAAAAAGGAGTCAAAAATGACTCCTTTTATGCTTCAATTCTTAAATTCTTATAGTAATATTTTTTATCCTCATCTGTAATTTCACGAAGAACACGACATGGATTTCCAACTGCGATTGAATTAGCTGGAATATCTTTTGTAACAACACTTCCTGAACCAATGACACAGTTATCCCCAATTTTAACACCTGGATTAACAACTATATTCCCGCCAATCCAAACATTATTTCCAATCATAATTGGTAAAGCATATTCATATTCTTGATTACGAGGCTCATGGTGAATCGGATGTCCTGCTGTAAATAAGCTAACATTCGGAGCAATAAGTACGTTATCCCCAATTTTAACTTTGGCACAATCCAGAATCGTTAAATTATAGTTCGCATAAAAGTTATTTCCAATTTCAATGTTATATCCGTAATCACAGCGAAATGGCGGTTCAAAGTAGAAATTTTCCTTTGTTTGACCTAATAACTCACGTAACAAATTATGACGCTCTTCAACGAGTACTGGATTCATATTATTAAATTTGAACAAGACTTGCTTTGCATATTGGCGCTCTTTTACTAATTGCTCTTCACTTCCTAAGTATGCTTTTCCAGCTAACATTTTATCTTTTTCAGTCATCTACCTTACCCTCCAATGCTAGTGTTTAACTACATGAATTTCATCATAACATATCCCTATATATGCAACAATAGTTGCTGTAAAATCAGTAACCCGATACAGAAAAAGGCACCCTAATAGGGGTACCTTGAATTAATCCATATAATTATTTGTTTCAGTGGGTAAACCTTTATATCGTAAACGTGCTTCAATAATATCTTTAATAATTGAATAAATGACTGCAAACATCGGAACTCCAATGATCATTCCTACTAATCCAAACAGTTTTCCTGCAACTAAAATTGCGAATAAAATCCAGAAGGCTGAAATTCCAATTGAATCTCCTAAGATTTTAGGTCCAATAATATTTCCATCGACTTGTTGAATCACAAGAACAATGACTAAGAACCACAATGCTTGGATTGGAGATACGAATAAAATGATAATGGCTGATGGGATTGCACCAATAAATGGTCCGAAAAATGGGATAATATTCGTAATCCCAATAATCACTGAAATTAATAAGACATACGGCATCTTAAAAATAGCTAAGATGATAAAGGTTAAAATCCCAATAATCAATGAATCAACAATTTTTCCACCGATGAACCTACCGAATGTTAAATTAGTACGATTCGCCAAGTCTAGAATAATTGTTGTATGCTTTTCATTAAATAACGATGTCACAACTTTTTTTCCTAGTCCAAAGAATTTTTCCTTGTCCATTAATAAGTAAATAGAAATGATAATACCTAAGACAATATTCCAAATACTTGAGGCAATAGACATCACAGCATTTCCGACAATCGGTAAAACGTTTGTTAACAACTGAATTACCCAGTTTGTAATCTCTGCGAATTTTTCACTAATGAGTGTCATATATTCTTGATTAATATTCATTTCTTGCAACTGCGTATCAACAATAATAGTTAGCTCTTTAACATATCGTGGAATATCGTTAATTAATCCACGGACACTTTCAATTAATTGTGGAAGAACAAATTGCATAAAGACATATAATATAATTCCTGCGGTAATATAAGAGAGTAAAATCCCCAGACCTCTTATCGATGACTTTTTAACTTTATTTAGCCCTCTCATTTTAAATACTTTATTTTCATAAAACTTAAGAATAAAGTTTAATAAATACGCAATAATGAATCCGATAATGAAGGGTTGAAAAATACCCATAATTTCATTTAACTTGCCTGCAAAGCTTTCAAGCTTTGAGATAATATTATAAAAAATAATACTTAAACTCACAACAATAAACGCATATACTGCAATCGTGTTATATTTCTTATTCCAGTTGAATTTCATATGTCCTCCTTATGACTTTTTAATTAGTCTTCCTAATCCGCTATCTAATTATAATTATATATCATAAATAAGGTAAAACTTATACCTATGTTCCTATATTTCTACTATTTTTCTATATATGTAAAAAACCACCTTTGGGTGGTTTTTATTATTTCAATTTAATAGCTCCAGATAATACATCATATCCTGTATAAGCTAAAGCAACTGCAGCTGTTATTAAACGATCATGAGCGAAATCTGTTACCGTTGCATCAACCATTTGTTGAGAATGTCCTGTAATTTCACAATCAGCAATTCCGATATACGGATGGATAGTTGGACATACATTACTAATGTTTCCAATATCTACTGATCCTGTTCCTTTACGATGTTTATGAATCTCTGTAATTCCTAATGAACGAAGGTTTTCGTTAAATGTTTCTGAAAGCACAGCATTTGTTTTTAAATCATCATATGATAACTCATAGTTGCTTACTTCTAAAGTTGCTCCTGTCATTAAAGCAGCCCCTTGAGCAATACCTAACACTTTTTCCTTAACAACTGCTAAATATTCTTTAGTTGCTGCGCGGATATAAAACTGTGCTGTTGCATGTTCAGGTACAATATTAGCAGCAACCCCACCATTAGTAATAATTCCATGCATTCTTACATCTGGTGTCACATGCTGACGTAAAGCATCTACTCCATTAAATAATTGAATCACTGCATTTAAAGCATTAATCCCGTTTTCAGGAGATGCAGCTGCATGAGATGGACGACCTGTATAATCAAACTGTAAAGCTTCCATCGCTAAAGATGTTCCACTTTCTGTCGTGAATCCCGAAGGGTGCACCATCATAACAGCATCCATCTTGTTAAACAGTCCAGCTTCTGTCATAGTCACTTTTGCTCCATTTGTTTCTTCGGCAGGTGTCCCGAACACATAGACTTTTCCACCGATTTCATCGATAACTTTACTTAAGGCAACTCCAGCCCCGGCACTGATTACACCAATCATATTATGACCGCATCCATGTCCTAATTCAGGTAAGGCATCGTATTCACAAAGGTATGCCACTGATAAACCTGGTTTCCCACTATCGTATACAGCCTCAAATGCAGTGTCTAACCCTGCCACTGGGCATTTAATTTCGAAATCATGTTCTTTTAAAAAGGTTGTTAATTTTTCAACTGCTTTGTATTCTTGATTCCCTAATTCCGGATTATCATGAATAAAGCGATTCATGTCTACTAAACGTTCTTTTAATGATTCCCCGATTGATAATAATTCTTTTTTCATTATACTGTCTCCTTATGACCATCCCATTAAGATGGCAATTGTAATAAAGATAATTGCTAATCCACCAAAAATTAATTGAACTGGCCAAACCCATTTAATCCATTTTGCCCATGGAATTCCCGCTACACCTAAACAAGCCATTAAAACAGCACTTGTTGGGAAGATAGCATTTGAGAATCCATCACCAAATTGGAAAATTAAAATTGAAGTTTGTGGTGTAATACCAACTAACTCACCAAGCGGTGCCATGATTGGCATCGTTAAAGCAGCTTGTCCTGATCCCGATGAGATAAAGAAATTGATAAACATTTGAACAAAGAACATCACATATCCAGCAACTAACGATGGCAATTGTCCAATGAAGTTTGATAAGTTATAAAGAATCGTATCAATAATTTGTCCGTCTTGAGCAATGATAACAATTGCACGTGCAAATCCAACCACTACTGCTGCACTAATCATATCTTTTGCTCCGTGAATGAATGAATTGGCCATATCATCTAAACTTAAACGCCCAATGAATCCACAGATAATTCCCGTTGCAAAGAAAATAGCCGCAATTTCCGGAATTCCAAATCCAAATTGTAAAACACCTATAACGATAGCAGCTAAACATACTAAGATAGATGCTAAAATAACTTTATGTTTGAGTGTGAATGGTAAATGTTCAGATTCTGCGTCTTCTAACTCCTGACGACGTACCTGATCAATTTCGTAAACTGGACTTAATTGTGGATTACGTTTAATACGGCGTCCATACCACATTAAATATAAAATTGAAGCCACTGTTGTAACGGCCCAGATAATTGTGCGGAATCCAACCCCTGTTCCTGCTGGCACCTGTGCGATACTTTGAGCAATTCCTACCGAGAATGGATTTAACATGGCTGTTGCGAATCCAACAATACATCCCATATAAGAAATTGCCATCGCCATAATACTATCGTATCCTAAGGCTAAACATAAAGGAATAAGCATCGCAATAAATGGAATAGCTTCTTCCGTCATTCCGAAGATGGCCCCACCTAATGAGAATAATCCCATAATAACCGGAATCATTAACATTTCTTTTCCTTTAAATGATTTAACGGCATTTGTAATTCCAGCATCAATAGCACGTGTTTTTGTAATAATTGCAATTGATCCGCTAACTACAAATAAGAAAGCAATAATTTCTGCCGCTCCTACAATTCCATGAATTGGGGCTTGTAATACACTAAATAATCCTTGAGGGGTTTGATCAACATAAGCGAATGAACCATCAACAACGACTGTTTTCCCTGCATCATTGACGATACGCTCATATGTTCCTGCAGGTAAAATCCATGTTGCTAATGCTACGATAACTAAAATAAATGTAACAATGACTAAAGTATGAGGGACTTTAAATTCTTTTGTCTCCTCTTTACCATCAACTCTTGGTTTTCTTAAACTAAGCATATTTTTTTCTCCCTCTTATTTTAAATTTTAAATAGTGTTTAGTTGAAAGAGGCAAATAAAAAAAGCCTTGAGCCATTCACTCAAGACCTTCAGAAAAGAACAATAGATCATCCTTATTTCCGATTCTCAAATGATAGCTCTCCACGATTATTGGGACGACTCTAATCAAAACATTCAAAAAGTCCTGAGGCCATTCTCAAGACTTTTATCATATAACCGTACTAAGTTAGGATGATTTAAATCCGGAATGATAGCCCTCCACAATAATAAATTGTGACAATGTTAAATATCTTCTACTTAACACCAGCTCTATAACCTTAAAGTATCAGTTATAGACTTCGGCGAGAATCCCTTTCCTATCGCGTCAACATCTTCACTCTTCGATAGTACTCTTAATTACCGCACCTCTATCTAAAACCTATTTAATTTACAATGTCATCTTATCTTATTTTATACTCAAAAACAACATTTTTTTATTAAATAGTATAAGAAACACTTATTTTTTATTATTAAAACATTAAAATTTTATATAAATTAGTTATAAATACCATATAATGTCGAAATTAGCATTTTATTGTTTGATGCTTGTTTTATCATTCTCTATTTTATAATCATATAGTTTAAAAGAAGACTATTTCGTTTATTTTTTAAATATTAATGTGTATTCATGATGATTTAAGGCTTTATTTTTTTGAATATTTTTAATGAAACATAAAAAGCTGTTGCTACCCCTAACAACAGCTTTCTACGTACCCTTGTAATGATGAACGACACTAACCTTAATTAGAGTGCATAACACTCTCCCTAATTAATGATAGATATAGAAACTTATTTTATATCGATTTTATTTGTAAGACATTTCAAATATGATGTGATTCTTCCAAGATTTCATCTAAATTGACTAAGTCAATTGGATAATCTTCTAAACTAATTTTATTATTAGTTGAGTTATTCGGAGTATCATTTACTTTCGTATCCGGAATGTACTTATTCTTTTGATCGATACAAAATGATAATCGTAATAAATAAATCATCCGATGCATTTGATAATCGTTGAATTTATTCACTACTACGTCCTCCTGTTTCCATAACTATTATAAGTAGTTATTTATTGTATAATAAAGAAAAAAAGGTCACAGATTTATTAAAAAATCTGTGACCTTTTACGTAATAGCATCAAGTAAAATACGGTATTCATTTAAATCTTTCTGTTGACCAAGAACATCATCCATAATCCTTTTATATAATCGATTTTGAAATTTCGTATAAATAAACTCATCTAATATCTCTTTATCAACTAATTTTTGAATATCCTCTAACAAAATCAACATGGATTCAAAGTCTTGAGTTTCCCAATATAAATCTAATCCCCACTCTAAAGTCGCCTCTTGTTGTTCAAAAGAACCTTTATGAAAAATAATATCTTTAACCTCGACTAATAGACTATGAGCTTTTTCATAATTGCCTATTCTAAAATAAACTTCGCCCATCAAACATTTGGTAATCGAGCGTTGCTTAACTGTTTCACGGAGAGGGAGTGCTATCTTTAAACAATCAAGTGCTTGTTGATATAGTCCTGAGTCTTTAAAGCTATAGCCTAAATTATGATAAGCATAACCCAAATAGTCTTCATAAAAAGGATTATTAATCAATTCGAGTAGTAACTCTCTTCCTAACTCATCTCGACCTTGTCTTTTTAAAATGGTCGATTTAATTAAATACGCTGCCGCTTTAGGCTGTAGATATTCATTTTGTTCTAATACAGGAATAATCCACTCTAAACTTTTTTCATACTTGGCTTGATTTAAATAACAAAGAGAAATGTAATATCGAATGCGATTAATGTTTCTCCCCCTATCACCCTCCTGACAATTAATAGACAGTTGTAAGATAGAAATAGCTTCTTGATATTGCCCTAATGTAATATAATTAGTTCCTACTACTTCATATAAAGAAGCAGGATTTTTAGTAACCTGGATACAGTAGCCGATTGCCTTTAATAAATGAACATTAGCTGCTAATAACTCATCATTTTTAACATAGTGTAATCCAAGTAATGTTTCTATTTTAATTTTATATTCAATTAAATCAAAATCCGATGCAATCTTATTAAAAGTTTCATATTGATTTAAGGCATCTTGAAGATTACAATGCTGCTCTAACCATTCTCTTGCTTGTTCAACAGGTGATTTTATAAACTCATTATAGGAATAGTATTGTTGATAGTGACAATTACTCAATTCACAAATTGCATCATAAACATTTCTTAACATATTTTCATTTAAGGAGCGCTTCTCTGTCTCAATCATACTAATATAATTACGTGAGAATCCATAAGACTCAAATGCAATCTGCTTCAACCCATACTTCTCTCTTGCCTGACGGATCTTTTCTCCTATTGTTAAAAACATTTTATCACACCTAAACTATAATGATACTCTTATTAGATTAAAAACTAATCCAATCCATAATTATAACTTTTTTCCATTTATTTTACCACTCATTTAAATGTTAATACTTTTCGAGTATTCAATAAATTTTAAACCCACCCATCTAACAAAGCTGTTATATTCTTGAATAATTGTATTATCAATTGATACCATCCCACATATTTACTTTTACTATATATACAGAAATATTTCCTATAGCAATCTAAATGTTTGATATTTATGGCGTCCAAGACAGACTATAGTCTGAAGCGAGCCTGACATCTCCCGACAAAACGTATCCTCCATTGGCAGGGTTTGGATCACCTAGCGATTTCTGAAAGAAATCTATTCCTCAATTGCTAGGGCTTTAAAAGTTTTTACGATGTAAAAAACTTATGGGAGCTTATATTTTAATCAAGTTGGTTATACACCTCGCGACCTTCAACGATGGATAAGTAACAATTCATTTCCTCATCAAAGATTGCAATATCTGCATCTTTTCCGATTTCTAAACTTCCTTTACGATTGCAAACTCCAATCGATGTCGCTGGATTTAATGAAGCCATGTGAATAACTTCGGCAATAGTAGCATTTGTATTTTGCAAGAAGTTATAGATGGCTTTGTTTAATGTTAAGACACTTCCCGCTAAGTTTCCACTTTCTAATCGGGCAGCTCCATCTTTAACAACTACCCGCTGTCCACCAAGATCATATTGCCCATCCTTCATGCATCCCCCGCGCATACTATCTGTAATTAAAACAATCTTTTCTTTTCCTTTATTGTCTAATACGAATTGAAACAATTGTTTATTCACATGAATCGTGTCAGCGATTAACTCAGTAAAAACATCACTAGTTAAAGAGGCTCCGACTACACCTGGCTCACGATGATTTAATGGTGTCATTGCATTAAATAAATGTGTCACATGTGAACATCCTAAAGAAAAGGCTTCTTTGGCTTGGTCATATGTTGCATTTGTATGTCCAATCGACAACATAATATCTGTTTTTTCTTTCACATCTTTTGTGAATGAATAATCTTCATCCATTTCAGGTGCATATGAAACTAATCTAATCACATCTGTATAGTCTTTGATAAATTCATAACTCGGTTTAATAACATATTGTTCCGGTTGAGCCCCTTTATAAATCCTATTGATAAAGGGGCCTTCCATGTGAGCACCTAATACTTTCGCCCCATTTAGTGATTGTTCCATACATTCACGAATCACATTTAAAGCACCATAAATATCTTTAGGACTCATCGTCATCGTTGTTGGCAAAAATGATGTTACCCCATTCTTAGCAATACCCGTACTCATTAATTTAATCGCTTCCGTTGTTTGATCCATCGTATCTGCTCCGCAGCTTCCATGGACATGAACATCGATTAATCCTGGAGCAATATACATCCCCTTAGCATCAATCACCTCACAATCGATTGGCACTTCTGTTTGAATATGCTGAATTGTTTCATTAAAAACTAAAACTTTATTTTCAATAACCCCATTTAATGTTACTAATTTCCCATTAATAATTGCTTTCATACGCCACCTCATCCTATTGATCTTTGTTTAAACCAAACTCAAAATTCTCATTATTACACCTATCATATCTTCCATGACTGTTTTTTCTGCGATTAATCGATAATGATTTATTGATGATAGTCACCCTGTGATAAATTCCTTTCTTTATTTAGGAAAAGAACTGCTTAACATTTTTTATTCCGTTCCTTTACGAACAAGATTGTTCTATAACTAAACTATAGTTGAAAATGATATTTTTCAAGTAGTAAAAAAGACTTTTCTAGCTATTTTAATGCGTGAAAAGTCTTTTTTTATTCCATCAATTTAGTATTTAACACTCAAAATTTGATAGCTATCTAGGTGGCCATAGACTTCAAAATTAGTCGTTAATAGGTTAGTTAGAATAATACTTTCCTCACCCTTATTTTCTCTTCTCACTAAACTTAACTGGTGATCTTTATCAAATCTTAAAAATAGTAATTCTTCATTTTCAATTTCTTGTGGATAGAAATCAAAACCAGTTAGATCATTGGTTAGCTTCTCGGTCTTTTTCGTGTTTAAATCATACACGTAAATTTGATTGCTTCCTGGTACAAAGGTAGTATATTGATCTTTCACTTCTATACCAGCTGAATAATAGAGCCTCGTTCCGTCCTGTGAAAAGGATGGACTCATGGCTACGATACCTGGTTTTGTTATATTCTCGATTTGCTCATTCATCGGATTAAATAATTGTAACTGCTTATTCTCATTCATCATACGCCATGTTCCATTAATAACTGCAATGAGATCATCGTTAGTTGGATGAATGGCTAAATTATCGGGATACACCAACATCTTAATTTGATTAAACGTTTTAAACTCTTTTGTCTTCACATCATAAACACATAATGGAACACCATCCATTCGTTGCGAAGCTGAATTAGGTTCACACCAGATATATAACAGCTCACCATTTGTCGATAATTTAGCAATAGAAGGGTCCATTCCAATGTCGTCTTTTGTAATGGGAATATAATCAATAATTAAAGACTCCGTTTTCTTATTTAAATCATATTGAATGATTCCTAAAGGTGAGTATTCTCGAATTAGATATTTCTTCGCAAATAAAAGTCCTTGAGAATTAATCGTTAATTCATCATAATAATACTTTGACTTCTCAATTAAAGAGATGACTTTGTTTTTACTCATATCGTATAAAAATATGCCACCTTCTGATTTAGAGAAGATAAGGTTATTACCATATAAAGTGTACGACTTAACATCAGACATTTGAAATATTGTATCAAATGGATCATTTAACTTTGATAGATAGACGTTTGATTTTAAATCTTGGTAAGCAACAAACTGTTTATTATCAAAGATTTTAGGATTGAAAAAATCCTCACCTTTATTCAAAGTTATTACTTTATTATTTTGCTCCAAATGAATCGCCACAATTTCGTTCTCTTTAATCGCCACAACTGAAGAAGCAGCGAAGACGGAAGTGGATGGTAGCATAAATAAAATGAATAATAAAATAACTTTTTTCATGATAGCAACTTAATCTAATGACTCTGAAATGGTCACTAATATTTCACTTTCTAATGTAGCAAGGACATCATGTTCTACCCTAGCATCAAAGGATAAAAAATCTCCAGTTAATAACTCATAGCTTTGACCATCACTAAAACTCATTCCTATTTCGCCTTTAATCACATAAATGGTCGCATATCCATTATGACTATGTTTCGGTAATCCTCTCCCGACATCAAACTTAAAATACACCGTACGGAACTTAGAATTACTTGCGATCACTCGTTGAGCCTCATTTAAGCTTTTCAACTTATAAAATTGATTTTGTTCACTCATAATAGACCTCCATTTCATCAACCTTAGTATGCTTCATGACCATCATGTTATGAATGACCAAAACTAGGCAACCATCATACAATAGACTAAGGAGGAGATGATATGAGTACTTTTAACCCAAATAAATTGTGGATTAACTATCGCTTGTCTAATCTAAATCAAATTCAACCAAGAAGATATACGTTAACACATTCCGATGAGACAGGTGAATTATTTTTAGTCATTGGATCTGATTTTGCTTACGAGAAGTTCACAACAATGCGAGATGAGGTGGCGGCAGAGTGGATGACGAATAGCTCAGGTCAATATTATTTTTATGTTTACATTCGTGTAGATGGAATTGATGGCACCAAATCATCGACTAAACGAAATGAAATTTTTATGAAAGAACTCCCTTTAGCATTGAGTGCTATCAAACATGGCGATCCTCATCTCTTTCATCTTTACCCACAATTTGAAAATGCCCCTATTTATGTGTTCTTTCAATCACAAGATTCAAAATTAAATCGAACCGAATGCTTCGGTTCTTTTAAAGACTATTAAAGCATTTTAACGAAACCAGTACACTCATGAACTCGTTTGTATCTTTTCTTTATCATGTCCCAATCCGTCCCTGTATATTGACAGAATGACTGGACTGGAATCAGTCCTGAAACTTGTGATCGAATCCCATTATTTCCATTTACATAGACGTGTAAATATGTACTTAATTTCATAAATTGTTGCTTTAGGTACCAACGTTGCACCCATTTGTCATCACGGGTCCATGCTTCAAGATAAGTAATCTGTTTTTCCTTTAATCTTTTTTGTGCCTCATTCAACAAAGAAGTGCCAATTCCTTTACGGCGATAATCTGGATGTACAGCTAAATGCCAAATCATAGCCCCTAACGTCTCATGTGCTGTGCAAATAGCATTTGGTTCTTCTTCACACTCAATATCAAGCAATCCTATAACAACTCCGTTTTCTACTGCGACCAATTCAATAGACGGATGTTGATATCTTTCCTTCTCTCTTGCCACAATGTCATAATAAGCCGTATCTAAAAAAGATAACACGCGACAACGTACCCAACTGGTTTCATCTTCTATTTGATAATCCCTAATTTCCATTTAGCTCTCCCCTATCTATATAAAAAACATTAGAATCTCTAGATACTACATATACTTTCATTATACTCACTTGCATCATGAATCATGTTTTTCTTTCTATACATAAAAGAGGTATCGCTAACGATACCTCTTTTCATTTTACTCTTCTACATATTTAACTTTTGTTGTTTGGTTTGATGTTGATAACTGGAAAACTTTATCCATGACAACTGTCACAACAATAGCTCCGAGAGCTAACGTTACCCATCCTAATCCTTGTTTATATAACGGAAGGTATTCACACCATGTTGTTAAAGCTCCTAAACGAATATTTACTTGATTTAAGGCATCTACCACACTTATGACTCCAGTGACTAAGATTGTTACACTATAAACTAAACGACTTTCATTAATAAATCGATTCATCATCGCTAAAACGATTAACATGATCGCCACTGGATAAATCGCATTTAAGATTGGAACCGAAATTGAAAGGATTTGATTTAATCCCATGTTAGCTAAAGTAAAACTTGCAAAAGCCAACACCGTCGCCCATACTTTATAGCTCATTTTTGGAGTTAACGAAGCAAAATATTGTCCACAAGATGTGATTAGACCAACACATGTTGTTAAACATGCTAGTGTGAAAACAACTGCTAGTAGGAGAGCCCCTTGCGTTCCAAAGATATAAGTCATAACATACGTTAACGTTTGTGCTCCATTTTCAGTTGCTCCGTAAATAGCTCCACTCATTGCACCTAAATGTCCTAAAATCGAATAGATGGCAACTAATAATCCACCTGCAATTAACCCGGCTTTAACGGTCGTTCTAACAACTGCTTTTTCTTCTTCTAATCCTTTAGTTTTAATCGCTAAAGCAATGACAATCCCAAAGTTTAAAGCTGCAATTGTATCCATTGTTAAATACCCTTCTAAAAAACCTTTAACAAATGGCGTCGTTGCATAATCCCCTGTTGGTTCTCCATAACCACCTAGTGGTTTAATAAGTGATCCTACAAAGATAACTGCAATTAAAGTTAAAAGAGTTGGGGTTAACACCTTTCCCATGCGATCGACTAATTTAGTTGGTGCTAAAGCTAACCAGTAAGCCACACAGAAAAAAACAGCTGTAAATAAGAAACGTGCTAAAGTCACTGAAAATTCTGCTGGTAAATAAGGAGCGACTGCCATTTCAAAGGGTAAACTTCCTGCACGAGGAATTCCGAGCCCTGGTCCAATTGATAAATAAATTAAGACGGTAAATACAGAAGCAAAGACCGGGTTCACACGGTTAGCTAGATTATATAACCCCTTTGACTTAGCAACAGCAACAACTCCAAGTACGGGAAATCCAACCGCTGTAATAAAAAATCCTAACATTGAAACCCACATCTCTGTTCCTGCACTTTGTCCAAGAAACGGTGGAAAAATTAAGTTTCCTGCTCCAAAAAATAATGAAAATAACATTAAACTAACTAATAATAAATCTTTTCTTGATAATTTATTCATGAAAATGCCTCCCTTGTGGATTAATCTTTGTTCCCCCAAAGACTAATCTCTAACTTTGATTTTCTAGATTTTACTCGATAATATCACCTAAAATATCAGACTCCAATTGAATCACTCCCTTCAAATACTTAACAACCTTTCAATCAAAAAAACTTTTCTCATTCCTAAAACAGCTACATAGTAAGTAGTAAAGATCTTCACCTTCCTCAATCAATGAGATAATTTCAGAGAATAAAAAAAATCCCATGAATATAACATTCATGGGACGAAAAATTCTCCGTGGTACCACCCAAATTCTATAAGCTAAAAAAGCTCATAGCACTCTATACGTCTCACCTATTTCAAGGTTTTAACGGCTTTTTTTGATAACGGGAAAAGACACCCGATAAGACTTACTCTTGGTTCAGCCTTACTTCTCAGAGATGATTTTCAGTTAATCCGTGACCATCGACTCTCAGCAAACGTCGACTCTCTGTGAGATATTAAACTAACTTACTCTTTCTCTTCAACGAATTTGATTTCTTGTTGTGATTATCTTAACACCCCCTAGACACAAAGTCAACACAACTTTTACATTTTATTCCATTTAGTTATTAAATTACTAATAACCTACTCTGATTAAAACGTGTCTATAAAAACAATACTTTCTACATGAAATAACTCAAAAGATATTCCTCTACTTAACATAATGACTATTAACCAATACATTCTATCCATTCTTAGCCTTTATATGGATTTTTTTTCGTATAGTGAATATCTAGTGTGAAATGTTATAATGTAATCTTACCCTGCGGTCATTAATACCCTGGGTGTTGAATATTAACTATGAGGTGAGATTTATGACTGGTGTTGAACAAATTGTTAAGGATACAACTTTAACATTTGAACAAAAAGTCGTGGCATTAGCGCGTTATGCTGAAAATAGTGTTCAAGTCTTAAATATTTCAGAAGAAACACAAGCGTTACGTGATGCGGGAATTATTTGTGATTTATTTGAGGGAAATGTTCCATATCGTCCACGCTATATTCTTCCTAACTATGAGAAATTCATGAAAGAAGGATGCCAATTCTTACAACTAAATCCTCCTAAAAACATTTGGGAAGCAACAAACTACTTATTAATTTTCTATAAGCATGTTCCTTCGATTACAACAATGCCTGTATATATTGGAAACATTGATTACTTATTAGAACCATTCATTACAGATGAAGAAGAGGCTAAATTAGCAATTCGTTTATTCTTCACACAATTAGATCGCACAATTACAGACTCATTCTGTCATGCTAACTTAGGTCCAAAACCGACAAAAGCAGCTAAGATTATTTTAGAAGTGGAACGCGAACTAGAAAACGCCATTCCTAATTTAACGTTAAAATATAATGAAGAAACACCAGACGATTTAGCTATTGAAGCGATTAAAACTGCTTTAGTAACAGCTAAACCAAGTTTCGCTAACCATGCGATGTTCACTGAAGATTTAGGTGATTACGGAATTGCAAGTTGTTATAACGGTCTTCATGTTGGTGGAGGGGCCCACACATTAGTACGTATGCGCCTTTCAAAACTAGCGGAAACAGCAACTGATATCGATGATTTCTTCAACAATAAATTACCTCATGCCATGACTTGTATGGCAAACTATATCAATGAGCGCATTCGATACATCGTTGAAGAAAGTACATTCTTTGAAACAAACTTCTTAGTTAAAGAAGGATTCATTTCAAAAGATCGTTTTACTTCAATGTTTGGATTAGTAGGACTTGCTGAGTGTGTGAATACTTTATTAAAAGCGGAAAAATTAGAAGATAAATTTGGTCATTCACAGATTGCAGATGATTTAGGTGTGCGTATCATGGATGCCATGGAAGACTTCATCAATAACTTTGAAAGTAAACATTGTACTGTGACAAATGAGCGCTTATTATTACATGCTCAAGTTGGAATCGGTGATGACATTAATACAAGCCCAGGTTCTCGTATCCCAATTGGAGAAGAACCAGAGTTGTGGAAACATTTAAAACAAACGGCTCGTTTCCACAAATACTTCCCATCAGGGGTTGGGGATATCTTCCCATTCGAATTAAATGCAGCCAATAATCCTGAATTTATTTTAAATATCATTCAAGGGGCATTTAAAGAAGGAATGCGTTACTTCTCACTTTACTCATCAGATGCAGATGTGATTCGTATTACAGGATACCTTGTTAAACGTAGCGAAATTGCAAAATTAGATCAAGGAATTGCTACACTTCAAGATACCGTTGTGCTTGGACAAGGACAAGTTCGTAATGGAAAAGTGTACGAGCGAAAAGTACGCTAATGAACGGTTATTTAAATAAAATCATTCCTTTCAGTTCTGTTGACGGCCCTGGAAATCGTACCGCCATCTTTTTACAAGGATGTAATTTTGACTGCGTCTACTGCCATAACCCTGAAACCATTAATCATTGTATTAACTGTAGTTTCTGCGTCAGTTTCTGCCCGGTTGAAGCACTATCTGTCAATCGTGAAGAACGACGTGTTCTTTTCAATCCAGCACTTTGTGTTGAGTGCGATGCCTGCACGAAAAAATGTCATCGTAACAGTACTCCTAAATATAAAGTCCAATCAGCCGATGACATCATGAAAGAAATTGAAAACTATCGTCCATTTATTCAAGGGATTACTGTTTCTGGCGGTGAGTGTACACTACAAGCTCCATTTTTAATTGAGCTTTTCACCAAAGCAAAAGAAATTGGATTAACATGCTTCATTGATACCAATGGATCAACGGATTTAAGGGAGCATCCTGAACTAATGGCTTTGACAGATGGGATTATGCTTGATATAAAAGTATGGGATAAAGAAACTCATCGAAAATATATAAAAGCTGATAACGATATGGTCCTTAAAAATTTAGACTACCTTGTGGATTGTGGAAAACTTTATGAAGTTCGTACGGTTATTGTGCCTGAACTCTTTAATAATGAGGAAACCATTCGTGAAGTCTCTAAAAAAATTAGTGGACATAATATTCGTTATAAGCTGATTAAATATCGTCATCTCGGTGTTCGCAAAAATCATCTAAATATGCAAACTCCAACTAATGACGACATGAAAAACTTAGAATCTATCGCTCATAACTTAGGCGTTTTAAATACAATTATTGTTTAACTTAAAACGGAAGTAAGCCTAATTGCTTACTACCGTTTTTTTATCTTTTTAAGAGCTCTTAGTGAAGGCTTTTTATGATGACCTATCTTTTTATACTAAATTTGTAGTATAATGCTTTAAAAGGTGGTGCTATCATGACAATCCGTATTCAAAAATTAACCTTTTGGTTTTACATTTGGTTCTTCTGCTCATTATCGTATTTATCGAGTTTAGGAATCTCTTTAAATCAACCGAGTATCGTGATTCTAACACAGCTTCTTTTATTCCTGATTTTCTTAGGAATCTCATTAGTTGTACTTTCTAAACGCCAAAAAGAAATTAAAGAGTTAAAAAAAGCTCCTTCATTTCAGGCTCTTTATCGTCGTGAAATAATAACAGCTTGCATTGTTGCATTCAGTAGTGTGATTGATATCTTTTTCTTAACTAATATTTCTAAACTTATTTACTTAATTGCAGTATTTTATCACTTATATTGGTTTATTAAAAATTATTCATTATCAACAACTACCAACAAGTAAAATAAACCTCTATCAACTATCGATAGAGGTTTATTTATTATCCATCAGTCACTCTCAGATTAATTTATTTCGTTTAACGACAAAGAAAATTAAAGGTGTAAATTTAAAATAGTTACCTTATTATAACTTCCCTAGTGATAATCTCCACTTATAATGATAGCCGTCTAAGTATTTACTCACTTTATCTTACAATTCTATGTTACAATTTAATTAAATCTATTTTCACTACTCTTCACTTATATGCCTGTCATTTCCTTATCCCTCAGTGCATATCATTTATATTGGATATATAAAAACGATTGAATCTATCGTCCTGAATCTTTATAAAAGGAAGTGGTATTATGGGGTGGTTTAATGGAAGAACAGCCGCAATCTGCATTATTCTATTTATTGTATTCGCCCTACTATACACAGACTTCTTCGATGACATAAAAAGATGAGACTAAAACTGGTCTCATCTTTTTTACTATTTAATAATATACGTATGATCAAGTGGGCCATTCCCTTGGCCTAAATCTAATCCTTGTTTCAATGCTCCTGTAATATAATCTTTCGCAAATTTAACACTATCTTGTAGTGAACATCCCGCTGCTAAATGGCATGCAATGGCCGATGATAAGGTGCATCCTGTCCCATGTGTATTTTCAGTCAACACACGTTCACTATTGAATCAATACTCTTGTTCATTAGCATAGAGTAAATCATCCGCATCACTCACAGAGTGTCCACCTTTAACTGAAACGCCTCCGTTTAATTGGCCTGAAATAGTTTTTGCTGCATTTATCATGTCTGCTTTTGAAGTGATTTTAAATCCGCATAACACCTCAGCCTCTAAAAGGTTAGGTGTTATAATTGTGGCTAACGGGAGAAGTTGATGAATGAGCACATCCGTGGTATTTAATAAAAATTAATACGATTCGCCTTTTAATGGTTTTGTAAAACAGATAATACGATTCGCTTCTTCAAACCCAACACAACGATGAAAGTTTAGGCTTTCTTCACTAGATAATTCACAGTCACTTGCTAATTCTTCACATCCTTGTTCACGTGCCCATTTTTCACATGCAGCTAATAATTGTTTTGCACCACCTTGTTGACGATAATTCTCAACAACGAAGATTCCTTCTAAGTATCCAACTGGACTACTATGTGTCCCTTCTACATAATCATGTCTTAAATTAACCTGAGCAAAACCAATGGTTTCATTTTTATCAAGTGCTAAAAAGTAGGCTCCTTTATTCTCTTGTATTGTTTCTGAAATTTTTAGTGCCATAGCGTGCATTGAGTGATGGGGCCATAAAACTAACGCTAATCTCGCTACATCTAATACATCATTTAAATTTGCTTGTTTAATGTTCATAAAGTCTCCCTCCTAACCCTTTCAAGACTACTCTCGTTGTGGTCTGTTTTAATATGATTTATACAATTTATCTCTTTAAAATTGTATAAATTATCAATCTTAACCATAAAGTTATACAAATAAAAATCTCATACAGTTTTGTTACTACTAATATTACAATATCTACTTCCTCTATATGTAATCGATTACACACTTAATTAATATAAAAACGCATCCACTAATAACAGTCAATATTATACAATATATATAAAAGTGCTTTCAATCAATATACATAAAGCCATTAAATTATGATATAATGACTTCAGATATGGAGGGGGGATATTTAAAATGTATTGTTTTAAACCAAAAGCGGATTATTCTAGATTAGATTTTATGCTTTATCACTGTGGTAACAATGATTGTGAAAAGAACCAATCATGGGGGCCTGGAATTCGTGATTATTATAGCCTATATTATGTAACAGAGGGGTCAGGCTTTTTAACGATCGATGGACAGGATTATACAATCGTAGAAGGAACTTGCTTTCTAATTCCACCACAAGTTATTGTTAGTTACAGACCAGATTTATTGAATCCATGGTCCTATCATTTTATTGGATTTAATGGTCAAGCCGTGGATGATTACTTAGCACGTATTGGATTATCTGTCTCATCTCCTATTTCAAATTGTGAGAATGGTAAGAAAGTTGAAGCTTGTTTTGAGTACATTCTCGAATCAGTTAACCATCCAAAGAGTGCAGATTTACAAGCTATTAGCGGATTCTATGCTTTAATTGGAACACTCTGTGATCATACTGAACCACAAATCCCTAGAATTCAAACAATCAGTCGCCAAGCTGACTATATTCGTCAAGCTATTGAATATATTGAAACAAATTATTCACGTCAAATTACAGTTGAGGAAATCTCAAATCATGTTGGAATCAACCGAAAGTACTTAACTAAATTATTCAATGAGAAAATGGATAATTCTCCAAAGAATTATCTCATTCAATATCGAATTAATAAAGCTTGTCGTCTATTAAAACAATCAACATTAAGTATTCAAGAAGTTTCGCACTCTGTTGGATATACAGATGCACTTGTATTCTCAAAAATCTTCAAAAAAGTTGTAGGAACTTGCCCACGAGAATACCGTAGTGCGAACTTTACATCTTAATAAAGGAGTCGTTATGGCAAACTTAGATTTTATTTATAAGCGTAAAAGTATTCGTAAATTTAAAAATCAATCCATTCCAAAAGAAGATATCTTAACTTTATTAGATGCAGCTACTCATGCTCCATCACCAAAGAATCAACAGAATTGGCACTTCGTTGTGTTACAAAATCGTGACATTATCAAAAAACTCACTGAAATCGTCTCTGAAAGTCATATTGCTATTGCTGAAATAGCTCGTTCTGAAACAGAAAAAACACACTATATGAAATTATTAAAATACTATACTCTATTTCAACATGCACCTGTTGTTATTATCGTGTACGCTAATGACTATGACATGATTGAGTATGATATTTTAAAAGCAAATGGAGCCAGTGAACAACGCTTAGCTGAAATCATGGCACCTCAATCAGCAGCTCAAGGAATTGGAGCGGCTGTTGAAAACTTCTTATTAGCTGCTACAGAAATGGGATATGGAGCTTGTTACATGACGGGCCCAACACACGCTAAAAATAGAATTGAAACATTAATTAATTTTAACAAGCCTGGTTATCATCTTATGTCTTTAATTGCTTTAGGCGTTCCTGAGGAAAATACGCCCCCTGCACCTAAACGTAAACCACTTGAAGAAGTAGTAACCTTCATTGACTAATAAAAAAAGATGACTTGATGTCATCTTTTTTTGTTAGTATTATTTAAAAATGCTAGCATTTCATTTTATTGTTCTAATACAAAGATAGCAGCTTATAAATCTCTCCTCTGTTCAAAATACATTTCAAATTGAGCATGGTCACCTATGCTATGTAGTGGGTTTACAAACTCATAGCTTTCTTCCGCTGATAGGGAATGGGTCACCTACCATTTTCGAAAAAAATGTATCCTCAATTACTAGGGCTTTAAAGCTTTCGCTATATTAAAAACTTATCTGGAGTTATATAGCTAAATAACCTGATAAAATAAACCGTGTTTTTTACAATAGAAATAAAGCTTCCCATGTTTACGTTTTTGGAATCTAAATTGCATATGCCACTCAGGGTATTGTTTACTCATTAAGATAGTGTCTCCTGTAACAAAAGCGGTGAAGGTAATGTAGTGCTCTTTTGTCATTTCATGATTAGATGTAACGTATAATTCTCCGTCAATTTCTTCAATGCTTAGTTCATGTCCAGCCTCTACCTTTTTTGGTACTAATGCTTGTAATGTTTTTCCACAGCAAGATAAACTTGCTTCTGCTGTTGCTGTCATTAAATTTCCACACTGTGGACATTCATAAAATTTTAAGTTTCTCATATTTCCTCCTATTTGTTCATTAATTTTCAACTCTCCGGCTAATAGATGATCGACACTGACTCCTAAAATAGTTGCAAGTTCAGGTAATAACGAGACGTCTGGGCACCCTAATCCTCGTTCCCATTTACTAATGGTTTTATCACTTATATTCATTAATTGGGCCACTTGCTTTTGCGTCATATTTTTTTCTTTTCGTAATTTATAAATCAACACACCAATTTTTTGACAATCCATCATTCTAGCCTCCTTTCAATTCCTATCAAAAACTAAAGCACACCCTATATCATTTTAACAACTTTTAGGTCTTATTCAATAAACGCTTCGTAGAATTAAGGATAATCAAAGAAACTAGCCCAACTGTAAAACTATTTTTTAGTCGGAATCAATGAAATAACCTAATTACTTTTGGCGTCTAGGTTAGGATTAAATATTTTAAAGTCACCTATTCATCCTTTCCCAAGCACTGTTAAATGAAAATGACAAAGCGCAATTTCTAAATCAATATACTAATACACCTTCTGCTTCTAATACAGTTATCGGTGGATTAAAGTCTTGGTTAAAAAATAGCTTGGAGAACTCTAATCCCGGTATAAATTTTGATCAATTGATTCAAAATATAATCTCCCCCAATACAGTATTTGATTTCCTTGAAAACTTATCATATATCATAGAACCATTCAAAGCTCTAATAAAGTGATCAGACTAATAATTGATTAATTTTAATTCTATCCTCTTTTTATTTTTTATTTACATTTTAATAGTCACATCATATAATAAGAGTATTGAATAGGCGATGGAGTTCGCCATTAACCGCGAAAGCTAATGACTCCTACTCTTTAATTCTTTTTATTGTGGATTAAAGAGTAGGAGTCTTTTTTGTGAGTTATCAGTTAGGAGGTAAAGATATGACACTTATCATTGTATTAATTAGCTTATTGATTATCGGAATATTAGCTCATTATAGTGGGAAACTTATTGAATATATTAAGTTACCCTCTTTAATTGGAATGATGCTTATTGGGATGTTAATTGGTCCATCATTCCTAAACTTAGTACCAGATGCCACACTAACTATTGCACCAACACTAAAAGATATTGCCCTAGTAACCGTGCTATTTATTGGAGGATTAGGGATTAGTGTAGCCCAAATGAAACAAATCGGTCGCCCTGCCATCTTATTAAGTGCTATTCCAGCAACACTCGAAGGGTTTACAATCGCATTAATGGCTATGTTATTTCTTAAATTTAGTTTTATTCAGGGAGCTATTTTAGGATTTATTATTGCAGCTGTAAGTCCAGCTGTTTTAATTCCATCAATGATTGATCTAATTAATCGTAAAGTTGGTCAGGATAAAGCTATTCCTCAAATGCTTCTCGTTGGCGCAAGTGCAGACGATACCATTGCTATTACTTTGTTCACTACTTTTTTAGGTATTTATATGCAAACAACAAGTGGTGAAGCTATTTCTATTCCCATGCAACTGTTAATGATTCCATTAACTATCATCATCAGTGTAGCAGTTGGATTTATCGTATATAAGCTTTCAAAACCAATCATTGAAAAGATTTCTTCATCGATTGGGAAAGTCATCGTCGCGTTTGGATTGTGTTTATTGATGCGAGCCATAGAAAAATATTTTCATCTTGAAATCTTTAATTCATTATTAACTGTCATGATTTATGGGTTCTTTATTCGTAACTATGTTGTGGATAGTTCCCAAATGATTCTTAACCAAATGAATCGTATTTGGAAAACTGGTAAACTTTATTTATTTGCCTTTGTAGGAATGGCAATTAATCCAACATTAGTTGGAGAATTTTTCTTGATTGGATGTGGAATTCTAGCTATCTCATTAAGTGTACGCTCAATTGGTGTGTTAATCTCATTAATCGGGACTAACTTATCATTTAAAGAACGTATCTTTTGTGTCATTGCTTACCTCCCTAAAGCAACGGTTCAATCCGCCAAAGCTGCCATTCCAATGCAAATGGGAGTTGCTGGTGGAGAAATTATGCAGGCTATCGCTATTTTAAGTGTGTTAATTACTGCCCCAATTGGTGCCATTGGAATTAAATTAACAAGTGACCGTTTACTTCAAACAGAAAATTAAAAAGGGTTAACGATTTATCATCGTTAACCCTTTTTCTTATTTATTTTATAAAAAGATTCCTAAAATAGCGCCTGTTAATAAAGTTGAAATTGTTCCACAAATTAATGCTTTAATTCCTAGTGTTGCAACCTCACCTTTACGTTCAGGTGCTAGTGACGCAAATGCACCGACTTGAATTCCAATAACTGAGAAGTTCGCGAAGTTACACAATACGACCGATAAGATTGCAATCGTTCGAGGGGATAACACGTTTATAACATCAACCATTTCTCCATAAGCAACAAATTCATTTATACTTAGCTTCGTTCCAATTAATGAAGCAAAAGTAAATGCCTCGTCTGGTGGAATATGAAATAAGTAAGCAACTGGTAAAAAGACGTAACCGAATAATGTTGATAGACTTACCCCAAATAATCCTAAAAAGGCATTCACGATGGCAATAAGTCCAACAAAGGCAATTAAACTTGCACCAACATTAAGAGCTAATCCAAGTCCATTACTCGTTCCTTCTGAAATAGCCTCAAACAATGTTTCAGCTTCAGAACCAACAATTTCAGTATTTGCTGTTTTTGACGTTTCTGTTTCAGGCAACATCATTTTTGAAATCATTAAGGTACTAAATGGAACAGTAAAGACTGCGATTAATAAATATTTGATATCAATTCCCATCATACTATATCCACCTAAAATACTCGCTGAGGCGGAACCAAAACCACCGACCATGACAGCAAATAGTTCTGATTTTGTTAACTTCGGTAAATAAGGTTTAATGACTAATGGCGCCTCTGTTCCACCTAAAAAACTATTAACTACTGCACAAAAAGTTTCAACTTCTGTAGTCTTCATTAAACGTGCAATAAACTTCCCAACATATTTCACTAAAAATGGGATGATTTTTAAAAAGTATAATACTGAAATTAATGCTGACGTAAAAACGATAAGCGATAAAACATTAATAGCAAACACATATCCTTCAGCAATTCCTCCAAAGACAAAGTCCACACCTTCCATTCCCATTTGAATAAGGTTATTCACACTAAGAGCTAATTTCTCTAATAAAAACTGGCCGACTGGTATTTTGATCACAAAGAAAATTAAAATTACTTGTAATAAAAATCCCATCACAACTGTTTGTAAATTAATTTTCTTCCTATCTGTGGATAAAATAAATGCTAATACTAATAAACAAATAACTGCAATTAAACTAAAGATGCTATTCATGCTGCACGCTACTTTCTATTAACGGTTGCGAATCTCGTTTAATTTTTCTTCAATCATTGATAAAACTTTTTTCTTATCTTCTTCATTATTAACATAATCAATTTCATCAATATTGATGACAAGTACTTCGCTAGCATCGTAATGTTGCTCAATCCAGTTGTCGTATCCTTTCCATAACTCATAGTAATAAGATACTAATCCTTCATCTAATTCATATTCACGTCCACGTTTTTTGATACGTTCAATAATTGTTTCAAAGCTTCCTGATAAATAAATCATTAAGTCTGGCGCTTTTTTGGGTAATCCTTTTAATTCCTCCATCATGTTGTCTAAAAGGGATTCATATAAACTAAATTCTAATTCTGAAATACGACCTAGTTCTTTATTAACTTTAGCAAAATACCAATCTTCATAAATACTACGATCTAGTACATTATTATCATGAACTAAAGCTTCTTTAATACTTTTAAAACGGGTATTTAAAAACCATAATTGTAATAAAAACGGATAACGTTTCGCTTGGATTTCCTCTTCTGATGCTGTATAAAATAACGGTAAAATTGGATTATCATCCACACTCTCATAAAATACTTCTGAATTAAAATGCTCTGCAACAAGTTCTGCTAAACTTGTTTTCCCAGCTCCAATCATAGCTCCAATTGTAATCAACATTCTTCACCCTTACCTTTCATAAACTTACATAAAAATACAATAGTTTTTTTGAGATAGCAACTCTTAGATAACGCCCCTCAAAAAATAGCACGGTTTAAATCATAGCACAAAAAAACAACAAAATCACACATAATATTCTGTCCAAATTTCACCATAATTTTTTATCCACAAGTTATTTTTTGACAAAAAAATCATCTTCCCCTTTGCAAAGAAAACGATTACAAACTGCGTTTTTCAATCTCCTATTTTGTCAAGAAAAAATTAAAATTTACTCTTTTTTAAACGACCAACTCAACTTTCTCAGTTGAAAAATAATCATACCTCCTTAATCTTCTAAAGGAGGGCATCTATCGAGTATCGCTCTTGACAATTTATTCTTTTTACTGGATGACATAAAAAAGACATCCTTTCTGGAAATACTAATGGTAACCAGCCAATAGAAAGGATGTCATCATTATGTTACCACCATTTAAAGAATTTATGCTTTTACCCAAAGAAATGCAAGCAACTTTTTCTGAACTAAAAATCAGTTCCCATTTACGCCAAGCGAACATTAAAAAATCTAAGGGGTTCTCTTGTCTTTACCTCTTTACGTTGATTTTTCTATTAACTTTTCATCATAGAACGTGGTTTCAATCTAAATTCTGTGATCGTAAAGCTTCTGATTTACCAGGAAAAGATGTGGTCTACCGCTTTTTAAGTACCTCTACTTACAATTGGCGTCGCTTCTTGCTTTCTTTAAGCTCTTACGTGATTTCACTTTGTACGAAACTCACAACGGATGATCGTGTTAATGTTTTAATTGTCGATGACTCTTTATTTGAACGTCATCGTAGTAAAAAAGTAGAGCTACTTTCAACGGTTTATGATCATGTCAGTCATAAGTATCTCAAAGGATTTCAACTGTTAACGCTTGGGTGGTCAGATGGTTATTCATTTATCCCCTGTAACTTTTCATTAATGGTAAGTGCGAAGAAGTTACTAGTCAATCTTTCATCAGAGATCGATAAACGCAGTAGTGGATATAAGCGTCGTATAGAAGCATTAGTAGATAAACCCACTGCTACGCTAAACTTGGTGAAACAAACGTTATCTCAAGGCATAGTAGCTGATTACCTCTTAATGGATTCGTGGTTCACAGAAGCTCCCTTAATTAAAGAAGTGATGAATGAGGGGCTTGATGTCATTGGGATGGTTAAAAAGACTTCTAAACGATTTTATCAGTATAAAGGAAAGAAATTTCCACTTCAAACATTGATAACACACTGTAACGTCAATCAAAAGATATTTTCTCATCAAGAGGGAAGTCTAGGATCGATTCAAGTTAAATTAAATAACGGTATTCCAGTTAAGATCGTCTTCATTCGTCATCGAAAATATAAAACAGAGTGGTTAGCGATTTTAAGTACAAACACAAGTTTAAGTGATGAAGAAATCATTAGAATCTATGGTTACCGTTGGGTCCCCTGGCGATTATCGGAGATAATCTAATCTTCCACTGCTAGGGAATGGGACATTGAAGTGTTTTTTAAGTGCAATAAATCTCACTTAAAATTGAATAAAGAATTTCAATTTCGTTCATATGACTCAATGATTGGACATACAACGATTGTTTTTACACGTTATATCTTTTTAGCGTGGGAGAATCGTAAAACGAACGACCCTAAAACATTAGGAATGATTTTTTATGACTATTGCTCAGAAGTCAAAGATGTGGATTTAGAAACAGCATTAAAAGGACTTTTAACGATGGTTCAAGAAATCATCGACCTAGGAGAAAGAGAAATTACAATTAACACAGAAGTAGTAAAAAAACAATTAGACAATTGGATGATGACTTTACCTAATTACATCAAGGGGTTATTAGGCTTTTCGTTGTGCGAAAGTTGAGCGACCAATTTAAAATAAAATTTTATTTATCCACAAGCAAAAAAATTAAATAAAGCTGTGTTTCATCGACAATTTTATAGATAGATGATTTGTTAAAATTCATGTTATTCAATAACTATTAATGGAAAGGGAGAACATGATTATGTATCAACTATTAAAAACTCTTAGATTTATTAGTATTATCGGTAGCATTACTAATATTTTTCTCTTATTATTGAATCTGTCGATTATTCTTATCTTTAATTCACTCGAACATATTTTAGCTCTTTCTTGGAAAAGCTTTTTTATTATTACAATGATAACTTTAATATCTTCTATCCTAGGATACTTCTTACACGGACAAAAAATAAAGATAAAGAAAAGAGTCCATAATGAATAACCCAGTTGCCTAAAAACTTAATTAAATAATACATAGCCTCTCTTGTATGACGTCTGCTTCTTGTTGTATTCCAGTATTTAAAAAAGTTGTATTCATAAATTCTCTCCTAAATAGATAATAAACACCCCTTGGATACATTTGACTAATTGTTAAATAATTTTATTTTTTCTATTAAGATTATAAAAAGCTCCTAGAGATTATCTTTTAGGAGCTTTTACGTTAATTCTTATAAATACCTTTTAAAGTGGCTTGATCTAAAATATGCCCATCCATTTGATGATACAACTCGTTATAGTTGAATCCTTGTTTTAAATCAAGCATTGTGTCTAACGCATAGACATGAATTTCATAAACATGTGGTGCATCTGGTGGCGCCATTCCACCGTAATAATTACAGGCTTCTACTGGGGTACCGTCACTTATCCAGCTATTAACACCTTGAATAAAATCAGTCGCACTTTGGCTTTCATTTTCTTGAAGTTGTGTTTTTGTAATATTGGCAGCTGTCCAATGAATCCATGAGAAACCACAGACTGGAAATGCATCCTTATCTTCTAAAACTAATGCATACGAAACGGTATTAGCCGGTGCATCTTCAATTTTTAAAGGTAACGAAACAGTCGGCATCTCATACTCATTCATTGGTCCACGTTTCCCGTAACGATCATGAATGACACCATTGACAATACCTTGACTACTTAACTTCATTAAATCATCTCCTTTCAACACTGTCTTTATTATACCTAACGCTGAATTAAATTAATACTTCATCGTAAAAAAAGTCACTCAGGAAGAGTGACTTAATTAATCTTTAAGAATCCAAACTTTTTCATAAACTTGACCAAATTCAATGTCACAAATAAAGCCATTACGGTCACATAAATAAAGTTTATTTGTAATTGGATCTTTTTTTAATTGACCTGAAAGAAAAACCATCTCATCATAACACTCGACTTGAAGTTTTTCCCCTAATTTTACACGTTCAATAAATTCACGAGTAAAATAGTCATGAATGTGTAACTCATCATTATTCACAACAAATAAAACATCATTAAACATTAAACAACACCTCTGCTATTGTCAAAAATATTTCTTTATAAAACAAGTTATCATTTCTTCTTCACCTGAAATTAAAACTTGGTATTACCTAATTCATAACTATAACACATAGTAAAATACAAATTAAGCAATATGCTAAGCAAATAGATTTCATGAAAAAAGCTAAGTCAGTTTTTTACTGACTTAGCTTTTTGTTTAAAGGAATGAAAAAACTCTCTACTACAGGTACTTAAGTTTATAATTATAATATTTACCTCAACAGAATCACTCAAAGATTTTATTTAAGGTATTCTCTTTCTTTAACGTATATTTTCTCCTATTCCCCCCATTAAGAAATTCTTAAGATTTTCTTCATAATTTTGTTACGTATTTCTTAATATTTACACTTTATACTGAGTTTAGGATTTAATTGTGAGAATTAAAAAGGAGGATCTTCATGCTAGAGCTGAAAAATGTAACGAAGCGTTATGGAAGAAAAGTTGTACTTGATGACGTTTCAATAGAGTTTAAAAAGGGATATATTACTTGTTTACTTGGTTTAAATGGGGTTGGAAAAAGTACAACAATGAAATCAATTATGAGATTAATTCCAATTAATAAAGGTGAAATTTTAGTTGATGGAGAGAAAATTACTCAAAAAAATATTAATAAAATAGCATACGTGCCTGATATTCCAATTCATGATCTAGGATGGACAGTTCCACAAAACTTAGAGTTTGCTAAAGTCTTTTATCCAGGATTTGATACCGAAAAAGCTGAACGTATGATTCAATTGTTTAAAGTCCCAACAGATAAAAAACTAAAGGAATTATCTAAAGGAAATTTAGCCCGTTTTAATATTATTGTAGGAATGTGTCAAAAAGCACCTTATATTTTATTAGATGAGCCATTTAGTGGAATCGACGTTTTTACACGTCAATCATTCATTAGTATGTTAAAGTCTGAATTTTTAGATGAAGGTCAAACCGTCGTAATTACTACTCATGAAATCGATGAAGTTCAAGATATAGCAGACTATGTTGTTTTATTAGAAGAAGGTCAAGTCTTTGCTAATTTCTCTAAGGCTGATGCACAAGCTGAAGGGTTAACTATCGTTGAAAAAATGAGAACTTTATATTGTGAGGTGTAATAATGAAATTTCTAACATTAATCGAAATTGAAATTAAAAAAATCCTACCTTGGTTGGGCACTTTATTTATCGGACTAACAGCTTTATCAACTGGAATGTTCTATCGCTCGATTGGTAATTACAAAAATAAGATGCTACCTGAAATCATGAGTAGCTCAGTTTCAGAATATGTACAATCTAATGGAAAGCTAAGCTTAGTTCAAATTTTTGATAGTACAGCTTTCTTGCCCTTATCCTATATTTTTGCTGCTATCCTTTTAGTTTGTGTTGCCTTCTACTTATGGTATAAAGAATGGTTTGGAGCATCTAAACGTATTTATATGCTTCTTTCTTTAAAAGGACAACGTTTCTCAATTTTCTTATCTAAGTTAGTCATTATCCTATTGTCTGTTTTTTGTTTTTATGGGGTAATCTTGATTAACTTAGGTATTGGCGCTTTGTTGATGAATGCTTTACTGCTTGATGGAACGGTAGCTAATCAATTAATGACAACGATGTTACAAAAATCTTATTTTATTGGGATGATATTACCACTCTCTATCAGTGATTTTATCTATAAGATAGCGTTTATTATCTTAATGTTTAGTCTCATTTCAGTTTTTGTCTTATGCGATCGTTCAAAAAAAATCTTTGGATTAATTGCTGGGGCTATTTTTGGCATCGCTAATATCGCCTTGTTTATTTATACAAAAACATTGTATTTATATATCGATGAGCGATTTTTTGTTGATTATGGATTTGTCTTTGGAATGAGTACCGTTAGTATTTTAATTTGCGCATGGCTTTTAAATAAAAAAGTTTCAATTTAGGTGAGGTGAAAATATGAAGTTATATCATATTATTGGATTAAGTACAGCTAGTTTATTATCATTAGGTGCTCAAGGATTGATGGCACAAACTGAAGCGACACCATATAATACAGATTTCCGTTTAGAAACATTAAGTGGGAATGTTACAGCATTAAATGGAATTCAATTAGAAAATATTACAAAAACAGGACCTAATCAGTTTTCTAAAGTCATTATTACAGGAGAGAATGCTTCATTGACACCAACTAAATATGATACGTTTCATGGAGTCGGAGAAGATGTATTAGAAAATCGAGAATTATACCGTCACTTAACATGGCCGGAAACATTAGAAAATGATAATTATTTGATAACGGCCAACTTTAATTACTCTTACCTCTATACGAATACTGAGCCTGTTCTTCGAATTCGTTCAAAAAACAAGGACACAGGACAAATTAATATCCAAGAAGTTTCACTAGATCAGCTGCTATACGGTGAAAATATCATGACTGAATTTCTAACTGAGAATAACGGAAAATACTACTACATTGCGAAGGTTTATGATCAACGTGGGAATAAAAATGACCGTATTCTCACTTATGAAATTGATCCAACCACATTAAAATTAAGCCTAAAGTATGAAGAAGAACTTTCTGAATGGTCGTCAATGTATGTTCACAATGGCGTGATTTATAGAAATCCTAATGAATCAAATCATTTAATGATAACAACACTCGAGACTAACGAAACAAAAACTTATAAAATGAACGGAGTTGATGAATACGTCTATATTGAAAATATTACTACAGTGAATAATGAACTATTTTTCCTAATTGATTCAGTTATTATGAAAGCATCTTTTAATGATGACAATCAGGAAATCAATTTAACTCCAACTCAAACACCAAGCTTTATTGAATCATCAACAAATGAATTTGAATCAATATATCCACAGAGTCTCACTGAAAATAATGATTTAGTTTATACAATGTATGAATCATACAATACTAATTCAAGTACACAGTACTTATCAGTACTAGATCCTTCAACCGATAAAATTATTTATGAAGGAAAAATCATGATTCGTCCTGATCAAGGGTTAGTTAATAATTATCAATTAAAAACTGTAAATCAAGACTAATCAATCTCCTTCCCCCCCCTTTAACATAATCATAATAAAAACACGACTTCTATGTCGTGTTTTTATGTTATAACATATGAAAAAGAAGCCATCACAACACAAAAGGTGTCTAGATGGCTTCTTTTCCCGGGTTCTCATATCTTATTTATTAAAGACGTTTTGGGTATCTTTTACTTTAAAATACCATTATATATGTAATGATATTTTAGTACTTATGGGAGTTTCATTCAAAAATAATCTAAAATTGGGTAGTCTTTCAGATTATTTATACTAAGTAAGAAATAATATGAGTTGGGAGCTCTTATTCCCTACCTATTGTGCTTAACATACCCTATTAAAATTAGGAATGATAATAGAATCTTGTACTGTATAATTGATATAAATACCTGATCCATGTTCACAATGTTAGAATCAATTAGAGAAAATAAAACGGCTACTTTATAGCCGATTATCTTATCATATAGTGTATTGATTCTATTAAAATTATAATACATTTTGCATCATATTGTCAATTAATGCCGAAAATAAATAAAGTTATCTTATCAGTAACCAATCATTTAATTATACGTTGCTAAATACTGTAGCTTATTGATTAAAAGATAAAAGAATTATTGAATGTGTATAATTACATAAAAAAAACAAGTCTGATTTTATATTATGACCATTGAAAAAACAAAACATAGATTACCCCCCTGTCGTAAATACGTTGCATTAATTAATGAATCACTTTCTAAAAAATTTCAAAACTTATCTATTGGATGACATGTCTGCTGAGGAAATTTTCATTCTTCATAATTCTCATCAGGTAATTATGATTCTGCAGCAAAGATTTATTCCCTGAAACTACAATCGATGCCTTCTTCTTAGAATATCATAACAATCATAAGGGTGATTTTATTTCACTACATCAAAAATCAAGTTGTTATTATTGGTTTAATTACTTGCAATTGCGCTAAATTAGAAGATGAAAACGCAATTATATCGAAGTAATAGCCCAATAGGTTACTATTCATTAATTATGTTTAAAAACAACAATTTTTTTCGAATTTATAAATAATTTGTCGGATTCGGTAGAAACTATTACTGGTTATTAGTTAACCAAACATCTAACTAGAGTTCCTCCTTTTATCTGATTTCACGCTCCTATTCAAAAAGTCCATGCTAATTAATTATTAGTGTGGACTTTTAGTCTATCAAGAAACAAAAAAGTTTTTCACATGATTCACTTCAAACTAAAAGTATAAAAACATTGATATCAAAATATCTTATAGTTCAGTGCTGTACCTGCCATTTCCAACGGAAATGTATCTTCTACTGATAAAGATTGGGTCACCTAGGGATTTCTGAAAGAAATCTATTCCTCCACTACTAGGGCTTAGTTTTTACGATATGAAAAAAATTAATAGGACCTATATATACCGTGCTAAATGTATTATATCAAAATGACACATCCCCTTTTCTTTTTATCATGCCTCAAAAAATAAAAACAAAAAACCAATGCCAAATTGACATTGGTTTTGTATTGCACTTAATTAAAGAAAGCTACTCATAAATTCATTAACTAACATGTGTTTTAGATTTCGCATTATCTTTATACACAGCAGTTTTAGTTAATGCACTACAGCGTTTCCTATGTAATTCATTAAGACTGTGTAACTGAGCAGGTGCTAATTTCATAACACTCGCCTCCTTTAAGATTAAGTTACACACTTAATATTCCAGAAGTTCATTTATTTTATGCACTTATTTAAGCAGCTGATTTAACGTCGTAATTAAGCTTTCAATAGTGGTATTATCAACACCTTGGAAGCTACGTAATGCACGAAGAGGTATTTCTTTAACCATCTCTAACTGGGCTTCTTTATCTACATTTTCTTCTCCAATAACCCCAAGTAACTCATAAATAACTGGTCTTAGCTGAGGGTGTGAAACTAACTCGTTAAATGTTGTATTCCATGTCACCTTAAACGGTAAGTCTATTGTACTTGTCACAGTAATCGTCTCTTCTAATTTTATATCCCTTGAAGATTTAGCAATCAAAATACGATATTGTCCTGTTGGTACATACCAGTCTGAAATTCCCGTATGATAATAAGCAAAATCACGTTTTGTTAAAGTAAATGAAACAGTTTGAGTTTCACCTGGTTGTAAGGCTACTTTTTCAAATTGTCTCAACTCTTTTACTGGACGGATGGCTGTTTGTGTTAAATCTTGTACATATAATTGAACAACCTCTTTACCAAAGACTTTTCCTGTATTCGTGATATCGACACTTACTATTAATGATTCATCATCACGAATATGATCTTGATTAACCACTAAATGACTGTATTCAAATGTGGTATAGCTGCATCCGTGACCAAATGGAAATAGAACTGGTATTTCCTTTGTATCATAATAGCGATAACCAACAAATACTTTTTCATCATAGTAAATTTTATTATCAACGACTTTATATGAAAGATATGATGGGTTGTCTTCTAAGCGAATTGGGAACGTTTCAGCTAGTTTTCCAGATGGATTCACAACACCAAATAATAAATCCACAGTTGCCTCTCCAACGGCTTGTCCTCCAAGATACATCTCTAAAATCGCAGGCACTTCATCTACCCACGGCATCTCTACTGGCGATCCATTGTGTAAGACGACAACCGTGTTCGGTTGAACGGCTGCCACTTGTTTAATCAACTCATTTTGACAGTTTGGTAACTTCATATGAGTTCGGTCATAAAACTCTGACTCTGATGAATCTGGTAATCCTGCGAAAATAACAGCCACTTCACTCGACTTTGCAAGCTCGATAGCTTCATTTAATAAATCTTCTCTTGTCTCATCAACATCAGTCACAAAACCTTGAGCAAAATGAATATGATCCATTCCCTCTACAGCATCAAGCGCACTACTTACTTTAAAAGCATTAATATGTGAGCTTCCCCCTCCTTGATAACGAGGTTCTTTAGCAAAGGCACCAATAAATGCAATCTTAGTATCAGTCGCTTTAAGTGGTAATACATCATCATTCTTCAATAAGACGGCACTCTCTGTTGCAATATGGCGCGCTAATCGATGATGTTCTTCTTTATCAAAAATGACTGGTTTTCGATTATCCACAAATTCAAAAATCTTACGTAAAATACGTTCAACACTTTTATTTAATACTTCTTCACTTAATGTTCCATCTTTAACAGCTTGCAATAATAATTGATCATTTGTTCCGTTGCTACCCGGCATTTCTAGATCCATTCCTGCTTTTAATCCCTTTACTCGATTATTAACTGCTCCCCAATCACTCATGACATAACCATCAAAGCCCCATTCATTTCTTAAAATATCGGTTAATAAATAATGAGATTCAGATGTAAATTCCCCATTCAAACGATTATATGAGGTCATTACAGTCCAGGGCCTTGCTGATTTTACCGCTCGTTCAAATCCGGGTAAGTAGATTTCCCGTAATGTTCGTTCATCAACCTCTGCACTTGCTGTCATTCGATAACTCTCTTGATTATTACAAGCAAAATGTTTAAGGCTTGTCCCAACATGTTGACTTTGAACACCTGTAATATGAGATGCTGCCATCTCCCCTGTTAAATAAGGATCCTCTGAAAAGTATTCAAAATTTCGTCCACATAAAGGAGAACGCTTAATATTAATCGCCGGTCCTAAAAGAACAGCTACATTTTCTGCCTGACATTCTTCTCCTAAGGCACATCCTAATGTTTTTAATAAATTTCGATCAAATGAACAAGCAGTGGTTGCTCCTGTTGGAAAACAAACCGCTTTAATACTATTGTTGATATCTGAAAAGTCTGCTTCGTCCGATTGTTTTCTTAATCCATGTGGTCCATCACTCACCATGACAGTTGGAATACCCAGATGTTCAACTGATTTTAATCGCCAAAAATCTGCTCCTGAGCACATCCCCACTTTCTCTTCAAGCGTCATCTGACTAATGATTGTTTTAATAAATCTCATTCTTAATCTTCCCCCTATTACAAAACATTATATTCAGTAGTTAATTAACTTATTTACACGAATAAAATAAAATTTGCATACACAATTTAACCAACTTTTAACTTTAGAAATGCTATGCTGAATACAACAAATCACTGAAGGGATTTTAATGAAAATGAACAGAAAAAAAACAGACTTAAATGAAAGTTTATTAGATTCAAATATGAATAATAAACAAGCAGAATCAACGATTAAAAAAAGCTTTCATGAAGAAAAAAAATGAAATAAATGAGTCAGAAACTAAAAATGGTGCTTAATTTAGTCCAACTAAGAAATTAACTCTAATGGATCCGAATACTAAAATTCTAAATCTGTGATTGGGCTATTTATATTAACTTTTTATCAGGAACCTATTCTAGTATTGAGACCATACTATATTTAAAAATTAATAGACAATATAATTTTCTTTACTATAATCTCAAAAAATGCCATACTTTTAAGTAACAAAACTTAAAGGAGTGAGATGATGCAACGCATTCAGATTAAAGATACAGAACTTTCATTATGCCCTATTGGATTCGGAACAGCTAATGCAGGTGTAGCCTGGGATCATGAAGATGCATTTAAAATGTTAGATCTCTACGTAAGTCTTGGAGGAAATGTTATTGATACGGCAAGAATTTATAATGATTGGGTTGAAGGAGAAATCGGTCGTTCAGAGCGAGTGATTGGAGATTGGATTCAGTATCGAGGTGGACATGACGATTTAGTCATCATTACAAAAGGTGGACACCCAGCTCTTAATACGATGCATGAAAGTCGATTAAGTAAAGAAAACATGAGAGCTGACTTAGAAAAAAGCTTAACTGCTCTTCGCATTGATTGTATTGATATTTACTTCTATCATCGTGATGACTTGAATCGCCCCGTTTCAGAATTGATTGAGACAATGGAAGATTTCGTACGTGAAGGAAAAATTAAATACTATGGATGCTCAAACTGGACAACAGCGCGTATGAAAGAAGCAATGGCTTATTGCAAAGAAAAAGGATATCGTGGATTTGTTGCAAACCAAGCCTTATATAATATTGCATCAAGCCAAATGAAACCCTATCCAGATGAAACAATGGTAACCATGGATGAAGAAATGTTAAAATTCCATCAAGAGTCAAACATACTAGCCATGCCTTATTTTAGTTTATGTAGTGGATTCTTTACGAAATTAGCAGCCGGGGTTGATGTAACAACTAGTCCTTACTATACAGACAAAAATATAAAATTAGCTGAACACTTACAGGTGTTAACATCGAAATACAAGGCGAGCTTAACACAGATTATTATGGGATTCTTCTTTGTCCAAGATATGCCGATGTGTGCTTTAGCTGGAGCGAGCCGCGAAGATCAATTGATTGATTTCATGGAAACTCTAAACAAACAATTTAACTCAAAAGATTTTCAATAATTCCTAGAGGGGATGAGAGGATGAGAACCTTTTATATTAAACAAAAGATTTTTACACTAAGAGATCGTTATTATGTTTATGACGGGCACAAACAACCGGTCTATGAGGTAACGGGAAAATTTTTCTCGATTGGGGATGAATTAACGATCAGCGACTTAAATGGAAATCCATTATTTCGTATCAAACAACGCGTCATGTCTTTCTTTGGGGCATATGACGTATATCAAAATGACATTCTTTGTGCGACCATTAAACGCCGTGCAACCTTCTTCAGACCCAAGCTTGATGTTGAAAGTAATTATGGTAAGTTCGAAATTCATGGGGACTTTTGGGATTATGATTTCTCGATCACGAAAGATGGTCATACGATGGGAACTATCGAAAAAGAATGGTTCGCATTCAGTGATAGCTATAAATTAACAGTGGCTCATGGAGAAAATGAGACCTTCTTCATTGCGATGGTCATTGCAATTGACAACTGTCTTCATAACGAGAAAAATAACAACTAATTAGAATAAGAATAAGGAAAATGGATAACATAATAATTGGCTACATGTTTTAATATGCTAAGTAATTCTATAGCCTTCTTTCTACTTCCTAAATCCTCAAAAGTCCGCGAGTCCTTCACTTGTGGACTTTTATTGTATAATTTTCATTTATTTAGAACAGATAAAATAATTGTAATTGACATAGAAACTATTATAATAAATAGGAAATATTCATTTAAAAGGAATAATAAAAACCTATATTAAAGGAAAGCTCGAGCTCTTTGACTTTAAAAATTCACCTAAGGATATAAAGTTAATCCATTCATTAAATAAAGAAGGCTATAGTGATTAAGATCCTAACTATATTAGGTTCTAATTTTTAGTCTACAATCTAAAAAGATTGCATATAATGTATTGTACTCTTTGTACATATCACTATTTTTTAATATAAAATCTCCTTTTTAAAATTTTTACTTTTGGGAATTTCCTTTATCTTTCAAGCCAAGAAGAGTTTTTCTTCTTGGTTTTTTAGTTTCAACATATAGATGTATCATGCAAATTTTTATCATGAAAATTAGATAAAATAACTTACTATTCACACAATATAAGTATGTAGAAGGAAACAAAACTAATAGTGATAAGATATAGGAACCCGACAATACTCTAACTCATTTCTAAAAAATTATTACTTTAATCATGGCTCAACACCAAAATTGGTTCTTGACACTTAATTCATCTATAAAAAATCGTTCATTACATTCCAACAAGATTCTATTCTCATAGATCGTTCGATTCGGAAGAAAATAACTTCTTCGAATTAATGTTTTAATTTTATTATTTCGTCCTTCTACTGAACCATTTGTGTAACGACACTTATGGTAATTAGAAATTTCTTCTGTCCAATTTTCAAAAGGTTTAAGTGCTTCAGTTAATTCAGGAATATTTAGGGCTTTAGCTCGAGCAATCCATTGAATTAAACGTCTATAAGAATTTGTTTCATCACTTAATTCATACCAATTAATCAGTGATTCTTTAATGGCATACACTTCCGTCAGTTCTTTTGAATAGCTTAGAAGTTTTCCTAATTTTCGTTCTTCTTTCTCGCTCAAAGAATCATATCGTTTACCGATAAGGTTTTTATTTCGTTTCAAATATTTACGACTTTCCGGTGTTAGCGATAAACTAATCCGTCTTCTCACAGCCTGTAAGGCATCTGTTAGATAACGATTCACATGAAATCGGTCAGCAATTCGGATAGCATCAGGAAAAACTTCAGCAACAAACTTGTGATAAGAACGTGCTAAATCCATCACAACAGCGTAGGGTTTCAACTCTTTGAGTTGCTTCATTAAGCCTTGATTTTGAATTAACGTTTGATAAGTTCTTCCCATGACTAATGTTAACAGGTTACCATTTCTTAGGTCATGAAATCCTGTATTATAAGTATGACCTTTTCGAATCGCAAAATCATCAATGCCTAATATGAGCCGAGTTGATCCTTGAGCAGCAGCGATCACTTTTCTTTGAATAGACGGAATTAAATGAGCAAGATGTTGCTTAATGAAGCGTTCACCAGTTGAGTAAGGGACCTTAAACGTATCTGTTAATTGTTTAACAGTGGTACCGACTAACGGTTTAGAAAGTTCACGTTTATAATCGTTTGTATAGCGAGTTTTCCCTGTCAAAAATGCATATTGATAGGTAAAAGAAACTTCACACTGTTTACAGAAAAGACGCTTCATCGGAATCAATAAAATGGTTTCACGATTGAAACAACGTAAATGTCTAACTTGACGTAGTTTTTGACAGCTACCTTTACAAATAACAAATGCTTGAGTATGGCAACAAGGACAAGGTTGTTTACTCTTTGTTGGACACAGGCTTAAAACTAAAACATTATCTTCAGAAATATGATAGTTACTGACTGTAACATCTTGTAATTGAATTAAATCATTGATATGATGTAAGTGCATCTAAAATCTCCTAACTTTGGTTTGGTCGCACTTACTAAAGTACAAGATTTTAGATGTTGTTTTTATAGGTAAATATAAGCATTTATTTAGTCAAGCACCATTTCTGGTGAAGACTCTTAATCATTTAAATGATTAAATATCTTTCGTTATAAACTGTAACTATATAGGAGGTTATTTATGACTCATGAACAAATCTTAGAAATCTTAAATTTCCGTCATGCCTGCAAAGAATTTGACTCGTCGAAAAAGATTTCAGACTCAGATTTTGAAATTATCTTAAAAGGTGGTCAATTATCACCAAGTTCAATGGGAATTGAACCATGGAAGTTTCTTGTCATTCAAAATGAATCGTTGCGAGAAGAGTTAGCTACTGTTTCATGGGGTGGAAAAAAACAAATCCCTTCATGTTCGCATTTAGTAATTTTATTAAGTCGTATGCCTAAAGAATTAAAACATGATTCTTCATACATCCATCATTTATTAACAGAAGTTAAACAAATGCCTCAGGAAGCTGTTGAAAACTTCAAAGGGGTTGTTAAAATGATTGAAGATACACGATTTCAAAATAATGAGAAAGCCCTCTTAAATTATTCATGTTTACAAACATATATAGCCGCAGCCAATATGATGACAGTATCAGCTATGCAACAAATTGATTCTTGTGCAATGGGGGGTTACGATCAAAAAGCCGTTGAAGAGATATTAATTAAGCATAACTTATTAAATAAAGACGAGTTTTATCTAACATTAATGATAGCCTTCGGTTATCGCATCAACGAACCTACACCCAAAACACGTCAATCGCTAAATGATTTAGTAGTTTGGGTAAAATAAAAGGACTGATTATTCAGTCCTTTTATTTATAAGTAAATTGACATTAAGATAACAATCCCCAGATTTAAAAATGGAATCATATGATCCACAATATAATCAACCATAAAATATCCTTTTTTCTCACTACCCGCTAAAATTTGTTCTAAGCAGTAATTCCCAACTAAATAGGCCATCGATAATCCAAAGGCTACTAAAGTTAACAATGGTTTATGATAAACAAATGCTCCAACAACAGGATGAAAAACAAAAAGAACCCCTGTTAAGATTCTTAAATTATTAATTAAGACACTTGCATCAACCATCTTACCAGCTTCATCGTACATTTGAGTTACTTCTTGAACCATATCAACATTAATTTCGTTCACAGCTTGCTTAACATGTCCTACATATTTTGAATAGGAAACAAATCGCTTACGCTTAATAATCGATTGAACATTTTGAACCATAAAAAAAATAAAACTAAATAAAATAATTGATTTTAAAATAAACATACGCTTCCCTTTTCCCTCTATCAGTCAAATTTCGATAATATACATCTATCATAAAAAATTAATTTCAGATAATCAAGTCTCAAGCTAATTTTTATTCATTATTTCATATAGAGTCCGACTAATTCCATCTGTGGATTATAACTTAACGTAAGTTGTAATGTCCCCTTTTCATATTTGGCTAATACAACAACTACAGCATACTCCTCTTTTCCAGCGATAATATAATTAGAAATAGCATCAAAAGTTCCTAACTTTTCATATAACGGTATCCATGCCTGTTTAATAACATCTGCACTTAAATCATCTTGTAAATCTAAACTTACCGAATCTGTGATTGCTTGATACTCGCCTGCATTTAACTGTTCTAGAACCTTCTGTGCTGATGATTTCAAAGTGGATTCATCGTAATCATCACTCAATACTGAATTAGAACACCCAACTACCCCTAGCACTAAAACAAGTAAACAAAGGATTTTTTTCACCCTAATCCCCTCCCCCCTTCAATCTTATGATTAAAATGAAGATATAATTAAATAAATTTTATAATCTTTACAAACAAATCCATCATATTTATAACTATTTTCCAAGCTAAAATCTTAAAACATCCTAAATATAAGCCTCCTATAAAAGCCATAAAGTTTTTATGCTGTAAAAAATGGATTACTTCTTAGCTAATTTTGTCGAATTTATGATAAACTAGCGCTAGAAGTTATTTGGAGGAGATTATATGAGAAAGTTTATTATTGATACAGATACCGCATCAGATGATGTGATTGCAATTATTACTGCACTTCGTGAACCAAGTATTGAAGTTTTAGCGTTAACAGTTGTTGCTGGAAACGTTGGCTTAGAACAATCAATTCAAAACGCTCTAACAGCAATTAAGGTGGCTGATACTTATCAACCTGCTGTTTATGGTGGGATGAGCAAACCATTATTCCGTAATTTATTCACAGCAGCTGATGTTCACGGTGAAGATGGTCTTGGAAATACGTTTTTACCGAAATCAAATATTCCAATCGAATCTGAACATGCTATGGATGCCTTAATTCGTTTAATTGAAGAACATCCATATGAAATTGAATTAATTACGCTTGGCCCATTAACAAATATTGCAATGGCCGCCTTAAAGGCACCAGAAACAATGAATAAATTAAAATCGATTACGTTAATGGCAGGAACAGGACTAGGACCTGGTAATACAACTGAAACTGCTGAATTCAATGTCTATGTCGATGCAGAGGCACTTTCAATCGTATTAGGACTAGATGTTCCAAAACTATTTGTTGGTTGGGATGTTATTGAAAAAAGAGCCTTCATTACCGATGATGATTTAGCCTATTTAGATAATAGTGATTCTCCAATTGCGAAATTCGCTGTTCGCTGTACAAAATCACTTCATGACTTCTGTAAAGGACTTGGTCTAAATGGATTTGAATTGGCAGATCCAACCGCAATGATTTGTGCGATTTGGCCAGAGGTCATGACCAACTGTATTGAAGCTCACGCAACTGTGGAAACAAAAAAAGAAGAGAACTACGGACAAATTTTCTTAGACCAAGAATCAGAGACACCCAACTCTACTACTTGTATCGACCTTGATGGTGAGCTATTAAAAACATATCTATTTAATACTTTATTAATGAAGGAAAACAAATAAATAAAAATTTAAAAGGATAGAGTTTAATCAAAAGCTCAACCATTATGAGAAACTATTGGGTTTTTACAAAACATAGTTCCTCGCTTTTTTGATAATAAATTGGATTTTTACTTTCATAAAAAGCGATAGCCTCATGACTATCGCTTTAATTTATAAACTGATAACCTACAAGGCAGAATATCTAAAAGGCCTTGTAACGAATCGAACTAACTTATAAATGATGTACGCTGGAACCCCATATTGAAGCCCAATCACTACAACAAAGAATGATAATTTAACAATAAAGATTAAAAGCATAAATAAGCTAACTAATAAGCTAACTAAAACACTCATCATTGAGCCCTCCTATAATGAAGTTATATCCTATCTATACTATGTAGATGAATATGAACGTGTTCTATCTTTTTTTATATTACCCTCGCTTTTAAAATCACTAACTCTTTGTTAAAATGAATTGATAAACATTAGTACATTAAGGAGAGGAAGTAGATTTTATGAAACATAGACACTTAAATAAATGGATTAAACAGCTACCAACGTCTGCTAAAGCTCTCGTTATTATCGGTTTAATTATTTTAACAATAGTATTCGGTGAACCTGGGATCGATAAAATCGAGCAACTATTTAATAATAGTAATATTCAATTAGAAACTGTTACATTAAAACGCGTTGTTGATGGTGATACAATTATCGTCACTAATCAAGCAGGCTCTGATCTTCGTGTAAGAATGATTGGTATAGATACGCCTGAGAGTGTTCATCCAGATGAAAATAAAAATACTGCTGAAGGTCAACTTGCGAGTGAGTATACAAAAGAACAACTTAAAAAAAATCAAACATTATATTTAGAATATGATGAAGAACTTCATGATCAATATGGACGAACATTAGCTTATGTATGGTTAACGAATAACGTTGATTCAAATGATATTGAGGATATCTCAAATTATATGTATAATGCTAAACTAATCATTGATGGATACGCTGTTGCAAAGAAATTCCCACCAAATATAAAATATGCCGAAATCTTTAAACAATTAGAAACTAAATAATACTAAAAGGACAGATTCAAAGTGAGCCTGTCCTTTTACTTTCGATATTTTTTTAAAAACTGATCATTCCATTTCATATGATGGCGAATATAAGGACTCATACTTTTCCCTTTTAAATTAGCAATTAACATAGGTGTTAAAGAAACTAAAGCATCTCGGTACCCTGTTTGAATCTTTTCAGTGATAGAGGCTTGATTAAAATTCAATGTTCCCGATCCATTAATTAACTCAAGTGATGATGATGGATAGATTTCTATAATATTAAACTGTTGATATAAACGCTTATCAACTTGATCAGTATAGGTTAAGTGAACAACGATAATCAAATCTAAATCATGATTGATTAATGGAGAAATAGGAACATTATCAGCATTTGCAGAAGCATAAAGTGGATTATTAATTCCCCCATCAGCATATTGCTTCCCCTTGAAGGAAACAGGTGGGAAAATATACGGAACTGCACATGAACCGAGCGTAATATCAATAATCTCCTCTTCAGAATAATCATTTAATCGGAAATATTCTGGATGCCCATCTGTCACATTATAAGCACAGCTATATACATCGATATTTGTTTGATGTAAGATACCCACATCAACAAATTCCTTAATATAATCCCTAATTCCTTTTTGAGAGATAAGGCCTAATGCACCTAAATCAATACTATCAACTATTGGCTCTCCCTTATGAATTGTAATTTTTTTAATCAAATCACCAATATCACTAATTTTAAGTCCATCCCCTTTGGTTACAATTTTTGAATAAGAGAGCGACTTCCAACTTTGATCAATCAAATCGCGATTTTTCATGCATAAACAAAGAGCATTTAATGTTCCAATAGACACGCCTGATACGACATCAATATTATCAATTAAGTCTAAATCCCATAATGCACGAATTACCCCCGCTTGATAAGCTCCTTTAGCCCCTCCACCTGCTAGCACTAATCCAACCTTTAATCTAAACAACTGCCGCCCTCGAAATATCATTACTAACACCTCACATTTATTGTTATTATAGTGTATGTAGGTGTTTGCCATCTAATATATAAATTTGATGAATTGATAAAAAAAGTCTAACTAGTTGTTAGACTTTTTCGTTTTATAATAAGTATATTTAATTAATCCACAGACTACAAATAAAAAGACAATAATAATGATACTTAACAGCATAAACAATTGTTCTGGTAATGCTAGGATAACAGGATCTGTTCGATAATCAAATACCCAGTAATCATTTCTAAAAAAAATCTTATGGAACATTGTAAATGTATTAGAGAAATTAAACGTAATTAAACAAATTAATACTCCAAAAACAATGAAGACTAGATTAGCTCCTTGATTGAAAATTGATAAAATACATTTATCTTTATGCTGATGCTTCATAACAATAAAGATTCCCAGGGCAACAATAAATAATAATACAATGATATATAAAGCTAGAAAAATATTTTTAACATCTGCGAAATGAATCATTCCCGCTTCACTCATTACGAAATCTGGTAATTCTAAATAACCTCCGCTTGGCCTTTGTAAGTAAGAAATAATACTTTTATAGTTTAACATTAACTTTTCTGCTGATAGACCTGTGATTAGCGATAATTGATACTTATCAATCACATATTGATAAATTGGAGTACAATTTAATACGATCAAAACAATCGTTGATACGAGCGCTAGAAAGAACCAAATGGCACCTACCCCTTCTACAACTATTTGTTTGATTGTCTTCCTCTTTAACATTTTTCAACGTCTCCCTTTTTTAACAATAAAATTCCGATACATCACACAAGTGGAAAGATGATTGCTACTCCTCACCTAACCTTTAATCCAACTTGTTCTGATGTTAAGTTTACCATCTTTTTACTAATATCGTCTATACAGAAACAGATGAATAGCGTACATTGGCTACACCAGGTTTAAGCTTATTAAACAACTTTAATAAAGATTTCTACTTCTTATACAACATATTATTAATCACTTACTTTAATAATGCTTAATTTTTGTGATAGTTTTATTCAATAGATGATCGTGAGTATAGACACCCTATCGCTAATAAATCATTGGTTTATTCCTGAATCGTTCATCTAAATTAAGTAAACATTTATCAAAAATTAACTAACTGATATCCTAATATAGAGCAATCACTCATACAACTTCTCATTTGTATCTTTTATGTTTTACAGATAGTGTAAATATATGTCAATTAATGTAGAGTGGTATTCTATTAGAAAACATGTCAAATAGCTTGAAATATGATAAAATAATACTATTATCGCTAAATGCTTAAATTGTTTCAAAAGGGAGTGGTGAATTTGGATTTCAATCAACTAGCATCAACTTTGGATACCGATATCCGCATCAAGCGTGCTCAAGCAGTGAGTATTGAAATTGAAAGTTATATCGGTCATGGACCGCTTGAAGTGATGGAATTCGGATGTGGAACAGGTCTAATCTCCTTAAATCTAAAAAAGAAAATTTCAGAAGGGTTAATGGTGGATAGCTCTAGCAAAATGATTAAAGAGCTTGAACAAAAACTAGTCGACCAAAATATAACTAATATACAAACTTATACAGGGGATATCTTAGAATCAGACTTTGATCGAAAATTTGATATCATCTATAGTTCCATGGTGATGCATCATATCAAAGATTTTCAATCGGTCATTAAGAAATTAGTTAGCTATTTAAAAACAAATGGAAAGCTGATTATTGTCGATTTACTTCCTGATAACGGGGAATTTCATCGTGAGCATGAAAACTTTGAGGGACACCATGGATTTACGATTAATGAAATGGTTAGTGCCTTAACAGAAGCAGGACTAAAAGAAGTTAGTGGACGTAAATTCTATTCAAGTTATAAACCAGTTGAAAATAAAAAGCATCCCTATAGTTTATTCAGCGTTGTAGGCATTAAATAATCACATACAAAAGGCGTCGTTTTTAAAAACGACGCCTTTTGTATTTAGTTATCAACTTTAAACTGTGTTACAAACTTAAGAATGGCTTGTTCTAATGTTTGACTTTCATCTCCTCTATAATAGAAATGTCCTGATTTACAAAGTTCAATCAATTCATAATTATCGCCCGTTAATTTCTTTTTCAAAATTTTCGTTGTTCTATTTCTAACAAATTCATCACATTGACAGTGAATGAATAATAACGGCTTTTTAATCATAGGTAATTGTTTTTTCGTCTCATATATTAAGTGGAATAAATCTAAATATCTTGGAATCCATTTAAGATAATCCCCCCACGTTCCTTTTGAAATACTCCAAGCCCGATAACTGGCTAATACATATTCATCATCTTGACTATAATGTCCTGTTAATACCTTAAGTGAACAAACAAATCCTTTTAAGCTAACCTTAACCGATAACGGAGTTGCCAAACAGACAACCCCAACGACAGCCTCATGCTTTTCACATACTAATAATGATAATAACGTCCCCATTGAATGTCCCACAAGAATAATCTGTGGATATTTCTTTGAAATCTCTTCAATCTGGCAGTTAACGTACTTTATCCACTGCTTACGATGACTTTTAGCAAATTCTCGTGCACTGCCACCATGTCCAGGGAGTAAAATTCCGAAAGATGACATTCCTTGATCTAAAATCTTTTCAGCTAATCCATGAAATTGATACGGTCCTTCTAAAATCCCATGAATAAAAATCACTGCTGTTGTTGCTCCTTCTAATTCACATGAAAATGGTTGATGAGCTACCTTCTTTTTTAAATTCATAATATCATTCCCTCTTTAATCTACCCTTAGTCTTACAATTTTTCTCAATAATTATTCTTAATTTTGTTACATTATGAACAACATTACCACTTTAAAAAGAGCATAAGTGATATAACAAGGGGATTATATCACTTATGCTCTTTAAATCATTTGTAATTTCTTTGATACAATCTTCTGCTTGTGGATAAAGTTCTGACTTTTGAACTACTCACGACTAAGGTTACGGGTATATAGGGGCTATTTAATCAATTGATTCTCTAATTCAAAAAATAATCATAACCTTCTAACGCATCCAGCACGTGATATTGTGGTGTATACGGACTCCCATTAGCATGTGTTGTCACTAATGCATATTCGTTCTTGCCATCCGTAGCATAGCTAGCTAAACATAGCCCAGCTTCTTCCGTATAACCTGTTTTTCCACCTAAGACTTCTCCTCCATCAAAAACTGGATCCCCCATACGATCAAACATACGACTCGTAAAAGTTAATCGGCTCGAACTTGTAGTTGTATAGGATTTAGCAGAAAAAATTTCTCTAAACTCATCATTCTTTAAAGCGACTTTCTCTAAAATAGCTAAGTCCAATGGTGTTGAGTAATGATTATCGTCATGAAGGCCTACGACATTTGTGAAATGAGTATCTTCCATTCCCAATTCTTGAGCTTTCTCGTTCATCAGCGCGACGAATCCTTCCTCTGAACCAGCGACTACTTTGCAATCATAAGTGCCGCGTCTGCTCCAGAAGGTAGCATCGTTCCATATAATAAATCGTCATACGAGACGCTTTCTCCATTTACGAATCCTGCAATCGCGGCTCCCTCTTCTGCAAGCGTATTATAATCGATATCAATAGTAATCGGTCCATCTAGTCTATGTTCGATACCCACTAATACGGTCATCATCTTCGTCAATGAAGCTGGGTAAGTTCTTTGGTAAGCATTTTTCTCATAGATAACCTCATTGGTCGTTAAATTAACAAGTAGCGCATAATCACTGACAAGATTTAAGTCAACATCTGAAGCGGTTAACACGTGATTAGTCTTAAATCCATACCCATGATGAAGCATAAATAATAGATCCTCATGATTGAGACCATAAAATAAATTATAATGATTATATAAATTAACGTCCTCTGCTATTGGGGCGGCACTTACTTTCAATAAGAAGCCCCCCACTAATAAACTGGCAATGACTAGCGTTTTTGATATAACTGATTTAAACATAAAAAAAATCAACTCCTCTTATATGACTATTAAACCATATAATTGAAATTGATTCCTTATGAATTTTTTGTAATTATCTTACTTAATTCGCCAATAAAAGCGTTATTGATGCTTTTCTTGTAATTTTTTAAAGAAACGATAAATACTCTCTAAGGCTTGAACTAAATCTTCACGGAATTCTAAATCTTTTAACGCCGCGTTGACTAATTCCTCATGGAATTCTTCATGAATTTCAAAAACCTTTTGCCCTTTTTCAGTTAAATCTAGTAAAACAACACGACGATCATTGACATCACGCTTACGTGTGACATAACCTTTTTCAACTAAACGGTTAACTGAAGTTGTCAAAGTTCCCATCGTAATCATTAAACGTTTAGAAACTGTCCCCATTGTGGCTGGTTCACACTTACGAATCGCTTCAATAACATGAATCTCTGTCATTGTCACATCGACCGCATCGTGCTCAGTTAAGTTACGTTCTTCTAAAATTAAAATTTGGTTAAAAACATCTGTTAATAGATCATTAACTACTTTTCTTGAACGTTCCACCCTTGCACCTCCTAATTTAAACTCAAGCGAAATCGCTCATATTTTTTTATATTTCCAAGTAAAACACAACCGCTTACATTATATCATCTATAAATTTAGATTGAGCGAAATTAAATGAATTATGACCGTTTTTTTATTTTGTTTAAAAAACTAGGAGAATGGGTTTAATCACTCTCCTAGTTAAGCTCAAATTATTGATGGCTTTCGATATATTCAACGATATTTTTTACGCTTTTCATTGATTTTGCATCTTCTTCAGCGATTTCTAAATCGTATTCTTCTTCTAATGCCATGATTAATTCTACAGCGTCTAATGAGTCAGCTCCTAAATCTTCTAACGTTGATTCAATTGATACTGCTGCCTCATCCACACTTAATTCATCTACAATAATTTCTTTAACGCGATCAAATACCATTTTAACTTCCTCCTTCATCTAACTATAGTATTATTATAAATAGTTTGAAAAACAAAGTAAATACTTTTTTAAGCTTTTTCTACTGTATATTTAGATTTTAATCCTTGAGTGAAGTTAGAGTACATTTCGTTTTGTTTTTTAGATGTTAAGTATTGTTGAATTTGACCTTTTACATCAGTGAATGGAACAACATCTTTTTTATCTAATAATTTGATTAAGTGGTAACCGAATTGTGTTTTAACCACTCCTGAGATTTCTCCGATATTTAAAGCGAATGCTGCTTGCTCGAATTCAGGAACCATTTGTCCACGACCGAAATCTCCTAAATCTCCACCACGTGATCCAGATGGACATTTAGAGTTTGCGCTTGCTAATTCATGGAAGTCTGCTCCACCTTCGATTGCTGCTAATAATTCATTAGCTTGCTCCTCTTCTTCAACTAAGATATGAGCCGCACGAATCATTTCTTCTTTGAATTGTTCTTTATTTTCGTTGTAGTATGCTTCACATTCTTCATCTGTTACATTGATTGTTTTAAACAGTTGTCCAATGCTGTGTTGGAAAACAAATTCACGATATAATTTTTGGAATTCTTCTGTTTGTGTTAATCCTGACTCAATTGCATCTTCAACAACTAATTGACGTGCAATTAATTCGTCTAATAAATCTTGTTTTTGTTCTTCTGATGTAATATTAATATTTTGTTGAGTACGTAATGCTTCAACTGTTTCATTTAACATTTCTTCAGTGATAGCATAATCTTTAACTTTTGCTAATACTTTTGACATGATCGTAACATCCTTTCGGGTTCTTTTTATAGACCTATTGTATTATTTATTTCAACTTTAGTAAATATATATACCAAATTATTCATCGGTATTTCAATATTATCCACAATTCCCTATATATAAATAGGAATAACACCTTTTTAACATCCAAACATTTCATAGCATTAGTGTAATAAACTACTCCCATCATGTTCGCACTTAATATTACAATCGGTGAATAAAAAAAGAACGCTCGATTCTTTGGTCAAAATTATGAGAGCTATAATAAAGATAAAAAACTTTCATCTATTGTACTTATACTCGATAATAACTATTATCTGTTTTTAGTTCTTGATAAATAAGGCATTCGTTTTATTTTGATGTTTTAGCATGATATCCAGATGTTGAATCGTAAGATTTTGTAAATTGATAGTTTTTACAATCGGCTTTTCAAGTTCGCTCACCCAAATCTTCCAAAGCTCCACTGTTGTTCCAGGCTTCATATTTTCATAAAGATAACAAAGTAAGGCCTCATAGTGACACTCACATGACCCTAAATGAACATCATTCAGATAAGATTTTTTCGTATGAGTGCGAACTACTTTATCATTAATAAAATCACTTGAATGGATCATGAGCTCATCAAACTCTTCCTCTGTTTCATAGATTAAAACTTCTGAATCTAAAGGTAAATCATATTCATTCGTCATCAGCCCTCTATCAACTGCTTTTTTAACCGTCATTCGATGCTTATCTGTATTATCCACACCTGGCATTTCATAATCTGAAGCAATGAAGTTAAAATAACTCATCAAACTCTCCTCTCATGATTAAAAATCACCTTACCGTTACATCGATATTGTAACATTTTTTTCCATTTGTGTGATATACTATGCCTAAAGAAAGGAGCAGAATAACATGGAAATAGTAGGAGAAACAAACTTTATGATGAGTTTCTTTTCTTCCATCTTATTTAGATTACCTAATCTATTAAACTTGATTAGTTACTTCTTAGTTATTTATGCACTCATTCTATTGATTAAATGTTTAAAAATTTATATCAAAAATAATTCGAATTAATCTAAAGCCAAGGTGCAGTAAATAAACAAAGAGGGATTACGTCTAGTTAGACATAGTCCCTCTTTGTTTATCTAAAAATATTATTGTGCTTCTGGAGCAATCATAGTCAGAGCTAATCGTTTACGTTGTAAATCGACTGAGTCTACCCACACTTTAACGATATCTCCAACTGAAACAACATCCATTGGATGTTTAACGAATTGCTTGCGCATTTTTGATAAGTGAACGAGTCCATCTTCTTTTACTCCACAGTCAACAAAGACTCCAAAGTCTACGACGTTACGCACTGTTCCTTGTAATTCCATTCCTGGTTTTAAATCTTCTAATTTTAAAACATCAGAGCGTAAAAGTGGTGCTTCAATATCATCACGAGGATCACGGTTTGGTGCGACGAATGCATCTAAAATATCATTTAATGTATGCTCCCCTACTCCTAATGTTTGAACTAAATCCTGACGATCTGCTTTCTCAACCGCAGACTTTAATGCAGGAGTTCCTAAATCATCTTTCGTAAATCCTAACGTTTCAAGCACTTGTTCTGCTACTTTATAACTTTCAGGGTGAATTCCTGTTTTATCAAGTGGATTCACTCCATCAATGATACGTAAGAATCCAATCGCTTGCTCATACGTTTTCGCCCCTAAACGAGCTACTTTCTTTAATTCTTCACGCTTTGTAAACTTCCCAACCTCATCACGGTGTTTAACAATATTATTCGCGATAGTTGCTGAAAGTCCCGCTACATATTTTAATAACGCAGGTGATGCCGTATTAACATTAACCCCTACCTGGTTAACCGTTGTTTCAACGACGAAGTTTAACGAATCATTTAATTTTGATTGCGTCACATCATGCTGATACTGTCCAACCCCAATTGATTTTGGATCAATCTTAACAAGTTCGGCTAATGGATCTTGTAAACGACGTGCGATCGATACCGCTGAACGTTCTTCGACCTGTAAATCAGGAAACTCTTTTCGTGCCAATTCTGAAGCAGAATAAACCGATGCCCCCGCTTCATTTGTAATAATATAATAAATTGGATGTTTAATTTCTTTCAAAACATCAACGATAAAGCTTTCTGTCTCGCGTGAAGCTGTTCCATTTCCGATAGAAACAATCTCAACTTGATACTTATTAATTTTATCAATGACCTTCGCACGAGCTGCCGCCACTAACTTTGGATCAGCCGTTGAACCTTTAGATTTTTCATGTGGATAAATCACATCAATATCTAAAACTTTTCCTGTTTCATCAACAACAGCTAATTTACATCCGGTACGGAATGCAGGGTCCACTCCTAAAACCACTTTTCCTTTCATTGGTGGTTGTAATAATAATTGGCGCACGTTTTCTGAGAAGATATGAATCGCTTGGTTTTCAGCCACTTCTTTTAAATTGGCACGAATTTCACGTTCAATCGATGGTTTAATTAAACGCTTATAAGCATCTTCAATCGCTAATTTCACTTGTTTTGTTGATTCTGTCACTTCGCGAACAGGAATCACTTCTTTTACTAAGTAACGATGTACCCCTTCTGCATCATCTAAAATAGAGATACGTAAAATTTTCTCTGATTCTCCACGGTTCATCGCTAAAATACGGTGAGGAACAATACGTGAGATGGGTTCACTGTAATCATAATATTGTTCATAAACTTTACGCTCATCTAATGATTCATCACGTACTTTCGATTGAATCTCACCTTTTTTCGTCATATACTCACGAATCCATTTACGATAATCAGCGTTATCGGCAATAATTTCAGCAATAATATCACGTGCCCCTTGTAAAGCCTCATCAACGCTTTTAATTTCTTCATTGATATATTTTTCAGCCTCAGCTTCAACACCGCTTGCTGGATATGTTAATAAATAGTGTGCTAATGGCTCTAACCCTTTTGCTTTCGCCATCGTTGCACGCGTTTTTTTCTTCTCTTTAAACGGACGGTATAGATCCTCAATTTCTGTTAACTTCTCTGCTTTTAAAATTTGTTTCTTTAATTCAGGTGTTAACATCCCTTTTTCATCAATTAAACGAATGACATCATCTTTACGTTGTTGTAAGTTTACCCCGTACTCATACGTTTTAGAAATTTCACGGATTTGTTCTTCATCAAGGGCCCCTGTTACCTCTTTACGATAACGAGCAATGAATGGAACCGTCGATCCCTCTTCTAATAATTTAAGTACTGCATTAATTTGGTTCGTTGTAATATTTAATTGTTTCGCAATTTGCTTATATAACTCATTCATAAATTGTTGTTCCATAGAAGAAAAGCCCCTCCTTTTTATATACGCATCAGTTGATAATTATTTAAAACTTTAAGCGTAATGCTATAAATATAAACTTTCATTTGTTTTCCTAAACAAGGACGTAAAATATTGTATCATAAAAATGAGACCTTCTTCACATTTTAAGAAAAATATTCCAAACATAGTGAGGGTGTAAGATAAAGTGTGTAAACTCTTAGAACAGTTACCATAATAAGTTAACTATTTCAAAGGAGTTTATTATTTATGACAAGAAAAGCTACGATGAACCAATTATTTAATCTCCTCCAAGATGAATACAACATTAAATCTGCTAGTGATATTGAAGCTGTTTTATTAGACATGTTTGGAGGCTTTATTGAACAAGCATTAGAAGCTGAATTAGATCAACATCTAGGATATAGCCGATATGATTTTCGTAATAAATCAACTTCAAATGCACGAAATGGACGTCAATCTAAAACCATTCAAACGCGTCTTGGTGAAACAACGATTCAGACTCCTAGAGATAGAGAAGGATCATTTGAACCTCAAATCGTGCCTAAACGTCAAACCAATGTCATCGGAATTGAAGAAAAGATTCTATCGCTTTATGCTAAAGGTTTATCAACGCGTGATATTTCTAAAACATTAGCAGAGATTTATGGCTTTGAAACGTCACATGAAACGATCTCTGCTGTAACTGATAAAGTGATTCCACTGATTCAAGATTGGCAACAACGGCCTTTAGAGCCTGTTTATCCTATCATTTATTTAGATGCGCTTCATGTCAAAGTGCGTGATGGAATGAGTGCCTCAAACAAAGCAGTTTACTGTATCATAGGTGTGTCTTTAGATGGTCGCAAAGATGTTTTAAGCCTCTCTATCGGAGAAGCAGAAAGTGCCTCTTATTGGATGAGTTTATTAGATGAATTAAAGGCTCGTGGAGTGCAAGATATTTGTATTGCCTGTGTGGATGGTTTAAGTGGCTTTAAACAGGCCATTCAAGCTGTTTTTCCTCATGCCCTCGTTCAACGTTGTTTAGTTCATTTAATCCGACAATCAACGAAATTTGTTTCTTATCAAGATAGAAAATCATTCTGTTATGATTTAAAACAAATCTATCAAGCGATTAATCGATCAGTAGCAGAACAAGCCTTTGAGACCTTTAAAAATAAATGGAGTCCCCTGGTACCTTTAGCCGTTAGAGTGTGGGAAAATAACATCGAAGAAGTTTATCAACTCTTTAATTTTCCTAAAGAAATTCGAAAAATGATTTATACGACAAACGCCATTGAAAGCTACAATAGCCAATTAAGAAAAGTTCTAAAAGGAAAAGGAGCTTTTCCAAATGAAACATCGGTGATGAAATTAATCTATCTTCAAACCATGGAAGTTACTAAGAAGTGGCGACGTCAACTTTCAAATTGGAGTCAAATATTAAATCAATTATTAATCTTATACCCAGATCGTTTAACACCCTATCTATAATTTTTAAAAATTAGTTTACACACTTAACTTGACAAGGTCAACATAAGTAACGAAGAAAGACAAATCTACTATACGATAAAAACAATAATTAATAAATGACATACTACAAATAGTAAAGTTAACTTTAGATTTTTGATTGACCTGTTAAAAAGGAGTGCAATTCTATCAAGATTAATAAATAATGAAGAGCACCATATTGAAAAAATAGAAATAAATGACGAAATAAACACAATAGCAATTCTATTTGTAAACTTAATCGTATTAAAATATGTACACTATAAAATTGAAAAAGAAATGTAATATTTGAAATAAAGTGAGGGATTAAACGATGATTAAATACTGGGACATTTATGATGAAAACAGAAATAAAACAGGGCGAATTTACCGTCGAGGTGATGAGATGCAATCAGGTGATTATCATCTCGTTATCCATGTCTGCATTTTTAACAGTAAAAATGAACTCTTAATTCAAAGACGTCATCCTGATAAAATTGGTTGGCCGGGAATATGGGATATTTCTGCAGCAGGTTCAGCACTACAAGATGAGGATAGTCGCATGGCAGCCATCCGCGAAGTCAAAGAAGAACTAGGAATTGAGATTAATCTTGATGGCTTACGTCCTCATTTTACGATCAACTTTGACCAAGGATTTGATGATTATTGGTTCATTGAACAAGAGATTGATCTTAAAGATATCACACTCCAACCGGAAGAAGTAGTCGATGCTAAATGGGTTAAAGAAGATGAACTGATAAAGCTACTTGAAGCTGGTCAATTCATCCCTTACTGGTTTGGAGCAAATATTTTCAAAATTAGAAAATTAAACGGATCATTCTAATACTGAAGGTAATTTAATGATTAAAAAACTGATAAAATAGACTTATTTAGCACTTTCTTTTTAGGTTTTATTTATATTGATTTTTATAATTCAAAGTAAACGATTGCTTTCTATTCTTTAGGTTGTTATAATGCAGACATAATTTGAATTAAGATGAGGGATAGAGATGAAAAAAGCTATTATTTTTGATATGGATGGATTAATGATTGATAGTGAACGAGTGACTTACGAAGAATACTGTCGTAAGCTAGAACAATTAGAGTATCACTTTGATGAAAATATGTATCGTCGTTGTTTAGGCAAAAATAAACAAAGTGTCTATCAAGTATTTATCGATCACTATGGAGAAGATTTCCCAATCACTGAAGTTTGGAACGATGTTCATGTATCTTTAGATCATCGACTACAACAAAGTGTGCCACTTAAAACAGGAATTCTTGAATTACTAACATTCTTAAAAGAAAATGGATATAAAACAATTGTTGCCACAAGTAGTTCTCGCGCGCGTGCTGATATGATCTTACAAGCAGCTAATATCCGTCATTATTTTGATGATACAATCTGTGGCGATGAAGTCAAAAATGGAAAGCCAAATCCAGAAATCTTCTTAACTGCTTGTGAAAAATTAGGTATTACACCAAAAGAAGCCTTAGTGTTAGAAGATAGTGAAGCTGGAATTACAGCTGCTCATGCTGGAAACATCGATGTCATCTGTGTACCAGATATGAAATATCCAGAAGAAGAGTTCGCCGCTAAAACACTAAAAATCGTAGACTCATTATTAGACGTTATCGAACATTTAAAATAAATAATAAAAAAGCTGTTATCGTATCAGATAACAGCTTTTTTATAGTGATGGTTTAAACATACTCTCCCAATATAAATAAAGGCAACGAGCATTTGCCTAGTATTAAGTTTAACACTCATCTATCATACAAAAATAGTTTGTAGAAATTATGTGGATAATGACGAATTATTGTAGAAACGTCCAACTTCCTTCTATTACTTTAATGATTCGCTACTTTTAGGAAGCTCCACTCCACGCTTCCAAATCAATAAACAAGCCTCTTAAACTTCCCCCTCATATGGATCTTTTTAAATTTTAACATAAAAAGCCACTGAAACAACAACTTCAGTGACTTTCCTATTAAATTAGTCCTAAATCTTTACAAGCATTATAGATCCCATCTTCATACACTGGTTTTGCCACGTAATTAGCATGTTTCTTTAATTCTTCATGGGCATTTCCCATTGCGACTCCACAACCAACTGTTTGTAACATTTCAATATCATTTAATCCATCTCCAAAAGCAACGGCATTCTCCGGTTTTAATCCTAATTTGTCTAAAATAACTTCAATGGCTGTTGCTTTTGATCCAACCTTTGGTAATAAGTCAATTCCATTTGGTTGCCAGCGAACAATACGAACCTCCTCAATCGGTTCAAAGATATGTTCATTTTCCTTTGTTACTCCCGCTACCATTTGATAAATTTTATAATCCGGTTTCTCTAAATTTGTTTCAATGATTGGATAAGGTAAATTCATATTATCAAGTGCCTCGAGTAATACTTCTTGGTTTTCCCCGGATAACACATAATGATGAGTTGGCATCCATAGTAATGGCACATGATTTTCTTTTGCCACTGCTACAATTTCATCTAATAACGCTTGACTATATGGCGCTTCATACATGACACGGCCATTCATCACTGCATACTGACCATTTGTACAAATAAAACTATCAATCTCTAGTCCCTTTAATAATTCCTCAATCATGAATGGTGAACGTCCTGTTGCAATAAATGGTGTAATTCCATTCTCTTTTAATAAACGAATTGCCTCAACCGCTGAAGCTGGCACTAACTCCATATCAGACGACTGATTTTTCTTTGAATGATTATCCACAATTGTCCCATCTACATCAAAAAATGCAACCTTAATATCCATCTTCAAACCTCCTATGTCTCAATATCCATAGAATACTACAAAAACACACCGAAATCCACCAAATAAAATACAGAAACAACAGAATTCTTCCTTATTTTTAAGCTATTTTATTTAGTAAAATGAGAAAAATATCAGGCAGATGTATGAATGATCATCTGTTTACTTATACTGAATTGTAAAGGAGGAGAATATTATATGCCAGTAGAATCAGTGAATACGCCATTACAAGCACTTACCTATATTGCTAGCAATCTCGTTATCTTACTTTCCGTCGTATCAGTTTTGACATATCTCTTCTTAAAAGGATATGACTTCGTAATGAAAAACAATTCATCTAAATAAAAAAAGGCCTACGCTTAATTAACAATTAATTAAACGTAGGCCTTAAGTTTTTAAATTGTTCGTTCATAATTACTTACGATTACCTTCTTTATCAAATGACATATGAACACGCCATTCTGTCAATCCTACAACTAATAGCGCCATAACAATAATCTCAACTAAATTTATGATGATTAATTCCCAAATAGCTAATGTTCTAAAATAAGAGTTTAAAAACACACCAATAACTAATAAGATACCACCAACAATCAATAATAACTTTGCGGCAAACTTATTAGATACTCGCCATGTCTCAACTGTTTGTTTAACTGATAACACACGATAACCAAGCCTTCGATGCGGTAAATCAGATTCAAGATAAGTCACAAGGCCAAAGAACATAAACAACAACGGCGCAATAAATATACTAAACTCTTGCATTCTAACTCCCCCTTATAATTATAATTTCTCCTATATTATACCATATTTATATTATATTTAGGCAGAGCTCTAAAGTGCACAAAAAAATCCGACAAATTTGTCGGATTTTTTATTAAATCGTCTTAACAGTTTGATTCACTGAATCTTTTAATACTAACTGTGAAGAGTATCCTTGATATAAGATCGTTAACAGTAATGCACTCACAATATATGAAGCAATAATATAAGGAGCATTATAAACAATTGAATACACCCATGGATTTTGAGATCCTGCATATTCAGAGAAGAAGACTACACCAGAAATAACATGACATAAAAATCTAGCAAGTGAAGCAACACCAGTTGCTACCCAAATATAAGTCATACGTTTTGATCCTGTTGTGTGATTGACCTTTGAAGCAAAGAACCCAGCAAAACCTAACACGGCATATGGTAATGGATAATCAAATAATAATTGAACTGGGTGAATAATATAAGCACCCGTTAATAATTGCAATAATCCCATCACAAATCCACCTGTAAATCCTGCAATCCATCCATAACGGAATGCAATAATGGCGAGTGGAACTAATGAGATAGAAATTGAGCCTCCATTTGGCCAAAACCATCCCATAAAAAGATTAGCCAAGTAATCAAGAACAAAAGCTAAGGCTACTAGAATACTAATCTCTACTAATTTTTTTGTTTGTGAATTTCTCATAAAAAAATCCTCCCTATAATCAGGAGGCTTTACGGCATAATTTAAAGTATAAGAATATCCTTTTATCATCAAAAGGCTCGTCTACTTCCCTCCGCTAGTCCTAACTAGTTCAGGTTCAAAGGGTTATGCAATTTGCACTCTCAGCCGTAAGGCACCCCTAGTAATCTATTACATAATAAATTTAACATTTTTTTCCTAAATAATCAAATAATTTACTTCTCATATTCCTTTAATATTTTTTGATGAGCAGCAACTAGTGGATATTCATATAGATTTTGCTCATTAATCCACAGATTTGGATCTTCAGCAATTTCATCACTATATCCTGTTTGTACATTCACACAGTAACTTTCCATTTCCCAAATACGATGAGAAAACACATGAGTAAAGGTTCCGATTGGTTCAATGCACTCGATTTCTTTACAAATTGGGGATAACTTTTCTAACAAAAATTCTCTTGGTTCTTTCTGCCCTGTATATTCAAAACTTAAAAACTCGTAGAAATTAGCAAGTAATCCCGTTTCAGGACGTTTATTCACTAAATATTCACCTTGTTGATTTTTAACGATTGCTACAACAAGTTTTGTTTTTGTTTGAGCATTTACTTTTGTTTTAACAGGTAATAAATCATCAATTCCCTGTTTAAATGCCTGACAATGTTTTTTTACAGGACAGTCTAAACATTTTGGAGATTTGGGTGTACAAATTGTTGCTCCTAATTCCATTAATCCTTGATTAAAAGCACTCGGATCTTCATGAGAAATAACGTCTGAAACAACAGCTTCAAAAATCTTTCTCGTTTTCGCTTTAGCGATATCTTCAAAAATACAACACACACGACTCATCACACGAAAGACATTTCCATCAACGGCTGGCGCTGGAATTCCAAAAGCAATACTGCTAACAGCACCTGCCGTATAAGGTCCAACCCCTTTTAACTTAAGTATTTCTTCATGAGTTGTAGGGAATCCTCCCATCTCTTCAATCATTCGTGCACTTTCTCGTAGATTGCGAGCACGCGAGTAATAACCAAGACCTTCCCATGCTTTTAATAACGTTTGATCATCAGCTTCAGCTAGTTCTTTTGTCGTTGGAAATAGCTTCATAAACCGTTCATAGTAAGGAATAACTGTCACAACTTGTGTTTGTTGTAACATAATTTCTGATACTAAAATACGATAAGGGTCACGATTGATACGCCAAGGCAAATCACGTTTAACTTTATAATACCAATTAATTAAATCATCTTGAAATGCTTTTATATTTAAATGCTCAGTATAATTCTCAACCAATATGTTCACCTACTTTTCTTCATAATCCTAGTCTAACAGATATCAGATTGAATTAAACGCAAAATACTACAAAATTCTTACGTTCAACAAAAATAAAAAGCACCCGCAGGACACATAGTACATTTCGGTGCTTTTCATTTAAAACTAACGTTTAATTGGTGAAATTATAGTTTTTAAACCCCTTCTATAATTTCATCTTAATAAGTATTATACTCGTCTATTCACTAAAATGCTAGTGGTATTATCAACCACACAATTGTTCGTTTAATACTTTTGCAAGTGGTCGAATATCAGTCCCTTTTAAAAACTGAAACTCAACCTGATTAATAGCAGATGCCCATACTTTTAGTTCCGCATCCATGTCAAAGGTTCCTGCACTTTCACAAGAAAAACCAGTTAACTTAGAATAAGGTAAAACCATGTACTCTTTCTTACGACCAGTTACACCTTGAACATCAATAATTAATAATTTCTTATTCGTTACAATTAATCGATCTCGAACTGATTTATAAGAAAGTAATACTTCCTCATTACTACCAATTAAAAACTCAAACATACCTAACCCATCATCTAATTTAGTAGACATAAGACCGACAATCTTAGGGGATAGTTCTGGCATCAATGATTCCTCCTTTATACTCGATAAATCAATAATTTATTAAATTACTCTACATCATTATATTGTATTTTAAATCTTTTTATTCAATAGACTATACATTAAAAGGTGCCTTATGGCACCTTTTTAATTATTCTTTAGATAAAACAACAGCATCTTGTTTATCTAATTCTGTTAAATAAACGTTAACAACTTCTTTTTGAGACGTTGGAATGTTCTTTCCAACATAATCCGCGCGAATTGGTAATTCACGATGACCGCGATCAATTAACGTGGCTAATTGAATGTTTTTGGGACGACCATACTCAAGTACTGCTTCTAAAGCGGCACGTACAGTACGTCCTGTATATAAAACATCATCAACCAAAATAACAGTCTTCCCGTTTAATGTCATCGGTACTGTACTCTGGTTTACAATAACTTCTTTCATTTCACGTGTAATATCATCTCGATATTTTGTAATATCTAACTCTCCTAACGGAACAGTAACACCTTCAAATACTTCAATTAAACGAACAAGACGTTCAGCTAAATATGAACCACGCGTCTTGATTCCAATAATAACAACATCATTTAAATTATCATTTTTCTCTAAAATTTCATGAGCAATCCTTTTTAATGAACGTGTAATCGTATCTTGGTCAAATAACACTTTTTCCATTTGAATTACAAGACCCCTTTCTTTTATGACATAGGTTGTCTTTAGAATATCACAAAACATATAGATTTTGAATATGAAATACAAACTAATACTTTAAAACCTCATGTAATGAAATTTTATCAAGCTGAACTTTTGAACACTTCATGGCAATCAAGTAAGTCATCATAACCGTAAGTCCCCCAATAATAGTTTGAGCCATTGTAAAATCCGTTGGAATTGCCATTGGAAGTTCGGAAGCAATCAGCGTCATAATATAATCGACTCCTGCTCTAGTTAGGGGAATACTCAATAAATAAGCTATCATCACAAAGGGGAAATAGATCGTTAACACCATTTTCGAAATCTCATTCTCACAGTATCCCATCACTTTAAGAATCGAAATCTGTTTCTGATTTTCATCAATAATAAATGTTGTAATCAATATCATCATAATGCTACCCAAAATAACAGCAACAACTACCATAATCATTAACGAGACTTGAATCATGTCCATTCCAACTTCTATATTTCTCGCTAGATCATCGATGGAAAAAATATAAGAAAGGTTTTTATCACTATCCGGTCGATCATTACTCCATTTTCCATTATAAACACCCGCTTCAAGATCTAGATTTCTAATTAAGCCATTAAGACTTGTATAGAGCATCGGACCATTGTAGTGATTAACAATCCCAACCACCGGATAACTGAGCACCTTTCCTTTAACTTGAAGAGACAGTTCATCACCTATTTGTAATGAATAGGCACGAGCAATAAACTCGTTAATAATCACACCATCTTTCGCCAAAGAGGTAATTTCTTCGCCCGCCGCATTATAAAGCGGATTGATAAAGTTATAAGGATCGATACCGTACAAACAGAAAGCTGTATTTTTCTCATCTAAAATCGGTTCTACCATATATTCTAAAAATGGAGTTTCTGTCCCAGTAAATGGTTTGTTAATTAACTTGTTGTACTTAATTTGATAACTGTAATTAACGTTTTTAAACGCCTTATCCACAATATTCTCTACTGACTTAAAAGCGATTGAGGAAAAAACAAGGAAACTACTTGCTACTAGCACAATACTAAACAATGAAAGTATTTTTCCAATATTCCTAAAAGCCAATGAATATTTAAATCTTATTTCAAAATCAAACGGCTTTAAAAACTTCATTAACCATTTAGAAACTGTTGAAATTTTCAAGTAACTACTTTCTCTCATTAACTTCAATGGTTCATCTTTAAGTAAAACTAATAAGATTACAAAACTTGCAAATCCAACAACAATCATCGGATAGATAATACCGCCTAACACTAACTCTTTCTTAAAATAAAAGCGAATCAATGGAACAATATAACTTGTCATATAAGTATTGGCCAACATAGCTGCTACACCTATCCCCAAAAAGAAACCGATTAAACTACCAATGATGGTAGCAAGGAGCGGATAGGTGACATAACTGACTGCAATCTGAAATGAACTATATCCTATGGCTTTTAAAACACCAATTTGAACACGTTCTGCATTAATTCTCTTTTTCATGACTAGCACAATGACAATGACAGACATCATCAATAATAATCCTGTAAAGGTCATTGATAATAATTGATTACTACTTAAATGAGCATTAACGGTACTAATTCTAACATTAATATCTTTGCTCATCGCATACGACACTCCTTGAGTATCTGAAATTTGAGAGACAACAGATTCTAAGTCATCTACATCATGATTGAAATAACCACTATATAAGACCCATTGCTTTTCATTAAAGGCTTCATAAGCTGTTTCTGTCACAATCGCAATCGTCTCACGGGCTGGCTCATACAAAGGATTGTCATAATTAAAAATCGGATAAATATAATCTGGAACGGCAACAAAAGCTGAAATGACAAATGATTTATCATTTAATAAGATTGAATCACCAATACTTAATTCATTAGCATCCGCATACGTTTTAAAAATAGCTACTTCGTCGTTTTTGATTGGCAACTCTCCATCTAATATATACGTTAGATTAACTGAATCAGTCTGCTTAATGACACGATAATCATACGTTTGTCCATTGACCTCTGTTACCACATCACGATAAAATCGACCTTCAAAGGTCACATCAAACTCATTACTTAAAATCTCTAATTGATCATCATAATAATCAATTAACGTATATTCATATTCTTTCATTAACTGACTTTTGGATTGATCAGCTAAAGCAGAGACACTAATCCCCTTCCTTGAAATCATCTCTTTAATATCGTTAGTTGTTGGAGCAGATAAGACAACAAAGAAATCTTCCTGATTCATTTTCTGAGTATAGTCAGTTAAGAAATAACTAACTGATGAGATTGATCCCTGTAAAGCGACATAAATAAAAGAGGCCATCATAATTAAGGCAACAATAGATAAGAATTGAAAAGGTTTCTGACGAATAGTTCGTAATAGATTCTTTGATAACATTAAGCCCAACTCACTTCAGAGGCACGCTTTTTATGAGTATTATGTCTAACTTCAACAATCTCACCTGACTTCATGCGGACCACCTTATCTGCCATATCTGCAATTCCTAAATTATGAGTAATTAAAAAGATAGTCGTCTGAAACTCTTCATTAATACGCTGTAATACTTCAAGCACTGTTTTACCTGTTTCCTCATCTAATGCCCCAGTTGGCTCATCACAAAATAAAATCGATGGATTTTTAGCAATCGCTCGTGCAATTGCCACCCGTTGCTGCTGTCCCCCCGATAATTGATACGGAAACTGACTAAATAAATCATCAAGCATCACTTCTTGTAACACCTTTTCAACATCTAATGGATGATGACTTAAACGGGCTCCTACTTCTACATTCTCAAACACAGTCATATTTGGCATAAGATTATACTGTTGAAAAATAAACCCTAATTCTTTTCGTCGAAAATTTGTTAGTTGAGAGCCTTTCATCTTTGTAATCTCTTCTCCATTAACAATAATCGTCCCATCATTCACATCATCAAGACCTCCACTAACATGAAGAAGTGTTGATTTCCCTGAACCCGAAGGACCTAATACAACCACAAACTCCCCTTTATTAACTTCTAAATTGATATCTTTTAAAGCAGCTGTTTCAATATCACCTGCTCGATAGTTTTTGCATACGTTTTGAATAGAAATTAACATCATCTCACCTACCTCATCTAAAGACATTCTAGATTCAGTATTAACATAAAAAGGAATTTTATACCTTTTATAACCATAAATATTTTATTTTTTAATGATCATTTCATTCTTGTCTACCGCTCCATTTTAAAAGGCTATAAAAAGATATAGGTTTCTAAAGTTCGTTTATGCTAAAATGAAAAGGATAAAAAGATGAGGTGTTACATAATGTCCATTATATTAACTACGCTAAATTCAAAATATATTCATACTAACTTAGCCATTCGTTATTTAAAAGCAAATGCTCCAGAATTCGATATCACACTAAGAGAATATACACTGAAAGATACACTCGAAAATATTCTTGAAGATTTATTATCACGTAAACCAAAAATCATTGGATTCAGTGTTTATATTTGGAACGTAGAAAAAACGTTACAATTAATTAAGCTTTTAAAAGAAAAAGATCCCACGTTAACTATCTTCATGGGAGGTCCGGAAGTTTCTTATGATTTCGATGTTTGGTTCTCAAGAAGCCCAATTGATTACATTATTTATGGTGAAGGTGAGCTCTCATTTAAAGAATTAATGGAAGCTTTACACGGAAGACGTGAGGTGTCAGAGGTACGAGGAATTGTCTATCGTAATCTGGTGACAAATGAGCCTGTGCAAAACCCAGCTGCACCAATTCTTGATCCGAAAGAAATATTATCACCATTTTATTTTGAAGAAGATATCCCACACTTACCAAATCGTATTCAATATATTGAAACGTCTCGTGGATGTCCTTACTCATGTCAATATTGTTTAGCTTCTGTGGATAACAAAGTTCGTTATTTTGATATGGAAAAAGTCAAAGATGAAATCCGTTATTTAATGAAAAATGGCGCAAAAACACTCAAATTCTTAGATCGTACCTTCAATATTAATAAAAAATATGCACTAGAGATGTTTAATTTTATCATCGAAGAGCATTTACCAGGAACACAATTCCAATTCGAAATAACGGCTGATATCATGCCAACTGAATTAATTGACTATTTAAATGAGCATGCTCCTGCTGGATTATTCCGTTTTGAAATTGGAATTCAATCTACTTATGAACTCACGAACCAATTAGTTAAACGTCGCCAAAACTTCGATAAACTGACAACAAATATTTTACGTATTAAAGAAGGTGAAAAGATTATTCTTCACCTCGATTTAATCGCCGGATTACCAGAAGAGCCTTACGATCGTTTCGAACAATCATTTAACGATGTTTTCGACTTACGTCCAGAAGAATTACAACTTGGTTTCTTAAAAATGTTACGTGGAACAGGGCTTCGTAAACAGGCCAATGAATTTGGATATGAATATGATGAATTCGCTCCATATGAAATGAAACGAAATAATGCATTATCAGAAGAAGACGTCCATAACATACATTTAGCAGAAGAAATTTTAGAGCGATACTGGAATGCACATCGCATGGATTATACAATAGCTTACTTAGTAGATGGACCATTTAAGGCTTCGCCTTTTGCATTCATGCAACAATTTGGAGCCTATTGGGAAAATCGATATTCTTGGATTAAATATCAACTAAGTGATTTATTTATACGATTATACGATTACTTAGAAAGTATCTCTTACGAAGAGTTACAAACCGTTCTTTCATACATGAAACTTGATTATTTAGCACAAAGTAAAATCAAACCAAAAATTTGGTGGGAAGATCGTCTAAACAAACAAGAACGTCGTCAAATTGTTAATCGTCTAGCTGAAAAATCGGAAAAAATGATTGATTTACTTAAACATCACCAAATTAACTTACCGGATATGTTCAAATATGCCGTTGTTGAACCGATTTATTTAGATGAAACTTTAAAACCAACAGATGAACTTCACTATCTAATCGTCGTTTACTTACCAAATCATCCGACTTACTATTACATTATCAAAGAAGTAATTTAGATAGATTAATGCTCTTCATTAAACACAATAGACTTAAAATTATCCAACGTCCTTCATACAGGCTGATATAAACCTTAAATTTTTTACGATGGGCAAAAATGACAATTTCTTATATGGATAATAACGTTTTAAACCGCAATAATTGTTAAATTTTACACATCTTTAAATTTATTAATGATATAATCATGTTTGAATAAATTAATATCTCGTTATGCTTTTCAACTATTAAAGGGAGCGCAACCATGTTTATCTTTAAAAAGATTAGAAATCTACTTCATTCCACCCCGACACGTTTAATTGCTGGATACTATTTCTTATTCACGGTCGGGTTTGCCATCTTACTTTGGCTACCATTTAGTCTTCAAGAAGGAGCGTCACTATCCTTTCTCGATGCCCTCTTCGTTTCAACGAGTGGACTTAGCAATACTGGATTATCACCTATCTCTACAGTTGAAACATTTAGTCTTCCAGGAATCTTAATTCTTGCATTAAATCTCCAAATTGGAGGACTTGGACTTATGATGATTTCAACAGCTATTTGGTTATTAGCTGGTCATAAAATTTCAACTCGGGAACGAGCACTTATCATGACTGATCAAAATCAAATCAATCTAAGTGGTGTTGTCAAACTCGTTAAATCGGTTTTAATCTCATTCTTAGTGATTGAATTTATCTTTATGCTTATACTCGGAAATTACTTTTACTTTGCAGGATATTACCCCGTTTACTGGATAGCCATGCTTGAAGGATTCTTCACAACTGTTTCATCGATTACGAACTCAGGATTTGACATTACAGGAGCGTCATTAATTCCTTTCCAAAATGATTATTTTGTTCAAACTTTACTTATGTTTTTAATGTTCTTTGGCGCAATGGGATTCCCAGTTATTCTAGATATTCAAAAATACTTCAACTGTAAAAAAACAAAGCAACGATTTAAATTCTCAATTTATACTAAACTAACAATGATTACAACGATTATTTTATGGATTGTTGGAATTATCGGATTCTACATTTTTGAATACAATCATTTCTTGGCAGATAAGGGGCTTATTGAAGGATTCTTCTATGCGACATTCAATTCATTAAGTACTCGTAATGCTGGATTTGCAACGTTTGATATGAATGCTTTCTCAACTGCTACTTTAACAATGTTCTGTGGTTTAATGTTTATCGGTTCTTCTCCAAACTCATCAGGTGGGGGAATTCGTACCACAACATTCGCTTTAATGGTTTTAGCTATTTTATCATTTGCTCGCGGAAAACAATATGTTAATATATATGGAAGAGAAATTGAGACACAGACCGTTTATAAATCATTCATGATTTATATTGTTGCTACTTTAATTGTTTGTCTCTCGACACTTCTTATCTGTGCAAGTGATTCATTCTCATTAATGGAAATCTTCTTCGAAGTCTGCTCAGCCTTCGGTACAACAGGATTATCAATGGGAATCACAGGTAGCTTAACGGTATTTGCTAAAATTGTCCTTATCGCCACTATGTTCATCGGACGTATTGGAATCATTACTTTCTTAATGATCTTCCGTGCAAATGCTCATCCAGCTAAAGTTCGTTATCCAAAAGCAGACATAATAATTGGATAATTTATGAATTTGAACATTTTTGTACAATGAAAGTACTTTCATATGGTAAATTAAAGGTAGGAGCTCATTTGATTGAGTGACTACCTTTTTTTATTACTTCCATTATTCAAGTATGAAAAATTAACAGTGCTTATCTTTTTTTCTTTGAAGCAATATATAATTAGATTTAAAGTTAGGTTATACAGTAAATGATTAGATTAATTTATGCTAACCAGCTAAAATGAAGTTAGTAGGTTATTTCTTATCCTAATCTCCATGATTACGATTTATTTACCTAGTAGCATGATTAAAAAGTAAGCAAATTAGCTCATACTTTTAATAATAAATTATATTAAGTAGATTCATTTAGTAATACTTCAATCAAGTGATATAACATAGAGAAACATCCATCTGTTTTAATTTTAAGTTATTTAAATTATTGATAAATAACACTAAAAACATTATGATATTATTAAATGATACCGTTTTTACAAAAATAGGAGGAGATAACATGGTACTTGATCGTTCAAAAGATTCTAAACCATTGTACTTACAAATTAAAGATATCTTAAAACACAAGATTATCAATAATGAATATGCTGTCGGAAGTACAATTCCATCAGAGAATGAATTAGAGGATATGTTTGGGGTAAGCCGTATGACGATTCGTCAAGCTGTTAATGAATTAGTTAACGAAGGTCTTTTAAGAAAAGAACGCGGACGCGGAAAAGGAACCGTCGTACTATCAAATGCAATTGCTGATAAATTATCAACAGTAAAAAGTTTTACTCAAAAAATGCAAGAACAAGGATTAGTATTAAAAATAAGCAAATTAATATTTCATTAGTCACACCAGATGAAACAGTTGCTGCTGCATTAAATATTGATCCGAGTGAACAAGTTTTACGATTAAGCCGTATTCGTATGGTTAATAACGATATTATTATGTTCTCCATCTCTTATATTCCAGGATTTTTAAATTTACCATTCGATGCTGAATTATATGGATCACTTTATCAATTACTATCGGCACAAAACATTCAAATTTCTCATGCTGAAGAATATATCGAGGCCATGCTTGCTGATGACTTAATTAGCCAAGCACTAGAAATTCCATTAAACGATGCAGTACTAAAACGCACTCGTATTAGCCAAGACCAATATAATCGTAATATCGAATACACAACAACATATTACCGCTCAGATAAATATAAATACGTCGTTGAATTAACAGTCTAACTAAAAGTCATCTCTGAAGAGATGACTTTTTTATTTGATTTAAAATCAGTCAATTACCCGCTTCACAATCATCGTGACCAATGAAGTCATATCCATATCCTTATACGTTTCATCAATACACTCTTTCTAAAATTGAACATGGATCTCGTGATCACACTCTCTTACTTCTATCCAACCTTCTCCTCTTGTATGGAGAGCCAATATAAATACATCCTATCCCCTTCCACTCTTAAATTCAAAAATTTCACCTACTCCTTGTCTTGATTCTCATCCCTTTTCTAACTCAAAAATGTGTTAACTCCACTTTCATACTATCACCTCTTAAAATACATTTTTCACCATACTTATGCCATATCTTCAGTTTGGTATACGATTTCCGAATGCAATCATACTAATAGTAGCAACTCAAATTAAAGAAGGTGTTAAAATTGGAAGAAACTCAAAAACTTAAAGTCATCCCACTTGGTGGTCTTGGTGAGATTGGTAAAAATATGACTGCCATTGAATATGATGACGAACTCATTGTCATTGATTGCGGAATAGCCTTTCCTGATGAAGATATGTATGGAGTTGATTTAATCATTCCAGATATCTCATACCTTATTGAAAATGAATCGAAACTTAAGGGAATCTTCATTACACATGGTCATGAAGATCATATTGGAGCTATTCCCTTCATCTTAAAACAAGTCAATATCCCCATCTATGGAACACGACTAACCATTGGTTTGATTGAAAATAAACTCAAAGAGCACGGCTTACTAGCTACAACCTCACTAAATATCATTAAACCTCGTGAAAGTGCTAAGTTTAATCATTTAGAAGTTGAATTTATTCGTAACACCCATAGTATCGCAGATTCTTGTTCACTAGCCATTCATACCCCTGTCGGAATCATCTTCCATACTGGAGATTTCAAAGTTGACTTAACTCCAATTGATAATGAGCCGATGGATTTTGAACGTATCTCTGAACTTGCTAAAGAAGGAATTCTTCTTCTAATGTCAGATAGTACAAACGTTGAGCGTAAAGGCTATACGATGTCCGAACGTGCAATCAGCGAGACTTTTACAAAACTCTTTGAACATGCCACAGGTCGTATTATTGTCGCCACCTTTGCATCAAATATTCATCGTATGCAACAAATCATTGATGCATCTAAACGATATAACCGTAAAGTCGCTTTTAGTGGACGTAGCATGGAAAATATCTCTAAAGTCGCGACTGAACTGGGCTATCTTCATATCGATGATGATCAACTTGTTAATATCCATAATATTAATAGTGTAGCAGATGATGAATTAACGTTAATTGTGACAGGTAGTCAAGGTGAACCAATGGGCGCTTTAGCACGTATTGCTTTCTCTAATCATCGCCACATTAAGTTAAAACCAAATGACCTATTTATTATTTCAGCTTCACCAATTCCGGGAAATGACAAATTAATTGGACGTGTCATCAATGAGCTCTATCGTAAAGGATGTAACGTCATCTATAAAGATTTAGAAGCTGTTCACGTATCAGGTCATGCCTGCCAAGAAGAGCTCAAACTAATACTTAGACTAACCCATCCGAAATTCTTTATGCCCGTTCACGGAGAATACCGACATCTTGTTCATCATAAAAACCTTGCTGAAAAGGTTGGAATTCCGAAAGACAACATTGTTGTCTTATCCACAGGTCAAGTTCTTGAGCTAACACCTCACAGTGCTGAAGTTAATGGGCGTGTTCGCACAGGAGCTATCTTCGTTGATGGAATCGGTGTTGGAGATGTTGGAAATGTTGTCTTACGCGACCGCCGAATGCTTGCCGAAGGTGGAATGTTAATCGTTGTCGCCACAATTGATAAAGAATCAAAAACATTAGTCAGTGAGCCTTATATTGTAACACGTGGATTTGTTTATGTTAAAGAATCAGAAGATTTAATGAACGAAGTCAAACAAATTACTCAAACCGAAATTGAAATGCTTCTTGAAAATGAAACAAATGAAATTCTCGTGATGAAAAACCGTATTAAAAAAGCACTCGAACGTTACTTGTATGAAAAAACAAAACGTCGTCCAAGTATCTTCCCAATTATCATGGAAGTCTGACATAAAAAAAGGTATCTGAATTTATTATCAGATACCTTTTTCTATGATTTCTAGTAAAGCATTAGGTCCTTTATCGAGTAATTCTTCAAGTTTTCCGCCTTGTTCACAATATGAAATTACAGCGAACATTCCTGAAATCGAGGCATACTTGTCCCAGAATGAACCTGTATTTGCTTTCGAGAATGCTTCAGGAGTTAAGGCATATTCTTGTGTTAAGTAATAACGTAATTTTTGATACACTGACTCACGTCTATTGTTCATTTTGTCTGTATGCCAATCTAATGATAACACATCCTCTTTATATGATAGGAAATGCGCAATTCCTTCATCAAAGACAAGTTGTTTTAAAACATTAACCTTTGGTAAATGCTTAGAGTATGGATATCTTTGGCTCATTAAGACATGTGAAAGCTCATGCGTTAGAAAATCAGCTGCAATGAAATCAAGTTCCTCTAAACTGTCAGCATACGTACATAAACGAACTAAATCTAAGATAATACAACGCATTCCAGACTGATCTTCTCTGACGACTCCATCATAAGGTTTCGGTGATCCAGCAATTAAATAAATTGCAGTTGTATCTGGAATTTGCATATCACCAAATACTTGGTGCCATAATGCTTCATTTAATGGTTTGAAATTATATAATCTATTTTGAATAGTCTCATATAAATGAACTAATAGCTCTTTATTCACATATGATGGTTCTTCAAATGTATATTGTCCAGGTACAATTGTATGATAAATCCAATGTTCCTTTACTGCATCTAAATTTCCATGTTCTAAAAATGAATCAATAATCTCAGTTTTAATAATCATTAAGGCTCCACCCCCTCTATTATTTTACCATAATTTTATACATAACAGAGTTCAGGCGATAAACCTCTACAAAATTTATCCAAAATTAATAATAAAAAAGAGGCACCTACCTAAACATTCAGCTATGCCCCCTCTTTATCTTTCATATTCATCAGGAACATGCAGGGCTTAACATTAAAGGCGGATAGCCTTTGCCATCCATTATCTTTTAATCTATATTAATTGACTAAAAAAGACCCTTGAAACTTCAGGGGTCTTCTCTATCACTTATGAATCTTTATTTAGATTAACACAAATAGCTACGACACTTAAGATAACTATTGCACCAATTGCAATCAGCTCCATCCAATTCTTTGAATACTCTAATCGTAAATAATCAATCTTCACTTCAGAACCATACTCACCATTCGAGATAATCCAAAACTGAAGATTTAACTTACTTTCTAATTCTTCTTTTGATAATGCCTTCTCTAAAGCTTTATTAATATCGTAAGTAAATGTACCTGTCTTATTTGTTGGATATTGTAAATAATAACCTCGATCACTGCTTTCAACATAAACAAGCAATGACCATAATTGATCAGCTTCTTCGACCTTTATTTTGAACTGAGGTTTTTTACTCAAGTCAACCTCGAAGTAACTCGTCTGCATTCCTCCGTTACCATTAGGATTTAAATTAAGCACATTAGCTGTTCCTTGATAATAATTAATTTTTGCCAGAGCATTAAGTCGTGATTGCCAGTGTGTAATTTTTTGAGTCGTAAATGATGATTTCCATTCACGTTCTTTAAGAGGTTGTAATCCCTGATTAAAAATACGAACACTATTAACTGTAACATCTGAATCATCACTATCTCCAACAATCGCTAACTGCACCTCATGTTTCCCTAATAAACTAAACCTTCCTGAATTTAATTTATTTAAAGCGTAGCTCATACTTGTAATAATATGTCCAGATTCAGTACTATCCTTTAACAAATAAAACTCTTGATCTGTGGATACATCTTTCAAAATCAATGACCATGTTCCTGTGAATCCTTCAACTTGTAAATCTAGCATTGGGACTTGGCTAAAGTCAATCTCAAATGGTTCGCTAATTGCACCACCATTACTTTTACGACCAATTACAACCTCTTTATATTCCTCACGTAATTGAATAGACCCCTCTTTATAAGATGTCCAATTTGCAAGATCGTGAGCATGAGCATTAATTAAATAGGGATTTTCCTCTTTCTGAATAAAGATTCGAGCATATGAATAATCTTTAACACCTGTATTCGTTGTTACCTCTGCTTCAAGTAAATGATAACCATTAACTAATTCATCGACTTTAACTACATAAGGTTGTGTATAAGTCACATTTTTAAAGACAGGTCGACCATCAATATAAATCGTAATATCCGAAACAGCTGCATCATCCGTTGATTTAATTTCTAAATCAATTGGATAATTATCAGAAATCGGTTCGTACTGTGAGATTCCCACAATATTTGTTGCTACAGGCACATTAGCAGTGACACTATGTTCGACTTTACGATCAATTTTGTACTGATTATCTCCTTCGTCTACTGGAATTTCAAGCACAATAACTGCTTCAGTTGACTTAATTTGAATCTCTGTTTCTTTCGTTACATTTTGTTCAATAAATGTATGACTGACTAAATCATATAAATCAACAGTTCCGTCAGTTGTAACTCGGTAATTAACGACCTTTTCTTCATCATGAGGGTTAAATAATAAAAATAGTGGATTTTGTTTTTCCTTATCGACATAATACTCATTTGTATTTAAATCGGTCTTTAAAATTCCTTCTACATTTGTCGGTTCAATCATCGCAGCTAATAGCCCTAAATAAGCACCACTTAAAACAGATAATCTTTGATTGGCTGTTTCATTATCTTTTTGTACTTTTTCCATCGGAATTAAATTACCGTAAACGGGATCATCTACATCATAAAAAAGGTTTAGATTTTGAGTCACTTGTAATAAGTAACGACCAACTTCAACAGCGTAGCGTTGATCATACTTTAACATAGGTACTAAGGCTGTTGCTCCGACAATACTTTGAAACGAATATGGTGTTCCTCCATACTGTGTACGCTCCCCGATTAATCCTGTTGCAAAATCTCCATTAAATGTTCCATATTCATGGCGATAGTCACTTTCAGTGAAGAAGAATTCCATATATTTCGCGGTATTAAAATGATATTCTTCAACTGAATTCAAACGTGCTGATAAATATGGAAGATATAAATAAAGCAGTTCATAGCCAGGATTTCGTTGGAATTCGTCCATATAATTCATACACAGCGTTGCTGCTTTAATATACTTTCGATCATTAAACTTCTCAAATGCATAATATTGAAGTAAAGCAATTCCTGCTGCAGCATCCGGTTCTATCCATTCACCGTTATCAAAAGGACATTTATTTTTAAAGTCATATCCCGTATATCCAAAATCAACAATTCCATCTGAGCCACCTAAATCCATCACGACTTCATACCATGTATCCGCAATATTTCGAAGCATTGCATCGGAATCTACAGTCGCCTCATAACGATCCATTAACATGAAGTAAGCTAGGGCAGGATAGATTTGTTGCCAAAAACTCAACTCCGTACTATCCATATTTTGATAATTCAATAGAGTTCCTTCACCATTTTCAATATTGTAGTAAGACTCAACAAACTGAACTAAATTATTTAATTGCTCCTCACCAATTCTCTCCTTATTAAGCTTCTCTGCTGATAATAAAGCACCTATTAAGGTTAAAGCTTGTGTATATTCACCTTTTCTTTCTTCATCTGTGTAACTCACAATCCCAATGGATTCTCGCCCCGTATTCTTAGATTCTTTTTCAAGAAACATCAGATTATAGTCCTTCATATTAAATAACATCTCGTTAAACTTTGTCGCTCGTTCACGCCAATCTGTATACTGATAGCTAACTGGTAGATATGGAATATCATGTGTTGCCTGAATATATTTATAAAGAGTTTCTGACTTTGTTTCTTGTGCACTTACGGTTTGAGATCCAAAAGCAACCGTCATTATAAAACAAATAGCAGATAATCCAAATAAAAAAAGTCGCTTCAACTTCATCCCAATCACCTCAAATAATTGTTAATTTACTTCAATTAGTATTTACGATTATAAACTAATTATGTAGAAATTGGGCGAACTAACAAATCAAGAAATCAAAAAAGCCATCTTCTAAAAGAAGATGACTTTTATCTATCAAGTTAATATTAGAATTCTAATAATCCTAAGAATGATTCAACATCTAAAGAAGCTCCACCAACTAAAGCTCCATCGATTTCTGGTTGAGCCATTAAACCAGCAACTGTGCTAGGTTTAACTGATCCACCGTATTGGATACGGATAGCATCAGCAGCTTCTTGACCATGTTCGCGAGCTACAACTGAACGGATGTATCCGATAGTTTCGTTAGCTTGCTCGTTAGTAGCAGTTAATCCGGTTCCGATAGCCCAGATTGGTTCATATGCGATAACTGTTTCTTTAACTTGCTCTAATGATAATCCTTCTAAAGCGCGTTTGATTTGAGAATCAACTACTTGGTTAGTTGTTCCATTTTCACGCTCTTCTAAAGATTCCCCACAGCAAACGATTGGAACTAATCCGTTAGCAAATGCTGCATGAGTTTTTTTGTTAACTGTTTCATCAGTTTCGTTGAACATTTCACGACGCTCACTGTGTCCTAAGATAACATAAGTTACTCCTAAGTCTTTTAACATACCTGGAGCGATTTCTCCAGTGAATGCACCGTTAGCTTCGAAGTGCATATTTTGAGCACCAATACGTAAGTTTTCTCCTTGATGTTCAACTAATGAACGTAAGTATAATGCTGGAGCACAGATAGCAGTTTCTACTTTATCTGAGCTTGGCACTTTGTCTGCTACAGCTTTGATGAATTCTACAGCTTCATCATAGTTTTTGTTCATTTTCCAGTTTCCTGCGATGATTGGTTTTCTCATGAAACTCACCTCTATTAAATATTTTAGTATGTATCTTGTCGGAAAAAAGGAATTCACAAAAAGGTGAATTCCTTTGAGTTTAGTTTAAAAAATTATTTACATCCGCATCCACAGCATTTATCGCTTAATGAAGCAACACCTGGTAATTCTTTACCTTCTAAATACTCTAAAGAAGCTCCTCCACCTGTTGAGATGTGAGAGAATTTGTCAGCGTATCCTAATTGCATTGCAGCAGCAGCTGAATCTCCACCACCGATGATTGTGATAGCACCTTCTAAGTTAGCGATAGCTTCACATACACCGATAGTTCCTTTAGCGAAGTTAGACATTTCGAATACACCCATTGGTCCATTCCATACAACTGTTTTAGCATCTTTTAATACATTAGAGAATAACTCAACAGTAGCTGGTCCAACATCTAATCCCATTTCGTCATCAGCTAATGCATCAACTGAAACTACGCGGAACTCAGTATCGTTAGAGAATTCTTTAGCAGCAACTGTATCGATAGGTAAAACTAATTTGTCTCCACCTTTTTCTAGTAAAGCTTTTGCTAATTCTAATTTATCTTCTTCACATAAAGATTTACCAATGTTTTTACCTTGAGCTTTAAGGAATGTGAACATCATTCCTCCACCAACTAATACTTTGTCAGCTTTATCTAATAAGTTTTCGATAACTCCGATTTTATCAGATACTTTAGCTCCACCTAAGATAGCAACCATTGGACGTTGAGGCGCATCAACAGCTCCACCGATAAATTCGATTTCTTTTTCTAATAAGAATCCAGCTACAGCTTCTAAGTTAGCAGAGATTCCAACGTTTGATGCATGAGCACGGTGTGCAGTCCCGAATGCGTCATTTACGAAGATATCTCCTAAAGAAGCCCAGTATTTACCTAACTCAGGATCATTTTTAGATTCTTTTTTACCATCTAAATCTTCGAAACGAGTGTTTTCGAACATTAAAACTTCTCCGTCTTTTAACTCAGCGATAGCAGCCTCTAATTCAGCTCCACGAGTTTCAGGGATGAATTTAACGTCTTGTCCTAATAACTCAGCTAAACGCTCAGCAGCTGGACGTAATGATTTAGATGCTTTATCTTCTTCAGATTTGATTTTTCCTAAGTGAGAGAATAAAATAGCACGTCCACCATTTTCTAAGATGTATTTGATTGTAGGTAATGCAGCTACGATACGGTTGTCATTTGTAATTTTTCCGTCTTTCATTGGTACGTTGAAGTCTACACGTACAAGGACTTTCTTTCCATTTAACTCAACATCTTTAACAGTTTTTTTGTTCATGTGATGAGTCCTCCTTAAATTATTTTTCACAATATTATTTTAACGCTTTTTTACATATAATTCAAACATTACCTTCTATTAAAGCGCTTTTATATAATGGTGAAGCCAATATAAAGCTTCCGCTACTGTGCGCTGTCTTATTTTTTCACGATTTCCATTAAAAATGTATGATTTTAAGAAAATTTGACCGCATACATTAATCGCGATATAAACTAGACCAACTGGTTTTAACTCACTTCCACCACCTGGTCCTGCAATTCCAGTTACACCAACTGTGATATCAGCACCTGTTAACTTTTCTAAATTGAATGCCATATCGTGTGCAATCTCCTCAGAAACTGCGCCAAACTCCATTAAACGATTCACATCAATGTTTAAACGATTTAATTTTGACTCATAACTATATGTCACGATTCCTTCTAAAAAGACGCTAGATGCTCCTGAAACGTTCACAAGAGTCGATGAAAGAAGACCACCACTGCAACTTTCAGCCGTTGCTATTTTTAATTGCTTTTCCTTAAGCAAGCGCACAATTTCTGTTGCAAGATCTGTATTTTGATCTCCAATATAGTAATCCTTCATAATGTCTTTAAACTCTTCATCAAAGGCTCTTAAATCCTCTTCATAAGCATCCACTGTAGAAACAATATAATCTACTTTATCAGGAGCACAATAAGGTGCAATATTTAGATGAGGGTAACGTCCATATAAGTGTAAAATCATTTCTTCTGCATAAGACTCTCCAATTCCACATAAACGGTAGCTATTACTAATCTTACGCTCCTTAATCTGATCAATAAAATAAGGTCTTACACTCTCTGAAAACATTAATTCAAGCTCTGCTGGAGGTCCAGGTAATAGGAAAACTGATTTATTATCCTGCTTTAAAAATAATCCCGGTGCTGTTCCATTATTATTGGGTAAAACTAGTCCTTCTTTAAACTTATAAGCTTGACGATGATTATTATTTGGAATTTCTCTATTGCTACGTCTGAAATACTCACAAATACCTTCATAAATCTCATCGTCATAAACTAGTTCTGTTTTAAAATACTTTGCAACCCCTTCACGTGATAAATCATCTACCGTTGGTCCTAATCCACCAATAGTAATCACTAAATCCGCATAGGTATATGCAATCTCTAACCCTCGAACAATTTCATCCTCTAGATCAGGAACTACTTGTTGATGAGTTACTTTTCCACCTAACTGTTCTACTTGTTTTGCAATAAAAGCACTATTCGTATTAATCGTTTTACCAGACAGCACTTCATTACCAATCGCTAAAATCGCAACATTCACACCGCTCACCTCTTGTTTAACATGACCTATTTCAGTTTTTTTATTCTAACTTAGAAAAATCCATCTAACTCTATTCTAATGAAAATAATAAAAAAAGCTATCCCGAAATGGGATAGCTTTCCAAAAATATCGCTTAACTAAAATTATTTAATTAAAGAAGCGAAGTATCCTAAAGTACGGATTAATTGGTTAGTGTAAGACATTTCGTTGTCATACCAAGCAGCAACTTTAACTAATTGCTCTCCGTTAACTTCCATAACTTTAGTTTGAGTAGCATCGAATAATGATCCGTAAGAAATTCCGATTACGTCAGCTGAAACGATTTCATCTTCAGTGTATCCGAATGATTCGTTAGCAGCAGCTTTCATTGCTTCGTTGATTTCAGCAGCAGTTACTTTAGTGTTTAAAGTACATACTAACTCAGTTAATGAACCAGTGATTACTGGAACACGTTGAGCTCCACCGTCTAATTTTCCGTTTAATTCAGGAATTACTAAACCGATAGCTTTAGCAGCTCCTGTTGAGTTTGGAACGATTGATGCAGCAGCTGCACGTCCACGACGTAAGTCACCTTTTCCGTGAGGAGCATCTAATGTATTTTGGTCATTAGTGTAAGCATGGATTGTAGTCATGAATCCTTTTTGTACACCATATTTGTCGTTTAATACTTTAGCCATTGGAGCTAAACAGTTAGTTGTACAAGAAGCTCCTGAGATAACTGTTTCAGTTCCGTCTAAGATATCTTGGTTTACATTGTAAACTACAGTTTTGATATCTCCTGTAGCTGGTGCAGAGATAACTACTTTTTTAGCTCCTGCTTCTAAGTGTAATCCAGCTTTTTCTTGAGAAGTGAAGAATCCAGTACATTCTAATACTACGTCTACTCCTAATTCTCCCCAAGGTAAGTCTGCAGGGTTACGCTCAGCAGTTACTTTGATTTCTTTACCGTTAACAACGAAAGCACCTTCTTTAACTTCGATTTCTCCGTTGAAACGTCCTTGAGCTGAATCATATTTGAATAAATGAGCTAATGTTTTAGCATCAGTTAAGTCGTTGATTGCAACTACTTCGAAGTCATTGTTTTCGATCATTAAACGTAAAGCTAAGCGTCCGATACGCCCGAATCCATTAATCGCTACTTTAACAGCCATGTGAAGATTCCTCCTAAGATATTATAAAATTGGTCATTTTTCACATTACGTGTATTTTAACACACATAATATATTGTGAAAAATTACTACATTTTTATTCTAACAATTTGTACCATGATAATCAAGTTATAAACTAATGTAAGCGTTTATAATAACAAATGCTTAACAAAAATGTTTAAGAATTTTTACTTAAAAATGAATATATTACCACTCACAACATTAAAATAGAGTATGGCCGACGCAATGCTATATTTTTTTGTCCAGTTGTGGTAAAATGTGCTATAGAAATTTTTATAAAAAGAGGGGTGCCTTATGAGTAGTTATTTAGTACCGACAGTCATTGAACAAACAGCTCACGGTGAGCGTGCATATGATATTTATTCTCGCTTATTAAAAGATCGTATCATCATGTTAAGTGGTGAAATTAACGATTATACAGCAAACATCGTTGTTGCTCAACTTTTATTCTTAGCTGCAGAAGATCCAGATAAAGATATCAACCTTTATATTAATAGTCCTGGTGGATCAGTTACAGCAGGATTTGCTATCTTTGATACAATGAACTACATCAAATGTGATGTATCAACAATCTGCGTTGGGATGGCAGCGTCAATGGGTGCTTTCTTACTTTCAGCGGGTGCTAAAGGTAAACGCTATGCTTTACCTAACAGCGAAGTCATGATTCATCAACCACTTGGTGGAGCACAAGGACAAGCCACTGAAATTGCCATTGCTGCAAAACACATTTTAAAAACTCGTGATAAATTAAATAACATCTTATCTGCTCAAACAGGTCAACCACTTGAAAAAATCGAGCAAGATACTGAACGAGATAACTTCATGTCAGCTGAAGAAGCTGTAGCTTACGGTTTAGTTGACCAAGTTGTTGTTCGTCCAGTGGACATTTCAGCAGATAATAAATAATTCAAAAAGTAGAGATTAAATTCTCTACTTTTTTTGCTAGAAAGCTAAAATATAGACTCTAAACAAGATAAAATAAATCTAAGTAATAATAACCCAATCATAACATCAAAAAATATACTAAACATATCTATTTTCTTCAATTTTTTCATTCTATCTCTTAACTGATTAAAGTTGACTTTAAGCAATTTTAAAGATGAGATATTACAATTTGTTCTCCTTTCATGAATCCATCTAATGAAACATTAAAGAAATCACTGAAAAGAATTAAACGATGAAAATCAGGATAAGAAATGCTATTTTCCCACTTAGAAATAGTTTGTCTCGATGTATTTAAAAGTTCCCCTAATTCATCCTACGATAATCCTCTTCACTTCGTTAAATCCAATAACCTATCATTAAACTTCAATAGGAATCCCTCATTTCTAAAAATTGTTGATACAGCAATAACATTCATCTTAGCTCCCCCTCCATCAATAGTTATTTACAATCTTTCAATTTTTTAACCATTATATATTTTCCATCTAAAAAAAGAGATTTCATAAGTGAAATCTCTTTTTTCATGGCTATATTTTAAGAAGTATTGTCATTAAACAAGGAAATCCAAACGTTAACTAGCGTAAGGATTTCTTAATCTATTAAGTTGTTTAAACAACCTCTGTCTCCAAATCAACATTTGTCTAAAACATAGCTTTTTCATTTTTAATAGTTAAGTTACCGCTTAGGCTTTTGTTCCTTTCGCTCCTTTTGTTCCTGCACCCTGTAAAGCAAGAACGTTAGATTCGAATGAGAATGTTAAGCTTTCACGTTCACGTTGACGTTTTAATGCTAATTCCACTAAGCTAGTCATTAATTCTGTGAAGTTACGGTCTGTTTTTTCCCATAAGTAGAATGATAATGATCCTGGAATTGTATTAATTTCGTTAACATATACTTCATTATTTTCAGCATTGATTAAGAAGTCGATACGAGCAACCCCTGCACTTCCTAACACGCGGAATGTTTGTACCGCAAGATCTTGAACGTATTTTGTTCCTTCATCCGTTAAACGAGCAGGGATAATACGATTTGTACTTGCCATCCCTTGAGATTTAGTTCCTCCAGTTTTAGCACCTTTAGAACCTCCTCCCCCCTCATATTTATCACGGAAGCTTAAAAATTCATCAGAACCCATAACTTCTTCTAAAACAGAAGGTTTAGCAGAAGAGAAATCTCCGATAACCGAACAGTTAACCTCAACTAATTGAGTAACCATTTCTTCAACGATGAATTTTTTATCATAGCTAATTGCTTCTGTAATTCCTTCTTCTAATGACGCACGGTCATTTGCTTTAGAAATTCCAACACTTGAACCTAAGCTAGCAGGTTTAATCATAACTGGATATGTTAATTTTTCTTCAATAGCATCTAAACAAGCTTCTTGGTCAGCAAACCAATCTGATGAATAATACCACACATAGTTTGTAATCGGTAATCCTGAATCACGTAAAATGTTTTTCATAAACACTTTATCTTGACCAACAGCAGCGGCAGCTACCTCACATCCCGAATAAGGAATTCCGTTTAATTCAAAGAATCCTTGTAAGGCTCCATCCTCACCATTTGTTCCGTGAATAACTGGAATCGCAACATCGATTGTATTTACAACATTGCTTCCGAATTTTTTAGCAGGATAACGTTCAATTTGAATTTTACCATTATTAGGAACAATGACAATACGTTGACATTTTTTTAATAATGCATCCAAATTTTTATATTCTTTCACATCAAATAATGCTTCACCTGTGTACCATTCGCGTTTTTTAGATAAATAAACTGGTACGACATCATATTTTGTTTTATCGATGGCATGCATTGCTTGGTTAGCAGAAATAATTGAAATTTCGTGCTCTACCGATTCACCACCGAAAAATACACCAACTTTTAACTTCATGAGGAAGCCCCCTTTAATCTAAGTTTAGTATCTTCTTCAAGTATACCGTATCTGAACGCAAATACATACGTCTATTTTATCAAGAAATCACTGTCATAAGAAACAATTTTTTGCTTTAATTACTCAAAATATGTTTCTAAATCTTCCGTATAAACTTTATACGCCTTTTCAATCTCTTCGATTGAATTCTTTCGAGACAATGGCGGTAGTTCTGAAATATCAAACCATCCAATATCCTCCGTCTCATGATTACATTTTGCCTCTCCCGCTACGACATTCCCCAGGAAATATAGACAATATACATCATATAATGATTTTTTAATATAATGTCGTCTGTCAAACACCGCTAACAGTTTCGTACAATCAATTACATAACCAGATTCCTCGAACGTTTCCTTAATAGCTGTTTCCTTCGGTGTGCAATCAATATCACACCATCCACCTGGTAGTGACCAAAGACCACTATCTTTCTCTTTAACGAGTAATAGCTGATGATTTTTAATAACCATTGAACGAACGGCAGGTTGTGGGGTTGGATATATGAAATCTTTATATAAGTCGCATTCATTCATTGGTAATGATGTATAATCGTGTAACATCTTCACACTAATCTTCTTTAACTCTTCATAATTATCCACTGCATACGGATCTGTTGAAAATGATAATCCAATTTGTGCAATTGACTGAACTTTTTTAATAAACTCTAAAAATTGATTATCCATCCCGCTTCCCTACTTTCTATATGAAAATAAATAACGAACTGACTATTCAGCGAATAATTCAGGCAAATCATTTTCAATTAAGACAAACGCTCCTGGTTCAACGACTTCATACATTACTTTGAATGCTTCTGTTAAATTCTCAGCTACTGTTACACGCTCTTCTGGGAATCCAACTTCTTTTAAACCTTCTTGAATTGGTTCTGTTTGTTTTTTACCAACTAGAATAACATGATCACATGTATCTTTCATATATGTTCCAAAAGCTTTATTTAACTCATATTGTGCTGTTCCTAAATCGACCATCCCTGGTGTTAGCACAATGCGTTTACCATTCATTTGTCCTAACACTTCAAGTGCCATCTTAGATCCAACTGGATTTGAATTAAAAGCATCATCAATAATCGTAAAGTTCCCATTACGACGTAACTCTAAACGATGAGTCACAGGTTTCATTTTACGAACAGCGACTTTCATTTTTTCAACTGGAATTCCCAACTCATTCCCTAAAGCAATACTCGCTACCGTATTATAAATATTATGACGACCTAATAATTTCGTTTGGAACTGATGAACACTTCCATCACGGAATGTCACATTAAACGTGGTTCCTTTTTCACTAACAACAATATCACCTGCTCGATAATCTGCTTCACGTTCGATTCCATAAGTGTAGACCGTACATTTTCCCGAAAACTTATTCTCATAGTAATCACGGATATTTTCATCATCAATATTAATAAATCCAATTCCGTCCTCAGGTAAGTACTCAATTAACTCAAACTTAGTTTGTTTCACATTATCAATTGTTTTAAATGTTTCTAAGTGTTGTGGACCTACTGATGTTAAAACTCCATACTTAGGATATGCGATTTCACATAACTCGTTAATCTCTCCGACTTTGTAAGCACCCATTTCGGCAATGAACTTACTATGAATTGGTTTTAAATAATTACGAATTGTAATCGTAATTCCCATTGGAGTATTATAACTTTCAGGCGTCATTAACGTATTAAATTGCTCTGATAAAATCGCATTTAATGCATGTTTTGTACTTGTTTTACCATAGCTTCCTGTTACACCAATCACATCTAATGAAGGAGACTCTTTCACAATACGACGCGCATCATTAATAAATCCTAAACGGATACTATTCTCCATTGGCTTATTAATCTCATTCGCAAGTAGCATTACTACATAAGCGAATAAATTAAACGTTAATAACCAGCCAGCGATTTGTGAAAGTAGCATTAAGCCATTCGCTCCAAGGAAGAATGAACCTAAGCCAGCGATTAATAACATTAAAATAGATCCCGTTGCAATAATACGCCAAACACGAGCTGTAATTTTCAACGGTTTTTTTGATTCTTTTGAAACACCACTACTAATCTTAATAATTCCAAGACCTAAGACTCCAATCACAACTGTGCCAATTGTTAAAATAGAACCTGGCATTGGGAATAAAAAGCTCACCACTACTAAAACCCAATATGCAATAACTAACACAGATAACGGGACAGGTAACGCCACTAAACGATGCCCGGCAATCCAAGTTGTAAAGCGATCATTCATATAATGACATTGTTGTAACATCTGAAGGGCATGAGCCATACGCCCCCATAACGTCCAAAGTAAAAATAAACTTAAAACTCCTAATAAAACTGCCATAATAATACCCATCTTATTCACCTCTCTCTTTCTCTAAGAAGACATCAATCACACGTAAAAATTGTCCTAAACAATCTAAATAAGAGTAGTGTCCCGCTCCAGGGAAAACAACAAGTCCCGCTCCAGGAATCTTTTTCTCCATAATCTTCGCATCACTTAATGGCGTTGCATCGTCTAAATCGCCCCAAACAAGTAATGTTTCTACTTGGATTGAAGGCATTAAATGTTGTAAATCTTCATTAACTACCTTACTCATGATTTGACGCATCATAGGGGTTGCATTCTTATAATCCGATGATCCCGCATTCTCCATCATTTTCTCTTTATAAGCACGTAATCCCGGTAAGCTTAAAACCTTTTTACCTAACTTATACGTATAAACACGAGCATAATAGTCGAATCCACGCTTTGGTTTAATTCCAGCACTATCAACTAAAACTAACTTATTTAAATCATTTTGGCGCCCAGCATAAATAATCCCAACACGTCCACCAAAAGAATGTCCGAAAATTGTTGGACTCTTAATCTCAAGCTGTTTTATAAATTTCTCTACCATATCGGCATAATCATAGACAGACCATACAGTTTTTGGTTCATCACTTTGACCAAAACCAGGAAAATCTAAACTATATACCTGAAAATTTTGTTTCAAATAATCAAATACTGGCTTAAATGCAGCAACACTTTGCCCCCATCCATGTAATAACAAAATCGGGTGGCCTTGCCCCTCTACTTCATAATAAATATTTAAATCATCTATCTTAATGAACATGGTTCATCACTCCTCAACTATAGTCTTTACTATTATATGACAATCGTCCATAAAATTTAAGGGTATATCAAAAAAACTAAGATTTACATTTATTAATAAGATCTTACAAGATTTGTGCTAATACTAGACACTTTTTTTGCTAAATTTAACTTAATTTCCTCAAAGTTATCATACGCAATTAAAAAGGAAGAATCGTACCATTCTTCCTTTTATTCAGTATCTTTATCTGATTCATTAATTGAATTCAAAATAACGGTTAAAAACAATGTCTGCTCAACGGGTAAAACATTTGGATTATAAACCGTAATTTCATAAGTTGTTCTAAATAATGAGAACTTTTTCTTTACCTTATACAACTTTTCACCCGTCAAATCCTCAATCACATACTCAGGGAAAATATGAAAAATTTTCTGCTTTGATACTGCAATCTCTCCACGATTAACATCATAAAAATGAAACGTCTTTCCAAAGCGAAAGAAGTCACGAACAACCTGTTCCCCTATAAAGCCAACCGTTTCATCCGCTCCATTATAGACTTGCGCCAAGCGATTCAACCTGACATTCCACCGCTTAATCTGTTGTTCTGACGCATACACCTCACCATCAAGGTCTTTAAGTATGAGTCGCTCACCTAAAATATTGAAATAAAGCCCCTGAATTTCGCCTACTTTTTCACCATCGATATAAACCTGATAATTTTTATTAAATGAAAACCAACTCTTTTTCACCATAATGGTTGATGCCTCGTTTAACTGGACGAGTAAATCTGTAGAGATATCACTACTTTCGGCTCGACAGTTTAAAATACTTCCACAAAACAGAAGTACCATGATTAAACAACTAATCCACTTACGACTTAATTTCATAATATTCACCCTTATTTTTCAAACTACTTTTAGTATACACACTCTTTTATAAAAAATTGCCTCAAATTACTTTGAGGCAACTTTGCGACGAACTTCATAACTACGATAAAAACTTGATACAATAATTAAACTTGTAATAGCTGAAACCGAGAATCCAAGATCAAAGCCTGGCGAACGATACGTTAATTCAATCTCATACTTACCAGCTGTTTCAATCCCCACACCAATAAAACCATCATTCACTTCATAAATTGGAACTTCTTTGCCATTAGCATAGGCCCTCCACCCTTTATTATAAGGAATGGCATACGTAATCAATTGTGGTGAGCTAGTCACGTATTGGTGTGTAATCGTATTCTGAGCATATTCAACCGCTTCAACACCAAAACTTTGACGTAACTGAGCGGCTTCAAAATATTGAATTTCACCCGGTTGCTCAGGAAGCTCTGTTGTATTAAACGGCTGCAGATGATAAATATCCGCCAAACTTTCGTTCTCTAAAACAATACATTTTAAAAACACGTAATGTTGCTGTGCTCGATTAAGTTTTTTAAAATCTGACTCAAGTATATAATACGGACTACTCGTTCCAACAGGAACAAAATAATTATTCTTAAAAATCGTGATTCCCTCAATTCGATCATAATATTGATAGCCTGGAAGCGGCACCTCATAATCCGGTGTAAAATAATACTTTGCAGATAATGCTGTCGTTAACATATAATCAGTGGTTGCAATAGATAAACTATTCTCAACCTGTTCATTCAGCATCCATGATACATCTTGCGAAGATAAAACGAGATATGGATTCGCAATTGAGAATCCATTATAACCTTGATACAATGGCTCATTGTATTGAATTTCATAACTATTAATAATTCGATAAAACTCTGGATCCATCGTTTGCAAATAATCCGCCACTGCACCAGTGTTATTACTAATCGATTCTTGATCTATCATATAGTTTTCCACTAAGATAGAGCGTTCACTATTCGTTGCAAAATAGATGTAAGACACTATCATGCACTCTAACATTAAGATGAAAAAAATTGTCTTTGAACTAAGTGATTCATCTTCTTTAGCTATTCGAATTAAAAGAAAGCGATAAAAAGATATCGTCAAAATCATTATTAAATAAAGCATCAAATAAGGCGATAAGATAATCAGCTCATCCACTACTTTCGCTACGGTCCATTGCGAAATTTCCCCATATTTCATATGTAACTCAAAAAGTAATACGAAGCCTAATACCGAAAATAATAAACATTTAAACGTGATACAAGTTTGTTTTAATAACTTCGTATCCATTAAGCGGACATCATTTAAGGAATAAGCCGTCATTAACGCATTAAATAAAATTAATAAGATGGAAATAACATTCGTATTTAATGGTGCTAGTGAGGTAATATTGACAAGTTCAAGTGACTGAGTGATAAACACAGTAAACAGGATGACACTATAAGAAAAAATGATTAATTTTCTTTCCCTCTTACCTATCAATTTCACAAACTGTGGAAGCATTAATACAACTAGTACTGATTGATAAAGCGCCACAACATTCACATTCTTTGGAAATAACTGTAGTGATCCTAGAAAATTTTCATGAAGAGGTGGGAATAATCCTTTAAGACAAAGGGCTAATAAAGAGGATAGCGTCATTCCCTCCTGCAGTTCAATCGACATAGCATTTGACGCGAATAAAAGCGGTAAAATGAAGACCATATTAATGCCGATAATCAATACAATTGAAACTAAAAACTTCTTTGTATCATCGATAAAGCACGCTCGATTCTCCTGTCGAACTCTATAAAGTCGAATCATAATATAAGCCACCAAAAAGCCTAAGAATAACACGGTAAACGTAAAATGCGAAATAAGCAGCAATGAAAAAGTTGCTACAAAGTATCGTTTCCGTCCTGATGAAAGAAGCTTCTCGACGCCATAAAGTACAAGAGGAACAAAAAATAGAAGCTCAATCGTGACAAACTCACTGAGGTTACTCAGATACCATCCATTAAAGAGATATAAAATACTTGCGATAATAAGAGTATGAGATTTAAACCACTTCGTCTCTTTCATATAGAGATAGAGTGCCCCAGTCGCTAACATTGTCTTTAAAAATAGGAGGGGAAAGTATAATTTAGGAAGCAAACTACTTGGAAACAATAACGTTAATAAAAAAAATGGATTATATAAAGAGTAAGCATTTTGTGCTCCTAAAAAGTTGCCTCCTAAGAAGAAGTTAAAAGACCACATGGGGATTTCTTTTTGTAACAACAAATCATGAGCATTTGCATAAATGGACAAATAATTCTCAAAGTACTGCCCTGTCACAGAATAAATAAAGTTACCTGAAAAAATAAAGCCAAAGAACACAATGATAAAAATTAAAGCTATATATTGAAACGTTTTCCGTCTATATTCTGAATGATTTAACACTAACATCCCACCTCACTATCAATGAATAGTTTCATTTTACCATAAAAATAAATAGTACTTGCCAAAAAATAACTATAAAATTAAGACACATTACAAGCCAGTATTCCCTATATTTGATATACTAAGGACAGGTGATAGTAATGGAAAGATATAATATTATAACAGAAAAATTTCCTCGCGAAATCGTTCTTTTAAAAAGTCGTCCATGTGCATATGGTAAATGCACATTCTGTGATTACATTGGTGACAACTCAACAAATATTGCAGAAATGAATCAATTAAATAAAGAAGTCTTATCAAATGTTAAAGGATTATATGACACATTTGAAGTCATCAACTCTGGAAACATCTTTGATTTACCAAAAGAAACATTAGAAATGATCAAATTAAAACTTAGTGAACATGAGTTTAAAAAACTATTTGCCGAAGCTCATTGGATCTTCCGTGACCACCTAGATAAGATGCGTCAACGTCTAGACATTGATATTATGTTCAAAACAGGGGTAGAATCATTCGATTATGACTTCCGTGAAAAAGTTTTAAAAAAGGGGGCGCCGTTCCAAAGTGTTGAAGAATTAAAAAAATACTTTGATTCACCATGTATCATGGTTGGAATTAAGGGACAAACAAAAGATATGATCAGACGTGACATCGATATCGTCCTTAATCAATTCAATCATGCCACAGTCAATGTCTACTGTGAAAATACAACCATCATCAAACCAGATGGACAGCTAAAAGAATGGTTCTACGATGAATACAAATGGCTAGACGATGTCAAGCATTTAGAAGTCTTATGGAATAAAACTGACTTTGGAGTCGGAGATTAAAAAAGCAAGAACTGAACCAGTTCTTGCTTTTTCTATGTCAGTAATAAAACTAATTTGGTAAAAATGAGAAGGTTAACTTAGCTATTTCAAAAAAATTAAAAATAAAGGTATCTATTGATTTAATATTCTTTCTTTAACTTCGTCTGTACACCCTATTTTATATCTGATTGTTATTTTACTAAGTTTCACTAATGAGTCCGACACATTAATTCCTCTTTTTTCGTCTGTATAGGCTAATGTATATCTAAACTTACACTAGCCCGCTAATTTACTCGTTTTAAGTCGATAACCTCTCTCTCCCCATTCCACTCAATTGTTAGTTGTACCTTTTTATCCTCCATTTGCTCAAATACTTCAGCACTAAATCGAGTCGTTATATGAAAAGACCCATCGCCTTGTAAATTTTAAGGGAACGAGCTAAAAATTGTAAATAATCGACCTTCCAAACGATAATCTAATATTGGAAACTCATGACCATATAAATATTAAATCATAAACCCTATCTTCAATTAATGAAGGTGAATAAGTAGCTAACCATGATTCATCGTAACCCGTATACACAATAATATCCTCTCTTTTAGAGCATCTTCCCAACGCAAAAACGATTAAAACACTACTAAAAAGCTTACATTATTTTCTCATAAGTGCCTCCGTCTAAGCTTCGTGTTAAATAATTAAAATCAAATAAATCACGACGAAGCGTCACATAATCTTGAAAACTAATATGAGCTTTTAAAACCTCATTTACTTCACGCTCACTATAAAAACGTCCCGCTTCAAAAAACTGAGACAAATAGTTTAAAACAATCTGTTTCTCACTCACTTTAATTGGATATCGCTCAACTAAGCCTGATTCATCTAAAAACGAATCCTCTAAATGCTCACTTCGTACATATCCCCCCTCTACAAAACCAAATCCCCGCAAATCAATTCCATCGACCTCACAAATAAGATCTTTATTTTTATACTTCTGCTTCACTAAACGAATAACGATTGGTAATAAATTTTCATCTTTAATGGCTAACGCCTTAATCACAACAACTTTTGTAATATCTAAAACAACCATGGCTTTCAACGTATCTTCTTTCACCTGTGCAAAAATGATATGCTTCCCTAAACAAGTACTAATGGCTTTAAGAACCTCCTCATAATCCTTTTCATCTGAAAACCAATGCTTTTGAATCTCTTCTGCTTTTATAAATTTCATCCCTATCATCTCCTTTTATTTTCTATTATAGCAAAAAAGACCAACTTGTATAGCCGGTCTATATTCTATAAATCCATTGGATTGACTTTCTTTAATAAATAAACAAATGGTGTATCTGAAATACTTAAAATGACTTTAAATAAATAAGTTACGAAGAAAATGTCTACTGCAATCTCCATCTCCCATAATCCAAACATCACAACAACTGCCGTGAAGATGAACGTATCAACAAATTGGCTAATTAATGTACTTCCATTATTACGCAACCATAACCACTTATCTTCTGGAAATCTCTTTTTAATGAAGTGGAAAACAAACACGTCAATATTTTGTGACACCATGAACGAGATTAACCCCGCAATCGTGAACACAGGTAAAGCTAGACTAAATAAACCTTCCATATGTGGTTGTGCCCAATCTGATGCATCTGGTTTAAACCATAATGAAAATTGAGTCACAATTAAAAAAGATAACTGCGTAAAGAAGCCGATAAATACTGCTGTCATCGCAGCCTTCTTCCCATACTTTTCACTTAATAAATCGGTCGCTAAGAAGATTCCACTAAACATCGTATTCCCAAGCGTTGTAACAATACCGAAAATCGTCGTTGTTTTAGCAACTTGGATATTCGCTGCGATTACACTCATCGTGATGTATGCGTATAATCCCTTTCGACCAAATAATTTATAACTTAAGACAACTAATCCAAAGTTAACAATAATGAATAATACTGCAATTAATTCATTTGCCACAATAATCACCCTTATCTTCTAATTTATAACAATAAAAAAACTCCTAATAAAAACAGGAGCAGATAAGATCATGATTAAACAAACGCATAACAAAATAAGCCTACGTTTGCTAAACTAGACCTCCTATTTTTGATAACGCTGGATTCTGCCAACAGCATGAGGATTTTATTCATGTTATAATACAGTATTATATCATGAAAATATGCGAAAAAATACCCTATTTTTCTCAGTGGTTATAGCAAAAAAACTCCTTAATCTTGAATTGATAAACTATGGGATGTTTTTATAACCAAGAGGTTTAATAACTTTATTTAGCAAAATTCTATCTTGAAAACAAAAGCTATAAATAGTGCCTTGAGATTACATGGAAAGGACTAGAACTATCTCATTATAAATTTATTTATATATATGCCCGTGACTTACATGCAACAAAAAAGGGAACAGGCCTTTATCATCTAGGCAATGAAAATGAGGTAACCTTCCATTTCAAACACGCCTATGAATTTTACTGTCTTCTTCGTTGTCTGCGCACTACAAAAGCATTAGATGAACACATAATCAGACTGAGTATCAATCTTCATACAATTACCTCCGATGTGAATTAAACGTAATTTTAGAAAAAGAAAAAACATCTTTAAAAAGAAAGATGTTTTTTCAGTCCCTGTTCTATAAGATAAGTCATCCCAAATAACCTTATCCTCACTTAAATTATAGATAATTTTGAAAAAAATAAAAGTGTGCTTATGCACACTTTTTTATAATTGAACATCAAATCCTTGATCTTCAATACATTCTACTATTAATAATTCATTCGTAAATGATTGGTCATATTCAACTTCAACTAATTTTGATTTTAAATCAACCTTAACTTGCTTAACCCCAACAATTTGGGCCACTGCATCATGAATTGAATTTACACAATGTTGACAGCTCATCCCATTAACTTTTAATACAACAGATTTCATTTCATCTTCGCCCCTTTCAATCCTATCGTAGCACACGAGATTAGACTTTTAAAGGACTTTCTTGATGAAGAGAAGCCATTTCTTTATCACAATCATTAACCTTATTTTCTTTTAATTTTCGAAGTGAACCAAAGAAAACTACTCCAGTAATAATTGAAGCTAATCCATCAGCAACTGGCCCTGCTAACCAAACTCCCATTAATCCCAGTCCACCGACACGCGGTAAAACAATTAAACAAGGAATTAATAAAATGACTTGACGTAATAAACTTAAGAACATTGAGACTTTAGCTTGTCCAATTGATTGGAAGTAGTTAGAACTAATTGTTTGGAAACCAAGAACAGGTAACATAAATAAGAATGTACGTAATCCTGTTTTAGCCATTTCAAGTAATGACTCATCACTACTAAATGCTCGAATTAAAAGCTCTGGTGCAAATTGAATTAATAACCATCCTACTGAAACAATAAGTGTTGCGACAATAACAGGGATTTTAACCGCATCTTTAACACGATGATACTTTTTAGCTCCATAATTATAACCAATGATTGGCTGTGATCCTTGGTTTAGACCAAACAGTGGCATCATAAAAATCATCGAAATACTACTGATAATTGTCATTGCGCCAATCGCTAAATCTCCGCCATATTCTTTTAAAGCATTATTCGCTAATACTTGTACGAGACTTTGAGCAATCTGCATAGCAAAGGGGCTCATCCCGATAGAGAAAATACTGATGATGACTGCTTTTTTTAATTTAACATTATGACGTGAAATCTTAATTGAACCCTTACCTTTTGTAAAGTAATATAAAATCCAAATGGTCGATGCAATTTGAGAAATTACGGTAGCAATCGCTGCCCCTCGAACCCCAAGACCTAGCGCAAAAATAAAGATTGGGTCTAAAAGAATATTTGTTCCTGCACCAATTAACATAGAGAACATCGCAATTTTAGGATTTCCATCACTACGTATAGAATGATTCAATCCAAAGCTAAGCATATTAAAGATTGTCCCAATAAAGATAATCTGCATATATTGAGAAGCATAAATCTCTGTGTCCTGACTAGCCCCAAAGATTTCAAGAAGTGGCTTCATAAATGTTAATCCAAGTACTGTAATTAAAATACTAATTAATAAAATAAGTGTAAATGCATTACCAAGATGCTGCTCTGCTTCATCTCGTTTATGCTCACCAAGTTTCAAGGAAATACGCGCACTTGTTCCGATTCCGACTAACATCCCAAATGCTAAAATTATAGTCATAATCGGCATCGTAATTCCAACACCCGTTAACGCTAATCCCCCTACTTCAGGAATATTTCCAATATACATACGGTCAACAATGTTATATAACGTATTAACCATCATCCCGATAATAGCAGGAACTGAAAACTGTATTAATAATTTTGAGATTTTCTCTTCTCCTAAAAGCTTCTGTCTATTCATTCACTTTATCCTCCTTATATGATGTATTTGCAACTATTTTAACTCAAATAGTTATTAACTTCATAAGTGGTCATTTCTCATTTCTTAACTTTTCAACAGCTTTAATTGAATTATTCAACATAGTATCTAAACATTTTAAGAAATGATCCTTCTCTTCCTCTATTAACCCTTCAATAAGATCATCTGTAATTTCTACTAAAATTGACATAATAATAGGCATCATTTCATGACCTTTTTCTGTTAAAAAAAGTTGATTATATCGACGATCTCCTTCATCACATTGACGATAGATATAGCCATTCTCTTCTAATTTTTTTAAGGCTTTTGCTGTCGTTGCCTTATCGATTTTCACTAAATTCGTTAAATCTTTTTGATTAATCCCCTCATGTCTAGCAATATTAATTAAAAAGATATGCTGGCCACTCCCAAGCCCATAAGGTCTTAGTTTATGATTTATAATAATCTGGCGATATCGATATAAAATTGACATTGTTTTTCCAATTACTTCATTCATGAAACCACCACTTACTATTAGATTTAATAACAAGCATATATTACTGTAAATAGAATGTATTTGCAACTATTTTAACTCAAATAAAAACACTCTCATAAAATGAGAGTGTTTTTATTTTATTCTACTGTAACTGACTTCGCTAAGTTACGTGGTTTATCAATATCGAATCCACGTTGTAAGGCTGCATAGTAAGAAATTAATTGAGTTGGAACTACTGTTACTAATGGTGTTAATAATGGGTGAACATCATCAATCACAATTTGATCCGTTTCAGAACTTAATGAACGTAATGAAATAATCACAGTATTAGCTCCACGCGCTTTAACTTCTTTTACATTTGAACGCGTATTTAAATTCACTGATTCTTGAGAAACAATGGCGATGACTGGTGTTCCTTTTTCAATTAAGGCAATCGTTCCATGTTTTAACTCACCAGCTGCGAATCCTTCTGTTTGAATATAAGAAATTTCTTTTAATTTTAAAGCCGCTTCTAAGGCCACATAATAATCAACATGGCGTCCGATATAGAAACAGTTACGTTGTGTTAAATAATCTTTCGCAATGGCTTCGTATTGCTCTTTATGGTCTGTAATACTTTCCATCACATTGGCAACGATCGCTAATTCACGAGATAAATCTAAATCTGTTTTTCCAGCCACTTTAGCTGCTAAAACGGCTTGAACCGCAACTTGAGCTGTGTAAGCTTTTGTTGAAGCTACTGCAATCTCAGGTCCCGCATATAATAATAACGTGTGATCAGCTTCACGAGATAACGTTGAACCTGGTACGTTCGTAATCGTTAATGATGGATATCCTAATTGTTTAATTTTAACTAATACGGCACGGCTATCTGCTGTTTCTCCTGATTGAGAAATGAAGATGAATAATGGTTTTTTACTAATCACTGGTGTATTGTAAACGAACTCAGATGAAATATGAACTTCAGTTGGAATTCCAGCTAATTGTTCAAACATTTGCTTTCCAACGAATCCAGCATGCATACTCGTTCCTGCAGCAATGATATATAAACGATCCGCTTCCTTCACAGCCTTCACGATCTCTTGATCGATTTTAATGTCTCCATCTTCGAAGTATTGCTCCACGATACGGCGAATCACGTATGGTTGCTCATCAATTTCTTTTAACATGTAGTGAGGATATGTTCCTTTTTCGATATCAGAAGCATCTAACTCAGCTGTGAATGGATCACGTTTAACTGTCACTCCTAATAAGTTATAGATCGTTACCCCTTCACGTGTTAACTTAATGAACTCTTCATCTTCGATTTCAACGAATTGATTTGTACATTGTAACATGGCCATCGCATCAGATCCAATCATATTGAATCCTTCACCTAAACCAATTAACATGGGTGATTTATTTTTAGCTGCATATAGCACTTCAGGATTATTAGCATCAATAACTCCCAATGCATACGATCCGTGTAATAAACTCATCACATGACGAATCGCTAATTCCACATCTTCTTTTTCTAACACAAAGTGCTCAATTAATGCTGCAATAACTTCTGTATCTGTATCTGAAATGAAGTTGTAATTTGGCAAAAATTCTTGACGTAACTCTAATTCATTTTCAATAACCCCATTATGAACAATCGTAAAACGACCTGTACTTGATTGATGAGGATGTGAGTTACGTTGATTAGGTGCCCCATGAGTCGCCCAACGTGTATGTCCAATCCCTACTGTTGATAAAACTGTTTCATCAACAACAGTACGTAAGTGAGCAATACGCCCTTTATCTTTAAAAATATGAACTCCCGCTTCATTGACTACTGCAATCCCTGCTGAATCATATCCACGGTACTCTAATTTTTCTAATCCATTTAATAAAATATCTTTAACATCTTGTTGTCCAATATATCCAACGATTCCACACATACGTGTAACAACTCCTTTTTTCAATAAACTAATTACTAAAATAGAGCTGCTTTCCTATTTACCTTTTCTCCAATTTTGTCGTAAGAGTTACCTCTTAGTTTTGTTTGAAGACTACGACTGAGGTATACAGCCGGAAGGCATCCGCCGAATAATCGATTAACCTTCACCTCGTCAGCTGTCATCTTTAGTTAACAGCTCTGGCGCTTATACTTGAATAGAAATAACTTATCTACTCTACTATCCTCCTTTCCCCCTTTAGAAAGCAACACATTCATTATATCATATGCAGAGAAAATTAAAATGATGTTTTTAAGTTGTGAGTCAAAAATAACCATTTTAATCAAAAAAAGAGGTGAACGTCACCTCTTTTAATTCTTATTTTAACTCTTGTTCAACAACTGCTAAAATACGATTAACATATTCTTCACATAATTCTTCAGTTTTAGCTTCTACCATGACACGAACTAAAGGTTCTGTTCCCGAAGGACGAACTAACACACGTCCCTCTCCATTCATTTCGGCTTCAACCTCAGCAATTGATGCTAAAATATTTTCATTTGTCATCATTGCATTTTTGTCTTCAACACGAAGGTTTTTTAATAATTGTGGATATTTAGGCATTTCTTTTGCTAAATCGGCTAAAGATTGTTCCTTCTCAACAACAATCTTAGCTAATTGAACGGCACTTAACATTCCATCTCCAGTTGTTCCATAATCTAAGAAGATTAAATGACCTGATTGTTCTCCCCCAAAGTTATAATCATTCTTTAACATTTCTTCTAAAACATAACGATCTCCAACTTTTGTTTGAACACTACGTAAACCATTTGCTTCAACTGCATTATAGAAACCTAAGTTACTCATAACTGTTGAAACAACAGTTCCTTGTTTTAGTAATCCTTTTTCATTTAAGTAACGTCCAACGATGAACATAATATAATCTCCATCGATAATAGCTCCCGTATGATCTACTGCAATTAAACGATCACAATCACCATCAAATGCAAACCCTAAATCAGCCTCATGTTTAACAACTTCTTTGGCTAATGCTTCTGGATGAGTTGATCCACAGTTATGGTTAATATTAACTCCATCTGGATTTGATGAAACAGTCACAATATCTGCATCTAAATCAGCAAATAATTGAGGGGCTAATGCTGAACTTGCTCCATTTGCACAATCTAATACGATTTTTAATCCCGTTAATTTTTGTCCTACTGTTCCTTTAATAAAGTTCACATATTTTTGTGATCCCATTTGGAAGTCTTCCACGCGCCCAATCTCACCAGCGATTGGGCGTGGTAATTCATCAGCTGTATCGATTAAACTTTCAATTTCCTCTTCTTCTTGATCACTTAATTTGTAACCACTATGGCTAAAGATTTTAATTCCATTATCTTGAACTGGGTTATGAGACGCTGAAATCATAATTCCTGCATCTACATCTAAGCTTTTAGTTAAATAAGCAACACCTGGAGTTGTAATGACTCCAAGGGTTAATACATCGGCACCCGATGAGATTAATCCAGCAATTAATGCACTTTCTAATAACTCACCTGAAATACGAGTGTCGCGTCCAATTAATACTTTAGGACGTGTATTTTTAGACTTTAAATGATGACCTAAAATACGTCCTAATTTTAATGTAAATTCTGGAGTTAGCTCAGTATTTGCGACTCCTCTAATTCCATCCGTTCCAAAGTATTTTCCCATATATACTAACCTCACTTTTATTCTGTAATAATAACATTTACTTTTGCTCGACTCGGATCAATCAACACACCAGTAATAGATTCCACCGTAATCGGAACTTGATATTCACCAGGAGTATATCCTAATAAATCAATCCAAACCTTCACATCATCTGCAGAAATTGAGTTTAACTTTGTAGTTGATCCCTTCAATGTTAAATTAATGACTGCATCACTCAGAGACTTAGCCTTAACACTATACTTCGCATCTAAGTTTTTGAAATCAACAGAAATATTTTCTAAAACTTTTGTTTGGGTTTCTTCAAATGTTACTTTTACTTTGATTGTGTCTGTATCCATTTTATGAATATTTTCTGGTTTATCTAATTTTACAATAAGTTCATTATTATCGTCTAGTTGATATAAATCAACTTGGACTTGTAACTTATCATAGGACTCTAATGCAGTTGTTTCACCGTATAACTTGACTTCAGATGGGGTTAAGGTTAGATTACCTACACTATGCCCTTCTGGAGCATTTCCAGTTACAACAGCCTCTACTGGTACAACCTTACTTGGAGTAGTTACCTGAGTAGAAGTAATCAACTTATCTGGTTTAATTTCAACATCTAATTTATTACCAAGCTTATCATACGCAAACACTGGTGCCTCATAATCAGAAAGCTTAGATAAATCAGATACATCAATAATTGCCTTTACACTTGCTACTTGATTAACTACTGTTTGTGGACCTTTAATTTTAACAGTATTTAAGGCCAACTGCGGCTCACTCAACACATACATCTCATCAATTTGATCTAAGTTTACAAAATCAGCTTGTACTGGCTTATCAATTTCAGTCAATGCCATAATTGTCACAACAATTGTACTGGGATCAATCTTAACATCTAACTTATTACCAAGTTTACTATACTCTAGATTAACCTTATGTGTTCCAGGTGGCAAATCCTTTAAATCTGCATAAATCTCAAAGTTAGCTTTAGCTTTAGCAATATCTACTTGACTCTTATCTCCAACTAATGTGACATCTACTGTATCTGGTAACCCTTCAACTACTATTCGTTCTTTATTATAATAAGAAGTTAAAGGGTAACTATTAATATCCACAGAATAACGCTCTTTTACACTGGGAGCATATCTTATATTAAACGCAAATCCAATAGCTACTACCAACGCTAGTATCTTCATCAACTTTTCATTTCGAAGAAAACTTTCGTAAACGTGGTCCAATTTTTGAAACTTGAAAATTCCTAAAATCATACCTGGTGTCGTTAAAAACTTCCAGATACCTTTAAAGAAATTTGCAATTCTTTGAAAAAACTTTTCTGTATCTTTAATTGTCTCAATTGCTATTTGTCTTGCTATTTCATTTGAGTCCACATTATTATTGTTTTTTTGAGTCTTATTTTGTTTAGATTTTTTCATACGACACCACCTTCATCATCAGTCAATTCAATCAACTAAGATATTGCTGTAAGTCAGTTTTAAATGAATCAATGACATCATAAACTTTTAACTCACCTTTGTAGGCAATTGAATAACGACCTGTTTCTTCAGATACCACAAGTGTTATACTATCAGAAATTTCACTGATTCCAATAGCAGCACGGTGACGTGTACCAAAAGCCTTATTGATATCTTCTCGTCTTGTTGAAGGAAGATATGCGCCAGCACAATATAATTTTCCTTCTCGAATCATTACTGCTCCATCATGTAAAGGCGTCGTCGGAACAAAAATTGTAGTTAATAACTCCTGTGAAATTTCACCCGAAATAATAGTAGACGGGGTAATAAACTCATCAAGCTTAACCCCACGTTCAATAACTATTAATGCTCCTATACGTCGTTTAGCTAGAAATTCAACGGAATTAGCTAAAATACTAATCACATCATGTTCTGCAAGAACATTACGTTCACGATTCATTGTACTATTTCGTCCAATCTGTTCAAGTCCGCTACGGATTTCAGGTTGGAAAATGATAATAACAGCAAGTAACCCCCAATCGATAACATTCCCAATCAAGGCATTCAGCGTATATAGATCAAAAATTTGACTTACAATGTCAATGAGATAAATCAAAATGACACCTTTTAAAATTTGAACGGCACGGACATTTGATTTAATCAGTTTTAAAATATAATAAATAATCAACCATACAAAGTATACATCTAAACATACTAATAACAGATCAAAAAATGAAATGTTTTCTACTGCATTAATTACTGTATTAATCAAACTGTCGGCCTCCTTTTTATAACATTTTTATTATATCATAACTCACTAAAATATAAATAAATGGATAAGAAATTAAGTAATTATAAAACATTTTTTACCAAATAGATTAAATCTAAAATTGCTTAATGCAGGTAATACAATTAAATAAATTAATAGCGATAATAATCAAGATAACTTATTGATAAATATTTTTCAGAAAATAATAGTAACACTTTTTAGTATATACTAGACCATTCATTATATCATCGTGTTTATTATTTTATGACGTATTTCAAAAAATCACCTAAACCTTTGTGAGATTTGAAAATAAAAGGGTGTATTAGACAATCTTGTTGATAAGCAATTGTTTGATATCAACGACTGTTGACTGTCGATTTTAAAGATTTGATCCCTTTTAAATAGACAAACACCCAATAACAACATTTTCGTCTAACAGATTCAAATAAAAAAAACCATAGAAGATAAAATCTTCTATGGTTTGAAAAATTATACTAACTCGATAACTACCATATCAGCTGCATCCCCACGGCGAGGTCCAACTTTTAAGATACGAGTGTATCCACCATTACGCTCAGCGTAACGAGGTGCGATATCAGAGAATAATTTTTGAACAGCTGTTGCTCCAGTTTCATCGTTAGCAACCTCTGCACGTACATATGCAGCTGCTTGACGACGAGCGTGTAAGTCTCCACGTTTACCTAAAGTAATTAATTTCTCAACTACTGAACGTAATTCTTTTGCACGAGCTTCAGTTGTTACAATGCGTTCGTTGATGATTAAATCTGTTGATAAATCACGTAACATTGCTTTACGTTGATGACTAAGACGTCCTAATTTTCTGTAAGCCACTTAAAATTCCTCCTTCCATATGAAAATGGAATTATAACATTATATATAAATCAATTATTTAGTGCAACCTAAGCTTAATCCTAATTCGTCAAGTTTATCCTTAACTTCTTTTAATGATTTTTTACCTAAGTTACGAACTTTCATCATATCTTCTTCAGAATGACGAGCTAATTCTTCAACTGTATTGATTCCAGCACGACGTAAACAGTTGTAAGAACGAACAGATAAGTCTAACTCTTCAATTGGCATTTCTAATACTTTGTTTTTCTCTTCATCTTCACGTTCAACGATGAATGATGCAAGTTGCCCTGCTTCATTTAAGTTAACTAGAATGCTGAAGTGTTCAACTAAGATTTTAGATGCTAAAGAGATAGCTTCTTGTGGGTTAACACTTCCGTTTGTCCAAACTTCTAATGTTAATTTATCGTATGATGCATCTTGACCAACACGAGTCTTTTCAACATCATAAGATACGCGAGTTACTGGTGTGTAGATAGAGTCGATAGCGATCTCTCCTGCACTCTCAAGTAATTTTTTATTATCATCCGCACCAACATAACCATTACCACGACGAGCTTTCATAGTCATTCGTAAACGACCTGTAGCTGATAAAGTAGCAATGTGTAAGTCAGGATTGATAATTTCTACTTGTTCGTCACATTCGATATCTGCAGCCGTAACTGCACCTTCTCTAGCAACATCAATACGTAATTCCTTAACCTCTTCTGAATCAATAGATAAGATTAAGTTTTTTAAATTTAAAATAATTTGTGTTACATCTTCAACTACACCATCGATAGAAGTGAATTCATGTTGAACTCCCTCTATAGAGATAGATGTTACTGCAGCTCCAGGAAGTGATGATAGTAATACTCGACGTAAGGAATTCCCTAACGTAGTACCATATCCACGTTTTAGAGGCTCAATAACAAATTTCCCATAGAATTCATCTTTGATGTATTCTTCAACTTCAATTCTTGGTTTTTCGATTTCTAACATCGATTTCCCTCCTCAGGATCGCTTAATAGTAGGGTACTACTTTCAAATAACTTCCTGATTAACCACGTGGGTGTTTTGGTGGACGGCATCCGTTATGAGGAACTGGAGTAACGTCTTTGATAGCTGTTACATCTAATCCTGCAGCTTGTAAAGCACGAATAGCTGCTTCACGACCAGGACCAGGACCTTTAACTGATACGTCTACACTTTTCATTCCGTGATCCATTGCAGCTTTAGCAGCAGCTTCTGATGCCATTTGAGCAGCGAATGGAGTTGATTTACGAGATCCTTTGAATCCTAATGCACCTGCACTTGACCATGAGATTGCATTACCATGAGGATCAGTAATCGTAACAATTGTATTATTGAAAGTCGAGTGGATATGTGCTACACCTGTAGCAATATTCTTTTTAACACGACGTTTACGACTAACTTGTTTACGTGCCATATGATGACCCTCCTAACTATTTTTTCTTATTAGCAACTGTTTTACGTGGACCTTTACGAGTACGGGCATTGTTTTTAGTGTTTTGTCCGCGTACTGGTAAACTTCTACGGTGACGGATACCACGGAATGAAGCGATCTCCATTAAACGTTTGATGTTTAATGAAACTTCACGACGTAAGTCTCCTTCTACTTTTAATTTATCTACTTCTGCACGGATACGGTTTAACTCATCTTCAGTTAAATCACGTACACGTGTATCTTCTGATACACCAGCAGCAGCTAAGATTTGTTGAGCTGTTGGTTTACCAATTCCATAGATATATGTTAATGAAATTACAACGCGTTTGTCGCGAGGAATATCTACACCAGCAATACGTGCCATACATTGCACCTCCTAAAGCTTATCCTTGTTTTTGTTTATGTTTTGGATTTTCACAAATTACCATTACTTTCCCTTTACGGCGAATAACTTTACATTTATCGCAGATAGGTTTTACAGATGGTCTTACTTTCATGAATTAAAACCTCCTCATTTTTCAGTATATCGGAGTCTATTTGTGACGATATGTAATACGCCCACGTGTTAAATCATAAGGAGATAATTCTACTGTTACTTTATCACCTGGTAAAATACGAATGAAGTTCATACGGATTTTACCAGAAACGTGAGCAATTAATTGATGACCATTTTCTAATTCTACTTTAAACATAGCGTTTGGCAAATTATCGATAACGGTAGCTTCTACTTCAATAACGTCTTGCTTAGCCATTGATTATGCCTCCTTATCTTTATAACTTAGTTAATATTTCATATCCATTGTCAGTGATGACAACAGTATGTTCGAAATGAGCACAGAGAGCTTTATCACGAGTAACTACAGTCCAATTATCAGCTAAAGTACGAACGTATCTCTCACCATAATTAACCATAGGTTCGATTGCTAAAGTCATACCTGTTTTCAATCTTGGTCCTCGTCCAGGAGGTCCATAGTGTGGAATTGAAGGATCTTCATGTAGATCTTGACCGACACCATGCCCAGCGTACTCACGGACAATCGAGAAATTATGAGATTCTACATACACTTGAATAGCGTGTGAGATATCTGATAAACGATTTCCCGCTTTAGCCTGTTCTAAACCGACAAATAATGATTGTTTAGTTACATCAAGTAATCGTTGAGCTTCATCTGAGATTTTCCCTACTGGGTAAGTCCAAGCTGAATCACCATGATATCCATTATATTTCGCGCCGATATCGATTGAGATAATATCTCCATCTTTTAAGACACGATTTCCTGGAATACCGTGAACAAGTTCATCGTTTACTGATGCACAAATACTTGCAGGGAATCCATGATAACCTTTAAAAGAAGGTATTGCGCCTTGACTACGAATTACATCTTCTACAATTTTATCTAACTGCTTCGTTGTAACGCCAGGTTTAATGTGCTTTTGAACCTCTTGATGAGCTAAAGCAACAATACGACCGGCTTCTCGCATAATATCAATTTCGCGTGGAGTCTTACAAATAATCATTATTTATTGCCTCCAAGTACATCTTGGATTTCTGCAAATACAAGATCAATTGATTGTTGACCATTAATATTAACAAGATTTCCTGCTAAAGAGTAATAATCTAATAAAGGCTTAGTTTGACTAACGTAAACATCTAAGCGATTACCAACCGTTTCTTCATTATCATCTTTACGTTGATATAATTCTCCACCACACTTGTCACAAGTACCAGCAACTGCAGGAGGATTGAAGATCATGTGATAAGTTGCCCCACATGAACGACAAATACGACGTCCAGTTAAGCGCTCTTTAAGAATGTCTAAATCAACATCAATATTAATTACATAATCAATCTTCGAATCAAGAGAAGTCAGTATTTCATCTAAGGCTTTTGCCTGATCTACTGTTCGTGGAAAACCATCTAACAGGAATCCCGACTTGCAATCTGATTCAGACAAGCGATCCTTTACAATACCAATTGTAACATGGTCAGGTACTAATGCACCTTGATCCATGTAACGCTTAGCTTCCATACCTAATTCAGTTTGGTCTTTTATCGCCTTCCTAAACATATCTCCAGTTGAGATATGTGGAATTTGATAGTTTTCAATAATTTTTTCAGCCTGAGTACCTTTACCAGCACCCGGAGGCCCCATAAATACGATTTTCATCATATCACCTCAATTATTTGATGAATCCTTTATATTTTTGATCCATTGTTTTTGTTTGGATTTGCTTAGCAGTTTCGATTGCTACACCTACAACAATTAATAAGCTTGTACCACCAATTTCAACACTACTTGGTAAATCAGTGATTGCGCCAAATACAATTGGTAAGCCCGCAATGACTACTAAATAAATAGCTCCAATAAAAGTGATACGAGATAAAACTTTTGATAAATATTCTTCAGTATCAACACCCGGTCTTACACCTGGAATGTATGATCCTTGTTTTTTAAGGTTTTCTGCTACTTTTTCTGGACTTACTTGTACGAAAGCATAGAAGTAAGTGAAAGCAACGATTAATACAACATATAAAATAAACCCAATTGGTTGTTGGTAATTAAAGATAGCTTTAATTACATTAGTTACACCTGATTCAGGCAAGAAATTTACTACAGTTAACGGTAAGCTCACAAGTGAAGCTGCAAAGATTACTGGAATTACCCCAGCTGAATTTAACTTCAGCGGAATAAATGAATCTTTACGTCCCGATAACTGAGCAGAATTATGTCTATTGGCATATTGAATTGGTAATTTTCTAGTTGCGCTTTGTAAATAGATAACAGCAATAATTGTCAGAGCTAACAATGCTAACACTGAAATAAATGCTAACACGTTAGATACTGTTATATTTACCAAGTATTTCGTGTATAAATCGTTTAGCATATATGGAACACGAGATAAAATACCTGCTACGATAATCATTGATGTACCATTACCAATTCCCTTGCTAGTAATTTGATCAGCAAGGAAAATCATAACAGCCGTACCTGCTGTCATAGTTAATGCAATATAAAGATAAGTGATTACTGAATGACTTTCCAGTAAAATCCCTTGATATCCTAAATCGAAACCAATTGACATTGCAATGGCTTGAACAAATGCAAGAACTAAAGTGACATAACGAGTTAATTGATTTAACTTACGTTTACCAGTTTCACCTTCTTTTGCCCATTCAGACAAAATCGGTACAACATCCATTTGAAGCAACTGGATAACAATTGATGCAGTAATATAAGGAGAGATAGACATCGCAAACAATGAAAATCGTTTCAATGCCCCTCCACTTAATGTATCAAAGAATCCAAGCATCGGAGTTTGCGCGGAAGCTTCTAAAACAGATGTATTGATGGTTGGCACAGGAATATAAGATCCAATACGATAGACAACAAAGATCATCAACGTGAATAGGATCTTTTTACGTAAATCAGCGTTCTTCCATATCTTACTGAAAGTAGCCATTATACCACCTCGATTGATCCACCTTGAGCCGCAATTTGTTCTTCTGCTGTTTTTGAGAATTTAGCTGCTTTAACAGTTAATTTCTTCTCTAGTTGTCCTTGTCCTAAAACTTTAAGCCCAGAGTGTAATTTTTTAATTACTCCAGTTTCTAATAAAAGTTCTGCAGTAACAACTGTTCCATCTTCGAATTTATTTAATTGATCTAAATTAACGATAGCGTATTCTTTACGGTTGATGTTAGTAAATCCACGTTTTGGTAAACGACGGAATAAAGGAGTTTGACCACCTTCGAATCCTAAACGAACTCCACCACCTGAACGAGCGTTTTGTCCTTTGTGTCCTTTACCTGCAGTTTTACCTTGACCTGAACCGTGTCCACGACCGATACGTTTTCTATCTTTACGAGACCCTTCAGTATATGTTAACTCATGTAATTTCACCGAAAGTCACCTCCTCTTTGATTATTTCTCTACTACAGTCAATAAATGAGATACTTTATTAATCATACCGCGAACAGCTACATTGTCAGCTTTAACAACTGTTTGGTTTAATTTTTTTAAACCTAATGCTTGAACTGTTGCACGTTGAGATTCATTTTGACCGATTACACTACGTGTTAAAGTAATGTGTAATTCTTTAGCCATTGGAGTTCCCTCCTTATCCTAAGATTTCTTCAACAGTTTTCCCACGTAATTCAGCTACGCGCTCAACTGTTTTTAAATTTTCTAAACCATTGATTGTTGCACGAACCATGTTAATTGGTGTGTTTGATCCTAAAGATTTTGATAAGATATCTTGTACTCCAGCTAACTCTAATACGGCACGTACTGGTCCACCTGCGATAACTCCTGTACCGGCAGAAGCAGGTTTTAATAATACGCTACCTGAACCGAATTCTCCAACGATTTGGTGAGGAATTGTAGTTCCAACTGTAGGTACATAGATTAAGTTCTTTTTAGCACTTTCAACTGCTTTTTTGATTGCTTCAGGTACCTCTTGAGCTTTACCAGTACCGAAACCAACGTGACCATTTTTGTCACCGACAACAACTAATGCAGCAAAACGGAAACGACGTCCACCTTTTACTACCTTCGTTACACGATTAATAGTAACTACACGTTCTTCAAGTGTTAAGTTACTAGGGTCAATGATTTGACGCATCTTTGTCCCTCCTTCTTTAATTAGAATTGTAATCCATTTTCACGAGCTGCTTCAGCTAATGCTGCAACACGTCCGTGATAGATATATCCTCCACGGTCGAAAACAACTGATGTGATATTTTTTTCTAAAGCGCGTTTAGCAACTGCTGCACCTACTGCTTTAGCTGCTTCAACGTTACCTGTAGAAGCGATGTTTAAATCTTTATCTAAAGTTGATGCACTAACTAATGTAGTACCAGTTACATCATCAATGATTTGCGCATAAATGTGTTTGCTAGAGCGGAATACATTTAAGCGTGGGCGCTCTGCAGTTCCTGTAACTTTAGCACGTACACGGTAATGTCTTTGTTTACGTAACTCATTACGTGATACTTTTTTAATCATTCAGGCCACCCCTTTCGAATTATTTTTTAGCTTTTTTACCTTCTTTACGACGAACATGTTCACCTTTGTAACGGATTCCTTTTCCTTTGTATGGTTCAGGAGCACGTACAGCGCGAATGTTAGCAGCGAATTCTCCAACTACTTGTTTGTCGATCCCTTTTACTACTACAGTAGTATTGTTAGGTACTTCGATAGTTACACCTGCAGGTGCATCCATCTCAACTGGGTGAGAGTATCCAGCGTTTAATACAAGTTTTTCTCCTTGTTTTTGTGCACGGTATCCAACCCCGATGATTTCTAACTCACGAGTAAACCCTTCAGATACACCAACAACCATGTTGTTTAATAAAGCACGTGTTGTTCCGTGTAACATTTTGTTTTCCTTGTTATCGTTAGGACGAACTACAGTTAATTCGTTTCCTTCAACTGTAATTTGCATATTTGCATTAAATGTACGAGAAAGTTCCCCTTTAGGTCCCTTCACAGTAACTAAGTTATTTTCAGCAACAATCACTTCAACACCAGAAGGTAATGCTACTGGTTTATTACCAATACGAGACATTTATGTGACACCTCCTGTCTTTATTTATTACCAAACGTAAGCTAATACTTCTCCACCAACTTGTTGTTGACGAGCTTCTTTATCAGCCATAATTCCTTTAGAAGTAGATAAGATAGCGATACCTAATCCGTTTAATACTTTAGGAACTTCTGTATTTTTAACGTATACACGTAAACCTGGTTTAGAGATACGTTTTAAACCTGTGATAACACGTTCGTTGTTTTTACCGTATTTTAAAGCAACACGTAAAACACCTTGTTTGTTATCTTCAATATATTCTACATCGCGAATGAAACCTTCACGTTTTAATAATTCTAATACTTCACGTTTCATTTTAGAAGCTGGCATTTCAACCACTTCATGACGCATTTGGTTTGCGTTACGAATACGTGTTAACATATCTGCAATAGGATCTGTCATTACCATTTATTTTTCCTCCTTCCCGTTTAAAGAGAATTAAGTTTATTACCAGCTTGCTTTTTTAACACCTGGGATTTGTCCTTTATATGCTAATTCACGGAAGCAAATACGGCATAATTTGAATTTGCGTAAGACAGAGTGTGGACGACCACAACGCTCGCAACGTGTATATTCACGAACTGCGAATTTTTGTTTACGCTGTTGTTTGATAATCATAGATTTTTTAGCCATGAGTGACGCCTCCTTTCATCAATTATTTTTGAAATGGCATCCCTAATTGAGTTAACAACTCACGAGCTTCTTCATCTGTGTTAGCAGTTGTAACTACAACGATATCCATTCCTCGAACTTTATTTACTTTATCGAAGTCGATTTCTGGGAAAATTAATTGTTCTTTAACACCTAATGTGTAGTTTCCACGTCCATCGAATGATTTTTTAGAAACTCCGCGGAAGTCGCGTACACGTGGTAAAGAAACTGATACTAATTTATCTAAGAAATCATACATACGCTCACCACGTAATGTAACTTTACATCCGATTGGCATTCCTTCACGAAGACGGAAACCAGCGATAGATTTCTTAGCACGTGTGATAACTGGTTTTTGACCAGTGATTAAAGCTAATTCAGCTACAGCCTCATCTAAAACTTTAGAGTTGCTTACAGCATCTCCGATACCCATGTTGATAACGATTTTATCAATTGTTGGGATTTGCATTACAGATTTATATCCGAATTTTTCAACCATTTGGTTTTTTACTTCATTTTCGTATTTTTGACGTAAACGATTCATGCAGGTTTACCTCCCTTCGTTGTTAAACTATATTATAATACTTCACCTGATTTTTTAGCGAAGCGTACTTTTTTACCGTCAACGAATTTATATCCTACGCGTGTTGGTTTACCACTCTTTGGATCTACAATCATAACGTTAGATGCATGGATCGGTGCTTCAAATTCAACGATTCCACCATCTGGATTCATTTGAGAAGGGCGTACGTGTTTTTTAACAACATTTACACCTTCAACAACCACCTTGTTTTTAGATGGGTTTGCTGAAAGAACAACACCTTCTTTACCTTTATCTTTACCTGAAATGATAACTACTTTATCTCCAGTTTTAATTTGCATATCGTGCACCTCCTAATCTTAAGGATTAAGTGTTAATTAAAGTACTTCTGGAGCTAATGAAACAATACGCATAAAATCTTTATCGCGTAATTCACGAGCTACTGGTCCGAAGATACGAGTACCACGTGGAGATTTATCGTCTTTAATAATAACTGCTGCGTTTTCATCAAATTTAATGTATGATCCATCAGCACGACGAGCTCCAGTTTTCGTACGGACGATTACTGCTTTAACAACATCACCTTTTTTAACAACTCCACCTGGCGCTGCTGACTTAACTGTAGCAACAATAACATCACCGATGTTACCAGTTTTTTTGTGAGAACCACCTAAAATTTTAATTGCTAATAATTCTTTTGCACCAGAGTTATCAGCAACTCTTAAACGTGTTTCTTGTTGAATCATGATTGGACCTCCTTTCAAGACTCCAGTATTTCAATAAAATTAATTAAATAATAACTGCTTTTTCAACAATTTCAACTAAACGGAATTTTTTTGTTTTTGACATAGGACGGCATTCTTCAATGCGAACTAAATCTCCAACTTTTGCTTCATTTAACTCATCGTGAGCTGCATATTTTTTTGAATATTTAACTCGTTTACCGTATAGAGGATGTACTTTGTAAGATTCGATAAGTACTGTAATTGTTTTATCTGTTTTATCTGAAACTACACGTCCAGTAAAAGTTTTTTTAGTACGTTCCATAAGTGAACCTCCTCTCAAGCTCATTATTTATTGTTTTCGCGTTCGCTAATGATCGTTTTCATACGTGCAATACCTTTACGTACTTCACGAATACGACCAGTGTTTTCTAATTGTCCTGTAGCTAATTGGAAACGAAGGTTGAATAACTCATCTTTTAATTCGTTAATTTTAGCTTCGATTTCTGTAGTGGTTAAATTACGGATTTCATTAGCTTTCATTACTATCACCACCGTCTACACGTTTTACAAACTTAGTTTGAACTGGTAATTTGTGAGAAGCTAAACGTAATGCTTCACGAGCGATCTCTTCAGATACACCACCAATTTCAAACATAACTTTTCCAGGTTTTACTACCGCAACCCATCCGTCTGGAGCCCCTTTACCTGATCCCATGCGGACTTCTAAAGGTTTAGCAGTTTTAGCTTGATGAGGGAAGATTTTAATCCATACACGTCCGCTACGTTTCATATAACGAGTCATAGCAATACGAGCTGCTTCAATTTGACGGTTAGTTACCCAAGCACCAGTTGTTGCTTGTAAACCATACTCACCAAATACTACAGTTGTTCCACCTTTTGCACGTCCTTCATAAGACAAGCGGTGAGGGCGACGATATTTTGTACGTTTAGGTACTAACATATTATTTACCCTCCTTTGCTACTTGACGGTTTTTTGTAGGTAATACTTCACCTTTGTAGATCCATACTTTAATACCTAATTTACCGTAAGTTGTATCTGCTTCTGCTGTAGCGTAGTCGATATCAGCACGTAATGTATGTAAAGGTACATTTCCTTCACTATATCCTTCAGCACGAGCCATATCTGCTCCACCTAAACGTCCTGATACTTGAGTTTTAATCCCTTTAGCACCAAATTTAATAGCACGTTGGATTGCAACTTTTTGTACACGACGGAAAGAAGCACGATTTTCTAATTGTTCTGCGATTGAGTTTGCAACTAATTGAGCATCAACTTCAGGACGTTTGATTTCAACGATACGGATGAAAACACGTTTACCTGTCATTTTTTCTAATTGAGCAACAGCTGCATCTTTTTCTGATCCACCACGACCGATTACCATACCTGGTTTAGCCGTATGAACGATAATATTAACACGGTTTTTTGCACGTTCGATTTCAACGCGTGATACCGAAGCTCTTTTGAATTTGTTATTAATGTAATCACGGATTTTTAAGTCTTCGTGTAATAAAGTAGCGAAGTCTTTATCGTTTGCATACCAACGAGCATCCCAATCACGGATTACACCAACACGTAAACCAATTGGACTAACTTTTTGACCCACTTCGTATCCCTCCTTTAATTATTTTTTCTCAGCTACCACGATAGTGATGTGAGATGTTCTTTTGTTGATTTGTGATGCACGACCTTGTGCACGTGGACGGAATCGTTTTAATGTTGTACCTTCATTCACATATGCTTCCTTAACATATAGTGAATTGATATCTAAGTTTAAGTTGTGTTCAGCATTTGCGATAGCTGATTTTAAAACTTTCTCAACAATCGGAGATGCCGCTTTAGGAGTGTGTTTTAAAATTGCGTATGCTTCGCCTACTTGTTTTCCTCGAATTAAGTCAATCACTAAGCGTGCTTTACGAGGAGCAATGCGAACTGTTCTAGCCATAGCTTTAGCTTCCATAGCCATGTCCTCCTCTCAATATTAACGTCTAGTTTTTTTGTCTTCTTTGATGTGTCCTTTATAAGTACGAGTTGGCGCGAATTCACCTAATTTGTGTCCTACCATATCTTCAGTAACATATACAGGAACATGCTTGCGTCCATCATAAACAGCAATTGTATGTCCTACAAACTGTGGGAAAATTGTTGAACGACGTGACCAAGTTTGAATGATTTTTTTGTCTCCGCTTTCGTTAGCAGCTACAACTTTTTTCATTAAATGATCGTCACAGAAAGGTCCCTTTTTTAAACTACGTCCCATTCTAAATTTCCTCCTTTCGAACATTTACATTTAGCATATATCTTTATTATTTGTTGCGTCCGCGAACAATTAATTTACTTGATGCTTTTTTCTTGTTACGAGTTTTTAAACCAAGAGCTGGTTTACCCCATGGTGTAACTGGAGATTTACGTCCGATTGGAGTACGTCCTTCCCCACCACCGTGTGGATGGTCATTAGGGTTCATTACAGAACCGCGAACAGTTGGACGAGTACCTAACCAACGTGTACGACCTGCTTTACCGATGTTTACTAATTCGTGGTCAGCATTACCAACTTCACCGATTGTTGCACGGCAAGTTCCTAATACTTTACGAACTTCACCTGAAGCTAAACGAACTAATACGTAACGCTCTTCACGCCCTAAGATTTGAGCAGAAGTTCCTGCTGAACGTACTAATTGTCCACCTTTACCAGGTTTTAACTCGATGTTGTGGATTAATGTACCAACTGGGATGTTCATGATTGGTAATGCATTACCAATTTTGATATCCGCATTAGCACCTGATTCAATTTGCATTCCAACTTTTAATCCTTTAGGAGCGATAATATATCGTTTTTCTCCATCAGCGTAGTTGATTAATGCGATGTTTGCTGAACGGTTTGGATCGTATTCGATTGTAGCAACACGTCCTGGAATACCGTCTTTTGTACGTTTAAAGTCGATGATACGGTATTTACGTTTGTGTCCACCACCGTGATGACGTACTGTGATTTGACCATGATTATTACGCCCTGCTTTTTTGCTTAAAGGAGCTAATAATGATTTCTCTGGTTTATTAGTCGTAATTTCGTCAAATGTTAAAACTGACATGTTACGACGACCATTCGTGGTAGGTTTATACTTTTTAATAGCCATCTTGTTCCCTCCTTTTACGACTTATTAATTATACTTCAAACTTTTCGATTGTTTGTCCTTCAGCTAATGTTACGATAGCTTTTTTCATTGAAGGCTTGAATCCTTCATAACGTCCAACACGACGTTTTTTAGGACGAACGTTAACGATGTTTACTTTCTCAACTTTTACATTGAATAAAGCTTCACAAGCTTGTTTAACTTCGATTTTGTTTGCTTTTTTATCAACTTCGAAAGTGAATTTACCTTCGTTCATTAAATCATAAGATTTTTCAGTGATAATTGGGCGCTTAACGATATCTCTAGCATCTTTCATTATGCAAGCACCTCCTCAATCTTTTTAACTGCATCTTGAGTAATAACTAACTTAGTTGCATCTAAAAGATCTAATACATTTAATTGAGCTACTGATAATACTTTAACACCTGGGATGTTACGAGTTGATAATTCAACTGTTGTATTTTCTTCAGCAGTTACAACTAATGCTTTAGATGTGATGTTTAAAGCACCTAAAACAGAGATCATTTCTTTTGTTTTTGGAGCTTCGAATGCTAATGCATCTAAAACTACGATTTCATTTTCAACAACTTTAGTTGATAACGCAGATTTTAAAGCTAAGCGACGAACTTTTTTGTTTAATTTGTATGCATAGCTACGTGGAACTGGTCCGAATACGATTCCTCCACCACGCCATTGAGGTGCACGAATAGATCCTTGACGAGCACGTCCAGTACCTTTTTGTTTCCAAGGTTTACGTCCACCACCACGTACCTCAGTACGAGTTTTAGTTTTGTGCGTTCCTTGACGCATTGATGCACGTTGCATAATTACAGCATCGAACATTGCTTGTTTATGAGGCTCAATACCGAAGATTGTTTCGTTTAACACGATTTCTCCAACTTGAGCACCTTGTTGGTTATATAATGCTACTTGTGGCATTATGAATCCTCCTTTCCTACTGTACTAAACTATTTTGCTTTAACAGCAGAACGAACCATAACTAAAGATTTTTTAGCTCCTGGTACATTTCCTTTGATTAATAAAACGTTACGTTCTGTATCAACTTTAACTACTTCAAGGTTTTGAACAGTTACGATGTTTCCACCAGTTTGTCCAGGTAATTTTTTACCTTTTAAAACGCGGTTAGCAGCAATCGATCCCATTGAACCTGGACGACGATGGTAACGAGAACCGTGAGCCATAGGTCCACGAGATTGTCCATGACGTTTAATAACACCTTGGAATCCTTTACCTTTAGTCTTACCAGTTACGTCAACAACTTCTCCTTCAGCAAAAGTGTCAACTTTGATCTCTTGACCAACTTGATATTCCGCTACATTTACGTTACGGAATTCACGAACGAAGCGCTTAGGCGCTGTTTCAGCTTTAGCAACGTGTCCCATTTCAGGTTTGTTAGCTAATTTTTCGCGTTTATTTTCAAATCCAACTTGGATAGCTTCGTATCCATCAGTTTCGTTTGTTTTAACTTGTAAAACAACGTTAGGTGTTGCTTGCACAACAGTTACAGGAATTAATTTCCCTTCTTCAGTGAAAATTTGAGTCATACCAATTTTTCTACCTAAGATTCCTTTGGCCATGAGTTACACCTCCTATTTCGTATATATTATAATTTGATTTCGATGTCTACACCAGATGGTAAATCTAAGCGCATTAATGAATCAACAGTTTGAGCAGTTGGTTCAACAATGTCAATCAGACGTTTGTGAGTGCGCATTTCGAATTGCTCACGAGAATCTTTGTATTTATGTACCGCACGTAAGATCGTGTAAACTTGCTTTTCAGTTGGAAGTGGGATTGGTCCTGCCACTTTAGCTCCTGTTTTCTTAGCACTTTCAACGATTTTTTCTGCAGATTGATCTAAAATTCTGTGATCATAAGCTTTTAAACGGATTCTGATTTTTTGTTTTGCCATTTTATTTCCTCCCTTCGCCTATTTTTAGGAATAGACTAGCTCCACGAAAATTACCTGCCACATTGCCATGGCAAATCGGCCGGGTGTGTCAGCAACCTTTCGCTTCAACGCTCAAGTCAACATATCTATTATACATGAAAAAACTAAATAAATCAAATATTTTTTTATTTTTTATTCATTGATGTATATTTCGACAGTGACTCATCTCTTCGCAGTTTTCGGACTAATTTACATAAACAAATTTAACATATCTTAACCGAACAATCAAACATTTATGACAAGTAAATATTGTATTTTATTTAAAAATAAAATTTAACACTAGACTACTATCCAACTAAATTTTTAGAAATGTAGCTATTATTGATTTTAAAATAATTAATTATTGAATATTTATGAATAACATTTTAGTTATATTTAATACATTTATTATCCTAAAGATAATATTATTATCTAAAACATTTTTTAATGTCGTCCTTAAGTCATTAAAGTCTTGTATATTCTAAATCATTGTGGAGCCATAGCTCTTCTTTGGATTTTGAGATACTAAGTATTATTTAAGACTTTACTTAATAATACGTATTTCTAGGAATACATAAAATCTCACAACACTATTCAGTCTTATATTCTTAAAGATAAAATGATTGATAAACTCGCATCATTAGAATGACTTTGTTTCTGATGAATACATTATCTATAGGAGTTATTCCCTCCTTAGTGATAGACATATCTCCTGATAGTAGTCAAAAATAATGTACTCCATCACTAATTATAAAAAACGATCATAATCTTTCCCTAAAGAAGAAGTGAACCTATAGGTTTTAGATTGTTAAATTCTCTAATAAAGTTTGATTTTACTCTTATAGATATATTATTTATTTCTACATATATTTAACTTCCTCTATTGTAATATTAGCCTCATTAACTGAAGCAATAAGAAAATCGTTTAACTCATTGCCAATTAGTGTTCACAAACCGTTATTGCAAAATAGGAAATAATTACTTCATATTTAGTATATTTATAATTAATTTGTTTTACATTACACCTAAACATTTAAAATCCAGGAGTGAATAATTTAAATATATAATTATTTTTTATATCAATAAATCTATTTATCGTTAATTGATTATACCAACCAACTACATAAAAATACTAAAACTATATCTTATTAATATTTTTTATAACTCCACTAATGTCTTCCATATACAATATTAATAACATTATTATGGTTAACTTATATAATGATTTTATTCTATTAAGCACTACAGAGAGCAAGGATAACATATATTTAAAAATAAAAAAAGTCCTAGAGAATATATCTCTAGGACAAAAAGATTCAAATATTAGAATATCGATTATTCGATGATGTCTACTACTGAACCAGCACCTACTGTACGTCCACCTTCACGGATAGAGAACTTAGTTCCTTTTTCAACAGCGATTGGCGCGATTAATTCTACAGTCATAGCAACGTTGTCACCTGGCATAACCATTTCTACACCTTCTGGTAATTGAATAACTCCAGTTACGTCAGTTGTACGGAAGTAGAATTGAGGACGGTAGTTTCCGAAGAATGGAGTATGACGTCCACCTTCTTCTTTAGATAATACGTAAACCTCAGCAGTGAATTTTGTATGAGGTTTTACTGATCCTGGTTTAGCTAATACTTGTCCACGTTGGATTTCTTCACGAGAAATACCACGTAATAAAGCTCCGATGTTATCTCCAGCTTCAGCTTGGTCTAATAATTTACGGAACATTTCAACACCTGTTACAGTAGTTGATTTTGTTTCATGGTAACCGATGATTTCAACAACGTCACCAACTTTAACAACCCCACGCTCAACGCGTCCAGTTGCTACAGTACCACGTCCAGTGATTGAGAATACGTCCTCTACTGGCATTAAGAATGGTAAATCAGTTTGACGAGCTGGAGTTGGGATGTACTCATCTACAGCAGCCATTAATTCGTTGATTTTTGCTTCCCATTCAGGTTGTCCTTGTAATGCTAATAATGCAGATCCGTGGATTACTGGAACTTCATCACCTGGGAAATCGTACTCAGATAATAAGTCACGAACTTCCATTTCAACTAATTCTAATAATTCTTCGTCGTCTACCATGTCACATTTGTTTAAGAAAACAACTAAACGAGGTACACCAACTTGGCGAGATAATAAGATGTGCTCACGAGTTTGTGGCATTGGTCCATCAGCAGCAGATACTACTAAGATACCACCGTCCATTTGAGCAGCACCAGTGATCATGTTTTTAACGTAGTCAGCATGTCCTGGGCAGTCAACGTGTGCGTAGTGACGGTTGTCAGTTTCGTACTCAACGTGTGCAGTTGAGATAGTGATTCCACGTTCACGCTCTTCTGGAGCACCATCGATTTGGTCGTAAGCGCGAGCTTCTGCTTTACCTGATTTAGATAATACAGTTGTGATAGCAGCTGTTAATGTAGTTTTTCCGTGGTCAACGTGACCGATTGTACCGATGTTAACATGCGGTTTAGTACGTTCGAATTTAGCTTTTGCCATGCTAATATCCTCCTCTAAGTTACATTTTTTGTATTCAACATTTTTATTTTACAATACCGCTAATAAGAATGCAAGTATTACATTCTTATTAGCAGCGGATATATGAACACATCAATTAACAACGATTATCCACGATGTTTTTTGATGACTTCATCAGCGATTGATTTTGGAACTTGCTCATAGTGATCCATTTCCATTGAGTAGTTTCCGCGTCCTTGTGTGTTAGAACGTAATGCAGTTGCATATCCGAACATTTCAGATAATGGAACATATGCACGGATAACTTGCGCGTTACCACGAGCTTCCATTCCGTCTAAGCGTCCACGACGTGAAGTGATATCTCCCATTACGTCTCCTAAGTACTCATCTGGGATAACAACTTCTACTTTCATAACTGGTTCTAAAAGAACTGGTTTACATTTGTCATAAGCATTTTTTAATGCCATAGAAGCTGCGATTTTGTATGCCATCTCACTTGAATCGACATCATGGTAAGAACCATCGAATAATGTAGCTTTAACGTCAACTACAGGGAATCCTGATAATTGTCCATTTTGTAATGCATCTTTTAATCCTGCATCTACAGATCCGATGTATTCACGAGGTACAACCCCACCAACTACAGCGTCCACGAACTCGTATCCAGCACCTGGTTCTTGTGGTTCAAATTTGATCCATACGTGTCCGTATTGTCCACGTCCACCAGACTGACGTACGAATTTACCTTCAACGTCTGCAGCTTGAGTGAATGTTTCACGGTAAGCTACTTGAGGAGCACCAATGTTAGCTTCAACTTTGAATTCACGACGCATACGGTCAACGATGATGTCTAAGTGTAACTCACCCATACCTGAGATGATAGTTTCACCAGTTTCTTCGTCTGTATGAGTACGGAAAGTTGGATCCTCTTCAGCTAATTTTTGTAAAGCGATACCCATTTTATCTTGGTCTGCTTTTGATTTTGGCTCAACTGATAAAGAGATAACTGGTTCAGGGAATACCATTGATTCTAAGATAACTTCGTGATCTGGATCACATAAAGTATCTCCTGTTGTAGTATCTTTTAAACCTACAGCTGCAGCGATATCTCCTGCGTATACTTCAGAGATTTCTTGACGGCTGTTAGCGTGCATTTGTAATAAACGTCCAACACGCTCACGTTTACCTTTAGTTGAGTTTAATACGTAAGTTCCTGATTGGATTGTTCCTGAGTAAACACGGAAGAATGTTAACTTACCTACGAATGGGTCAGTCATAACTTTGAATGCTAATGCTGCGAATGGTTCTTCATCAGAAGCATGACGCTCAACTTCAGTTCCATCTTCTAATGTTCCTTTGATTGCAGGAATATCAGTTGGAGCTGGTAAGTAGTCAATTACAGCATCTAACATTAACTGAACACCTTTGTTTTTGAAGGCTGATCCACATAATACTGGGAATAATTCAACGTTGATTGTAGCACGACGGATCGCAGTTTTTAATTCTTCGATTGAAATTTCTTCACCTTCTAAGTATTTCATCATTAACTCTTCATCTAAGTTAGATACTGCTTCGATTAATTGATCACGATACATTTCTGCATCTTCTAAGTGAGCTGCATCGATTTCTCCAACTTGGATGTCAGTTCCTAAGTCATTTGTATACATGTATTGTTTCATTTCAACTAAGTCAATGATACCTTCGAAATCATCTTCAGCACCGATTGGTAATTGAATTGGAAGAGCGTTAGCTCCTAAACGATCATGTAATGTTTTTACAGAGTATAAGAAATCTGCACCTGTTTTATCCATTTTATTTACGAATACAATACGTGGAACTCCGTAAGTAGTAGCTTGGCGCCAAACTGTTTCAGTTTGAGGCTCAACTCCTGATTGCGCATCTAATACTGCTACTGCACCATCTAATACACGTAATGAACGTTCAACTTCTACTGTGAAGTCTACGTGACCTGGTGTATCGATGATGTTTACACGGTGACCATTCCAAGCAGCTGTTGTTGCAGCTGAAGTGATTGTGATACCACGCTCTTGCTCTTGAGCCATCCAGTCCATTTGAGAAGCACCATCGTGAGTTTCTCCGATTTTGTGGATACGACCAGTGTAGTATAAGATACGTTCTGTAGTTGTCGTTTTACCAGCATCGATGTGTGCCATGATACCGATGTTACGAGTGTGATTTAAAGAGAATTCTCTTGCCATGTTCCGTTACTCCTCTCATAGTGAAATACTAAACTTTTAGGATTACTAGAAATCCAGTAATCCTAAAGTTATTTAAAATATTACCAACGGTAATGAGCGAATGCTTTGTTAGCTTCAGCCATTTTGTGAGTATCCTCACGTTTCTTAACAGATGCACCTGTGTTGTTAGCTGCATCGATAATTTCGTTAGCTAAGCGTTGCTCCATAGTTTTTTCTCCGCGAGAGCGAGAGTATTGAACTAACCAGCGTAATCCTAAAGTGATTCGGCGCTCAGGACGAACCTCTACTGGTACTTGGTAGTTTGCCCCACCGATACGGCGAGCTTTAACCTCTAATACAGGCATGATGTTTTCGATAGCTTCTTCGAATACTTCCATTGGTTCACGACCAGTTTTCTCAGCAATGATATCGAATGCATTATATAAAATAGTTTGTGCAGTACCTTTTTTACCATCTTGCATGATGTTGTTGATTAAACGAGATACTAATTTAGAGTTATAAATTGGATCTGGCAAAACGTCGCGTTTTGCTACATGTCCTTTACGTGGCATAATTTAGCCTCCCTTCCATTTTATCGAAAAAAGTTAGATTATTTTTTAGCTGCTTTTGGTTTTTTTGTTCCGTATTTAGAACGACCTTGCATACGTCCATCTACACCTGTAGCATCTAAAGTACCACGAACGATATGATAACGTACCCCTGGTAAGTCTTTTACACGTCCACCGCGAATTAAAACAACGCTGTGCTCTTGTAATTTGTGTCCAATACCAGGAATGTATGCTGTTACTTCTAAACCATTTGTTAAACGTACACGGGCATATTTACGTAAAGCCGAGTTTGGTTTTTTAGGTGTCATTGTAGCAACACGAGTACATACCCCACGTTTTTGTGGAGAGTATAAGTTAGTTTGTTCTTTCTTTAAACTATTGTACCCTACATTTAAATGACGAGATTTAGATTTTGTTTCTTTACTTTGACGTCCTTTACGAACTAATTGGTTAATAGTTGGCATATTAGTCCTCCTCTCATAAACTTAGTCCACTTATCCAGGTGGTTCATTTTAGTTAGAAAAAGTAAGCTTTGCCCGAAAGCAAAACTCACTTTGTTTTTTTAAAAGCCTTTATTAATCTAACATTTTTTTAGAATAATGTCAACAGTTCAAAAAAGTTTTTAATATTTTTCAACAGTATTATTGGCTTTTTTTGATATCTTATTCATCTTCAGCGTCTAAAAAATCAGTTTCATCGAAATCTAATTCGATATCTAATTCATCTAAATCGTCTTCTAATGAAAGATTTACTAAATCATTTGATACTTTTGAATCTGAAGTTAAATCGAATGGTAAAATATCCTCTTCAACTTCATCTTCAATCTTATGTACCGGTTGAATATGATCTTCTCTTAAAACACCTGTTCCGGCTGGGATTAACTTACCAATGATAACATTTTCTTTTAATCCGATTAATTCATCCACTTTACCTTTGATTGCAGCATCTGTAAGAACGCGAGTTGTTTCCTGGAATGATGCAGCAGATAAGAATGATTCTGTTTCAAGAGATGCTTTTGTGATACCTAAGATTGTTGGAATACCTACTGCAGGGCGTTTCCCACGCATGATTGCAGCAGCATTTACACGCGTATAATGAGTCATATCAATTAATGATCCTGGTAAAATGTCAGTATCTCCACCGTCGATAACTTTAACTTTTTTCATCATTTGATGAACCATGATCTCAATATGCTTATCTGATAATTCTACCCCTTGTGCACGGTATACATTTTGCACTTCTTTTAAGATGTATGCTTGTACAGCGGCAACATCTTTAACACGTAATAATTCTTTAGGATCGATTGACCCTTCAGTTAACATGTCTCCAGCTAATACTTCATCACCTTCAGCTACTAATGGTTGTACCCCGTAAGGTAATAAGTAGTTACGGCTTTCTAATTTATTTGTTAATGTAATTTCATAACGGTTTTTAGTATTTGCCTTAATTGTAGTAATTACACCATCGATTTCAGCAATGATTGCACGTCCTTTTGGATTACGCGCTTCGAATAACTCTTGGATACGAGGTAAACCTTGTGTAATATCGGCTCCGGCTACCCCACCTGTATGGAATGTACGCATCGTTAACTGAGTACCTGGCTCACCGATTGATTGAGCAGCCATGATACCAACAGCTTCCCCAACTTCAACCTCTTTACCAGTTGCTAAGTTTTGACCATAACATTTTTTACATACACCTTTTTGAGCATTACATGAGTAAATAGTACGGATATCTACTCCTTCAATACCAGCATCGATGATAGCTTTACCTAATTCATCTGTAATATATACATTGCGTTCTGCAATCTTTTCTTTCGTTACCGGATGATAGATAGGTTTTGCTGTATAACGTCCAACGATACGATCAAATAATGTTTCCACTGTTTGACCACGTTGTTTTAATTCAGTGATATATTGTCCTTTATCTGTACCACAGTCATCTTCACGAACGATCACATCTTGTGCTACGTCTACTAAACGACGAGTTAAGTAACCTGAATCGGCTGTTTTTAAGGCTGTATCCGCTAACCCTTTACGAGCACCATGGGTAGAGATGAAGAACTCAGTTACTGTTAAACCTTCACGGAATGAAGATTTGATTGGTAACTCGATTGTTTTACCAGATGGGTTGGCCATTAATCCACGCATACCGGCTAACTGCGTAAAGTTCGATGCGTTACCACGGGCTCCAGAATCACTCATCATGTAAATGTGGTTATCAGCAGGTAACTCATTCATTAATACATGTTGAATTTCATCTTTTACTTTCGCCCAAACATCAATAACTAAACGATAACGTTCATCATCAGTTAATAAACCACGGTTATAGAACTCTTGAATTTGAGCAACTTTATCGTCACCTTGTTTTAATAAATCTTTTTTCTTAGAAGATACGACTACGTCAGCAACCCCTACAGAAATTCCGGCAACAGTAGAATACTTAAATCCTAAGTCTTTTAAGCGGTCTAACATACGTGATGTTTCAGTTGTTTTATAAATACGGAATACTTCAGAAATGATATCCCCTAAGAATTTTTTCTTGAATGGAGAAACAATTTTAACATCCGCTAAGTGTGCTTTAATATCTGTTCCCTTTTCAACGAAGTACTTAGTTGGTGTAGCACCTTGTAAGTTCGTCATTGTTGGCTCATTTAAGTAAGGGAATGTTTTAGGTAAAATACCATTGAAGATAACTTTTCCTAAAGTTGTGATGATATATTTGCTATTTTGCTCTTCAGTGAAAGTCATGTTATTTAATGCTTTAGCATCTAATGCAATACGAGAGTGTAATGTTACATATCCGTTTGCATAAGCCATCATTAACTCATTTGTATCTTTATAGATATTACCTTCACCAATTGCTCCTGCTTCTTCCATCGTTAAGTAGTAGTTTCCTAATACCATATCCTGAGATGGAGTAACGACTGGTTTACCATCTTTCGGGTTTAAGATGTTATTTGCAGCAAGCATTAATAAACGAGCTTCAGCTTGTGCTTCTTGAGATAAAGGAACGTGAACCGCCATCTGGTCACCATCGAAGTCGGCATTAAATGCTGTCGTTACAAGAGGGTGAAGACGAATTGCGCGTCCTTCTACAATTTTAGGTTCGAACGCTTGGATACCTAAACGGTGTAATGTTGGGGCACGGTTTAATAATACTGGATGCTCACGAATTACGTCTTCTACAACGTCCCATAATGCATCATCCATGCGCTCAATCATTTTCTTAGCACTCTTAATATTTTGTGCTAAATCACGTTCCACTAATTCTTTCATAACGAATGGTTTGAATAACTCAAGAGCCATTTCTTTTGGTAATCCACATTGATACATCTTTAAGTCTGGTCCTACTACGATTACAGAACGTCCAGAGTAGTCAACACGTTTACCTAATAAGTTTTGACGGAAACGACCTTGTTTACCTTTTAACATGTGAGAAAGTGATTTTAATGGACGGTTTCCTGGGCCAGTAACTGGACGTCCGCGACGACCATTATCAATTAAAGCATCTACTGCTTCTTGAATCATACGTTTCTCATTGTTTATGATAATATTAGGCGCACCGATTTCTAAATAACGAATTAAACGGTTATTACGGTTAATAACACGACGATATAAATCATTTAAGTCAGATGTTGCAAAACGTCCACCATCTAATTGAACCATTGGACGTAATTCTGGTGGAATTACCGGTAATACGTCTAAGATCATCCAATCAGGACGGTTTCCTGAATTACGGAATGATTCCACAACTTCTAAACGTTTGATAACTTTCCCACGTTTTTGACCTTGTGCAATTTTTAATTCAGAACGTAATTCTTTCGCTAATTTATCTAAATCTAATGATTCTAATAACTTTTTAATGGCTTCAGCACCCATACCTACTTGGAATGCATTCCCCCATTTTTCATATGCTTCACGATATTCTTTTTCAGTTAATACTTTTTGTTTAATTAAATCAGTTTTACCTGGGTCAATTACAACATAGTTTACAAAGTAGATAACTTCTTCAAGCTCACGAGGAGACATATTTAATAATAGTCCCATGCGGCTTGGAATACCTTTTACATACCAAATATGTGCAACAGGTGCAGCAAGTTCGATGTGACCCATACGTTCACGACGAACTTTTGCTACTGTTACTTCTACACCACAGCGATCACAAACGATCCCTTCGTGGCGAATACGTTTATATTTACCACAAGCACACTCACAGTCTTTTTGTGGACCGAAGATACGCTCACAGAATAATCCATCTTTTTCAGGTTTTAATGTACGATAGTTGATTGTCTCAGATTTTTTAACTTCACCATAAGACCATTTACGGATTGTATCTGAAGATGCTAAACCGATCTTCATATACTTAAACTTGTTAACATCTACCAAGGCGATTCCCTCCTTGCGTCTAATTATTCTTCAACTGTTTCTGGAACAACGATTTGATGAGTTTTTACATTCTCAAGATCGCGGATTTCAATTTCATCTTTGTCATCAGATAAGATTTTAACATCCATACCTAATGATTGTAACTCTTTAACTAATACTCGGAATGATTCAGGGATACCTGGTTCAGGAACATTTTCTCCACGTACGATAGCTTCGTATGTTTTAACACGTCCTGTGATATCATCTGACTTAACTGTTAAGATTTCTTGTAATGTGTATGCCGCACCGTATGCTTCAAGTGCCCATACCTCCATCTCACCGAAACGTTGTCCACCGAATTGAGCTTTACCTCCAAGCGGCTGTTGAGTTACTAATGAGTAAGGTCCAATTGAACGGGCATGTAATTTATCATCAACCATGTGGGCAAGTTTGATCATATACATAACCCCAACTGAAATTCGGTTATCGAATTTTTCACCTGTACGTCCATCATATAATACAGTCTTCGCATCTGGGTCCATACCAGCTTCTGCGATGATTGCTTCTAAGTCTTCAGTTTTAACACCATCGAATACTGGAGTTGCAACGTGAATTCCTAATTTTTTAGCAGCCATACCTAAGTGAATTTCTAAGATCTGACCGATGTTCATACGTGATGGTACCCCTAATGGGTTTAACATGATATCCACTGGTGTTCCATCTGGCATATATGGCATATCTTCTTGAGGTAAGATTTTAGAGATAACCCCTTTATTACCATGGCGTCCGGCCATTTTATCTCCCTCAGAGATTTTACGTTTTTGAACAATGTAAATACGAATTACTTCGTTTACACCTGGTGATAAGTCATCACCGTTACGACGAGAGAAGTATTTAACGTCATGTACAATTCCGTCTCCACCGTGTGGTACACGTAATGATGTATCACGAACTTCACGTGCTTTCTCACCGAAGATAGCATGTAATAAACGTTCTTCTGCAGTTAATTCAGTCTGACCTTTAGCAGTTACTTTACCTACTAAGATGTCATCTTCTTTAACTTCAGCACCGATACGGATAATTCCACGCTCATCTAAGTTTTTAAGAGCGTCTTCCCCAACACCTGGGATATCACGTGTAATTTCTTCTGGCCCTAACTTAGTGTCACGAGCTTCTAATTCATATTCTTCAATGTGAATTGATGTATACACATCATCTTTTACTAAGCGTTCACTCATGATGATGGCATCCTCATAGTTATATCCGTTCCATGTCATGAATGCTACAACGACGTTACGTCCTAAAGCTAATTCTCCGCTTTCCATTGATGAACTATCTGCTAATACTTCACCAGCATTAATATGATCACCTAGGCGAACGATTGGACGTTGGTTTAATACAGTACTTGAGTTTGAACGAACAAACTTAATTAATGGATAACGATCTAATCCTCCATCAGCATCACGACGAACACGGATTTGTTTTGAATCAACGTATTCTACTGTTCCGCTGTTGTGAGCAACTACTGCTTGCCCTGAGTCTTTTGCCGCTACATATTCCATACCTGTACCAACGAATGGTGCTTCAGGAATTAATAAAGGAATGGCCTGACGTTGCATGTTGGCTCCCATTAACGCACGGTTGGCATCATCGTGCTCTAAGAACGGGATACATGCTGTGGCAACAGATACAATCTGTTTTGGTGATACGTCCACGAAGTCAACACGTTCAGCAGGAACGATTAAGTTTTCACCACGATGACGAACAATTACTTTTTCAGGTAAGCAATCATTTGCATCTAAATCTAATCCAGCTTGTGCTACTACATAACGATCTTCTTCGTCAGCAGTTAAATAACGGATTTCTCCGGTTACTTGCATTTTTGTTTCTCCAGTTGCTTCATCAATAACTGGGATAACTTTACGATATGGAGTCTCAATAAATCCAAATTCGTTAACTTTTGCATAAGATGATAAAGAGTTGATTAACCCGATGTTTGGTCCCTCAGGCGTTTCGATAGGACACATACGACCGTAATGAGAGTAGTGAACGTCACGTACTTCCATTCCAGCACGTTCACGTGTTAAACCACCTGGCCCTAAAGCAGATAAACGACGTTTGTGCGTTAACTCTGATAATGGGTTAGTTTGATCCATGAATTGTGATAACTGTGAGCTACCGAAGAACTCTTTAATTGCAGCTGTTACAGGACGAATGTTAATTAAGCTTGAAGGTGTGATTCCTTCACTTTCTTGAATTGACATTCTTTCTTTAACAACACGCTCCATACGAGATAACCCGATACGGAATTGGTTTTGTAATAATTCACCTACTAGACGCAAACGACGGTTTCCTAAGTGATCGATATCATCTAAGTAACCTACTGAATCTAATAAATTGAAGAAGTAACTTACAGATGCAAAGATATCTGAAGTAGTAATGTGTTTACACTCATCTTCTACATTTCCGATAATTTTTACAACTTGATCCCCTTCATTTACTCGTGGTGAATAAACTTCGAATTCTTGAACATAAGTTTGTGTTTCTTCTAAAGGATTCACTAATTCGACTTTTTTAATATTTAAACGATCAATTTTATCAGCTAATACTTCTTCAAAGATACGACGAGTAATTACTGTACCTTCTTCTACTAGTACTTCACCTGTCTCTGAATCAAAGATATCGCTAGCTAATTTTTGATTTAATAAACGTTCTTGTGCACTTAATTTTTTGTTGAATTTATAACGTCCAACATGAGCTAAGTCGTATCGTTTAGGATCAAAGAAACGAGAAACGAATAAAGTTCGAGCACCATCGATCGTAGCATGCTCACCTTGACGAAGTTTTTGGAAGATTTCCATTAATGCTTCATCAGAGTTAACAGTTTGGTCTTTTTCTAACGTATTTAAGATATACTGATTTTCACCAAACATTTCGATGATTTGTTCTTTTGTTGAAAGTCCTAATGCACGTAATAAAACTGTAATTGGAATTTTACGCGTTCTATCGACACGAACATAAACAATGTCTTTTGCATCAAGTTCATACTCTAACCATGCACCACGGTTAGGAATTACTTGTGCAGCATATTTTTCTTTACCGCTCTTTTTATCAGTCTCTTTATTGTAGTAAACACCTGATGAACGGACTAATTGTGATACGATTACACGTTCAGAACCATTGATAACAAATGTTCCTGTTGGGGTCATTAAAGGGAAGTCCCCCATGTATACTTCGCTTTCCTTCACTTCCTTAATTGCGTGTGTTTCTTCGTCTTTAATGTGTAAACGAACCTTAACACGTAAAGGGGCAGCATAGTTAGCATCGCGTTCTTTAGCTTCTAAAACAGAATATTTTGGTTCTCCTAAGCTATATCCAACGAATTCAAGCGCTAAATTACCGTTATTGTCTTCAATTGGAGAAATGTCTTTGAACATTTCACTAATACCTTCATCAAGGAACCACTGATAAGAAGCAGTTTGAATTTCAATTAAGTTAGGGAGTTCGAGTGCAACATCAATTCTTGAGTAATTACGACGTTGTCTCTTTTTACCATATTGAACAATTTTCCCTGCCACGCGTTTCACCTCTTTGTTTGTTTATGTAAACTTTTGTTGTTTTTTTTATTCAACACCTAATGTATTTGACTTAGCACATGTAAAATACAAGCAGTATTAGGCATTTTATAATAATATCAAATTTTTTCAATAGTGTCAACGTCTGATAGACTTTAATATAAAATATCCTTTATCTTTGTCGACAACTTCACAATTCCCATAGACTTCTTCCATTTTCGCTTTAGCAGATGGAGCGCCTTGTTTTTTCTGTATCACTATCCAAAGTTCACCATTCTCAACCAAATATTCTTTAGCTTCTTCAATAATGGCGTGAACAACTTTTTTCCCTGCACGGATTGGAGGATTCGATAAAATAGCCGCGAATTCACCTTCTACACCATCATAGCAGAAGCTTTCATACATAGTTGCATTTAAAATCCCATTATCTTGTGCATTCTTTTTTGATAGTTCTAACGCTCGTTGATTGACATCTACCATATGAATATTTCGATTTACATAACTTTTAGCTAAACTCAAACCGATAGGTCCGTAACCACAGCCAACATCTAAAATATTCCCATCTACTTCTGGAACAGTAAAGCTTTCTACTAAAAGTCTAGAACCAAAGTCAACATCTCTCTTCGAAAAGACCCCAATATCTGTTGTGAATTTGAGTTTATGCCCTCTAAGTGTGTAAGCAAAGTCCTTTTCGTCCGAACGAGCATTAACATTGTTAGTATAATAATGCATGATCACAACCCCTTTTGATTTTACCTAAAAATTAGAGAATATGAACATTTTTACATGCTCTATTATTGCCATGTTAAAGTAAATTATTACATTATATGTTTATGAAATAAAAACCTGAGGCGATAAACACACTCAGGTTTTTATTTATATTTCAGCGAAACTTATATTAAAGTTAATTATTTAACTTCAACAGTAGCTCCAGCTTCTTCTAATTTAGCTTTTAATTCTTCAGCTTCTTCTGGAGAAACTTTTTCTTTGATTGGAGCAGGAGTTCCGTCTACTAATTCTTTAGCTTCTTTTAATCCTAATCCAGTGATTTCACGAACTACTTTGATAACACCGATTTTTTTAGCTCCAGCGTTTGTTAAGATTACATCTACTTCAGATGGTCCAGCAGCAGCTTCAGCTCCACCAACAACAGCTACAGGAGCAGCAGCAGTTACACCAAATTCTTCTTCGATAGCTTTAACTAATTCGTTTAATTCTAAAACTGACATTTCTTTGATCGCTTCGATCATTTCAGCAGCAGTTAATTTTGCCATTTTATTTTCCTCCTTCAAATTAGGGATTTTTCCCTTTTAGGTTAATTGTTTAAATTTCAAAAATTATTCAGCAGCAGCTTCTTCAGCCACTTCAGTTGTTTCAGCAGCAGCCTCAGCTACAGGTGCTTCAACACCAGCTTCTTTTTGTTCAGAAACAGCTTTAACAACACATGCCATATTGCGCATTGGAGCTTGTAATACAGAAAGTAACATAGATAATAAACCTTCGCGGTTTGGTAATTTAGCTAATTCCATAACTTGCTCTAATGAAGCAACAGATCCTTCGATTAAACCAGCTTTTAATTCTAAAGCTTGGTGTTCTTTAGCGAAGTTGTATAATACGCGTGCAGGTGCAACAACGTCTTCTTTAGAGAATGCAACAGCAGTTGGACCAACGAATGCTTCACCTAAACCTTCGAATCCAGCTTCAGTCACAGCACGACGAGAGATATTGTTTTTTAATACTTTAAATTCAACACCTTCAGCACGTAATTGTTGACGTAATTCAGTTACTTCAGCAACAGTTAATCCGCGGTAATCAACAACTACTAAAGAAGCTGATTCTTTGAATTGCGCTGCATACTCAGCAACTAATTGAGATTTCATTTCGATTGCAGTAGCGCTCATTATTCACACCTCCTATGTTCGTCTAAGTCCGTAGAAAAACCCTTTTACCCACTAAAATGTGGACAGAAGGGTGTAACTAAGGCATGAAAATAAATAATATATATATATATCCAAAACCTCGGTAGGATCATTAAGCCAAAGGCCCCTACTGTCTACGGTAATTCTATTCAATTATCAATAAGAAAAATTATTTTTCTAATGATTCAGATGCAACTTTGATACCAGGTCCCATAGTTGAAGAAACAGCGATGTTTTTCACGTAAGTTCCTTTAGCTGCAGATGGTTTAGCTTTTAAAATAGTATCGAAGATAGCTTTGAAGTTTTCAACTAATTTTTGGTCTTCGAAAGATACTTTTCCGATTGGAACATGTACGTTACCAGCTTTATCAACGCGGTATTCTACTTTACCAGCTTTGATTTCATTAACAGCTTTAGTAACATCCATTGTTACAGTACCAGTTTTAGGGTTTGGCATTAAACCACGTGGTCCTAAAACGCGTCCTAATTTACCAACTTCAGCCATCATATCTGGAGTAGCTACAACTACATCGAACTCCATCCAACCTTGTTGGATTTTGTTGATCATATCGCTATCTCCTACGAAATCTGCTCCAGCCGCTTCAGCTTCTTTAGCTTTTTCACCTTTAGCGAATACTAATACTGAACGAACTTTCCCAGTTCCGTGAGGTAATACCATAGCTCCACGAATTTGTTGATCCGCTTTACGTGGGTCAACTCCTAAACGGAAAGCTACATCTACAGTTGCATCAAATTTAGCAACATTAGTTTTCTTAACTAATTCCACAGCTTCTTCTACAGAGTATAAAGTAGTAGAATCAACTAATTTTTTGGCTTCGATGAATTTTTTACCTTTTTTAGCCATTCTAAGTACCTCCTAAATTGTGGTTAACGGAATCTCCTCCCACAGATTTAGGTTGTAATCTACAACCTAAAACGGTAGATTAGTCTTCTACAACGATTCCCATTTGTCTTGCAGAACCTTCAATAATACGCATTGCAGCTTCTACTGTATTCGCGTTTAAGTCTGGCATTTTTTGCTCAGCGATAGCACGAATTTGATCTTTAGTTAAAGTAGCAACTTTTTCCTTGTGAGGTAAAGATGATCCACTTTGAATTCCAGCAGCTTTCTTTAATAAGTCTGATGCTGGTGGAGTTTTTGTAATGAATGTAAATGAACGATCTTCATAAACTGTGATTACTACTGGGATAATACTTCCCATTTGTTCACGTGTACGTTCATTGAATTCTTGACAGAATCCTTGAATGTTCGCACCTGCTTGTCCTAATGCTGGACCTACTGGTGGAGCTGGATTTGCTTTTCCTGCAGGAATTTGTAATTTAACAATACTTTTTACTGCTTTTGCCACGCGACACACCTCCTCTAAGTCCGTGATGTGGTTATTTGGGTGTTTCACCCTCCCACTTGATATGAATCTCATATCAACTACGATAGTTTATCACCTTTTTTTATATTAGGCAAGATTTTTTTTTATTCGACTTCACAAATTTGTCCGAAATCTAATTCGACTGGTGTTTCGCGTCCAAATAAATCCACTAACACACTAACTTTACCATGTTCTTTGTCGATTGATTCGATTTTTCCAACTTGTCCTGAGAATGGACCAGCTGCAACTAATACTTGTTGTCCAACTTCGATATCTAATGATACTTCGACACTTGTAACACCCATCTTCTTAAGAATTGGCATAATTTCTTCTGTTGGAAGCGGAACTGGACGAGTTCCTTTACCACTTGATCCTAAGAATCCAGTTACACCTGGTGTATTACGAACCATGTACCAAGAATCATCTGTATCGATCATTTCTACTAAGACGTAACCAGGGAAAGTTTTCTTTAACTTTTCTTTACGTACACCGTCTTTGATTGTTACTTCTTTTTCTTCCGGAATCAATACTCGGAAGATTTTGTCTTGCATATTCATTGTTTCAATACGTTTTAATAAGTTAGTCATTACTTTATTTTCATAACCAGCATACGTTTGAACAACATACCAACGTTTTTCCACTATCATGACCTCCTACCCTAGTAAACTCATTACTTGGGAAATCACTAAGTCAACAGCAAAGAAGAAGATTGATAATACAACTACGAAGATTAACACTTGTAATGTATATGTTTTCATCTCTTTTTCTGTTGGCCAAGCAATCTTCTTTAATTCAGCAGACACACCTTTAAAAAACCCTTTTACCTGACTCATCATGTAGCCCCCTATACTATTCTTATTTTGTTTCCTTATGCATTGTATGTTTTCCACAACGCTTGCAGAATTTTTTAACTACAAGACGCTCGCTGTGTGTTTGTTTATTTTTAACCGTTGAATAGTTGCGACTTAAACATTCGTCACAAGCTAAAATTACTTTTGTGCGCATTATTTGACCTCACAATTTTTATATCTTAACTTCATCTACTCTATCAAAAACAACCATCATTGTCAATAAAGCTAGCAACATTGCCCAGAAGATGAGTTTATTTTATTTAAATTCTTTAACTTACTTTTGCATCGACTCAAAGCATTATCTACTTTTTTAGGGGGCACACTCAGAATCGTTGCTATCTCAATATAATTATTATCTAATAAATAGTATTTCAAACACGTTTTTTCAAATTCAGATAAAATCCCCTTTTCTCTTAAAGCAAATTCGAGAAGTAGACGTTCATTCAAGGTGTTATGGTCTCTATCTAAATAATAATAGACTTGTGCCTCAGAAGCTATTGGTAAAACCGGATCACTATAATCAGTTAACAAATCTAAACCAGCGCTTCGTTTAGCTTTACGATATGCAGTCGTAATCGCATTTCGTACACATGTCATCGAATAAGAATAAAAACTAGCAATGGATGTTTCATCAAATGTATAAATCGATTTGATAAATGCCATTCGTCCTTCTTGAAAAAAGTCCTCGTAATCGAATCCAACTCCATAATAAGAAGAGGCGATTTTTCCAATTAGCGGCGAATATTTCTGGATGAGGATATCTAAAGCTGCTTCATTTTGTTCACGAACTAAGTATACCAACTCATAATCATTATATTCAACCTTCACCGTATTCCTCCTAAGACACTATTTAATAGGATTGCGTTTATTATAAATTTCGTACATTAATAAGGCAGCTGCCACTGATGCATTTAACGAAGTAACGTGACCACGCATTGGAAGATAAACTTTGAAATCACACGCTTCACGTACTAAACGACTCATTCCTTTTCCTTCACTCCCGATGACTAAACCTAACGGTAAACTAGCATCTAGTGTGCGGTAATCTTGTGCTTCACTCGCATCAGTTCCAGCAATCCAAAGTCCCGCTTCCTTTAACTGGTTAATTGCTACTGTTAAGTTAGCCACACAAGCCACTGGTACGTGCTCAATAGCACCCGTTGATAATTTAGCAACTGTGCTTGTTAATCCAACTGAACGGTCTTTACGAATAATAATTCCATCTACACCTGATGCATCAGCCGTACGTAAAATCGCTCCTAAGTTATGTGGATCCTCAAGACCATCTAAAATAAGAATGAACGCGGGTTCTTCTTTTTGAGTGGCCTTTTTGATTAAATCATTTAAAGGCATGTATGCATATGGCTCAACGATTGCTAAGACACCTTGATGATTTCCTTTAACATCATATTTATCTTTAGCCATTTGCTCAAACTTTTGCTTAGGTAATACTTTGCAAGAAATGTTTTGTTTCTCCACTAATTCCATTAATCCTGCATCATGTTGAGCAACCGCATCAGTAACAATCACTTCAAAGACTTTACGTTTTGATTCTAATACTTCATTCACCGTATTTTTTCCGTAAATAACTTCACGATTGCTATCTTTTTTAGAAATAGCTTTTCCTTCTTTTTTAGGAGCTTGTTTGTAATCACGTTTTGATGCTTTATCTTTTTTCGCACCTTTTACTGGTTTCGCCATTAGTTTGTCACCCCATCTTTAAATTCGATACTATAAGACACGATTTCATCTAATCGTTGTGCTTGTTCCGTTAAATATAAATACCCAATTAACGCTTCAAACGCTGTTGAATGGGTATAAGTTAACACATCCGTATTTTTAGGAACGGAACGACTTTTCGTATTACGTCCTTTTTTAACCACTTCTAATTCCTTCTCTGTTAAGAGATTTTGTTCTATTAAATAAGCTAAAGTCGTGGCTTGTGCATGAGCAGAAACATATTTGACTGCTAATTGATGCAGACGATTTGGTTTATTAATCCCACGTCTACAAAGCATCTCACGAACTTTTAAGTCATAGTACGAGTCTCCCACAAAGGCTAACATCGTACTATTCATTTGATTTACTTCCATCTTCTCACGCGCCTTTTCTAATATCGTCATTATTATACACTAAATCATTATCTTTTAACGAAAAAGCCAATTCAAACCGTGACTTTCACGAATTCGAGTCATTTCTACGAAAAACTCTAATCTTCTCTTCTAATAAATGGCACTAAACATGAACTCTTTTCTTAAATTCAATAAAAAAGACTCCATCCTTTCGAATGGAATCCTTATTATCATATCTCATTTTATAAAACATTTAAAGCCTGTAATTGTGCTCTTAGCTCATCTGCTTTCTTAAAGTCTTTCGCTTTGCGTGCTTCTTCCCAAGCTTTCATTAACTCGCGCTCTTCTAAAGTTAAACGTTTCTTACTTAAATCAAATCCAAAAATATAAGCCATATTTTGAAGTGTCATTAAGGCATATTTACAAGCTGCATCACTTGCTTTTGCACGCGTCATTTTATTAATTTCTTTAATCACACCGTATAAACTTGTAATCGCATTTGATGTATTGAAGTCATCTTCAAGTGCTAATGTAAATTGTTGCATTAAATTTTCAATCTCAGGAACGACCTCTCCTTCCACATCTAATGCTTCGGCTAAATCAAGTTTTAAATGTAATTGTTCAAACGTTGATTTAATTTTTTGCCACTCTTTAACTGCTAACTGAATATTTTCTTCTGTATAGTTAATTGGTTGACGATAATGAACTGATAACATGAATAAACGGAAGGCATTCGCATCAATTGCTTCAATTAAATCTTTAACATTAATGACATTTCCTAAAGACTTACTCATTTTTTCGTTATTTAAACCTAAACGTCCCACATGCATCCAGTAATTTGCTAAGCTATGACCATTCATACAGATGGATTGAGCAATTTCATTTTCATGATGAGGGAATTGAAGGTCTGTTCCACCACCATGAATATCAATCTTACCGCCAAATTCTTTTCCGATCATAACCACACATTCCGTATGCCAACCTGGGCGTCCCGCACCCCAAGGCGAATCCCATGTGATTCCTTTATCAGTTTTTTTCCATAACACAAAGTCTAATGGGTTCTCTTTTTTAGAATCTTCTGCGATACGAGCTCCAACTTCTAACTCTTCAATTTTCTTTCCTGATAATTGACCATACTCACGTACTTTATCAATACGGAAGTACACATCTCCATCAACCGCATAAGCAAATCCACGCTCAACTAATTCATGAATGAACTGAATCATCTCATCCATATTTTCAGTTACTTTTGGCATTGAAGTGAATGGTAAAGCATTTAATAGCTGATTACATTCTAAAAAGTAATTTAAATATTTTTCAGCAATCTCTGCTTCAGTTACTTCTTCTTCAATGGCACGGTTAATAATTTTATCATCCACGTCTGTTACGTTTGAAACAAACTCAACCTCATATCCTAAATATTTAAAATAACGATGAACTAAGTCGAAAAATAATACAGGACGTGCATTTCCAATGTGAATATAGTTATACACGGTTGGTCCACAAATATACATTTTTACCTTATTTTCTTCAATCGGTTTAAATTCTTCTTTCTCACGCGTATACGTATTATAAATTAACATTGTGAGTCCAACTCCTATCTTTCTAGATGTTATCTTCATTTTAATATATTTCGATTAAAATGGCTAGTTAGTATACTCAATCTCATATCCTGTTTCAATCAGTTTTTGAATTAAGCGTTGTTTATGCTCAACATCTAGTGTTTCAACCACAACTGTCACTTCTAAGTCATACATTGATACACCTTCTCGATGACGACTTTGACGAATGACTACCACATTCCCTAATTCTTCGGCGATTGTGTTTAAAAAGGCACTTAATTCTCCGGGCTTATGATTAATGGACACTTTAATTTCTGTTCGTCGTCCAGTCGCAATCATTGCATGATTAATGATACTTTCAATTAGGTTAATATCAATATTTCCTCCAGAAAGAACAGCACCCACTTTCTGACCTTTAAGATCTAACTGACCTGAAAGCATAGCAGCAACTGAAACAGCACCCGCTCCTTCACAAACAAGGTTACAATTCTCGAGTAACAATAAAAAGGCTTGCGAAATTTCTGTTTCTGATACAGTCACAATCTCATCAACGTATTGTTGAATTAAAGGAAACGTTAAATCACCGGGTCTCCCAACCGCAATCCCATCTGCAATCGTCTTATTTACAGGAATTGATTCAATATGACCACTTCGAACTGACTCATACATTGAAGGGGCATTCTTTGTTTGAACGCCAATGACTTTAATATTTGGATTAATGCTCTTAACGGCTAAAGCAATCCCTGACGCAATCCCTCCCCCACCAATTGGTACTAAAATAACATCTAAATCAGGTTGCTCCTTTAAAAGTTCAAGTCCAATCGTTCCTTGACCTGCAATAACATAAGGATCATTAAAGGGATGAACAAACGTTGCCCCAGTTGCTTCTTTAATTTCTAATGCTTTTTGATAAGCCTCATCGTAAACTTCTCCTTCTAAAACAACCTCACCCCCGTATTTACGTGTCGCATAAATTTTTGCAAATGGCGCACTCTTAGGCATGACAATCGTTGATTTAATTCCTAGCTTAGTTGCACTAATCGCAACACCTTGTGCGTGATTACCCGCACTTGACGCAACAACTCCACAAGCTTTTTCTTCATCTGATAAATGAATCATTTTATTATAAGCGCCTCGAATTTTAAATGATCCTGATTGTTGAAGATTTTCTAATTTTAAATAAACTTCTCCTCCTGTTAAATCGCTTAAAGATTCAGAGTAACAAAAATCAGTCTCTTTAATAATATTTCTAAAGTTTCTTGCCGCCTCTACTATCATTTGAAATGTTACAGTTTCCACTTCAATTCCCTCCATTAAACCACTTATCATTCATCCTATATTTTCCACTTATAATTTATCTTTATTGTATCACACAATATATCGAATCATAACTCTTAAAACCATTATATGGATATGTTATAATGAAAATGATAAGTGCATTTAAAAATCCCAATCATACTCAAGGAGGAAATCAAATGAAAGTTATTGCAACACCAAATGCCCCTCAAGCCATTGGACCTTACTCTCAAGCCATTGAAGCAAATGGAACATTATATATCTCTGGTCAAATCCCACTTGATCCACAAACGATGGAATTTGTATCTGATGAGATCGAAGCTCAAGCACATCAATGTTTAAAAAATATTCAAGCGATTCTAACAGAAGCGGGATATGGTTTAGAAAATGTTGTGAAATGCGGAATCTTCTTAGCAGATATGAATGATTTTGCTGTGGTTAACACGGTTTATGGGCAATATTTCTCTGAACATAAACCTGCTCGTGCTTGTGTTCAAGTGGCTCGTTTACCACGTGATGCCAAAATCGAAATTGAAGCAATTGCTGTTAAATAATTTAAAAGGAACCGTCAAACGGTTCCTTTTTTGGTTCTGTGGATAACTTGTTTATTCTTTTCAATATATAGTTTTAATGCTTGATTAGCTCTGACTAAAGCAGTAAAGACTAACACCCAAAACCAAACAATCAAACCTAATACTCCTAATCCAATGATAGAGGTAAACAGTCCACCTATTAAATTCATCTTATTCTCTCCCCTCAATTTTTTTAAAACTACCTCATATATACTCACCCTTCTAATAAGATATTCACTTTTGATAAATTAAAAAAGAATTTTCAATGACATCCCTTACTTTTAGATGTTTTCTACATAAATTCCCTCCAAGAATCTAATCCTAATGAAGACACTAGATTTGGAGGTTAATATATGTCAAATAGACTTAAATTTCGTAAATATCTAGTCTTAGCCGCTTGTTTTTTAATCATGGCTGTTTCATTCAGTATTATCAATAACATTACGTCTTTATTTATCGATCCTGTGACAAAGCATTTAAGACTTTCGATTTCATCGTTTTCCTTTGTGTTTACGATTGGTGCCATTACAACAGCCTTGATGTCTCCTGTCATTGGTCAACTAATTTCGAAAGTTCCACTTAAAGCCATCATGTCACTAGGTGCGATTCTAGCCGGTGGCGGCTTTTTCTGTTATTCGTTGGCCACTGAGATTTGGATGTTCTATGTGATTGCTGTTATTGTTGGAATCGGAACATCGTGTTTAACAGTCATTCCTATTTCGACTGCTATAACACACTGGTTTGAAGATAAAAAAGGGATGGCACTTGGAATTGCGATGGCAGGTGCGGGAACAGGATCATTCATTTGGATGCAAATTGTTTCAAGAATGCTAACTGATCTTTCTTATCAAGAAACTTATGCCATCTTAGGTTTGATTATTTTAGTTGTTTGTCTCCCACTTACCCTTTTTGTGATGAAAATGCCCCCTGATACAACGATAGAAGCTAAAAAGAAAGAGAAAATCTCCTATAAGGATATTCACTGGAGCATGCAATTGATTCTATTCGCTTTGGGCTTATTTTTACTTGGCGTCAATATTTCAGGAACTAAAATGCATATCCAACCTTATTTAACTCACCTCGGTCACCCCTTAACGTTTAATGCAAATGTCGGTTCAACACAAGCCATTTTTGCTTTATTAGGCAACTTAATTGGCGGGTATGTTTTCGATAAATTAAACTTACGCAACTCTATTATCATTTTTGTATCAATGAGTCTTTTGAGTTACATTTGTTTAATTTATGGTGCATTCGCACCTTTATTGTTTGTTTTCGCAGCTTTGTTTGGACTGTGCTTATGCCTTCCCTCAATGCTTCCATCTTATGGAACCAGTGCTTTGTTTGGTAAAGAGCACTATGCGATGCATCTAGGATTTATTAATATGATTTTCACATTTGGTGGCGCACTAGGGCCAATGATTTCAGGATTTATTGCTGATCACTTAAACTATACCTTAGTTTGGGTAACGTACTTTGCTTTAACCGTTCTCTATTCGATTTTCTTATTAATTTCTTTAAGGTCAAAAAAACCTCAGACTTAATCTGAGGTTTTTTTGTCTTATATTAGATAAATTTCTCAATACGAGAAATAACTGTGTCTTTTCCTAATAAGGCTAAAGCTTTTGGTAAATCTGGACCATGCATTTGTCCTGTTGTTGCAATACGGCAAGGCATGAATAACATTTTCCCTTTAGCTCCGCTTGCTTTTCCAGCTGCTTTAACAGCTGCTTGGATTCCTTCAGCAGTGAAATCTTCTAAAGCTTCTAATTGTTCTTTGAATGCTTTTAATGTATCAGCAACACCTTCTTGAGCAATAAATGCTTGTGTTTCTTCATCTAATGTTAATTCTTCTGAGAAGAATTCATCGTATAAGTCAACGATTTCAGCACCGTATGATAAACGATCGTGGAATAAAGAAACTAATTCAACAGCCCATTGATGTGTGCGTCCTTCTAAAATTCCCGCTTCAACTAAGTGAGGCATACATAATTCTAATAACTCTTCCGCTTCTAAAGCTTTGATATAACGGTTATTGATGTAAGCTAATTTAGCTTTATCAAATGTTGAAGGTGATTTAGATAAACGTTTTTCATCGAATAATTCGATTAATTGTTCATGAGATAAAATTTCTTCTTCGATTCCTGGAGACCATCCTAATAAAGCAATGAAGTTGAATAATGCTTCTGGTAAGTATCCCATGTTTGCATATTGCTCAATGAATTGAACAGTATCTTTATCACGTTTTGATAATTTCTTACCATTTTCATTAACGATTAATGTCATGTGAGCAAATGTTGGTACATCCCATCCAAAAGCACGATAAACCATCATTTGTTTGGGTGTATTTGTAATATGTTCTTCTCCACGGAACACGTGAGTGATTTTCATTAAATAGTCATCCACAACAACGGCAAAGTTGTAAGTTGGGATTCCATTACTTTTCATAATGACCCAGTCACCGAAGTCTTCTGAGTTGAATGAGATTTCACCACGAACGATATCATTGAACGTATAAACTTCATTTTCAGGAACTTTAATACGAACAACATATTCTCCACGTGCCTCTAACTCAGCTAATTCTTCACCTGTTGCATTTAAACAACGACGAGAGTAATGAATATTATCATGGCCATGAGTTGACATTGCTTCGCGTTCTGCCTCAAGCTCCTCACTTGTACAATAGCATTTATAAGCTAATCCTTTTTCGATTAACTCATCTACATATTTACGGTAAATATCTAAACGCTCTAATTGGCGATATGGTCCATACTCCCCACCAACATCAAATGATTCATCCCATTCAATACCTAACCAACGTAAGTAGTTCATTTGAGATTCTTCTCCACCTTCTACGTTACGTTCAATGTCAGTATCCTCAATACGTAAGATAAAATCTCCACCGTGGTGTTTAGCAAATAAATAATTGTATAATGCCGTTCTAGCATTTCCGATATGTAAAAATCCTGTTGGACTTGGTGCATAACGAACACGAACTGTCATAATCTTGCCTCCTAATTAAAATACTACTTTTATTCTTTTCATATTATATACGATTGAAACAAAATATTAAATATTTTCACAGAAAAAAAGCTAAAGTCAACCTTTAGCTTTCAATCTCTTATAAGGAGTTTCACCTCTTTAGTATAACAGGCACTAAACATTAAAAAATGAAGTTCTTGTTAAAATCATGTTAAACCTTGATTAATTGGCACCTTTTTTAAATAATAAGACCACGCATTCAGCTGCAATTCCCTCTTCACGCCCAACGAAGCCTAATTTCTCACCACGAGTTGCTTTAACATTGACTTGATCCAAATTAGCGTCTAAATCTATTGCCAAATTTGCACGCATCGCATCAATGTGTGGTCGCATTTTAGGGCGCTCTGCATAAATCGTCGCATCTAAGTTCCCAAGAACATATCCAGCTTCATCCATCATCGCTTTCGCCCCGCGAAGTAAGACACGTGAATCAGCTCCTTTATATTGTGGGTCAGTATCTGGAAAATGCGCACCGATATCACCTCTCGCTAAAGCACCAATAATGGCTTCTGTTACCGCATGACAAAGCGCATCTGCATCACTATGACCTAGAAGTCCTTTCGTATGCTCAATTTCAACTCCACCTAAAATTAGCTTTCGTCCTTCGACTAGTTGATGAATATCCGTTGAATGTCCAATTCGAATCATCCTTATCTCTCCTTCCTGTTAATCAAATAAATCCTCTAAATCAATTAAACCTAGTGAATATTGTTCAATTAACTCAGAAACAGCCCCATATTGAAGACTTTGTTTAATTGTTGGATTATAAAAAGTGGCTGATACAAAGCTAACTACAATAATCACAATAGATGCAATACTAGAAATAATTAAATAACGTTCTAAACCCTTCTTTCGCATGTAAGTCACCAACTTTCTTAATCTAATTTTTCACTAATTCGCTTATATCCCAAGTAACCAATATAGATTGAGGCAATTCCAATATTTAAAAACAATAAACCTAATCCTAATATCGCAATCATAAGTCCTGCCGATAACTGGAATAGTAAAAAACCTCCAATAATTAAGCGAAGAGCAGTAATTAAAAAGAATAGTGAGACAAACAATGAGATAATGCAAACAACAATAAAAATTGCCTTTTTAATTACATCATCGTTTGTTTTCTCTCTTATATTAAAAACAATCTGCTTGTTTTGTGCGGATACAGTCTCTGTATCAGTAAATGATTGTTTAATCTCCTGTGCAACTTTTTTAGGTGACCCTAGTTTAGATAAGATTTCACGTTCATTGATCTTTAAGTCAATCATTTCATTAATTTGTTCCTCGTAAGATTCTAAAATATCTTTACGATCATCTTCTGAAATTCCCTGTAATTCTTGATATAACTCTTCTAACCATTGATTAAGAACATTCATTAATTAATCACACTCCTTTCAATAAACGTTGAACAGAATCTACCATCTGATCCCATTCTCTTATTAATGTTGCCAAATAAACTTCCCCTTCAACTGTCATTGAATAATATTTACGTGGAGGGCCTTCATTCGATTCTCTATTATACGTACTTAAATATCCTTCTTTCGTTAATCTTCTTAACAATGGATATATCGTACTTTCTGTGACCTCTATATAAAATGAAACTTTCTGAACTGTTTCATAACCATATAAATCATCTTGTTGAATTAATTTTAAAACACATAGCTCTAAAACACCCTTCTTATACTGTGCATTCATAATCCATCTCCTAACAACAATAAGCTGCTATTCTAACCTCCCTTTGAATAAGTTATCTATCAAAAAGACTTGTGATATGATAACACAAGTCCATTAAATTTAAAATATTTTTTCATTTTTATATCATTATTTTATATATTTATTAGTCTAATGTTGAATCCATACTTCTTGAAATAATACTTCCATCAACACCACTGATTTCAAAATCATATTCTGTTGTTCCTTCAACAACCGTCACATCATACACTAAAACACCCATTTCATAGTCAAATGAAATTTCAATAATAGTTCCATTTGGGACTTGACTTAAAGCAATTTCTCTCGCTTTCGCTTCATCAATTGTTACTCCTTGCGTATTCGTTGAATTAGAAACTTGGTTAATTAACTCTTTATCTTGACTTACAATACTACCATCAACAGCACTAATTTCAAAGTCATACTTATATGTCTCATCAACTACTGTCACATCATAAACTAAGCGAGCATCATCGTGATCTAGTTTGATACTAACAATTGTTCCTTTTACTTGATTATTTACAATTTCTTTAACCTTTGCTTCATCAATTGTCACCGTGTTCGTTCCTGTTGGATGATTTTCTAAACTTCTTTTTAAGATACTTCCGTCAACAGCGCTAATTTCATATTCATATTCAGTCGTTCCATTAAGAACCGTAATATCATAATTAGGCGTATAATCATCCATATCATATGAAAATTCAGTGACTTGACCGCCACCGGCTTCTTTTAATGCGATTTCTTTTGCTTGTTGTTCATCAATTTTTGCTTGATTCGTTGTATTAATATTCGTATTAGGATTTGAATTTGTTGTTGGATTAACCGGTTGGTTGTTTGCTGAGCATCCAAATAAAACAAATCCAGTTAATAACATTGAATATAACGCTGTCTTTCTCATAACAGTCCTCCTTATAAATTGAATTATTATTATTTTTATAAAATTTACCTTTTTTATGTATTAAATAGTTATGTATTTTATAATTTATCCTCTAATTATAAATTAACTACTATGCATTATACACTATTAGTATAACAAACACTACTGTATATTGTCTAGTAGTGTGTTAAAAAAAGTAGCTGTATCTATTCAGCTACTAATAATTGTTCAGCCATTAATAAATCTTCTGGTGTCGTTAACTTAATATTTGTATAAGCACCTTTAACGACACAAACTGGTATATCCGTATACTTTTCGATTAAACTCGCTTCATCTGTTCCTAAGAAATGTGTTTTTTTTGCAGCTTCATGAGCCTTTTTTAGTAACTCAGTCGGTGCGGCTTGAGGCGTTTGAACACTGTACATCTCATCACGATTTGGCGTTTCAACAACTACTCCATTTACGACACGCTTCATCGTATCTTTTACTGGAACAGCAACAATTGAAGGATGACCCTTTTTCGCTAATTCAAAGCATTCTGAAATCATTTGTTGTGTCACAAATGGACGTGCTCCATCATGAACTAACACCACTTCTTCACGAACAACCTGTAATCCATGATAGACACTATATTGTCGTTCTGACCCACCTGATACGATTTCAATACGAGGGTTCTTTACCCCGGCATCACTTAAAAGTTGTTGCATCGTTTCAATTTCTAATTCATTGACAACTAAAACAACTTGTCCACATGTTACATCATTTAAAAACTTTTTTATCGTATGAACAACAACTGGTTGTCCTTTGATTTGATGTAACATTTTATTATATCCAAGTCCCATACGACTTCCAATTCCCGCTGCTAAGACTATTGCACTATACATCTTTACACCTCTGATAATAAATAAGCCCCCATTTCAGTGGGGGCTCTTTCATTTTAAAAATTATAAAATAATCTCTTTAATTTGATCATCTTTACGATCTAAATAGTGAACTGATTGAATACGACGAACAGTACGAGATTTCCCACGAATTAATAATGTTTCTGTTGTTGCCATTCCATCTTCACAAATAATTCCTTCTAATAAATCACCTTTTGTGATTCCTGTTGCTGAGAACATCACGTTATCGCTCTTTGCCATATCTTCTAATTTTAAAATTTGACCTGGTTTAACACCCATTTCATCGCAACGACGTGCTTCATCTTTACTCATACGAATATTTTCTTCTGTTTCACCTTTAACATCTTTACGTAAAACTAAACGTCCTTGCATATCTCCATCTAAAGCACGAATAACAGCAGCTGAAACAACACCTTCTGGTGCTCCACCAATTCCATAAACCATATCAACTTCACTAAATGGCATACAAGTTAAGATTGAAGCAGCAACATCTCCATCTGGAATCGCAAACACACGTACACCTAAAGCTTGCATTTGTTTAATTTGCTCATCATGACGTGGTTTAGCAAGTGTCATCACTGTCAAAGCTGATAATGGCTTGTTTACTGCCTCTGCTACACGACGAATATTTTCTTCTAATGATAAATTTAAATCAATAACACCTTTTGCTTTTGGACCAACAATGAGTTTTTCCATGTACATATCTGGTGCTTTTAAGAATGACCCTTTCTCTCCAACGGCTAACGTTGTCATCGCATTTGCTTGTCCCATTGCTGTCATACGTGTTCCTTCAATTGGGTCTACTGCGATATCGACATCATCACCAAATCCAGTTCCAACACGCTCTCCGATATATAACATTGGCGCTTCATCGATTTCACCTTCACCAATGACAATCTCACCGCGAATATTAATCTCATTTAATACGTGACGCATCGCAAGTACGGCAGCTCCATCTGCTGCGTTCTTATCTCCGCGTCCTAACCATTTATACCCTGCTAAAGCAGCTGCCTCAGTGGCACGAGAAAACTCAATTGCTAATTCACGTCTCATGTTGAAACCCTCCTAAATGATAAATTTCCTCTCTCATTATATCAAAAAATGTTAATTATTGCTGAACTTTCGATGATTTCTGAAACAATTTTCACTATCTTACCGCAGTCATCTTATCCATCAAAAACACTAAACTGTCTTACAAATGGCTGACCTTCGCAACTACTTAAAATTTCCTCATTTTATAGAAGCCTAATTAATTTTCGCTTCCTAAAACATTTAGCAAAACTTTAATCTATCAGATGTAGCCATAGAGAATATCTTTTTAACAAACTAGTAGAACACTATTTATCTAGTTTTTAACGAATCAAAGATATCTGTTACGGCATATAGAACCTCTTTTAAAAAATTCAGACAATTAAAATTTATGCTAAAAAGGTGAAAAAATGATCAGTTTCTATATAACTTTTACTTCTTCCCTATCTTTCATACAAAAAAATCACCTCTAATAAATTAAGAGGTGATTTTTTTTAAATAGCTTTAGCTAATGCATCAAAACTAATCGTTAACCATTCTTGGTATTTTTCTTTTTCTATTTGTCCCACTTGTAGAAAATGATAAGCTTCAACAATCATTGAATGAGGATAATCTTTTGGATCAAGTAATAAATGCTTTTTATCTTTTTCATATAAGTCCAAATAATGTTGACTAACTTCCTGTTCACGAATAGTAAACAAGAATTTATTTCCGATATATGCCACAAAAGCCCCAATGATAAGATAAAAAACACGATTTCCAATCACAATAGATCCTGTTGTTCCAATAATAGCAGCCCCTAAAGCTTGAACGGTTATAAAAATCATCTTCAAATCATAACGATTCATATACGTCCCAATATAAGAAGCAACCAAAACAATCATTGCTAGCTGGGAATCATTTTTAAATACGCTAATTAAAATAATAAATAAAATAACACCAACAAAGGTCCCAAGGAATCGATAAATTGTTTTCTGACGACTCTCCTCGAATCCTGGCTGAACAAGGGCAAGAATAGTAAAACAAAACCAACGTCCATAAGTCAGATTAAATAATTGAACAATAAATAACGAAAGTCCAACTAAAATAGCTAATCGAAGTGAAAATTTATAAGCATATGACTCTTTATCAATTCCCTTGACAAATTGTTTTAATAATCCCTGCTTATAAAGAGGATATTCTTGCTTTTTGACACCCTGTAACACTTGAACTGCTTTTTTAAAATTAATGATTGAAACGGGCATTGCGTCCTTTTCCCACTTACTAATTAATTTGTTGGCATCTGATAAATCTCCTTCTTGTAGGTCTTTAATAAAGGTATAAAGTTCATTAAGCACTGTTTTATCAATATGCCCTGCTTTATAATCTTGGGCTACATCGTCTAATAAATAATACATTTTTTCAAATGCAATTATTTCAGTTATGCGATACATACTTTCTGGCGTTAACGGCCCTTCAAAACTTCGTCTATCGTATGTTACTTTCATAAATTGACTGACTCCATCTTGAAGCGACATCGCCTCTTCTGGATAGCTACGATTATCTCCTGCAATGATTCGTTCCATTCGCTGATGCAAACAGGTTAGTACCCTATCTAATTGTGTATTTAAAATGTTAGTGTAAGTGTTTCGATTAAATACCCATTGTAATCCAACAATCATAAACGTCCCGCCAGTTAATGCAACTAGACGTCCAGGTAATTCACTTAATGTTGGAGGAGAATTCAGGGTTAAAAATAAATAACCTAAAATAAAAGAAAAATGATACGGCTTTTTATTTCCTGCTACGGTACCGTAAGTCACATAAAAAATAAAGAAGAAATTAATTACTAATCCTAGAATAGGATTTAATAAGGTTAAATAACTTAAAATTCCCATCAATAAATTAATGATCAATAATTCAATAGTTAACACGCCTAAGTTTTGTGTTAAGTCTTTTTCAGTAATAGCTAATCCAATGATTAAAACAACAATTCCAACCATCTTATTAGTCACTCCAAAAATATTTTGAAAAAACATGACAAAGACCAAATTTAAAATAAACATAATTGTCTTTGAAATAAATTTTTGTTTCACTAGACCACCTTCCCCCAAAAAATTTAATATTGAATAATTTAACAAATAAGGATTAGAAAGTCAAATCATTATTTGTTAAATTATCTTTTGAAAGTTAATGTTTGGTCTATTTTTTATTATTTTATAAATCTTATAACCATTAAATGAAAAAATAAATTATATTGAATAATTGTAAAATTTTACAAAAATGAAATCGTTTTTCATAACTTTTTCAATTGTAAATACTGGAATATGGGGGTATAATTTCTCAATGTGAAAAAATTAGGAGGGAGTAGAAACGATGTTGTCTTACGAATTTCTATTTGACATTGCTTTAATTTTAATGAGTACAAAGCTACTCGGATTACTAACTAAAAAAATTCAATTACCACAAGTTGTAGGTGCCTTGTTGGCAGGATTATTACTCGGCCCGGCTTGTTTAAACATTTTACATGAAACAGATTTTATTCTCCAAGTCGCTGAACTAGGCGTGATTGTTTTAATGTTTACGGCAGGGCTCGAAACAGATATTAAAGAATTGAAAAAGACAGGAAAAGCTTCGATTGTGATTGCTATCCTAGGGATGATTATTCCCCTAGCTGGTGGATTCGCTCTTGCTTCAATGTTTAATAAAGGCGGAATCTCAGATGCAGCTGCTGCACCGCTATTACAAAATATCTTTATCGGAATTATTCTTACTGCGACATCGGTGAGTATTACGGTTGAAACATTAAAAGAACTCGGAAAACTAAATACTCGTGCTGGTAATGCAATTTTAGGTGCCGCCATCATCGATGATATTTTAGGAGTCATCGCCTTAACGGTCGTAACAAGTGCAACAAGTACAGATGTGAGTATCGGACTTGTATTGATTAAAATCGTATTATTCTTTATTGTTGGTGGGGTTGCCGGATTCTTATTCTCTAGAGCAATGGAACACAGCATGAACCGATATAATATGGATCTCAGACGATTCGTTGTTTTATCATTCGTCTTCTGTTTATTATTATCATTCTGTGCTGAACACTTCTTCGGAGTAGCTGATATTACTGGAGCATTCATGGCAGGGTTAGTTTTATCAAACACACCTCGTAAACATTACATCATGAATCGTTTTGAAACAACGGCTTATATGTTATTATCACCTATCTTCTTCGCAAGTATCGGAATTAAAGTTGTTATTCCAGAAATGACGCCGGCTTTAGTCGCCTTCTCAGTTGCTTTAGTTATCATGGCTATCTTAACAAAAATATTAGGTTGCGGACTTGGGGCTAAGCTATGTCGCTATACTACTAAAGAAGCCATTCAAATTGGAACAGGAATGGTTTCAAGGGGAGAAGTTGCCCTCATCGTGGCTAGTAAAGGTTCAGCCTTTGGATTAATGGGAACTGTCTTCTTTGGACCAATCGTAATTATGGTTGTTGTGACAACAGTTATTACTCCTGTCCTACTTAAAATAGTCTTTTCTAAAAAATCTAGTGTTGTTAACAACGAACCCGCTTTTGAGCAAAAAAACGCTTAATCAAAAAAAGACCAAACTTATTTGGTCTTTTTTTATTCTCTAATAATAATATTTTCAGCTGATAAAGAGTAACCAAAAAGATATAAATCATCTGACTGTTCAAAATCTTCATCATCCGTGCCTATTGATTCAAATGAAAAGAGACTGCTAAACGAGGTCATACCGCTACCCGTAGTAAATACTCGAGTTTCTTTATAACATCTATTATAATCTCCTTCTATATCTGCCACAGTTGTAAATGTTTCATACGTTACCCTTCCATCTTTACTCGTTTCAATCCGAACAATCTCTGTCATTGCTGTATATTCTTTTCCTTGATAACTAAATGTTTGTGTCCAACTATTTCCGACTTCAAGCGGCAATTTTAATAAAACTTTATTAGGTATAATCGAATTTAATAATCTGGAGTCTTTTAATTGATTATAAGGATCTTCATTATAAATCTGTTCAATAACCATTTCATCAGTAATTTCATAGGTTAATTGGAATAACCGATCCACGCTTTCTCCATACCCATCCGTCATCATCCCATCAAATATGATCTGAAAGACAGATCCAAATTCTTGAGCTTTTTTTAACGTTTGAAAGTGGCCATATTCAGCATACCCATTAAATAATTGATTCAGACCGACGGTTTTAGGAAAAATATCAAGTAACTCTTGATTATACGGATTTTCTGGAGCCATAGTCATCTCATCCGATTCTTCTTTCGGAATTTGAAGTTGATTTAAAATCTCATATGATTTAGCTTGGGTCTGGGATGGATAACTTTCTGCAATCGTGCCTGAAATGATTACACGTAATTTCATCCCCACTTCAACACCTTCGACATTTGAAACAGAAATTAAATCATAATCCCCCTCCATCCATTCTTCATAAGTCTTCACTAAGTCATCCATGCTGATTTCCTTTTTTTGAGATAATAACACCGAAGCCTCACTAATTTGAAGAACCGTCCCCTCTATCGTCATAGCATTGTCAACTTGCCAGATTTGCGAACACCCCAATAAGATGAGAATGAGGATTCCCCCACTAATCAACCATTTCTTCATCTTCTACCATCCTTTCATCGTTTCCGTTTACGTCCCCTAAATAAACATCGCATAATGAGTATGACCACGAATAAAATGACGACATATGGAACTAGCCCGATCAATTTAACTAATAACCAACGTGTCACTTGGCTAATTCGATTCAGTTGAACGGACAGCTCATTTTGAATCATTACTCCCCATCTTGAATCATCTTGGATTTCTTGCTCTTTCAGTTCAAAAATGATCGTCACTTTATTTCTCGCAACATCATCTTGAGCTTTCAAGGCAGACCATTTATCCATCTCTACTTGAACTCGTGCTAATTCTTCTTCGATTTTGATAATTTCGCTAACGGTCTCTGCCTCTGAAAGCAGTGTCTGATATTTCGATTGTTGCATACTTAAATTCGATAACCAACTATCTATATCTTCCGTTACTAAGACTTCACTATTAGTATATGTCTCCATCTGAGTAATTTGCCCTATGAGCTCAACCTGCTGTAAAAATTCTTCCACCTCTGTTGACTCAATTTCTAAGATACATGAACCCGTGTAGCTTTCCAACATTTGATCTATTGCTACTAAACTAGATGACATCACCGTCCCCGATCCCTGTTGAACTAATACATTTAATTGTGATAAACTCTCACTAATTTGTGAAACATTCATTTTAATTGAAATATTAAAATACGTCTGAGATGACTCATCATTGATTAATGACGACGAAAGCGATGGGATTACCTCATCGCTTTCGTCACTTTCTATTCTTTCCTTAAATGATAATGGAATTAAACTAACAAGAATAAGTACCATAATTGCTGTTATCATCAACCAAAAGACACGCTTTAAAAAATTCCATACTCCCAAATCCGTCGCCCCCTTCAATAAGCTGGCTACGACTAGAACTTCAAATCATCTTTAAACATTGCTTTAAGTGCATCCGAAATGGTATCAACCCCAACAATCTCCATTCCTTTTGGAGCTGTCCATCCACCTATATTTTTCTTTGGAATAATTGCGCGCGTAAACCCAAGTTTTTTCGCTTCTTTGACACGCTCTTCGATACGAGAGACACGTCGAATTTCACCGGTTAATCCAACCTCTCCCATATATACATCGCCACTTGGCGTCATCTTATCTTTATAACTTGAAACAATACTTGCCACAATCGCTAAATCGACAGCCGGTTCATCTAACTTTACACCACCAGTTACTTTTACATATGTATCTTGATTTTGTAAGAAGAATCCCATACGTTTTTCAAGCACAGCTAAAATCAAAGATACACGATTATGATCCACTCCAGATGCCATTCGTTTTGGATTACCAAATGAAGTCGGCGTTAATAATGATTGAATCTCAACTAAGATTGGACGTGTTCCTTCAATTGATGCCATAATCGCCGTTCCTGGTAATCCTTTCGTGCGATCTTCTAAGAAGACCTCTGAAGCATTCGTCACTTCATCAAGCCCCTCTTCTTTCATATCAAAGATTCCAATCTCATTCGTTGACCCAAATCGGTTTTTAACTGCTCGTAAAATACGATACGTATGATGACGATCTCCTTCAAAATATAAGACAGTATCCACCATATGCTCGAGTAAACGTGGCCCAGCGATATTTCCATCTTTCGTCACATGTCCGACAATAAAGACTGAAATTCCACCAATTTTAGCAATTTTCATCAATTGGGCCGTACATTCACGAACTTGCGAGACACTCCCAGGTGCCGATGTTACCTCTGGCATATGAATCGTCTGAATCGAGTCGATAATGACAAACTCTGGTTTTAACTGTTGAATTTGACGTTCAATTAAAGTTAAATCTGTTTCTGCGTAAATATATAAGTGCTCGCTACTTACTCCTAAACGCTCAGCACGAAGTTTAATTTGACGAGCAGATTCTTCTCCTGAAACATATAATACTTGAACATTTTTATGCGCTAAATCTTGTGCCGTTTGTAAAAGTAGTGTTGATTTCCCAATCCCAGGCTCACCCCCACACAGAACAAGTGATCCACGAACAATTCCACCACCAAGAACACGGTTAAGCTCACTCATTGATGTCTGAATACGTGCTTCCTCTTTTGTTTCTATCTCTTGTAGACGTTGAGGTTTTGCCATACTTTCACTTGCTACAAAGCCACGGCGCTGTTCTGCCTTTGTGGGCTTTAATTCCTCCACCATCGTATTCCATTCGCCACAACCTGGACATCTTCCGACCCATTTTAAACTTTCTGTCCCACATTGCTGACAGAAAAATGATGTTTTTGTTCTTGCTTTCGCCATAAAATGCCCTCCTTATAAACTATATTAATTTCTATCTTTAATTATCACATAACTCAATCAGATATCCTAGCAAGAGATAAATCTTTTTCATCCAAACGCATACAATATAATAGAGCGATATCAAACTATATGAGGACTAGTAAACTCACTTAAATTTACGATAATATTTCTATTTTACCTTTTTTCTAGTAAACTTATAGTAGTTTTTGAAAATATGACCTGAGGTGATGAAATGGAAGAAATCATTCAACGCGCCATCTTAGTTGGAGTCGATTTAAATAATGATAAAAATTTCGACTATAGCGTGGAAGAATTAAAAAATCTAGCTGAAGCATGCTCCGTTCAAGTCGTTGGCGTTCTAACGCAAAAACTTGAACGTGTGAACCCAGCTTGCTATATTGGAACAGGAAAAGTTGACGAGGTTGCTTTACTTGTTGAACAAAATGATGCTAATCTTGTCATCTTTAATGATGAATTATCCCCATCGCAAATTCGTAACCTTGAGCATGGACTACAATGTAAAGTCATCGATCGTACGATTTTAATTTTAGATATCTTCGCAAGCCGTGCTAAAACGCGTGAAGCACAACTTCAAGTTGAAGTGGCCCAACTTAAATATATGATGCCTCGTTTAATTGGACTTAATGCTTCCTTATCGCGACAAGCCGGTGGAATCGGATCGAAAGGGCCAGGGGAAAAGAAATTAGAACTTGATCGTCGTCGTATTGAAGAACAAGTTCATAAACTAAACAAAGAATTAGACTCTCTCGTTCTTGCCCGTCAAAATCAACGTAAACTTCGTAAACGCAACTCAACGCCTGTCGTTGCTTTAGTTGGATATACGAATGCCGGTAAGTCAACAACAATGAATGCTTTACTGACTGTTTCAAATGCTCAATCAGAAAAATCAGTTTTCGAGAAAAACATGCTGTTCGCAACACTTGAAACATCAACTCGACACATTCAACTACCAGATAATAAACAATTTTTATTAACAGATACGGTTGGATTCGTTAGTAAACTGCCTCACCAGTTAGTCAAAGCATTCCGTTCAACACTAGAAGAGGTAACAGAAGCTGACTTATTACTTCACGTGGTAGACTTATCACATCCAGAGTTTCAAACTCAGATTGAAATCACGAATAAAGTGCTTGATGAATTAGGAGTTAAAGAAACTCCAATGGTGTATGTCTACAATAAGGCTGATCTTGTTGAAGATGAATTCACACCTAGTACAAAAGAGGCCGTTCGTATTTCAGCTAAAAACTTAACGAATATTGATACCTTAATCGATTGTATTAAATCACACATTTTCCAACACTATGTAAAAGCTAGCTTTTTAATTCCTTACGATCGCGGAAATCTCGTTTCTTACCTAAATGAACATGCGAATGTTTTTGACACAGAGTATTTAGAAAATGGAACGTTAATTACCGTTGAATGTTCTGAGCATGATGCACATCGCTTAGCTGAATATAAAGTAAAACCACTCAACTAGTTGAGTGGTTTTTTTGCTCTTGTGGATTTGTGGATAACCCTATCTACAAAGAATGGTGTAATTTGCTATTAATGATTCAACCAGTTCATCCTGCATATCAGCATACAAGAATAAACTTTTTTCACCTAATCGAATGACTTGCAATGAAGTTTGAGAACACACATCAAAGTTATCCACAGTTGTGGATAATTCAACATAGTAACCTTTAACATCATCCACGATGATTGGTGTTACGGTATAAGATGTTTCAATATGAGGGGTTCCAATCCTATAAGTTAGATTTAGTTGATCCATAACCATTTTTAGTGTGTCAAGTGGAGTTTCTACCTGACGAGTATTGACACTCAAGTCATCATTTAAGGTAGAAATAAGGTTTAATGAATGATTGGTTGATTCCACTTTTGGAATTAAAATAAATGCCATCAAACAAACAGCAACGAATCCTAATCCACTACTCATCCATCTCCAGCTTAATCGAGACGTTAGCATTGGTTTCTCGTTCATAATATAACGCAACGTCTTTTCTTTTAGTTGTTTATCCATTTCAAGTGAATCGAGTTGTAACTTCATCGCTGATTTAATCTTCTGATCATCCATACCTCACACCTCACTTTCATTCATCATTTTTTTTAATTTTTGACGTGCTCGAGATAAACGACTACGTACTGTTCCTTCAGGAATTTTTAATATTTCAGAAATCTCTTCATATGATAACTCTTTATAATAAAACAATAAAATAACTTCTTTATATTTTGATGGTAGTTTTTGAATTAATTCATATAACTCTCGATTCGTCTCTTGTTGCGCTATATCAAAAGGTTTTTCGTAATCATTCTTCGAATCTTGATAAACCCCAAAGGTGGTGACTCGCTTAATCCAACTCGTTCTCAACATATCTTTACACGTATTGATTGTAATTCGAATGAGCCATGTTTTTTCACTGCTTTGATGTTGAAATTTATCATAATTTTTCATGACCTTATAAAAGACTTCTTGAAAAACATCTTCTGCTAATTGCGTATTTTTCATATAGAAATATGCAATTTTATAAACTTCTTGCCCGTATGTTTCAATAAGTCGTTCGACTGGTTCATGGGTGCTTAAACTCACTCATTTCACCTCTTTCATATATTAGACGTTTCATCCTATGATTTCATTCCCATATGACTGAATAAATTATAACTAAAAAAACGACAAAAAAAATATTTTTTTGTCGTTTTTACTACTTTTACTCATTTTAAAAGCGACTCCCAAGAGTCGCTTAATTTAGATAGAAATGGATAAAAACTTTAAATAAACGTCTTAATCGACCTTGAAAACAGGCTAGTAATAAAAACGGTCAAATGTTAACAGTACAAAAAATCACTGCTTCTTATCTATATAAGTCCAGATAAGTTTTTTACATCGTAAAAAACTTTTAGCTGGACTATAGTCTGCCTTTTACGGCATAACTATCAAACATTTAGTGTGTCGTGATAAATGTAGATTTTATTTCTGTTTATATAGTTAAAATTATGATAACAATGTAGAATCTACATCAACTAAGTGATCCTTATCTTTATCTTTTTGTTTTCGATCACGTTTCCCATCCATAACCACTTGAATGACAGCTGGTCCCCCATCAGTTGGTAAGGCCATATTATCAGCCCCAACTAATTGTTCAATTAATTCTTTGAAAAAACTAAACTTATGATCCTCATATTTTGAAAGAATTTGAACTAATAATTCACTCGTTAAATGAATGCCTTCCCCTTCTAAATGTTCACATAGTTCTTCAATAAAATCAGAGTCTGGTTCTAAAAACGACTCAATTCCTAAGTCCATATTCATATCCTGCTTCATCTCGTGTCACCTCTTCATACTAAAGATTAACATTTCGTGCGTATTGAATTATCGCCTACTCGTTTTATAATCTCTATTATGACGCATTTCATTTAATTAAACAACTAATTTTCTTTGATAATAGCTTCCACTCACAACATCAATTCCAAAATCCCTAATCAAATGAAGACTAGATTCATTTTCAATTTCTGAACAACAAATCTTTACATCTTTACTCATACAAACATTAATTAACGAATTCATCATACTTAAACAATTTTTCGAAGACTTAAGATATTGAATAAAACATGAACTAATTCTTAAATAATCAATACTTAAATTACGAATAGACCCTGTTAAAGCACCAGCACCATATTCATCTAATGCAATATTAACGCCAAATTCACGTAATCGTTTAATTGCCTTTTGAATTAAAACATTTTGTTCAAATAAGATATCCTCATTCACACTAATAATCACTTGATTTGGATCAATGCCATCTTCTTTTAAATGAGTTAAAATACGAGAACACAAACATTTATTTAAGAGTGTTTGACGGGAAAACTTAATAAATAGTGATAATTTAACTGAATTTTTTTCATCGTAATCCTTTAAATAATCACAACCTAATTTAAATAAATAAATCTCTTTTTCAATATTTAAAAAAGGTGATGCCTCTTCACGCTCTTCGACAGGTAATTGATTTAAAATACTATAATCATCTAAAATATTGTGGCACTCAATACCAAATAACTGATGTCCATCTCGATAATATAGAGGACTATAATTTAACGTAAATTCACCTATGTGATTAGCCTTCTCTAATAATTGATGAATTTTAACTGAAAAATTATACCGTGTGAATTTTTCCTGACAAAAGTTAACTTCATATGAGAGTTTAGACCTTGATTTTAAAATCATTCCATAAAAACTAGATTTAACGCGTTCAATAGTTTCTTCAAATGAATCTGTCGTTGATTGGGGTAAACAAAAAGTAACAAAATAAGACTGCCCAAGCTTTTCATACCATCGTTCGACTAAGCGATTGAGCTTTCTCTTAAGTTTGATTTCACTACAACACGCTTTAAAATAAAACCATAATCCTTCTTTCTCTACTGAAAAAGTAATACTTTCTCCAATAAACTCATCAATCATTTCAATCACTTGTTTCAAAAGGGATGTGTTGAAGTCACTATAGAAACAATGATCTAATTTAAAATAACCAACGACAGTTTTAGACGTATACTCGTATCGATAAGAAATAGGAAGTTGCTTCCAACTAACTACTTTATATTTTCGTTTATTTCGAATTAAATGAATCCCGTTATAATATTGTCGATAGTTATGATATATCCCTTGCATTCGATGTTTTAATCTTTGTTCTTGATAAGAAACTTGTTGAGTTAGCTTATTTAAACTATCTTGAAATTCACTCCCCTCTACTTCATTTAGTTTACCTTCACAAGATTGAGATAAAAATTGATAAACAAATCTCAACCAACCATTTTGTTGTTTACCCTTTAAATTATTGGACAGTTTTGTAATATAATCATATAATTGCTCATCATTATCATGAACGAGATGATAAGTTAAATGATAAATTAAGCAATAAACATCAGATTGTTGAGAGGCCACCAACTCTAGAAGGTTCAAATCCCACTCAATCTCATCACTACGATTTAATTGAAATAACGAATGAGCGCATATTGCCTTTTTCATTAACAAGGTATTCTCTTGAGTTTCATCCACTGGTTCTATATTTAAAATAATCTCCTCATAATTTTCAGATAGATATAACCTTAATAATTCAATTTGATATTTTAAATAATCTGAAATATCCTGATTTTGATAATCAGCAGTAAATGTTTGAAACCTCTCGATGCTTTTACGGTGACATGAAACTAGAATAATATAAATTAACCGTTCCAAAGCATACGTCGTTAATAAAGGAATCTTTTTATCACTACCAAAAGAAGCTGCCGACATATAATAAAAGTCTGCCTCTTTAAATACACCTTTCGTTTCATAAATATAGCCTAACTCAGCAAAAATGTAACCTTTTAAGAGATTATCAGTTTCTAAATTTTCTAAAATACACTCACATTCAATTAGATACTTAAGTGCCACATTATTGGCTTTCTGTTGAGAATAATAACGTGAAGCAAAAATCAACATCGGAATTAACCATTCAAAACTTTGATTTTCCCGATAATCATTTAGTATATTCTCTAATTCTAACTCATCCTTTTCTATCTGCTCATATAATATTCCCTCGACTTTTCTGTAGTTTTCTAACAGATAACATGAATCAATAAAAAAACTTAGTAACGCATCTCTTGTTACTTTCTCGGCCATCTATAGCCCCCCTCTATATTTGTTAACCGTTTTCACATAACAATAATTATACTAACTCGTCATAAAAAAATACATAGGATAAATTGTGAGATTAAGACGAATCATTGATAGTCCATATAAAAGTACATCACTGTCCTAAATACAACTCTTTTATCTTAAAAACCTAGCTCATCATTTACTAAAATAATATTAATTTATTCTTGATCAGCTTGTGGCCACATAACAACATAATTGCAATAAATACAATCTGGACTCTTACAATCACAACATTTTAACGTCTTTGTGCAAGGCATTTTTTATTTAGACGAAGTGTATTAGCAGGAGCTACAACTTCCCCATTTCACTTAATCAGCTCATCTAAATCACGAACAATCTTATTAATTACCGCTACAATCATAACCAGATTAGCCCCCTATAACAATAATGCTATTCGATTGTTACAACCATCTAAATTATATAAATCCCCATGCTCAGTAATCAAATAAACATCCGCAAAAATATTCTCGGTATAATTAATGACACTCACTCTGTGTCAACCCTTCCACCTATGTTTGAATGAAACGATAGTCATCCTTTTGAAATTCATCTAATAACCTAACTTCTTTGAACGTCATTGAACCACCAACTCCGATTAGCTTTCCCTTCTGAACTAATGATGTAACAAGGGAAAATGCGTCTTCCTTAGAATTGGCAAATGTCGCATTAAATCCATGGCGTTTCAAGGCTTCCACTGTACGTTCTACTTTTTTATTGATGACCGTCTTCACATACTCCCTCATCTTACACTCCCCCTCAATGGACACTATTACTCCTAACATATTCACTAAGTGCTAGAATAGCAACTCAAAATTTTAAAAGTCTTTAATTAAAAACATATTGATCGTGCGTATAAATATACTTCAAAAGATCGTCATATGTAATAACAGCTTCTATCACGTCCTCTTGACGGCCACTTTCAGTTAACAATAACGCATCTAATTTTTTAGGTGACGCTTGAAAGAGATGCCAAGCCTCATAAACCGTCATCGATGAAGCGATAAATTCATACTGTGATTTTTTTTCAAAGTCTAATAAATCTTTTACTGTCCCTGAAAGCTCAATTGTATTATTTTGAATATGTTTTTGTAACCATTTCGCAATCGCTCTTGAAGTAACTAACCCTATAAACTTATTATTCTCGTAAATAGGAAGTTTCAAAATTTCCTTTTCTCCAGAAAGTTTTAAAACATCTTCAATAGAATCAGTAGCATTAAATTTTATCACTTCCGCTTTAAATACACCTACTGTCGATGGGTCCACTAATTGTTGTTCAATAAATTTAATTCGTTCGACCACTTCATCACTTGGTGTTGCAATCAATTTCTCAAAGTCATCGGTTTGATGCACAATAATATTTCGTAACTTACGGAATAAATGTAACTCATCTAAATAAAGATGAATCATGGGATGCGCCTTTGCCTTATAAAGTAAATCGCTAAACGACACATTGTCATCTGAGTCCGTATATTTCTTCAGATATTTATGTATATGATTAAATGATTCAATGAATACTAGATATCCTTCTTGTTCTACCATTTTTTACACCTCCCGAATATACAACGGTTGATAAGTTAGCACTCCGTTAATATTCGTACTTTCATATAATGTAATATTATCAATCATCATTTCCTTTTGAATATCAATCCCTCGAGATAAATCAACTGATGGAACTAACAACTTTGCATTTCGACAAAGTGTCACATGAGGCGTATAAATAAACTCCTCTTGAGTCACTAAACGGGCTTCAACTAAAGCATCATGCAAATCCATTGCCACTTTCGTCAACGCTTCATTCGGATGCGTTCCCATATAAATAACGTAACGATTTTTCTTTTTAAAGAAGCCAATATGATCAAGCATCAAGATTATTTTCTCAACATCAATTGAATTGATGATTTCGATCAACTGATTGACACTCGCCTCCTCCATCATCCCTAGAAACTTGAGCGTCAGATGAAAATTATCATAACTCGTATACTTTGCTACTTCACAATATTTCTCCACCATTAACTGAGCATGTTTAAAATAATCTTTTAGCTCCGTGGAAAAACTAATACCAATAAACAATCGTTTCATAACTTCACCTAATTATCTTGTTTTTTATTAGGATACACTAAATCAACTAAAACTATTTGTCATTTTTGCACCAATCTACACTTTCTTTACAAAATTAAAAAAATCTACTTATAAAAAGTAGACTTTATTGATTCGCTTCAAAAACAATAGGTTCTGCTGTTAGCATAACTTTCCCAGCTTTCACTCGAATAACTTCATTGGTTAGTAAATTTTTATATTCACCATCCACTGTATCAACAGAAACCTCTCCTGACTTTAAACCAAAATTAAAAATTGCAATTCGTTTTTTCACCTTTGTATGATACATTAATCGAACCGTATCTAAGACTTCCCCTAATTCAATCGTATAAAATCCATCACGCATAATATCATCTTTTTTTAAAGAAGCTAACTGACACATTAAATCAGCCATTCCTGCTTCATTATAACGTAACCAATCCACCTTATCGATATCAAACAAACTTGGAGTATGCGTACAAAGTGCCTCTTGTCCCGCATAAATCATCGTGGCCCCTTTTTGTAGATACACAAATGCGGTCCACATTTTTAATTGCTCTACCGATTTAACTAGCGAAGCGATCCGTGCCTGATCATGATTCTCTAAGCAACGCAACTTCACATAATTCCCCGGATAAATAACCTCCTGCATTTGCACGCGCTTAATATATTCCCCTAATGGGGCACGTCCAAGTAAATAATCCTTATAGAAAGCAAACACATCATAATCATAACAAATATCAAACGCCTGATACATCTCACAATCACTATGCACCTCAAAACCTTGCGAACGAATATAATTAATAAATCCACCATCGACACTTTCTGCTAGCCAAATGAAGTCGGGATTAATCTCTGCAACCTCACGTCTAGCTCTTAGCCAAAACTCTACTGGTACAAACGATGCCACATCACATCGATATCCATCTACACCCAGTGCTGCCCAGTATTTTAAAGTCTCAATTAATTCATCCCATAACGCGACATCCTTAGAATAATCCAAATCGGTAATATCAGACCAATCACCCACACGGTTTGCGAATTGCCCGTCCTTATTAAGATAGAACCATTCAGGATGCTGGTTTAATAAATAAGAATCTCGAGACGTATGATTATAAACGACATCAATCATTAATTTCATTCCTTGTTTATGCGTTGCTTCAATTAACGCCTTGAAATCTTCAAGTGTTCCATACTCAGGATTAACCTCACGGTAGTTTTGAATCGAATACGGACAACCTAACTCACCTTTCTTATCTTTCTTGCCAATCGGATGAATCGGTAACAAATATAAAATATCTACTCCTAATTGCTTAATTCGCTCTAAATCTCCAATCAGTTCACGAAACGTTCCACTTTCATTATGATTACGATTATATACTTGATAAATCACCGACTGACGTAAAGATAAATTTGTATCCTTTGCCATCTTCTATATCCCTCCTATCATTAACTACTTCTAATTTATTCTCTCGAAAGTCCTTCATGTAAAAAAACATTCGACTTCTTTATGAAGAATAACTCATAAAATATAAAAAAACTCAGGAAAAGTCCTGAGTTTCTAATAAATTAACGTTAAGATATATTGAATTGAAAAACAAGCTGTCATCATCACACAAATTAATGCCACCATCGTAATCCCACGACCTATTCCACCAATGATCGGAAATCGATTATTAAACCATCCATAAATATTTTGCGTCAATAATCCAACAAATGCAAATGCTAAATAAATTCCCACATGAAGAAGTGCCATTTGCACAAAAAAAGGAATCGTCGTAAATAAAGTTGCACCATTTGCCACCACTAAAGCAACCATCGCAACCATCATATTAAAGAAAACAAACTCTGCAGGCTTATAATATGGACGAAACACCTTAAATAAAAAACCGATCATAAAAAATAACATTGGAAAAATCACTAATCCTAACATAAATCCTCATCCCCCATAAAATCAATAAACTTTATTCCATCATATCATAACACCATTCAAAATAAAAGGGCTACCAAAAAAGGTAACCCGTTAACTAATTGTTATAAAATATAAAATTGTGGATAAGTAAAACTATTAATATTCTACTAACAATCAATAAAATCTTAAGGGTACTAAAACGAAGTGCATACGACCATCCACTGATGTAAGGTTTTACAGTAGCTAAAATCTTAAGGGTACTAAAACTCTAATGCGGCAAACTGTCCGAGATAATGGGTTTTACAGTAGCTAAAATCTTAAGGGTACTAAAACCCCCATTCTTAGCCTTATCAAATAAAAAAGGTTTTACAGTAGCTAAAATCTTAAGGGTACTAAAACATACCGCTGATGGTACTAACTCAAAAGTCAGTTTTACAGTAGCTAAAATCTTAAGGGTACTAAAACGAGTGTGTCGGTGAGGGGGATAGTATAGCGGTTTTACAGTAGCTAAAATCTTAAGGGTACTAAAACTATCGAATCATCATTTATTCGATCAAGAACGTTTTACAGTAGCTAAAATCTTAAGGGTACTAAAACTACTAAATAACAGCACCAGGAGGACTTTTTGTTTTACAGTAGCTAAAATCTTAAGGGTACTAAAACGTTGATGTTGATGGCGATTGTGATGGACCTGTTTTACAGTAGCTAAAATCTTAAGGGTACTAAAACATGCTGATAGCGTCATGAGTAGATCGTCACGTTTTACAGTAGCTAAAATCTTAAGGGTACTAAAACTTGGTTGATACGGAGATGTTTAAGCGTTTAGTTTTACAGTAGCTAAAATCTTAAGGGTACTAAAACTGCCACATCCGTTCCCCCTTTAAGAGTTATGTTTTACAGTAGCTAAAATCTTAAGGGTACTAAAACCTTGTGCCTTGCCAGGGATTTTAAACTCTCGTTTTACAGTAGCTAAAATCTTAAGGGTACTAAAACATACCGCTGACGCGATCAACTCTAAGCTAGTTTTACAGTAGCTAAAATCTTAAGGGTACTAAAACGCGTTCTGCATCGAATGAGTCTAAAGCGAGTTTTACAGTAGCTAAAATCTTAAGGGTACTAAAACTGTGTTTCCTCAATTGTTTCATATGGAACAGTTTTACAGTAGCTAAAATCTTAAGGGTACTAAAACCGGTCAGTCATACACTTATTATTTAGATAAGTTTTACAGTAGCTAAAATCTTAAGGGTACTAAAACCAATGGTGACCAATTAACAACGAATATGTTGTTTTACAGTAGCTAAAATCTTAAGGGTACTAAAACCTCTCATATTTCACGCCGTCGATCACTACGGTTTTACAGTAGCTAAAATCTTAAGGGTACTAAAACAAATCCGACTAACTTAGATTATTCAAATAAGTTTTACAGTAGCTAAAATCTTAAGGGTACTAAAACCTCAAATGATGATTTAAGATTTTAATACTTAATTAAAGTATAACTGAGTACTTATAATTTATAAAGTTTTTCTTCTAAAAAATTCCATTCAAGTCTTGATAATTTAGGAGTATATCGCTGCTGATAATTATGAAAATAAAATCCTTCATTCAATAATACGAACAGTACTAAACTTTGATCATAGGGTATATAACTTTGTCCATCCTGGCTTAATAGATACGGAATAATTCTTTTGAAATAAGACAGTAATTTTTCATCTTCAATATCAAAAGAACATGGATAATTACACTGAAGATAATTATGAATACTAATCCAATCATAAAAAGGCTGACACTCTGAATCACCACAAATTAAAATTGTTTCTAATAAATCTTTTTTAATAAGTAAATCACTACTAGTAGAACCAAAGCTAATTATAGTCAACTGCCCCTTTCTACTTAATTGATGCAAATCATTTAATAATAACTCCACTTTCTCTATCGGCACTAATTTCGATAAATCTTCTAAATATAACAAATAATTAATTTCTGTATCGTTGATTAATATTGATAAAATCTTTATAAAAGCTCTCATTAAATATTCAGATTCAATAAAATCAATACAGTATACTCCATTATCCATAAAAGAAAATGTAAAATATTGTTGCGTAATATCATTCAAATTTATTCGCTTTATATCTATCTCATAATTTAAATCATATTTTTCATTCTGTTTCTTATATTCTATCGAAATTAGTTCAAGTAAGTCATTAATTTTATCAATATAATGTACGACGTCCACATTATTATTTATTAAATTAAAATAAGTTGCCCCTAAAGATCCTTTTTTTCCACTTAAATGATAAATTAAATCCTCACGATTATTTATTCTTAGAAATCGATAATCGTTCTTACCAATAGCCTTATCATTAATCATCCAAAGTAATTCCTGATTTAATAGAGATTCGATCTGCAATTCAGTATAGCGATGTCCTAGTACTGACCATTCAATTATTTGTTTCAAATACAATTGAACTTTTTTATTTTGTCCAGTAATTTGAATGAAGTTATCCGCTGAAGAAAACTCAATAGGTTTAATTAATGGATGTCTAAAGTAATAATTAATCATATTACCACCACCTTATTTACGCCTATCACTTCTTCTTGATGACTCATAACTCCAATAATCAGAGCCATTTCTTCAAATTGCTTCTCAGTTACCATTAGTAATCTAATATGTCCTAATTTAGGAGCTGACTGGTTTAATATTCGATAATATTTTTTAGCATGTTGTCTATTTGGACATGTCCGAACATAAACAGAATATTGTAACATTTCAAATCCATTCGATAATAATAATTTACGAAATTGACGATAAGCTCTCTTTTCAGCTGCAGTTTCAGTGGGCAAATCAAAAAAACATAAAATTCTCATCACATCATACCTCATGCTACTTCCTCAAAATAAAGTAAATTAGGTTCAATTAGTTTTTCTAAATTCCCACTTTCTAAAACAGCTACAAAATCAATTACATACTTTTCAAGTACTACCTGCAGTGTATACTGACCACTCTTATAATAACATCGTTTCGTCATTAAACTAATCAATGCTTGACGATGTTCACTTTTAAAATAACGTTCATTCATTAAATTTTTGTATACATAATAATCAACAAAGGGTCTGAAAGGCTCCATTAAATCGTCAACTAAATTAAATTGATTATATTCACTACGATGGAAAATTCCTAATAAAGGTGAGAGTCCATACCCTACAACTAGACGAGCTAAATGAGCACGAATAATAGAATATCCGTAGTTTAAACATACATTAATCATATTATCATCTTGTCTAGTAAACTTTTTCCCAAATAATTCATTGAAATAAACTTTAGCTGCATGTCCCTCACGGTTGGTTTGATCATATGGTTCAACATCCTGAATATACTGATTTAAACGATCAATTGATAACTCACTACTTTCACATTCCATTAAAACAGCTAACTGATTACGAAGTTTAAACTTCACTAACTGTTGCCAAATTTTTTGTTTTAACTCATTATCTAGGTTAATTTGTCGATAAATCAATTTGCTTGCCCTTGAATGGGTATTAAATGAATTAAATACTCCTATCGGATGATGTGATTCATCACACGTAACTAAGGAAATATTATATTTACTTAATTGTGTTAATAATCGTGTTGAAATTGTTGTTTATTGTCCATCTACAACAATCACTGAAATATCAGCAAGTGGGATAGTAAATACTTTTTGATTCTTTTCAATAATAATACTATCTAACTTAAGTCTTAGACTTTCTCCATCTTCTACTAAAACTGTACGCCAACTCATAAAACTCCCCCTATTTTAAATTTGAGTACAAATATAACCACCAGTGCGAACTGGTGGTTTTCTCTGCGGCTGAAAGCCTCTATTGCCGGCCTAGGCCTGAAAGGCCTCCTGAAGTCCTTAACTTCTGCACCACATTCACTTATTAATCCTCAAAGGATTTCTTGCTTACTCTCTTCATCTTGTTTTTCAGCAACCACTCATTCAAGCGTCATCAGACCAGTTACCTCTTTTTATCTCTTTACTAGCAGCTTATCGAATTTTTACACGAATTATCTTGTCACCTTTAGCCTTACTTTCTAAATAAAGTGAAATCTTCTTTTATAATTACATTCTACCTCTTGTCTCACTTCTCTTAATATTCGTCTACTTTTTACTCTAAGTACCCTTTGATTACCACGCTAAAAGCTTTCCGGAACCACCTGCATAGCAGGTGGTTTTCATTTAACACAAAAAAAGCCCCAGTGAGGGGCTGATTTCGGCATAAAGCCTTATTTTAGTAGATCCTTAAGATTTTAGCTACTGTGCAAGCGTCCTTGCATAATTATTATATAATTAATTACCAAAATTTACAATATTATTTGAACGTTAATTTTAATTTTTCCTTTTTAATAAAATGTTGATATCCCAATACATCAACTGAGATCTTATAGAACCTATTTAGTCCTTTCTTTAACGTTTTCAAACCTTCAGCTTGTTTATCATATTTTGACTTATTAATTGGTTTTACCTCTATTCGATTAGGGCTACTCAAATTACGAGCTAAGAATCGATACTGAAAGGTTTGATTATTCTCATCATTCCATTGAATAAAATCATTTTTATAAAGTGAAAAACAAAACTCAAAATTTGATTCGTTTAGTCTTCCCTCCAATAATAATTCAATTTGTTCTATACTTAATTCGATTTTCTCAGAATTCAAAATTTGTTGATATCTTTGAAGTGAAATACCATATAGTCCTGTTCCTTTTTGATATGACAAATCAGCATATTTTAACCCTGCTGCAATATATCTTTTGTCTTTCTTATTATAATAAATATCACAACGCCATGGATTTAACGACTGCAAAACAACTTTTTTAGTACTTTGATTTGCTTGTTTTAATTCAATATGTTGTCCTAATTTTGAATCATAATATTTAATACTTTGAATCTGAGGTCCATTTCCTTTTTTACTATACTTTCTAATTGGTCCATACTCTAATCGATAGGCTTGAAATGGATTCTTTTTATCAGGATAAGTTTTCATCACATCCTCTAAAATAGAAAATGTTTGAGGATCATGATGATACATTAAAAATTGAGTTTTATCTTTTTTATATCGATCCATAAATCGTTTAGCATCTACATCTTCGTAAATATTTTTAATTTTTGCGATAACATAATGCTCTTTACTATTTGAATCAAGAGTAAAACTTTTGTCACCGCTCGTTTGTTTGACTATCCCCTGTCTTGTAGAATAAATAGTTGCATCCGCAACTTGACGATTAAATTTCCGATCTACTTTATATGAGTAACGACAATCAATCGATACTTTTTCAAGTTGATAGAAAAATTGACTAAATGGTTCCTGATATGTAAGTTGATTATAACTTTGTTCGATAATTTCGCCAGTTGTTTCATCAACTCTAAATTCATCTGTACTAAATACCTTCTTTTGTTCTTTCCATAATGATAAATGTGGTACACAAGCAATAATTAAGGCATCAATCGCATGATGTGCATGATTTTCATCACGATTTTTTCTAATTCCCCAGTGTCTTCTTAACTGAGCAGTAAACTTTCCTCGAACAACTTCTACAGTTGTAGTAGGATAATTTTCTTTCATAAAATCTTGTAAAGTATTTAAGACAACCTTTGAGGCATAACGAGTGTCAACTAAGTTACGATTAATAAACCGTTGACGAACTTCATACTTATTAATATCCTCTTCAAAAAGCAATAATTCTAGTTTGGTGCGACTAAGATCACCTTTTCCATCTTTGTATAATTCAATAACATAACTTTTATAAGCCTCATAGTTCCAAGTTAAACTCGCTTTTCTTTTAAAATAACGATACGGTGTTAAATTTCCTTTTTCACGATTTTCAGTCGCATAACATAAAACTTTATTTGATAAACTATCATCATAAGAAATTGATTTAGGAATAATATGATCAATATCAAATAAATGTGGATTTTTAATTAAATCAAATATTTTAATTATTTCTCCACTATATAAACATCTTTGTTTTTGTTCATACCATAAACGCAACTTTGTATTTAAATCATTCTGCTGACGATAAGCTTCTTCCCCAAATCCATATTCATTTCTCGCTTTCTCAATGGCCTGTTTCTTCTTATTATCATTTTCTTTATTTAATTTTGTAATACGATCTTTTTCTTCTTTTTCATTACTATCACGAGGCATTTCAATAACTACTTTATCTAAAGCCCCATATTTTTTTAGTAAGGCATTAATAATCTTTATACTTTCACGGATGGAACATCTAACGACAGGATTATAAATTTCATCGACCATTGCGTCTAAAGGAATATATTTCAGTCCTTTAAAAACTTCTATATTTGATTTAAAACCCCCTAATTCACTAAATATCTGCATCTGATTTTTAGATGTTGACCACAATTCATCTACAACTTCATTCATAGCTTTCAAAGATAAACTGTGCCACTTAGAGAAAAGAGACCTGTTTTTCTTTCTAAAATCAGCTATTTTTTCAATTAACTCTTTGCTTAATCCTAAATTAAGCGATTCCAACTGAGTAATAATTTGATGATATTCTGTATTTAATGTTAGTTTAGCCGCCAATTTATCAAACATTTCAACATTTAACGTTTGAACATCAAAACCATAATCTAACATTTTGTTTCTAAATTGACGATAACTAGCAAATGAATGAAATTCGGCTTTATATTTACTATCTACCCTGTACCCCGTCACTTCTTCTTTTAGGCAACCTGTAACTTTCGTTATAATCTTCATCATATTCACTGTTTTTGATGACATAATCTGATGATAAATTTCACGTTTTTGAACTTCCGTTAACTTCTCACCAGCAATAGAAATATTATTCATGTCATTTAAAAAGTCAAACAATTGGGCTGTATAAGAAAATTTAGCAGCACGTGCCTCTTGTGGATAAATCGTACATTTTCCAATTAAAATATCAAATAAATTCTCTAGAGTTTCTCCATTTTCACGATAGATTCCATAATCAGTACGTGACTTTTTGTTGCCTGGCCCTACATAATAAGGGCGCTTAACTGTTAAAATTTCCGTGAATTTTTCTAAAAACACTTTATCTAACTCAGGATAAAACTGACCTTGTTTTAAGATGATTGCCTCAGCTTCCTTTTTATAAGCACCAGTTGGAAAAATATTAACCAATGACTCTTTTTCACCATCTTTATTATAAGTTTCAATAATCCCTCGAATTTGGCCATATTCTTCATAACGTTCTAACTGGATTTCACATGGATAATACTCTTTTAATAACTCAACATTTTGGCTCACAGAGCTACTATCTGCCTCATCTAACTCAACATCTTCTAAATAAGAAATTCCTCGATGTTTCATTAAATTATATAAAGCAGCATAAACTTCTGGCTTACTTAACTTTTCCGTTAATCCTTTTACTCGTAAATGATAAGGCGTAGGAGCTAAAACCTCTCCTTTTTCAAAACCAGCCTCTTCTAACAAGTGCGCAACTCGTTCTAAACGATGCACCTTTCGACGATTAAGACGTCTAGCCTGTCTGGAGCTACGCCGTGTTTGATTATTATCAGGATCAGCAGAAGAAAACAAACGAACTCCTGATTCTAAAATTTTCCCATCAACATTGTCAATTAAACCAAATCCAACTGATGCAATCCCAATATCTAAGCCTAGTGTATATCCCATGAGTATCTCCCTTTCATTTATTTATATACTAAATAATAACATAAAAAAATAAACATAATACAAAATATTCCATTTATAACATAAAAAGGTCTAGGGATTTATCCTAGACCTTTTTATTTATTATTTTTTACGCATTGTTGGGAATAATAATACGTCACGGATTGTTGGAGAGTTAGTTAATAACATAACTAAACGGTCAATACCAATTCCAAGTCCTCCTGCTGGTGGCATACCATATTCTAATGCTTCGATGTAGTCAATATCCATCTCAGATGCTTCATCGTTTCCTAATGCTTTCTCAGCTAATTGAGCTTCGAAACGTTCTTTTTGATCGATTGGATCATTTAACTCCGTGAAGGCATTTGCGTACTCACGAGCATCGATGAATAACTCGAAACGATCAGTGAAACGAGGATCTTGAGCATTTTTCTTCGCTAATGGAGAAACTTCTACAGGATGTCCGTAGATGAATGTTGGTTGAACGATTTTTTCTTCAACGAATGTTTCGAAGAATTCGTTGATGATGTGTCCAACACCTGTGAAGTGAGCAGGCACTTCTACATTATGTTCTTTAGCGATGGCTTTAGCTTCTTCAAATGTCATTTCTTTGAAGAAATCAACACCTGTAATTTCTTTAATAGCTTCAACCATGTGCCAACGTTTCCATCCAACTGCTAAGTTGATTTCATGTCCACCGTAAGGCACAGTCGTTGTTCCTAAAACTTCTTGTGCGATATGAGCAATCATATTTTCAGTTAAATCCATCATTGTTTCCATATCACCGTAAGCTTCATATAACTCAATTGAAGTGAACTCAGGGTTATGACGAACTGAAATCCCTTCATTACGGAAGATACGTCCGATTTCATAAACTTTTTCTAATCCACCAACTAATAAACGTTTTAAATGTAACTCAGTTGCAATACGTAAATATAAATCCATATCTAATGTATTATGGTGAGTTTCGAATGGACGAGCTGCAGCTCCACCTAATGTTGTATGTAAAATTGGAGTTTCAACTTCTAAATATCCTAAATTATCTAAATAACGGCGCATTGCAGTAATTACACGAGTACGTGTAATGAACGTTTGTTTACTTTCTTCGTTCATGATTAAATCAACATAACGACGACGGTAACGCTCTTCAACGTCAGTTAATCCATGATATTTTTCTGGTAATGGGCGTAACGCTTTTGTTAATGGTGTATATTCTTTAACTTTAATTGATAACTCACCAACTTTAGTTTTGAATACAACTCCGCGTACCCCAACAATATCACCTAAGTCAGCTTTTGTGAAGAAATTATAAGCTTCTTCACCAACTGCATCTTGGCGTACATAAATTTGAACTTGACCTTTAACGTCTTGGATATGAGCAAAACCAGCTTTCCCTTTTCCGCGTTTTGTACGGATACGTCCAGCGATTGCTACTTCAATTTCTTTTTCTTCTAATTCTTCTTTAGAGAACGCCCCAAACTCTTCAACTAACTCTGAAGATAAATGAGTACGATCGAATCGTTGTCCAAATGGATCAATTCCGTTTTGACGTAAATCTTCCATTTTGTCACGTCTAACTTGTAATTGATCGTTGATTTCAGTTGTCGACATCTGAATCACTCCATCTATATAACTATTTTTTTCATTTTTTCATTATAACATGTTAAAGCACATTTTGTCTTAATTATTGTCTATTTAGGCAAAAAATATTCAGTTCATATTAAAAAGGCAGTGTCAAATACTGACACTACCTACTCCTCAAATAAATAACCACTTAACCTCAAAAAATCGACACCCTCAATAATCGAATATCACATGGTTATTCAACCTCCATTATAAAACTAAATATCTAAAAAAACAACCCCAAACAGGAAGCGTTTACCAAAAATAGCAAACTTGTTTTAGAGTAGGTGAGCTGCTATAATACTTGTAATAAAATGGTAATTCAGGAGGTTGTTTAATGGAAACATACAAAACAACAGGCGTCTGTGCCAAAGAAATTCAATTTGAAGTTGAAGATAACAAAATCAAAAGTGTTAACTTTATCGGGGGATGTCCAGGAAATTTAATTGGAATCTCACACCTTGTAAAAGGAATGGAAGTGGAGGAAGCAATTAATAAGCTAAAAGGCATTCCATGCCGTACAAAAGAGACATCATGTCCAGATCAACTTGCACAAGCCTTAGAAAAGTATTTACAACAAAAATAAAACCAGTCCTAGAGACTGGTTTTATTTTTGTTTCTTTTTCTCAAAGTAATTAATCATTTGAAATGAAACAAACATAGAAAGAATAACTCCAAAAAACAGGACATTATTTCGCGCTAAATTAATTACCCCATTAATATCAAGTACAACAATAACAATAGAAGCAACTAACCAAAATAACGCTAAAATCCCCTTCATCCTTTTAAAACTCATCTTCACATCCCCCTTTTCCTTATTATATCAACTTAAAAAAGGTGAGACTATTAGAAGTTACTTTTTTTACAACTATTTTAAACGTTTAGCAGCCTCTAATGTATTACGAAGTAACATTGTAATTGTCATTGGTCCAACTCCACCTGGAACAGGCGTAATATAACTAACTTTTGGTTCTACTTCATCAAAAGCTACATCACCCACAAGTTTTCCAGTTTCTAATCGATTAATTCCAACATCAATGACAACTGCTCCATCTTTGACCATATCCGCTGTGATAAAGTTCGGACGTCCAATAGCCACAATGAGAAGATCAGCTGATTTCGTAAATTGAGCTAAATCTTGTGTACGAGAATGACAAACCGTTACGGTTGCATTTTCATCTAAAAGTAATTGAATAAGAGGCTTCCCAACAATATGACTACGCCCAACAATAACCGCATGACGTCCTGTCATCTCAATGTTATAAGCTTTTAATAATTCAATCACACCAGATGGTGTACATGGTTTTAAGCAATCTAGACCCGAAGCTAAAGCTCCCACCTGATACGGATGGAATCCATCGACATCTTTTTTCACCGAAATCGTTGCAATGACCTTTTCCTCACTAATATGTTTAGGTAGTGGTAACTGAACTAAAATCCCATGAACAGATGGATCTTCATTTAATTCCTTAATTTTTGTCAATAACTCCGACTCAGTTGTTTCAACAGGTAATTCAATCACCGTTGACTTAAATCCAACCTCTTCACAAGATTTTTTCTTATTTCTAACATAAGTCATTGATGCAGGATTATTACCTACAATAATCACAACTAAATGAGGTTGAATCCCTGTTTTCTCAATGAATTCTGCCGTTTCCTGGGAAATTTTATCTCTAATTTGAGAGGAAACTTTTTTCCCATCAATCAATGTTGTCATCACGATTCCTCCTACTTACAAACTTTATCTTTAAGTTTCTTCATTATAACACAAAATACCCTATAAAATAACATATGCCTCATCTATTTAATGTATGCTTAGCTCGCCACTACTATTTATACATAGCTAAGATTATCATTAAAAATCCCTTGCCTCACGCAAGGGATTTCTTATTTTTAATTATCGATTTTCATATAAAGGGAAACGTCCAGTTAATCCTAAGACTGATTGACGAATTTGAGCTAATTTTTCTTCATCCTCATGATATTTTAACGCTTCAGCAATATAACCTGCTAACTCAATCATTTCTGCTTCTTTAAATCCACGAGTTGTGACGGCAGGCGTTCCTAAACGAATTCCACTCGTAACGAATGGTTTTTCTGTATCAAATGGAATCGTATTTTTATTACACGTAATCGCCACTCGATCTAAGACAGCTTCAGCGACTTTTCCAGTTAAGCCAAATGTCGATTTCACATCAACAAGCATCAAATGATTATCTGTTCCACCTGACACAATACGTAAACCATGCTTCGCTAATTCTTCAGCTAACACTTTCGCATTTTTAATCACTTGTTTTTGATACTCTACAAAATCAGGGGTTAAAGCTTCTCCAAACGCAACAGCTTTTGCGCCAATAACATGCATTAAAGGCCCGCCTTGAATACCAGGGAATACAACTTTATCTAATTTTGTCGCAATTTCTTCATCATTCGTTAAAACCATTCCACCACGTGGCCCACGTAATGTTTTATGAGTCGTTGTTGTCACAATATGAGCATAATCCATTGGATTTTGATGTAATCCCGCTGCGACTAATCCCGCAATATGCGCCATATCTACCATTAAATAAGCCCCTACTTCATCTGCAATTTCACGGAATTTTTTGAAATCAATAGCACGTGGATAAGCAGATGCCCCTGCTACAATTAAAGCTGGCTTAACTTCAAGAGCAATTTGACGAACAACTTCATAATCAATCGTTTCAGTTTCATCACTTACTCCATATTCATAAAACTCATAATCTTTTCCTGAGAAGTTTAACGGATGACCATGAGTTAAATGTCCCCCGTGACTTAAATTCATTCCTAATACTTTTGCTCCCGGCTCTAACACTGCACGATAAGCTCCCATATTGGCTTGAGAACCCGAATGAGGTTGAACATTCGCAAATTTTGCTCCAAATAATTGTTTGGCACGATTACGTGCAATATCTTCAATCGTATCTACAAATTCACATCCACCATAATAACGTTTATTTGGATACCCTTCTGCATATTTATTTGTTAAAATAGATCCTTGAACCGCCATAACTTCTTCTGATACATAATTCTCAGACGCAATTAATTCCACATTTTCACGTTGACGCTTTAACTCTAATTGTAGCGCCTCAAAAATAGCCGTATCTTTCATCAAAAAATCACTCCTAACAAAAACTTCTATCGTCATTTTCACATAAACCTATCGAATAGCCAACTTATATGCTCTTTACTTATACTTCTAGTATATAAGTAAAGTAGTTCGCAGGTGTGTTTTTTAACCAAAAAACAAAAAAAAGTGCCTTATCATAGAAACTATTTTCTATCACAAGACACTTTATTGCAGAGTTTCTAACATTTAGCATTCACTAAATCTTATCCAGATACTTCACGGCTATCCGATAACCCTTACGCAAAACCCTACAAATTAATTATTTCCCTTGTATCAAAAAATATTCACTCATATAATAAAATAAAGGAGGAATGAATATGGAAAATATGCCCTTAACCATTTTCACTCTAATAATGGCAATATTTTTTTTCATTTTTGCCACTATTTTTGCTTTATTAAAAGAAAAAGCATGTCTCTTAATTTCAGGTTATAACTTCAAATCGAAAAAAGAACGTCTTAAATATGATGAGAAACGCCTGAGCCTGGACATGAGAAATAATTTTATCACTTACGGCATTATTTTTGTCATTGGCTCAATCCCAACTTATTTCTTCGGAATGTGGTGCTTCATTCTTACCATCATTATTTGGCTCATTTACTTTTTCAAAAATGTTCACCTAGATGATAAAAAAGCTTTCGACAAATATAAAAAATAAAAAAGTGCCTCATTATAGGAACATCTTCCTACAATAAGACACTTAACCTGTAGAGTCCATCTAATATCGAGTTTCACAACTGAATATTAGTCAGATAATATTCTTTATAATGGGCTATCTGCTACTCCATTCTAAGGCTAAATTTCTTTTTTATGTGGGAACATCAGCGAAGACCACCTTTGACTCTACACTAATAGGATATGTAGATTCAAAATTTTTATCCTTAATTCCGACATATTTTTAAATATATTTCTCATATAATAAAGTATTAATTCATCAAAACAGGGGGGAAAAATGGATTTTATAGATAATTTAATTCAAACCTTATTTGATATAATTGATAACTTATTTTGGTTTAGTCCCGGTATAGGGCCAAGAAAAATAAAGAAGCTAAATGTATTTATTGCTAGTTTTGCGATGGTCGTTTTCATTTGCTTCATCTATCAACTTATCTTATAAAACAGAGTGACTTAAATTAATAGTACTTTTTTTGGTCCGCTAATAACAAAAAATAAAAAGTGTCTTGCATAGAAACATTTTTCTAAAACAAGACACTTTTTTCTGAGAGTTTTAAAGTCTAATAACGGTATTCATTAAACTTTTTCAGATTATTACTATTTATCGTGGGCTATCCACAAACGCCACGCAACGGCCGATTCTACTGATTATAGTGGGATGATCGACAAACACCACTGCAACTCTCATTAATAGAATAACTCATTAACAAAAAAATATACAAAAAAGATGCGCTAAGCGCATCTTTTTTAATTGGAAGTAGATAAACTACTTACTTTATACTGATCTCACTATTATTATATCTAAAATTTATCCTATAAGCAATTTTTTATTACCTTAAATGATAATTAATATCAATTATTTTAAATAAATTTAAGAATTATTATTGATTTTAATCTAAAGCTAATATAAACTAGTAATAGTTACTATTTACTTTAAAAAGTCTAATTAGAGATAACGAGAATAAAGGAGAATTGAATTATGAATAACTTAAAAGGCTCTAAAACTGAAGCAAATTTAATGCATGCATTCGCTGGTGAATCAATGGCACGTAACAAATATACTTATTATGCTGCAAAAGCTCAAGAAGAAGGATATGAACAAATCTCAAACATCTTCTTAGAAACAGCTCGTAACGAAATGGAACATGCAAAATTATGGTTCAAATTATTACATGAAGGTGAAATCGCAGATACAATGACAAATTTAAAAGATGCTGCAGCTGGAGAGAACGATGAGTGGACTGACATGTATGCAACATTCGCACAACAAGCTCGCGAAGAAGGGTTCAATCGTATTGCAGCCTTATTCGAAATGGTTGGAAAAATCGAAAAACACCACGAAGAGCGTTATATACAATTATTAAAAAATATTGAAGAAGGTCAAGTATTTGAACGTGAAGAAGAAATTGCTTGGGTATGCCAAGAATGTGGACACATTCATTTCGGGAAAAAGGCGCCGAAAGTATGTCCAGTTTGCTCATACGATCAAGCACACTTCGAAATCCGTTCAGAAAACTACTAATATCTCAAAGAGCCGAATGGCTCTTTTTTTGCTCAAAAACAAAAATGTGGATAACTTCAAATGAAGTTATCCACAACACGATTAAATTGAATATGGCCAATCAAATTAATCTAAAATATTTAACTACCTTTCCTCATCTAAGGTAGTACATTTAACTAAAATTTATTTCCCTACTTAACTCAGAGAACGCAAAATTCCCGCTACTTTTTGGCCCATCTAATTCATTTGAATTTAAATATTCTTATCCTTTAGGGCAACTTTTATTCAATCCAGTTTCAAATGACAACCTTCCTATCAAGTCTCCTCCGATCACTAAACTCAAACTTCGAGTTTAGACCCCCGAAATCCGACCTGTACGGAAAGCTCAACGTCATTTTCAACCTTTTAGTTTAATCCAAGGCGTTCGAAGATTCCGTCTACTGCTTTTAAGTGATATGTATGATCGAAGCAATCATCTAAATCTTCCATTGTTAAATGGCTCATGACTGTTTCATCTGCTTCTAATAATTGACGGAATGATTGACGGTTTTCCCAAGCTTGCATTGCCTTAGGTTGAACTAAATCGTAAGCTTGCTCACGAACAAATCCTTTTTCGATTAATTTTAACATCACACGTTGAGAGAAAATAACACCATGAGTTTTGTTGATATTTTCTAACATGTTTTCTTCATAAACCGTTAAATTATCGATAAGGTTAGTAAAACGATTTAACATATAATCTAATAAAATTGTTGCATCTGGCATAATAATACGCTCTGCAGATGAATGTGAAATATCACGTTCATGCCATAAAGCAATATTGTCATATGCCGTCACCATATATCCACGTAACACACGTGCGCACCCTGCCATGTTCTCAGAACCGATTGGGTTACGTTTATGTGGCATAGCTGAAGAACCTTTTTGTCCTTTACGGAAGAACTCCTCTGCCTCACGAACCTCAGTACGTTGTAAGTGACGAACTTCAACACCCATTTTCTCGATAGATGCTCCAACTAACGCGATAGCTGCCATATAAGCAGCATGACGGTCACGTTGTAACGTTTGAGTTGAAATCTTAGCAGATTCAATTCCTAACTTCTCACAAGTGTAATCTTGAACGAAGAATGGAATATTCGCGTGCGTTCCAACGGCACCAGAAATTTTTCCACACTCAACCGCACGAGCAGCTTCCTCGAAACGAGCTTGATTACGTTTCATCTCTTCATACCATAACGCTAACTTTAATCCAAACGTCGTGATTTCAGCATGAACCCCGTGTGTACGACCCATTTGCACTGTATGTTTATATTTTTTAGCTTTCTCACCTAAAACATCAATAAAACGTTGAATATCAGCACGTAAAATATCATTCGCTTGTTTTAGTAAATATCCATTTGCTGTATCTACAACATCCGTTGACGTTAATCCATAATGTACCCACTTCTTCTCATCACCGCAAGTTTCACTTACCGCACGTGTAAAAGCTACAACATCATGGCGAGTTTCTCGCTCAATTTCATAAATACGATTCAGATCAAATGAAGCATTTTTCCATAACTTTTCAACATCTTCCATTGGAATGTGTCCTAAATGAGCCCAAGCTTCACAAGCTAAAATCTCAACCTTTAAGTATGCTTCAAACTTATTTTGTTCTGTCCAAATAGCTGCCATCTCAGGGCGCGAATAACGCTCAATCATGTCTACTTTCCCACCTTATCCTATTTTACTTTACCTATTTATTTTAACTTAAATTGCCCATTCTAACAAATCTTTCTTTTAAATTTTTGACATCATTTGTCGCAATAAAAAAAATGATAAACTACCGAAACGCTAACAAATGATTAATCCACTTTCATTTCAAATAAAAAAGGTTAAATCAGTTTATTGATTTAACCTTTTTTCATCTCATTTAATCGACGTTTACTAGAAGATGCCACATAAGGTAACTTAACACTCATACATACACCACCCTCAACATTTAGCGCCTCAACCGTACCATGATGTGTTGTCATAATACTTTGAACAATTGCTAAACCAAGACCTGACTGACCTTTATCCCCTTTATAAAAACGATCAAAAAGATAAGGTAAATCTGCCTCAGCAATTTGTGCTCCATCATTAAATAAACGAATCTCCACAACATTATTCTCAACAATCGTCTCAATCGAGATCACTGTCTTCGCATAACGAACCGCATTCGTAATAATATTCGATAACGCACGAATCATCTTATCATCATCCATTTTAACTTGAACTGATTTATCTAAATTCAACTGAAATTCAAGATTCTTATCTGCTACTAATCCTGCCATCTTATGATAAAAGCCATCTAAAAATTGATTTAAATCAACCAATTGAAGTTGATAACGATCGTGCGTCGCATCTTCAAGTTTAGATAAATATAAAATAGACTCAACTAACGTTCGAAGGGACTCACTCTCCTGAGCAATGACTTCAGCAGCCTCATCAATTGAAAAAATACCATCCTTTAATCCTTCCGCATAACCTCGAATATTCATTAAGGGGGTCTTTAATTCATGAGACGTATTTTCAAAGAATGCCTTGCGCTTACGATCATTATTAACAATCGATGTCGCCATACGAACAATATCTTCATCTAATTCTTGGATTTCATCACCTGTATAAATGGTTACCTCAGGCGCCTCCATACTTTCTTGGAAACCTCGAACCTTATTTTTCAGTAAATGAATCGGTCTTGAAATATTATTTTGAACATAGACCCCAAAAAACGCAGCAATTAACATACTGACCAGTGAAGTAATAAATAGGATACTTAAATTTAGTTGATTTAATTCACTAATCATCCCTTTTTCACTCACTAAGATAATATCAAACTTCGTATATCCAATATTCGTTTCACCTGAAACAGTTAAATAATGTTTATTTAGATATGAACTATCCCCTTTATGAGCCTGTAATTCATCATAAAGATCCTGACTATTTGTAAAAGCTAGTGTATTATCCTGGATAATAATCAAGTTAGATTGAACTAATTGCATAATATGATCTCTAATGACAGGTCCTGAGTGAAAATAATCCGTATTATAAATCATCAAGTTTTCCTTAATTAAATCTAACTCTTTTTTCATACTATCCATTAAACGATAAGTTAAAAATTGATTAGAGGCCACTGTAAATAGTGTAAATGACGTGGAGATCGCGATTAAAATAATCACAATATAACTCCAAAATAACTTGCGATCAAGTCTCATATCAACACCTAATTATAAATTATCATCGATTCGGTATCCATAACCCCAAACCGTTGTAATCTCAACCTGTGCATTCATCGCTTTTAATTTTTTACGAAGACGTTTCACTAAATCATCAATCATTCGTGATTCTCCGACATAATCATAACCCCAAATATTTTGAATTAAATTTTCGCGAGTAAATGAAATATTTTTGTTCTTTACTAAATAAGATAATAACATATACTCATTATTTGTTAATGACATCTCAGCACCATTCACTGTGCAGACACGTTTTGAATCATCAATTTTTACATCGTTAATTTGATAAAGAGTTGTCTCTTGTTCAGTTGCCATGACGGGTTCAATACGGCGGAAAATAATTTTCAAACGTACTAACAACTCGCGAGGACTAAATGGTTTTGATAAATAATCATCCGCTCCAAGCTCTAAACCAATAATACGATCCACCGCTTCATCTTTCGCTGATACGAAAATAATTGGAACTTGACTGACCGTACGAATCTTTTTACATAAATCAAGCCCATCCATTGTACCTGGCATCATAATATCTAAAACAAGGGCATCTGGTTGCATCACATTAAATGCCTCTAACACTGAATCTGCATTTTCAAATGTTGTAACCTTATATCCTTCCTTTTCTAAATATCTTAAAATTAATTGTCTAATATTTGCATCATCATCAATTACGAAAATATGTTTCATATCTATCACCTCATATTAATCTGTTAAAAAATCTTGCTCGTTAAAGCAAGATTTTTTTAAATTATTGTCCATAAGTCTCCAATAAAGCACGGTCTTGATCGATCCCTTCACCATACCCCGCTAACTTCCCATCTTTAACTTTAATTAACGCTGGTGTACCAGAAATCTCAATTTCTTCTGCGGTTTGTGGTGAACGGTTATTAAAAGCATCTTTATGATAAGCAACAAGCTCATTATTTTTATTTGTAGAAATTGTCCATCCTTCATTCGATGGATACTTCGCACTCGATTCTCCTTCATTGAAAACCTGTACCCCATTCTCAACTTTACCAATCACTTTTGTATATTTTTTATCATGAGCAGCCCAATCATACCAAGCCGCTTTATTTTCTGTTGCCGCAGCATCAACCACATAAATCGGAACATCCTTCTCATTATACGCAGCCACTAGCTCTGGACTAAACTGCAAACAGAGTGGGCAAGTTTCCTGATAAAAATAAACGTAATACTCTGACTCCTTTTGATCAAAAGTCTCTGTATAGTTAATATGTTTAAAATCAGTCAGCGAATTAACCGAAGGGAATAGGAAATTTGCTCCTACTGCAATAACAATAACTGCAACTAAGGCTATTAAAATTTTCTTCATAACTATTGCTCCTCGTATAATAAGTTTAAGCCCTTCATTTAGGGCATGAATTGTTCTTTGAAAACTGAATGAGTTTTCTTTACCTAAATGATTCATTTAGTGATCTCTTTTTGTCTCAGATACCCTCGGACGTTCCATCATATAGGTAATGGAATTGGATCCATCAGGAATATACTTTTTCCTCCTGTAGTTCGACTACATTTGAAGACTGTGACCCAGACCCAAACTGTTCGACAGACGCACAAGCTGTATCGACTCTTTCTATGTTCCTCTTCTTAACAGGGTTGAGGGCAGCACTCATAGCTAAAGTCTTTAGAATACTTATACGCGAGGTTGTCGCCACGTTTGGGACCCTAGGGATGTCCAGCCGTATCCGAGTTTATTCCAAATTCATTCAAAAGAAAGGAGGTCCCTTCCATGAAATTATTTGTCGGTATTGATGTTAGCTCTGAAAAACTTGATGTTTGTTTTCTTGATAGTTCAGACACGACGTTAAAAGAAGTTACCCTTCCTAATAACATTAACGGTGCCTCTTCTATCAAAGAAGATGTTCTCCAGTTTCACCAATCATTTAACTATGAAAAAATCGTGATTGGAATGGAGTCTACTTCGATTTACAGTTTTCATCCTGCAACTTTTTTATCTGAAGATCTTGAACTAAAATCCTTAGGTCTCGTTGAAGTCGTTATCCAAAACCCTAAGTCCATTCATCGTTATAAAGGGCTTTTTGAAGAAGATAAAAACGATCGAATGGATGCCTTTCGTATTGCCGACTTCTTACGTATTGAACGATTTAATAAGACAGTTTTAAAAGAGGAACGCTATGTCGCTCTTCAACGTCTGACTCGTTCGAGATATCAAATGGTTCATCAACTCACCGAATGTAAACAGCACTTTCTTGAGAACCTTTACTACAAGTGTAATACCCTCTCTAAAGAGCTCGATACCTCTGTTTTTGGTGCGACCATGCTCGATCTTCTTTCTGATGCACTAACCCTCGATGAAATGGCCGAAATGGAGTTAGAAGATTTAGCTAACCTTCTACAAGAAAAAGGTCGAGGTCGTTTTAGTGATCCACAGAAATTAGCTAAAACCATTAAAAAAGCTATTCGTGATTCTTATCGATTGGGTAAAGTCGTTCAAGAATCAGTAGACATGGTTTTAGCGACTTATGCACGATTAATCCAAACGTTGAAAAAACAGATTAAAGATTTAGAAAAAAGCATTGTGGCGCTCTTTGAAATTGTAACAGAAGCCCAATGTTTAAAAAGTATTCCAGGTATCGGTATTGTTTATGCCGCCGGTATTGTCGCTGAAATCGGTCAAATTGAACGTTTTGAAAATGAAGCCCAATTAGCCAAATATTGCGGTCTCTACTGGAAAAAAAATCAGTCTGGAAACTTTGAATCGGAACGTACACCACTGACACGAACAAGCAACCAATATCTTCGGTATTATATGGTTGAAGCTGCCAACTCTATCAGACGACACGAAGATACTTACCGCTTGTATTACCAGAAAAAATACGATGAAGTTCCGAAATTTAAACACAAACGAGCCCTCGTCCTAACCGCTAGAAAATTAGTGCGTTTGGTGGATACGCTGTTACGTAACCACCAACTCTACACGCCGGAAAGGAGCGTATCACTCAAAAGCTAACTGATTGCTTTTGAATCCTTTCTGTCTGGCGCTAGGCTAAATTTTTAAAAAATTAGCCGAGGGTCTAGTTCAGTGCGCCCAACTTTTAAAAATCTTTATCTATTTTTTTCAATCATATACTTGACTTAATACCACAAGTCTTTACATCCATTATTATAACTTAAAATAACCTCTTATATTAGAAAAAACTGTGAAATATATGTGAAAGGTTAAAAAGATTAGCAAGCTCTGCTGGTAACTCAATATAACCTGATGACACTAAAAACACTAAAATACCACACACAATAGCGATAAAAATAATCGTCTTCGTCACTACCTTAAACACCAGCTTACATAAAAATGCAATCGTTAACCCAACCAATACTCCTTCGAGTAAACCATATACTTCTACATAAGACTTAAATGCTTGATTAAAAACAAATAAACAGACTAAAAAAATTGCATAATACCATTTCTTCATCCAAATCACGCCCCTTTAATACCACTATTTTACATGATTTAGAAAAAAAAGCAACGCGAATTGCGTTGCCTATCTATATAAAAATTCCCACCTTGACCTTCTTAGCCTACTCCTAAAAAACAAAACAAACATCCTACCACCCATTAATAACTTCCCCATTATTAATAAGCACCTTCCATCTACCATCCACTTCAAAATTCTAACTCTCACTACTACTCTTATTCAATTAAATTCTGTTTTCTCACTAAAACCTAGTCGAAGTTTCCCCGCTTCTAATAGGTTGCTCTTACTCAAATAAACATAACTTCTCAGCTATATTCAAATTATATTAGTAGAAACTTCCCCATTTCTACTAAAACCTCTCACTCATAAATCCATCACCATCGTTTCCTCACGATAATGATACGCTAAATTATAGCAGAAGCTTCCCCACTTCCACTAAAGTCATCTATTCAATAACCATAAACCTGACTTCCCCATCAGATTCATGACTTTTTCTTACTGATTAATCTTAGTAGAGATTTCCCCTTCTCTACTCAAATCACTCACTTTACTGACATTTATAACGGCTTTCCCCACCGCTATCTCAGAATATATATAAGTAGCGATAAGTTTTTCATAGCTGAAAAAATTTTAGCGCTACTATAGTTAGCCTGGCTACCATCAAAACGAATGTACTAAGCTTATTTCGTAAAATGTGAAATCTTTTTCACTATGTATCTAAATAAATTCTCATTTCTAATTCAAAAGTTTCACTCGATTAAGAAAACTCTCGCTTCTAATAATCCTCTTGTAGTAGTCGTGCTTACTTCGTTTCTCACGACTTTCACAAAAAAGGATAACTCCGCTTGTTGCGGAGTCAAGAACAACTAACTGCACATAGTGCAGAGTTGTTCTAGAATAACGCTTTTAATAAGATTGTTTGTTCGCGGTCTGGACCAACGCTGAAGATGGCTACTTTTGCACCGATTAATTCTTCAATACGACGTAAGTAGTTTTGTGCAGCGACTGGTAATTCTTCAAATGAAGTTACTCCAGTAATATCTTCTTGCCATCCTGGCATTTCTTCATAAACTGGTGTACAACGTTCAAATTCTTTGATTGTTGATGGAACGTATTTAATCACTTGCCCATCTAATTCATAAGCTGTACAGATTTTTAGTGTCTCTAATCCTGATAATACATCTAATAAGTTAACTGAAATTCCAGTTAATCCACTTACACGACGAGTATGAGAAACAACAACACTATCGAACCATCCGATACGACGAGGACGACCTGTTACCGTTCCGTACTCACGACCGATTTCACGAATACGATTTGCAATTTCTCCTTCAATTTCAGTTGGGAACGCACCTTCACCAACACGAGTTGAATATGCTTTAACAACCCCGATAACTTCTTCAATCTTAGTTGGACCAACACCTAAACCAGTTGTTACCGCACCAGCTGATGGATTTGAAGACGTTACGAATGGATAAGTTCCGTGGTCGATATCTAACATAACCCCTTGAGCACCTTCGAATAAGACTTTTTTGTCTTCATTGAATGCTTCATCTAATTCATAAGAAGTATCCGTTACATAAGGACGAATCACGTCAGCATACTCACAATATTTTGTATAGATTTCTTCGAATGAGAATGTTGGTTTTCCGTATTTGGCTAAAATTTCATTTTTATCAGCTAATTGTTCTTTTAAACGAGTAGCAAATACTTCTTTATCCATCAACTCACCCATACGGATTCCAACACGTGCATATTTATCTGTATAACAAGGACCGATTCCACGTTTAGTTGTTCCAACTTTTTGATCTCCTTTTAACTCTTCTTGAAGACCATCTAACTCAATATGATAAGGGAAAATCACATGAGCACGATTTGAAATACGAATATGATCTGTTGAAATTCCCCCTTCATTTAAGTAAGCAATCTCCTCAAGTAATGACTCAGGATTAATAACCATTCCATTTCCTAAAATTACTTTTTCAGAATTAAAAATTCCAGAAGGAATTAAGCGTAACTTAAACTGTTGTCCATTGAACTCAATCGTATGTCCAGCATTATTTCCACCTTGGTAACGAGCTACGATATCTGCTTGTTGAGCTAAATAATCGGTAATTTTACCTTTTCCTTCATCTCCCCATTGTGTTCCTACAACTACAACTGTTTTTGCCATTAAAACTCTCCACCTTTTCTGTCAAAATGAAATTTAAATTTTTCTAGTATCTAAATGAATTGATTAGCGAAAACAATTCATCAATTTTACGCCTCATAGCGCTCTAAAATTTGACGAGCCACCCAAACTCCGCTTGCTCCAGCTTGCGCAAGTCCGCGTGTTACACCCGCTCCATCTCCACCAACGAATAAGCCCTTAACTTTTGTTTCAAACTTATCGTCAATCTCAGGACGAGCTGAATAGAATTTCGCTTCTACACCATAGAACAACGTATGCTCCGCTGCAATACCTGGTGTTACATGATCTAACGCTTCCGTCATCTCAATTAATGACTTCATCGTATTATAAGGCAGTACTAACCCTAAATCTCCAGGAACCGCCTCTTTTAATGTTGGTTCTACGAATCCTTCTTTTAAACGTTTAGCCGTCGTACGACGCCCTCTTAAAATATCTCCATATTTTTGAACAATTATTGATCCATTTGATAATTTGTTTGCTAAATGTGAAACTTCATGAGCAAACTCATTTGGTTGATCAAATGGTTCTTCAAACGTATGAGAAACAAGTAAAGCAAAGTTCGTATTCTTACTTCCTAACTTTGGATCCTTATAAGCATGACCATTTGCCAACATCGTTCCTGAATGATTTTCAACAACAACATGACCTGAAGGATTTGAACAGAACGTACGAACAACAGTCCCTACACTCGTGCGATAGACGAACTTTCCTTCATATAAATGCTCATTGATTTCTTGCATGACAATATCAGAAGTTTCCACGCGTACTCCAATGTCAACTTGTAAATTCTTCATCGGAATATTTTGACCTTTCATCACGTCTTTTAACCATACTGATCCATCACGACCTGGTGCTAAAAAGACTTGATTGGCCTTCATTGTCTCTCCATTAGCAAGTAATAACCCTTTTACTTCATTATCTTCGACGATAACATCTTTTACTTCAGTTTTAAAGTGATAATCCACACGGTCTTTCATTGCTTCATAAATGCTTTTTAAAATTTCTAAGTTTTGTTCTGTTCCTAAATGACGAACCTTTGCACGAAGTAATTTTAATCCTACCGCATATCCACGTTTCTCAATCTCACGAACCTTATCCGTCGTTGGGTCCGTAATATCAGTCGTTGCCCCATGTTCTAAATTAATTTCATCAACATAACTAATTAAATCCTCTACTACACCATTTGATAAATAATCTGTCATCCATCCACCAAACTCATGTGTAATATTAAACTTTCCATCCGAATAAGCACCAGCTCCACCAAACCCATTCGTAATTGAACAAGCAGGCATACAACCTACATGGTCCTTGATTACTGGACATTTTTTAATTTTATGTTCAAGAATTGGACATCTACGTTTATAAATATCTAACCCCTTATCTACTAAAGCCACCTTTAAATCCTTATTTTTCTTTGATAACTCATATGCAGCAAAAATCCCTGCAGGTCCTGCCCCAACAATAACAACATCGTAATTACTCATTGCTCTCTACTCCTTTAAACAAATCTGGTATATACCAACAAAAAAGCACCCTATGCGAACATAGAGTGCTAGATACTTAAAATATATATGAAATTTGTCAATTTAGTTTCCAAATTTGTTAGTTTCATTATTTTGTCACCTTTTTATATAGGATTTAACGTTACTATTATATCAAAGAAATCTCAATATGCAATCCCCTAATTTTGAAAAATTTGATATTGATTCCGACCATTTTTCTTACTTTCATACAAAGCATGATCAGCCTGCTGATAAAGCTTTTCTAAATCAACGGCCTCCCCTCTATAAAAAGAAATCCCAATTGAAACGGTCACTTCAAAATATTCACTATAACCTTTCAAATCTTCTCTAATACTTTCTACAACTGAAATAGCAACTTCCTTACTATGATCTCTAATACAAATCACAAACTCATCACCACCTAATCGACAAATCACACTATTCTGTGGACAACATTTCTTCAACACATTCGCCACATAAGTAATAACTTGATCGCCAACTAAATGACCATACGTATCATTAATTGACTTAAAATGATCAATATCCATAATGGCAAAAGTAAACGGCTCACCCTTATTCATCATCTTATCCATCTGATTCATATAACCTAATCGATTCAAAAGTCCTGTCGCATAATCCGTATATTTCAAATGCTCCGTCTTCTTATCCAAATAACGCATACATGCCAACACCAAAATAATAGATGTACATAGAATAGTCCCTCCAGCAAACAAAAATTGTTGCTGATGCATCAAATATAAATCATGCTTCAATGAAGACATCTCAAACAAGTACATTTCACTTGAAAGGAGCATCTCATACTTCAATCGCACCTCATCATCTTCAAAATCATGTACTTTAATCGCATCAAATAATGTCATAAAATTTTGATTATCTCTAACCATTAAAGAGAAAATATACTTACCAATTTTCCCTTTATACGACAAATTGTACTGTTCAAAATAATCTAAATAAACAGGATCTAGTAATAAATAATCAATCTTTCTTTCAACTAGCCCCTCATGTAACTTACTAATCGAATCTTCAACTCGAACATTCATCTCACTTCTTAAAAATCCTTCACTGGATACACTTCCTAGCACTGTATTAAGATTAGTACCCACCGCCTCTTGAAACATCACTTGATTAAATAGCCCATACGCATTTATCTGACCTTGATAAATCTCATAATTATTTCCCTCTAAAAATAATTTCTCATTAGACTCCATCTCAAAAACAGGTAATATATCAATCACCCCCTGTTGATAAGCCCCTACTAACTCTTCATAATCACCAAAAACAAACTCAAACTTGACACCAAAATTGTTATGAATCTGCTTCAAAACATAATCTAACATCCCAGATAACGTATCCTCATCCTCGTTATAATACATAAAAGGTGGTACATCATAAATCCCAACCTTTATCACAGGTTGCCGATAAAATAACCATTCATATGTCGATTTATCTAAATTATATAGCTTCCCAATTAATGCATTCTGATGGTTGAAGAAATAATCCGCATGCTTTTCCATCGTCTGCATCTTAGACATAATCCTATCTATAATTGAGATTAAATTAGGTTCATCTGAAATAAAATACCATGCCGATGACAAATATTCCGTTGATTTCACCTCTCGTAACTCATGCACTAAACTTTGATACTGAAACAAATCTCTCAGTACAAAAATCGCATCAATCTCACCATTATTAAGACCAGCATATAGAGCCATATAATTTGGATAACTAATAATATCTTTAAAAGATAATAAATACTTTTCAATCTTATCATCATTATTAACAATCCCAATTTTATACTTCATCAAGTCTTCTGTATTTTTCGCATTATTTCCTTGATTCACATAAAAAGTATACTCGAATTCATGAATAGGGGAGCTATAATAAAACTCCTTATATGCCTCCATCTTACCTGATACAAATAAATCGATAATCCCATATTTTAATAAACTTTCATTTTCTGCAATATCTGAAATTAAATATGAAGATAAATTCTTATCAGTTAAATTAGAAAATTCTTGAGAAATATCATTAATAACTCCCTTTAACGAACTATAAAAATAGTAATAATTTAATGGTGTAATAGAAGAAGGGTACCCTATCTTAAACTTACTCTGACTTTTTTCTAATAATCATTCCTCATCAGAATTATTGAAAACACTAGACGCTTCTATACAAAAATCATCCCCACTATTTATCATCGAACATATAGCGATTTAAAAAATAAACAAGTAATTCTTCATCCTACCCATCCTCAACTCTGAATTCGTTTTCACCCATAATTATATCATATTTTTACCAATAAAATAAAAAAAGTAGTTAGATCTCGAGCCCACTTTTTAATTCTAAAAAGCTCTTACTCTCAATCCAACTACAAATCTATAAACTAAATATTATACTAAACTATTCTAAACTAAATTCCATAGCTGCTTTCACAAAATCACGGAATAAAGGCTGTGGTTTTTGTGGACGTGATAAGAATTCTGGATGGAATTGTCCTGCCACAAACCAACGATGTCCAGGAATTTCGATAATTTCTACTAATCCGGTTTGAGGATTAATTCCTGAGAATTCTAATCCTGCATTTTCTAAAATCGTTTTATATTGATTATTGAACTCATAACGGTGACGATGACGTTCCTTAACATTTACTGATTGATAAGCATCATATGCTTTAGTTCCTTCTTTAACATAACAATCATATAAACCTAAACGTAACGTTCCCCCCATTTTAATACCTTCATATTGATCTGGTAAATAATCAAAAATAGCATGAGGTGTATTTTCATCAAACTCAGTAGAGTTAGCACCTTCTAATTTTGCAACATTACGAGCATATTCAATCGCAGCAATTTGCATACCTAAACAAATTCCAAAATAGGGAATATTTTTAGTGCGCGCATATTGACAAGATAAAATCTTACCTTCTACACCTCGATTACCAAATCCACCTGGTACTAAGATTCCATCTACATCAGCAAAGATTTCATTAACTATTTCTTCTGTAACTCTCTCAGAATCAATCCATTTAATCTTAACCTTTTTACCAAAATGGTAACCAGCATGTTTTAATGCCTCAACTACTGATAAATAAGCATCTGGTAATGCAACATATTTACCAACTAAGGCAATTGATACTTCACCATCTAAATTACGAACAGTATCAATTAACTCCTGCCATTTTGTCATATCTGCTTCCGGCGCTTCAATACCAAAATGTTTACATACATAATCATCTAATCCTTGAGCTTTTAAATGCATAGGAACTTCATATAAAATATCAGCATCAATTGCTTGAACAACAGCCTCTTTAGGTACGTTACAGAATGAAGAAATCTTCTCTTTAACATGATCTTCAATATCAACTTCAGTACGTAAAACAATAACATCTGGTTGAATTCCTAATGAAAGTAATTCTTTAACACTATGCTGTGTTGGTTTTGTTTTAATTTCACCAGCTGCTTTTAAATATGGTACTAAAGTATTATGAATATATAATGTATTATTATATCCAAAATCTTTACGTGCCTGGCGAATGGCTTCTAAAAAAGGTAAAGATTCAATATCACCAACAGTACCACCAATTTCAGTAATGATAACATCAGCATCACTATCTTGAGCAGCAGCAACTAATTTTGATTTAATTTCATTAGTAATATGAGGAATAACTTGAACCGTAGCACCTAGATATTCCCCGCGACGTTCTTTTTCAATAACATTAGAATAAACGCGACCTGTAGTAATATTTGAATTTTGTGATAAGTTTTCGTCGATAAAACGTTCATAATGACCTAAATCTAAATCCGTTTCGGCCCCATCATCCGTAACAAAAACCTCACCATGTTGATATGGACTCATTGTACCTGGATCAACATTGATATAAGGGTCAAATTTTTGCATAAAAACTTTAAGACCTCTATTTTTTAATAATCGGCCAAGAGAAGAAGCTGTGATTCCTTTTCCTAATGATGAAACAACTCCACCCGTAACAAAAATATATTTTGTCATGTATTATTCCTCCCATTAATAAGTTTCTGTTTTTAGATAAAAAAAAAATATGCTCTCCGTAATGGAGAGCATTTTTTAGGGCTCTTGAATATATTATCAGATATAATTTAATAATACAATAATAAATATTAATAAAGTCGAATATAAACGAAATTTTTGAAAAATTAAATTCTCACAAGGGATAAAAAAAGCACTCAAAGAGTGCGACTATTCGAATTGGAGCGGGTGAAGAGAATCGAACTCTCACAGTCAGCTTGGAAGGCTGAAGTTCTACCATTAAACTACACCCGCATATAGGTTTGGCCCAGCGACGTCCTACTCTCGCACTTGCGTACTACCCTCGGCGCTAAGGAGCTTAACTTCTGTGTTCGGTATGGGAACAGGTGTGCCCTCCTTGCCATCATCACTAGACCATTGAAAGATGTTGTTAATCTTCCAAAACTAGATATCTTCTTCAGTTTCTTTGGTTAAGTCCTCGATCGATTAGTATCAGTCCGCTCCATGTGTCACCACACTTCCACTCCTGACCTATCAACCTCGTCGTCTTCAAGGGATCTTACTTCTTTCGAATGGGAAATCTCATCTTGAGGGGGGCTTCACGCTTAGATGCTTTCAGCGTTTATCCCGTCCACACGTAGCTACCCAGCTATGCTCCTGGCAGAACAACTGGTACACCAGCGGTGTGTCCATCCCGGTCCTCTCGTACTAAGGACAGCTCCTCTCAAATTTCCTACGCCCACGACGGATAGGGACCGAACTGTCTCACGACGTTCTGAACCCAGCTCGCGTACCGCTTTAATGGGCGAACAGCCCAACCCTTGGGACCGACTACAGCCCCAGGATGCGATGAGCCGACATCGAGGTGCCAAACCTCCCCGTCGATGTGAACTCTTGGGGGAGATCAGCCTGTTATCCCCGGGGTAGCTTTTATCCGTTGAGCGACGGCCCTTCCATTCGGTACCGCCGGATCACTAAGCCCGACTTTCGTCCCTGCTCGACTTGTAGGTCTCGCAGTCAAGCTCCCTTCTGCCTTTACACTCTTCGAATGATTTCCAACCATTCTGAGGGAACCTTTGGGCGCCTCCGTTACTCTTTGGGAGGCGACCGCCCCAGTCAAACTGCCCACCTGACACTGTTCCCTGACCCGATAAGGGCCACGGGTTAGAACCCCAGTGACACAAGGGTAGTATCCCAACAGCGACTCCACCAAGACTGGCGTCCTGGTTTCTTCGTCTCCTACCTATCCTGTACATGTGCCACCAGTGCTCAATATCAAGCTACAGTAAAGCTCCACGGGGTCTTTCCGTCCTGTCGCGGGTAACCTGCATCTTCACAGGTACTATGATTTCACCGAGTCTCTTGTTGAGACAGCGCCCAGATCGTTACGCCTTTCGTGCGGGTCGGAACTTACCCGACAAGGAATTTCGCTACCTTAGGACCGTTATAGTTACGGCCGCCGTTTACTGGGGCTTCAATTCAAAGCTTCGCTTGCGCTAACCTCTCCTCTTAACCTTCCAGCACCGGGCAGGCGTCAGCCCCTATACATCACCTTGCGGTTTAGCAGAGACCTGTGTTTTTGATAAACAGTCGCCTGGGCCTATTCACTGCGGCTTGCTTTCACAAGCACCCCTTCTCCCGAAGTTACGGGGTCATTTTGCCGAGTTCCTTAACAAGAGTTCTCTCGCTCATCTTAGGATTCTCTCCTCGCCTACCTGTGTCGGTTATCGGTACGGGCACTTATTAAATTAACCCTAGAAGCTTTTCTTGGAAGCGTGACGTCAGTTGACTTCGCCATTCGGCTTCGGCATCACAGCTCAATGTTATGCCATGCGGATTTGCCTACATGACCACCTCACTGCTTACACGTGAATCCAATCACACGCTCAACTTAGCCTTCTCCGTCACTCCATCAGTTTAATAAGTGGTACAGGAATATCAACCTGTTGTCCATCGGCTACGCCTTTCGGCCTCACCTTAGGTCCCGACTTACCCAGGGCGGACGAGCCTTCCCCTGGAAACCTTAGGCTTTCGATGGATAGGATTCTCACCTATCTTTCGCTACTCACACCGGCATTCTCACTTCTAACCGCTCCACAGCTCCTTCCGGTACTGCTTCACCGCTGTTAGAACGCTCTCCTACCACTGACTCTAAAGTCAATCCGCAGCTTCGGCGGTCCGTTTAGCCCCGGTACA